>OZ253937.1:0-1742500 GCA_965267185.1 Alphaproteobacteria bacterium | reverse complement strand
CAAGCGGGCCTTTTTTGTTTAGCTGCGGACAGCGAAGATCCCGAAGGGTTTTCGTTTCAAACCCCGGCTTTTGCCGGAGTTTTGTCGTTTGTGGGTTCGATTTGGGCGTGGTCTTCCGGGTATGCACCGAAGGTGAATAATTTGAGGGCTTGGCGCGTTGCCTAACCTAAAAATTTTTGCGGTTTTCCACAGTTCAGATATGGCGGAGTTATAGCGCTTCGACAACTCTTTAGAATTTTAGAGCCGGTACTTCGACAACCAGGCGTTGCAAGGCATTTTCGAATTTCCCGGTGTGTTTTTCGCGTCGATCCGGACGCCCCGTTATGCGTGTGTAAATCGTGACGGTAGCCTATTTTATCCACAGTTGTCGCGGGTGTGACACAAAACATCGATTGACGGTGGGCATTTGTTTCATCGTATCCTTCGCACAGAAAGCAATAAAAGATGGTAAAATATCAGTATTTTATTGCTTTTAAGCGCCGAATTGCAGATCGAGGCCAGATCGAACTTGCTAGGCCTTGCAGCGACCGGCGAAACCACTGTCGCGTCATAGTGGTGTTGGGGGATGAGAAAATGGCAATCGAACATGACCTAACGATCCGGTCGGGCCGGTCTGTTCTCCAAAACTCGGTGGCTGATTGCGCAGCAGAAGCTCCGTCACCAGCGGAGTGGAGCGTTCGAATGGCGTAGTCGTCGAATGCGGGTTTATGGTTTTTCGGCGGGTTTCTGGACGGTGCGTTTGGGTTATGAGCAAAGATAATTTAGTCGATACCGGACTTGCCTCCCTGGTGGTACTCATGCGGTTCCACCGCATTCCCGGCGATGCCGATCAGCTCAAACATCAGTTTGGCCGCGCCGACCGGCCGTTCGATACACCGGATATTCTACGCGCCGCCAAATCCGTCGGTCTGAAGGTCAAGAACCATCGGTCGAGCTGGACGCGTCTGCAGAAGACGCCGCTGCCCGCAATCGCGCGCCACAGCGACGGCCACTATTTCATTGTCGCCAAGGTGGCGGAGGATCGCGTTTTAATCCAGGACCCGTTGGAAGAGCGGCCGCTCACGATTTCTCGCGATGTGTTCGAAGCCGCCTGGACCGGCGAACTCATCCTGCTGGCCCGCCGTGCCGGCGCAGCGGAAGGCGCACGGCGCTTCGACGTCGCCTGGTTCATCCCGGCGATCCTCAAATACAAGCGCATCTTCTACGAGGTGCTGATCGCCTCGTTTTTCCTCCAGCTGTTCGCCCTGGTGACGCCGATCTTCTTCCAGGTGGTGATCGACAAAGTGCTGGTCCACAAGGGGCTCACCACTCTCGATGTGCTGGTCTTCGGCCTCGTCGTGGTGTCGGTGTTCGAAGTGCTGCTCGGCGGCCTGCGCACCTACATTTTCGCCCACACTACGAACCGGGTGGATGTGGAACTCGGCGCCAAACTGTTCCGCCATCTGTTGGCGCTGCCCGTGGCCTACTTCGAAGCGCGCCAGGCCGGCCAGACGGTGGCACGCGTGCGCGAGCTTGAGAACATCCGCGAGTTCCTCACCGGTTCGGCGCTGACCCTGGTGATAGATCTGTTCTTCACCTTCGTGTTTCTCGCGGTGATGTATGTCTACAGCCCGACGCTCACCTACATCGTGCTGGCGTCGCTGCCCTTCTACGTCGCGCTGTCGATATTCGTCACGCCGATCCTGCGCCGCCGCCTCGAAGAAAAATTCCAGCGCGGCGCCGCCAACCAGGCGTTTTTGGTCGAAGCGGTCAACGGCGTTGAGACGCTGAAAGCCATGGCGGTCGAGCCGCAGATGCACACCAAGTGGGAGGAGCAGCTCGCGGCCTACGTCAGGGCCGGGTTCCGCGCCGCCAACCTCAACAACATCGCCTCGCAGGGCGCCAGCCTCATTAACAAGATCACCATCGCCGCGACGCTCTACGTCGGCGCCAAGCTGGTGGTCGGGGGCGACATCACAGTCGGCCAGCTGGTCGCGTTCAACATGCTGGCGGCGCGGGTGAGTTCCCCGGTGTTGCGTCTCGCCCAACTCTGGCAGGAATTCCAGCAGGTGCGCATCTCGATCGCCCGGCTGGGCGATGTCTTGAACGCGCCGCCCGAGCCGGTGTTGGCGCCCAACCGCGTGACGTTGCCGCCGGTGAAAGGGCAAATCACCTTCGACCAGGTGCGGTTTCGCTATCGCCCCGATGCGCCGGAGGTGCTGCGTGGCATCGATCTGGAGATCACCCCGGGCCAAATTGTCGGTATCGTCGGCCCGTCGGGCTCGGGCAAGAGCACCTTCGCCAAGCTGATCCAGCGCCTGCACGTGCCGGAATCCGGCCGCGTGCTGATCGATGGGGTCGACCTGGCGATGATCGATCCGGTGTGGCTGCGCCGCCAGGTCGGCGTCGTGTTGCAGGAGAACGTGCTGTTCAACGGCACGGTCTACGATAACATCGCGCTCTCCGATCCGGCGATCGGCATGGACCGCGTGGTGGCTGCCGCCAACCTCGCCGGCGCCCACGAATTTATCCTCGAACTGGCGCAAGGCTACGACACCATTATCGGCGAGCGCGGCTCGACATTATCGGGTGGCCAGCGCCAGCGCGTGGCCATCGCCCGGGCGCTGATCACCGAGCCGCGCGTGCTCATCTTCGACGAGGCCACCAGCGCGCTCGACTACGAGTCCGAGCGCATCATCCAGCAAAATATGCGCCGCATCTGCGCCGGCCGCACGGTGGTTATCATCGCCCACCGGTTGGCCGCGGTGCGCGACGCTGACCGTATCATCACCATCGATGCCGGCCAGATCGTCGAGGACGGCACCCACGACGAATTGCTGACCGCCGGCGGCCGTTACGCCGCGCTCCATCGCCTGCAAGCGGGGGACTATGAAGCCGCTTGATCTCAAGCTCGCCCCCCGGCCGGCTCCGGCTGGACTTGGACGCGGAGAAGCGCCGCCGGCTAAGCCCGTTCGCGGCGCCGCCCCGGAAGCCGATCAAGGCCTGCACGGCGAAGCGTTGTCAAAGGCCGGCTGGGATACAAGCCCACCGGCGCCACCGGCGTCAGGCGCTGGAGGCGCGCCACCCCCCGCGGGCACAGCCGTCACGGGACGTGGCTCCGATGAACGCGCCTTCCTCCCGGCGGCGCTCGAAATCGAGGAGTCGCCGGCGCACCCCTTGGCCCGGGCGATCGCCCTGTCGCTTTGCGCCTTCCTGGTCATCGCCGTCGCGTGGTCGTGGATCGGCCGCATCGACATTGTTGCGGTGGCGCAAGGCAAGCTTGCCCCGGCCGGTCAGGTGAAAATCATCCAGCCGCTCGAGACCGGCGTGGTCCGCGCCATTCACGTGGCCAACGGCCAGGCGGTCCGCGCCGGCGACCCGCTGCTCGAGCTCGACCCCACCGAGTCCGACGCCGACCGGCAGCGCCTCACCGACGATCTGGCGCTCGCCCGTGTCCGCATCGCCCGCATCGAGGCTCTGCTCGCCAATCTGCGGACGCCGGAAAAGGTTTTCCTCGCGCCGGCCGGCGTGCCGCCCCAGTTAATCAACATGCAGGTGCGCCTGATGCAGGCCCAGGCCGCCGACTATTCCGGCCGCCTCGCCGAACTCAAAAAAACGCGCGACGCCCGCGAAGCCGAATACTTCGCCACCGCCGAAGTCGTCGACAGTCTGGAGAACACCCTGCCGCTGCTCGACGAGCGGGTCGGCGCCTACAAGATCCTCTCCGAAAAACGGTATGTCGCCCGCACCACCTATCTGGCGCTGGCCCAGGAGCAGTCGGAGATGGCGGGTAACCTGGCGGCCGGGCGTTTCCAGTTGCAACAGGCGGTTGCGGCGCTCGATGCCGTGGACGAGGATCTGCGCCAGACCCGTGATGAGATTCGCCACAACCTGTTGACCGAGCTCGCCGACGTCGAGCGCCAGGCGACCATCGCGCAGCAGGAGCTGCGCAAGGCCGAGCAGCGCGCGCGTCTGCAGCTGTTGGCCGCGCCGGTCGACGGCATGGTGCAGGAGCTCGCCGCCCACACCATCGGCGGCGTCGTCACCACCGCCGAGCCGGTGATGGTCATCGTGCCGCGCGAGGGCCGCCTGATGGTCGAGGCCAATGTGCTCAACAAGGATATCGGCTTCGTCGAGGCCGGCCAGCCGGTCGAGGTCAAGCTCGATACGTTTCCGTTCACCCGCTACGGCACTATCGACGGGCGGGTCGAGCATATTTCGCGCGACGCCGTCGAAGACCCCGACCTGGGCCTGGTCTACCGCGCCCAGGTGGCCATGGATCGCGCGCAGATGGAGGTCGACGGGCGCACCGTCAACCTCACCGCCGGCATGTCGGCGGCCGTTGAAATCAAAACCGGCGACCGGCCCCTGGTCGAGTTCCTGCTGGCGCCGCTATTCCGCTACCGCGACGAAGGATTGAGGGAGAGATGAGCGTTACCGAAGCGACAGTTGCACCGCCTTACTCGGCGCCCCCGAAACAGAAAAAGGTGCGCCCGCCGACAGGCATCCGTGTGCGGCTGGCGAAAGACGAGGCGGACATCGAAAGCTTGATATCGCTTTCTCTAGAGTTTCATGCGGCGAGCCATATGCGTGATTTTGAATATGACTTGGAAAAGCGGAGAGGCCTTTTTCAGCGCGCGCTCGACCGGCCGAATGCGTACGGGCTGCTAATCGCCGAACGGAGCGACCGCCCGGTTGGCTTCCTACTATGCGCCGCAAACTCTTTCATTGTTGGTGATGGTATCGTCGCCATGGCGCTGTCGTTTTACGTCGAGCGGGCGACGCGGGCATCTCTCGGCGGCGGTCAGGCGGCTTTGAAGCTTCTGCGGGCCTTTATTAAGTGGGCGGAGGTAAGGAGCGCGAAGGACATTCAGATTCACGTGTCGTCCGGCATCGATATTGACCGAGCGCATAAATTTATGCGGCGCGTCGGCTTTCGTCCAACGGGTGTCAACTATTCGTTCAGGCCACCGAACGGACAAAGCAATGGCTGACATGCAACATCGCAGATTGGCACCGGATCAACGACGGGCGCTTCGCGCCGCCCGGCGTGATCCGTCGTTCCGTTATCTTGGTCAGTTATCCACAGCATCGGTTAATTCGCTGGTGAACTACGCTGTCTCAAAATCCAGTCGCGACACAACGGGCACGAGTTCGCGCCACCGAGCGTTAGCTGGGCTCCCAGGGGAAAGCCCGGACTATCGGCTCTCCAACTATCGACAGATCGCACTCCAAAAAACTCGTCGGGGCTGTGCTGGAGACGACCCTGCGGCATACACAGAGTTCGATATCAATGATCCGACAACGGCGATGGAAATTTACCGGCTCATACCTGACGCATATCGATGCCGAATCGGCGTTCTCGATCCAGGTGACGCACTGCCGCTTCACATCGACGACGGAACGCATCGCCGGTTTGTGGCTCTCCTATCCGGCGAGCATTCGTTCCAAATCGTCTACAAAAGTCAGATCGTCGACGTGCCTATGAGCGTCGGAGAGGTATGGTTCATCAACGCGGCTTGGCCACATATGGTCATTAATACGGGGCCGACCGAGCGCTACGCGCTTCTCGGAATGTTCAAGGAGACAGCTCGATGACGCGCTACCCCGTATTTGCACCCGAAGATCACCCATTCACGGCAGTGATGGTGGATATCACACACCGTTGCAACATGAACTGCGCCAATTGCTACATTCCCGACCGCACAATTCCGGACATGGATGCGAGCAGCTTGATTGACTGCATTGCTAAGTTTCCCCGCAAGACGTTGATTCGAATCGCTGGCGCTGAAGCGACGCTGCACCCAAAACTACCGTGGATCATTCGCCAGATAAAAAGCCTTGGTCACCGGCCGGTGCTTCTCACAAACGGGCTGAGATTAGCCAGCGTCGATTATGCAGCCGAACTGAAATCTGCAGGCCTTCGTTACGTCTACATTTCGATGAACGGTGCCGACAACGACGACTGGTACGAAGCGATCGACAACCTTAGATGCGCGAACAAGAAGCTCCGGGCTCTCGACAACGCGATAGATGCCCGCATGATTGTAAACACCGGTACCATCGTGGCGCGTGGCATTAACGAGCCTGCAATTGCAGAAATGGCGAATCTTTTGCAGTCTCGTGCCCCTCGCCACGCCTTGCTTCGATTCCGCAACATCGGAGCAGTTGGCCGACATATGGATATGGATAAACGACATATGCCCTGGGACGAATTGATTGCGACGATCTCGGCACAACTTGGGGTTAGTGTTGCGGATATCCAACGGCATAGCCGCATCGAGAACGTTGATGAAAAAGACACTCGCTTGTTCCCGCTAGAAAAGCTCCAACAGCCTGGAAAAGGCATCTGGGTTAAGGTCACTAACTGGACCTCGAACGATGAGGGGGCATTGCATTCACGCACAATAAGAAGGGGGCGAATAACCCATGATTTTAGAATTGCTCCGTTCTTTGAGGAAGTGTTCGCAAATCGCTAAATAAGGAACGGCGGTCAACTGAGCAGGTATGCGATTGTCATAGTAGTTAAAGTGTCTATGGGTGCAAATATTATGAGTCAAACTAGAGCCAGAATTAGGAAATTTTGAGGACACGCTAAAAATGCTGCGATCTCTGTTGAGGATGAATATATCGAAAGCTTCCGGCGGGGTACTTGCGGTCTCTATATTTATTTCTTTTCTTGTTTTTGCGGGCGGTATTTCGAAAGGATCAGAGCCAGATGAAAGCATAGGTCCTGCTCAGGCTATTTCCAATATTATATTCGGAAGGGACCCCAGACTAAGTTCTGCGAAACAAATATTTAGATGGTCGAAAACTGTTAAGGTGAATATTGTTGTCGACACAGAAACAGAATTTGATTCGCGAAATATAGTGCGTTCATACGTGGATTCTGTGGGTTTTTATTCAAATATAGAAGTTGAATATTCAAATTCTTCATCGTCAAATTATTTTATTATTATATCTAATAATATATTTGATGCTGCGGAAAACAAATACCGAGTATTCCTGTCGCGGCTTCTCCTTCGGGGTGCATCCGTGCGCGGGTTGATAAATCAATATAGACAACAGAATTCAATTTGCTTTTCGCGGGTAGGGGTCGACTCAAAGAATGAAATATTTGGTGCGATTACGTTTATAAGCTCAAATATTACTAAATTTCAATTTCAAAATTGTGTGGGTTTTAATGGCTTTTACGCGATAAATCCAATAAATGGCGTGAACGAAACGGATTATAATTTATATTCAATTTCGAATGGGCAACTAATTTTGTCAGATTTCGGTGTGGGACTTGCACGTGTCTACTATGACCCAAGTATTTCGGTGGGAATAAGTAGAGAAGAATTTATAGATTTCATTATGCAGAAATCGAGAAGGAAATAGAAGGTGGACAATAACGAAGAAAATGCGTCGACAATTACTGGAATATTCGATGCTATATTTGGCCAACACGTAAACGAACGGGATGTTGTTCGAGGATTCTCGCCTGGAGCAATGTTTGGGGTCGAACCAGCTGACCCAAGCATCACAAACTCATTCGGTTTAGCGATAGGACCAGAATTTGCAGTGAGTGTTGAAATAGGTCCGAACGGAGTTACTGCGGTACAAACCGTTTCTACCCCAACCCCGGCTATATCACCGGGCGCCAGCTTAAATTCTAAAGGAATAGCCGAGCCAACTTTGGATATCGGTTTCACATTTGGCAAATTGGGCCTCGGACCTTCAACTGATGTGATGGCAAATTCTCGGGGGAAGCCGAACGCTACGCTGCACCTGGGCCCTTTTTTCAGAACCATAGCGCTCGAGCCGCCCACATTGGTTCCAACTTTTGAGTTTAGTCAGCCGACAACATCGGTGCTCTCGCTGCATGATTTAGAGTTCGAGTTTAGCCACCCCACAGCGTTCGTTTCGCCGCTGGATTTTGAGTTTGAGTTTAGCGAGCCGACGACGGAAATTGCGCTAGCACCTCACGATTTCGAGTTTGAGTTTAGCGAGCCGACGACGGAAATTGCGCTAGCACCTCATGATTTAGATTTTGAGTTCAGCGAGCCTACAAGCGCTGTCGATACCGGTGACGATTCCGGGTCTGGTGATGATTTTGGTAAACCCATTGTACTTGATCTTGGCGGAGATGGTATCGATCTCATACATCAAAGTGAGTCGCCTGTATTTTTCGACTACGACGGCGACGACTTTTTAGAGAAAATGGGCTGGGTAGCGCCCAGCGACGCTATGCTGGTCGTCGACCGCGACAATTCCGGGACAGTCAACGATCATCGTGAGTTGGTAATAGCAGCAGATACGCTGGAAAGCGACACCGACTTAGCAGCGCTAGAGACGCTTTACGACAGCAATAGTGACGGGGTTATCAACAGTAGTGATGCGAAGTGGGATCAATTGCTTGCATGGCAAGATTTCGATCTAGACGGCATCTCAGATCCAGGTGAGCTACAAAGTCTCGCTTCACTCGGCATCACATCAATTGATCCCACATCAGACGGCAAACAACAAACAATCAATGGCAATCAAATTTTTGGTTTCGGGACGTTCACTAGAGTTGATAGTTCCACGGGTAGCCTCGCGGATGTGGGTTTACAGGCTAGCAAAACGGGGTTTCGATTAACTGAAAATATTACCGGTCCGCTATTTTTTGATGAGCAACTTGGCAGGATTTGGGCCAGTACAAAAATACTACCACTGAAACTTGACGCGGCTGTGCTTGGTGTTCGTGGAATAGTTGGTGGTGAAGGCGATGACGAACTCACCAACAGTGGGAACAAACCCGTCATTTTAGCTGGTGGCAAAGGCGACGACCTTTTGTCCGGTAACTCTGGCGATGATTGGCTGATTGGGGGTGATGGGTCGGACAGAATCTTCGGCCACGCTGGCCACGATATCTTATTCGTTGAAGGAGCAGATTCGATTATCGATGGTGGCGAAGGGTTTGACGTCGCTATTGCGATGAGTGATGACGCGCTAAACCTCGATCTAGCGAGCGTAAACATAGAGTTTGTGAGAAGCGAGTCCGGTGATGATACGATTGATGGTTCTGGACGAACAGTAGACCTTGTGATTGATGGCGGCGCCGGCGACGATACCCTGACGGGGGGCGGAGCGAATGACATACTCTCGGGCGGACCAGGGGCAGATTCAATTTTCGGTGGGGCGGGAGACGATTGGCTATTTGTAGATCGTGAGGATTCACAATCCAATATTGATGCCGGCGCAGGCGATGATATAGTTTTCGCTGCAGATCCTTTGGGAGTTTCCCTTGATCTCTCTGCCATAAACGCCGAGAAGGCTTTCGGCAGCGGGGGTAACGACAGCTTCATAACGACCAATAGTCACGGAATTCGCGCATTTGGAGGCGCGGGCGACGATACGCTTTCAGGGGCAAGCGGAGACGACTTCCTTATTGGCGGCGAGGGAGCCGACCTGCTCAGCGGCGGTGCTGGGAATGATATTGTTGGATATCGGGGTTCTGCAACCGCGGTTACTGTAGATCTTTCCGACAATACCGCTACTGGTGGTGACGCTGAAGGAGATAGTATAACCGGCTTCGAGGGTGTTGTTGGCTCATTTCACGATGATACGCTCAAGGGTGGCTCCAACGCAGATGTGCTGATCGGCGAATTTGGCGATGATTTTCTCGAAGGCCGCGCTGGGGCTGATACGCTGGATGGTGGTACAGGTAGCGATACTGTTTCCTATGACGGTTCTTCTGCCGCGGTAACGATCGATCTAAGGGACGGAACCGCAACCGGCGGCGACGCCGCAGGTGACACCCTCGTCGCAGTCGAAAACGTAGTTGGGTCTGCCAACGCAGACACGCTAACCGGCGACGATAATGACAACACCCTCGAAGGCGGAGCCGGTGGTGATACGCTCGACGGTGGGTTCGGATCGGACACAATATCTTATGAATCTTCGGATGCGGGTGTCACTGTCGATCTTGACGACAATGGCAACCAAACGGTATCCGGCGGTCACGCCGCGAGCGACACCATCGCCAACTTCGAGAATATCACCGGCTCGGCCAACGCCGATACACTGACCGGTGACGCCAATACCAACGTGATCGTTGGTCTCGACGGCGACGACACGCTTGTCGGCGAAGCAGGCGACGACACGCTCGATGGTGGCGAGGGTGATGACCGCCTCGACGGCGGCGATGGAACCGACACGCTATCTGCGTTTGCGGGCGTAAATACAATCATAGGTGGTTCCGGCGGCGACACAATTGCCGGCGGGGTAGACGGCGACACGATTTACGGCGATGGCGGCGAGAACCTGCTCACCTATAGCGAGACGCTGGATAACGCAGCGTGGACCAAGAACAACGCGACCGTAACTGCCGACGCGGTCGCCGCGCCCAACGGTCTCACTGCCGCGGAGAAACTCGCGGAAGATAGCGCGACGGCGCAGCACGGAGCGAAACACGCCATAACCTGGATGGCGGCGGCTAACACGGTTTCGTTCTACGTCAAGGCCGCGGAACGCAGCTGGGCGCAGGTGGAGATCTGGGACGGTACGACCACCTTCCGCGCCTGGTACAACCTGTCCGCCGGCACCACCGGCACCACGTCTGGGGCGCCCGACGCCCACACCATCGAAGCGCTACCCAACGGCTGGTATCGCGTCTCTCTCACCGCGACCACCGCGGCGGCGGCGGGCCACGCGCTGGTGGCTACGGCCACGGGCGACGGCACGGTCAGCCACGCCGGCACATCCGGCAGCGGCATCTACGTATGGGGCGCCCAAGCGGAGCAGGCGAGCGCTGCCAGCGACTATGTGCGCACACAAGCGAATGTGGTCGACGATATCGGTACTCCCACGGGCGGCGACGATGTGATGGTTGGTAGCGGTGGCAACGACGCGCTCTTCGGCGGCGCCGGCAACGACATCATCGAAGGCGGGGTCGGCAGCGACGCGCTCCACGGTGGCAGCGGCACCGATACTATATCCTACGAAGGTTCTGGCGCTGGCGTGACCGTTAATTTGTCAACCAATGCTGCCTCTGGAACCGACAGTGATGCGGCGGGCGACGGCATCCTTGGGTTCGAGAATATTCGCGGTTCGGCTCTCGCTGACACGCTCACCGGCGATGCCGGCGATAACGTCATCGAAGGCGGCGGCGGTGGCGACACGATCGACGGCGGGGTTGGTTCCGATACTGTGTCCTACGAGAATGCCAGCGAGGATGTAACCATCACGCTGCGACGTGGTGAGAACCTGTTGACTATGAGCGAGCGCTTTGACGATGCGGCGTGGAACAAACGCAGCTCGTCCACGGTTTCTGTTGACGAGATTATGGCGCCCGACGGCGTGAGGACAGCGGACCGGTTGGAGGGTAACAGCTCTATCAATAGCCGTGCGGACCAGTCCGTTACAGTAACGGCGTCTACCACTTATACGTTCTCCATCTTCGCGAAGGCGGGCACCAATGACTATGTACACCTAAGCGCCGACACGGCGGGTGTTCGCGTCGAATATAATCTCGCAACCGAAACCGTGACGACCGAGCTGGGGACACCCGTCGATAGTGGTCTCGAAGCGCTCGATGACGGATGGTACCGCCTGCACCTGACATTCACGACTGGTGGTTCGCAGACAAACGAGCTGACGACCATCTATCACTCCTCCAGTGGTAATATCGGTTCGACTGTTGCCACTGGAGAATACGTCTATATTAGTGGCGCCCAGTTCGAAAAAGGAACGGGGCCGGGAACTTATTTGGCGACCACCGATGCTGTCGCGACCGGATTGGGCGCTGGCGGCGCGCTTTACTCCGATCTAGCCACGGATTTCGACGGTGCCAATAACGACCGTCATGAAGGCAGCATTACGGTCGACGCCGACGATGATTCTCTGGTTGTGCACAACGCATCGTCGATCGTGTTTGGCGAGGCCACCGGGAATACGTTCGGTTGGAACGTGGTCACACTGCAGGCCGAACCCGGAGCCGCCAGCGGCACGTATTCATCGCAGGCGATCCTGAGCGAGTTATATACCGTTACCAGCACCGGCGCGCCGCCGACGGGTAACCGATACGTCGCGGTGTCCACCGGCAATGACGACAGCTATGTTCGAGTCTATGATGCTGACGGTGATCTACGCTTCCAGCAAAACTTCTTCGGAGATGTATCGGCGGGAGCGGCAATCACTTTTGCATATTACCAACCAAGTGGATTACTCGCTTTCTATCACGATGGTGTCTTCGTCGGTTCTCATCAATGGGAAGCTGGCCTTGATCTCATGGTGGGTCACCAAGGCACCGCGGGTCAAAGCGTTCGGCTGCGCGATGATGTCGACGTTCGCGCCAGCGTTGGTATCGCCAATGACGATGCTGCCGGCGATACGCTGACCAACATCGAAAATGTCACTGGCTCCGCCTTCGGCGACCGGATCACCGGAGATGATGGCGCCAACATCCTGACTGGCGGCGGTGGCAACGACGCCATCTCGGGCGGCCTCGGCACGGACGAGGTTATGTTTGCGGGTTCGGCGGGTGGTTACGAGGTGTCGGTGGATGCTGACGGTGTCATTACCGTAACCGATCTGGCGCCGGATGTGGACGGCGACGACGGGACGGACACGCTGATCGATGTGGAGAAGGTGACGTTTGAGAGCGGTACGCCGGGGTCGAGCGGCGATGATGTGACCCTGACGTTCGATGGGTCGACCAACAACGCGCCGGTGGCGGTCGACGGGGTTCTGGCGGGCCCGAAGGACAAGACCATTACCGGCCAGCTGTCGGCCTACGATGTGGGCGCCGGCTCGACCACGCTGACGTATCAGGTGGGCGACGGGGTGACGTGGAAGGCCGAGGGCGTGTGGCACGATCTGGGGGCGAGCATCGGCAAGGTGCGGGTGACCGATGACCAGCTGGGGACGTATGAGTTCGACCCGGCGGCGGGCTATGTGGGTGAGACGTCGTTCCAGTTCAAGGTGACGGACGCCGCAGGATCGCCCTTGAGCGATACCGGCACGGTGAACGTCACCTATGCCGAACCCTTCGCGATCGCGCAATCGCTGCGCTTCAACGATGATGACGCGGCGGAACTGACGCGGGCGGTGACGTCGAACCAGAAGACCTGGACCCAGAGTTTTTGGGTGAAGCGTTCGGGCGGGCTGGGCGCGGTGCAGCAGCTGGCGGCGGTCTATGACGGCGGTAATTTTGTCGAGTTCCGCTACAACGCGTCGGACAAGCTCGAACTGATCATCCTCGGCGATAGCGCGGTGGAGACGACGTTGACATCGTTGGATGCCTATACCGATACCGATGCTTGGCATCATCTGGTGCTGGCGGTCGACACGACCCAGGCGACGGCGGCCGACCGGGTGAAGATCTATGTCGATGGCGCGGAGATCGGCTTTGCCGGGACGCCGGATTATCCGGATCAGAACGCGGTCCCGAAGTGGGGCGATGGCGCTTACAGCCATGGCATCGGTGGACGGCCCGGCCTGACCGGTGAGAACTTCGACGGCTATATGGCAGACGTGCACTTCGTTGACGGTCAGGCGTTGGATGCGACGGATTTTGGCCGTTTTGCCACGGTGGGTGGTGAACAGGTTTGGGTACCGGATGCGTATACGGGGACCTATGGGTCTGGCGGGTTCCACCTGGACTTTGCCGACGATCAGGACCTGGGCAATGACGTATCGGGGAACACCAACGACTTCACGGCGTCGGGCCTGACGGCGGCCGACCAGGTTGGCGACAGTCCGACCGACAACTATGCGACGCTCGACCCGACGGTGGGTTCGCGTGACGCCGGCCAAACCCTGAACAATGGGCTGTCGGACGGTAATCTGGTGTTGACCCGCCCGAGCGCGAGCCACAATGCGTTTTCTGTCGGCACCCAGCATGTCGTGGGCGGCAGCGGCAAGTACTACATGGAAGTGACGACGGACAGCTATGCCGCCAACGCGTGGCTGCTGATCGGCTGGGAAGACGTGGCGAACGACGACACGTACTTCGCGATCGACAACCGGCACACGACCAACCCCCATTCGCTGTTCCATCACCCCGATGCAACGACAAGCGGCAACACCATCACGGCGTATCAGACGCCGTTTGGCCAGGGTGTGACGATTGGGGCGGCGTTCGACTTCGAGAACGACACGGTCGAGTACTTCCAGGACGGGGTGTCGCTGTTCTCCTATTCCCTGAGCGACAGCGCGCTGACCGGTAACACGGTGACGACGTTTGCGGGCCGGACGTGGCGTCCGGTTGTCGCTTTGGCCAACGATGCACCTGCGACCGTATCGATTAACTTCGGCCAGTCTGGTTTTGCGCATACCCCACCGGCTGGCTTCGTGGCATTGTCGGAAACGCAGCTGGCTGGCGAGGTGTTTAGCGGCGGTTCTGGTGCGGATGCGCTGGTAGGCACTGAGGGTGCTGACACGATCGACGGTGGTGGCGGTGACGATGCGATCGAGGGTAGCGCGGGCGCGGACGCCATCGATGGCGGCGTGGGGACGGACAGTCTGAGCTATGAGGGCTCTTCGGCCGGTGTGACGATGGACCTGGCGGCCGGTACGGGTGTGGGCGGCGACGCCGAAGGCGACACCATATCGGGTATCGAGAAGCTCACCGGTTCGGGCCACGATGATGTGCTGACGGGTGACGGCGGGGACAATGTGATCTCCGGCGGTGCGGGTTCGGACACGATCGAGGGTGGTGCGGGCGCCGACACCCTCGATGGGGGCAGTTCCGGTGCGACTACCACCACAATCCTGCTTTCGACAGAAACCAGCGCCACGCTCGGTGGTTTGCCCTTCAATGACGAAGATCTGGTTGAGTACGATCCGGTGGCCGACGAAGCGACGCTTGAGTTCGACGGCAGTGCGTTGTTCGTCGCCGACGAAGATGTCGACGCGGTCCATGTGCTCTCCAATGGTCACCTCGTCCTGTCGACAACAGGCGACGCTACACTCGGCGGTTTGCCGTTCTCCAATGAAGATCTGATCGATTACGACCCGGTGACCGACGAAGCGACGTTGATCTTCGATGGGGACGCGGCGTTCACCTTTGCCGCAAATATCGTTGCGGTCCATGCGTTGGATAGCGGTAATTATGTCTTGTCGATGTCGGGCAGTAATACGCTCGGCGGATTGTCGTTCGGCAGCGATGATCTGGTGGAATACAACCCCAGCGGCGGCACGGTCGACGGTCTGGCGTCGGAGACGGCGCGGCTCTACTTCGATGGTGGGGCGCATTTTACCGCTGGTTCGAGTATCGACGCGGCTCACATATTGGATAACGGCAATCTTGTCTTGTCGACCATGAATGCGGCGACAATTGGCGGATTTACGTTCGACGATGGTGATCTATTTGAGTACAATCCCAGCGGTGGCACCGTCGACGGTCTGGCGTCGGAGACGGCGCGGCTGTACTTCGACGAGGGCCTGTTCTCTGCCGATGAGGCTATCACCGCCGTCCACATCACCGAAGCGGCAGGCGCCGACCCCCACACCGACACGCTTTCTTATGCTGGATCATCTGGCGGTGTGACGGTATCGCTGGGTTCTTCGTCGGAGAATCTTCTGACGCGCAGCGCGGCGCTGGATAACGCGGCGTGGACGAAGAGCGCGGTGACGGCGACGGCGGATGTGTTGGTGGCGCCGGACGGTCAGACCACGGCGGAGCGGGTGCGTGAGACGTCGGCGACGGGCGTGCACCGGGTGGGCTTCGACGATCTGACGGTGGTGGCCGATACGGTGCATACGGCGAGTGTGCATGTGAAGGCGGACGGGCGTACGACGGGCCGTGTGTATTGGGCCGATAGCGGTCTGACCAAGGGCGCTTACGCGGACTTCGACCTGACGGCGGGCACGATCGGTGCAGCGGCGGCGTTGGGCGCTGGTGTGGCGCTGGATAGCGGCATCGAAGCGCTGGCCAATGGCTGGTACCGGGTGTGGGTGACGGGCAAGGTGGATGGCGTGGCGACGGCGGGGACGCTGTCGGTCTTGCCGACCCAGAGCGCCGGCGTGACCAGCTATGCCGGCGATACCGGCAAGGGCCTTTATGTATGGGGTGCGCAGGTCAGCGCTGACGCGGGTATCCAACCTTATGTGGGAACCGATACCGCGGCGGTGGTTGAGGGGACGGGTGCGGCTGAGGCCTCGGGCGGTGACGCCGAAGGCGATGTTGTGTCCAACTTCGAGAACGTGACGGGGTCGGACTTCGACGATGCGCTGACCGGCGATACGGGTGTCAATGTACTCGACGGCGGCGCGGGGGCGGACGTGATCCGCGGCGGCGCGGGCGCCGATACGCTTATTGGCGGCGACGGCATCGACACGCTGGATTACTCGACGTCGGATGCGGGCGTGACGGTGAACCTCACGGCCGACATCAATGGCGCGCAGTCGGCGTCGGGCGGCGATGCGCAAGGCGATACGATCTCGGGCTTCGAGAATGTGACCGGGTCGGTCTATGACGACACCATCACCGGCACCAATGTGGCGCCGCAGGATCCCATCATCCAACAGTCGTTGCGCTTCAACGACGATGATAGTGCCCATCTGACGCGTACGCCGGGTGCTGGCGGCACGGATTCGAAGGTCTTTACGGCGAGCATGTGGATCAAGCGGAGCACGCTGGGACCGGCGCAAAGCCTGTTTAGTGCGGGCACCTCGGGTGAGGCGACATGGTTCGGGTTCAATAGCTCCGACCAGCTCGGGTTTTTCCAGGTCGCCGGCTCGACCACGGTATCGAGTGTCAATACGTCGGCGACATTCGTCGATACCGATCAGTGGATGCATGTTGTGGTGGCACATGACAGCACGGAAGCGGCGTCGATCGATCGCGGCAAGATCTGGGTGGACGGTGTCTTGCAGACGCTGACGGAAGTCAATGCGATTGATCTGAACCGTCAGGTGGACTGGCACTCGACGGATGCGGCTTCGGTGGGCCGCCGGCAAGATGCTGCCGGGGAGTACTTTGACGGCTACATGGCGGAGTTTATCAGTGTCGACGGCCAGGCGTTGGATGCGGCGGACTTCGGTCGTTTTGTGACCATCGGTGGCGAACAGGTCTGGGTGGCGAAGGACTATGGCGGCACCTATGGGACCAATGGGTTCCACATGGACTTTGCCGACGATACCGATCTGGGCAACGACGTGTCGGACAATACGAATGACCTGACGGTCGCGGGCCTAACGGCAGCCGACCAGGTCACGGACGTACCGACCAAGTCCTTCGCGACATGGGACCCCAACAACCGGTCCAGCGGCTACCCCGCGGGCCATCTGGGCGACGGCAATCTGTGGATGGACAACACCGGCAACGGCACGCGCACGACCCTGTCGACCCAGGTGATGGAGACGGGCAAGTGGTACGCCGAAGCGACGGTGTCGGCGATCGCATCTCAGGCATCGTTTGGCATTCATCGGTTTGGGGTCGCGCCGGGGGCGTCGACGCCGGGCTGGAACGCCGACAGTTGGGCGTTTTACGTGGCGGCGTCGCCATCGACGCGTGGGGTGCGGCATAACAGCGTGAGCCAGTTCACGCTGCCGGATCTGCAGGCGAGCGACACGCTGCAGGTGGCCTATGACGCGGACACGGGCGAGCTGTGGTTCGGGGTGAACGGCCTCTGGTACAACGATGGCGGCGGCACCAATGGCGATCCGGCCAACGGCCTCAACGCGACCTATACGATCACCGGCGAGAAGCGCATGTACTTCGCCGGCGACACGTGGACGGGCACGGAGATGACGGCCAACTTCGGGCAAACTGGCTTCGCCTATACGCCGCCGGCGGGCTTCAACGCGCTTACCGAAGACGTGGCCGTACCGCCGACCAATGTCTTGGCCGACAATGTGATCGCCGGTGGCTTGGGCACGGACGAGGTTATGTTTGCGGGTTCGGCGGGTGGTTACGAGGTGTCGGTGGATGCTGACGGTGTCATTACCGTAACCGATCTGGCGCCGGATGTGGACGGCGACGACGGGACGGACACGCTGATCGATGTGGAGAAGGTGACGTTTGAGAGCGGTACGCCGGGGTCGAGCGGCGATGATGTGACCCTGACGTTCGATGGGTCGACCAACAACGCGCCGGTGGCGGTCGACGGGGTTCTGGCGGGCCCGAAGGACAAGACCATTACCGGCCAGCTGTCGGCCTACGATGTGGGCGCCGGCTCGACCACGCTGACGTATCAGGTGGGCGACGGGGTGACGTGGAAGGCCGAGGGCGTGTGGCACGATCTGGGGGCGAGCATCGGCAAGGTGCGGGTGACCGATGACCAGCTGGGGACGTATGAGTTCGACCCGGCGGCGGGCTATGTGGGTGAGACGTCGTTCCAGTTCAAGGTGACGGACGCCGCAGGATCGCCCTTGAGCGATACCGGCACGGTGAACGTCACCTATGCCGACACGGCCAGTACGTTCACGGGCGGTTCTGGTGCGGATGCGCTGGTTGGCACGGCGGGAGCTGACACGATCGACGGTGGTGGCGGCGATGACGCGATCGAGGGCGGCGCGGGCGCGGATGCCATCGACGGCGGCGTGGGCACGGACAGTCTGAGCTATGAGGGCTCTTCGGCCGGGGTGACGGTGGACCTGGCGGCCGGTACGGGTGTGGGCGGCGACGCCGAAGGCGACACCATATCGGGTATCGAGACCCTCACCGGTTCGGCGCACGACGATGTGCTGACGGGCGACGGCGGGGCCAATGTGATCGACGGCGGCGTGGGCTCGGACACGATCGAGGGCGGTGCGGGCGCCGATACTCTCGATGGCGGGACCGACACCGACACGCTCTCTTATTCTGGTTCGTCTGGTGGTGTATCGGTGTCATTGGGTTCTTCGTCGGAGAATCTTCTGACGCGCAGCGAGGCGTTGGATAATGCGGCGTGGACGAAGAGCGCGGTGACGGCGACGGCGGATGTGCTGGTGGCGCCGGATGGGCAGACGACGGCGGATCGGGTGCGCGAGACCTCGGCGACGTCGGTCCACCGGGTGGGCTTCGACGATCTGACGGTGGCCGCCGATACGGTGCATACGGCGAGTGTGCATGTGAAGGCGGACGGGCGCACGACGGGGCGTCTGTATTGGGCCGATAGCGGTCTGACCAAGGGCGCCTATGCGGACTTCGACCTGTCGGCGGGCACGATTGGTGCAGCTGTGGCGCTGGGGGCCGGCACGGCGCTGGACAGCGGCATCGAGGCGTTGGCGAACGGCTGGTACCGGGTGTGGGTGACGGGCAAGGTGGATGGCGTGGCGACGGCTGGCACGCTGTCGGTGGTGCCGACCCAGAGCGCGGGTGTGACCAGCTATGCCGGGGATACCGGCAAGGGTCTGTATGTATGGGGTGCCCAGGTCAGCGCGGATGCGGGTATCCAACCTTATGTGAGTACAGATACCACGGCGGTGGTCGAGGGGACGGGTGCGGCTGAGGCCTCGGGCGGCGATGCCGAAGGCGATGTGGTGTCCAACTTCGAGAACGTGACGGGGTCGGACTTCGACGATGCGCTGACCGGCGATACGGGTGTCAATGTGCTCGATGGTGGCGCGGGCAGCGACGTGATCCGCGGCGGCGACGGGGCCGATACGCTGATTGGCGGCGACGGCATCGACACGCTGGATTACTCGACGTCGGATGCGGGCGTAACGGTGAACCTTACGGCCAACGTCAATGGTGAGCAGTCGGCGTCGGGTGGCGATGCGCAAGGCGATACGATCTCGGGCTTCGAGAATGTGACCGGGTCGGTCTATGACGACACCATCACCGGCACCAATGTGGCGCCGCAGGATCCCCTCATCCAACAGTCGTTGCGCTTCAACGACGATGATAGTGCGCGGTTGAATAGGACATTTACTAGCGTAGGCGACCGTACGGCGTGGACTTGGTCCGGCTGGGTCAAACGTTCGACATTGGGAACGGAACAGTGGTTGTTTCAGGGGCGTTTGGGTTCCGACTATTTGCGGTTCGACAGCACCAACAAGATCCGTTTTTACGCGTCGTCTCAGGCCGATTTGGTGACGGCGGCGGCCTATGACGACGCTTCGGAATGGCTGCACGTTGTCGCGGCCTACGACAGCGACAACGTGACGTCGTCGAATCGTATGCGGTTGTACATCAATGGAACCCGGATCACGTCGTTTGATACCGAGCTCTATCCGACAAGCGGTGCCCAGTCGGACATAAATCTGGACACGGCGCATACCGTTGGCGCATCCGATGTTCCTAGCAAATATTTTGACGGCTATCTGGCAGATGTGAGCTTCGTCGATGGCTCTGCGTTGGAAGCGGCGGACTTCGGGCGTTTTGTGACCATCGACGGCCAACAGGTGTGGGTGGCGAAGGACTATGGCGGGACCTATGGCACCAATGGGTTCCATCTGGACTTTGCCGATGACCAGGATCTGGGCAACGACGTGTCGGGCAACACCAACGATCTGACCACTTCTGGTCTGACGGCATCTGACCAGGTCAGCGATATCCCGACCGACAACTTCGCGACCTGGAACCCGACCATTGCGTCTGGCAGCGGCGCGACGCTGACCTTGAGCGAGGGTAATCTGCAGGCGACGTTCAGCGCGGCGAGCATGGGCGGTGCGCTGGGCAGCCAGACGATGACGTCGGGTAAGTATTATTGGGAAGTGACGGTCAAGAGCGGTAGTGCGGCGAACGGCCCGGGTGTTGGCATTGCCAGAACGACAGCGGTGGCCGGGTCGAGCTGGGGTCTGTTGGATAGCGCGGAGGCATGGGGCTATGATGGCGCCTCTAGCGGCACCAAGGTAACCGGCGGTACCAGTACTGCTTACGGGGCGAGCTATGCGGCCAACGACGTGATCGGCGTGGCGTTCGATGCCGATGCGGGCACGTTGCGGTTCTACAAAAACGGAGTCGATCAGGGCGAGGCCTATAGCGGGTTGACGGGTTCGTTCGTGCCGATGGTGAACGACCGGACGACGGCTGTGGCGATGACCTATGAGGTGAACTTCGGGCAGTTGGGCTTCACCTATACCCCGCCGGCTGGCTTCAACGCGCTGAGCGAACAGACGGTGGTGCCGGCGAATCTCCAACCCGACAACGTAATCGACGGCGGTTTGGGCACCGACACTGTGCTGTTTGCTGGGTCTGCGGGTGATTACGATGTGTCGGTGGATGCGGACGGTGTGATCACGGTTACGGACTTGGCGCCGGATGTGGACGGCGACGACGGGACGGACACGCTGATCGATGTGGAGAAGGTGACGTTCGAGAGCGGCACGCCGGGGTCGAGCGGCGACGATGTGACCTTGACGTTCGATGGATCGACCAACAACGCGCCGGTGGCGGTCGACGGGGTTCTGACGGGCCCGAAGGACCGGACGATTACGGGCCAGTTGTCGGCTTATGACGTGGGCGCCGGCTCGACCACGCTGACCTATCAGGTGGGCGACGGTGTGACCTGGGTGGCGGAGAATGTCTGGCACGATCTGGGCGCCAGCATCGGCCAGGTCAAGATCACCGACGACCAGCTGGGGACGTATGAGTTTGACCCGGCGGCGGGCTATGTGGGCGAGACGTCGTTCCAGTTCAAGGTGACGGACGCGGCCGGTGCGCCGCTCAGCGATACCGGCACGGTGAACGTCACCTATGCCGAGCCGTTGGATATCGCCAACTCCCTGCGCTTCAACGATGACGATAGCCCGCGATTGTATCGCACGCCGACAGTGAACGGCGACCAGCGCCAGGTTACGTTCAGCGGCTGGGTGAAGCGCGCGAGTAGCGGGGCCCGCCAGATTCTCTACACCAGCACCGCCGACGGTAGCGGTGACCTTCTTGTGATTGAGTTCGATGCGACGGACAAGTTCCGAGTCTACGTGTCGGGCAGCTTATCGACGCAAAGCACCGCGGCGTTTACCGGTACGTCTGAGTGGATGCACATCACAGTGGCGGTAGACACCGAGCAAGCGGTGGCGGCGGACCGTCTTAAAGTGTGGCTCGACGGGGTCGAGTATACCGACTGGGCGTTGAACGACGTTTGGGCGCAAAACACCGATCTAAAGATCAACACGACGGCGCATGAGGCGAGCGTTGGCGGTAATAATCATGTCAGTCCGGAACCCTTGGACGGTTATCTGTCGGATGTGCATTTTGTGGACGGCCAGGCGCTGGGTGCGACGGACTTCGGGCGTTTTGCCACGGTTGGTGGCGAACAGGTATGGGTACCGGATACGTATACCGGTACTTATGGGACGAACGGGTTTGCGCTGGACTTTGCCAATGACCAGGATCTGGGCAACGACGTCTCGGGGAACACCAACGACCTGACGACATCCGGCCTGACGGCAGCCGACCAGGTCTCCGACACGCCAACCGAGAACTATGCGACGCTGGACCCAACGGTGGGTTCGCGTGACGCCGGCCAAACCCTGAACAACGGGCTGTCGGACGGCAATCTGGTTTTGACCCGCACGAGTGCAACCTACAACTCGTTCTCGGTGGGGACCCAGCATGTGGTGGGCGGCAGCGGGAAGTACTATTTTGAAGTGACCACGGACAGCTATGCTGCCAACGCGTGGCTCGTGATCGGCTGGGAGGACGTGGCGAACGACGACACGTACTTCGCGATCGACAACCGGCACACGACCAACCCCCATTCGATGTTCCATCACCCCGATGCAACGACAAGCGGCAACACCATCACGGCGTATCAGACGCCGTTTGGCCAGGGTGTGACGATTGGGGCGGCGTTCGACTTCGAGAACGACACGGTCGAGTACTTCCAGGACGGAGTCTCACTGTTCTCCTATTCCCTGAGCGACAGCGCGCTGACCGGTAACACGGTGACGACGTTTGCGGGCCGGACGTGGCGTCCGGTTGTCGCTTTGGCCAACGATGCACCTGCGACCGTATCGATTAACTTCGGCCAGTCTGGTTTTGCGCAAACGCCACCGGCGGGCTTCGTGGCATTGTCGGAAACGCAGCTGGCTGGCGAGGTGTTTAGCGGCGGTTCTGGTGCGGATGCGCTGGTTGGCACGGCGGGAGCTGACACGATCGACGGCGGCGGCGGTGACGATGCGATCGAGGGTAGCGCGGGCGCGGACGCCATCGATGGCGGCGTGGGGACGGACAGTCTGAGCTATGAGGGCTCTTCGGCCGGTGTGACGGTGGACCTGGCGGCCGGTACGGGTGTGGGCGGCGACGCCGAAGGCGACACCATATCGGGTATCGAGAAGCTCACCGGTTCGGGCCACGATGATGTGCTGACGGGTGACGGCGGGGACAATGTGATCTCCGGCGGTGCGGGTTCGGACACGATCGAGGGTGGTGCGGGCGCCGACACCCTCGATGGGGGCAGTTCCGGTGCGACTACCACCACAATCCTGCTTTCGACAGAAACCAGCGCCACGCTCGGTGGTTTGCCCTTCAATGACGAAGATCTGGTTGAGTACGATCCGGTGGCCGACGAAGCGACGCTTGAGTTCGACGGCAGTGCGTTGTTCGTCGCCGACGAAGATGTCGACGCGGTCCATGTGCTCTCCAATGGTCACCTCGTCCTGTCGACAACAGGCGACGCTACACTCGGCGGTTTGCCGTTCTCCAATGAAGATCTGATCGATTACGACCCGGTGACCGACGAAGCGACGTTGATCTTCGATGGGGACGCGGCGTTCACCTTTGCCGCAAATATCGTTGCGGTCCATGCGTTGGATAGCGGTAACTACGTGTTGTCGATGTCGGGCAGTAATACGCTCGGTGGTTTGTCGTTCGGCAGCGATGATCTGGTGGAATACAACCCCAGCGGCGGCACCGTCGACGGTCTGGCGTCGGAGACGGCGCGGCTCTACTTCGATGGTGGGGCGCATTTTACCGCTGGTTCGAGTATCGACGCGGTTCACATATTGGATAACGGCAACCTTATCCTCTCGACCATGAATGCGGCGACGATTGGCGGATTTACGTTCGACGATGGTGATCTATTTGAATACAATCCCAGCGGCGGCACCGTCGACGGTCTGGCGTCGGAGACGGCGCGGCTGTACTTCGATGAGAGCCTGTTCTCTGCCGATGAGGCCATCACCGCCGTCCACATCACCGAAGCGGCAGGCGCCGACCCCCACACCGACACACTCAGTTATGCCGGCTCGGCTAATGGCGTGACTGTAGATCTAGCAGCTGGCCAAGCTTCAGGCGGCGACGCAGAGGGCGACGTATTTACCAACTTCGAGAATGTCACCGGCTCCGCCTTTAGCGACGCCCTTTTCGGCGACGAAGGTGCAAACGTTCTCGATGGCGGCGGGGGTAACGACTTCCTCAAGGGCGGCGAAGGCAATGATACCTACAAATTCGGCCGCGATGATGGGGTCGATATTGTGGACAATGCTCAATCAGCCGCGGCTACAGACAAAGTCGTTTTCGGCGCGGGCATCGATGAAGAACAGCTGTGGTTCATGCGTAACGGTGATGATCTTCGTGTACGAATCGTCGGTACACAGGATGAACTTGTGCTCGACGATTGGTACACGGATACGACGAACCGCATCGATGAGTTCCAAACCGATGGCGGTGCAACGCTCGCCGATCAAAACGTGCAACAACTTGTCAACGCCATGGCAGTCTTCAACCCGCCTACTGGATCGGATACGACATTAGCGCAAAATGTGCTCGACGAGGTGCAACCGACGATTACAGCGGCTTGGACGGCTTAATCGGAGACGGAGTCCAGGCAGGATGTACCCTGTTGACACGATAAATTTGAAGCGATTACCCCGTTCTCGCTGCGATGGGACATTGGTTCTGTGATTGTCGCGGTGTTTGCTCAGTCTATCGATTTATTCTTTTCCCGGCGGGTTTGATTTTTCCGGGTATCAGCTCGGTTATGGAGAAAAGTGCATCAAGCGCAAATCGCTCCCCCGCAACCAAACGCACCAGACCCGGCTTTGCCGGGTCTTTTGCGTTTGGTCATGGGTTGGCTTTGGGGTCGCGATCTTCAGGTTATGAGCCGTAGGCGAATAACTTGAAGGCTCGGCGCCAGAGCAGCTTTCTATGATGAAAGTTGCGACAAGCCGAGGGCCCGCAGGGCCGGTTCAAATCCTACCCCCGCAACCAACACACCAAACCCCGGCTTCCGCCGGGGTTTTGTCGCTTTGAGCTGATGCTCGATGCCTATCAGACGCGCGGCCCGTCCGGCCGCGTAACGACGTAGAAGGCGGCGGGGATCATGCAGGCTGCCTGAATGACCAGCACAAAGGTCGCCACACCGGCGAGCGCACTGGCGGCGAACGTCAGGGCCATCACGGCGCAGGCGATAACTTTGTAGCGCCGGGCGATCGCGCCATACGTTTCCCAATCGCGAATTGCCTGACCAAAAAACTGATGGTCGAGCAGCCATTTGCGCAGGCGCGGCGATCCCTTACCGAACGCGAAGGCGGCGAGAATCATCAGTGGCGTCGTCGGCAAAATGGGAAGCACCGCTCCGATCGCGCCAATGACAACGGCCGTCCAGCCGAGCGCCAGCCAAAACAGGTTCAAATGTTTTGATCTTGGCGTCTCCAGGGCCTTTTCGAACTCGTCCGACATCATGCTCATCCGTTCGCCACGCGGGGCGGGTGTTGCGGCGGCCATATTGCCTGATGTTCCCGGACTATGCACAAGGCAATAGTCATTCCCTTGCGCCGCTGCCACCTCCCCTAATTTAGGAGCAAAATTGACAACTGCGATCTTTGTCTTGGGGCTGGTTCAGAACGAGTCCGCCATGTTAAACCCCTTAACATGAGCTGGCAGAAGAAAGGCCGCGGGCGGCGCGGCTACCATCATGGCCACCTGCGCGAAGCGTTGGTCGCGGCGGCGTTGGATTTGATCGGCGAGAAGGGCCCGGCAGGCTTCACCTTTGCCGAAGCCGCGCGCGCCGCTGGGGTCAGCCCGGCTGCGCCCTATCGGCATTTCCGCGACCGCGACGCGCTGATGGCCGAGGTGGCGCGGCAGGGCTTCGAGCGTTTCGGTGCCTTTCTGGCAAATGCCTGGAGCGACGGCGCACCGGATCCCACCACAGCGTTCGACAATCTGGGGCGGGCCTATCTGGCATTCGCGCGCGAAGAACCCGCCTACTATGCCGCTATGTTCGAGGCCCAGGTGCCGCCCGACGCCACTCCGGAGCTTGCCCAGGCCGCCGACGACGCTTTTCTTATTTTACAACGTGCGGCCGAAGCTATGGTTGCCCGGCTGCCCAAGGAGGGCCGTCCGCCGGCGCGGATGGTCAGTCTTCACATGTGGTCGTTCGCCCATGGTATTGCCTCGCTCTTTGCCCGCGGCGATCCAGCCCGGCGCAAGCTGCCGATGACGCCCGAAGAGTTGCTCGAAGCGGGATTTCTTATCTATCTGGACGGTCTCGGAAGCAAACCGACATCTTGAGCGGGTGGCATTGTATACGCCCTGTTTTCCCCCATTTATTGAAGTACCACCCCTTGACAGGGCGGCCGGAAATCACCAATTATGTAAATGTAATGAACATTAACATACACAACACGAGGAACTGATGGAACTCGCAGCGAGGCTGGACCGGTTTGGAACGAAGCTGGACCAGTATGGGAAGCCGGCCTGGATCGTTTTGATGGTGCTTGGCTTCGTCGTTTTCTGGCCCCTTGGGCTAGCGATTTTGGGCTACATGATATGGAGTGGACGTATGGGATGTTGGAGAAGTCACGGCCCCGGCCGTTGGTACAACCCCGCCCCGAATGGGCATCACGCACGGCGGCACGGCGCGTCGTCGAGCGGAAATCACGCCTTCGATGAGTACCGCGAGGAGACCTTGCGGCGACTGGAGGAGGAGCAAGAGGCTTTTCACGCCTTCCTAGAGCAACTTCGCCATGCCAAAGATAAAGCCGAGTTCGACCAGTTCATGGCCGACCGGGGCCGCCGCGGACCGGATGTAGGGCCTGAGGCCGGCGAGGGGCCATCTCCGCAACCTGCCTCGTAAAACGAAAACCTTTCCAAATAGATTGTAACTCTGGTGCCGGGCAGTCATGAGCCCGGCACTGGTCGTTTTGGTTCAGGGTGTGGAGCTCTACTGAAAGAATTTCCCGCTTTCCGCATCCATGGGGAAAAAGCTCTCTATTCGGGTCTCCTGCAGTGTCACTTCAAAAGGTGCACCCAAGGAAGTCAGGGTTGAGAAAAGACCTATTGTCTGACCGTTCTTGGCAATCTCGATAGCGAGCATTGGTTCCTGCCAATCCAAGTCCGGGCATTGACGCCATGTCGTCGGCACACCGTCATAGCCGCTGAGTTCGTCCAGCAATTTAATCCCGTCGCGTGGCGAACCGGCCGCTAGCACCTCAGCGCGAAGCCGACGCAGCATGGTCGCGGCCACGTGATCCCAGTTGGCGATGTAGTTCCGGTAGCCGTCGGGGTGGAGCAAGCCGCGTAGAACATTGCTCGCGATCGAGGGCAGATTGTCCGGATCAGCGACGTCGAACAGAAACATTTGCAACCGCATCGCACCGGCGTTGGCCGCCAGCACATCGTGCCGCCAGTCGAATACGATTGCCGGATAGGGATCGTGCGTTGTGATGATGCGGTCGACGGCAGACTTGACCGATAGCAAGGCCGGATCGTCCAACGCGCGCTCGCGATAGGTCGGGGCAAACCCGGCGGCGAGCATCAGTTCGTTGCGGTTGCGCAGGGGGATATCCATCGCTTCACTCAGGGCGAACACCATGACGCGACTGGGGTTGGAGCGTCCCGACTCCAGGAAACTAATATGCCTCTGTGACGAGCCGGCGCGCATGGCGAGCTCGAGCTGACTGATGCTGCGGGTTTGCCGCCATTCCTTAAGAATTGCCGGAAAAGCCGAGGTCGACGGATGGGCTTCGGTGTTTGACATGACACGAGCTTACTCTAGACGCACCGACGATCAATTACCTCGCGTGTAATTGCGAGCCATGCCGGCGCGGCGCAGTGTCCCGGTGAATTCCATAGTCACCGGAGAACTACGCCATGATGTATCAATCGAATGCCCGCCTTCTTAGACTCGTGCTTTATCTGAACGCCGTCTTTTCCACCCTGTGCGCTTCGGTGCTGGTGTTCGGCACGGACTGGGTCGTAGCAACCCTGTTTGTTTCTGACACAGCGTGGCTGGATATTGCCGTTCGGCAAGTTGTGTTGCTTCTGGGGGCGGGCCTATTCGTGTTCGCGGGCCTGGTTGCCTGGGCCGCCTCTAGCCGTTTGGTATCGCGCCGCGCGGTCAAAGCCATCATCGGCGCTGACCTTCTTTGGGCCGTTTCCGGTCTCGCGCTGCTACCGATGGCGGGTTCTATTCTGACCGGAGCGGGCTTCTGGACAGCGTTGATCATCGACCTGGTCGTTCTGGTCTTTGCCCTGGAACAGATGATCGGCCTGATGATGCTCTACCAGGGGGAAAGCAAATTGACGGTGTCCGCCAAGGGCCGGGTGCATCGTTTCCGCGTTTCGCATCCCGTCGATGCATCCGCTCAGGCCGCCTGGCGGGTTATGACCGACCATGAGGCCTATGCTGATGTAGCGGACAATTTGACCAAGGTGGAAGTGGTGCAGGGCGGTGCGAAAGGCATGCGCCGCAAATGTTATGGCGCCAAAGGCGAGAGCTGGACTGAAGAGGCGCATATCTGGGAAGAGGGCAAGCGGTATGGCTTCACCATCAACACTGATGCGCCCGATTATCCCTATCCGCTGGAAACTCTCGCGGCGGTGTGGTCGGTCGAACCGCGCGGCGCCAACCAAAGCGATGTGACGATGGAGTTCGAAGTTACGCCGCAGGCGAATTTGAAGGGCGCGTTTTTCATGTTTCTGAGCAACGCGATGTTCCCGAAGCTAATCGACAGATTGCTGGGCCGCTGGGCCACCAAGATGGCGCGTCTTCATGGCGATACCGTCGGCTCGTCATCAGCGCAGCAGAAACCGGCTTAGCGGCAACTCGAAGGTGTCGGCGTGACTTTTGAGCGCGTGGAGCAACTCAACGCCGGAAAAGCGGCGGGCATCGTAGAGACAGAGGCTGACGATCGGATAGCTGTGACCAATCTGGCGGTCGTATCGGGTTTCGAAATTGACCAGCTCATCGCCGCTCAATCCCTGATCCAAGAACCACGTCATATCGCCGACAAGCCGAAGCCTGCCGAAGCCTTGTTGCAGGGCGTGGCCAAAAGAATCGTCAAGGGCGGTTAGCATTTCCGCACCGGTTTTAGCACCCGGCATGAGGCGAAGCCGGCCCGCGTCTATATGATCACCTAGGCCGTCCATGGCGCTCTTCAACGATTCTAGTAGCTGACGCCGTGCCGATGTCGACGCAATCAAAAAGCAAGCGTCGCCGTTCTTTAGTCCGTCCACCAAGAAGGGAACGGCCATTTGAACGCGGCCCCGGTCCGTTTCATAGAGCTGGCAAAGGTGGCTGCCCCAGGGCACAGCCATGCCTTCGATATAGCATTCGGTTCGGGCCGGATCGGTTTTCCCCGCATTCGATCCATCGTTGGAGTGCGCGGAGCTACCGGCTGAATTTGCGCCACGGGTTGCCCCTACAAAATTCTCGAGATCTTGCTTCTGAAATCGCCGTTCCCGCCGGCCGCCAACGCGCAAGCACGGCAGGGCTCCGGAATTGGTGTAGCGTCTCACCGACACTTCACTCACGCCGAGAAACCGCGCGGCCTCGTGAATATCCAGCAATTTTTCAACGTCGCTGTTCATGCCGCCTCATATATGCCGGTCTGCCGCAAGCATCCCAGACTCGCCTGCTTATCCACGCACAATCTCGCGCATCACTCTACCGAAGCGCCGTGTTACTGATCAATGTTTGACTCGAATTTAGAATTGAGCCTAGCATTGATCATAATAACTATAACTTTGATGATCAAAGGAGAGCAAACTGGGAGGATACTACAATGGCATCAACACTGCGATTTCTACACCACCCTACATCTCAACCTTGCCGGGCGGTTCATCAGCTATTGCTGGAAAACGACATTCCGTTCGAAGACGTCGTCGTCAATCTGATGGATGGCGATAACGAGCAGCAGGATTTCAAAGACGAATTCAACCCCACCGGTCAGGTGCCGATCTTGTGCGATGGCGATTTCGTGGTCTGGGAGAGCGCGGCGATTGCTTACTACCTGAATGAAAAATTCGATCTGCCAAAAAACTGGTTCGGTGCGACGATCGAACAACGGGCCATCATTCAGCAATACTGCCATTGGCATTCGACCTACCTTCGCCGCGGGGCGGGGGCGTTTTTCTACACCCATTTCGCCGAATGCATCTGGGGTAAGCAGGACTATTCTCGGGAGATCACAAAAGGCCGCTATACGCTGGACGAGTCTCTCGCTTTCATGGAAGCGTGGCTCAGCAAAATGCCTTATTTGTGTGGCGATGAGATTAGTTTTGCCGATCTTCTGGGGTATCACGAGCTGGTGTCGCACGTTGCCGGCGCGATCCTGACCGACACCGACTGGCAGACCTACCCCAAGGTCAAACAGTGGTTCGACACCATCAGCGAACGGCCTCATTCAACAGAGGTCAGCGAGATGATCATGCAGGTTGGCGCGATGCGTCTGGCGGGCGACCTCATCCCGATGACGAGAAAGACGTCGTTAGCCAAGGGCACGGAGATTGAACCGGGCATACCGCAAAAAGTCGGCTAACGCCTCGTGCTGGCCACCAAGACTTTCGAGAACGTGCGACCTAATCTTCGGAGGTGCTAGACAGAAAAGCCGTTGACTAGCGATGGGGCATGGCAGAAATAGCTACGATGCTGGCATCGCTTTATCGTCTCTACGATCGGCACTTGAAGCCCAGAAAGCCGGAGAACGACAGGTTCTACCGGCAACGGAAAATACTGCATTCGGTTTTATCGCGTATTGGTGCTGCGAAGTTGAAGCGCTCATTGACGGCGCGGCCCATCGAACTGGACGGTCATAGGCTTATCGTCGACCCTCGAGATTCTCTTGGGCTTTTCGGTGGCAAACGGTTCGATCCGGATGAAATCGACGCGGTGCGCCGGGCATTGAAACCGGGTGACGTTGCCGTCGATGTGGGTGCAAACATCGGCGTCTACACATTGGAAATGGCGCGTGCCGTCGGTACCCAGGGACGTGTTTGGGCCTTTGAGCCAGACCCGGCGAATGCCGTGCTTTTGGAAAAGAATGTGATGCGAAATGGGTATCGCAACGTCACTGTCATCCGCGCGGCCGTGGCAGACTTTTCGGGGCGCTCAACTATCGCCCGTCACGCCGACAACGCCGGTATGCACAAGTTATCCGAGACCGGTGACGTGGATGTGGAGGTCGTCCGGCTGGACGACCTTGTGCAGCCACCGGTCAAATTCCTGAAGATAGATGTTGAGGGGGCCGAAGCCGCCGTATTGCGTGGGGCACATCGGACGATTGCGCAAAGTCCGCATCTGTCGGCGCTCGTCGAGTACAATCCGAGCGGTTTGCGGGCGTTCGGGTCGAACCTGGAAGAGCTTGTGGACAGCTTATCCGGATTGTCATTCAGCATCGTAGGTCAGAACGACGGCTCACCTCTTGAGCGGCTCGCGGCTATGCCGGATGGCGCCTACGCCAATTTGCTGTTTCAAAAAAGTAGCTAGCCGGAGCCCACACCCGCGCGCCGAGTTCGATCCATCGCGACGGGCCGCGAAGTAGGGACCGCAATTCGATCTATCGAGCGGCGAATGGCTACTGGCAGGATAGAAAACCGGTGTAGTAAGTAGCCGTTGAATCGGGAACGTTCGCATGAAAACAGCCGCTGCCATTCGCCACGTCGCATTCGAAGATCTGGCTGGGTTCGCGCCCGCGCTCGATGCGGCGGGGTTCGCCACGACCTACTTTGATACAGGCTCGGACGATCTTGCCGCGCCTGCGCTCGCCGAGGCCGACCTTCTCGTCGTTCTCGGCGGGCCCATCGGCGCCTACCAAGATGAGATTTATCCGTTTCTGCATGCCGAGGTCGATCTGATCACCCGGCGGTTGGCGGATGATCAGCCGACCATGGGCATTTGCTTAGGCGCCCAACTGATCGCGCGCGCGGCGGGCGCCCGGGTCTACCCAAGCGGAGTCAAAGAAATCGGTTTTGGTCCGATCTCGCTCACCGAGGCCGGCGCGGATTCGTGCCTGGCGCCGTTCGCCGAAGAGCCGCTCACTCTGCACTGGCATGGCGATACGTTCGATCTACCCGAAGGAGCAGTTCACTTGGCTTCGACGGATGTTTGCGAAAACCAGGCCTTCGCGATTGGATCGAACATCGTCGGGTTTCAATTCCACCCCGAGGCCATGCCCCGCCATATCGAAAATTGGTTGATTGGCCACGCTGCCGAATTGGCCGCCGCCGGCGCCGATGTGACCGCCATGCGTAAGACGGCGGCGCTCCAGGCCGATGCCCTCGAGCGTAAAGCGCACGCCGTCATGGCATCGTGGCTCGATCAGATCCAGGTATCGTGATCGGCAACCGATTGGACTGGGGGGTTGTTCACCCGAGCAGAAATTCGAGCCGCTCGTCGGTCTTGGCTGGCGCGATTTCAAGAATTTCTGCGCTGACGATATTTTCCGCGACAAACGGATCATCGTTCACGCGGGCCTGAAGATCGGGCAGCGACGTATTATGCGCCAAGATACCACCGCCCAAGCTCGGCTGAAGGCTGCCGACGACTAAGAATACGCCATCGTCGAAGCCACGTTTGATCCAGGCGTTGTGTCCGTCCATGAATTGACCGGCTTGGCCTTTGTTGTCGGAAAACTTAAGCAAAACGACAAACATTTAATCATTTTCTCCAATTGGTGTGATGGCTGGAGCGCCTTTGTCGGCCCCAGCCTGTTCGCTCCGCCGCGGTGAGCCGCAGGGGAAGTTTCAGTTGTCGGTTCCACAGGACGGTTGTTCTTCCATCAGACGATAGAAGTCGGTCAGGGTCTTGCCCCGCTCGGGCCGGAATAACCCGCCGCCCTTGTCCATGCGCGCTATACGGTCGAGCCGGAACATGCGGAAGTCGTCGCGCAGTTCGCACCAAGCGACCAAAGTCCACACCTTGCCCCAGAACCAGAGGCCGAGCGGCCGCACGGTTCGCTTGGTGGAGCGGTCCTCGGCATCGACGTAAGACAGGGCCAGGCGCTGGCGTTTTTCGACCGCGCGCTCGATTTCGTCGATGCGCCCACGCACCTGCGGCGTCATCTCCTGGGCAATCGCGTGAATTTGCACCTGGTTGGCCCGGTCGCGCTCGGTATCGGGCAGAACCGACTCGATCTTGACCAGCGCCTCTTCCGCCGCCCGCGCCATTTCGGCCCCGCCCCACGCTCGGACCAGGCGAGCGCCGGCAACCAGGGCAACGATCTCATCGCGGTTGAACATCAGCGGGGGCAGGTCATAGCCGTCGCGCATCACGTAGCCGACGCCGGCCTCGCCGTCGATCGGCACACCGCTCGCCTGAAGATCGGCGATGTCGCGGTAGATGGTGCGCTCGGAGACCTCCAGGGTTTCGGCGAGCTTCGCAGCGGTGACGAGCCGACCGCCCCGCAAATATTGGACGATCTGAAACAGGCGGTCGGCGCGTCGCATGGACATCGGTTCTCGCGGCTAACGTTTACTGAGAGAAAATGCCGATGGAGTTGCCCTCGGTATCGAGGCAATAGGCGAACCGGCCGGGCGGGATCGTGATGATATCCGAGACGACCTTTCCGCCCGAGCGGTCCACCCGCTCCAGCGCATCCTCCAGCTTGTCGGGGCAAGCGAGATGAACCGTCGGGCCGGAGCCGTCGACCGCCGGTTTGCCAGGATAGAGGTTGCCGGCAACGCCGCCCTCTGTCGCTGTCGGGAACATGGCCATGGGGTTGGGACCGGTCTCGTCTTTCTTCAGCTCAGTATTGAGAACGGCGTTGTAGAAGGCAATCGCTCGGTCGAGATCGGCGACCGGGATTTCGGTCCACACCGTGAAGTGTTCAGGGGTAAAGCTCATAGGATGTCTCCTCGTCGGGGTTTTGAATGCGCACACCTTCGCACACCCCTCCTGACAGCATTCTGTCAGGAGACATCGGATGAGCCATTATGGTCTAAACTTCAGCCCGTACGATTTGGAGATGGTGATGAGCGATCAAGAAACCAAGGCGGCCACTTTCCGCGCCCTGCACGAACGACCCGAGCCGTTTCTGCTGCCCAATCCCTGGGATGCCGGGAGCGCCAAATTGCTGAACGATCTCGGTTTCGAGGCGATGGCGACCACCAGTCTCGGTGTGTCCGCGGCGCACGGGCGGCGCGTGCTCTCGGCGGCGGATATTCTGGAGAACTGCCGGGAAATCGCCACCGTAACGCCACTGCCAGTCAATGCTGATCTCGAGAAGTGTTTTGCCGATGAACCGGCCGAGGCGGCCAAGGCGATGGCCATGGCGTATGAAGCGGGGGCGGTGGGGGCGTCGATCGAGGACTCCACCGGGGACCGCGCGGCGCCGATCTATGACTTCGATCTGGCGGTCGAGCGGGTTCACGCCGCGGTGGAAGCCGCCCATGCGTTACCAACCCCGATCTTTCTGACGGCTCGCTCCGAAAACCTGCTCGTCGGCATCGACGACATGGACGACACGATCCGGCGGTTGCAGGCGTTTGAGGCTGTGGGCGCCGATGCGCTCTATGCGCCCGGTCTCAAGACCCTCGACCAAATGCGCACTGTCGTTGACGCGGTGAACAAGCCGGTCAATGTCGTCATGGGCGGGACGGATCCGGGAATCACGTTGGCCGATCTTGCCGACATCGGTGTGCGCCGGGTGAGCATTGGCGGCGCCTTCATTCGCGTAGCATTGGGAGCGTTCCGGCACGCGGCGATGGAGATGCGCGACGGCCGGTTCGATTTCGCCGACAAGATGATACCGATTCCGGATCTCTTCCGGGCTCTCCGTGATGGACCGTCATCGTAATCATACGCCGTTGTTTTCAGAGGCTTTGAGTTTGTAGAGATGAAACGCCGCAGCTTGCCGCCTAGTGAATCACGGCGGCGACCGGCTCTTGTACAGAGGCCTCCGCCGTCTTGGCCGCGCGGATGGTCCGCTCGGGGAACGTCAGTCCGTGTTGTCCCATGATTTGGGCGAGCCGTACGCTCGATTGCAGTAATTCACCGATCCCATCAGGTTGAACCATCCACTCGGCGAGGCCTCGTGCGAGGCTGGGCTGCCGGTTTTGGCAGGCGGCGATTAAACAGATCAATGAGACCTCGTCGGCGCCGAGGCAGGGACAACAAGGCTGGTGGTGGTGAATGGTCCGCCGCGCGTAACTCTGCAAACCCATCACCAGGCCGGCGAAATGCGCCAACGCCTCTTTGCCATCGATTGCGCCGAAACGATGCGCGAATTCGCTCCAGACGAGCGACCAGTGACTGCCGTCGTTGCGGCGAAGCCCGGTAACCCAGCGTCGGAAGGTCCAGACAATCAACCTTTCGGATGGGTCGAGCTCTGCTGTTGACGTTGGCCATGGTGTCGTCTTGGACGAAGAAAGGGTCTCAGACACACGAATACTCCTCGCGCTTGGGTGATCGGAATAGCGCGGGAGGTTAATGAGAATGATTATTAATTGCAACTACAATTATGGGGACACTAATCCGGCTGGTCGGGCATGGCCGCATTATCGAGCTCAGTGGCGCGGCGGTAGGCAGCGCGGTCGCTGACCCGGGCCCAGTATTCGGCAAACCCGGGCCGTTCCTCGATCGTCCCGTATTGCATGCCCCAGCCGACATGCGATCCAACGTAGACATCGGCGGCGGTAAACTGGTCGCCGGCGATGTAGTCATCGCCGCTAACCGCGTGCTCGAGCGTATCCATCACCGTATCGAAGGGGCCGTAGCCGGCCATGCGATACTTATCGGGCTCGATCTCGAAACCGAATGCTCGATTGATCGTCGCTGCCTCGAGGGGGCCGGCGGCGAAGAACAGCCATCGGTAATACGCGCCGCGCGTGCCGGGCGCCGGCGCCAGACCAGCCGCGGGAAACGCGTCGGCGAGATAGGCGCAGATCGCCGCACACTCGGTGACGATGGTATCGCCATGACAAACGGTCGGGATCTTGCCCATGGGGTTTAGCGCCAGATAGTCCGGCGCCTTGAGCCCCGTGCCGTAGTCGAGCATCTCGGTGCGATAGGGCTCGCCAACCTCTTCGAGCATCCAGCGGGCGATACGCCCGCGCGACATGGGGTTGGAGTAGAGGATAAGTTCGTCGGCCATGGCGTTCCCCCAATTAGACAGGAAAGCTAGCCGGAACCGATTAACCTGTCATCTGGACTTGTGCCATGAGCTTGCGGACGAAGCTCCGGTAGTCGGTGGGCTCGCGGCCCAAAATCGCCGACAGCGTGACGGTGTTGCCGTACTTGAAGCCGTGCTCGTCGTAGTGCTTACACATGATGACGTAGTTATCGATGGCGTAGTCGGTCCAGCCGCGCTGCTTGGCCCAGTTGACCCAGTCGCTCAGCTCACGCCGCTTTGCTTCGACGGGCCGGCCGATCTCATCGGAAATAATCGCCGCCATTTCGGCATGGGTCACCGGTCCCGGACCGGCAAGCTGATAGGTAGCGCCCTGATAGGCCCGGTCGGTCATGATCTTCGCCATCGCTTCGCCGAGATCGTCGGTGTCGATAACGCTCATTTCGCTGTGGGGCGAGTAGGGGCGGGGATAAACGCCTTCTTCGATGACCCGGTCCCACTCGACGCGAATGTTTTGCATAAACATCGACGGCTGGACGACCGTATAGAACAGATCGGAGCTGACGAGATATTCCTCGAGTTGAAGTTTTTGCCAGTGGTGGCCGAGTTCGTGAAGCTGGGGGTGAAATGCGGAGCAGAACAGAAAATGGTCGAGTTCGGCGCTTTTCGCCGCATCGACAACCCGTTTGCCGATATCGAACTCATCAGCGACGAACCGGGGCGGGATATAACACGCCGCCTCGACACCTTCCATCGCCTGATCGACCACGCCGTCGATGCGATAGTCGCCAACGACGACCTCTTTGACGCCAAGTTCGCGCAACCGTTCGGCAGAACTTTCGCTCGATGACAGCGCACGTATATCCTCTCCCATTGCGACGAGGTTTTTGATGGTCGGAATGCCCACCGCACCCGATGCGCCAACGATAAGTTTCATTTCCGAATACCTCCTCAGGCTAGATAGCCACCGCGGAAATATACCAGAGGCGTGCCTTCCAGATCAGCCCGGAAGTCGATCACCCGGCCGAGCACGATGGAAACGCCGTGGCGCTCGATGACTTCTTCGAGCGTGCAATCGATGGCGCCGATGGCGTCTTTGAAAACCGGTGCACCCGTGGCGAGCGTTTCCCAGTGCGCCGCGTCGAACCGGTCGGCGCCTTTGAGGTCGCTTTTGCCGGAAAACAAATCGACGATATCTTCCGCACCTTGGGGCAGATAGTTGATTGCGAAATGTCTCGCCTCGAGTACGCTCGACAGCGCCGAGGTCTTGTTGTCGATGGAAACCAGCATGGTCGGCGGATCGGCGGTGACATGGGTCGCGGATAGCGCCAGCAAACCGGCGGGTCCGGCGCTACCGGCCGCAGTGACAATGGTCGCACCGGTGGCGCGCTGGCCGATCGCCTGCCAAAATGACTTCACGTCGATAGTTTTTGTGCCGGTGTTATCGCTCGTCGACATGCCGGTATTCCTTCCGCTGCGAGGCACGCAACCTAGGCTAGCCGATTGGGGCGAAGCAAGCTCGCACAGGTTTATCGAGCGTATGACGGCGCGATTGAGAAATGCGCAGTTTCGCCCTATTTGTTTGGAACTCGAAGCGATTGAGAGGATGTCGGCGCCATGGCCGAAACCCGTCAGCTACATCTCGGTGCATTCATGCGGCCGGCGACCATCCACACCGGCGGTTGGCGTTATCCTGGGGCTTATCCCGACGCCAATTTCAATTTTCCCCTGATCAAGAAATTCGCGCAGAAACTCGAGCAAGCGCGCTTCGACGCATTTTTCATGGCCGATCACCTGGCGGTGCTCAACATGCCGATCGAGGCACTAAAGCGCAGCGCCACGCCAACATCGTTCGAGCCATTCACGCTACTGTCGGCGCTCGCTGCGGTGACCGAGCATATCGGTTTGGTGGCGACCGGCTCGACCACTTATGACTCGCCTTTTCACGTTGCCCGCCGGTTTGCCTCGCTCGACCATATCAGTGGCGGCCGGGCCGGCTGGAACATCGTCACCACGTCGAACCCCGACGCGTCGCTGAACTTCGGCCTTGAGGAGGCGCTCGAACATAGCGAGCGCTACGCCCGCGCCCGCGAGTTCTACGATGTGGTCACCGGTCTGTGGGATAGCTGGGACGAAGATGCCTTCCTGCAGGATCCCGAGAGCGGCATCTATTCCGACCCGCAAAAAATGCACGTGCTCGACCATAAGGGAAAGTATTACTCGGTGCGCGGCCCGCTCAATATTGCCCGCCCGGTGCAGGGCTGGCCGCTGATCGTCCAGGCCGGATCGTCGGACGCGGGCCGTCAGCTTGCGGCCGAGACGGCGGAAGCGGTGTTTACCTCGCATACCGACCTCGCCGCCGGGCAGGCCTTCTATGCCGATGTGAAAGGCCGCGCCGAGAAAGTAGGGCGCAACCCGGAGCACATCAAAATTCTACCGGCGTGTTTCGTGGTGATCGGCGACAGCGTCGAGGAAGCGCGCGAAAAACGCGCCACGCTCGATAGCTTGGTCCATTCCGACAGCGCGATTGCATCGTTGTCGATTGCGCTGGGCCACGACGCCTCGAAGTTCGATCCAGATGGACCGCTACCGGAGATTCCGGAAAGCAACGCCAGCAAAAGCGGGCGCGCGCGCGCGATCACGCTTGCCAAGCGGGAAAATCTCACCGTGCGCCAACTGGCCCAGCGGCTCGGCGGCTATTCGGGAGCCGCGATGGTGGGAACACCCGAGACCATCGCCGATGAAATGCAGGAATGGCTCGAGGCGCGTGGCAGCGACGGGTTCACCGTCATGTTTTCGCACCTGCCCGGCGGGCTCGACGATTTCTGCGACCGTGTGATCCCCGAACTCCAGCGCCGCGGCCTGTTCCGCCGCGAGTATGAGGGCGCTACTTTGCGTGAAAATCTTGGTTTACCACGCCCGGCGAACCAGTTTTTCTAAAACACACTCGATTTCCCGCCTCACAACGGGCTTTGGGTTACCGGGTTTCTCCGCTTAATATTGTGCGCTTGCTTACCACCGCCCCGATTAAAAAGAAGGCGGTGCTGAAACAATGCGGGGGAGATCATGAGCGCACAGCAAAACGGACAGGGAGCGCCATTTCGTCTCGAAGAGGCGACAATCGACGGTTTACACGCTGCAATTAAGGCGGGACAGACAACGGTCGTCGAAGTTGTCGAGCAGTACATCGCGCGGGCGCGAGCCTATAACGGCGTTGCCAGTATGCTCGTCACCGAGGACGGCATGCCCGTTGCGGAAGCGCGCGGGGTCGAACGCGCCGGTGCGCCCATCGAGTTTCCCACCGAAACGGTCAAAGCGTCGGAAATTCTGCCCGACCTCGATAAGTATAAGGGGCCGCCGTTGGAATTTGGCCGTATGGAACCGACGGCGTCGATGCCTGACGTCGACCAGCAGTTCGGCATGATTACCGGCATTCCTAGTGCGGGTCAGGTCAACGCGCTGGCAACCCTCAACATTCGCGGTGAGCGTTCGGTGACATGTTGGGGTGAATACGACAAACATCCCGATGACGGGCCGTTGCCAGCCGGCGCGCCGCCCGTGTGCGAAGTGTTTCGCCACCAGCCCGATGCGCTGGAGCGTGCCGCCGAACTGGACGTGGAGTACGGCACCAATCCCGATCTCGAAAAGATGCCCATGTACGGTGTCGTCTTTTCATTCAAGGACCCGTTCGACACCAAGGACATGCGCTCCACTGGCGGCGCCGACGCAGCCTACGATATTGATTTCCCGGCGCGCGACCATGTTCTGGTCGAGCAACTGCGGGCCAAGGGCGCGATCATCTACGCCAAGGCGGTATGCACCGAATATAACGGTCGCGCCGGCGATCCCGGCGGCGTCGTTGGCGATCCCACCGGCGGCCACCAGCCCGACAAAGTTCTGCCGTCGACCCTCGGTTACCAGCGCACGACGTGGGGCGGTAATCCATCCAATCCCTACGACACCACGCGCTCGGCGTCGCTCGGCTCCAGCTCGGGCTCGGCGCTGTCTGTCAGCACCAATCTGGTGATGGCGAGCTTGGGCGAAGAAACCAGAGCGTCGACTCGTGGTCCGGCCAACCACAATTCGGTGGCGCTGATTCTGCCCCATAAAGCGATGCTCGGGTTCGACGGCGGCGCCATCGGGGCCGACATCTATTGCGATCGCAGCGGTGTGCTTTGCCGCACCATCGCCGACTGCGCCCAGGTGCTCGACGCGCTGAAAGATCCCGAGGAAGGGTATTACGACCCGCGCGATCCCTACACCACGGTGCCGCGTTCGTCGGTACTCGATACCCCCTATGCCAGTCACGTAGGAGCGTCCGGCGCGGCGGGTGCGCTCGCCGGTCTGCGACTGGGTGTAATCCGCGAGTCCCTGGTCTATCCGGACGGCTCGAAGACGGAAGAACCCATCGTTACCGCCGCTACTGCCGAGATAAAGAACGTGCTGGGCGGCCATCTTGGCGCAACGCTGGTGGAATCGGCCGACCCTCTGTGGACGCCCGATCCCGACATCGAACAGATGAAAACCGATTTTCGCCGCGCCCTGGCTTGGCTGATCCCGGTGTTCATGCCCGATATTCTGTTTCGGCTGACCCCGGCCGGCGAACCGCTGTTTCCGGATTTCGCCGCGGCGATCAAGCCGACCGAGTTTTTCCCCGGCAAAGTGTTCGGGAGCGGCGATATGGACCCGATCGATTATATGGTCCAGATGGCCGACGGCCGCATTGCGCCGCCGTCGAACCTCGATATCGCCACCATCCAGCACCAGGAGCTGGCGAAGACGTTCCGCTTCCATATCAGCCAATATTTGGCGAGCCGCGCTGCCGACTGGAAAGCGGCGGGCTTCGAGGAAACACTCGCCGATTGGCCGGCGCTCAACGCGCGTTCGAAATTCTGGGGCGACGATCAGCGCGCTGCCTTCAAGAATTGGGAGGAAGTCGCCGACCCGCGCAATCCGCTCGACGGACGCCAAGGGGTCAACGAGCGCATCATGCTGCGCGAGTTGCTGCGCCGGGTCGACATGATGGTGATCCTGGAAAACAAGCTCGATGCGCTGGTGCGTCTGCATTCACCGTGGCCGCCGGGCATCATCGGCAGTCCACAACAATACGATACGCCCCACAATCTGCGGCCCGAAAGCCTGTACGGCCCCAACGCCGGCCTAACCGAAGTGTTGATCCCGGCGGGCTATGTCACCACTGCCTACGATCCCGTCTTCGCCCTCAACGAAGATGCCACCAAGTATGTTTCGGCACAGTCGAACACGCCGACGACGGTCACGGAACCCGGTTTGCCATTCTCGCTGGTGTTCCGCACCGAACCGGGCAAGGAAGACACCCTGTTAAAAGTGGCCTCGGCCTATGAGGCGGCGTCGCAACGCCGTGTCCCGCCGCCCGACTTTGGGCCGTTGCCGAACTGAACCTAAGATATGATCTTTAGCTGTCTTCGTGATGTTGTCGAAAGGAATCTAGGATGCCCGTAATCGTACGTGGAGCCGAAAGGAAGCTGGCGTCGGCTGGTGATGGAGTCACGGTGCAGTCATTGCTGTCGCCGGAGACAACGGGCTCCGATCACGTTCTGCTCGACCTGTTGTCGCTGTCCGGCGGCGCGTCGTCTGAATTGACGCTGGAGGACGGTGCCATTGGCTGGCTGCAAATCCTCGATGGCTCGGGCACCCTGGCCGGCTACGACCTGCCGCTCGACCCCAGTGTGATGACCTATCTGCCGTTGGGTTACGCTGGGGCGTTCAACGCCGGCCCGGACGGCGCCAGGTTTCTCAGGGCCATCGTACCCGACGCCGCGCGCTTTGACGCAAATGTGTCGGGCACGCCGGATGTGCCGCGGAGCGCCGACTGGACCCGCGAGCCGGTGTTGAAGTCAGAGCATGACGAGCGCAGCCGTATCTATATGGCGACGCGGGGACTCACCGGCACGGAGGCGTACCGGGGCGAACTCATCCGCTATCCGTCCGGCACGGCAGCCCCCGCGCACCATCATGAGGGCGCCGAGCATTTTCAATATATCCTCGCCGGAACTTGCACCGCCTTGTTGGGCGACGAGCGCCATACGCTGAACGCCGGCGACGTGCTCTACAACTTTGAGAACGAGTTGCACTCGTTCCTCAACGAACATGACGATGAGTTCAGCTTCGTCGAGTTCTTCGTCCCCGGTGGCTGCAAGACCGTCTGGGCGCCCGGCGCCGAGGTCTGTGCTTGGCTCCCCACCGGCGCCGATATCAAGGGCCGTCCGCCGGTGCGTGAAATCGCCTACCACGTCCACGGCGAGGACGACGGTATCTAGTCCAAGCGCGGCCCTATTCGTTTAGCTCCTTGACCGCCTCGGCGAGGCGGCACGATAGGCGCGCAAAGCCGCGGTCCTCACCGGGCCGCCCGGCGAGCATGCAGCCGATCGGCAGATTGGCGTCATCGAAACCCGACGGCAGCGAGACGACCGGACCGCCCAGCGCCGTCCACGGGCCGATAAAACGGGGATCGCCCGTGGCCGCAATGCCTTCGGGCGCTGTCGCCGGCGTCGCCGGTACCAACACGGCATCAGAAGAGGCGATATCGGCGAAGAAGGTGGCGCGGGCGCGGTCCATTTCGCGCCGGTCGGCGAGATAATCGTCGGTGCTGCTTTTTCCACCGCGGTCGATGGCTTCGCGCAATTTCTCGCTAACGTCTTCCGGTGGATGATCCAGCAAGCCGGCATGGACGCGCGCCAGCTCATATTCCGTCGCTTGCATTTGCGCCTTGCCCACCGCCTCAAGCGAAACCGGTGAGGGCAGTCGTACGACCTGGTGACCGGCCGCCGCCATCATGTCGGCGGCGGTGTCCCGCGCTGTCATGATCGCCGCATCGGCTTGGTCGAAGAGCGGGTCTTCCAGCACGATGACGCGGGCTGTTGTGTCATCGGTGATTGACGGCGGGGCCAGATACGCTGGACACACGGCCTCAAACAATGCGACGGCGTCAGCAACCGACCAGCCGTAGAAGCCCACCGTGTCGAACATCGGTGCCAGCGCTGCGACGCCGTAGCCGGTGCCCGCACCGGTGCTGGGCTTGAAGCCGCCGATGCCGCAATAGGCCGCAGGTCGGTTTACGGACGCGACGGTTTGCGTTCCGAGTGCGCCGGCCACCGTGCCCGCGGCAACCGCTGCCGCGGGACCGCTGCTCGAGCCGCCTGGCGTATGATTGATGTTGTGCGGATTGCGCGCGGGCGAGGGTGAGAAATAGGCGAATTCGGTCGTGTGGCATTTACCGAGGATGATGGCGCCCGCGGTGCGCAGTGCGGCGACGATTTCGGCATCGCAGGTGGCCGGTGGCGCATTCCGGCGGGTGGCGCTATTGCATTTTGTCGGCCAGCCGGCGACGTCTATGATGTCTTTGACGCCGATGGGAATGCCGTGCAGGGGCCCCCGCAATTCGCCCGAACGTGCTTCCGCTGCCAATTGTTCGGCTTCCGCCATCGCGCCCTCACGGTCGACCGATATCCAGGCTTCGACCGCACCGTCGGTTTCGGTTATCCGGTTGAGATAGCGCTGTACAAGGTCGGTCGGCGAGAGGGCTCCTGTGCTTATTTCTGCCGCGAGGTCGGTAATGCTGCCGGGCGATTGGACGTGACGTACTGGGGTCGCCGCGGATTGAGTCGGTTTGGTCATTGCGATGCCCCTGTGTGTTTAAGCTCATTCTGATCCCGAAAAGCCCGCGCTTCTAGCGTTTCTTTAGGTGGCGCTTGGCATCGAATAGACACCCCGACACCGAATGGACACAATGTGGCACTAGAAAATAATGCTGCGTAGGGCCAGTGGTTACGATGGTACCGTTATGGCACTATGCTTAGGAATAAGCGCCGGTGGCGGCGCGATGATCAGCAAAATAAATTGGCACCAGTCTCCAATCGAAAGCCTTTGCGATGAAAAAGCTCCTGATAGGCCTCCTTGTTCTCGTCGTTGTCGTCGTAGCGGCGGTTGCGGTTCTGCCGTTTTTCATTCCGCTCGACACCGTTAAGCAGCAGATAACGACGCGCGCCGAAGACGCGACCGGCCGCAAGCTCGTCATTGCCGGGGATTTCGATCTATCGATTCTGCCGCGGGTGCGGATCAAGGCTGGCGACGTGACGTTCGCCAACGCGCCGGGAGCGGAGCAAGCCAACATGTTGGAGCTGGCCGAACTGGAGGTTGGCCTTTCCTTGTTTCCGCTAATCGGCGGTGAGTTGGAACTGACCTCGTTCGTTTTGGTCGACCCGGTGATCAACCTGGAGGTCGATGCCAATGGCCGCCCGAATTGGCAGTTTGAGCAAAAAACGACGTCCGGCAGCGCGAGCGGTGGCGCGAGTGATAGCAGCGCTGGCGGAAGCAGGGACAGCAGCGACGGTGGCAGCGAGCCTAGCGGTCTACGCGAAGTGAGCCTGGGTGATGTGCGGCTGGTTAATGGAACGGTTCGCTTCGCCGACGCGCAAGCCGGCACCAGCCAGGAAATTCAAGCGATCAACGCGCAAATCAGCCTGCCGAGCCTCGACCAAATCATGACGGCCACCGGCTCGGCGGTGTGGAATGGCGAGACGGTAGATTTAACGGTGCAGGTGGATGAACCGCGAGCGCTGATGGAAGGCGCTTCGACGGGAGTCCAGACCGCGATTAAGGCGGCCCCGGTGACGCTCGATTACAAAGGCACGGTGACCAATGCCAAGCCCGCTGCGGTTACCGGCGACATCTCGCTCGACGTGCCATCGATCCGCGAATTGGCGGCCTGGGCCGGCAAGCCTATCGAAACTGCGGGCGGCGGCATGGGGCCGCTGTCGGTGAACGGCAAGCTCGACATGGCCGGCAAGAGCATCGCCTTCAGGGATGCGGAAATATCCGTCGACAACATGAACGCAAAGGGCGATTTCGAAGTCGATACCGGCGGCCGTGTACCGTCGATTGTCGCCTCCCTGGAAGTCGATAAGCTGGACCTGAACACCTACCTGCCGCCCGAGAGCAATAACGCGGCGACGCCATCGACCGGTGCGGCCGCACCGTCGGCGGGCGGTGGTTCGGCAGCGTCTGGCGATGCCGGCGGATCGAAGGATTGGAGCGACGACCCAATCGATTTTTCCGGGTTGAACCTGGTCAACGCCGATCTCAGCTTCGCCACCGGCGGAATTTTCGTCAATGAGATCAAGGTTGGCCGTACGGCGCTTAAAACCGTGCTGAAGGGCGGCAAGCTGTCGGCCGATCTCACCGAGATGGCGCTCTATGACGGCCAGGGAACGGCCCAAATCACCGTCGATGCGGGCAGCAACACGGTGACGCAGAAACTCGATCTCCAAGGTGTCCAGGCAGCGCCGTTGCTCACCGATGCGGCTGGCTTCGATCGCATAGAAGGTACAGCGAACATTGTTGCCGACGTGACGACCCGCGGTGCTTCGCAGCGGCAGCTGGTACAGGCCCTCAACGGCACCGGCAGCGTTCAGTTCCTGGATGGCGCGGTGCGCGGAATCAATATCGCCGCGATGCTGCGCAACATATCGAGCGCCTTTCTCGATGCATCGGCGCGCGAGACCCAAAAAACCGATTTTGCAGAGTTGGCCGGCACCTACACCATCACCAACGGCATCCTCAAGAATGACGATCTGTTCTTGAAGTCGCCGTTGCTGCGGGTCGATGGCAAGGGCACTGCCGATATGCCCGGGCGTACGGTCGACTATCGTTTAACGCCGAAAGTCGTCGCGACGACGGAGGGGCAGGGCGGTCAAAGCGATGTGTCCGGTTTGGCCGTACCAGTTGCGATTACCGGGCCGTGGGACAACCTGGCTTTTGCGCCCGATCTGTCCGGTGCTGTCGACCAACTGGTGAACGATCCCTCCAAGGCGCTCGAAGCACTGGAAAAAGTTATTCCGAGTACCGAGGGTTCGGGAGAGGGGAGCAACCCCCTCGATGCGCTCAAGAAGATCGTCCCCGGCTCGGAGAATTCTGATGGTGGTTCCGACAACCCGTTAGGTGAGCTCAAGAAATTGTTCGGTAGGTAGCCGGGCCCGCCATTGCCGCTGTGAATTGCCTGCCGAACTGGCGGGATCAAATCTGTCCCCAACCGACGTTGCGCCGGTGCGGCACGCCATTGCATTATAGCCGTCAGCCGTGGTGCGTTTTTCGTTCAATTATCGCGGCGTTGTTTCAAGCAAAGGGGCATAGATGTCGAAAAAATTCGGGATAGGCGACACGTTGCCGAACCTGACGGTCGATCTCGTCGGGGGCGGAACGCTCGACCTGCCGGAAGGCCTGGACGCGAAGTATCGGGTCATCCTGTTCTACCGTGGTCATTGGTGACCGTATTGTCGCCGTCAGTTGGGCGGCTTCGCAGAGCTAAAAGACGAGTTCGATAAGATCGGCGTAAAGGTTGTCGCCTCAAGCGTCGATCCATTGGACAAGGCCCAGGAAGTAGCAGATGAGGTCAATTTCCCCATCGGCTATGGGGTAACCAAAGATACCGCCGATTTGCTGGGGTCGTGGTGGGAAGAACGCCGCCAGATCATTCAGCCGTCGGAGTTCCTCATCAATGCCGAAAACAACAAGATCATGGCATCGAGTTATAGCGATGGCCCGCTCGGCCGGATCGACGCCGCCGACGTGGTCAAGATGGTGAACTTCTACGAATCGCAGAAACAAAAATAAGCCGGCGCCATCGCGCAGGTGTGTGGAACCCGGCTTCGGCCGGGTTCTTTTTTTGCCGCTGCTAGTTTTGACTGATCGTTCCAAACTCGGTATTATCCCTAATAGGAGAGGTCATCGTGCCCTGGGAACGACAGTTCGATCACGACGAAGCGCTTTCGAAAGCCATGCTTGCCTTCTGGGCACGCGGCTATGAGGCGACGTCGATACAGAATTTGGTCGACTGCATGGGCATCAACCGCGGCAGTCTCTACGCCACATTCGGCGATAAGCGCAGTCTGTTTATCGAAGCGCTACGCCGTTACGACGCCGTCTATCGCGAGGCCTGGACCGCGGATATTGCCGATACTCTGCGTCCTCGAGACGCCATCCTTGCGGTGTTCGACGGCGCCATCTGCGCCGCGCTCGACGACGGCTCGCGCGACGGCTGCTTGTTTGTCAACTCGGCCCTTGAAGTTGCGCCGCACGACCCGGAAATTGCCGCTATCGTCGGCGACGGTCTCACGGCAATGGAAGAATTTTTTAGCGACATGATCGAGCGGGGCCAGACGGCCGGCGAGATTGCGTCGCACATCGATCCGGTGGACACGGCACGCTCGCTGCTCAGCCTGTTCATCGGCCTGCGAGTGCTGACGCGCTCGCGGCCCGAAGCGCCGCTATTGCGCTCGGTCGCCAACCAGGCGGCCGCACTGCTGCGCTGATTTTTTTTGGTTTATTTTGGAGCAATTGAGTCAAAAATAGAGGAGGAGAACCAATGACGCAGATAGGCGTATCCTATGTCGAACGTGAGCAGGCGAGTGAAGAGACTCACGCCTTCTACGACAGGGCGGAAGACCGCTTCCAGGCCCTGCTGAACATCTTCAAGGTGTTCGGCCATCATCCCGAGTACGGCAATGCGTTCACCGATCTGATTATGGCGATCTTGAAGGACGGTGAGCTCGACTGGCTGACCAAAGAACTTCTGATCCTGAAGGCAACCCAGGGCAACGACTGCCAGTACTGCGTCATCCAGCACGAGCGGTTGTGCGGCATGCTTGGCATGGCGGAGGAAAAAATCCGCGATATCGACGGCGTGAAATACCGCACCAGCCCTCATTTCACGGAAGGCGAAGTGGCGCTTCTCGACTTCTGTATTCAGATCGCCGAAGACGCCAATCGGGTGCCGAAGGAGTTATGGGAGCGCTTGCACGCCCATTGGACCGAGCCGCAGATTGTTGATGCGGCCTTCGTCATCACGACCTACATCATGGTCTCCAAGTTCGGCGATTGCCTCGGTGTCGAGCTCGAGCCGATGTTCGACGGCGTCAAGCCGATGCTGACCATCGATCACCCGCAGGCGGCGGAGTAGGTACGAGAGAAGGTGCCGGAGCGTTTTTCAGCGCTCCGGCTTCTGCTTCGGTCCAGCCCGAAGGAGATGCGTCATGAAAATTGAGATTTTTTCGACACCCCAGTGCAACTATTGCGACGCCGCGAAAAAGCTGCTCGACGAGAAGGGATTGGCCTACACCAATCTTGACGTCATGTCGGACCCGGCAATCCTCGAGGATTTTAAGAACCGCTTACCGCGCGTCAAAGCGGTGCCGCAAATATTCATCGACGGCGAACATATCGGCGGCTACGAGGATTTGCGCCTGCATTTCCAGGATCAGTAGGCAGGCGGAAAAAGGGGGGTGTTTTTTTAGCTTGGCGCGACCCGCCAGCTGCGAATCTGCGCCCGCACTGCATCCAGCAGCGTTGCCAGCTCGACGTCCGATGCGCCACCGCGGGCGGCGATGTTGAGCCCCAGCACCAAGCCAAGCAACAGATCGGCGCAATCGTCAGGGTCTATGTCGCGGGTCTCGCCTTCGCTCACAGCGCGCACGACGCTTTCGCGCAACGCATCGCGAACCCGCGTGCGGTACACGCGGGCGCGGCGGGTAATGGCGTCGGTTTCGCCACCGTCCTCGGCCATCATGTTAATGAGCATACAGCCCCGGCGGCCTTCATGGGTTACCCAGTGGCCGAGATCGACGAAAAACGTATCGACCGCGGCAAGGCCTGTGCTGGCGCGTTCCAGCGGCCGCAGTAATTCTTGGTCGGTCAATTCCTCGTATCGATTGAGCGCAGCCTCCAGAAGATCCTTTTTCGAGCCAAACGCGTTGTAGATGCTCGATTGGGAGAGGCCGAGTGCGGTTTCCAACTCGCGCGTCGTCGTCGTCCGGTAGCCCTGTTTCCAGAACAGTTCGAGCGCCGCATCCAGCACCATGTCGTGCTCGAACGTGCGCGGCCGGCCGGGGGCGCGGGGAAATGATTCTGTTCGTGTGCGTGTTTCAAGGGCCATTACTGCCGCCACTTCTTGTTATCGCTGTACCCGGCTCTGAGATTCACAATAACTATCTGATATTTAGAGAATATATGCCGCATGCCATGTTGAGGCAAGCAACGCACGAAATGCGGAATTTCGCGCATTTCTAGCTGTCTTTTTCACCTTCCAACGCGGTCTCGCGGGCCCGCTGAGCAATGTTGTGGGCGTAGTAAAACAACATGCCCATGATTTCGCTGGCGCTCATCTCGGCGCGCTCGGCTGCCGCTACTGCGGCATCCAAATGTTCGATGACCTCATCGACACGATCCGACATAGTATCCCTCCCATCGCACTCGCGGTTCGGGCTTAACGCCCTCGCGCGATCATCCTAAGGATGATCGCAGGTTGAAAGAATAGCGACCGCTGCGACCTCCGGCCCTCTTCCCGATAAATTGACCGTAGGAAGAGGGCCAGATATCTCACCTGATGGGAGACTGGGAGGTCGGCACGTGTTGGCTATTCGCAGATGATGCGACTAGCTGAGTAAGCCTTTGCCCGGCACCGTGTCGTTGATCGAGTTCACGGCATTGAGGCGCGGTGGGAACAGCAACCAGTTACGCAAGTGGAACGTGGTCCGTCCCTCGGCATCAACACCACGCGGATATGATGTGCCGTGCACTCGGCCGTGACCGAACTGGTTTTGGCCGTTGAGGTTCGGGTCGTTCAGATCGGCGAAACCGGACATGCTGCCATCGGTGTCCTTAAAGCCGCGCGCGATCTGGTCCTGCGGCATGTCGGTGCCGCCGGGATGCGCCGTCAGTTCGCAGATGAACGCTTCCGGAACACCGTCGAAGTCGCGGAACCGGGTCGGGATCTGCGACTCATAGTGCAGCACCACAGTCGGCTCGTCTTCGCCGAACTTCAGATCATAGTTGCCCCAGAAATAGTCGGTCCCCCTGGGCAGGTAGCCGATCGGCCAGTTGGTCCGTGGCGCCGGCCGATCGGCGAAGGCCGAATTCGGGTCGATTGCCGCGATGTTGACGTTCTCGAGTGGTGCCACGCGGCGCCAGAACTGACCCCATAGCGCGGAGTCGCTCTTGTTGCCGTTTGGCGTTGTGTAAGTGCGCTTGCCGGCTTCGACATCCTGCATGATCTTGAGCACATCCATGTCGGCGATGGTGCCGCCCCAGATGCCGCCGTCGCGGACCTTGCCGGGATCTTCCGGCGAACGCGCGGTGGTACCGCCCGTGTAGTTGGGATGATCCCGCCCAGCGCGAAAGACAACCGTATAGCCGACCGAAGGGGCCAACAATGTCGGCGCCATACGCACATAGCCGCCCTTGCCATCGCGCGCGATGCGCGGCGACCACAGGCTGATTTCGTCGTTCGGGTTGGGGCTGCCGGGATAGCGGTAGCGCGTGCCGTCACTCAGTTGGATGCCGTCGGTCTCCGGGTCGTCGAGATCGAGGGCCCACATCCGGCGCATATAATTGATCGCCGACCAGAAATCGTTAGTGATCGTCTGGTTCGACCATTTCAAGATGCCGCGATACCAGTATTCGGCAGAGCGTTCCTCGGTCTCGTTGCCGCCGACGCCGCTGACGATGGCGGGATTGGCGCTTTCGAACAGGCCAGACGGATTCGGCTTATCCTGTTTCGGATCCATCATGTCGACGCCTTCGCCGATATAACCGAGGGCGAAGTTGAAACCGCCGAACGGCCGCGCCGCAATCCGGTTCCATGCGTCGGTGTAGGGTGCCATTCGTGCGACCGACTCTGCGCCGGGAGTGATACCCGTATCCGGCGCCGAAATTGCCGCCGATGCACCTTTCGATAGCAGGCCGGTTGCCGACGCGGTGGCAACGCCTGCCGCACCTAGGCCGGCGGCGCCGAGAAAGCCCCGCCGATCCATGCCGAGCGAGCTCTCTTCGTCTTTTGCCTCAATGAGAGGCTTCTCTTTCTGCTTCTTTTGTTTGCTTTTTGCCATAACCGATTCCTCCCCTCGGATTATTAAAGCGAACGCTACAAAATAATTTGGAACACACGCTCCAAATCATGAGCGGAATGGTTAACGCAGTCAATTCGGCAAGTTTGTTTCACACGGTTTCGTGAACGAAGCGCTGAATCAGTCGGCGCTTTCCGCGTCCCGCATCGCCTGCCAAATACGTTGGCTTGTCGCGGGCATATCGATGTGGCGGATACCGAGCGGACGCAACGCATCGCATACCGCGTTCATCACTGCCGGTAACGCGCCGACCGTGCCGGCTTCGCCGGCGCCCTTGAAGCCGAACGGATTGTTGGCCGATGGCACTTCATGGCCGACCACATCGAACGACGGGAAGTCGTCGGCGCGCGGCATGGTGTAGTCCATGAAAGATCCGGTCAGCAGTTGGCCGCTTGCGTCGTCGTAAACGACCTGTTCCATCAGCGCTTGACCGGCCCCTTGCACGACGCCGCCATGGACTTGGCCCTTCACCAGCAGCGGGTTGAGCATTCGGCCCACATCGTCAACCACCACGTAGCTCAAGATCTCAACGGTGCCGGTGTCGCGGTCGATCTCCACTTCGCAAACATGGCAGCCATTGGGATAGGTCGGACCCGGTGGTAGCACGATGGCGCTTTCGGCGAGTCCGATCTCCATCCCCGTCGGTAGGCGGGCTGGTGCGTATGCCGCCTTTGCGATGTCGGTCAGGGAAATCGAGCGGTCGGTGCCTTCGACGGTGAACTGGCCATCGTCGAACCGGATATCGGCTTCTGCCGTCTCCAAAACATGTGCAGCGATCTGGCGGGCTTTGTCGATGATCTTTTCCGCCGCGCGTTGCAACGCGACGCCGCCGACGCTGATCGACCGCGAGCCGAAGGTGCCCTTGCCATGGGGCACGACATCGGTATCGCCATAAGTGACGTTGATTTGGTTGAACTCGAGACCCAGCAGCGCGGACGCGATTTGGCGAAACGCGGTTTCGTGCCCCTGTCCGTGGGAGTGGGTGCCCATGGCTAGTGTCACGCCGCCGTCGCTTTCGAAGCGAATGGCGGCGCTTTCTTCGTTGGGGACCGGTAACGGTCCGCCGGCGATTTCGATCACGCAGGCAATACCCAACCCGCGCAGCTTGTCCCGAGCCAGAGCAGCCGTGCGCCTTGCCTCGAAGCCGGCGCGGTCGGCGGTTTCGACGGCTTTGTCCATTACCGCTTCGAACTCGCCGGTGTCGTAGGTGAACACGAAACCGGTGTCGTAGGGCAGGGCGCTACTTGGGATTAGATTGCGGCGGCGCAGCTCGACCGGATCGATGCCGAGTTCATGGGCCGCCACGTCGATCAACCGTTCGACTGCGTAGGACGCTTCGGGCCGGCCTGCGCCGCGGTAGGCGGTCGTCGGGCTGGTGTGAGTGTAAGCGCCGCGCACCTCGGCAAAAATATGGGGCGTCGTATAGACCCCCGAGAGGCCGCCTAAGTTGTTGGTCGGCGAGTGGGGGCCGGCAAAGCTCAGATAGCCGCCTAGATTGGCTTTGGTGCTAACGCGCAACGCCAGGAACTTGCCGTCGCTATCGAGGGCGAGGGCCGCGGCCGACACGTTGTCGCGCGCATGGTAGTCGGTCGCCAAGGCTTCCGAGCGCGTCGCCACCCAGCGGACGGGGCGCCCCAGCCGCTGCGCCGCCCATAGAACCAACGCGTGCTCGGCGAACGGAGCGCCGCGCATGCCGAAGCCGCCGCCCATGTCCGGCGAGATGATCCGTAAGCGCGCCTCCGGCACGCGCAGGACGTTTCGCGCCAGCTCGCTACGCACCCGGTGCGGCGACTGCATGCCGGCGTAGAGCGTATAGCGCTCGTCGCTGGGGTCGTAGAAGCCGATGGCGCCGCGTGGCTCCATCGTATTGGCGGAGACACGGCTGACGATAAATTCGAGATCGACGACATGGGCCGCGGCAGCGAACGCATCTTCCACCGCCGTTTGGTCGCCCAGGGTGAAATAGAAGCTCTCGTTGTTGGCGACTTCGCTCCAGACTTGCGGCGTATCGCTATCGAGCGCGCTGCCGGTTTCGGTAGTTGCCGCCAGCATGTCGTAGGTGACGTCTACGGCCTCTGCGGCATCGAGCGCTTGGCCGAGATGTTCGGCGACGACGATCGCGACAGGAACGCCGACCATGTTTATCGCGTCGCGCGCCAGAATCGGAAACGGTGGCTCGATCATCGGCTGGCCGTCGCGTTGGCGACGTTTGACGCTGCACGACATCGAACCGAGGCCGTCCTCCTCAACATCATCGCCGGTCAGAACAGCGATGACGCCCGGCATGCTGGCCGCGATGGCGGTGTCGATAGCGGTTACCCGGGCGGCGGCGTGGGGCGATCGCACGACGGCCATGTGAGCTGCGCCGCCAACCTTGCGGTCGTCGGTATAGCGGCCCAACCCGGTTAGCAGCCGGCGGTCTTCGACCCGCGGAACCGACTGCCCGATTCCATACTCACGCATAAATATCCCCCCAGAAGAACCGCCGCGCCGAGATAGGGCGAGCGGTCTTTATACAGCACACATGACACCGCTGTTGCCACAGCCGGGCCAGCCATTTGCGCTTTGTTGTTTCGCCGACGTTACACAAAAACAGGATATATTGGATTCGCCGCCTGGTGTTACGTTGGCGGCGATTGGCACGAGAATTAAGGCGGAGTCGATGCGGCGTACCCGGAATGTGAAGGTGTTGGCGACCCTGGGCCCGGCGAGCGGGTCACCTGAGATGATCCGGCGGCTATTCGAAGCGGGCGCGGATGTCTTCCGGCTCAATATGAGCCATGGCGTCTATGAGGATGTCGCCGCATGGCATAAGGCGATCCGCGATGTCGAAGAGGAGCTGAACCGGCCCATCGGCATCCTGATTGATCTGCAGGGCCCCAAACTGCGGGTTGGAAAGATGGCCGATGGAGTGATCCTCGAGGAAGGAAAGCCGTTCCGCCTAAGCCTCGATGATATTGTCGGCGACGCCGAAGGAGCTTCGCTGCCCCACGAGGAGATCTTCGCCGCGCTCGAGCCCGGCATGGCCCTGCTGCTCAATGATGGCAAGATTAGCCTGGAAGTGACCGGTGTTTCGGCGAACGGGGCTGACACGATGGTCAAAGTAGGGGGGCCGCTCACCTCGAACAAAGGCGTCAATGTGCCCGACGCCATCCTGCCGGTGACGGCTCTGTCGGAGAAAGATCGAGAGGACCTCGATTTTGGCCTGTCGCTGGGCGTCGATTGGGTGGCGCTGTCGTTCGTGCAACGGGCTGCCGATATAACCGAAGCGCGCGAGATCATCGATGGCCGCGCCTGGGTGATGGCGAAGATGGAAAAACCCCGCGCCATGGATCATCTCGGCGAAATCCTGGAGGTTAGCGACGGTATCATGGTGGCGCGGGGAGACCTTGGGGTCGAACTTCCCATCGAGCAGGTGCCTGGTTTACAAAAAACCATTACGCGCGCGGCGCGCCGCGCCGGCAAGCCGGTCGTCGTGGCGACGCAGATGCTGGAGTCGATGATCGAAGAGCCGGGCCCGACCCGTGCCGAAGTGACCGACGTGGCGACTGCGGTGTTCGAGGGAGCCGACGCGGTGATGCTGTCGGCGGAATCGGCCGTCGGTAGCTATCCCGTCGAAGCGGTCACCATGATGGACCGGGTGGCCCACTCGGTGGAAACCGATCCGCAATACCGCGCCATAATCGAACAAGCCGAAACGCGGCCGGAGACGACCAGCGCGGACGCGATCATGCTCGCGGCGCGGCAAGTTGCGGAGACCATGAGCGTGGCGGCAATCGTTTGCTACACCACATCCGGCTCGACCGGCCTGCGGGCCTCGCGCGAGCGGCCCGATGTGCCCATTATGGTGTTGACGCCCAACCGCGATACGGCGCACCGGATGGCGATTGTGTGGGGGGTCCACTGCGTCGAGACCGAGGATGCAAAGAGCTTCGTCGACATGGTAGACCGCGCGACCGCGATCGCTGAGAGCGAAGGTTTCGCTGAGGCGGGCGAGCAGATCATCATCACCGCCGGCGTTCCGTTCGGCACGCCGGGTAGCACCAATGTTCTGCGAATCGCCGCTGTTGGGTCCCCGTAGGGGCAACGCTAGGGGCGACGCAGCCACATCAAAACGGTGAAGCTCGCAAACGCCAGAAATGCGGCGGTGCATACCTGGATGATCAGCGGAAACGGGGTGTCGGTGGGGATCATGCCGGCCAGTTGCGCGAAGCCGGCGCCGACCGACATCTGAATGAAGATGAGCAGGCCGGAAGCGGAACCGGCAATCGTCGGGTTGACGCTTACCCCGGCAGCCTGGGCGTTCGGAATGGCGAGGCCGTGACATACGGCCATGCCCGCAGCGGGTACGAACAGTGACCAGGGCGAGACATATCCCATTAGGAAGAGGAGCAGGATCAGCAGCCCGACCAGGAAGCTGGTGCCGCTCGCCAGACGGATCATCCGGTCGATGCCGACCTTGGGCGTGAGTCGTGTGCTCAAGACCGTGCCGGATAGAAACCCGCTCATGATTATCATGAAGAAGAGACCGAAGTCGGACGGTGGCCGGTCGAACAGATTGACCATCACGAAGGGCAGGCCGCCGGCGAAGCTCATGAACAGGCCGACACCGAATCCGGCGTAGCCGGTGTAGGCGAGGAATGCTGGGTTCTTCAGCAGTATCGGGAATGCCACCACCATTTCTCGTAAGACACCGCCACTGCCTTTCGGCTGGTGGGTTTCGCGGTAGCCCATTGTGGTAAAGGCGAGCGCGATCATGCCCATGATGCCGGCGAAAATGAAGACCGAACGCCAGCCGAAGAACTCGGTAAGGAATCCACCGATCAGCGGTGCGAATAGCGGCGCCAAGATGATCACCGACATCATATAGCCGATGATCCGGGCAGCTTCCTCGCGGCCATAGACGTCGCGGACGATAGCCCGGCTGACGACCATACCGGCAGCGCCGCCGGTGGCTTGCACCACACGGCCGAAAATCAACACTTCGATATTGGGCGACCAGAGGCACAGCAAGCTGCCGGCAATGAAGAGGCCCAAGCCCGACAGCAATACCGGCTTGCGGCCAAACCGGTCGGCGGCGGGACCGTAGGCAATCGTCGATACCGCCATCGCGATCAGGCCCAGCGAGAGGGTGAGCTGGCTGATGCCGCCGCCGCGCGCGAAGGCGCGCTCTATTTCCGGTAACACCGGCAGCAGGATATGAATCGAGATCGGCGCGAGGCCGGACATGAGGGCGAGGAGCGCGACAAACCGGACGTTTCGGGGCATTACGTTTTGACGCGCTCGAAATTAGAGAATGACAAGCGGCTGACGGGCCGCCACTGGAGGGGCCGGACCGGCCCCGCGTCCTCACTATAGGCCGGGCCATCGGCACGCGGCTAAATTAATCTCGCATTTTAGTTAATGCCGGCACGGTTTCTCTGGGTTTTGGAGGGGCCGATAGAAATTTCCAAAATCCAATTGAGAACGCCTATTTACATCGTCCGACTCAACCAGTTTATTGTTTAATTCAAGCGGGGTAACCGCAGTTATCGCCATGGGCGACCGGAGGGGACGAATAGAATGGCTGAATTAGCTGAGCCGTTAAGCGCGGGCACGCGTAACGCGAAGTTGCTCGCGTGGATCGACGAGATGGTTGCGCTCGCCGAACCTGACAGCGTGTATTGGTGTGACGGCTCGAAGGAAGAGTATGACCGGCTGAGCGCCTTGATGGTCGACGCTGGTACGTTGATCCCGCTCAACCAGGAAAAGCGTCCCGGGTGTTTTCTCGCGCGCTCCGACCCCGACGATGTGGCGCGGGTTGAGAACCGCACGTTCATCTGCTCGCGCGACGAAGCGGATGCCGGCCCGACCAATAACTGGATCGATCCGGACGAAATGCGGGCCACCCTCAAGGGCCTCTTTACCGGCGCCATGCGGGGCCGGCGCATGTATGTCGTGCCGTTCAGCATGGGTCCACTCGGTTCGCACATCGCTCATATCGGCGTGCAACTAACCGACTCGCCCTACGTGGCGATGAGCATGCGCGTGATGACGCGCATGGGCCAGGCGGCGCTCGACGTTTTGGGTGACGATGGCGACTTCGTGCCCTGCATGCACACGGTCGGGGCGCCGCTCGAAGCGGGGCAAGCCGACGTGCCCTGGCCCTGCAACCCGACCAAATACATCGTGCAGTTTCCGGAAGAGCGCTCGATCTGGTCGTTCGGCAGCGGCTATGGCGGCAACGCGCTGCTCGGCAAGAAATGTTTCTCCCTGCGCATCGCCTCGGTGATGGCGCGCGACGAGGGGTGGCTGGCGGAACACATGCTGATCCTCGGTCTGGAATCGCCGCGCGGCGAAAAAACCTACGTCGCTGCCGCGTTCCCCAGTGCGTGCGGCAAAACCAATTTGGCGATGCTTATTCCGCCCGAGGGTTATGAGGGTTGGACGGTCAGCACCGTTGGCGACGATATCGCGTGGATCAAACCGGGCGACGATGGCCGTCTCTACGCAATCAATCCCGAAGCCGGTTATTTCGGCGTGGTGCCGGGAACGTCGATGAAGACCAACCCTAACGCCATGAAGATGATGGAGCGCGATACCATCTTCACCAATGTCGCGCTGACCGACGATGGCGATGTGTGGTGGGAAGGTAAGGACGGCGACCCGCCGGCCCATCTGATCGATTGGAAGGGCAACGATTGGACGCCGGATAGCGACGCGCTGGCGGCCCATCCCAACGCCCGGTTTACCTGTGCGACAAGCCAGTGCCCGAGCGCCGACCCGGCGTGGGACGACCCCAACGGCGTGCCGATCAGCGCGTTCATTTTCGGTGGCCGGCTGAGCAACACGTTCCCCTTGGTCTATGAATCCCGCGATTGGAATCACGGTGTCTACATGGCCGCCACGATGGGATCGGAAGCGACTGCGGCGGCAGTTGATCAGGCGGCGATCCGCCGCGATCCCATGGCGATGCTGCCCTTCTGCGGCTACAACATGGCCGACTACTGGCAGCATTGGCTCTCGCTCGGCGACAAGCTTCCCAATCCGCCGAAGATTTTCCGCGTGAACTGGTTCCGCAAAGATCCGGATGGCAACTTCATCTGGCCGGGCTTCGGCGAGAACATGCGGGTGCTCGAGTGGATCGTCGATCGCGTGAACGGCCATAGCAGCGCTGAAGAAACGCCGATGGGCATGATGCCTAAATACGAGGATTTCACCTGGACCGGTTTGGATTTTCCGGCGGCCTCGTTTGGCGACATCATGACAGTCGACCCGCAAGCGGCGTTGCAGGAAACCGAAGCGCAACGGGATTACTTCGATAATTTCGGGGATCGGTTGCCGGCCGAGCTGGAAAACCAGCGTCAGGACTTCAAGGCGCGGCTGACGTAGGACCGTCATCTGCGCCCGCCCGGGCGTTTGACAGGTAATTCGATTGACCCCTAAGCTGGATTTATCCAGGGGAGGGATCAATGGCTATAAGCAATATCTCGGGTCATATTGTCGACCTGACGCTGACGCTTGAGGACAACATGCCGGCACACCGGTTGTTTCAGCGGCCGGTCATCATTCCACATCATACGCACGAGAATACGAAGGAATTCGGTCTCGGGATCCCCAGCGATCCCATGACGTTCGCGACCACGCATATCAGCACGATCGATCATATCGGCACCCACATCGACGCGTTCTTCCACGTCAATCCCGATGGCATGCCGGTCGACCAGATGCCGCTCGATATGTTCATGGGCAAAGCCGTGTGCCTCGATCTGCAGCACATCCCCGATCTCGGCGATGTCGACGTCGACGATCTGGAGACCGCACAGGAGAAGGCAGGCGTGGAAATCGACGGGCATATCGTTTTGATGTGCTCTGGCCTGACGAAGCGCCACTACCCGAATCCGGAATGCGTGATCAGCAACTGGGGACTCACCGAGGCGGCGACCCACTGGCTTGCCGACCGCAACTCCAAAATCCATGGCGTGGAAGGCCCTTCGACCGACCGGCCCAACTGGTCGGAATTTCCCAGCCACCGGGTGTGCCGCGAGCGGGGCATCACCCACTATGAGTGGTTGGTGAACATGGAGCAGCTCATCGGCGCCGGTGAATTCTTCTTCTCCGGTGTGCCGCTCAAATTGAATGGCGGCAGCGGCTCGCCCGTGCGCGCCTTCGCTGTCCTCGATTAGCGCTTGACATACCAGCGTGGCGGCCACCGGTGGCCGCTGCGAGGATTTGAGCCGTGACGAGCGAGACAACCAACGCTGACGTGACCGACCGGCGTGCGCCGCTGACCTTGCTGACTGGGTTCCTGGGCTCCGGCAAGACGACGATGCTCAACCACATCCTGTCGAGCCCCGATAGCGGTAAGACGGCGGTCATCGTCAATGAGTTTGGCGAAATCGGCATCGACGGCGATCTCATCGCTCGCGCCGACGACGAGATGATGGAGCTGACCAACGGTTGCATCTGCTGTGCCATGAAGGACGACTTGCTGACGACCCTGCTGCGCTTGGTGCAGCGGCGTGGCGGTATCATCGAACCCAAGATCGAGTTCGACCGGGTGATCGTCGAGACCACCGGTATCGCCGATCCGACGCCGTTGGCGCAGCTGTTCTATACCGACATGACGCTGAACCTGACTTATCGGTTGGATGCGGTGCTGACGATGATCGACCTCAAACATTTTCAGAAGATGGTCGACACCACGGATGAAGCCCGCAAGCAGATTGCGTTTGCCGACAAGCTGATTCTCAACAAGCGGGATCTTGTGAGCGATGCGGAGTATGACGATAGCATTCGCGCGCTGAACGATATCAACCCGCTGGCGCCGCGCGAAGTAGCCGAGTACGGTCGGATCGGCGTCGACCGTTTGCTCGATATCGACTTGTTCGATCCAAAGCTGCGCGACGATGTGGTGCCGGACTGGATCGGCGTGGACGACGATCACGGCCATAGCGAAGCGCATAGCCACGATCATCAGCACGAGCATTCGGATATCGTCTCGGTGTCGATCGTCGAGGATCGCCCGCTGCACTGGGAACCCTTCATGGCGTTCCTGCAGGGCTTGGTCGACGGTTACGGCGACGATTTGTTCCGGGTGAAAGCGATCGTTCAGATCGATGGGGTCGAGCTGCCGGTGATTATCCAGGGGGTGCAATCGGTGTTCAGCCCGCCGACCCATTCCGAAGCCTGGCCTGGCGGTAAGCGCCAAACCCGGCTGGTCGTCATCGGCCGTCATTTGCGCAAAGACGAAATTCTCGCGTCGTTCGAAAAATCGCTCGAACGCCCAGCCACAACGTTCGACCCCCGCTGGGGCGCTGTTTAAAGCCGGTTTGAGGAGGCAGATCATGTCGGAACTGACCTGGAAGAGCGCGTTGGAACTGCGCGACTTGATCCGCTCGAAAGAGGTGTCGCCGGTCGAGGTCGTGACTGCGTCGCTCGACCGGTTGCGCGAGGTCGAACCGCAAATCAACGCGTTCCTCGACATCACCGAAGACCAGGCGATGGATGCAGCGAAGACCGCCGAGGCCGCTATTGTCGCCGGCGATGAGTTGGGGCCGCTGCACGGCCTGCCCGTATCGGTGAAAGACTTGATCGCCGTTAAAGGCGCGAAGCTCACCTTCGGCTCGCGCGCTATGGCGGACAACGTATCGGACGTGGATGCGCCCTCGGTCGCGCGTGTTCGCGCTGCGGGTGGTGCGATCATCGGTAAATCGACGACGTCGGAATTTGGCTGCAAGGCTGTTGGCGATTCGCCGCTGACGGGGATCACCCGCAACCCGTGGAACCTGGACAAGACACCCGGCGGATCGAGTTGTGGCGCGGCAGCCAGCATCGCGGCAGGGGTGTCGCCATTCGGCCTGGGCACCGATGGCGGCGGCTCGGTGCGTATTCCATCGGCGTTTACCGGCTTGTTCGGCATCAAAGCGCATTTCGGCCGCGTGCCGGTGTTTCCGCCCAGCGCGACGCCGACATTGGCCCATGTAGGCCCGCTGGCGCGAACCGTGCGCGATGGCGCGTTATTGCTGCAGACGATTTCCGGTTTTGACGCCCGCGACGCCGGTGCGGTCTCACAAGAGGTGCCGGATTTCCTGGCAGCGTGCGACCGCTCGCCGGAAGGCCTCCGGATCGCGTGGAGCCCGACCCTCGGCTACGGCGAACCCGACCCCGAGGTGCTTGCGACTGTCGCAAGTGCGGTCAAGGTTCTTGAGGATCTGGGTTGTCACGTTACCGAAGTTGAACATGTGTTTGACGATCCACTTGATCTGATGATGTCCGAGTTCTTCGCCGGCGCTGGCACACGGTTGCGCCCCGTGCTGGAAAACTCGCGCGAACTGCTCGACCCCTCCGTCGCCCATACGCTCGACGGAGCGTTGGGGCAGGAGATGGGGACGTACTACAGCAAGGTGTTCGAGCGCTACGATCTGCGCACGAAGATCTGCGCGTTCTTCGAAGACTACGACTTGCTGCTGACGCCGACGCTGCCGGTCACCGCCTTCGATGTGAGCAACGACTATCCGCCGGGCCGGGGTTCGGCGGACAACACCATCGGATGGCTCACCTATACCTATCCGTTCAACCTGACGGGCCTTCCGGCGGCTTCGGTGCCTTGCGGCTTTATCGATGGCCTGCCGGTGGGCTTGCAGATCGTTGGCCGACATCTGGGCGAAGTCGATATTTTCCGCGCCGCAGCGGCCTTCGAAGAGTCCCGGCCCTGGGCAGCGGAGAAGCCTCCTCTAAATTGATGGCCCTGGACCAAAAAACACCGTGACTGCAATAAGCGCGCAATCGGCGCGGAAAGCTCATCTAAAATGGATGCGATGACCGAAGACGGTATGACCCGCGAAGACGTTGCCTACTACAGCGACGGTTTCAAAATCACAGCCCATCTATACCGCCCCGCGACGTGGACGGCGGGCGATCCACCGCTGCCGGCGGTCGTTTGCCTTACCGGGTATACCGGCCGCAAGAACGTCGCGACCATCGATATCCCCCGGCGGCTTTCGCGGGAGGGTTTTGTCGCGCTGGCGCCCGACTATCGGGGATACGGCGAAGCCGAAGGCGAGCGGGGCCGGCATCGGCCTTTGGAGCAGGCGCAGAATACTTACGATGCGGTGACTTATCTGGAAACCGTCGATGGTGTCGATGCGAACCGGATCGGTGTTTACGGCTCCAGTTTCGGTGCCGCTAACGCCGTTTGGGCGGCGGCTTTCGACCCGCGTCTAAAAGTCGTGGTCTCGGCTGTCGGTGTTCACGATGGCGAGCGCTGGCTCAGATCGGTCCGTTCGGCCTATGACTGGTTCAGGTTTCGCGACATGGTCCGAGAAGAAGCGCGCCACCGTGTGCTGACCGGCGAAAAGACCATGATCTACCGCTACGATATCTATCCCAACGATCCCGATGCGGTGGAAAAACCGATTATGACGGTCGAAGAGCACGGCGCGGAGGACGTAACCCATGTCGACGTTGAAAGCGTTGAGGCGTGCTTCCGCTATAAACCGGACTGGGTCGTAGACCGGATATCCCCGCGGCCGGTTCTTTTTTTCGCTGCCGAGTACGACTCCATCGTGCCGCCCGAGGAGGTAGAGGCCACTTATGAGCGTTGTGGCGAACCGAAGAAGCTCGTTCGGCTACCCGGTGCGCGGCATAATCAGGTTTACGAATTCTCGGATTCCGAGCATTTCGAAACGGTCGCAAGTGAAGCTACAGACTGGTTTCGGCAGTATCTCTAGGAGTTTGGAACGAGCGTCCGAATTTGGAAAAACTGATCAAAAAACCTCTGTTGTCGATAATTTGAACTCGCCAACTGTTGACCAACGCGCACGAGACTGTTGATGAGTGAGTGTGTACGGTAGAGTTGACCATCTGCATGAATTAACACTAACAATCAATGACACACCAATTGGGAGGAAACGATGTCAAAGATTAGAACTGGCCTGATTGCGGCTGCAGCCGCGGTCGGCTTCGCAGCGTCAGGCTTCGCTGCAAGCGCCCAGGAAGTCGTTATCGGCGCCGCGGGTAACCCCGGCGGCTTGGCGGTCTTCGTGGCCCAGGATAAGGGCTTCTTTGCCAAAAACGGCGTCGACGTAAAAGTCGAAATTCGCAACACGGGTTCGGAGCTCTCGAAGGGCCTGCGCGCCGGTGAATTCGACTACGCCCCGGCGGCCTTCACCAACTTGCCGGCGGCCCTCGAGCGCGGTCTCAATGTTCGCGGCGTTGTCGGCTATGTCGGCGCGGCGTTCGAAAAGGACACGGCCGATAAGGTTGTCGCTCTGATCGCTTCGAAGGATTCGGGTATCAACTCTGTTGCCGACCTTAAGGGCAAGAAAGTCGCCGTGACTTTCGGTTCGACCGGTGACGTGTGGTTGCAACAGGCGCTCAAACAGGCTGGCCTGTCGACGAATGACCTGGAGCGGATCAACACGCGTCCGCCGAGCCTCGTGTCGGTGCTCGACACCGGTGGCGTTGACGCCATCGTCGGTTGGGAGCCCTTCAACTTCCGTGCGCTGCAGAAAGTGTCCGGCTCCAAAGTCGTGAAGCGCGGCGGCGATTTGGTTTGCTTCTGCGCCTATCTGCACGGTAACCCGGATCGGGTCTACAAGGACGAAGCGACGACGCAGAAGGTTGTCGACGCCATGTCGGAAGCCGCCGCATTTGTGCGCAACCCAGCCAACCGCAACGAAGTTGCCGAGATCGGCGCCCGCTTCGCCAACGCCTCGAAGGAAGAGGTGCTGGCTGGGCTCGACTTCTGGGTCTTCGACCCGCGGATCGGCGACAACACGGCCAAGGCGTTCAGCCAGGCCGTCGACTTGCTGATCGAACAGAAGAAGATGAAAAAGCCATTCGATCCGGCGAAGTATCTCGACTCGAAATTCATCCGGTCGACGATGGAACGCCATCCGGAGTGGTTTGCGGACCTGGGTAAGGGCAGTTGAGGCCTTACGCTACTCAAGTCTTCTGTTGATGCCTGTGACGGGCGCGGGACGAGTTCCCGCGCCCGTCCTAATTACTTGGAAGAAATATGTCAGGTGAAGCCAAGCTGATCATCCAGGACCTGTGTCACCACTACCCGGATGAATATACGGGCGAGTCCGTTCATGCATTGGAGGGCATTAATCTCCAAGTCTACGAGAACGAATTTGTCGCCATTGTCGGTCCCAGCGGGTGCGGCAAAACCACGTTATTGAACATTGTCGCTGGCCTACTACCCTATCGCGAGGGCCGCGCGATGGTCGACGGTATTGAAATTCACGGGCCGGGCCCGGATCGCGGGGTGGTGTTTCAGGAACACGCTATCCTGCCCTGGCGCACAGTGTCGCGTAACATCGGGCACGGCCTGGAACTGCAACGGGTACCGAAAGAGGAAACCAGGCGGCGGGTTCAGGAATATATCGATCTGGTCGGCCTGTCTGGCTTCGAAGAACGCTATCCCCATGAGCTGTCCGGCGGCATGAAGCAACGCGTCGCGGTTGCGCGCACTCTATGCGCTGACCCGGTAATCATGCTCATGGACGAGCCCTTCGCGGCTGTCGATGCGCAGACACGTATCACGCTCCAGGACGAGCTCAACCGCATCGTTATGGCGACCCATAAAACTATTCTGTTTATCACCCATTCGGTCGAGGAAGCAGCGTTCCTCGGCGACCGCTGCATCGTGTTCTCGCGGCGGCCCGGCCGTATCAAGACCGAGATTAAAATCGACATACCGCGCGAGCAGCGGGTGTGGAAGGATATGACGAACAATTCGAAGTTCACGAATGCGCGCGACGAGATTCTCCGTCTCGTGCGCCAGGAGGTGACGACCGATGACGAGTATTGAAGTTCACCAATCTAATCGTGTCAAACTCAAGAAGTTTGCCACGGAAGGCGCGGGACGGCTCATCATATTCCTGGTTGGCGCGGTGGCGCTGTGGGCGTTCATCTCGGTCTTTTTGATCGACCGTCCCGACCGCTACTTGCCGTCGCCAATGGCCGTCATCCTGTCGTCGGCCGATATGCTCTATAAGGGCTCGCTGCTTAGCTTCTATTCCGACACGCTGACCCGTCTGGTTTTTGGCGGGTTGGTGGGAATCGCTATCGGCATACCGTTCGGCTTACTGCTGGGGCTGAACCGGACGGTCGCCGACATGTTCTACCCGCTGATGAACTTCTTCCAGTCGGTATCGGGCATCGCCATCTTTCCGGTGATCGTGATTTGGTTCGGCAATAGCGATACGACCGTCCTGATCGTCATTCTCTACACGAGTTTCTTCCCGATTGCTTTCAACGTGCTGTCGGGTGTTCGCTCGGTGCCGGTGCGCTATATCCAGGCCGCGCGCACGCTTGGCGCGTCACGCCTCCAGGTTGTGCGTGACGTGCTGCTACCCGGCGCCATGCCATCGATTGCCGTCGGTTCGCGGCTGTCGGTCGGCTTCGCCTGGCGCGCGGTGATCGCGGGCGAAATGCTGGCGGGCCGGCCGGGCTTGGGCAACATGATCTTCGCCGGTCAAGAGCTCGACAACACCGCGCAGATCATTCTCGGTATGGTGATGATCGGTGTTACCTGGATCGTCCTCGATCACTTCCTGCTGCGGCCCCTTGAATCCGACACGATTGAGAGATGGGGGCTCGTGCAACGATGACTGCAATCTCCGAATTTTCCGTCGCCGTTCAGCGCCGGTTCGGCCGCCAGCGCCTGCGCAAGGTGTTCTTAGGCTCGATCCCCTTTATCGTCCTTATTTTCCTGTGGGAACTCAACACCGCATTCGTGTGGTTCGAGCCGGTCGAAATTCCGCCGCTTGCCGACGTTTGGGGCGCGATCTTCTTCTTGCAGTCGGACTGCCCCGGTTTCATCGCCGCGGTCGAAGGACATAATGCGTGTCAATTGTCGAACAATGTCTTGTCGTCGATCGGCCGCGTCATCTTGGCCGCCGTCGTCGGCATTCCGCTCGGCATCGCGTTTGGCATTCTCACCGGCATGAACCGGATCGTTTCGGCCTATCTCGAGCCGGTCGGTATTTTCATGAACTCGGTCTCCGGCATCGCGTGGATCCCGCTAGCCATTGTCTGGTTCGGCGTTGGTTGGGAAACCACGTTGTTCATTATGCTCAACACCATCTTCTGGCTGCTGTTCTTCAACACGATGATGGGTGTGCGCGCGGTGCCGAAGGTGCTTGTCCAAGGGGTGCAGACGCTGGGCGGCTCGCGCTTGGATACCATCCGCCACGTCTATTTGCCGGGCGCCATGCCGTCGATTATCACCGGTATGCGTATGTCGCTGGGCTTCGGCTGGCGTGCGTTAATTGCTGCCGAAATGATCGGTGGCGATAGCGGGCTGGGCTTCATGATCTTCGTATCGGCCGTGGAATTCAAAACCGAAGAGGTGTTCCTCGGTGTGATCCTGATTTCGCTTATTTATCTTATCACCGACCGCTGGATGCTCGTGCCGCTGGAGAAGTGGACGATCGAGCGATGGGGGATGGTCTGGAAGCCGAACTGATATGGTATCGCAAGAACTAGACGAGGTACGACCGCAACGCCGGCGGCGCGCATGGCATAAGCGGCGGGATATCAGGTTTATCGGGTTCGTCGCTTTGCTTTGGCTGGCCGCGCAAGCCTACGGTATGGTCACTGGGCCGGCGCGTGTTACCGATGCGTTATCTGCAGCGTTGGATGAAAATCCCAAATCGCTAACCCTTCTCGTAACGGCGAAGTTCCCGCCCGAGCGGTTCCATACCAATGTTTACAATACCATTGGCGTGCAACGCGGAACCGAAGGTGCCACGACCCGGCTCGCCCGGGTCAAGCCATCCGATGTTCGGTGGATCGCACGGCAATATTGGATCGACACGGTCGATCTCGCGCCTGCGGATCAATAGCAGTCCGGCCATTTCGATGGTGCGCTTAGTCGCCGGCCAGCCACGCTGCGCCGGCGGCGTAAAGCGTATCGACTTCCGGGCCGGTGAGCCCCGGCATGTCTGTTTTGACCGTGAACCCGGCGTTGGTTTGCAGGTAGGCGAGGTGGCGGTAGCCGGTGGGGAACCGCGCTAAAACGTCCGGGTCGAGAGATACGGTCTGCGATGGGTCGACCGGGTCGATCCGGTCCTTCTCGTAGATTCCCTGGCGCCGTACCAAGCCCCAGCACCCATCGCGTTTTTCGAAGAAGTCGTAGAAACGGATGGTGCACACAACGTCGCACACCACGTCATGGACCGGTGCGCGTTGACCGATCGTCGCCCGTGTCTGCGCGACCGCCCGACTACCGTTTATATCGACTGATGTCCCACCCAGGATGTGCTGTGCCGTGACGCCGCGCTCGTGGGATTGCCGGGCGCGGTCGATAAACTCATCCACCGGTCCCTGAAAAACCGTCGCCGACATGATCCCGTCGTCGTGCCAGAGGCTGCGGAACCGCTGCCAGTCGGCTGAATCGCGCCAGATGGCCCAGCTCTCGATCATGTCGCGGATCGTTTGGCGGTCCGCTGCGTCATTCGACATATGGTTAACTCCTCGCTGTTGTTGGCCCGGCGCCTTGATGGTGATTCCGGCAGCTGCGGTTGTCAGGTTATTGGGCATTAAGTCTTGTAAATTGTGGGCCTGTCATCTTTTTTATTTCTATATCAAGTCAATACTGCGTTGAGTTTCATCGAATATTAAGGTTAATAAAATGAATTTTATGTAAAGACTATTTTAATATTCAATAACAAATCGTATAAATCTCCACGAATTGGCGGCGGCATCCACCAGGGCGCGATGCGGAACCGCCAGCGACAAGGCAGGCATCGAAGGGGTCCAGGGAAGGACCCTCAGTATTCCAGGAGGGTAATATGTACGTTTTGACTTATCTTCATTCGTTGGCTCTTCGTTTACATAACGACAAACTCGGCGCGGTTGCCACAGAGTATGCATTTTTAGTTGCGTTTTTTGCCATCGCGGGCGCTGCCAGCATTTTGATACTCGGGGAGAATATGAGCAGCTTCCTCCTGGAATTGACTGCGGGACTGGAGAAAGGAGCCGAAGAAGCTCCTAAGGTCGCCAGCGCCAGCTAGTTCTTCGGCGCGCGACAGCACGATTAAAGCCGGTGCAAAAAAGCACCGGCTTTTTTCTTTGCCGCTATAGCTAAAGGGAGATGAGCCCGGTTTAGTTCTCGGGCAGGGGAATGAACTCGGTCTCGCCCGGCACGGCATCGAAGCGGCCGTTCGCCCAGTCGTCCTTAGCTTGTTCGATACGCTCTTTCGAACTCGACACAAAGTTCCACCACATGTGCCGCGAGCCATCCAGCGGTTCACCGCCCAGCAGCATGACGCGGCTCTCGTCGGCCGCCTCGATGGCGACATCGCAATCAGAAGCGATCGCAACCATCTTCCCCTTGCCGTAGGTTTCGCCGGCAATCGTAACGGCCCCGCCGGCGACATAGACCGCGCGTTCTTCGTGTTCGTCCGGCAGCGTTACGGACGCGCCCGCCGCCATCGGTGCATCGAGGTAAAACATCTTCGAGAATGTTTTTGCCGGTGCAGTGTGGCCGAACGCGCTGCCGACGATCAGGCGCAATGTTGTCGGCCCTTGAGAGATTTCCGGCAAGCTATCGGCGGGGTGATGGAAAAAGCTCGGTTCCGTTTCCTCGTCGGCGGTTGGCAGGCCGATCCACGACTGGATCCCGTTGAGACGATGCTCGGCTGCGCTAACCTCCGGCGCGGTTCTCTCCGAATGAACGATTCCGCGACCGGCGGTCATCCAGTTCACGTCGCCGGGGCGGATTGGCTGTTCGAAACCGAGGCTGTCGCGGTGAAGGATTTCACCCTCGAACAAATAGGTTACGGTGGCCAAGCCGATATGGGGATGGGGGCGAACGTCAACGCCCTTGCCGGGTGGGAAAACGGACGGCCCCATGTGATCAAAAAAAACGAAAGGCCCCACCGTACGCAATCCGGCAGCTGGCAAAACACGTTGTACGGAAAATCCGCCAAGATCTCGCTCGCGCGGCTCGATAACGGTGGTGACGGGATTACTCATCGTCGGGGCCTTTGGTCGTGTAGGTGGTTGCCGGGTAGGTAGGACCGGCGCATCAGAACGGCAAGGTGCCGGCTGGGGATATTCGGCTTTCGTTGCGCCAGCCGGTAGGATAGGCGCTAGTGCACGCGCAAGAGACGAGGAGTTCCAACAATGAACGCGACGATCAGCAACCCCCAGTCCCTGTTCGATATTTCCGGGAAGTCCGCCCTGATTATCGGCGCTACCGGAACGCTGGGGAGCGCGGCGTCCCGCGCGCTTGCAGGCGCAGGTTGTAAGCTAACTCTGGCCGACCGGAATAACGAACGCTTGTCGGCGATGGCCGGTGAATTGATTGCCGCGGGCGCCAGTGTTGCGGTCGTCGAGGAGTGGCCCGACACCGAGGCGAACGCGACAGCGATCGTCGATGCCGCGGTGGGCGCTCACGGTGTCTTGGATTTGATGTTCGTCGCGCTCGGCACCAATGATGTCGGCTATATCGAGGAGCAGGCGTTTGAGGATTGGCGCAAGGTGATGATCGCCAATCTCGATACTCATTGGCTGGCCTGTCAGGCTGCCGGCCGGCAATTTGCTAAGCAACCGGCGAACGGGACGCGCAATAAGGTCGTTGTGGTGTCGTCGACCCGGGGCCGCCATGGTCTGCCCACCGGCTATACCGGCTATTGCGCGTCGAAATCGGGCCTCGACGGAATGGTCAAGGCGCTCGCCTGCGAATGGGGCGCGAAAGGCGCCAACATTAACGCCATTGGTCCGACGGTATTTCGCTCGCCGTTGGCCGAATGGATGTTCTCCGAGGAGGAGCCGGGCCGGTCGGTGCGCGAAAAAATGCTCGACCGGGTACCAGTGGGCCGTTTGAGTGAGACCGACGATCTTATCGGCGGACTGATCTATCTGCTGTCGCCGGCGTCCGAATATGTTACCGGGCAGACGCTGTATATCGACGGCGGGTACACGGCTGAATAGGGCCGATCGGGCGTCGCAGGAGAACCTGCGACGCCCTTGCGCTACATCTAGGCGGCCTGAAGTTCGGCAGCGGCGGGGTTCGTCGCTTCGCGCCGCAAGGCTCGTACCTTTAGCAGCACCACGACATGGAGAATGATGAACAGGGGCACAAAAAAGCTGGGAAACAGGTTAAGCGGCCACACCTCCATTGCTGCGCTGGTCAGCGGTCCTGCGAAAACGCTTGGATAAGCACCCGAGGTGAGCGTTGCCGCGGTTACCGCTACCGCGAAGTCGAGCAAGCCGAATAAGTGGTAGGCGATGAACCGCCAGCTGGTGGCGAACGCTGGATTACGTGCGAGCCGTGTGACGATGAAAGGTGCGGTAAAACCGACCAAAATATCGCCGAATCCGGCGGGCCAGGCGAACGCGGCGGGGAAAATATCGTGGGCATAGAGAACGAGGAACGTAAAGCCCAACACCCGCCAATGCTGCAGCAGGGTCAGCGTTCGGAGATCTTGCGCCAACACAAAGCTGCGCAATCTGCTCGATAGGGCGTAGGCGATGAAGAACAGGGCCACTGGAACGATGACAGCGAACCCAATTGGCCTAAATTGTTGCGTTGAGTCGACGGCGGCGACGCCCGTGCTGCCGACATAATAGGCAGCGATCGCCAATACGCCGACAAGCGCGGCGATAGCGAGCTTTGTCGAGTTGCTCCACGGTGCTGCGGTTGGTTGGTTTGTCACTATTTGCTCCTTTAATAAAGTGTAATTACACGTAATAACGCAAAAAAATGTCAATTCTGGCTTAGGGAGACCGTCGTGGACAGATCATCGAGCAGTCTCGTCCAGCGCTCTTTGCCCAGGCCATCGACGAATCCATTTTGAGCTTTCCTCCAGTAGGGCAACGCCTCGTCAAAAAGACGTTCGCCCTGGGCGGTTAATTGAACATTGCGGACGCGGCGATCTTGGCCCGGTGAGGTGTCGACCAGCTTGCGTTTTTGCAACGGTTGCAGATTTCGGGTCAGGGTGGTCCGGTCCATCACCATGTGGTCGGCGAGCTGGCTCAGCGGCATCGGTCCGAGTTTCGATAGGGCTGCGAGAAGGGTGAATTGGGTCGCCTTGAGGTTCGTCGGTTGCAGTGCGGCGTCGTAAACTTGGGAGATTGCCCGGGACGCTTTGCGCACGTTGGCCAGTGTGCACGCTGTAACATCGGACGGCTTCCGGGCGGATTCAGCTTTTCCTGCATTCGTCATAATACTTGTATATACACATATTATTCGAATTTCAAGTGGCAACATGAAAATTATCCCTCGAACCGCGGTCTTTCTCGCGGTGCCGCCGAACCGGTGCTAGGTTGAACCATACGGCGCAATTTATGCGCCGGGAAACACGAGTGCACCAATGACGACACACGCCACAGGCCCCGGCACCGCTGCCGGGAATCTGCGCGGCATCGGCTGGATGCTGCTGACCGGGCTGTTTTTTGTCGGCGTGACAGTCATCGTGCGTCACCTCGGAACCGATATGAGTGCACCCCAAGCGGCGTTCATCCGCTACGCCTTCGGGGTTCTCCTGATGATCCCGGTGTTTATGCGGCTCGAAACGGTGCGGCTGCCGAAACGCATTTGGGGGCTGCATCTGAGCCGCGGGTTGCTGCACGGCATGGGCGTTAGCCTGTGGTTTTTTGCCATGGCGCGTATTCCCATCGCCGAAGTTACGGCGCTCGGCTTCACCGCACCCATCTTCACCACCATCGGCGCGGTTCTGTTTCTCGGCGAAAAGTTGCGCGTTCGCCGCATTGGCGCCGTGCTGGTCGGTTTCGGGGGTATGTTGATAATCCTGAGACCCGGCTTCGAGGTGGTGAGTATCGGCGCGCTCGCCCAAGTTGCAGCCGCTCCGGTCTTTGCTGGCTCGTTTCTGATTGCGAAGAAACTCACCGAAACGGAATCCAGCACGTCCATCGTCGCGTACCTGTCGATTGTCGTGACGCTGGTGCTGTTGCCGCCCGCCTTACTGAATTGGCGTACGCCGACGTTCACCGAGCTGAGTTTTCTGTTCCTCGTTGCCTGCCTGGCGACCGCCGGTCACGTAACGCTCACCCAAGCGTTTCGCTGCGCCGAGATTACGGTTACTCAACCCGCACAGTTCTTGCAGCTAGTGTGGGCGGCGATATTGGGCCTGCTGATATTCGGCGAGCAGCCAGAACTGTGGACGATTGTCGGCGGCGCCGTGATCGTCGCGAGCGCCACCTATATCGCGCATCGGGAAACCCGGCGCGAAAAACCCGACCCGGTACCGCAGCCTGTCGCAAGCGCGAAGAGACCATTCCTCCGGTGAGGTCGCTACGGAGTGAGCGTGAGTATGAATGCCGACGATCAAAAAATCCAAATCATGAAGACGTTGTGGGCAAAGGACAATGATGGTCGCTGGGGAATCCATGATTTGAATGGGCTTACGCTAGAGCCAAAGGAAGGTGGGAACGATGATTTCTTTGCGATCAAAGGGGAGCTGGATTTATTGACTAATAATCCTCCTAAGAACATGGAGGCTGTATTCTCGTCATTTGGCACAGTCGACTTTCTGATGAAACAAAGCGTTGTTCCCGTCGTCGCGTTTGTGCCAGATCAGGAAATTGTAAGATGTATAGGAACAGCCTTTATCATTAGCTGTACAGGTTTCCTGATTACGGCATCTCACGTTCTTCTCGATCCAATAGAAAGTGGATATGGCAAGCCGGTTAGATCTGGAAGCATCATTCAGTTCCCCGATACATTCCAGATGGGGGTAATGATTCCGATCAACCCAGCTTATGGAGCGAAAGGTTTTAGGTTTTTCCCTTTTGAAAGTTGCAGATACTGGGGCGAATGGAAAGACACACCACTTATTCACGAAGACGAAAAGTTTGATTCACTCACTGATATTGCCATCTGCAAAATATCGGAAATGCCTGGGGGGGCAGCACACCAGCCCCTCAACCTTTCTTTGAACCAATTTGATACAGGAGAAAAAGCGTACGCTATTGGCTACGCGAACATGAAAGATATTCCTCTAAAAACAAAAAATGGGGATTGGGTTTTGGAGAACTTTGATGACGAACTGTTCGTTTCTGTCGGAGAGATTTTGGATACGTTCCCAGAAAACCATCTAAAGAAAGAAGTTCCGACACCCGGACCGTGCTTTGATTTTAATGCAAAAATACCAGGCAAAATGAGTGGCGGACCCATCTTCGGTGCAAAAGGAGCGATTGTCAGAGGTGTTGTGAGCCGCAGCTTTTCGGGTGAAAAGCATGCTTATGGATCGATGCTCGGACCAATTATGCAATTGCCATTGGGAGGTGATGAAACACTGAAAAGCATGATCGCATCGGGTAAAGAAGGAATCGCACAAATTCACGGAGCGGGCCTCTAGAAACCCGTCGAATTGCGCGGAAGGCAAGAACGCGCTTAGAGGTGCTCCTTCATATACGCTTCCATCATCGTTGCCAGTAGAACCGGTGTCTCGTACATCGGATAATGTCCGGCGTTGGCAATCGTCTCCAACCGCGCGTTGGGGTACCACTCGAGAAATGTCTCGCGCATGAAATCGGCTGGAAGCGGTGTGTCATGTTCGCCGATCACCACGAGAAACGGTGTTTCAAGGCCGTTCGCCTCATCGGCAAAATCGGTCTTGGCCCAGGCCGTGAGATAACCACGAAACGCGTCGGTTGTAGAATTAGCCAGCGAATTGCGCGTCATCATGTCGAGCCAACGCTGCGAAAGACGATCACCGGTACCAAAGCTAGTAACGGCGGTACGGTTCTCCGGCTTGTCGATGGCGCCTTCAAACAGCGCCCACGTCTCGTCGTCGAAGGTGACGCCGGATGCCGGTACGGGCGTGAGGGCGACAACACTTTGCACCCGGTCGGCCGCATCGAGGGCGATGCGCTGGACCGCCATGCCGCCCATCGAGTGCCCGATCAGGTGGAACTGCTGCCAGCCGAGATGATCAGCCAGGGCGAGGGCGTCGGCGGAAATTTCCGCCATGGTGTAGTCGCCGGCAATCTCCTTCGACTTCCCGTAACCGCGATAATCGACAAAGGCATAAGTGAAGGTGTCGGTGTCGAGGAAATCGAACATTGGGCGGAACACCGAATAGTCGCCCATCCAGCCGTGTAGAACGATAACGCCTTGCTTGCCCGTGCCATGTAAGGTGTGCCCGATCGTCATTTTTCCTCCTCGGTCTGCGCCTCTAGGTGCCCGAAGCGTCGGTTTTCCACCCATTGTGGGTGATGTCTACGATGACACCGTTGGGGTCGCGATATTTGATCTCATAGAAGCCCCCTGTATGGGCGACGTCGCCGGATAGATAACTACCGCCGGCGTCGACGATGCGCGCCGAGGTCTCTTCCACATCGTCGACGAGAAAACCGAAATGGTGGACGCCGAAATAGTCCTTGCCGCGTTCATCGCCCGCGGCCTGGTCGGTCTTGTAACGCAGCAGGGCGAGATTGATGACGCCATCGGACAGATAGACACCGGTCGCGCCGGGATGATCGCTGCTACCGACCCGCTCGAGGCCGAACGCTTTCTCATAAAAGGCCGCCGCTGCTTCGGGGTCGGGAACCGAAAGCGCGAAGTGTCGCAACTGGGCCATGGCGTTTCTCCTTACCACCGATGATCGCTCGATCGGCCAGTTTAGGGGGGCGGGGCGAACGATCCAACTATTGTGGCGGCTCCCCTCGACATGACTGGCCCGCGCTCCTAATTTTGGCATGTATTTCAGGGAGGTCATCATGGGTGCGGTCCGAAACGTTCTTTTCATCATGTGCGACCAGCTGCGCGCCGATTATTTGTCGTGCATGGGGCATAAAAGTCTGGAAACGCCCCATATCGACGCCTTGGCGGGCGAGGGTGTCGTGTTCGACCGGGCCTATGTGCAATCGCCGATCTGCGGGCCGTCGCGCATGTCGTTTTATACCGGTCGCTATACGTTCACCCACGGGGCGACCTGGAATGCGGTGCCGCTTTCGGTTGCCGAGTGGACCATGGGCGATTATTTGCGCCCACTGGGAGTGCGCACGGCCCTGGCGGGCAAAACCCATATGGCGGCCGACAAGGAAGGCATGGCGCGGTTGGAGATCGATCCGGCTTCCGAGCTTGGCGTACCTTTAAGCGAATGCGGCTTCGAGCCGTTCATTCGCGACGATGGCCTGCATCCGACCGGTTTCGAAGATCCCGATCTGGCTTACAACGCCTACCTGCGTAACCTCGGCTACAACGACGAGAACCCGTGGCAAGACCTTGCCAATTCGGGGGAGGGGCCCGATGGCGAGCTTCTCAACGGCTGGCATATGCGCCATTCGAGTCAGGCGGCGCGGGTGCCGGAAGAGCACTCGGAAACCGCCTGGATGACCAATCAGGCGATGCAGTTTATCGAGCAATCGGGCGACGACCCCTGGTGCCTGCATCTCAGCTACATCAAACCTCACTGGCCCTACATCGTGCCGGCGCCCTATCACAATATGTACGGGCCGGACGATTTGCAGGCGGCGCACCGCGATCCGAGTGAGCGTGAAAACCCCCATCCCGTCTACGACGCCTTCATGCACAACGAGGACAGTCAGAACTTCCAGCGCGACGAGGTGCGGCAAACCGTGATCCCCGCCTATATGGGGCTGATCAAGCAGATCGACGACCATCTCGGCCGGCTGATGGCGTTCCTGAAAGAGCAGGGGCGCTACGACGATACCCTGATCGTGTTCACCAGCGACCATGGCGACTATCTGGGTGACCACTGGCTGGGCGAGAAAGACCTGTTTCATGAGGAGTCGGTCCGCATCCCGCTGATCATCCGCGATCCGGACAGCGCCGCGGATTCCACGCGGGGTCGGCGGGAAAACCGGCTGGTCGAGGCGATCGATCTGCTGCCGACATTTTATGAAATGCTGGGCGGTACGGAGCCGATCAACCACCGGGTTGAAGGCCGGTCCCTGGCACCGTTATTGCGCGATGGCGATGCGGGCGACTGGCGCGATGCCGTGTTCAGCGAGATGGACTACTCCTTCCGCGAGCCGCGGCTTTATCTCGGCCTGCCGCCGGATGCGGCGCGCATTTTCATGGTGCGGACCGACGACTGGAAATATGTGATCTATGAAGGCTTCCGGCCACAGCTGTTCGATCTCAACGCCGATCCCGATGAGTTCGTCGATCTCGGCGAAAGCACCGCCCACGAAGATGTGCGCCGCGAAATGCACGAGCGCTTGTTCACGTGGATGCGCAACTTGCGGACGCGCACGACCGTTTCGGATGCCAGGGTCGCCGGCGCGGCCGGGCGTGCGAAGGAGCGCGGCATACTGATCGGCGTGTGGTAACGCGCCACGGCGTGCTATCGTTGGCACTATAAAAACGATCATGTAGGGGAGGCCAGACTTGCAAAATCTCGACATTACCGTTGAAGGCATCGACGATGGCGGGCGCATTCCGGCGGAGTTTGCCTTTGGTGTGCCCACCGACGACGAACTGTTTACGTTCGGTCCCAATATCAGTCCGGCGGTCAGTTGGAGCGCGGGCCCCGAGGGTACCAAGTCGTATGCTGTGATCATGCACGACGCCAGCGTGCCGACGGTCTTCGATGACGCCAATCAGGAAGGCAAAACCATTCCGGCAGATTTGGCCCGGATGGATTTCTATCACTGGATTTTGGTCGATGTGCCGGCGGCGACCACGGGTATTTCGAAGGGGGCAGAGTCGGATTCCGTTGTCGCCAAAGGCAAACCTGTCGGGCCGACGGACTATGGCGTTCGCGGCGCCAACGATTTCGGCATGTTCATGGCGGGAAACCCCGACATGGCGGGCGACTATGGCGGTTACGACGGACCGGCGCCGCCATGGAACGACGAAATCGTCCACGAGTATCACTTCGCCGTCTACGCGCTCGACGTCGAGAGCCTGGGGCTCAGCGGCGCGTTTAGCGGCAAAGATGCGCTTGCCGCGATGGAAGGTCACATTCTGGCGAAGGGAAACATCAAGGGGCTGTACACGCTGACCCCGAGTTTAATGTAGCGCTTGGCTGCGCTGATAGATTGCGATTACCGGATCGCGGCGAGGGTGCAAGCGGCTCTTACACCCTCGCGCGAAATCCGAATCCATCGCGACGCTAGTCGTCGAAGTTATTCTTCTTGCCCTTCCTGACATAGGCGATGATATCGCTGATGTGACGTTCGCCGTGGTGCTCGCTCTTCGCTGCAACCTGCGAGAACATCTGCATCGCCAATCCGGCATCGAAGTCTTCGGTCATGCGCCGCTTCCACGGACGTCGAATGACTTGCGTGGACATGCGACGAGTGGTGCGCGGCTGGGTCATGATTTGGTCGGCGAGCGTGTAGGCACGCTCGATCATTTTGTCGCGCGGGACGACCTCGTTGACCATGCCCCACTCGAGTGCCTGCTGGGCGTCGATCGCCTGACCTGTCAGCAGCGCATAGGCCGCCCGTTTAGTGCCGAGCAGTTCTTGGAAACAGACGTTGATGCCGTCGCCGGGTACCGACCCGATGTCGTAGTGCAGGTCGAAAATAATGGCGTCCTCGCTGCAGATCGTGAGGTCGCACATCAGGCATAATTCGGTGTGAAATCCGGGGCCGTTGAGGACACCAATGGTGGGAATTTCGAGATCGTTCAACAGCGAGTACAGATTAACGCGGCCATCTTTGAAGGCGTATTCGTAGGCCCAGTAATTCAGATCTTCGGATTCGATTTTGAAACCCTCGGGATCGGGCTCCATCATGAAATCGTCACCTGTTCCGGTGAAAATCATGACTTCGTTTTCCGGATCGTTGCCAACAGCCTTGAACATCTGCGCCACTGACCGGTGATTTTCGACACTCAATTTTATTGGGCCGTCGACGGTGTGAGCTTGTACGAGAATGACGCCGTCGTCGCGCCGTTCCATCTTGTAGTTGTCTTTGAAAATCTCTTTGTACTCGTCGAACTTGGGGTCCGGAACGAATTTAACTAGCGACATGATGCTCTCCCTTTTTTGTTTGTTTGATTGATTCACGTTCAATTGAAACGCCGCGTGCACAAACAGTGTTGGACGTATCGACCAGGGTCAAGGCGGCCTCACGGCTGCTTTGTCGGTATGCGCTTTCACGTTTGGAAAACGGCTGGGTTCAATAAAGCCTATTGATTCCAGTGCCGGTGTGAATTGCGTTGAGTCAAAACCGTTAGGCTGTTCGATCATGGTCATGCCCTAATTATCAGCGCTGCCGTAATCGACCAGCCGGGACTTATATTCGCTGCGCGCGAGTGTGCCGTAGGCGACCAATTCCACTTGTGCCGTAAAGATCAACTTTTCACGGATGGCAGACTCGATCGCCGCGGCTAAGCCGTCCTCGGGCTGTCCGTCCTCCGCCAGTTCGACGGCGACCGGCAGTGGCGGTGCTTGCTTGACGCCTTGCTGGAGAGGGCGAACGGATATCATGCCGCCGACAGCCGGTTTGAACGTGTTGACCACTTCGCGGACGGCGCTGGGAAACACATTCACACCGCGCACGATCAGCATGTCGTCGGTGCGCCCGATGCACCGGACCCGCATGCCGGTGCGCCCGCTCGCTACTTCGCCTGTCTGGACTACCACATGGTCGCGGCTGCGGAAGCGCAGCAGCGGCGCGGCTTCGTGCTCCAGGTGGGTGAAGACGAGTTCGCCGCTGGCCCCGTCTTCCATCGGGATTATCGCTCCGGAGTCCGGGTCGATCAGTTCCACATGCACGAAGCCTTGGGCGCAGAAATGCATCCCGGCTTGCTCCGGCCCTTCGCCCCAGATGGAAATCGAGACATCGCCGATCCCCATCACCTCGTGAACCTTGGCGCCATAGGCGTCTTCGAGTTGTTGCCGAATTGCCGGTTCGCTGGCGCCGGGCTCGCCGCCGCAGACGAGGGTTTCCAAGCCGAATGTCGCCGGATCGAGGCCGCGCGCTCGCGCGGTCTCGGCAATATAAAGCAGGAAGGACGGCGTGCCGGGGATCGCCTGCGGATGGAAACGGTCGAGGGCGGTGATCAGCCGGTCGGTGTTACCGGTGCCGACCGGGATGAGATTTACGCCGAGTGCCTGTAGGGATTCGCCGACCGCGCCGGCGACGAACGGGCCTGAATTGTATGTGGTCAGAACGCGGTGGTCGGGCCGGATGCCGGCGGCGGTGTAGGCGCGTTGCGAGGTCCGTATCCACCGGGTCAGGTCGTTCTGGGTCAGCGGGATATACATCGGGATCCCCGACGTGCCGCTGGTCGAGTAGATGCGGGCGATCTTATCCATCGGTGCGGCGCAATGGGCGCCTAACGGTCCATGTTCGGCTTGGCTTTGACGTAGCTCGTCCTTGGTTGTGAATGGCAGGTCGGCCAAGTCGTCGAGTCCGCCGACGGCATCGGCGTCGCGGAAGCCAGCCTTGCCTAACTTGTCACGATAAAACGGCGAGTGGTCGAACAGGTAGGCAATTTGCCGGCGCCACTGCGCTTCGTCGATTGCGCGTTGCTCGGCGGGGTCGCGGGTTTCGACCTCAGGTTCGAATATGACCCCTGATGCGCTGGAGAAATCAGCCGCCATCGTATTCGATAGGCTCGGCACCATGGTGGGACATCAAGAAGCCGATGGGCCGTTGTTGCTCCTCATTCAGGTGCCCAATCAGGCCGAGGGTGCGCGCGAGAATGGGAATGCCTCGAACGGCGCCCTTCGGCACGTCCAAATCGAGCAGCACGGCCGCCATCGGGCCGGTGAGGTTCATCGGCAGCGCTTTGCCCCACACCTCTTTGACGACGGCGGGAAATTCCCGCAGCAGCGCGACATATTGTCCGCTGACGCCGCGCTCGTCCGCCAGAGCGAGCACCCGTTCGGCGCGCGGGTCGATGGGGTGGTGGATCGGATGGCCGAAGCCCGGCAGGAATTTGCCTGCCTCCTTATATTCACGTCCAATTTCGAGTGCGGCTTCGGCGGCGGTAAGCCCCTTATCTTCCATGCGCTGGCGTGTGGCGTCGAGCATCTCTGCCCCTTGTTCCGCGCTGCCGAGAATCACCGAGCCAACTCCCAAGATTCCGGCCGCCACTGCCGCCTGCAGCGCTTCCGGAGCGGCAGCCAAAGTCATACGCGCGGCTTGGACGCTGGGCACCAGGCCGTGCTCGGCCAGTGCGACAATCAGCAAATCTAGAAAGAACGCCTGATCTTCTGTCGGTTCCTTGCCGGTCAGATGGAAATAGAAGAACTCGGAGATCGACACATGGCCCATTAACTCGTTGCACAAGTCCTTGCCGCGGACGGTGATTGAGGCCGCATCCGACGTTTCAATCGCCGATTTGGCCTCGCCCTTCTTTCCGATCAACATGACTTTCTCTTCCTATTTACGGTTACAGCGCCGGCGCTATCGGCACGCCAAATCAGCGCTATGACGGGTGACGGCGGGTTTTCTGCGCACTGAGAGTATTTCACATTTGTGAAATGACTTTCAAGTTTATGAAAGCTTCTTGACTCTTTATACGTTCCCTCGCGTAAGATAATCGCCGAACAATAATCAGGAGCGCACCGGGGATTAGCCCCGGCAAAGGAGAGCGACGCTATGCAATACGGGATGTTTTCGATGCCCCTTCGGCCCCCCGGAGGCGATGTCACCAAGGAATATCATCAAGACATCGAAACGTTCGTGCTGGGCGACAAGCTCGGTTACAGCGAAGGTTGGATGGGCGAGCATTACACGATCCCGTGGGAGCCGATCCCAGCGACCGATATTTTCGCCGCTTCGGTATTCGCGCGCACCGAACAAATCCGGATGGGTACTGGCGTGGTGTTGCTGCCCATGCACGATCCCCGTCTCGTCGCCTTGCGCATCGCCTATCTCGACCATCTTTCGAAAGGCCGGTTGAATTTTGGTATCGGCGCCGGCGGAGCGCCGACCGATTTCCACTTCTGGGATATCGACTACAAGGAAGGCGAACATCGCGCGCGTATGCGTGAATCGATCGAGGTTATCCAGCGCTTATGGTCTGAGGACGAGCCGTTCGAACACAATGGCAAATTCTGGCAGTTCAAGGTGCCGGAGCCGATGATGCACGTGCCGCTCTACCACCATATCCGGCCCTACCAAGATCCTCATCCACCGATTGCCGTCGCCGGACTGCACAAGGCTTCCGAGTCCCTGTTCACGGCGGGTGAACGGGGTTGGATTCCTATGAGCATCAACTATCTGCCGCCGGAGAATCTGATCACCCATTGGAATGCCGTTTGCGAAGGCGCCAAGAAGGGCGGACGGCCGACACCGAGCCGCCGCGATTGGCGTATCGCCCGCGAAATCTACGTTGCCAAATCAGATGCCGAAGCGCGCGATCATGTGCTTAACGGCCCGATTGCCGCTGCTTACACCAACTATATGTTCAACGTGCTGCAATCGCTCGGCGTCGTCGACTTGTACAAGGCCGACCCCGATATGCCCGACGAGGCACTGACGGCGGAGTATGTCTGCGACAACATTTGGGTTGTCGGCAGTCCCGACACCGTCGCTGAGAAGCTCGAGAAACTCTACAACGACGTTGGCGGTTTCGGCACGGTGCTGCAAATCCAATACACCTACGAGCCGTTTAAGCAGTGGACCGACAATATGGAGTTGTTGGCCAAGGAGGTTATGCCGCAGCTCAAGCATCTCGTACCGGAAGAGGAGCCTGCCGCGGCGGCGCAGTAGGACCCAGGCAAGACGAAACGACGAAGGAGTAGCTGCGATGTCCGTAGCCGCAGAGATCGAGCCCTCTGTTACGCCAAATATTGCCCGTTGTATTGCCGAGGAAGAAATTCCGATCGTCGATGTGGGCGCTTACCTTTCCGGCGATACCGATGCGCGCGAGCAATTGGCAGTCGACCTGCGGGCGATCCAAGAAAGTCTTGGCTTTTATGTCATCGTCAATCATGGCGTGCCGCAAGATCTGATCGACCGCAGCTTCGAACAGGTCGCTGAGCTTTTTGCCTTACCGCTCGACACCAAGATGAAGTACCGGGTCGACTATCACCACATCGGCTATATTCCCGACAAGGCGACCGTTTTGCGCTGGTCGAAGATCGCCGACAATCAGAAGAAGGACATCAACGAGGCCTGGGCGTTTATGCGTGAACGTACGGCCGATGACCCCAAAGTGGTCGCCAACGTACGCCACCGCGGTCTCAATAAGTGGCCCGAGGAGTTGCCTGAATTTCGCAAAGTCTTGCTGGAATATCAGGAAACCATGGCTGTGCTGGCGCAGAAAATGTTGCCGGTATATGCGCGGGCGCTGGAGTTGCCGGCTGACTATTTCGACGACAAGTTCTCACTGCCGGAATACTACAATCGCTGTGCCTACTATCCGCCGGCTGACACCGAGGAAGGCCAGTTTGCGTTGGCGCCCCACTCGGATCACAGCTCGATCACCTATCTGCCGCTGATGGATGTGCCGGGCCTTGAGGTCATGTCGCCGTCGGGCAAGTGGATCGAGATCGAACCGGTGCGCGGCGCCATCGTCGTCAACACTGGTGAATTCCTCAACCGGTGGACCAACGGGCGCTTTATCGCCACGCCGCACCGGGTCGTGCCGCCGCAGAAGGACCGCTATGCGCTGACCTTCTTTTTCAACGCCAATGACGAAACCGTTGCCGACCCCATGCCGACATGCATCGCGCCGGGGGCGGAGCCTAGGTACGAACCCATGTCATTCCACGATTTCTTCATCACCTACATGGACGGAAACTACATCTACCGGACCGCGGAAATGGATGAGGATTAGGAATACCCGACGCTAAGATCGGGGGAACACTGGGGGGCGGATGCATCTCGCGTCCGCCCCATTTTACAAACACAAGACGCCGTAAGAACGTGAAGAACCAGCGCACCATACCGGACCAGACGAAGAGAATTGACGATTCCCATGAGTGAAAACCAACTCCTTGTCGAGGTTCGGGACCGCGTTCTGTACGCAATGTTGAACCGGCCGGAAAAGCACAACGCTCTGAGCTTGTCGCTCTTGGCCAATATCCGCGCGTTGTTCGAATCTTATGCCGGTGACGACAGTCTACTGGCGGCGGTTCTCACCGGAGCGGGCGACAAAACCTTCGCCGCCGGCGGCGATCTGCGCGAATTGGCGGCGCTGCGCAGCGAAGCCGAGGCGGAGCAAATGGCGCTCGACGCTAAGGCCGCTCTGAACGCCATTCGCACCTTTCCGGTGCCCGTGATCGCGGCTCTGAACGGCAATACGTTCGGCGGTGCCGCCGAACTCGCCGTGGCGTGCGATTTCAGAATTGCCGCGGCGCATGCCAAGCTTGGTTTCGTGCAAGGCCGATTGGCGGTGTCGACCGCGTGGGGCGGCGGTCCCGACCTGCTGCAGCTCCTCGGCCGGGCGCAGGGATTGCGGCTGATGGTGACCGGCGAGATGGTGCCCAGCGAGGATGCGCTGGCGATGGGGCTGGTGGACAAGGTGGCCGGCGACGGCGAGAGCCTGAGCCAAGCGGTCGAAGAATTTCTCGAACCAATGCGCAAACAAGCGCCGCAGGTGATGCGCGTTTTCAAGGCGCTGGGAGATGCCCACCGCCGCGGCGATTCACGAGAAACAATGCAGGAAATAGAGACCAAACTTTTCGTCGGCACCTGGGTTCATGACGATCACTGGGAAGCCGCCGAAAAAGTGTTGCCATCACGGGACTAGCGTTATGAGCAAGGCAAACGAAGCCCACCGGGAAGAAGAGGTAGCGGCCGAGCGCACGCCACCGAACAAACCCAATCCGTTCACGCCGTCGGGGATCGAGGTACCGATCGTTGTCACTCCCGATATGGTCGATTTCTCCGATATCGGTCAGCCTGGCGCGTATCCCTACACGCGCGGGATTTTCGAAAATGGATTTCGCGGGCGGTTGTGGACGATCCGCCAGTATTCCGGTTTTGGCACTGCGGAGGAATCCAACGAGCGTTACCGGTTCTTGCTCGACCACGGACAAACCGGACTCTCCGTAGCGCTCGATCTGCCGACCCAGTGCGGCTATGACCCCACCGACCCCATGGCGCGGGCCGAGGTGGGTAAGGTCGGCGTGTCGCTATCCAACCTCGCGGAGGTGGAGCTGCTGTTCGACGGCATCGATGTCGGTGGCATCTCGACCTCCTTTACCATCAACGGCACGGCCTCGATCATCTACGCCATGTATTGCGCTGTCGCCGACAAGCAGGGTGTGCCGCGCGAGAAGCTCACTGGCACCATTCAAAACGACATCTTGAAAGAGTATGTGGCACGGGGCACCTGGATCTTCCCGGTCAAACCGTCGATGCGCCTGATCGCCGACACGATCCTGTTTTCTAACGAGCAGACGCCGCGCTTCAACGCAATTTCGATCGCCGGCGCCCATGTGCGCGACGCCGGATGCACCGCCGTTGAAGAAATGGGCTACACGCTGGCCAACGGGCTCGCCTACACCGACGAGCTGATCCGGCGCGGCGGCGATGTCGAAAAGTTCGCCCGCCGTTTGAGCTTCTTTTTCTACGTCCACATGGATTTCTTCGAGGAAATCTGCAAGTTCCGCGCCGGCCGGCGTTTGTGGGCGAAGCTGCTCAAGGAACGTTATGGGGTCGAAGATCCCAAGGCGCAGATGTTCCGCTTCGGCGTGGTTTGCGGCGGCTCTTCGTTGATCGGTTCGCAGCCCCACAACAATATCGTGCGCGTCGGCACCGAGACCATGGCGGCTGTGCTCGGTGGTGCTCAGTCGATATTCACCTGTGCCTTCGACGAGGCGTTCCAGATTCCCACCGAGCATTCCGCTGAGATCGCGCTCAGAACCCAACAAATCATCGCGCATGAATCCGGCATCGCCCGCACCGTCGACCCATTGGGCGGCAGCTACTACGTGGAGTGGCTAACCGATCAGATGGAAGCCGGCATGATGCAGGTGATCGAAGAGATCGAGCAGTATGGCGGCGTTGAAAAGGCGGTCGAGGATGGCTGGCTGCAGATGAAAATCGCCCAGCGCGCGTCTGAGCGTAAACGCGCTGCCGATTCCGGCGAGACCGTTATCGTCGGTCAGAACTACTTCCGCCGTGACGATGAGAATGAAGGGATCGGCGAAGTCTTCAAGCTCGACCCGCAAGCGACCGCGAAGGTGGTCGAAAAGTATGAGCGCGTGCGCGACGGCCGGGATGCAAAAGCGGTGGAGCGCTCCTTGGCGGCGCTCGAGAAGGCGGCCGCGAGCGATAGCGAAAACCTAATGCCCTATCTGATCGATTGCTGCCACGCCTACGCGACCGTGGGTGAGATGGTCGCGACCCTGAAGGGCCAATGGGGCGAGTTCGAGGAGCCGGTGCGCCTGTAGATGGTGCGGGTGGACGTTATGAGTTTAAGGGGCAAGCGCATACTGATCGCCAAACCAGGCCTCGACGGCCACGATGTGGGTGCCAAGATAATCGCCTTGGCGTTGCGCGATGCCGGGGCCGACGTGATCTATACCGGATTGCGCAAGAGTCCCGACTATATCGCCCGGGTCGCTGTCGATGAGGATGTCGATGCGGTCGGCCTGTCCATGCTGTCGGGCAGCCACAAGGAAATCGTCGCTGAAACGATCCAGTGTCTGGTGGCGCTCGACGCGAGCGATATCAAGATCTTCGTCGGCGGCACCATCCCGGCCGAAGATCACGCCGCGCTCACCGAGGCCGGCGTCTGCGGCATCTACACTGCCGAGATGGCGGTCGATGATGTTTTATCGGCAATCGACAAGGAACTGGCGGCGTGAGCGGAGGACCTCTGTCGGGTATTCGTATTATCGAAGTTGGCCATGTGCTCGCCGGCCCGATCTGCGGCATGATCCTTGCCGATTTGGGCGCCGACGTCATCAAGGTCGAGGCCCCGGCGGGCGACATCGCCCGCACGATGACAGGCAACTTCACGGGACCACACAACGACTATTTTGCCAGCGTGAACCGCAATAAGCGTGGGGTCGTTATCGATCTGGCGACCGATGCGGGGCAGGCCGAATTAGCGAAGCTGGCGGCCTCGGCGCAGGGGCTGATTACCAACATGCGCCCGGCGACGGTCAAGCGGTTCGGCCTGACCTACGACGCCCTCAAAGCTCACAACGATAAGCTGGTATGCGTCGCGTTGACGGGCTTCGGGCTCGAGGGCCCAGATGCCGAGCGGCCGGCCTTCGACTATATCGCGCAGGCATTGACCGGTGTGATGGAGCTGACCGGAGATCCCGGCGCCATGCCGACCAAGGCCGGGTGGTCTGCCGTCGACAATTCGACCGGCATGCTGTGCGCGGTCGGGTTGCTGGCGAAAATCATCGAGGGCAAGGGCGGTCAGGTCGACGTATCGCTGTTCGACACCATGCTGTCGCAGCTCAACTATCTGGCGTCGGCTTATCTGAACCACGGTATCGAGCCCCAGCGCGTCGCCAATAGCGGCCATCCCCATATGGTGCCGGCGCAGGTGTTCGCGACGCGCGACGGCTTTGCCGTGTTGTTCATATCGTCGGATAAGTTCTGGCGGCGGTTTTGCGAAATCGTCGGTTGGCCCGAGCGCGCCGACGATCCCAAATTCGCCACCATCGCCGCGCGCGGTGAAAACCGCGATGAGGTCATCGCTCTGACCGCCGAACTGATGAAAACGCGCGATACCGCCGAGTGGGTCGATGTGCTGGGCCGCGAAGGCTTGGTGATTTCCGGTGTTGAGACCCTGGCGCAGGCGCTCGACGGCGAACTGGCGGCGAGCCGCGGCATGATCGCTGTCATCCCGACGCCCGATGGTCCGCTGCGCGTCGTCGGCAACCCGATCAAGTTCTCGGATCATGATCAGACATACGCGCCGCCGCCCTTGCTCGGCGAGCACAATAACGAAGTGTTGGGCGGGCCTGTTGCAACGGCGGCAAAATGAGCGGCGGGTCGCGTAACCCCAGGCGCGAGATGAGCCGCGCCCTATCGCGCGTCGCCAACGCCAGTGTTGCCGAGACCCTGGAACAGCAGAGCGAGTTGCCCGAACGGGCGCTCTATCGCATCGGCGTTACCGGGGCGCCGGGCGCTGGCAAGAGCACCTTGATCAGCCATCTCGCCGCCAGGCGGGTCGCGCGTGACTCGAAGGTTGCTGTCGTCGCTGTCGATCCGACCAGCCCCGTCTCGCAGGGCTCCATATTGGGCGACCGTATTCGTATGGACGCGGTGTCAGATGACCCGAATGTTTTTATCCGCTCGATCCCCAGCCGCCGCGCCCATGACGGCTTGGCGGACAATACGGCCGATCTGTTGTGGGCAATGGAGGGGCATGGCTTCGACGAGTTGATCGTCGAGACGGTCGGCGTTGGCCAGGCGGAATATTCGGTCCGCGCTATCGTCGATACTGTGGTTCTGGTGCTGCTGCCGGAATCTGGCGATGCGGTGCAGGCGATGAAGGCCGGACTTCTCGAAATGGCCGATATCTTCGTGGTCAACAAGGCCGACCTGCCGGGCGCCGAGCTGATGGCCGGCGACATTGCCGCGACCGCAGCGCGGCAGGCGAACGGCGCCGACGGTTGGGTGCCGCCGGTGGCGCAAACCTCGAGCCGGGATGCGGACAGCTTCGCCGCGCTCGACGAAGCGATCGAACGCCACCGGGCCTGGCGTGCCGAGCGCGTCGATGAGGACGCCGTGCGTCGCGCGCGCATCCGCTACCAGGTTCAAGGGTTGATTGGCCGCCGCGCCGAGGAACTGCTCGAGGCCATGCCGGCGGACGACCTCGACCGGCCGCCGAAGGAAATCTACGAAGCGTTGCTGCGCCAGCTCGCCACCGCACCGGAAGATGATCGGGGCTGAAGCCAAAGTCGCCTCGGAGCTAGTCACGAAAAAAACCGCCACGGCCTGGGGGGACCGGGCGGTTCCTCTCGCCGCGCTTAACTTAATCTCATCGGCGCAGCTTTCACGATAAGCTAGCGCTGCTGTGTGACAGCCGTATGACAACACATCCCTTTAAGACCTTGAGCTAGGCAGCATCGTCTAGGGTATCGGTCGGGTAGAGTCTGGCGATTTCAACTTTTTCGACATGTCTGCGCCGGCGCAAGCGGTAGTAACAGGCGGCGTGGTGGGGCGCGCAATAGGATGAGCCGGGCTTGCGGGGTGCCTCGCAGTAGTGCCAGGGCTTGTCCGATTTCAGTTCGCCAATAATGTAGCGGCAGCCGTCGATGTCATAGTCGGTCATGTCGGTCTCCGTCGTTGATGACGGGACCGGCATATCCGAGTCCATGTTTCGTTGCCGTGACAGACCGATGGCGGCGGTGTGACCGCCGCGACATCTACGCCTATTCCGCGGCCGCTTTGATCTCGTCTTCGAGAATTTCGAAGACCACGGCACATTCGTCTTCGAGCCGGTCGGCGGCGGCGACTTTCTTGTAGTACTGATTGCAGACGCGCAAGAGCGGGGCCGATAGGCCGAGCGCATCGGCCTGCTCCTCGACGATATCGAGATCTTTCCACAACAGCTTGCTCGGGCCGGCGCAGGGTTGCCACTTGCGCTCGGCGATGATGCCGGCGCGCATACCGAAAACGGTCGAACCCGCGGCGCTGGGGCCGACGATGTCGAGCATGGTCTGGTTGTCGAGCCCCATCTGGGCGCCGAACAGCATGCCTTCGGCGAGCGCCACCGTGTTGGCGCCAACCATGAAGTTGATCATCAGCTTAAGTTTGATGCCGGTGCCGTACTCGCCCACATAAGACGTCTTCGGCGCAACATGTTCCAGCATGGGTTTGACCTGTTCGCAGGCCGCTTCGTCGCCGCTCATCATGATGACGCCCTTGCCCGCCCGGATCACCGGCTGGGTGCCGCTGATCGGACAATCGATGATGGTCGCCGGCGTCTTGTCGACCTCCGCTTTGAGTTCTTCCTTGATAGCCACCGGGAAGGTGTTCATCTCGATGATGATGAGTCCGTCATGGATACCGGCGAGTACGCCCTTATCGCCGTAGAAGGCCTCGCGCGCGGAGTCCACCGTCGGCAACGCCGACAACAGAATGTCGGAAACTTCGGCGAGCTCTCGCGGGGTATCCACCAATTTGCCGCCCATATCGGGGAAGTCTTCCGTGCTGGGGCGGCGCACGGCGTAACACTCATAGCCGTGAGGCATAATCAATTCTGCGGTCAGCCGGCCGATGAGGCCGAGGCCTAAAATGCCAACCTTTTGTGTCATTACTGCCTCCCTTATTTGTGTTGTTAGGACGCTTTGCCGAGAACGGCTTCGCGAAAGCGGCTGCGTAGATACGCACCGTCGCGCGATGGCAACACACGCTCCGGGTCACCCGGCGCGATCTTGATGTTGGCGAATAGAGGCCCGTCACCGGCGTGAAGACGGACGGCGAGTGCCTCGACCCCCGCCATATCGGTAATCTCATCCACCACGCTCATGCCGCTAGCGCGGGCGATCGCGGTCAGATCGGTGCCGTGCGCCGTCGCGCTAGGTTGCGCGCCGGTCTCGCCATACACCTCATTGTCGAGAACGACGATCGAAAGATTGGCCGGGCCTTGGGCGCCGATGGTCGATAGCGCACCGAGCCCCATTAACATGTCGCCGTCTCCGGTAATGCCCAAGACCGGCCGGCTCGGCTGCGCAAGCGCCAAACCCAATGCCAGTGCCGCGGTGCCGCCCATGGCGCCCCAGAGATAGAAGTTGCGCGGGTCGTCGCCGGCGGCGGCGCAGTCGTACGTCGCCGAGCCCAGGCCGGAGACCACGAGAAGTTCGCGCCGGTCCGCGAGCAGGCGGGCGACGGCTTCGCGCCTATCGAGTGCAGCGTTCATCTCAGCCTTCGCCGGTAAAGTCTTTGCGGCCGATCAGCCGCTGCGACAGCAGCACGGCGACGCCGTGCGATCCGTCGAAGGCGATGCGCAGGGCGGAGTCGACGGTCTCGGCGACATCTGCCGGGTCGTCGACCCGGTGGACAACCAAGCCCGATAGTTTCATCACCTCAGGCGTCGCTTGTCCCATGTGGATCTGCCACGGATTGAACTCGCCCCATTCGCCGCGCATCGTCACCAAGGTCACAAACGGCATGCGGCACGCCTGGATCAGGGAGAACATGTTGACGCAATTACCGACACCGCTGGACTGCATCAGCATGACGCCGCGGTCACCGCCGAGCCAAGCGCCCGCCAAATGGGCGACGCCTTCCTCTTCCGTCGTCAACACCACGGCGTGCATATCGGGGTCGGCGTGGCACCGGTCGATCAGCCGTGTGTGGCCGGCGTCCGGCACATAGACAACTTGGCGGACCGCGCTGGCACGAAAGACTTCATAGACCGCATCGCGCCAGTCGTTGGGGTCGGTCTCGGGTAGGGCGGAGGTTTGAGTCAACGTCATGATTTGGATACCGGGCCTATACGGTTGCGCCGGCGGACGCCACGGCAAGGCCACCGAGCGCTTCCAAAGCATCACGCGCGGCGAGCAGATGCGCCGTATAACCAGCCTCGCTGCCTTCCATGCGCGATAGCGGCCCTGCCAAGGCGACCCCGAGAACGTCACCGTTCACCAACGCCGTGATCGCGATTGCCATAACATCGGAGACATTTTCGCCGCGGGTGATAAAGGTGCCGCGTTGGCGCCCGCGTTGCAGATCTTCCTGCAGGGAGGCCTTGTCGACGATGGTATGAGGCGTATAACGGCCCATATCGAGACGCGTCAGCGTCTCCGCCAAAGCCGCAGCATCGAGACGGCCGAGCAATGCTTTGCCGATGGCGCTCGAATGGAGCGGCTTGATGTCGCCGGTGTGTGCCGAATAGCGCACGGTATGGCTTCCTTCCATCACTTCAAGATAAAGCACGCCATCGTCCTGGCGGCGCCCGAGCAGTACGGTTTCGCCGGTCGCGTCGCGCAAGTCCGTCAGAATCGGGCCGACATTCTCAAGGATGGGGTCGTGGTCGGCGATCTCGTGGGCAATCTCCAACAGGCGTTTCGTTGGGTAGATCGAGCGGGTCTGTTCCGACGTGTATAAATAGCCCCGTGCGCTCAAGGTCTGCACCAGCCCATGGCAACTGCTAATCGGTGCGTCGAGCGCGGTCGCCAGTTGGGTCAGCGTCATTGGTGCCTTGCGCTGATAAAAGGCTTCAAACAGGCTCAACGTGCGGCCTGCCGTTTTGACGTCTTTCTTCACATCCATGAAATAGATTTTGTGTGTGTGAAAACCTGCCGTCAAGCGCGATACACGGCAAATAATCGGTTTTGCCGGTTCCCATGCACTTTGACGCGACTCTCGTTTCTCATCATAGTGCGCCGTAGGCGCGGTATCATGGCGCGAGTTTCAACTGGGGGGCAGAGATGGGAATCATTTCTTGGATTGTTTTAGGTCTTATCGCCGGTTTCATCGCGAAGGTGATTCTGCCGGGCGATGACCCTGGCGGATTGATCATAACCGCGGTTATCGGCATCGCCGGCGGGGTCATCGGTGGTTTTATCGGTAACTTGTTGGGCTTCGGCGGGGTATCGGGCTTCAATATCGGCAGCATAATTTTGGCTGTGATAGGCGCGGTGGTCCTGCTCATCGGATACCGTATGGTGGCCAAGAAGAAAGAGGCCTGACGCCGGGCCTAGAACGCCGGCTCGATAAATGGGCCGGCCTTATCTGAAGACACGGTAGAGGTTGCAGCGGCGGCGCGGGACCGCTATGGCGGTCCCATGACGACGCGTGTGCAGCAATGACGGAATCGCGCGAAGCCGCCGGATCGCGGGCGGCCCTTTGGCTGATTCTGGTGGTCACCATTGCAGTGCAGGTCCTGGCGACCTTCACCACACTGTCATTAGCGGCGATTGCGCCGGATGTGGCGACCGGTCTCGGCGTGTCGCCCGAGCTGGTTGGCTTCCAAGTAAGCTTGATTTATTTGGGCGCCGCGGTGATGTCGACCGTTGCGGGATTTCAGCTGCGCCGCTGGGGGCCGATCCGGGTAAGCCAGGCTAGTCTCATATTCTGTACAGTGGGCGCCGCGCTTGCGGTGATTCCATCGCTCGCCGCAATTGCGGTGGGATCGCTTATCATTGGTTTTGGCTACGGGATGACCAACCCGGCGGCGTCCGAACTGCTGCTGCGGCTCATGCCGCCGGACCGCCGCAATCTGATCTTTTCGATTAAGCAAACCGGGGTGCCGATCGGTGGCGTCTTAGCCGGGCTTATAGCGCCGACGATTAGCCAGTCTTTCGGTTGGCAATGGGCCCCCGCCTTGGCGGCGATCTCCTGTTTCCTGTTGGTGTTGCTCATGCAGCCGCTACGCGCTCGTTGGGATGCCGACCGCGATCCGAAGGCCCGGTTCAGCGAGCGGCCCTTCGATGCGCTGACTGAGGTTTGGCAGTCGCCGCCGTTGCGTTGGCTGTCGGTGAGCGGATTTTTCTACGCCGCCGTACAGCTCTCGCTGGCGACATTCGTGGTGACGCTCTTGGTCACCGATGCCGGGTTCGGCCTCATCGAGGCTGGCGCGGTTCTCGCGGTGGTTCAGGCCGCCGGCGTCTTCGGGCGCGTTGCCTGGGGGTGGGTTGCCGACCGGCTCGGCCATGGTCTGATCGTTCTGCTCATCATGGGAGGCGCATGCGTCACTGGTGCGCTTCTGGTCATGGTTGTTTCAGGGGCGTGGAGCGTGGCCGCGATCTACGTTCTGTTCACCCTGTTCGCCATCAACGCGCTGGGATGGACCGGCGTGTTTCAAGTCGAGGCCGCCCGCTACGCTGCGCCGGGTAAGTTGGGTACCGTCATCGGCGGCATCACGGCGCCCACCTATGGTGGCGTTATCGTCGGCCCGGCTGTGTTCTCGCTGGCTTTTGCCTCCATCGGCTCCTACACCACGACCTTCGGGTTGGTTGCCCTGTTTGCCGTACTTGGTATGCTTTCGCTTGCGTTGGTCGGGCGCGCGGCTGCCCGCAACCCTCGGGTATCGGCACAGTTTTAATCCGTCACCACAATAAGGAATAATAATATGGAAACGTCTGTCACCTTCATGTCGGACGGGCTCAAGCTTGCCGGCGTTCTGCACACGCCCGCCGATTTCTCGCCAAGCGATAAACGGGCCGCGCTTCTCGTCTTGCACGGTTTTGGCACCAGCAAGGACGGCTCGACGCCGGAGATCATGGCCAACATGTTCTGTGACTGGGGCTATGTGGCATTGCGCTTCGATTTCCGCAGTTGCGGCGACAGCGAAGGCGAGCGGGGTCTGGTTCGCTGCTTGGATCAAGTGGCGGATACACAAAACGCGGTGACCTGGATGGCCGAGCAAGAGGGTATCGATCCCGAGCGTATCGGCGTGATCGGTCATAGCTTCGGGGCCGCTGTTGCGGTCTATGCCGGCGGTGTCGACGAGCGGATTGCGGCGGTCATTTCATCGTGCGGCTGGGGTGACGGCGACACCAAGTTTCAATTGCAGCATCTCGGCGAAGACTGGACCAAATTCACCGAAGCCCTAGTCGAAGGCAAACGGCGGCGCGACGCGGGCGAGCCCGATTTAAGGATGGCGCGTTGGGACATCGTGCCTATTCCCGAGCATCTGCGCGGGAACATGGGTGAAAACGTCATCATGGAGTTTCCCTCCGAGACGGCGCAGAGCATGTTCGATTTTCGCGCCAACGACGTTGTGGGCAAGATCGCGCCGCGTCCGCTGCTTCTGTTCCACGCGTCAGACGACTCTGTGACGCCGACCGATCAGTCGCTGCAACTGTTTGCCCATGCCGGCCAGCCGACCGACTTGTTGTTGTTATCCGGCGTCGACCATTTCCCGTTTTCGATCGGCAACGACCGGCCGCGCGACGCCTTGCACGACTGGTTGAACACCTACTTCCCGGCTTAGGGATCGGGCCAGGGTGGGTTAAGCTCTAGAAAACGAAAACACGGGAGGAACAGATCAATGGGTTATGAAATCTATACGCCGACCGCTGAAGAGGTGGACGCGCGGATTGGCCGTTTCGACGAACTCACACCGATGTCGACCACCGACGATCTTGCCTGGGTGCCCCGCAAGGCATGGGAAGTCTTTTTCGCCCAGACAATCCAGGCGGTTATTCTGGAGGATACCAAGAGCCCCTTCGGTAACGAGGCGCCGATCATCGGCGCGGGCGGGACCACCATGTTTATTTCCGAGATGCCGCCGGGGCAGGGGCCGTGCTTGCACTCCCATAACAACACCTATGAGACCTTCATGGTGTTGCAAGGCACGATCGAATACCGGGTTGGCGAACCCATCGTGCACAAAAGAGTGCTCAACAAGTGGGACGTGTTCTCGTGTCCGCCGGGCATCTACCGTGAGTTCAGCAATGTTGGCGACGACACCGCTTTTCAGCTCACGATCCTGACCGGTCCGGTGGAACGCGACGATGTGTCGATGCCGGATTCGGTGAGACAACGCGTCGCCGATGAGTTCGGCGATAAGGTCGCGAATGCCTTCGGCGAGTTGATGCCGTTCGATCCACCGCCCGCCTAGGCGAGGGCAGGCCGATGCCCGTCGTTTCGGCGAACGGTATTCAACAGTATTACGACATCGCGGGTGACGGCCCGCCCTTGGTGCTCGTCGCGGGGATGGGCGGTACGGCGAACTACTGGGAAGAACAGGCTAGCTTTTTTGCCGAGCGCTACACGGTCATCACCTACGATCAGCGTGGCACCGGGCGCTCCGAACACAGCCCGGTTAGCAGCATCGAGCAGTTGCGCGACGATCTGCTGGCGCTGCTCGATACGCTGGGGCTCGAAACAGTCGATTTTCTGGGACATTCGACCGGCGGTAACATCGGGCAGATTGTCGCCATCGAAAATCCCGACCGGCTCGCTAAATTGGTGATCTACGCCAGCACGACACATGGCGATCACTACCGCTCGAAGGTATGGCGGGTCCGCCGGTCCATTCTCGAACGGCAGGGTCCCGAGCTCTATGGTGATATGACCAGCCTGATGCTGTACCCGCCGCGCTGGATCGTCGAAAACGCCGAGAAGCTCGAACGCCAACAAGCGGCACAGGTGAAGATGCTGGCGCCGGTCGAAGTGATGAGCAGCCGCATCGAAGCGGTGCAGAAGTTCGACCGGCGTGATCAGTTGGGGCAAATAACAACCCCGACGCTGGTCATTTGCGCGAAGGACGATTCGCAAACGCCGTCGTATTTTTCCGAGGAACTGGCGGACAAAATACCGTCTGCGGAACTGATCCTGATGGACTATGGCGCGCACGCCTGCTCGCGCACCATGCCGCAGGAATTCAACGAACGCGTGCTGGAGTTCTTCCAGCGATAGGTTGAAGAAACTAAGGAGGAGAGAAACATGGCTCACGAGCCAATTATTCCCGCCGGATCGGCACCGCCCCTGGCGCCTTATTCGCCCGGTGTGAAGGTCGGCAACACCGTCTATGTATCGGGTGTGCTGGCGATGGATGGCGACGGCAACATCGTCGGCGAAGGCGACATTAAGGTGCAGACCCGCCAGGTCATCGAGTCGATCAAGAGCGTCGTCGAAGCCGCTGGCGGGTCGGTCGGCGACATTGCGTTCAATCAGATTTTCCTATCGGATCTCGCAAACTACGGTGCGATGAACGAGGTCTATGCTGAATATTTCGGCGACAATTCGCCGGCGCGCTATTGCATCAAGGCCGATCTAGTGAAACCGGAATTTCTCGTCGAGATAGCGTCGACCGCGCATATCGGCTGATCAGCGTCGGCGGAAGTTGGCGATACCGGCGGCCGTGAGAGCGCCGACGACGATCAGCGCGCCGACAATCTGCAACGGCGCGAGAAGTTCGCCGAGGAACAGGAACGCCGCCGCCATTGTGAGCAGCGGCTCGACATAGGAATACAGCGTGGCTTTGGCGGGCCCGATCATCGCGATGGCGGCGAAATAGCCGATAATGCCGGTGGCGTAGAAAATGGAAGTACCCGCGACCCCGATCCAACCGGTGCTGGTCTGCGGTAGGTTGAGATCGCCCCGAATAAGGCTCAGCAGGATAAATACGACGGCCGCCGTGGTCGAAATATAGAGCGTCACCTGACGGGAATCGCCGCTTCGAATGACGCGGCTGCTCAACGCGGATACGACCGCCAACCCGAAGCCGCCGATTAGCCCATAAACGATGCCGATCACCGATAAGGTTTTGATATCGACGCCCAACGTTAGCGCCAGGCCGCCAAAGGCAACAAACGCGGCGGCGATTGTGACGAGCGTCAGCTTTTCCCACCCCATCACGGCGACGATCAGACTGGTGAATAGGGGAAACAGGAAGAAAATCAGTACCGCGAGCGATACAGAAAGCCGCTCGATGGCGCTCAGAATCGCGAAAGAATAGACGACGGTAATCAGCCCCAAGGCGATGGCGGCGTAGGCATCGTGCTTGGGTAGCGAGAAACGCGCGCCGGTGGCCCGCAAGATCATCGCCAACAGGACGGCGGGCGCGATGAATCGGGCGGTGGCGACCGTCAGCGGGTCGCTCCCTTCGCTGTAAGCCAGGCCGGCCATCGTGTTGGTGAGCGCGAAGCTGACCGTAAATCCAAATACTAAGGCGATGGCCAGCAGTTCGCGGCGATGTTCCATTATCGTTTTCCCCCGGGGCGACGGCCGTGCACTCAACCACAAAGGCGCGCGGTAATGCACGGCATCATTTGCCTTTGCCACTGTCTGTCGTAACCTATGAGGTAGAAAACGACCTACGAAGTGGACCACGCCATGGCATCCGAACCTCTGATTTATCTCAACGGCGACATTGTTGAAGCCGCTGACGCCCGCATTTCGCCGTTCGATCGCGGGTTTTTGTGGGGCGACGGCGTATATGAGATTACACCGTGTTTCGACGGCGAACTCTACCGGCTGGATGACCATTTGGACCGGCTGTACCGCTCCCTGCGCTACGTGCGTATCGATCCGGGGATGGATCAGGCTGGGATGGAAGCCGCGACACTCGCGGCTCTAGAAGCCAACAAGCAGCGGCTTGAACCTGGCGGTATGTACCGTGTCGGCCATTGGGTCACGCGGGGTGTCGACACCAACTCGATGAGCGCGCTCGCCGGTCAGCCGGCGACGGTGATGATCTTTTTCCGCGCCGTCGATGTGGGCGCCATCGCACGCAACCAAGCCTTGGGTGTGCGCCTGTCGGTCACCGCGACCCGCCGCAATCCGCCAGAATGCATCGAGGCGCGGGCCAAGGTGACGAGCAAGATGAACCAAATCCTGGCCGAGCTCGACGCTGCCTCGAATGATGCGCTGTCCTTAATGCTCGATATCCGCGGCAATGTGGCGGAAAACTCGGTCGCCAATTTCTTCATCGTGCGCAACGGTACGGTGTGGACGGCGCCCGAGCGCAACATTTTGGAAGGGGTGACGCGCAAAGTCGTGTTCGAACTGTGCGATCGCCTGAACATTCCGATCGAGGAACGCGATTTCACCATGTACGACGTGTCGCAAGCCGACGAGTGCTTTTTAACGTCGAGCGCCATTTGCGCCATGCCGGTCCGCGAGATCGACAGCTTCAAGCCGCGCCTTGCGTTACCGGGCCCGGTCACCAGCCAGTTGATCGCCGCCTTCGCTGCCGAGACGGATTACGATTTCACCAAACTGCCGAAAGCCGCTTAAGCAGCAGTCAATTGCGTGGGTGATCTAGGGCCTGGACTTAATAGTCCAGCATTGTCTCGCGACCCCTCTGAGCCCAGAGTGGGCCTTGGGCTTGTGGCCCAACATTGGAAGTCTCATCCCCGTCGAAAATAGAGAACCGCAACCATTTTCATTTTGGCGTCAATCTATATTGCAGGAGGCAAAATAGGCGATGATTGAACCCATGGATTACGCGACCGGTGTCGGGATCGAGTTTCGGGAAGTGAACGGACGGATGCGCGATGGCAAGCCAACCCGCGTCGTCCGCGCCTCTCGAACATATCGGACGGATCAGGCCGATCTCTGGGACGCTCTGACGAACAGCGAACGCATTCCGCTGTGGTTTGTTCCGATCTCGGGCGATCTCCGACTTGGCGGCCGATACAAGCTGGAGGGGAATGCTGGGGGAACCATTACGTTGTGCGACGCGCCTGCGGCGCTGGACGTGACTTGGGAGTTTCAGGGAAATGTGAGCTGGGTCATCGTGCGACTTTCATCCGAAGCGGATCGCACGCTTCTGACTTTGGAACACGAGATGCTCATGGACGAAGACGGCGAAGCCCACTGGGCGCAATATGGACCTGGCGCGACGGGAGTGGGTTGGGACTTATCCTTCCTGGGACTGGGCCTCCACATCGACAGCGGCGGCGATGCCGTAGCTGGGGAGGCGGGCGCCGCATGGATGACCTCCGATACCGGCAAGCAGTTCATGCGTGACAGCGCCGAAGCCTGGGGCAAGGCTCACATCGCCGCGGGAGAGGACTCGCAAATCGCGTGCAGCATGGCCGAGCGAACGGCAGCCGCCTATACGGGTGCCTAATTCAGGCCTTCGGCGTTCTCGCCGACTTGGAGCGTCGACGGATTCCGAAATGCGTCTCCCGCAAGGAACAGACCTCTGGCGACGTCGTAACAGATATCCAAGCCCAGCTCGGCATCCCGCTCCGGTGCTGCAGCAGTCATCTTTCGACTTTGATCAGTGAAGCATAAGCCTAGGTTTTAGCTTCGACCTTTAGGTTCAACAGCCGCGCGGCGTTCCCGCCCCAAACGAGCGCTTTGTCTTCTTCGGACAGACCTTCGACCGAGTCGACATGGCCAACCGGGTCGGTCTCCGCCATATCGTAGGGATAATCAGTTCCCATGAGGATGTGGTCGGCACCCCACGCCTCGATCAGGTGGCGCAGCTGCATTTCGGTGAACACCACGGTGTCGAAGTGCAACCGCTTCAAATAATGCGACGGTGGATGGGGAATGTTGACGTGGTTGCCGTGTACGTCTTCGCGGGTTGCGTAGGGGTGATCGAAACGGCCCCAGTAACCCGGCAGATAGCCGCCGCCATGGGCAATGCAAACTTTTAGACCAGGGTGGCGTTCCAAATAGCCATCGAAGATTAGATGACCGATCGCCAGTGCCGATTCAAGCGGATGGCCGATCAGGTTGGTGAAGTAGTGATCCTTCATGCGCGCGCCTTCGGTCGTGCCGACGGGGTGCATGAAGATGAGCATGTCGAGCTCTTCTACCTTGGCAAAGAATTTCTCGAGGCCTGAGCGGGTCAATTCCTTGCCGTTGACGTTGGTGCCGACTTCGACTCCACGCATACCGAACTCCCGGTGGCACCGTTCGAGCTCGGCGACCGCCAGTTCCGGTTCCTGCAACGGAACCGTGCACATTGGCGCAAACCTGTCGGGATATTTGGCGCCCAACTCTCCCATATGATTGTTGGCAAATTCCGCGGTTTCACGGGCCAGATCGGGGTCTGCCCAGTAGCAATAGTGCCACGGCGCCGGAGAGATCGCCTGGATGTCGACGCCGCAGGCGTCCATATCGGCAATCCGCAGCTCCGGCTGGGTCAGCTTCGGCATCAGAATTTCGTTCTGCTCGACGTTCAGCCCGCGCGTGAGGTCGCTGGCGAAGTGGATCGCTGGATAATCCTCAGTTTTCCACTTGCCCTCGGTCATCGCATCGATTTCGGGGATATGGACGTGACAATGAATATCGACGGTCAGATGCTTGCGGCGGCCTTTTATCGTGTGGCTATGGCCGTGATCGGCGGCGGGCGCATGGGTTGCACATTTAAACAGCATGATCTTCTCCCCGTTTGTTTTCTTCTTATGATTCTTATGACTACGACGATGTGATTATCACGTTGCGCGTAGAACGATGTTCAGTTCGATCTCCACCTGCGTCTAGGTGCAAATTCCAAGCGTCGCAAAAACACTTCATCGGCAAAAATGCAACACCTTTGAGAATAACGTGTGACCAAAAAAATATCGATATTTTTTTGTTGCAATCGCGTTTCACTTGTAGTCTAAGCGTTTCAGGCACTTTTTAACGTTAATGGTTTTTTCGCATGGTTCGCAGTCCAAAGATCTGCTGAACCGCGTCCAAACAAGGGGGATGTCCTGATGAATCGCGCAGCGCTGCTAGGTGGAACCGCAATTGCAGCTCTAATGGCTTCCGTTCCCGCAACGGCCGGCACCGTCGGCACCGGCGATAACTTGGAAGTTACGCTTGCTGGTGAAGTTCGCTTCCAAGTGAACCATGTCGATCAGGACATTAGGGCTGGGTTCGGTCGGGGTTATCGCTTCCACACCGACGAAGGCGAACTTGTCATTGAGGCGAGCAACACCGCCGACAACGGCATCAAGTACGGCGTCGAAATCGTCCTCAATGTCAACACGGACGACACGCAAAACGGCGACAAAGTCTTCGCGTTTCTCGACAATGATGATTATGGCCGTCTGCAACTGGGCGACAACGATAACGCCGCTGATTCTCTGTTCGTTGATGCCGCGGATGTCGTGGCTGCGCGCGGTGGCTTCGACGGTGAAGTCTCAGACGTATTCAATTTTGGCACTACTTGGCTGGGCGTCGGCACCGACAATGTCGGTAAAGCGACCAAGATTACGTACTTCACGCCGATCATTAGTGGCTTTAGGGCTGGTGTATCATTCACGCCGGACTCCGGTGCTGCTGGTGCGAGCTTCGGCGAAACCGACAATGACGGTGATTTTGAGCGTGTCGTCGATATTGCCGCCAACTGGGTTGGTAGCTTTAGCGGCGTAGACGTCGTTGTGTCGGGCTTTTACGAATTCGGCGAAGCTGAACTTAACACAGCGGCTACGCCCAATGCAGGCACTGCGGATCCCGGTGATGTGGAGACGTTTGGTGTTGGCGCGACGATCGGCTACGGCGGATTTTCCGTGGGTGCTGGTTACGTAACCTTCAACGAAGCAGGCATTAGCGCCGCTAATCAGGCGCTCGGTCAAGATGCCGGCGAGTGGTGGGATATCGCTGTTGCCTACCGTAGCGGGCCCTGGGGCGTGTCGATCGGTTACTATGAGGCGACACTGGGTAACGTGGCCGGTGTCTCCGATACCGAGAATACGGTGCTAACCTTTGACGCGGATTACGAGGTAGCACCTGGTTGGACGTTGGCGGGAAGCCTGAGCTTTAACGAGGCGGAAAACCTAAGCCGCGTGCAGGGCCAAAACAACGACGGACACTCTGCAATCATCTACAACATTTTCGCGTTCTGACCTCCCAATAGAGTGCAGATTTTCAGCGCCCCGTTTTTTACGGGGCGCTTTTTTTATGAACGCCCGCTATCTGCCGTATTGGGATATGGGTTTTAGTTAACGCTCTAATTTACCTGAAACAAAAGTCTGCTATCCTGATGGCTTCGGGAACCCGGGCAAATATTGCAGGATGGTTTGTCGCTATACGATGACAATATTGAGCGAAAACTCGAAATCGACCACGCTTGTTGACCTCGCGCTCACCAAGTTACGGCAAGACATCCTCACCGGCGAATTTGCGCCGGGAAGTAAGCTTCGAATCGAGGAGTTGCGCCGCAGCTACGATATCGGTGCGAGTCCGCTGCGCGAAGCTCTGTCACGCTTGGTTTCCCATGGCCTCGTCACGGCGCAGGGTCAGAAGGGATTTCGAGTCGCTCCGGTGTCGAAGGAGGATATCCGCGACATTACCGACACGCGTAAATTGCTCGAGCGGGCTGCTCTCACCGGATCCTTCGAAAACGGGGATGCCGAGTGGGAGGTGCGTGTTATTGCAGCCTACGAGCGCTTGGAAACGGAGCACCAGACACTACAACGTGTCGCGGACGCCTCAACGGAGGCTTGGGAAATCGCGAATAATCAATTCCACGTTGCTTTGGTGTCTGCTTGCAAGTCCAAATGGCTGCTCAATTTCAGGCACGTCGTTTACGATCAAGCGGCACGGTATCGGCGCCTCGTCGTGTCCGACAACGAGCAGGAGCGCGGTGCTCAGGAAGAACATCGCCAGATGTTGGAGTCCGCCCTGGCGCGCGATATCGAGAAAGCCTGTGATCTCGCGGACGCCCATGCCGAGCGCACTTACCGCCTAATGGCTGACCGTTTTAGCGACTAGCCGTTTAACCCCTCGGACAGAGCGGGACCCAGGGCCGGCCCAGTTGTGGGTCAGCGCTCAACGATAGGCGGCGGCTTGAAGGCTGTTACCGGTGGTAAAGGACCTTCATACTTTTGGATCTCGACTAAAGCGCTATGGGCAATTGGCCCCTGGCCGAGCCGTGACGTGCCCCTATCGAGGGTTAAAACGTTCGGATTGCCGTGTTTGTCCAAGCTGCGCGGGGCCGTAGGGTCAGCTGGGTCGTACCAGGCGCCGGTCGATAGCTGAACGACACCCTCCCTTACTTCCGGTGTAATCACGACGCCGGCGAGGAGTTCACCGCGGTCGTTGAACACGCGCACAACGTCGCCGTTGGCTAGGCTGCGTGCTTCGGCGTCTTTCGGGTGGATCCACACCGGCTCGCGGCCCTGGATTTTGCTCTCGCGGCTAATCGTGCCGTTGTCCATTTGTCCATGCAGACGCGTGCGCGGCTGATTCGAGATCATGTGCAGCGGATAGCGCGTGGTGACATCGCCGCCGAGCCATTCGACCGGCTCGAGCCATACCGGGTGGCCTGGGCAATCGTCATATCCGAAGCCGTCGATCGTTTCGGAAAAGATCTCGATCCGGCCCGACGGGGTAGAAAGCGCAAAGAGCTCCGGATCGGCGCGGTAGTCGGCGAACAACACGAAGGGGTCGTCGGGGTGGGGCACCTCGACATGGCCCTCGTCCCAAAACGTATCGAAGGACGGTAGCGTCACATCGCGTTCGGCCGCGCGCTGCCGGGCCCTGTCGTAGAGGTGGCGCAGCCAGTCGGCTTCGTCGCGGTCTTCGGTGAACTCCGCTTCGGTGCCTAGCCGTTGTGCCAGGCCGCGGAAAACATCGAAGTCGTGGCGAGCTTCGCCAATAGGCTCGATGGTCTGCTCCATCGCGATAATGAACCGGTCGCGTGAGGTCGCCCCGATGTCGTTGCGCTCCAGCGTCGTCGTTGATGGCAGAACGATATCCGAGAACTTTGCGGTCGCCGTCCACCAGGGCTCGTTGACAATAATCGTCTCCGGTTGCCGCCAAGCCTCGACCAGCCGGTTCAGATCTTGGTGGTGGTGAAAGGGGTTGCCGCCGCACCAGTAGATCAGCCGGACATCGGGATAAGTGCGCTGTTTTCCATCGAAGTCATAGGGCGCGCCTGGATTGAGCAGCGCGTCGGCGATCCGCGCCACCGGAATCCAGCTGTCGCAGGGGTTGTCGCCCGCTGGCAGCGCCGGCGCTGGCACGGGCCGGCGCGGATTGCCGATATTGCCCATGCTGCCATAGCCGAAGCCGAAACCGCCGCCCGGCAAACCGATCTGGCCGAGCATTGCCGCCAGCACAATAGTCATCCAGAACGGTTGTTCGCCATGATCGCCGCGTTGCAGCGACCAGTTGGTATTGATCAAGGTTCGTTTCGACGCCATGCGCCGCGCCAGGCCGCGGATCGTGTCGGGATCGATCTGACAGATCGGCGATGCCCACGCAGCATCCTTCGGCTGACCGTCGTTCTCACCGCGCAGATACTTTGCAAATCGCGGATAGCCGACGGAATACCGCTCGAGAAACGTTCGGTCGGCTAAACCCTCCGTTTCGAGCGTATGGGCCAGGGCGAGCATCAACGCCATGTCGGTGTTGGGCCTTAGCGCGAGCCATTCGGCACCGATGAAATCGGCGATGTCGTCGCGGATCGGCGACACGTTCACGAATTCCACTCCGGCATCGCGGGCTTGTTTGAGGTAGGGGCCGGCGACATGCTGGCCGGGCCCGCCCGAGGACACTTGCGTGTTTTTCATCGGGATGCCGCCGAAGGCGACGACCAGCTCTGAATTGTCGACGATCGAGTCCCATGTGGTCGCTTCGGACATGGCCGCCTGGGCGCTGCCGAGAACGTGGGGCAGAATCGCGTAGCCGGCGGCAATCGAATAGGTGTGAACCTGGGTGGTAAATCCGCCGATAGTTCCCAAGAACCGCTGCAGCTGGGTTTTAGCATGGTGAAACCGGCCGGCGCTCGACCAGCCGTAGGAGCCGCCGAAGATGGCCTGGTTTCCATGCGCGTTGCGTATCCGGTCGATCTCGGTAGCGACCAGATCGAGCGCTTCGTCCCACGGTACCGCAACGAACGGCTCAGTACCCCGCTTTTCACGTGTGCCGCCGGGGCCGTGGTCGAGCCACCCTTTGCGGAACATCGGCCGGTGTACACGGCTTTCGTCATAAACCGCCTCGGCCATCGAATGGATGATTGGTGAAGGATCCGGATCGGCTGCGAACGGGCGCACGCCAACGAGCCTGCCGTCTTCGACTTCTGCCGTGAAAGCGCCCCAATGTGAGGAATGGAAACGGTCTTTTTGCGCCATTTTCGGGCGTCCTTGCCTATGATCGGATGTCTGGTGCCGGTCGACCATTGTCCGCACCAGCGCGCGGATGTCAAAGGCCCGGATGAGCCCATATCAAGAGAAATATTGGATCCATGGTAATCTCGCCGGGGCGACTCGCGCGATACGATAGGGGGATAGTGATGGATATTCGTCTCGATGGCAGAACGGCGTTGATCACCGGCGGCAGCGAAGGGCTGGGCCGGGCAATGGGCCGTAAGTTCGCCGAGTCCGGGGCCAATGTGGCGCTCCTCGCGCGCGATCCTGGCAAACTGGAAGACGCGCAACGGGAGATCGCCGAATTGGTGTCGGGAACCCAGGTGCGCGTCGAGACGGTGAGCTGTGACGTTACTGACCCGGGCCAAATTCAAACGGCGTGGGACTCCGTGGCGGATTCGCTTGGTGCGGTCGATATCTTGGTCAACAACGCCGGTGCGACGGCGTTCGGGCCGTTCTTGGATATTACCGACGAGGCGTGGCAGGCCGACCTCGACCTCAAGCTGTTTGCCGCCATCCGGCTGGCAAGGCTCGCCATGCCGGGGATGGCCGAGCGCAAGTGGGGGCGGATAATCAATGTCTTAGCTGTCAGTGCTAAGACGCCGGGTGCGAATAGCGCGCCGACTTCGGTTTCGCGCGCTGCCGGCATGGCCCTCACCAAAGTTCTGTCCGCCGAAGGGGCGCCGAACAATATCCTGGTCAACGCGCTTCTGGTGGGTTTGATCCGTTCCGGTCAGCACGAACGCCGGCACCAGGCGACCGCGCCGGAGAAATCCTTCGAAGACTATATCGCGCCGATGGAGGAGAAACTGCCGATCGGCCGCATCGGCGAGGCGGAAGAATTCGCCAATATGGCCTGTTTTCTGGTGTCGGACGCCGGCTCCTATGTGACAGGCTGCGGGATCAACGTCGACGGCGGCCGCTCGCCGGCGTTGTAGCGTTTGAAGGATAGGATGGCCGATGGCTGATGATCCGTTGAGGCTTGCTGTCCGCGAGGCGCTGCGTAGCGACGAGACAACCGCTGTCCGGACGCTGATGTCGCAAGTCCCCATCGATGACAGCGGCCGCGACGCTATCGGTGCGCAGGCAAGAGTGCTTGTTGAGCGTATGCGCGCGGCCCGCCGGCGCTACGGTGGCCTCGACGATTTCCTCCAGGAATACGAACTCACAACGCCGGAAGGCGTCGCGCTGATGTGCCTTGCCGAGGCGTTGCTGCGGGTTCCCGATGCCGACACGGCCGACCGGTTGATCGCCGATAAGCTCGGCGGTGCGGAGTGGGAAGCGCATCTGGGGAACAGCGAGAGCTGGTTCGTCAATGCGTCGACATGGGCGCTGATGCTGTCGGGCCGGGTGGTGCAGGACAGCTTCACCGACGCTGCCGAAGGGCTACCGAGCCTCGGGCAACTCGTTGCTCGTGTCGGCGAGCCGGTGATCCGTCAGGCGGTGCGGCGCTCTATGCGGATGATGGGGGGACAGTTCGTTATCGGCCGGACCATCGATGAAGCGCTGAAGCGCGCCGCTGACGATGAGACCGAAGGCTACCGGCACTCGTTCGATATGCTGGGAGAGGCAGCGCGAACCGCCGCGGATGCCGACCGTTACTTTCAAAGCTATATGGCCGCCATCGAGGAAATCGGCGCGGTGGCCGCGGGCCGCGGCGTTTATGACGCGCCGGGTATTTCGGTCAAACTTTCGGCGCTTTATCCGCGCTACGAATTTGCCCATGCCAGTGCAGCTGTACCGGCGCTTACCCAGCGGTTGCGCTCACTGTCGCAGGCGTGCCGCCACCACGACATCGGGCTCACCGTCGATGCCGAGGAGGCCGGCCGGCTCGATACGTCGCTCGATATTATCGCTGCGGTTTACCAAGACCCATCGCTCGAGGGCTGGGCTGGCTTTGGATTGGCGGTGCAGGCCTATCAAAAACGCGCCGTGCACGTGGTCGATTGGCTGGTTGCGCTGGCGCAGCGGGCCGGCCGGCCGCTCGCGATCCGGCTGGTCAAGGGTGCGTATTGGGACAGCGAGATTAAATGGGCGCAGGAAGACGGTCTGTCCGGCTATCCGGTGTTTACCCGCAAAAGTTCGACCGACGTTTCCTATTTGGCCTGCGCCGCGCGCCTGATCGCCCGCCGCGACGCGGTCTACCCCATGTTCGCCACTCACAACGCCCACACGGTGGCTGCGGTGTTGCACCTCGCCGGTAAGCCGGAGGGTTTTGAGTTTCAGCGGCTGCATGGCATGGGTGAACCGCTCTATCATCAGCTGGTCGGCGCCGAGGCCGATCCCCGGGTAGCCTGCCGCATCTATGCGCCGGTCGGCAGCCACGAAGACCTGCTGCCCTATCTTGTGCGCCGCTTGCTGGAGAACGGCGCCAACACCTCTTTCGTCAACCGGCTCGGCGACGACGATGCTCCGCTCGACGACATCATCGCCGATCCTGTTCTCACGACGAAAAAACTAAGCGGTATTCCACATCCTCGTATTCCGCTGCCGGCCGACTTGTATGCGCCCCGTCGGCAAAATTCTGCTGGCATCGACCTTACGGACCCGCTGAGCGTCGAGCCCCTGGTGGCTGACATAAAATCCGCCGCCGACCAGGAGTGGCGCGCGGGGCCGTTGATCGCCGGCGAGCCCTCAGGGGGCAATGATGAATCGCGACGCGCACTTGCCGATCCGTCCGATAATCGTCGCGTCGTCGGTCATGTCAGCGAAGCGACGCCCAAGGACGTCGATCGTGCCTTCGCCGCCGCCGCCGAGGCGTTCGATGATTGGTCGCGGTGGGCGGCGGACGACCGCGCCGCATGTTTGGACCGCGCGGCTGACCTGATGGAGAGCCACCGGCCCGAACTGATGGCCCTGGCGGTACGCGAAGCGGGCAAGACGATCGACGATGCGGTGGCCGAAGTACGCGAAGCCGTCGACTTTTGCCGCTACTACGCGTTGCGGGCCCGCAAAGATTTCGCCGAACCGAACCGCCTCAATGGGCCGACGGGAGAGACCAACGACGTATCGCTCCATGGCCGCGGGGTCTTCGCGTGTATCAGCCCGTGGAACTTTCCGCTGGCGATTTTTACCGGGCAGGTCACGGCGGCGCTGGCGGCAGGCAACGCGGTCATCGCCAAGCCGGCCGACCAAACGCCGTTGATCGCGTTCCATGCAGTGAGTCTGCTGCACGAGGCGGGCGTTCCGCCGGGTGCGGTGAACCTGTTGCCCGGCAGCGGTGCGGTGGTGGGACAAGCGCTGGTTGACGATCCGCGCACGGCTGGCGTTGCCTTCACCGGCTCGACCGAAACGGCCCGGCGGATCAACCGGGCGCTGGCGGCCCATGACGGACCGATTGTGCCTTTCATCGCCGAGACCGGCGGTCAGAACGCCATGATCGTGGACGCGACGGCGCTGCCCGAACAGGTGATCGACGATGCGATTACCAGCGGCTTTCGCTCGGCCGGCCAGCGCTGCTCGGCGCTGCGAGTGATGTTCGTGCAAGACGATGTTGCTGATCGAATCCTCGAAATGCTGCGTGGCGCCAGCGCGGAATTGACGCTCGGCGATCCCATGGCGCTGGCGACCGATGTCGGGCCGATTATCGACCGGGACGCACTAGCCACGCTTTCAGCCCATGCTGAGAAGATGGCGAGCACGGCGGAAACCCTGATCGATCTGCCACTACCTGCGGCCTGCGAGCACGGATCTTTCTTGGCCCCCAAGGCCTACCAAATCGACTCTCTCGACCTTCTGGAACGCGAAGTGTTCGGGCCGATCGTTCATGTCATCCGCTACGAGGCAGGGCATCTCGATAAGGTCATCGAGGCGGTGAACCGTACCGGTTACGGTCTGACATTGGGAATCCACAGCCGTATCGAGGCGACCCAGCGCTATATCGCGGAGCGGGTGCGTGCGGGCAATGCCTATGTGAACCGCAGCATGATCGGTGCGGTTGTCGGCGTGCAGCCGTTCGGTGGTGAGGGACTATCGGGCACGGGCCCCAAGGCGGGCGGGCCACACTACCTCCATCGCTTCGCGGTCGAGCGTACCTTGTCGGTCAACACCACAGCAGCGGGCGGCAACACCACCCTGGTAACGTTGGAAGACTGATCGGCTGTCAGGAGCCGCCGGAGATACGCCACTCCATCGTTTTCGCGATGTGTGTACAGAACGCAGCCGGTGGCCGGGCAGGGGTTGTTTTGGGGCTCGCCACGGCATCGCGTATGAAGACGGAACGGAGTCGGCGCGCGATACGCGTAGATAGAGCCGTTTGCGGTACCGATTTCTCGGCCTTACTCACCATAGGCTGCTCCATTGCTGGGAATTCGGTACAACGCTATCGGTAATCCGAGCGAATGTCGATTATCCAGCCTCACTCGCGCCGACTCGTAGGTGGTGGGAAGTATCGACTGAGCGAACATATGCGGTAGCCGGTTGGTTGGTGATGGCGACCTTGCGATGGGGGCATCGGCTAGGGTTAATCAATACATAACGCCTGTGAAATAGGTTACGCGGTTGTTACCTGCGTCTGATGTACGCGCGCAAAGTCCTTGAAAAAAGGAGCAATTATGTCTCAGCGAGCATTCGGTCGTCGCGTCGTGACGGCTTTGACCATGTTGGTCTGCCTCTGCGCCTTTGCTGTGCCCTTATCGGCCCAGCGGGACGCTAGCGCCGATAAGGCTTTTTTTGATGGAAAGACCATCACCTACATCGTTGCCTCCAAGCCGGGCGGTGGTTACGATACTTATGGTCGACTGATCGCAGAATTTCTGGAGAAGCATCTCCCCGGCGCTGAAGTACGGGTACAAAATGTACCTGGTGCCGGTCACATTGTCGGTCTCAACCAGTTGTCGGTCGCGCCAGCCGACGGCCTGACTATAGGGACATTCAACACCGGCCTCATCTATGCCCAGTTGCTCGAGCGGCCGGGTATGCGGGTCGATTTGCGCGATCTCGATTGGATCGGCAAGGCTGCCAGTGGCGCCCGTGTACTAATTGTCAGCGGCCAAAGTGGTATCACCAGCCTCGATGACTTACGTAACCGGACAACGCCAGCGCTGTTTGCGTCAGATGGTGTTGGCTCCGCCGCCTTTACCGAAACCGCTTTTCTTTCGAGGTCTTTGAACCTTGACGTCAAAATCGTCACTGGTTACTCGGGTCAAGAGGAAGAATTGGCGATGTTGCGTGGCGAGGTCCACGGTAAAGTCGGTTCGTATTCTTCGCTCAGGCCCTTCATCGACAACGGTCACGGACGCATCCTACTGCGAATTGGGAGCGGCGAAACGCTGGGTGGCGACGTGCCGGCGGCATCCAATCTGGTGGGTGGCCCGACCGGCCAAAGCATCATTGCGGTAATGGAAACGCTCGCGGAAATGGGACGTTTGACCGCGGCGCCCGGTGGCGTTCCCGCAGCGCGGCTGGAAGCGCTGCGGCAAGCCTACGCAGCGGCGCTGGCCGATCCCGACCTGTTGGCAAGAGCCGCCAAGCTGCGAATTCCGATTGATCCACTCCAGGGGGATGTCGTCGCGCAACGTGTTGCCGCAGCTCTCAACCAGCCGCCGGAAGTTGTCGAGCTAATGCGCGTGCTGTCTAAAGGAACCGGACGCTGATCCTGTCTGGTGTGCGATAGGGCAATACCCAATGAATCTAGATATCGCTGCCGCCACATTGCTTGCTCTGGTTGGAGATCCCCTGCTCATGGGGCTCATCCTATTGGCCGTGCCGATCGGGATGTTCTTCGGTGTCGTGCCAGGTCTAGGCGGCAAGTTGGGTATCGTGCTGTTAATCCCGTTCGTGTTCGGCATGGACATGGTGGCGGGCGCAGTATTTCTGTTGGCGATGCATGCGGTCGTGCATACCGGTGGTTCGATCCCTTCTATATTGTTGGGCATTCCCGGCACAGGCCCCGACGCGGCAACCATCGTCGATGGCTACCCAATGGCCCGCAACGGGGAGGCGGGACGTGCGTTAGGCGCGAGCCTTTCGGCTTCGGCTATAGGCGGTGTTATTGGCGCCGTATTTTTGGCCTTGATGTTGCCGGTCTTACGGCCGGTTGTGTTGGCGTTTAGTCCAGCAGAATTCTTCCTATTGGCCGTCCTCGGTATCACTTTCATAGCCGGACTGAGTGGCGACAATTTACTCAAGGGGCTAATCGTCGGTTGTTTCGGGTTGATGATGGCGATGGTCGGCCTCAATCCGCATACCGGTGAACCCCGCTTCACGCTTGGACTGCTTACGCTTTGGGACGGGGTCGATTTGGTGACCGCGGTTCTCGCGATGTTCGCCATCCCGGAGATGATCGCACTCGGCATAAAAGGGGGCTCTATCGCTGGGGAACGTGCCGCAGCGGCAGGCTATCGTCTTCGGCAAGTTTTGACCGGCATGGGTGATGTTGTCACATATCGCTGGCTGACACTGCGCACATCGGTGATTGGGGCACTGATCGGCACCATGCCTGGCCTTGGCGGCGATGCCGCCTCCTGGATTTGTTACGGCCATGCGATGCAGTCCTCGAAGACGCCGGATCGGTTTGGCAAAGGTACGGTCGAGGGCGTGATCGCTCCGGAGACGGCTAACAACTCAAAAGAAGGAGGTTCGCTGCTGCCAACCTTGTTCTTCGGTGTTCCCGGCAGCAGCGGTATGGCGCTCTTGCTGGGGGCCTTCGTTATGCTCGGTATCCAACCGGGCCCAGCCGTTCTAATAGACCAGTTAGACCTTGTTTGGATGCTGGTCTGGGCGCTGGTTCTGTCCAACATTCTCGCCGTTGTCGTCTTTCTGCTGTTTGCGCAACAGTTGAGCTTGGTGGCCTACCTGCGCGGCGGACTTCTGATTCCTATTGTTTTCTGCCTCGCCGTTCTCGGTAGCTTGCTGAGTAGTGGCGGCTGGCATCACCTGATCATCCTGACCGTGTTTGGTGCGCTCGGCTATGGTTTGAAGCGTTACGACTGGCCGCGCCCGCCTTTTGTCATCGGCATTGTTCTGGGTGCGATCGCTGAAGAGTCGCTCAACAAGGCGATGGCAATTTGGGGGCTTAATTTTTTCATGCGGCCTGGTGCGCTGATTCTCCTTTCGTTGATTATTGCTAGTGTTGGCTTCTATTTCTGGCGCCGATCGAAATTTCGCGGGGCGCTCCATGGCCGATGAGTCTAAAGTTAGCGAGCCAACGCGCAACGATGGAGGTGGTGTGGTCGTCGGCGCCGTTATGGCCGCAATTTTCGCGCTTATGGTCGTTGAGGCCGTTCAACTTCAACCCGCCGCGCGTTTTGCGCCGCTTATTGTCGGTGTGCCCGCACTGATCATGGCGTTGGTGCAACTTACTGCCGAGATACGCCGGTTTGCCGCCACATCGAGAGAGGGGACCGGTCCGTTATCGCGCGTTCCGCCCGCAGAGCAAGGGCGCGAGATGGGCGTTGCTTTCGTATTAATGGGTTGGTTCGCTGCACTTGTCGCGCTGACAGTGTTGTCTGGCGTTCTGATCGCGTTCCCAGCGATTATCTTCGGTTTTCTATGGCAGAATCAGAAGGATACTCTCGGCCTGGCGGTGGGTGTGGCAGCGGGCTTCACCGCCGTGATCTACGGTGTCTTCGATCAGATAATGGGTTTGATCTTGTGGCCGGGCGTCGTTCCTTCTGTGTTTTGGTAGGGGGTGAGCCGGATGTCGATCACTGCGGATGAAGCTCGGTTGAGCGCCTCCCTCCATGCAGAGTTAGCCGAGGCAGCGATGCTGAGTGCCCCCCTTGCGTGGGAGCAGGCGCCGAAACTTTGTTATCACGACGATGATGGACGGCGGCCATGTGCTGACTATCACCGCTTATGGCAGTATCTGCCGCTGTTTGGTGTCTCACAGAGCATTCGAACGGACACCGGATTTTTGCTCGACGCGTTTCGTCGCCTGGTTAAGGAGGAGGGCGCTCGGCGCGTGCTCGTCTCCGGAACCGCTGACTACGCTATGCTGATGCATGTGTTGAAAGCTTTCGAGCTTGAGGCGGTGGAACCCGAAGTTATCGTTGTCGATCGCTGCGCCACGCCAATCATGCTCAATCGCTGGTTCGCTGAACGGACTGGCGCCACGATTCAGTCGACGGAAGCCGATGTCCTGTCCTATAGGCCGGAGCGGCCAGTCGATATCGTATGTACTCATACGTTCTTGGGTTGGTTCTCGCCCGCCGATAAGCGCCGGTTAATACGGTCGTGGCATGACATGCTCGTGCCGGGCGGCACCGTGATCACCACATGTCGGCTGTTTCCCGGCCTGGACGAACAGACCCCTATGCGTTTTGATCAAGAGGAGGCGCGAAGCTTCCGTGAGCGGATACGCGCCGCCGCGGAGGCTTTCGCTGCTCCTTTGCCCGCCTCCTTGGAGGAATTGTCGCAGACCGCCGAGTCCCACACGCAGAGCTTCGTTCGTTATCCGATTGCGAGCCGGGAATCGCTGATGGAGTTATTTGCCGTAGGTGGCTTTCCTCTGTTGGAAATCGATGACGGCACTCGGGCCGACGAGGGGTATTACCGACCCTCCGCGGTGGCGCGGCACGCGGGCAACCGCCTGCGTCTTATCGCCCGCCGCCCCGCCTGATCGATGATTTACTATGTCGTAACCGGAAGAGGCCGTTCGGCCATGAACCTCGTCCTCGTCGGCTGGGGTAAATCGCTGGCCGATCGTGTACGCGTTCTCGACTACGAGTGGCTGTTTCGGCAACGCAAGTTACCGCTCGGTAGCTATATTTTCACCGGCGTTGAACAACTGAGTGTCGACGAGCGTGAAAAGGCCGCGACCGCTTGGCGTGCCCTTGCCGAGGCGGGCGAAAATATCCGTCTCTTTAATCACCCTTTGTTGGCGATGCATCGCTACGAACTATTGCGCACGCTTTGTGAAGCGGGACTGAATCCGTTCGATGTCTATCGCTTGACCGAGGCCCGTGCGCCCCAGCGTTTTCCGGTTTTCCTGCGTCGCGCGGACGACCACACGGGACCGCGGAGTGAGTTACTTCCGAATCAACTCGCGCTCGAAGCCGCCGCTGATGATCTCGTTGCCTCTGGCGAGAGTCGCGACAAAGGGCTGATCGTTGAATTTGCCGATACGCAAACCGAAGACGGAAACTATCGTAAATATGCCGCTTTTTTTATCCGCGACGGCGATGGTGGTTTGGTGATACCGCGCCATGTGCAAACCAGTTCGCATTGGATGGTTAAGGCGAATTCAAGGACTATTGATGAGGCAAACGTGGCTCTTGAACGGGCCTATATCGAGACCAATCCTCATGCGGATCAAATCCGCAATATCTTTAACCTTGCGCGGATTGATTTCGGACGTATCGACTACGGCGTAACAAAGGACGGCGATCTCGTCGTATTCGAGATCAACATGAACCCGCAACTCGTCACGCCGGGCCCGGCAAAGGACGAAGCCCGGAATATCATCAAGGAAACCTTCGCTAAACGGTTTGTTGCCGCGTTGGGAGCGCTTGATAGTCCGGTTCCGGCGGGTCGAAGTGCGCGCGTCCAGTTTGGCGAGGGGTCGCTTTGGCGACGCAAGCCGTTTACCGTTGAAATCGTAATGGGTGCGATGGCCCGCCTCCGTCTGCACCGCCATCAGCCGATTATTTATGCACGATTGATGGAGTTGCGGCGCAAGCTAGGGTCGCAGGGCCGATAGCGTGTCGCGCGCCTAAGCGGCCGACGGCTTGGCCAAAAGTTGCACCATTTCGGCCATTAGTTGCCGATTGATCGCGAAGCTGACCGCCAGATAAATGCATCCGCCTGCCGCCGTGAGCGCCAGCAGACGTTCGATCGGCGGCAGATCCGCGACGAGCCACGCGTCAACCGCGAAGACGCCGGCCACCATGATGGCGCCGGCGAGAAGGGCCGGTGCCGCGCCGCGAAGTAAGGATCCAGCCCCAACGCCGATGATCGGGAGGCTTCGCCGTAGATTTATGCTGAGCGCCAGGAGCTGTGCGACGGACCAGCCGAGTGCAACGCCGGGTAGACCACCAAGTGCGCCAATAGCGAGACCCGGCGGCAGGCAGACCGCAATGGTGATCAGGTTGCGCAGACCGACATCGGGCCGGCCCAAACCATCCAGGGTCATTTGCACAAGCCGGAAACTGGCGCGGATCGGAACGACGATGCCGAGGATGGCCAGAATAGGCGCCGCTGTTGCCCACTTTTCACCCAACACCACCTGGACAAGAGGATCGGCGACGGTCGCGGCACCCCAACAGAGCGGCAGTAACACTAAGAGACTGGCAGCGATCATCTGGGGGAAAAGACTACGAACCCGTTCTTCTCCTTCTTCTTTCAAGCGTGCGATTGTCGGGAACACGACAACAGCCACTGGGCGCAATAGAAATCGTGTTGGCAGGCGCGCTAGGTCGCCAGCGACGGAGTACGCACCCAGAGCCTCTGCCCCGACCAATCTACCAATCAGTACGACATCGATCTGCCGATTAAAGATCGATACCAGGTTTTTGCCGACCATGTTGACCCCGAAACGCAGCTCGCCGGCGATGCCCGTAAAATTGAAGTTGGGCTTGAGACGAAAACGGGTCAGCAGCAGAATGGCAGCCGTCCCGAATGCTTGGGAGACCAGATAACCACCGACCAGGGACCAGACACCGAATCCGGCGATTGCCATGGTCAAAACAACACCGGCACCGACGAGTTGGCGAGCCACTGTAACGATAGATGTCGCCTTGAAATCGATTTCCCGCACTAATAGCGTCGTCGGTACGGATGAGGCGGCGCCGATCAAGAGGCCAAAGGCAACCACACGCAAAATGTCGGCGACAATGGGATTGCCATAGAATGCCGCATAGGGCCCGGCGGCCAATTGGATCAACACAAACAGCGTCAAGCTTGAAAGAATGATCGCGCCGTAAATCTTAGCCACGATCATATCGTCGGGTTTGCGCCGTTGAATTAATGCAGAGTTTAAGCCGAAATTGCTGAAGATCGCGGCAAACTCGACTGCCGCCATCGCCATCGCCATGACGCCGTAATCTTTCGGTTCGAGCAGCCGGATCACATAGATGGTGATCGACCAGGTCACAAGCTTGCTAAGCGCTTGCGCGGTCGCGGTCCAACGCAGTGCAGAAAGAGCACGGGCTTTGATGGTCACAGCGCGACAGCTCCAGCAGACGAGGAAGTATATCTACACCAAATCGGCGGATACGGTCGGCAAACCGCCTGAAGCCGACTTGTGGCTCGGTTTGCTACTACCTGCCAGTATTCGGCTGAAAATACCGTTAAATCGCGCCAGCCTCGCGTAACGCGGCGATGTCCTCGGCCGATTTGCCCAACTCACTCAACACCGCGTCGGTATGCTCGCCGAGTACGGGCGGCGCGCGGCGAATACCAGCCGGATCGCGGGAAAAACGGAACGGAATGCCGGGAATCTTGATCTCGCCCTCGGTCGTATGGTCGGCCGTGGTGACGAGACCGCGGGCAACCGAGTGAGCAGCAGTCAATGCCTGTTCGACGGTGTTGATCGGCGCGCAGGAGACGCCGGCGGCGAGCAGTTTCTCCAGCCAGAATTCCGTGGTGTTGGTGCGGAATAAATCTTCGATCATGCCGTCGCACGCGCCGCGGTTCTCCACCCGGTCGCGGTTCCTGGCAAAGCGCTCGTCTTCGGCCCATTCGGGGTGATCCACGGCGGCGCTAAAGGTCGCGAACTGCATGTCGTTGCCGACCGACAGCGCGATCATCCCGTCGCCGGTCGCGTAGGCGTTGTAAGGCACGATATTGGGGTGGCCGTTGCCATAGCGCCCTGCCGCCTTACCGGACGCGAGGAAGTTAGCTGCTACATTCGCCAGCAGCGATACGCCGGTGTCGTAGAGTGACACTTCGACAGCTTGGCCCAGACCGGTCCGATGCCGCGCGTTGAGGGCGGCGAGAATGGTCGACATCGCATACAGGCCAGTGCACAGATCGACGATGGCGACGCCGAGCTTCATGGGGTCGCCGTCGGCCTCGCCGGTGATGCTCATCAATCCGCTTTCGGCTTGTAGCAGAAAGTCGTAACCGGGCAAGCCGGCGCGCGGGCCGGTCGAGCCGTAGCCGAGGATCGAGCAGCGCACGATCTGTGGCGCATTGGCCTCGTACCATGCATCGTCGAAACCGAACTTGGCCATGGTGCCGAGCTTGAAGTTATCGATCACCACGTCGGCTTCGCGCAGCAACGCGCCGAGAATTTCCTGCGCCGCCTCGTGCTTAAGGTTCAGTGTCATACCGCGCTTGTTACGGTTGGCGCCCAGATAGTAGGCCGACTCTTCGCCGATGAAGGGAGGCCCCCACGCGCGGGTGTCGTCGCCGCGCCCCGGTTGCTCCACCTTGATGATATCGGCGCCCATGTCGCCGAGTAGCATGGTGCAGAAGGGGCCGGCGAGGACTCGCGTCAGGTCGATGACGCGGAGCCCGTCGAGGGCTCCCGGCGGAGTTTGGTCGTTCATCCCGACTTGAGCTGGTTGCGGTCGTTGTTGAAGTCGTCGAGATACTGATCGACCGCTTCTTTGTTTTTCATGCGGAACTGCATGAAGTCCGGCTTACGCTTGTCGAGGAACGCTTGCATGCCTTCGTTGGCCTCGTCGCTGCCCCAGACATGGGCCAGCAATTCCATACCGTGCTGCCATGATGCGTAGAGCTCGTCTGACTCATGATTGAGCGACTTCTTGGTCATGCGGATGGTCTGGCCGCTATGCCCCTTTATGGTTTCGCACCATTTTTCGGTTTCTTCGCGCAACGTGGCTTGAGGAACCACCCTGTTAATCAAGCCGATCTCGACGGCTTCGGCGGCGGTGAAGGTGCGGGCGAGGAAGATCATCTCGCGGGCCAAGCGCTCGCCGATGATACGCGGGATGTATTGTGTCGCGCCGACCGTGGGGCAGGCGCCCACCCGTGCGCCCGATTGGCCGAACATGGCGTTGTCCGACGCGATCACCAGATCGCACCACAGCGCTAGCTCGTGGCCGCCGCCCATGCACCAGCCGTTGACCATGGCGATCACCGGGATCGGCAATCCGCGGATGGTCATCGCGGTGCCCAGCATCCGGTCGTTCCAGTGGTAGGCGTTGGCCCAGTTCAGTTTCATCATGGCGCCGAAATCACCGCCGGCGGAAAACGACTGATCGCCCGCGCCGGTGACGACAGCGCAAGCGATCGAGGGATCGTTGCGCGTCGACTTGAAGGCGTGGATCAACTCGTCCAGGGTCTGCTCGCGGAACGCGTTTCGCGAGTTTGGCCGGTTGATGGTGATCCAGGCAACGTTGTCTTTGACCTCGAAGAGAATGTCGTTGAAGTCGTCGGACGTCGGCAGGTTAGACATCGGTTCGATCCCCCCTTGGGTTGTTTTTGTATCTTTCCGTACGGCGTTTGGCGCAACGGCGCAACGGGTGTTTGAATTGCCCTAACACATTGTGTAATTTGTCCGGACATATAAAGAATTTTTGCCAAACCAGCAACAAGGCGGCCGTTCCGGAACCGCCTGACAGCCGCATCAAAACGGGAGAGCGTGTCGGATGTTCAATCCATTCAAGCCGGTCGAAATGATCGAAGCGAAGGTTCTTCAGCCGTTGCCGGAAAAATTCCGCCAGCGCCGCCGGTCGGCGTGGTCCGACCCAAACCGTCAAGGCGCCGAAGTAGAGTGTTTCCTCGAGGGACCGTCCTTCGACCGTGCCGGTAACCTGTATTTCACCGACATTCCGTTCGGCCGCATTTTTCGTATTCCTCCCGGTGGCGATATCGAACTTGTCACCGAGTATGACGGCTGGCCCAACGGTTTGAAGATCCATAAAGACGGTCGTATTTTCGTCGCTTGTTATAAGAAAGGTCTTGTCACGGTCGATCCCGATACGGGCCATGTCGAGACCGAATTGGAAACCATGTACAGCGAAGGGTTTAAAGGGCTGAACGACCTCCACTTCGCATCGAATGGGGATCTTTATTTCACCGATCAGGGCCAGACGGGTGTTCTGGATCCGACCGGCCGGGTGTTCCGCTATGAAGCCAATGGCAAACTTGACCGGGTTGCCGTCAATGTGCCGAGCCCCAATGGGATCACCCTCAACCTGGCCGAGAACCAATTATTTGTCGCCGTGACGCGGAGCCAGCAAATCTGGCGATTGCCGATTATGGAAGACGGCAGCACCTCGAAAACCGGTGTGGCGATTCAGCTTTCCGGCGGTCATGCGGGACCCGATGGCATTGAGCTCGACTCTGAAGGCGGGCTGTTGGTTTGTCACCTAGGCGTTGGCATCTGGCGGTTCGATGATAATGGTTTGCCGACCCATCTGATCCATGCTGGCGACGCCCACCGGCTGATGACCAACATTGCTTTCGGCGGCCCCGACAACAAAACGCTGTTCATCACCGATTCCCTGAACGGCAACATCATGACCGCTGAACTCCCTGTCGCCGGCAAGACGATGTTTGGCCTAAGCTGAGGGTACTTAATCGCTCATCCCGCATAGCAAAAAACTGAGGGCGCCATGACGGCTTCTATCGAAACGGTTCTTATCTACGGATACGGCGTTATGGGGCAGGCGGTCTCGGGCACCTTTGCTGAAGCGGGGTTCGCGGTAAGTGTCGTTTCGTCGCGTGCTGAAGAGCTGGCTGGTAGCGCGGGTGCGATTTCCTTCCACACGACGCTGCCGGCCGAGGCGCCCGACTTGGTCATCGAGTTCGTGCCCGAGAATTACGATGACAAGCGAGCCGTCTACCGGGATATCGAGGCGGCCTACGGCGGTGCGCCCTTGGTTGCGAGCGGCACGTCGGGCCTCGACCTGGTGAAACTGGCGGAAGGCCTGTCTCATCCCGAACGGTTTCTCGGGGTGCACTATTTCATGCCGGCCGAAAGCACCGCCGTGGTCGAGGTAATGGCTGGGCCCGGCTGCCCGCGCGAAGATGTGGATGCGGTGTCCGACGCCATGAAGCGTACGGGTAAGGAGACCGTCGTCTTGTACAAACCTGTAGTGGGTTTTCTGATCAACCGCTTGCAGCACATCATTTTGCATGAGTGCTACTACCTGATGCAGGATGGCGTCGCCGGTCCCGACGATATCGATATGTCGGCGCGTCTCATGCTCGGCCCGCGCATGTGCTTGAACGGGCTGGTTCAGCAGAAAGACATCAGCGGATTAAAGATCCATGCCGATGCCCAGCGCTCGATCGTGCCGGAATTGTATCCGGTGGATACCCCCAATCCGATGATCCAAAACATGGTGGCGCGCGGTGAAGCCGGGCTTGGTGATGGCAAGGGATTCTACGACTGGTCCGGTATCGATGTCGCCGAAACCCGCAGCCGTGCCGGCCGCCGGTTGCGCAAGCTCACCGAATTTCTGCGTCAGGAAGCCGAAGAGGAATCCGGCGCGCCGGAGCCCAAGCCGCGCTCGCGCAGCGAGTTGCTGGGAGAGTAGGCGCAAGCCGACCGTCGCCGTCCCGTCCCAGGTCTGGTAGCCTTGGGTTGAATGAGGGAATAGCCCATGAAGATTGCCAAAATCACACCGATCGCCGTCCAGCTGCCGCTGATCGAACCGATCAAAATGGCCGGCATCGAGATGACTAAATCGGACAATGTGTTCGCGCGCATCGAGACGGATGACGGCCTTGTTGGCTGGGGCGAAGCGTCGGCGGCGCCGTCGATGACCGGTGAGACCGTGCAAAGCATGGTCGCCGCGATCGAACACCTAACACCGTATCTTGACGGGCGAGATCCGGCCGACTTCACCGAAAACCTAGCGGTCATGGACCGTCATATGTACGGCAACGCCAGCGCTAAGACGGCGCTTGAAATGGCGCTCTACGATGTTGCCGGCAAAGCGGCGCAAAAGCCGGTGGCTGAGCTTTTGGGCCAGGAAATTCGACGGACGCGCATGCCGGTTCTTTGGATGCTGGCGACCGGAAAGGTCGATCAAGACCTGGCGACCGCAATGGCAAAAAAAGACGAGGGCTACCGGTCGTTCAAGATCAAGACGGGGACAAACCCGGTTGCCTACGATATCGGCCGGTCGGTGCAAATTCGCGCGGCCGTAAACGCCGGAATTCAGCTATCGGCCGATGCCAACCAGGGTTGGTCGGTCGATGACGCAATCGACTATGTCGAAGGCATTGGCGATGCGCTCGATTTTGTCGAGCAACCGGTGATGGGCAGCAATATCGATGGGATGGTCCGGGTTGCCGAACGGGCCAGTGTGCCGATCGGCGCCGATGAGGGTTTGCACAGCATTGCCGATATCAACCATCACCATGATACCGGTGCGGCGGCCGGCGGCAGCTTAAAGATGATCAAGCTTGGTGGCGTTACCCGGGCCAGCGCGGCGGCGGCGCTGTGCGATGCCATCGGCATGAAGGTCAACATGGCCGGCAAAGTGGCTGAATCCAGCGTCTCGACGGCGGCCGTGCTGCATCTGTCGGCGGCCGCGCCGTCGCTCGATTGGGGACTGAGTGTCACCCAGCAGTATATTGCTAAGGACGTGGTGCGAAATCCGATCCAGGTTGTGGACGGCCACGCCAATCTCCCAGAAGGGGCGGGGCTCGGTGTCGATGTCGACGAAGATGTGATCCAGCGGCTCGCGGTACGCTGCTAAGTCTAACCCTCTATTCAGCTGCGCCGCATTTCGCAACGCTACAGCGCGACGATCTCATCGCCCCTGCGGCGCTCGGCTTCGGTTTGCCGCAGATCGACCTCCTCAAGCCGCGTATCGCGCTCAATCCGCCACCGGCCCATCGTAATTTCGTTGGCAACGATGATGAGGATCAGGACGGCGTAGGGAAGCTCTTCCCAAACGCGCAGACCGAAAACCCGGTCCGACGTGGCCAGGAGGAAGGCGATGAAGACTCCGATCATCATCAGGCCGATCCGTTCGATTTGCGGTTTCCATACCCAATAGTCTTCGGCGATTTTCCGGCGTTGCATGATGAATTGTTTCTCGTCGTCGCTGTCGGGGGGCACAAAATCCGGATTGCGGAAGTGCTGTACGAGGTTCCGGCGGACGAGATTATTGCCGGTCGTGTCCATCACATTCAGAAACAGCATGACGATGCAGAGTATCTCGATTTTGTCGACGAACCACGCCATCACGAGAAATGCGCACGTGATCCCGATGGACAGCACCGGTACCCACTTTCGGCCGATGGTTCTTTCCCAGTCGGGCGGCGGGTTGATGCGGGAGTAGAGCGCAACGAGAATATCGGTCTCGTTTCTGGCGGCCCGCCGGTAAAGCAGAAACCATATAAAAATGAAGAAGGAGACCGCGAGAAGAAGCCATTTATCGATCAGGAACAGAACGATCTGGTGCCAAAAATCTCTCGTGATGACCCAATTCAAGAACTCCACCCGCTCGTATTTCCCGAAATACTGACTGGTTTCCAACTTCTCGTTGAGAATCATTGAGAAGAGACCGGCAGAGACGATGAAATTACTAACGCTCAGAGAGAGGCGCAGGTTGCTCTCAACTTTTTCGCCCGACCGTCGCCGGAAAATTTTTCGGAATATGTCGATCATTCGGGAATCTTGGGGTTCCTAAATGGATCGTCTCAGTCTCGCGTGCGCCAGTCGCGCTGCAGGTCGAGCGAATAGACGAACCGCCCCTCGGGGTGGATGCTGCGGGTTGTCTCGAATAGCCGGCCTTTCTGATCGGTGTAGCGCCGGATAATGGTCATCGCCGCGGTGCCGGACGCCACTTCCAGATGCCGCGCGAGCGTATCGTCGATATGACTGGCGAACATGTCCAACTGCGCGCGGCCGATGATTTCACCGTGTTGCTGTTCGATGATTTGGTGCACGGCGCGGTGATCGTTCGGCACCTGGCGCGCTGCCTCCTCGAACTGCGGCAGCACGTAGACATCCTGCCAGCAAATCGGTGTGTTCGCCGTCGCCGAGCGGCGAACGCCGCTAATGTGGAACCAATCCTCTCCAACTTGCCGGTGCAGCGTTTCGGCTTGTGCGGCGTCGAGCGCGATTCTGCCCGACGCCATGACCTCGAAGCTGGTATCGGGATAGCGGAGCAACTCCGACAGCGCGCTGACCGACTGGACATACGCTTGCTCCGGCCGTGCCGAGAGCACGCGCGTGCCCGAGCCGCGGCGCATCGCCACCATGCCCAGTTCGCGAAGCTGGCGCAGCGCCTCGCGCACTGTGTAGCGGCTGACGTCGTAGCGCTCGCACAACTCCATTTCGGTCGGCAGCATCGAGCCCACCGCAAACTTCTCCGACGTGATGTCGGCCATCAAATCGTCGGCGATGACCTGATAGCGGGGCCGGTCGGTATCGCTGATTGCCGTGCTCATACCTTATTTTCTGACGGGAGCCCGAAAGAATCTACCTCTCTGGATCATTTTGAGGGGCCTAGGGGCCGCTTTACAGACAGAAGCACCGGTGCAATTCTGATCTACCGGTAGGGAAAACCAATAAAGAAAAGCGACAGGGGGAGCGCTATGACCTATCCACCCGGCGAAAGCTATGCCTGGAATGTAGAGGCGATCGGCTACACCGATCTTGAGGGCCGGCCCGGCTTCAAGCTGGCGCTCCATCGCGCGGGTGACCGCTGGTATTTATATACCGCCAAGTTCTGGCACCCCGGCTTTTCCATCGTCGAGGTGACCGACCCGGCCAACCCGCGGTTTGTGCGGTTTGTGGAAGGCCCATCCAACACCTGGACCCTGCAGGTGCAGATTGCCGACGGCAAAATGATCACCTCGCAGGAAAAGATCATGGAAGGGTGGGGCGATACGCCGGGCGAGCCCTATGGCGAGGGTTTTCTGATCTGGGATCTCGCCGATCCGGAAGACCCGCAACTGCTGGGTCATTTCAAGACCAACGGCGACGGCACCCACCGCAACTACTACGATGGCGGCCGCTACGTTTATGCCACCGGGCTGCCGGAAGGCTATGTTGGCCAAATTTTGCAGATCGTCGATATCGACGATCCCGCCAACCCGGTCGAGGTCGGCCGCTGGTGGAAGCCGGGCCAGTGGGTCGGCGGCGGCGAGGCGGGGCCGAAGGCCGGCACCATGCTCCACGGCGGCGCTTATGTGAAAGGCAACCGCGCCTTTCTGCCTTACGGTGCCGGCGGATTCGTCATCCTCGATATCTCAGACAAGACAAATCCGACGCTGGTCGGTGATCTGCCGTTCTCGCCGCCCTTCGTCAATTTTATATCGGTGCACACGGCGTTGCCGCTGCAAGGGCGCGATCTGGTCGTGGTCAACTCCGAGGCGATCAACGAGAACTGCGAGGAACCGCTGGGCTATTGCGGCATTGTCGATGTAAGTGACGAAAGCGCGCCGCAGCTGGTGTCGTTGTTCCCGTTGCCGGTGCCGCCGGAAGAAGCGCCCTACCGCAACTTCTGCGAGCGCGGCGGGCGGTTCGGACCGCATAACCAGCACCAGCCGCAATATCAAGAGGTGCTCTATCAGGGAGAGGATCTGTCGTTCGTCACCTACTTCAACGCCGGCTTGCGGATTTACGACATTTCCGACGCGCGGCTGCCCCGCGAAGTCGGCTACTTCCTGCCGCCCGACCCGTTGGAGCGCCGCGGCCTGCTGCCGGCGAGTAAATTGGTCGCGCAGACCGAAGATGTGATCGTCGACAACCGCGGCAACATTTTCGTTTCCGACAAAAACCACGGCATTTATGTGCTGCGCTACAACGGTCTCAACCCCTGAACCGTTGCCTGGCTGTACTTTGAGCTTCCGGTGATGGCGCGCCCCGGTTCGTCCGCCGCTTGGACCCGCACGCGGCGCAGGCGGCTGTTTGCCGCGTTTCGCTATACCGTCCTGACGATTTGGCTGGCGGTCGTCATCTTCCCGCTATTTTGGATTGTCGCGACCTCGCTGAAGCGGCCGGGCGAGTGGATTTCCTGGCCGCCGGTTTGGTGGCCGCCGGAGCCAACCCTGTTCAACTACGTTCGGGTTTGGGTGGACGGCATCTTGTTCGGGCCGGCGGACCGTAACTTGACCGAAGTATTGGGGCCGTGGGAAGCGCTGCTTAATACTTTCATCATCGCGTTTACGGCGTCGACCCTGGCGACGTTGTTCGCCGCCGTGATTGCTTATGGTGCCTCGCGCTATCGCATCCTCACCGACACGCAACTCATGGCGACGCTGGTGCTGCGCCTGATCCCGCCGTTCGTGATTGCCGGCCCACTGGTGCTCTACTTCGGGACGATTGGACTCGAAGACACGCGAACCGGCCTGATTCTGCTCTATATGCTGACGACACTGCCCTATGCATTGCTGGTGCTGAAAAGCTTCGTCGACGACATACCGCTCGAATACGAACAGGCGGCAGAGTTGTTGGGCGCCAGCCGCTGGCAGATCATTCGCGAGGTCATCCTGCCGCTGCTCAAGCCGGGCCTCGCCGTCACCTTTCTGTTTCTGTTCATCCTCAATTGGAGCGAGTTCTTTCTTGCGCTCATTCTGTCGAAAACTGATGTTTCAACCCTGCCGATGCATCTGAACCGGCTCGGCGGCAGCAGCGCCTACGGTCCCCAGGCGGCGCTATCGGTCGGCGCGACCTTGCCGCTGATCGTGATCGGCTTGCTGATCCGCAAACATCTGGTGCGCGGCCTCAGCTTCGGTTTCGTGCGCCGGGCTTAGGCGCATACGGTGATCCACCAGCCGTCTCGCTATGTGAGAGATATAAACCGATCCGATAGCCACTATTGCGATACCTGATTATTCAAGGGGTCCCATTCACGCTATAATGGGAAATTCGGGAATTCGGGCCCGGGTGGCGTCAGACGGGACGCCAGCGTCGGGCGGTGAGGAGCGCAGAATGAAATTCGGGCTATTTGGCGGGGCTCAGGCAGTGCCGGGCGAGGTGGTGACGGAAGCCGCGCTCGGCTATCACGAGTATGGCGAATATATCCAGCTGGCCGAGAAGCTGGGTTACAGCAGCGCGTGGCTGGTCGAGCATCATTTCACCGGCTTTTCGCAGTTGTCGGCAACGTTGAACTATCTCTGCTATCTCGCTGGTATTACGTCAAAAATCCGCCTTGGGAGCGCCGTCGTTGTGGTGCCCTGGTTCAATCCTATTATGCTGGCCGAACAGGTCGGCACGCTCGATCAGATATCCAAGGGCCGTTACGATTTCGGCATCGGCCGCGGCTATCGCGCCAATGAATTCGTCGGCTTCGGCATCGACATGGCCAACGCGGAAGATATCTTCCAGGAATCGATCGCCATCATTAAGCGCGCCTTCACCGAACCCGACCGCTGGTCGTACAAATCCGACCGCTGGGAATTCAATCAGATCGTCGTCGAGCCGCCCACGGTGCAGCAGCCTTATCCGCCCATGTGGGTCGGCGCCGGCAGCGAGGGCTCGATCCGCAAAGCGGCACAAAACGGTTACAACTTGCTGCTCGACCAGATGACCCCGTTCGAGGGCATTGGCGAGCGCATCAACTACTATCGCGACGAGCTCGACAAGATGGGTAAGGAGTTCGATCCTTATTCCATTGCGGTGACCCGCGGCTTGATGGTCGCCAACGACGACAAGGCGCGCAAAGAAGCTCACATTCTGCGCGGTAAGTTCATTACCGAAGTGCAGGTGCTTGCCACCGATCCGAAATTTCAGGCCAAGTCGTTCAACCCGGTCGCCAACTCGCGTTGGAAAGACCGTGGCGACTCCGATGCCATCTCCGAGGCCGGCGCCATTCTCGGCGATGCCGACGAGATGGGCGAGCGGGTGCAGAAGCTCTACGACGTCGGCGTGCGCAATATTCTGGTGCACGACCTTGCGGGTAAGAGCGAATCCCTGCAGCAGTTCGCCGAAGAGGTGATGCCCCACTTCCTCGACAAGGAAGGTCCGGTGGCGCAAGCCGCAGAGTAGAGCGGTGATGTCAGCGCAGTCAGGCTGGCGCGATCGTACTTTGGTAGGTAAAACATAAGATCAGCGGGCGCTCCGCGCGTCCGTTCGCACACCCATACAGTCAAGCCGATGGCGCCCATCGGCCGCCAAAAAGGAATAACGTCGTGGATACGCCCGTATTCGGCACAGGACCCTACGCTGTCAGCCAACCCGTGACCCGCACCGAAGACCCGCGCTTGCTGCGCGGCGGCGGCGTATACACCGACGACCGCAACCTGCCGGGCCAAGCCTATGCCGTATTCGTGCGCTCGCCGGTCGCTCATGGCGATATCAAAAACATCGGGATCGACGCCGCCAAGGCCGCGCCGGGCGTGCTGGCGGTTTACACATCTGCCGATATCGATGCCGCGGGCTTCGGGACGCTGCCCAACAACTTGCCGCTGAAAAGCCGCGACGGCACCGACTTGATCAAGCCGCCGCGCCCCGTACTGGCGAAGGGCCGCGTGCGCAATGTGGGCGAGCCGGTAGCGGCGGTGATCGCGGAGACCGTCGCGCAGGCGCGCGATGCCGCGGAGCTGGTCGAACTCGACATCGATCCGTTGCCAGCAAACACTGATCTCGATGCCGCCGTTGCCGATGGCGCGCCTCAACTCCACGAGGAAGCGCCCGGCAACACTTGCATCGATTTCCAGATTGGCGACGCCGACGCAACCGCCGCGGCGTTCGAAAAAGCGGCCCATGTCACTAGACTGCGCTTGCGCAACAACCAGGTGTTGGTGTCGGCGATGGAGCCGCGCGCGGTGATCGGTGACTACGACACTGAAGCTGATCGCTACATATTCTACACCGGCTGCCAGGGCGTGTTCGGCATGCGCAATATCCTGGCCAACGCGATTTTGAAATGCGAGCCCGAGAAGGTGCGCGTGATTGCCGGCGACGTGGGCGGCTCGTTCGGCATGAAGGCGATGCCCTACAACGAATATCCCGTCGTGTTGCTGGCCGCCAAGCAACTCGGCCGGCCGGTGAAATGGACCGCCGATCGCTCGGAAAGCTGCCTGTCCGACCACATGGGCCGGGGCAGCGTGTACGATGCCGAGCTGGCGCTCGATGCCGAGGGCAAGTTCCTCGCCGCGCGGGTCAACGGCATTGCCAATATGGGTGGCTATCTGACCGGCACCGGGCCGCTCGCCCAGACCAACAATATCTGCAAAAACCTGCCGTGCATGTACACGACCCCGGCAATCGATGTGAACATGCGCTGTGCGTTCACCAACACGGTTTACGTGGGCGCCTACCGCGGCGCCGGCCGGCCCGAGGGCAACTACATCATGGAGCGGCTGGTCGCCACCGCCGCGCGCGAAATGGGGATCGACCAGATCGAGATTCGCCGCAAAAACCTGGTGCCGCCCGACGCCATGCCGTTCACCGCGGCGAGCGGGCAGGTATATGACAGTGGCGACTTCGATCCCATCTTCGACAAGGCGCTGGCGGCGTCCGACTGGGACGGTTTCGCCAAGCGGCGCGAGGCGTCCGAAGCCGCGGGGCTGAAGCGTGGCCGGGGGATCTGCGCCTATCTCGAAGTGTCGGCGCCGCCGGGCAAGGAAATGGGCGGGCTGCGTTTCGGCGACGATGGGCGCGTTACCATTGTCAGCGGCACCTTGGATTACGGCCAAGGTCACCGGGCGACGTTTGCGCAAATCCTGTCGGCGCGCTTGGGCATTCCGTTCGACAAGATCGATCTGCTGCAGGGCGACAGCGACGAGTTGATCGTCGGCGGTGGGACCGGTGGCTCACGTTCGGTGATTGCTGAGGCCGGCGCGCTCTATGAGACCGCAGCGGCGGTTATCGAGAAGGGACGCGCCGTCGCCGGCCATGTGCTGGAGGTGGCGGTTGAGGATGTAGAGTTTGCCGACGGCGAATTCCGCATCGCCGGCACCGACCGCAGCATCGGCATTCTCGAAGTGGCGGCGCAGGCGCGCGAACTCGGGGGCGCCAACGGCTTGCCCGAGACCATCGATACCGAGTTGGTTCACGACACCGCGCCGTCGTCGTTTCCCAACGGCGTGCATATCTGCGAGTTGGAGATCGATCCCGATACCGGGACCACGCGGATCGACCGCTACACCGTGGTCGACGATTTCGGCACCATCGTCAATCCGCTGCTGGCCGAAGGCCAGGTCCATGGCGGGGTTGTTCAAGGGATCGGCCAGGCGCTGATGGAACACATCGTCTACGACGATGACGGCCAGCTGCTGACCGGATCGTATATGGACTACCAGCTGCCGCGCGCCGTCGAGGTGCCCGATATCGTGTTCGACGATCACCCGGTGCCGGCAACCACCAATGTCATCGGCGCCAAGGGGGCGGGCGAAGCCGGGTGCAGCGGCGCGCTGCCGGCGATCATGAACGCGATGGTCGATGCGCTGGCCGAATACGGTGTGACCACCATCGACATGCCGGCGACGCCGCATCGCGTCTGGCAGGCCATCCACGGCAACGCCGGGTGAACCCGATCCAACATCGTCGCGTCTGATGCTGCAAACCATACGCGCCCGCGCGGCGGCGATCCCGCCGCCCGTTGCCGGTTTCTTGCTCATCGTGCTGGCCGCCGCGCTTTTTGCGGCGATGCACAACACCATCCGTTTCGTCACCTTTGCTGAGGGGATTCACCCGTTCGAGGCGGCGTTTTTTCGCAACCTGTTTGGCTTGATCGTTTTCATTCCGTTTTTCGTCAAGCAAGGCTTAACCGTATTCCGCACCCAGCGCATTGGCATGCATCTGGGGCGGGCGGGCATGAACACAGTATCCATGCTGGCCTGGTTCATGGCGCTATCGCTGATGCCGGTCGCCGATGCCACCGCGCTGAGCCTCACCGGACCGGTGTTTGTCGCTCTGTTGGCCATCGTGTTTCTCGGCGAGCGCGTCGGGCCACGGCGCTGGTTTGGCATCGGTCTGGCGATCGTTGGCGGCCTGATTATTATTCGGCCAGGGTTCACCGAAATCGGTGCCGGGACGGGGCTAATTTTGCTTTCCGCGGTTATCGTGTCCGGATCGAAGCTGATGGCGAAAGTTCTGTCGGGTACGGAATCGGCGGCGACCATCGTCGCCTTGCTCACCGTCCTGATGGTGCCGACCACATTGGTGCCGGCGCTCTTCGTTTGGCAGACGCCGACCCTCGAGCAGCTTGGTTTTCTTGTCCTGATCGGCGTCTTTGGCACGACCGGCCATTTGCTGTTTGTGCAGGCCTATAAAATGGCCGATATCAGCCTGGTCGAGCCGGCGATCTTTACCCGCATGGTGTGGGCCGCGCTGATCGGCCTCGTCGTGTTCTCCGAGTTTCCCGATCTGTGGACATGGGTCGGCGGTGCCGTGATCGTCGTCGGCACCACCTATATCGCCCGTCGCGAGGCGGCCCGCGGCGTCAAGAAAGTGCCGGATGCGCAAGTGCCGGTTGGGGATTGAGCCGTACCCTCTCATGCTTCGACAGGCTCAGCATGAGGGAGGAGAATTATCCCAGCGCCTTGCTGTAGCGCCAGCGGTTGATGCGGACCTCGCTGAACACACCGCCGGCGGTCATCGGCTCGTTGCCGACCAATTCTTCGGCGGCGGCACGGTCGGTGGTTTCGACGATGAACAGGCTGCCGAGCAAATCGAGGCCGTCGTCGCTGCGCAGCGGGCCGTGCGCCACATACTTGTCTATGATCGAGCCCTGATAGGCGTGGTGCGCGGCGGCGGTCGCTTTGCGCCGCTCGGGTGCGTCGGGGCCGTCGATGCATTCGCACACGAACATCTGCAGATCGGGATCGGGCGCGCGGTCGCCTTGACGCAGCCGCTTACTGCTGACAAAGCGGATGATCTCGGGTTCTTCGAGTAAACCTACCTGGCTGTAGCCGTCGGCTGCGATGTAAGCCTTGGCGGCAGCCCGGTCGGGCACATCGATAATGCACATGGTGCCGATCGGAATTGTGCCGTCGTCGGACATAAGCGGGCCGGTGAAATGCGTTTGCTCGCTGTGTGCCCTGACATGGGCCAAATGGGCTTCCACTGCCTGTTCCTGCAACGCCGAAGAATCGGGTTTGAAGAACGCGCGGATGAAGAAGTGCGCCGGCCGCGACAGGTAATAGTCCTGCAGCGCTTGCCCCGACAGGCCGTAGCGCGGATCGTCCGGCCGGTAGCCGCCGGGGTTTGCGTCGTCGGCCATTTACTCGGCGGCAGCCTCGGTATCGCTTAAGAACGTCGCGGCGTAGGTCTCGCGGCGTATTAACCCCGCGGTAAACTCCTCCTCGAAGTTCGGTGGGACTGCGCCGGTAACCCGCTCGTCGGACAGCAAGGCATCGGCCCAGGCGTTGATCAGCGGGAAGTCCTTCAACACGTCATTTTGCAGCAGCCGGTCGACAAACCGGTAGCGCTGCAGGAACGGCGCATAGGCGGCATCGACTAAGCACAACTCAGGTCCATTGAAGAAGGGGCCATCATTGCCACGCTCATCGGCAAGCGCCTTTTCCACGCGTTGCAGCCGTTTCGGCGCCTCCGCGACGGCCTTCTCCATATCCTCTCGGGTCTTGGCGTAGCCGATCGACCCCAGGGCGCTCGAGAAGTCTGGCGTGAAGTCGGTCCAGGCGCGATTGCGGGCCCGTTTGATCGGATCCGCCGGATGCAGCCGTGGCTCAACCATCTCATCGAGATATTCTGCTATGGCGTTGGATTCGAACAGAATTTCATCATCGACTTTCAGCACGGGCACCTTGCCGTGGGGCGAGATTTCCAAGAACCAGTCGGGCTTATCCCGAAGGTTGACGTAGGTAACTTCGAACTCGACGTCTTTAGCACGCATTAGGATCACGGCGCGCTGTACCCAGGGTCAGGTGAACGAGCTGATCAGATGGTATTTGGTCATGGTGGCTTCCCCAGTGAATCGGCGGTCTGGGCCGCTGGCGCCGATCATAAGGCCCGCTCTTGGTTCGGTCAAAGCGCCGTTCACCCCGTCATTTACGGTTAACTTCTCAAACCTAATATGGAGTAATTAGGTAGGTATATCCGGCAGCCAATTATCGGGTGGCGAGACATTGCCTTTGGATTCTCGATTGACGGCATTCATTTCGGCCTGCGACGAGCTGGCCGGATCGGGCTGTGACGCGGGAGACTGCGTCGCTGCGATCGCACCGCTTATGCTGAAGCTCGTGTCTTGCGGCGGCGAACTACTGACGGCCGATCAAAAACGCGACGATCCGTCGGGTTACGCCCGAAATGCCATCCACCTCGGCGAGGAAGATGGCGTGTCTCTCTTTGCCTTGGTCTGGCGGCCTGGCCAATGGACGCCGATCCATGACCATGGCACCTGGGGTGTTGTCGGCGTGCTGGAGGGCGTTTTGGAAGAACGCAACTACGTTCCCGTCGGCGATACGCTCGACAAGAACGGCGAGATCGATTTGCAACGGGGTGGGATTACAATGCTCACGCCGGGCGCCGTCGGCACATTCGTTCCCAACCCCGACCATATTCATATGACCGGTGTCGCCGACGACCGCGAGACCGCCGTTAGCCTCCACCTCTATGGCCGGCTTTTGAACAACTATCATTTCTACGATCTGGAAACCCGGTCGCGCGAGCTGATCGAGGTCTCGCACTTCGAGAGCAAATAGCCGCGTCCCGGCCCCGCGCCGAATTCTCAAAAACGTTCGAGCGGTAAACTAAAGACGAACTTTACCGTTGCCGTGGAATCGGCCTACGCTTCTCGCGGGATTCGGCAAGGTTTCTAAGTTCATGCCGAAACTCTCCGGAGCCGCACCGTTGTGGGGAAGTTAACGGTCCAACCGGAGAGCATAGAAGTTGGGGGAGTAAGGTCTAACGAATTCGATATGACGGCGCTCGGTGATGGCCACCGATGCGCTGCCAAATGTGGCGCGCTCCTCATTCCATCTAAATTAGTGGGGGATTTTAGAATGGCAGCGAACACCTCGATCGGTACGGCGGAACAACTCCGCGATCCGAACTACACGCCACCTTTGGCGAAGGCGATTCCTCTCGGTATTCAGCACGTCCTGGCGATGTTCGTCTCGAACGTCACGCCGGCGATTATCGTCGCGGGGGCTGCTGGGTTCGGCTTCGGTTCCAACTCGCCCGACTTTCCCGAGCTGATCTATATGATCCAGATGTCGATGTTCTTCGCCGGCATCGCCACCGTTATTCAAACCATCGGCGTGGGGCCCGTGGGCGCAAAACTTCCTGTCGTCCAGGGCACGAGTTTCGCCTTCTTGCCGATCATGATCCCGCTGGTAGCGGGCAAGGGCGTGGAAGCGCTGCCGGCGTTATTCGGCGGTGTGTTGCTTGGCGGATTGTTCCACGCGCTCCTCGGTACCTTCATCGGGAAAATCCGGTTTGCGTTGCCGCCGCTGGTAACCGGCCTCGTAGTTCTGATGATCGGGCTCGCCTTGGTGCGGGTCGGCATTCAGTATTCGGCGGGCGGCGTCCCGGCGATCGGCAAGCCCGAATACGGAACCCTGCAAAATTGGGGGGTCGCGCTCAGCGTTATCGTGGTGACCCTCGGTCTGAAATTCTTCGCCCGCGGCATGTGGTCGGTCGCCGCGGTGCTGATCGGACTCATCGTCGGCTATATCTTCGCTTGGTCGCTCGGCATGGTGAACTTCGACAATATTGGCAGAGCGGCGGTCTTCGCGGTGCCGGATCCGTTCCACTTCGGCTTCGAGTTCAGCGTCGCCGCCGTGGTCGGCTTCTGTCTCATGGCCTTTGTGTCGGCGGTCGAGACCGTGGGCGACGTCTCGGGCATCGCCAAGGGCGGCGCGGGCCGCGAGGCGACCGAGAAGGAAATTACAGGGGCGACCTATGCCGACGGTTTTGGCACAGCCATCGCCGGTATCTTCGGTGGACTGCCCAACACCTCGTTCAGCCAGAATGTTGGCCTGGTCGCTATGACCGGCTTGATGAGCCGCCATGTCGTCACCTACGGCGCGATCTTTCTCATCATCGCCGGTTTGGTACCGAAAGTCGGCGCGGCGGTGTCGACCATCCCCATCGAAGTGCTGGGTGGCGGCGTGGTTGTCATGTTCGGCATGGTTTGCGCGGCCGGTATGTCGATGCTCGCCGACGTCCATTGGAACCGGCGCAACATGGTGATTTTCGCGGTGTCGCTTTCGGTCGGTCTCGGGCTGCAACTCGAATCCGGATCGTTGCAGTACGTGCCCGAAACGCTGCGTGTACTGTTGGCCTCGGGGCTGTTGCCGGCGGCCTTCCTGGCGATCATCCTGAACCTCGTGTTGCCGCAGGAGCTTGCGGAAGAGGCGACGGAGGAAGTCTCCGGCGGTCATGCCGGGCAGGGCCAAGACGATTAGTCTCGGCACCTTCTGAAAGTTGAAAACCCCGGCGGGTCGCCGGGGTTTTCTTTTAGGCGTTATCCGTCGTTGCCGTCAGGCCGGGCTCGGTTTCGTCCGGTTCCAGGTCGTGCCCGAACGCCAGCAGGTGTCCGTCGGGGTCGCGGATGTCGAAGTCGCGCGACCCGTAAAACGTATCCTCGGGCCCCCGCACGATCTCCACGCCGTTGCCGCGCATCTCCTCACACAACCGGTCGGCGTCTTCGACATATATATAGGCCGCCCAGTACTGATTGTTGGGGATCGGCCCCTCGCGCGACTTATCCAGAGCGATCGTCACACGCCCGCGTTGGACGATACAAAACTCGGGGCCGTCGCCCCAGGTGCCGTTGGACTGGAACCCTAGCTTGTCGCAGTAGAACGCCTGGCTTTGGTTAACGTCGGAGACTTGCAGAACGGGCATGCATCGGATCATCGCTTAGCGCCTCTGGCTCTTTAGCAACTTCGTGCCATTAACCCTGCCTGATTAGCACAGCCGGTTATCGGCAGGGAGAGAGGCCAAAAGTCGCGGCACAGGGACAGCCATGCCGGCGATACGGTGCCGAAATACCCACTCATTGACTATAATAAATAGTTAAAGATAAAATACGTTATTTACTTTCTATTATTGCTAATAGATTGCATTTTATTCAATTGATTTAATAATTCATTTCAATTTCCCTAACAATACGTTACTGTCTTCTTACTAACTCGTTAACAACCGCATGGGACTGCACGTCGTAGATGACTGATCGCCTCAACACTGAGAACCCAGAAGAGCAACAAATCGCCGCCGCCGATCCGGCCGCGGAGCTTCCGGGTAACGATAATCCCAACAACGATCTGGCTGGGGCGCAGGGCGGCAACGAGCAGGCTGAAGAGCCGGTTGTTATCGATGAGGAACTCATTCAGATCGCTTTGGCCGAGGGAACGCTTCCCCTGTTGCTTGAGCAAATCCTGCCGGGCAGCGGCGAGCCCCTGGGGCAGAAGATCCAGGACGCGCTTGGTGACGCCTCGTCGGGCTTTGAGGCCGCGTTGTCGAACTCGTCGATCGCTCGGTTCTTTAATGCACTGGCCAAGGCTGGCGAAAACGAGTCCGGTTCCGAGGCGATAGAAGATTTTGTGTTCTCGACCCTCGGCATCGGGGCCGGATTCAAAGGTTTTGGTGGCGGTTCGAGGGGCGGCCGCGACAACAATGTTAACCGCATCGAGCAGAACGACGCGCCGGCGACCAGCGTGGCCAAGACGGCGCCGGCCGTTGTCACGGAAAACGCCGAACCCGTCGTTAACAAAATCAAGGGCACCAACGACGACGATGTGCTGGTTGGCACGGAGGATAACGACCTCATCAAAGGTCGCGGCGGCGACGATACGCTGATCGCCGACGATGGCGCAGACTCGCTGAAGGGTGGTCACGGCGACGATCTGTTGCGCGGCGAGGGGGGCGACGACCATCTGCGGGGTGGGCACGGCGATGACCGTCTCTTCGGCGGTGAAGGCGACGACAATCTAAAGGGGGGTCATGGCAACGACCGTCTTGACGGCGACGCCGGTGACGATCGGCTGCGGGGCGACGCGGGCAATGATACGCTTAACGGCGGTGCCGGTGACGATAACATGTCGGGCGGTCATGGCCGGGATTTCCTGAACGGCGGTTCGGGCGACGACACGTTGCGTGGCGGTTCGGATGCCGATTGGCTGATCGGCGGATCGGGCGACGACCTTCTTAAGGGCGACCATGGCAACGACGTTCTGCTGGGTGGCAACGGTGACGACAAGCTGAAGGGCGGCAGCGGCAACGACTGGCTGTTGGGCGGAAACGGCGACGACAAATCGCACGGCGGCCACGGCAATGACTGGATTTGGGATGGCGCCGGCGACGATGTGTTGAACGGTGGCCATGGCAACGATTTCCTGTTGGCCGGTGCGGGCGACGATAGGATGTGGGGCGGCCATGGCGACGACCGGCTCTTTGCCGGGTCGGGCGACGACTACCTGAACGGTGGCCGCGGTGATGACTGGATGGACGGCAGCGTAGGTGACGACACCCTGCGGGGCAGTCACGGCGACGACACGCTGCGTGGTGGCGCCGGCGACGACAATATCCGTGGCGGCCGCGACGACGACTTCATCGATGGCGGTTTTGGTGCCGATACGCTGCGCGGCGACTCCGGCGACGACACCTTCGTTTTCGATGCCAACGATGTGAGCATCCACGGCGGTTGGGGCACCGATACGCTGCAGGCCCGCGGCGGCGATATTGACCTGACCTCGTTCGAGGGGCGGATCCGCCACATGGAGAAAGTCGACCTGGCCACCGATGGGCAAGCCAACGATCTGACGCTCACGGTCGACGATGTGCTGGACATGTCCCGCAGCAACACGCTGACGGTCGAGGGCGGTGCGAACGATAGCCTCGATGCCGGAACCGGATGGACCGATGCTGGTGTCGTCGACGGGTATCAGGTGTACACCCAGGGCGCGGCGACTTTGAACGTTGCCACCGACGTTGCGGTTAACGGCAACATCCTCGTTTAGTCCTCCACGGCGCTCAGGAATTCCATCAAGCCGTCCAGGCAGCCCAGCCAGCCCGCCCGGTGCTGGTCGCGCAGCGTCGGCGTTTCGATACGCTCGTGGTCTAGGGTGACCATGGTTCCTTGATCGTGCGTGTCGAACCGGGCCGTGACCCGCTCCACCGACGGGCCGCCGGTTTCAACGGTCCAGGTGTAGATGAGTAGATGGGGCCGCTCGATCTTCTCGAATTCGCCAGCGATCCACAGAACTTTCCCGTCGGGGAGTTGGTTTTCGATCCGGTAGCCGCCGCCGACGCGTAAGTCGACCTCCGCCGAGAGACATCGGACGTTTGCGGGACCCCACCATCTTTTGAGTTCCTCGGGAGTTGTCCAGGCCCGAAAGACCCGTTCCGGGGACGCTGGCACGAACCGCTCCAGGCGCAAGCTTTCCAAACTTGTCGAGCGGGTCTGGTCGGTCATATCCAATCCGTCCGCGACCTTAGTTTTCGCGGCTGTCGTTCTGAACGTAATCGACCAGGGAATCGAGGGTGCCATCCCAGAATTTCTGATACGCCGCCAGCCAGTCGTCGGCGTCGCGTAGCGGCAAAGCGTCGAGGGCGCAGTGGTGAATTCGCCCGTTAATCGTGCGATTCACCAATCCCGCTTTTTCTAAAACTCTCAGGTGTTTACCAACCGCAGCTAATGTCATGTCGAAATGCTTGGCCAGCTCGGTAACCATCGCGGAACCGGTGGCCAGCCGCGACAGCAGTTCACGGCGGGTTTGGCTGCCCAGCGCGCGGAACACCAGGTCGAGATGTTCCTCGCGAGAAGGTCCTGGGGAGACTGTCCTTGTGATCATGTCACTAATATTATACCATATGGTATAATATTACAAACCGGCATTGCCGGGAACCAGGAGGAGGGTTCGCAAATGGCGATCCATCAAACGATCAAAATCAAAGCCAGCCCGGAACGGATTTACAGCGCATTGTTGTCTGCCGATGAGTTCGGCCAAGTCACCGGTGCGCCGGCGGAAATCGCCCAAGTTGAGGGCGGCGCGTTTTCGTGTTTCGGCGGACAAATCGTCGGCCGCCATATCGAACTCGATCCCAACAAGCGAATCGTTCAGGCCTGGCGTGCCGGCCCGTGGCCCGAGGGCGCCTATTCCATCGTGAAATTTGAAATCGCCGAAGCGGGCGCTACGTCGACGCTTAGCCTGGAACACACCGGATTCCCCGAAGGCACCGAGGCGCATCTCGAAGGCGGCTGGCATAAAATGTACTGGGAGCCGCTCAAGGCCTATCTGGAGTAACGGTGGTCTTAGCTCGCGCTACACCGATAGATCATGAAAGGGCTCGTCTGGAGAAATGCCGTGCGGTCGTAGTTGCCCCATAGGCGCTCGATGCGTAATCCGGCGCGTGAGATCAATTCTTCGGCTTCCCATTTCTCAATGAGATCGAACTGAATCTCGAGCTCACGCTGTTCGATTGTATGCCCCTGCCGGTCTTTGATCTGATAGTGCTGCGTGCCGTGAACCCGCCCTTTCGGCGATGGCGGGTTCAATTGAGTGATAAATTCCAACGAGCGCTCTCCGTCGTCGAAATCGACGACCATCGGCTGGCTTGGTTCGCCGTCGAGGCTGAGCTTTCGGATGTCGGGGTTCTGGAGCGAAAATGTGAAGCGCCCCGATGGTTTCAGGTGGTTGCGGGCGTGCTCCAACAAGCGCAATCTTTCTTCCCTTCCGAGCACCTCGGAAAGCGAATGAAAGCCGATGAAAATGAAATCGAAGGATTGCGGTAACGAGAACGACCGCGCGTCGGCGTGTACCAGGTTGGCTTCCTGGCCATCAGCGGTGAGTTTGTCCTGAAACCGGTCCAATAACTTCTGTGAGTAATCGACCCCTGTGTAGGTTGTGCCCTCGCCGATGAGGCGATGCCCAATGCGGCCACTGCCGCACATCAACTCGAGAACGTCGCCTTTTACCGAGGATGCCTCTTCCACCCAGAATCCAATGTCGGCGTCGCTGCGCACATAAACGTCATAAAGATCGGCGACTTGGTCGAAGTCGATGCTTTTGTCCATTCGCATGCGCCTTATATTAGGGGTGCCTGGCGTGTGCGATAGTATCAAAACGTAACGGTTTAGGAGGATTGAATGTCCTTAAATACCTATCTCACCTTCGACGGCAATTGCCGCGAGGCCTTTGACTTCTATAAGTCGGTATTCGGCGGCGAATTCGACGAGCTCATGACCTTCGCCGACGCGCCGCCCGACCTGCCGGTCAAGGACGCCGACAAGGACAAGATCATGCATATGTCGCTACCGATTGGCTCGTCGATCCTAATGGGCAGCGATATCGCCGAGGGGTTCGGCGGCCCGGTGATCGTCGGCACCAATTTCTCCCTTTCCATCGAGCGTGACAGCAAAGCGCAAGGCGACGAGCTGTTCGGTAAACTGAGCGAGGGCGGCGATGTGGGAATGCCGATGCAGAATACGTTCTGGGGGGCTTATTTCGGCATGTGCCGCGACCGGTTCGGCGTTAACTGGATGATCAACTGCGAAGCTGAATAAGGCACGGCCGGGCGATCCCCGTGAGTGAGATCGACACCAAGAAGAAAACCAAGGTCAAGCCGAAGACAGAGCGGCCGCGGCTCTACAAAGTCATGCTGTTGAACGACGACTATACCCCGCGGGAGTTCGTCGTGAAGGTTCTGCGCTCGGTGTTCGCCATGAGCGACGACCAGGCCCACCGCGTGATGATGACGGCGCACACCCGCGGCGCCTGCGTGGTCGCCGTCTATACCAAGGACGTTGCCGAAACCAAGGCCAAGGAAGCGACCGATCTTGGCCGCCGTGCCGGCTACCCCTTGTTTTTCTCAACCGAGCCCGAAGATTAGATGGCGTAAGCCCAGCCCGTTCCCCCCATCTTTGAGTGTGCCCCATGAACGCTTTAGCAGATAGCATCACCCTGGCCGACGTCGAGGCGGCCGCCGAGCGCATCAGCGGCCGGGTCCGCCGTACGCCGTGCTTGCGCACCCGCTATATCCGCGATCCGTTGCGGCCCGGCCCGACAATGCTGAAGCTGGAATGCCTACAGGTTACCGGTGCTTTCAAGGTGCGCGGCGCCAATAACGCGATCCTGCAGCTCGATGACGCTGCGCTGGCGCGAGGTGTGATTACCGCGTCGGGCGGCAATCACGGTCTTGCGGTGGCCTATGCGGCGTTCGCTTCGGGCTGTCCGGCAGTCATCTATCTGCCGCACAACACGCCGGCGGATAAGGCGGAGAAGATTAGGGGCTGGGGCGCGGAAGTGGTGGTTGAAGGTGCTGTCTGGGACGACGCGGAGAGGGCCGCGCTGGCGCGGGCCGAGCGGGACGGGCTTACCTATATTCACCCCTTCGCCGATCCCGCAGTGATCGCGGGGCAGGGCACCATCGCGATGGAAATGTTGAAGCAGTCGCCTGGTATCGATGTGATTGTCGCCGGTATCGGCGGTGGCGGGCTGATCGCCGGTGTGGCATTGGCGGCCAAGGCCATTAAGCCCGAGGTCAAGGTCATCGGTGTCGAGCCGGTAGGTGCGCCGACCCTGTCGAGCAGTACCGAAGCCGGCGGACTGGTAACGCTCGATGCCATCGAGACCGGCGCCAATACCTTGGCGCCGCGGCGCAGCGCCGACCTCAACCTGGCAATCATCGACAAGCACGTCGACGATATCGTTTTGGTCAGCGACGACGAGATGCACGCCGCCGCCGAATGGCTCTGGTTCGAGATGGGTCAGTCGGTCGAACTGGCGGGCGCGGCGGCCGTCGCGGCGATCAAAACCGGCAAGGCCGCTGCGCCCGACGACCAAACCATGGCCGCCATCGTCTGCGGTACCGGGACGGCGGGACTGCCGGCAGTGTAGACGCTGCGCGTGCGGTTCTCGGAGGCGCTTGGTTAAAGCTTTGCTGCGCTACGTTTCCGAAGGCGGCGCTGCCGGGCCCTCGGGTTGAACCGAGAACACAAGCGCAAGCCCGTCTCCATCCTGCTCCACCGTCTTCTTTGGCGCTTTTGGAATAGGGATCCGATCCCGCATGCATTGATAGAGCATGGCGGCGCCGAGATAAGCCGCATCGAGGGAAACCTCCAGGTCATCGGTGTCGGCGGACATATTTACCTGCACACGCGCGCCCAATTTTGGCTCGGCGATGACGACCAGATCTACGATTTTACCCTGCGGCAGTTTCGAGACTTTTTCGGCATTGAAGATACCAACCGCGCTCTGCAGCTCTTGGGGCGAAAACACCAACCTTCGAAACTCGGTAACCATCCGCGCTCCCGGCAACATGCTTCCACGGCAACAGCGCGCTATCGCGGAAATCTCGGCGCGACTATATCGCCGCGCCGAGGTCGCGAAGGGGTATCATCGTCGGTTATGTCGCCGGGTACCTAAAGAGCCCTGACCATACGAGCGAGGTCGCCTGACAAATCGGCTGGCGTTGTGGCCTAAATTGCCTGCGCCGCCGGAACGCTGCGCCGCAGGAAGGCGATGAAGATCAGCGCCGTGGCGAGCATGATGAGGCTATAGGTCGCCGCCGGTACCACTGCGAGGCCGCCGCCGAACAGCAAGGTGGCGACGGCGATGGCAAGTGTGCCGTTTTGCAGGCCGCACTCGAGGGAGATCGCGATGCGCTGGCGCAGGCCTGACGCGAAGAGGCGGGCAACAAAATAGGCCAGCGCCATCATCAGCACGTTCAGCACCAGGGTGACTAATCCAGCTTGTGCGACGTAGTCGACGATGTTGTTCCGCTCCTGAAGAATGGCGCCGGCTAGAACGAGAACGAACAGCAAGCCGGAAATCGTGCGGGCCGACGGCTCGAATCGGGTGGCGAAACCCTCTGCCAGGCGGCGCACGATGAGGCCGAGCAGTACCGGCAGGGTGACGATGACAAACACGCTGATTGCCGTCGAGGTGACCGAAACATCTGCACCGGCATCGCCACCGACCAACCGCGCATAGGAAAACACCACGATAAACGGGATGGTAAGGACGCTGAGCAAGCTGATCACCGCCGTCAGCGAAATCGACAGCGCCACGTCGCCGCGCCCGAACGCCGTGAGCAAGTTAGAGGTCACGCCGCCCGGTGCGGCGGCGATGATCATCACTCCAAGCGCAAGTTCGGGCGGCAGCGGCCAGACGCTGACCAGCAGGAACGCCACCACGGGCAGCAGCACAATCTGCGACAGCGCGCCGACGATGAAATCGCGCGGACGCGTCGCGACGCGTGCGAAGTCGTCGAACGTTAGACCGAGGCCGAGCGCAAACATGATAAATGCCAGCGCAATCGGCAGAATAATATCGGTAACGACTCCCATGATGCCCCCTCGTGTAACTTGCCTGCCGGACTTTAGATTAGACTTTTGCCAATAGCAGCTACATGTGAGTCGCGTGGGGTAGTCGAAAGGATGAAGGAGTCGGCTATGGAGCTAAAGTTCGAAACGGTGGACGTATTTACCGACACGCAGTTCGGCGGCAATCCGCTCGCCGTTGTCACGGCTGGCGCCGATGGGTTGTCGACCGAGCAAATGCAGGCGGTCGCTGCCGAGTTCAACCTTGCTGAGACGACTTTCGTACTACCGCCGAAGAATGCCGCGCATACGGCCCAGGTTCGTATCTTTACGCCCCGCGCGGAGTTGCCGTTCGCCGGACACCCCAATGTGGGCACGGCTTTTGTTCTCGCGCGCGCCGCCGAACGGGAAGGCCGCCCCTTCGAGGCGGACCATCTCATGTTCGAAGAGACGGCGGGGTTGGTACGGATGGAACTATGGAAGGACGGGAACCAAACCACCGGTGCGCGCCTCGCGTCTCCAGTACCGTTGGAGGTCGGTGAGGCCGTGTCGCCGCAAGTCATTGCCGATGCGTGCGGTGTCGCCGTCGCCGATATCGAGACGCGGCGTCATCCACCGCTCATCACCAGTTGCGGCGTGCCGTTCGTTCTTGTCGAGCTCGTCTCGCGCGATGCGCTGTCCGCCGCGCGGCCCCATGCCGATGTGTTCGCGCAGCATTTGCCGCGTGACCATGTCACCGGCGTTCATATGTACGTTCCCCTCGATGACGCAGACATCGACGTCCACAGCCGCATGTTCGCGCCGCAGCACGGCATTCCGGAAGACCCGGCAACCGGCAGCGCCAACGTCGCTTTGATCGGCCTGCTGGCGCATTTAGATCCGGAGCCGGGTGTCAACGTCGCGAAACGGATCGCACAAGGCTACGACATGGGACGTCCGAGCCTGCTCGAAGCGGCGGCGGAGAAAAACGACGACGAAACCATCACCACCTATATCGGCGGCGCGTGCGTGCCGGTTATGCGCGGCATGCTCGACCTCGCCTAACGTGGCAATTCGCTACGAGACGGCGCGCGCCTCCACGTATCGCCGCGCCAAGGCTTCCATATGCTCGGTCGACGTGCCGCAACAGCCGCCGAGAAATGCGCTGCCGAGATTTTCGTGGAGTGCCCATAGATTTTTGCCAAAGCTTTCCGGCGCTTCGGTTTCGAGTGCTGCCAACCCATCCAGTTCTTCCGGCGTTCGCGCCGAGGTGTTGGCGTGTAGACCGGTGATGCGTGCTGCTGCCGCGGGATTGCGGTCTTTGACGATGGCGAGCGCTGACGCAAATACTGACGCATGCACGCAATTAACGTTGTAGGTCGCCGGTGGAGCGTCGGTCTCGTTGTCGATGCGGTCGATGGCGTCGTCGAGCGGGGTGCCGTCGAGCAAGGTTCCGTTCGATCGGATGACGAAGCTCATGACATAGGGCAGATCGGTTCCCGCCATCGCTCGGGAGATTCCACGCGCCTCCTCAAAAGCGGGCAGGGTTTGGGAGATCAGGAGATCGGCCGGACCCTCTGCCAGTTCTTCGACCTGGGTGCGGTGAAACGCTTCCGCGTCGCCGGCGTCGGGCGCTTCCGACGGCGTGTAGGCGTCGCCCTGGGGTCCGCACTGGCCGGCAATCAAGATCGGTGCGGCATCGGGGCCATAACTCGCGCGTAGTTCGGCCATGAAAGTAACGGCGTCGCGGTTGACCGGCAGACCGCTAAATTCGGACTGCGCAACCCGTTCCTGGTTCGCACGCCAAGTGGGTGAGGACGCGATCATCGGGACGTCGAGTCGTTGGCCGATATCCAAATACTCCCGGTGGACGCTTGCCAGGACATCGCGCGCCTCGTCGTTATAGATCAGCCCCGCATGGGCGACGTAGGGATCGAAATTCACCGCATCGCTGCGGCGCAGGCGCTCATAGAGCGAGCCCTCTCCCAGTACAAAATCCGCTTGCTCGCGTAGCTCGGTGTAGTTCATGACTTACCCCGACTGTCGATTGGCCTAATGCGCTACGGCGGTCTCACACCTCGATCCAGTCATCTTCGACCTTGAGGCGGTGGTCGATGGGGACGATCTGGGTTAGCGCCTTCTCCGCGAAACAGCCTTCCTTCGCCGCCGCAATCAGCCGCTTGATGTCTTCCAGCGGGGCGTCGCTGTCGGCCTCGATGTCGATGGTAATACCGACCGGCTCGGAGACGTAGGGGTCGCGGCCGCTTTGCTGCAGCTGCCAGTGGAAGACCGCTGTCATGGCAATATCGTCGAGCGGAATGCGCAGCCGTTTGGCAAAGGCTTTCATCTGAGTCATCAGGCAGGTGACGGTGCCGGCGGCGAAATAGTGCAACGGCATCGGCGCCTTGCCTTCGCCGCCGTGCAGTTTGCCTTCGTCGGTCTGCAGCGTGACCGACAGGTTGCTGTAGCGCGACGTGATCGTGATTTCACTTTGCATCTTGCCGAGGGTGCGGGCCTTGGCATCGAACACGATCTCGACCGTGCGCACCTCGTCGGCTGTCTCTGTTGCACTCATGAAAAATCCTTCCTAATCGCGCGGAATTCCCGCTTCTTCTTCGAGTAGTTTCAGAATCACCGCGGCGTCTTGGTCGATCCAGCCGCGTTCGGTGGCTTCGTCGTAATAGCGGCCGGCGACATCGAACAGCGGTGTTGGCACGCCAAGCTCTTTGGCGAAATCCTCGATGATGACTTTGTCCTTCATCTGGATCGCCAGCGCAGCGGTGATGTTGTTCACGTAATCGCCGGTCGTCCATTGAGGTGTGCGGGTGTTGAAGATCTGCAACCGGGCGGAGCTTTTGCTGACCACATTGACGAACAGGTCGAGATCGATGCCCGCCTTGCGCGCCATTACAAATGCCTCGGCACAGGTCAAATTATGGATAGCGACCATCAGGTTGAGGATGTATTTGATCTTGATGCTCATACCGAACGCGCCGACGTAGATCACCGAGCTACAAAACGCATTGAGCGCCTCTTCGATACGATCGAACGCTTCTTTCTCGCCGCTTACCGTCATGGCCAGCTCGCCCGCTTGCGATTGCGGGCGCGCGCCGGATACCGGGCAGTCGAGCAGCGCGATGCCGCGTTCGGCCAACATGGCGTGGGTTGCGTACTTGGTTTCCTCCGGAAAGGTACACAGGTCGGCGATGACGAGGCCTTGTTTTCCCGCCTCGGCCAGGGCGTTCATTGTCGCCTCGTAAGCGTCCGGGGTGGCCACCGCGGCCACCACCATGTCGCTTTGTGCCGCGATCGCTGCCGCGCTATCTGCCGGTGCGGCTCCAGCATCGGCAATCCGGCTGGCGTCGACATCGTAGCCGATGACGTTGTGGCCGGCCGCAGCCAGATTCTTGGCGACGCCGCCGCCGATATTGCCTAAGCCGATAACACCTACGTCCATTTGTTCCCCCTGTTCTTGTTGTTTTAACGGCAGTCTTACTTCTTCGCGGTCTTTCGCCGTTTCGCCGGCGCGCGCTTCTTTTTACGTGGAATGCCCGCCATCTGTTCGTAGATGCGGGTGATCACGCCGGGATCTTCCTGACCCCAACCCTGGGCCAATGCGGCGAAGGTGGGTGCCATACTTGTCAGGAAAACCGGCACCGGCACATTGTAATCCTTGGCGTACTGCTCGATCAGCTCGTTATCCTTCATCATAATAGTCAGGTCGGCCGTTTTCACCTTTGGATCGGCATACTCGTCGGCGAACATCAGCGGGCCGCGATATTCGACGACCCGCGAATTGCCGGCCGAAGGTTTCAGCACTTCCTGGAAGGTTTCCAGGTCCACGTCGGACGCGCGCGCCAGGGTAATCGCTTCGGCCAATATGGCGTCGTGGCCGCAGATCATCATATTGATGAGCAACTTTAATTTTGAGCTGTCGCCAAAGGGGCCGACGTAGTAGTCGATCTTGGTGAAGCCGGGGAGGATCGGCTTTGCCTTGTTGTAGGCGGACTTAGGCCCGCTGATCATGATCGAGATTTCGCCGGCTTCGGCTTGCCGTCCGGCGCCGCTCACAGGGCTGTCGAGCATCACCGCGCCTTTTTTTGCCAGCGCGGCGCGATTGCGCTCCTTCTCGTCGAACGACAGCGTGCTGGCCTCCATGACAATGAGGCCCTTCTTGGCACCGGTGGCGAGACCGGTCTTACCCTGTACCACTTCGTCGAGCACCGCAGCGGTCGCCACCGAGGTGATCACCACGTCAGATTTGCGCGCCACTTCGGCGTTGGATTTTGCAAGCGTACCGCCGGCCGATTTGAACTTGCGCGCCCGCGCCGGGCTGGGGTCGTAGCCCGTAACGTGAAAGCCGTTTTTCACCAGATTGGCGGCAAATCCGCCACCCATGATGCCGAGACCGCACACGCCGACACGTAAACTCATGATCGCTCTCCCCGAGATTTATATTTATGTTGAGCGAAGTATAGCGGTTCGACGGAAGCGCGACGAAAGGAAAAGGCGATGACAACTGCCCAACATACCGCCGAGGCCGAAGAGGCGCCGGTGCTGCTGCGCAACGATGCCGATGGTGTCGCGACTTTGACTTTGAACCGGCCAAAGTCGGGAAACAGCCTGTCGCACGCTTTGGTGGCCGAACTCCAAGCCGCGTTCGATAGCATCAGCAGCGATCCGAACGTTCGGGCGGTCGTGCTTGCTGGTTCTGGCAAGCACTTCTGTACCGGCCACGATCTCAAGGAATCGCTGGCAACCGAGAGCGGCGCCGAAAAGCGAGCCTCGAACGAAGCGTGCAATGCGATGATGCAGTCGATCGTCGATCTGCCACAGCCGGTGATTGCGCGCATTCATGGCACAGCCACCGCGTCGGGCTGCGAGCTTGCGGCGAGCTGCGACCTCGCGATCGCCGCTGACGTTGCCCGTTTCGCTACGCCGGGGGTGAATATCGGCTTCTGGTGCTATACGCCTCAGGTGGCGCTGAGCCGCGCAGTCAATCGCAAGCAAGCGCTCGAGATGTTGCTCACCGGCGACTTGATAAACGCCGATGAGGCGTTGCGGATCGGTTTGGTTAATCGCGTGGTGCCCCTGGCTGAACTCGATCAGGCCGTTAGCGACTTAGCAGAGAAAATCGCCGGTAAATCGGCCGAAGCGGTCTCCCGCGGCAAGCAATCCTTTTATCGTCAATACGAGATGTCGCGGGCCGATGCCTATGACTATGTCGCGGGCGTGATTCCCGATGCTTTCGAGACCGACGACGCGCGCGAAGGGATCGCCGCTTTTGTCGAAAAACGGACGCCCAAGTGGAAAGGACGGTGAGCGGAAGACATTGGTACCGTTGGACAAATGTCTAGTTACGTTGGCGCGGGCTTAGCTGTAGGGTGGCACGCGGAATTGTTATCACCGAACCGTGAGAAGGTATTCCCAATTTGCGGGTAATCTGTACACTAAAATTTCCAAATTTTTGAAGAGGCGTTCAAGCGCCCGGGTTGAACAGGAAGGTAAGTAGGGCGGGATGAGCGCAGAATTGCAGGCAGGCGATACAACGGCGGGCCAAAACGGCAGTGCCGCACGCATCGAGATTACCGGCGTCGGTAAGCGTTTTGGCGATCTCCAGGTGTTCCAAGATATCAACCTGGAATTCAACGAAAGCGAGATCATTACGGTTGTCGGCCCGTCGGGCTGTGGCAAAACCACGCTCTTGCGCTGCATCGACGGACTGTTGCCGGCGAGCGAGGGCGAAATCAGAATCGAAGGGCAACCGATGACCGAGCCGCGCGAAGGCGTGGCAATGGTGTTTCAGCATTTCGGCCTGTTTCCCTGGAAAACCGTGGCTCAGAACGTCGGCTACGGTCTCAAGCTGGCTGGTGTCGGCAAGGCCGAAATTGATGAAAAAGTGCCCTATTTCATCAACCTCGTCGGCCTCGGCGGATTCGAAGCTGCTTTTCCCTATCAGCTCTCCGGCGGCATGCAGCAACGTTGTGGCTTGGCACGCGCGTTGGCAATGGAGCCGAGCGTGTTGCTGATGGACGAGCCGTTTGCCGCGGTCGACGCGCAAACCCGTGAGATTCTGCAGTTCGAGTTGCTGAAGATCTGGGGCATGCGGCCGATGACCATGATCTTCGTCACCCACTCCATCGAAGAAGCCGTGCTGATGGGGCACCGGGTGGTGGTTCTAAAAGGCCGTCCCAGCAGCGTTTTCGAGATTATCGATGTCGATTTGCCGGAGCCGCGCGACCGCTCGACGCTGGCCCATCCGCGCTTCGCCGAAGTGCGCGAGCATGTGTGGGGCACCTTGATGGACGAGGCACGAGCTGCCGAATACGACATTAATTAGCCACGATTAAATGGCCGATTGGAAGAAGCCATAACCAACGCACGCAAAACCAAAAGGGAGACTGCAAATGCGTATGTTCAAACCAACCGGGCTTAAAAAGCCGCTTGTCGCCACGGCGATCGGCCTTGGCATGATGGCCGCGGCCTTGACGTCGGGCACGGCCTCGGCGGATGGCCATAAACTCACCCTGGCGCTGCCAGGCGTGCCGCCGATCTTCGGATCGATCTACGCCTTCATCGCGCGCGAGGAGGGGCTTTACGAGAAATACGGCGTCGAGGTCGATATACGGCCGATGAACTCCGGTGTCGGTGCGGCGCGCGCCGTTGTTGCCGGTGATGTCGATGCGTCGATGTCGCCGACCCCGCCTGTGGCCGTCATGGTCTCCAACGCTGGTGTTCCGCTTAAAGTCGTCAGCGGCATGGAGATCAACGACTGGATGCTCGGCTCCATGGATCCGAGCTTGAACACGTGCGAAAGTGTTAAGGGTCAGGCCGTTGGCGTCGACAGCCCGCGCGGCGCCCGTTGGATTCAACTCGCGAACATGGTTCGACCGTGCAAGCTGTTGCCGGATAAAGACGTGCCGACGGTCAACCTGAGCGCCAACGTGGCGCAGGCCATGGTTGCCGGTCAGATCACCTTCGGTGTGTTGCACTCCGACGACATCCCGCTCATCGAGCGCGAAAGCGGCAAGAAGGTCACCATCGTCGCGCGCGTCGAGGAAACGTCGCCGGGTAGCCACTATGCGGTTATCGTTTCCAACAAGAAGGTCATCGCCGAGCGGCGCGATGCGCTGGTGCGCATGGCCGCAGCTCATATCGAAGCGATGAACATGATCTACGACGAGAAAAACTGGGACCGCATTGCAGAGATCGCGGACTTTACTGGCCGTACGCCGGAAGACGCGAAAGTTGCGCTCAAGATCTTCACCGACATGGAGTACTGGCCGCGCAACCATGCCGGTCTCAGCGAGAAACGCATCAATAGAGCGATTGCGATTCAAACGGGCGTCGGCAAACGCACCAAGGGTAAGGCCGGTATCAATCCGGAAAAAACCCCGGTGAGCCATGGCGATCTGACCGACCTGTCGATCGTGGAAGACGCTTTGAAACTGGTTGCTGCGACCAACTAGGTATAACCAACCGGCAGGCGGGGGCGGTTCTTAATCGAACCGTCCCCGCCGGTCACGGACCAGGCATATGAGCAAAGTTCTCGCATTGGTGAATTCAGACCGCCGCGTCGTGCGATGGACCACGGTCGTTCTGAGCTTGGTCTTGGGGGCCGCCTTGTGGGAATCGGTCGGCTGGCAGTTCAATCAGGCGATCATGGCGCCGTTGATCGGCGGCGGCGATCACCCAGGCACCATTCCCAGGCTCTACAAGTACTTTTTCATCGACGAAGAATATCCGCTGTCGCTGCTGCAATCGATCGGACTGTTCACCACAGGTTTCGGCCTCGCCCTCTTGGGGGCGATTCCGCTGGGCATTGTAATGGCGCGTTTCGCGACGCTGCGCATCGCGCTCGAATCCTACATTCTCGCGCTCTACGTAACGCCGATGATCGCTTTGGTGCCGTTTATTCTGTCGATCCTCGGGTTCGATTTCTGGCCGAAGGTGCTGGTCGTTTATTTGTTCGCCTTCTTCCCCATTCTCTACAACACGCTGGAAGGCGCGCGCAGCGTAAAGCCGGAGCTGCTCGAGGTGGCGAAATCGTTCCGCTCGAGCGAGATCGCGATCTGGCGGGATATCCTTATCCCTTACACGTTGCCCTACGCGCTCACCGGCATCCGCCAAGCCGCGGGACGCGCATTGGTGGGCATGATCGCGGCGGAGCTTTTCCTGTCGACCAGCGGACTCGGCGAGGAACTCGTCACCGCGTCGCGTAATTTCGATATGGCCGGCGTGCTGGCGACCATCCTGGTCATCACCTGTCTGGGCGTCGTTTTCATGCGTATCGCGCAGTTCTTCGAGCAGAAATACGCCGCCTGGCGGGGAGTCGACCGATGACGACAGACGCCGCTGTCGGACGCGCTCCCGTCGCGCGAACAAACGGCCGCACGAGCATCGGTAACCTGCTGTGGGGCACCAGGCTTCGCGCCAAGTTGTTCGCCGGCGTCATCATCCTTCTCATCTGGCAGGTAGGGGTGACGCTTTTCGCGCCGGCTTTCGTCGCCAAACCGATCGGCGTCGCCTTGGTCTTTTTCAGTGTATTGAGCAACGCAACCTTCCAGGCCGCAGCTTTGGATACGCTCACCGCGGTGTTGCAGGGGCTAGCGATCGCCCTCGTTGCCGGAACAATCGTCGGCATCGCTATGGGCCGCATGAAGGTGTTCGACCGGCTGCTGAATTTCTATGTCAACGGTCTCTACACCATGCCGATGATTGCGTTGCTGCCGTTGATCACCATCTGGTTCGGCTATAGCAGCGACGCGCGTATGGCGACCATCATCTTCGCCGCGTTTTTCTCCATCGTGATCAATGCGCGCGATGGCTCGCGCTCCGTACCGCCGGAATATCTCGAAGTGTGCAAGGCCTACCGCGCGCCGTCCCGCTTCGTGTGGTTCGACATCACGTTGTTTTCCTCGCTGCCCTATCTGATCGCCGGTTTCCGGCTGGCAGCGGGCCGCGCCCTGGTCGGTGCCGTTATCGCCGAATTCTTCGTTTCGCAGCCCGGCGTCGGCATGTACGTGCTCTCCAACGCGCGCTCGTTCAAGCACAACGAAGCGGTGGTCGGCGTGCTGGCGCTGATTGCGTTCGGTCTGCTGTTCGAGCTCACGATGAATTGGGTGATGAAACGCTACTTCCCGTGGTACCGGCGCGAGAGCCGCGGCGACTAGTCCACTCGGCGTCTGTTCTTTTATCGTTTTGGTTGTCCCGACCCTCTGGTCGTGGTGAACTTATGCTTTAGTTACAAACCCATAGATAACGCCGAAAGGGCGGGAGGAAATCATGATCAAGGCGGGTATCGCCGGGCTCGGCTGGTGGGGACAAAACCTGGTCAACTCGGTTCAAAACAAAAGCGATGTCATTTCGTTCACTGCCGGAGCTGTGCGTAATCCCGGCAAGGTGGACGAATTCGCTGGCGAGAAGGGGCTTGCCCTGTTCGATAGCTTGGACGCTATGTTGGCCAATGCCGATATCGACGCCGTTGTTCTAGCGACGCCCCACTCGACGCACGCCGATCAAATGGTTGCGGCGGCGGCGGCAGGTAAGCACATCTACAGCGAAAAACCCTTCACTATGAGCAAGGCAGAGGCCGAGCGCGCCATTGCAGCGGCCAATGACGCCGGGGTTCAAGTGGTGGTCGGCCACAACCGCCGTTTCCATCCCGCGATGACCGAGCTCCGCGAGCGGGTGACGGCCGGGGCGCTGGGCACCGTCTTGCATGTCGAGGCGACGGAAGGCGGACCCTCTGCGATCGGGCTGAAGCCGGACAACTGGCGCTCGGCGCGCAGCGAATGGCCAGCCGGCGGCATGACGCCGATGGGCATCCATCTGATCGACGGTATGATCGATCTGTTCGGTCCCATCTCGTCGGTCTTCTGCCAAAGCGTCCACCGGTTCGTCGAAGCCGATGTCGACGATGCCACCTCGGCGCTACTGCAGTTCGAAAGCGGCGTGACGGGCTATATCGGCATCGTGTTGGCGACGCGGCCGCAGCTACGGTTTGCCGTACACGGCACCGACGCCATCGCGACGATCCGCGAGCGGTCGTATAATTTCTTCGATGTCGTGCCGTTCGAGGGTGAGGCAGAAAATATCGACTACGGCGACTATAAGATGGATGGGGATGCGCTTGCCGCTGAATTGGAGGCGTTCGCCAATGCGGTCGAGGGCCGCGCGCCCTATCCGATCCCTCAAGACCAGATCGTCCACGCGGTCGCCGTGCTCGAAGCGATCATCGAGTCGGCTGAAAGCGGCGCGCCAGTGAAGGTGAGCTGATGCGGTGACCTCGCCGGTCGAATCCTTAAGCGCGGTTACGCTCGCGACCCACGATATGGCGCGGGCGATCGCGTTCTATCAAGCGCTCGGGTTCGATATGTTATACGGCGGCGACGACGCCGAACTCACCAGCTTCGCCGCCGGCAACAGCTATCTCAACGTGATCGCCACGCCGAAGGAAAAGTCCATCGCCTGGTGGGGGCGGGCGATTTTCTATGTCGACGATGTGGATGCCATGCATGCGCGGGCGGTCGCCGCGGGCTTCGTACCCGAGGCGCTGCCGCGCGATGCCCCGTGGGGCGAGCGCTTCTTCCATTTAAGCGATCCCGACGGCCACGAACTCAGTTTTGCCCGGCCCCTCGAGGGTTAGGCCGGGCAACTGCTGACTTAAGTCTCGATGTCGGCGACGATGATCTTTTCAACGGCAGGCCCAGCAATAGCGAGCGCTGCTTGGTGCACGGGGTGGGGGCCATAGGCGGCGAGCACGTCCTTGTCGCGCATCGTAACGATGCCGGCATGGGTGTAGTTGTCCGCCCGGTCGGTGAAGTTTTTGCCGAACTCCACCTTCTCGACGCCATCGATTTCGTTCGGAAACGCGCTTACGGCCGATACGAAACCGTCAATCGCCGCTTGGTCGGCGTCTTCTTTCCACTCCACGAGCACGATGTGCTGAACTGTCATTTTTCTCTCCCCAGAAAGGCGTTTCGATATCTGCGGCCAGCTTAGCGTCTTGTCGTCGGCCGGTCGAATGCGATTGGCTCACTATCTGGTTAGCCGATCCATTGGCCGCCGTTGATGTCGAAGGTGGCGCCGGTGGTAAACGCCGCGCCCGGCGTACACAAGTACCAAACCGCATGGGCGATTTCCTCGGACTTGCCGAGCCGCCCCACGGGGATCGATTGCGCGATCGCTTCCATCCGCTCTTTATGTAATACGGCGATGCGCGGGGTCATGACGGTACCCGGGGCGATCGTATTCACGGTGATCCCGAATGGCGCCAGTTCGACCGCCGCGCGGCGCGACAGGCCGGCGACAGCGGCCTTGGCGGCGGAATAGTCGAGCGCGGCAATTCGCGCTGCCGTACGTCCAGACGTCGAGCCGATATTGACGATGCGGCCATAGTTGTTCGCTTTCATCGCCGGGATGGCGGCGCGCATGGGCATGTAAACGCCCGAGAGGTTCCACTCGATTCCGGCGCGCCAGGCGTCGGCATCGATCTCCTCGATCGGCGGCACTGAATGGAAACCGCCGGCGCAGTTGACCAGGATATCGAGCCGGCCCCAGCGCTCGACAATGGTGGCGACGGCAGCGTCCATGTCTTTGTCCGAGGTGCAGTCGCCAGCGACAAAGATCGCCTCGCCGCCATTGGCTTCGATGGCGGCGACGCCGGCTTCGCCGGTTTCCCGGTCGCGGTCGATAATTGCGACCTTAGCGCCCTCGGCGGCGAATCGCTCGGCGCTGGCGAGCCCGATACCCGCCGCGCCGCCCGACACCGCGGCGACCTGACCCTTGATCGAAGAAAGTTCCGTCATGAGGAGTTTCCTGCTTTGCGAGATATGTTTGCGGTTAGCCGGTCCAACGGCCGCCGTTAACATCGAGCGTTGCGCCGGTCGTGAAGGCTGCGCCTGGCGTGCACAGATACCAAACGGCGTGGGCGATTTCGTCGGGCGTGCCGAGACGGCCGACCGGCATGTTATTGGCAATTGCCTCCATCCGGTCTGCATGCAGGACGGCGATGCGCGGCGTCATCACCGTTCCTGGCGCCACCATATTCACGGTAATGCCGAAGGGGGCGAGCTCGACCGACGCCCGGCGCGTTAATCCACCCACGGCGGCCTTGGCGGCGGAATAGTCAAGCGCGGCGTGTGCCGAAGCGGTGCGTCCAGCTGCCGAGCCGATGCTTGCGATGCGGCCATAGTTATTGGCCTTCATCGCCGGCACGACCGCGCGCAACGGAATATAGATGCCCGACAGATTCCACTCGATACCGGCCCGCCAGCGCTCGGCGTCATGTTCTTCTATGGTTGGCGTATCGTGGAAGCCGCCGGCGCAATTGGCGAGAATATCAAGGCGGCCCCAGCGTTCCACGATGGTAGCGACGGCGGCGTCCATGTCGGCTTCCGACGTACAGTCGGCGGCGATGAAAATCGCTTCGTTGCCGCTGCGCCGAATACCCTCGGCGACCTCTTCGCCGGTCTCCCGGTCGCGGTCGATCACGGCGACTTTGGCGCCTTCGGCGGCGAACCGTTCGGCGCAGGCACGGCCTATTCCCGCCGCGCCGCCCGCGACCACGGCCACTTGGCCGTCGATAGACGAAAGCTCGGTCATGGTGATCTCCCCCGGCTGTTTTTCACCGCTTTTGTGCTGCGGTTTCGTGGGATCATTTGTAGCACGGCGTGGCTGCGGGCCACAGAGAGGCTGCTAATCCGCTGGCGCGGTTGGCGGCCTTGACGCTAAAGTAGGCCGGTGAATAGCGAGGTGTGGTTAAGCATCCGAATAAGACAGGAGGGGGAGACAATGGACGACATCAAATATGGCGGTGACAGCCTCTTTCGCAGCGAAGTGCGGGAAGGCATGCGCATCGATTGGGACGTTCCCATCGAGATGGACGACGGGCTGGTGCTGCGCGCCAACGTCTACCGGCCTGACGACGATGGCCAATATCCGGTCATCATGTCTCACGGCCCTTACGGCAAGGACCTTCATTTCGAGGAACTATATTCCACCTGCTGGGAGTTGATGTGCAAGAATCACCCGGATGTTCCTGCCGGCTCGACCAATATTCACCAAAGCTGGGAGGTTTGCGATCCCGAGAAATGGGTGCCTCAAGGCTATATCTGCGTGCGCGTCGACTCCCGCGGCGCCGGCCGGTCGCCGGGCTATCTCGAGCATTTTTCGCCGCGCGAAACCCAAGACTTCGCCACCTGCATCGAATGGGGCGGCGTGCAGCCCTGGTCGAACGGCAAGGTCGGGCTCAGCGGCATCTCCTACTACGGTGTCAACCAGTGGCAGGTCGCGGCCCTCAAGCCGAAGCATTTGGCCGCGATGTGCATTTGGGAAGGCTTCAGCGATTTCTACCGGGAATCCGCCTACCATGGCGGCATCTATTCGTCGTTCCAGCGCCACTGGTACGACAAGCAAATCATGCCGATCCAGCATGGCTATGGCGAGCGCGGGTACAAATCGCGCGTGACCGGCGAATGGGCGGCCGGGCCGGAAACCCTGTCCGACGAAGAGTTGGTCGCCAACCGCTTCGATCTCCATGGCGAGTTTTCCGCCCACGATCTCGATGACGAGTTCTTCGCCGTGCGGACCGCCGATCTGTCGAAGATCGAAACGCCGCTTCTGAGCTGCGCCAACTGGGGCGGCGCACCGTTGCACCCGCGCGGCAACTTCAACGGCTATATGGAGGCATCGTCAAAGGACAAGTGGCTCGAAGTCCACGGACTCGAACACTGGTCGCTGTATTACACCGACTATGGCAACGATTTGCAGATGCGTTTCTTCGACTGCTTCCTCAAAGGCGACGATTCCGGTTGGAAGGATCAGCCGCGGGTGATGCTCAACGTGCGCCATCCCGGCGAAAATTTCGTGCCGCGCGGTGAAGATGAATGGCCGCTGGCGCGTACCGAATGGACCAAGTTTCACCTGCAGCCGGCGGGCCATGTGTTGACGGCTGAGCCGCAGGCCAGCGATGCCGAGATCGCCTACGAAGCCTATGGCGACGGCGTGACCTTTGTCTCGACGCCGGTAGCCGAGGATACGGAAATCTGCGGCCCCATGGCGGTGAAGCTGTGGGCGTCGTCTTCGACAGCGGATACCGATATTTTCGTCATCCTGCGAGTGTTCCAGCCGGACCTGAAAGAGGTGACGTTCCGTGGTGCGCTTGATCCGCACACGCCGGTGGCGTCCGGTTGGCTGCGGGCGTCCCACCGCAAGCTCGATCCCGAGCGCTCGCGGCCGGAGCGGCCCTTCCAGACTCACGACGAAAAGCAGCCATTGACGCCGGGCGAGGTGTACGAACTCGATATCGAGATCCACGCCTCCGGTATTGTCGTTCCCAAGGGTTATCGCTTCGCTCTGTCGGTGCGTGGCTGCGATTATGTTTATCCGGGTGAACCGGACGCCGGGTTGTCGAATATGAAGAACGTGTTCACCGGGGTCGGCCCGTTCCTGCACGACGATCCCGACAACCGGCCGGACAAGATCTTCGACAACACGGTGACGTTGCACGTAGGGCCGGACCGGCCGGCGCATGCACTGCTGCCGATTATTCCAAAAAAATAACAATTGGTGCTCAGGCGAGAGGTTAAGTGATGAAAGCAGTGGTGATGCACGAGTTCGGCGGGCCGGAGGTCCTCAAATACGAGGAGGTCGACACGCCGGAGGTGGGACCGGACGACGTGCTGGTAAAGGTTCAGGCGGTCTCCGTGAACCGCACGCTGGATCTGGTTGTGCGGCAGAATAAATACGCCCGCACGCCGCCATTGCCCCATATTCTCGGGGTCGATCCGTCCGGAATTATCGAGGCGGTCGGTGAGAATGTGACAGACCGCAAGGTGGGCGACCGGGTCTACTGCAGCCTGTTTGTGGCGTCTGACGATCCCGACGCGATGAACCTGCCCGGCGTCGGCGCCGTGATGTTTCTCGGCGTTAATATCTGGGGCGGCTATGCCGAGTACGTCAAAGTGCCGGCTGCGAACGCGGTACCGATCCCCGATAATCTCAACTTCCACGACGCCACATTCGTCGGCCGTCATTTGGCGACCGCGGTCAATCAGGTAGAGGGCATCGGCCAGGTCAAGGAGGGGGACTGGGTGCTGGTGATGGGCGCCGCTGGCGGGCTTGGCAGTTGTGCGGTTCAGGTGGCCAAGATCAACGGTTGCAACGTCATCGGGGCAGCCGGCTCGGACGAGCGGGTGCAGGCCATCCTCGATATCGGCGCCGATCACGCGGTGAACTATCGCTCTCAAGATTTGGTCGAGGAAGTGCAGAAAATAACCGATGGGCGCGGCGTCAATTTGGTGCTCGAGAACATCGGCGACCCAGAGCTGTTCCAAGGGGCGTTCAATAGCATGGGACGGGAGGGCAAGATGGTCACCGCGGGGGCACATGCCGGTGGCCGTGTCGAGCTCGATCTCTGGAAGCTCTACCTGTTCCAACTGCAAATCATCGGTGAGCCGCGTGAACAGCCCGGTGGCTTAGCGCGGGCGCTGCAAATGGCCGGCGAGAAGGGTATCAAGACCTTGATCGATAAGGTGATGCCTCTGAGCGCGGCTGAAGAAGCGCACCGCTACACCGCCGAGCGCGGCGGTGTCGGCAAGGTGATCCTCGATCCGACACTGGATTAGTCAAGGTCCCGAGGACCGACTAAGCGAGGCCCGGAATTCCGGGCCTTTCTTCTATCGGCCCTTATTTATAAGTGCGCTGCACTAATCGAACAAAAATCGCGAATAACTGCATAAAAGAAAAGACAAGAGTTAACTATCGTTTAAAGAAATATTAATGCCGCACTAATAAATAGAGGGAAGCTAAACCGAACTAGAGAACCTCACGGGCGTGATGTCGAATGACGGCTGTTCCAATCACATCAGGTGAAGATCATTCGCAAGGTATTCCGCTCGATCTAGAACCGTTGTTGGCGCCCTTTCTCGGTCAGGGCCCATTGTCCCTCAGGATAGAGCAGCTGCCGTTACTGTCGCGTTTGTCGAAGGGGCACAACAACGGCGATGGCTCTTTCTCTTTGAAGCCTGACGAATTACACGATATCGCCTATATCCCACCGGAGGGAGAGGACGGGTCGGGAGTCACGCTCGCGGTCCGGGTCATCAAACGCGAAGATGACTATGCGTCAACCCTCGCCGTTCTGGACCTCTCCGTACTGCCGTCGGATGCCGAACCGGCCGCGGAGCCGGTGGAGACCGCGGCAGCGCCGGCACCTACAGTGGAGCTGAGAGTTCCGGAAAAACCAGCGGAACCGGCAGAACCGGCGGAACTGGAAGTGCTACAGCGGCGAGGAGTTGAACCGCCACGCGCCAAAACGCTCGCCGAAGCGCATGTCGAAACCCAGAAGCTCAGGCGTGCCGTCGATGTGTTGAGCGAAACCCTCGCCAAGACCGAGGCGCGCGCCGCGCATGCCGAGAAGATGGCCGAAGAGGCGGAAGCTCTGGTGGCCGACTACGTCGCACGCACCAAGGACAACAAGGCCGACACTGACCGCATTCGTGCCGAAGCGGCGAAAGAGTTCGAACAAAAGATTTCGCAGCTCCAGAACCAACTGGATGCCGCATCCCAAGATAGTGATGCGGCAAACAAGCAGGCCTTGGAAGCCGCGCAAAAGGCCCATGCGGAAAAGGTTGCCGAGCTTCAACGCGCCAATGCCCAGGCGCTCGACCAAAATGCTGCTGCCAAGAAGACCTATGAGGACCAGATCGCGCAGTTGCAGCAAGAGCTAAAAACGGTTCCCAAAGACGCCGGCGAGAAGAACAAGGCCGCGCTCGAGGCGGCACAGACGGAACACGCGCGCAAGATCGCCGAACTGCAGGCAACTCACGCGCGCGAGCTCGAAGCGCAAAAGACCGCGGCGACGACAGCACTAGAGCAGACAATTCAGGGCCGGCTCACTGAGGCTCGCCGTGAGGTGGAAGAGAAGGCGAACGCGCATCTCGCTGAGGAACGCCGGAATTGGCAAGCAGATGCCGAGACAGCGTTGTCGGTGGCCCGTGAGGGCTGGCAGGCCGACGAGGCGAAGCGCCTGGCTGAAGCGAAAACGCCGTTGGAGGGCGAGATCGCCGATCTGCGGCAAAAACTCGAAACCGCGACCGCGGAGATCGAGACGGTGCGGGCGCAAACCTCGGCGGCAAGCAGCACGGCCCATGCGCAGGAAATCGCCGAGTTGCAAAGCGCGCATGCAAAAGCGCTGGAGGAGCAGGCTGCGGCGACCAAAGAGGAGCTGGAGAAATCGTTCGGCGGCCGTCTCGCCGATGCGCTGCGTCAGGCGCATGAACGCGCCGACGCGCATTTGGCGGAACAACAGCAGATTTGGAAAACCGACGCGGAGACCGCGCTGACGGTAGCTAAGGCGAGTTGGCAGGCCGATGCGGAGAAACGGCGCAACGACGAAGACTCGCCGCTTGCAACCGAGCTTGCCTCTCTTCGGGAGCAGTTGAGCGCGGCGCAAAGCGAAGCGGAAGAGTTGCGCAAGCAAAGCACCGGTGCTGTGGAACCCACCGGCTCGGAAGAAATCGCAACGCTGAAAGAGACGCATGCGCGCGAACTCGACGCGCAAAAAACTGAAACAGAAAAGGCACTGGAGGAGGCGTTCGAGAAGCGGCTCGCCGAAGCGCTGAGCGAAGCGGAGAAAAAAACCGAAGAGCGGCTGGCGGAGGAACATAAGGCTTGGGATGTTGGCGCCGAAGCCGCTCTGGCAACGGCACGGGAAAATTGGAAGGCGGACGAAGAAGAGCGCTTGGCTGCCGCCAAAAAGGAGTGGCAGAACAAGATGCGCAAGGAGGCCAAGGCGTGGAGCCGGTCGGGACCGGCGGCGCGCCGGGTGCAGCGTAATTGGATGCCACGCCCCTCCTACGCCGTCGCAGCGGTGTTGGTGGGTCTGATTGTCGTGGCGTTTTTGAACCCGAATATCAAACGGCAAATCGTTGAGCGTTCCGAGCTGGTGTTTGCCGAGGCGACGGACCGGGTGGAACCGCTGGTCGAGATCGGGCGCGATGTTGCGGCGGCTCCCCCGGAGTTGCCGGACTTGCCGGATATCCCCGCCATTCTCGACCGTCGGACGACGATCATTGTCCCCAGCGCCAATATTCGTTCCGGACCGTCGACTGCCACGCGCGTGGTCGGCGCTCTGGGCCGCGGCAACGCCGTCGTCTTGCTCAGGGAGCAGGGCGAGTGGTGGCGCATTCGATTTGGCTCCGGCGACGGAGATACCGGCTGGGTGCACCGCGACCTGCTGGCCGACCCTTCATAGCCGGGACGTTCGCCAACAACGGGCCTTGTGAGAGGAGACATGACCGCAACGACAGCCATGATCGAGATTGTGATTGAGCGATCGTCGAATGCGGAGGGCGAGACGACCTATCGCTGGTCGGTTTGGCAGGGAGACCAGCAGCTTGAGGTCGATCGCGCGACCCATTTCAGTGCCGCCGATTGTGAGGCGAGGGCGGTGGAATTTTGCCGTGTCACACTCGGCTACCGGCCGGACAAGATAACCAGACACTAACAGTCGCTGCTGTAACTCTCCGGCAGTCCGTTCTCTCTCGCGGAGAAGTCTTCTCAATGGCGCATGGGGAACCTTTGTTTCCGCCGCGTTTTCCGCTCTCTTCGGCTGTCTGCAATAGCTGAGCCCGACATGGCCATTGCCCGAGGCGGCATAGATTCCCATGTTTTGCTGGTCTAATCTTCCGTGTTGAGGGAGAAGAGCATGGAGCGCCGCCTTTCCGCTATCCTCGCCTCCGACGTCGTCGGATATTCGCGGCTCATGGGCGCGGATGAAGCCGGAACATTGGCGACCCTGAATGCGCTGCGTGCAGATCTTATCGATCCGAAAGCTGCGCATCACCATGGCCGCACCATCAAGCTGATGGGCGACGGTGCCTTGATGGAGTTTCCCAGCGCCGTTGAGGCTGTCACCTTTGCCGTCGAGGTTCAGCGGGAAGTGCAGGCTCGTAATGCCGACATACCTGCCGATCGGCAAATCGTGTTTCGCATCGGGATCAATGTCGGAGATGTCATCATTGAGGACGGAGATATTCACGGCGACGGCGTAAATGTCGCCGCGCGGTTGGAAGGGCTTGCCGATCCCGGCGGCATTTGTATATCCGGGCCGGCTCTGGAAATGGTCGATGGTAAGATCGATCTCGCTTTCGAAGATGCCGGCGAACAAAACCTAAAGAATATCGACAGGCCTATACGCGTCTATCGTTGGTCATGCGAAGGCGCGCTGGTTGATGGTTCGACGCCTGCGGCGTCAAATATTGCCGACAGACCGGCGATAGCTGTTCTACCGTTTACCAACCGGAGCGACGATCCCGAGCAGGAGTATTTCGCCGACGGGATCGCCGAAGACATCATCGCAGCGCTTGCGGCTTGGCATTGGTTCCCCGTCATATCCCGGCATTCGACGTTCAATTATAAGGGGCTATCGAAATCGGTCGCCCAGATCGCACGAGAACTCGAAGCCCGTTATATCGTTGAGGGGAGTGTTCGGCGGGTCGGCGATCGGGTCCGGGTCTCCGCACAGCTCATCGACGCCGCAACCGATCATCAGATTTGGACGGAGCGGTACGACCGGCAGATCCAAGACATCTTCGCGGTCCAGGATGAGATCACGGAAAGCATTGCGATGAGCCTGGTGCCGGAGCTCAGCCATGTGGAGCGTTTGAAAGCCCGGCGGAAGCACCGTGATCTCGATGTGTGGGACATGATCTGGCGGGCGCAATCGCATGTTTTTGAATTCACCGAGGGAGAGAACAGGAAAGCGGTCGAGTGGCTTACGAAGGCGCTGAAGTCGGATCCGGAATCGGCCTATGCCTGGTCCATGCTGGCGCTCGCCCATTACAAGGACGCTATCCTCGGATTTAGTCACGATCGGAACCGGTCCCTCGAACAAGCGCGCGAGGCGGCGCGCAAGGCCGTTCGCTTGGATGATCGGGATTGGCTGGCGCATGCCGTTCTGGGTATCTGCTATGTCTGGACGGAAAGAAATTTCGATCCGGCACTCGATCACGAACGTAGCGCGACTCGCCTAAACCCCAGCGCGTCCTGGACCCGTGCTTTTCTAAGTTGCGTACTGGAATTCGGTGGATCACCGGAGGCCGCCGTCGAGGAACTGCAAACAGCGTTGCGGCTTGATCCGCAATCGCCTTTTGCCACCTTCTTCGAAGCGGATTTGGCAATTTGCTATTTCCTGATCGGTGACTTCGATCAGGCCGCTCAGCACGCGCGCAAGGCTCTTGATATCAATCCAACTAATGTCCGGGCCCGCCAACGCTTGGTCGCCACCTTGGCCGAAGCGGGTAAACTCGACGAAGCCAAAGTCGAGATGGAAAGCCTGTTGAGGCGCCAGCCCGATTTCTGCCTCGCTTATGTTCGCGAGACCTATCCGTTTCGCCATCGCGAAGACGAAGAGCGATTTATTGGAAGCCTGCGAAAAGCCGGCCTGCCGGACTGATTTCTTGGTCAGCAAAACCCAGCCCATTTGGCGGCGCATTGGCATCGCCTCGGGGCTGAGACGCGCCGGGTTTTCGTGCTAAAATGATTTCACAACAAGAATATACGGGGAATGTACCCATGACTGACGCTGCTCAAGTCCAGGCAGGCGCCGACTCCGCGGTTATCGCCGCATTAACCGAGTTGCTGGGCGACCGCGTGACCACCACGCTGGCGGTGCGCGAGCATCACGGCCATGGCGAGGATTATTTCGCCGCCTATCCGCCCGATGCGGTGTGCTTCCCCCATTCCACCGAGGAAGTGGCCGAGATCGTCAAGATTTGCGCTGCCCACAACACGCCGGTGATCCCCTTCGGCACTGGCACGTCGGTGGAAGGTCATGTCACCGCGCCCCATGGCGGTGTGACCATCGATCTCATGCAAATGAACGAGGTTGTCGAGGTTAATCCGGAGGATCTCGATTGCCGCGTGCAGGCCGGCGTTACCCGCAAGCAGCTCAATGAGTATCTGCGCGACACCGGGTTGTTCTTCCCCATCGATCCCGGCGCCGATGCATCGCTGGGCGGCATGGCGGCGACGCGCGCCAGCGGCACCAACGCGGTGCGCTACGGCACCATGCGCGAAAACGTGCTGGGGCTCACGGTGGTGACGGCCGATGGGCGCATCGTCAAAACCGGTGGCCGCGCCAAAAAGTCTTCGGCCGGCTACGATCTGACCCGGGTGTTCGTCGGCTCCGAGGGTACGCTCGGTGTAATCACCGAGGTACATCTCAAGCTCTACGGCATTCCGGAAAAAATGGCCTCGGCCGTCTGCCAGTTCCCGTCGCTCGCCGACGCCGTAGACAGCGTTATTTTGACCATCCAATCGGGCATCCCGGTAGCGCGTATCGAGCTGCTGGATTCGCTGATGATGCAGTGGGTCATCGATTATTCCGACCTCGAAGGCTACGAGGCCAAACCGACGCTGTTTTATGAGTTCCATGGCAGCGAGGCCGGGGTCGAAGAGCAGACCGAAAATGTGCGCGCGATCATCGATGATTTTGGCGGGTCGGCGTTCCAATGGACCACCACCACCGAGGAACGCAACAAGCTGTGGCAGGCACGCCACGATGTCTATCACGCCTGTATTGCGCGCGAGCCCGGCAAGCAGGGAATCTCCACCGATGTGTGCGTGCCCATTTCGCGGCTCGCCGAATGCGTTCTGGCGACCGAGCAGGATGCGCGTGCGTCGGGGTTTGAATCGCCCATCGTCGGCCATGTCGGCGACGGCAATTTCCACTGTATCTTTCTCGTCGACATCGACGACGCCGAAGAGATGCAGCGGGCTAAAGACTGCAACGACCGGATCGTGCAGCGCGCGATCGCCATGGGCGGGACGTGCACCGGCGAGCACGGCATCGGTGTCGGTAAGATCGATTTTCTGGTCGCCGAACATGGCGAGGCGGTGAGCCTTATGCGGACCATCAAGCGGGCGCTCGATCCCGACAACATCATGAACCCCGGAAAGGTGCTCAGGGTTTAAGACGTAAATCTTTTGGGTGGTTCGCGCAAAGCCCCTCTCCCATGGGGAGAGGGGTTGGGGTGAGGGGGTAAGATGTGTCCTTGGATACTCGGTTACACCGTAAACCCTCACCCGGCTCGCTAACGCTCGCCACCCTCTCCCTCAGGGAGAGGGTTTGAAAGACGGATTGGAGGATAGGACAGATGACAACCAATGTCGTTCAGCTGCGCGATGTGCCGTCGGTGCGCGATGGCGTTAGCGAGGCCGAGTGGGAGGCCCGGGTCGATCTTGCCGCGGCCTACCGTTTGGCGCACGAGTACCGGTGGGCCGACAGCATCTACAACCATATCTCCATGCGGGTTCCCGACGAGCCCGACTTTTTCCTGATCAAGGCCCACGAGCTGCTCTACAACGAGGTGTCGGCCTCGAATCTGGTGAAGGTCGACATGCGCCGCGACGATGTCGATGAGGCGCTGCACGTCAACCGGCCGGGCTTCACACTCCATGGCGGGCTCTTGTCGGTGCGTCCCGACATCAATTGCGCCTACCACACCCATATTCCCGCCTGTATCGCAGTGGCGAGCCAGAAAGAGGGCCTATTGCCCCTGTCGCAGAACGCCATGCAGTTCTACGGTGACGTCGGCTACCACGATTATGAGGGCATCACCGAGGACTTAGACGAACGTTCGCGCATTGCAGCGAACTTAGGCGATAAGAACGTGCTGCTGATGCGCAGCCATGGGGTCGTCACCTGCGGCGTGACTGTGCGCGACGCTTTCATGCGCATGAAGGCGATTGCCGAAGCGTGTGACATCCAACTGCGCCTGCAGGCCAGCGGTGCGGAAGTCGTCATGCCGTCCGCTGAAATCCTAGAGAAACAGGCGCGTCAACGGGTCACCCACAATACCGGCCGCGGCAGCGCCGATTGGCCCGCGACGTTGCGCAAGCTCGACCAGATCGACCCGTCCTATCGCGACTAGGCGAGCCGCTTAGCGCGCTTTCAATTCGGTCTTAAACCGTCGGTCGCGTTTGAGCGCGGCCTCGCGGCGTAGCGCGTCGCCATGGGCCAGCGGGCCTTCCATGTGCACGACTTCCCAGGGGCCGCGCCCGCGGGTAAAGCGTGCGCCGGTGTTGGTGTTGTGCTGGGCCAGCCTTGTGTCGACGTCCTTGGCGATGCCGGTGTAAAGGGTGCCGCCTTCGTTGCGCAGCACGTAGACGAAGAAATCCGGGCTAATGTCGGGTTGCGCTGAAGCCATTTAGTAGTGCGGTGGCGGCTGGTCGTCGGGCGGTGCGCTGCTTCCGCCGGCCTCGAGTTCGGCGATCCGGTCGGTCAGACGGCGCAGTTGCAGGGTGAGGCCATCGATGGCGCGGCCCTGCTCGGTCACGACCGCCGATAAGTCCTCCGCCATGCGCTCATGATGCGCGAGGCGGCTTTCCAGTTCCGTGAGCTGTGTCTGCGAGATATCGGTCATGGGACTTCCCTGGAAACGGTGTCCGCGCGATTATAGCGAATGGCGCTCGCGTCGGGTCGCCCCACAAAATAAAAGCAGAGGGCACGGATGGCTGATATTCGCATTGGGGTGGTCTCGCCGATGGCGATCGCCAACGACACGGTGACGGCCGCGTTCGCCGAGTTGTGGCCGGAAGCTGAAGTGATCAACCTGCTCGATGAGTCGCTCTACGCCGACTTCGCCGCCGGCAAGGAGATCACCGACGAAACCTACCGGCGCATCGCTGTCCTTTTGCAGTACAGCCAGGATTGCGGCGCGCAGGGGATCATCTTCACCGGCTCGGTATTCGGCCGGCCGGTCGAGGCGGCGCGCGAGAACCTCTCGGTGCCGGTGCTGACCTCGCATGAGGCGATGATCGAGCGCGCATTCGAGTGCGGCACGCGGTTCGGCATTCTCACCACGGCAGCCGGCTCGCTGCGCTGTCTTGCCGACGATATCGAGCGCTACGCGGACGCCAACAGCTTGAACTACACCATGATGGATCACATTGAAGACGCCGCCCGGCCCGTTATTCTCGCCGGCGACATCGAGCGTCACGACGAAATGGTCGCGGCCGCTGCGGCCAAGATGACCGATTGCGACTGCCTGCTGCTCGGCCAGTTTTCCATGGAAACGGCCGCCAAAAAAATGGCCGACGTGCCCGGCCGCCCGGTGCTGACGCCGCCGCGCACGGCGGTGCAAAAGCTCAAGCGGGTGCTAACGTCCTAGTTGGCTGTGACGCGGTATTTGTTCTTCGTCAGCTGGACGCTTAGGCCGGCGCAATCGCGAATGCGTCGGCGGTTTGGTGCACGCGGCAGATCGAATAGGGGTCGGGGAAATGCGCCGGGAGCAAATATTGGTTCTCCTCCGCAGCTTCCTCCAGCAGCTTGCGCCGGGTCGCGCGCGCGGCGTCCTGATCCTCGCAGGAGTAGGTGTTGACGTCGGGATAAGCCATCTCGAGAGGCGAATGCATGATGTCGCCGCAGAAGATTCCGGTCTCGCCGCCGCTGGTCGCGCGCAAGCTGCAATGGCCCAGCGTGTGGCCGTACGACGCCTCGATCGTTAGCGAATCGTCGATCTGGTGGCCGTCGTCAACCAGCACCGCCTGGCCTGACTCGACGATTGGCGCGACGCTGTCCTCGAAACAGTCGTCCTGCAGCACGAACGGCGGCAGCGTGCGCGTCGCTGGATTCCAGTTGTCGAATTCGCGGCGCGCTATCAGGTATTTGGCGTTGGGGAAGGTGGGCGTCCAGCTTCCGTCCCGGAGTTCGGTGAACCAGCCGATATGGTCGACATGCAGATGTGAACAGAAAACGAAGTCGATGTCCTCAGGCGCCACGCCAGCCGCGCGCAATCGGTCGAGCCAGGGAGTGTCGAGCTGATGCACGCGCGGATAGCTCGGCCGTTCCTTATGGTTGCCGCCACATGCCTCGATCAACACGGTAAACCGCTCGGTGCGAACGACCCAGCCGTGCAGGCTGAGGATCAAGGCTTCTTGCGCCGCGTCATAGAACACCGGCGCGATCCAGTCGCGGTGACGCTCGACTGCGTCTTTCGGCAGCGCCGGCAGCAGTTGCCACGGACCCAGCGCCGGACCGCATAATTCGTCGATCCGATCCAGATGCAGGGAGCCGATTGCAAAGTTGGTCATTTAGGCCACCATTTCCCGCGCCTTGGCGGCGATGCGCTCCGTCGTCACACGATACTCGTTTTCCATCGGTTCGGCGTAGGGCACGGGAATGCGCGGTGCGCCGATGCGGCGCACATGGGTTTTCAGCGCATCGCTCATATTCTCCGTGACGTCGGCGGCAATTTCGGCGCCGAAGCCACCCACCTGCACCGCTTCTTGGGCGACCAGCAGGCGGCCGGTTTTGCCTACCGAGGCATAAACCGCGTCCTTGTCCCATGGCCATAGGCTACGCAGGTCGATCACCTCGGCGGAAATGCCGTCGTCGGCAAGCTGCGCGGCGGCTTCGTCGGCGAGCAGCGCCATCTTCGACCAGGAAACGATGGTCAGGTCGCTGCCCTCGCGAACGATCCGGGCCTTGCCGATTTCCACGACGTCTTCCGGGTCGTCGGAAACCTCGCCGGTCGCCATCCACAATTCCTTGTGCTCCATGTAGACCACCGGATCGTCGGTCCGGATCGCCGCCTTGAGCAGCCCCTTGGCGTCGGCGGCGGTTGCCGGCGCCACCACGACCAGCCCCGGCGTGTGCACGTACCACGCTTCGGTGGATTGCGAATGCTGCGCCGCCGAGCCCTTGCGTACGCCGATCGCTTGGCGCACGACCAGAGGCACCCGCGCCTGGCCGCCGAACATGTAGCGGATCTTGGCCGCCTGATTGACCAGTTCGTCGACCGCGCACATGCCGAAATCGGCCATGCGCAGATCGGCGACCGGTCTTGTGCCGGCGACGGCGGCGCCCACCGCGGCGCCCATGATGGTGTTCTCGGAGATCGGCGTGTTGACGATCCGTTTGGGACCGAACTCGTCGATCAGGCCCACATACTGGGTGGCGCTGGTGCCGCCATGGGCGGTGCTGAGGTCTTCGCCGAGCGCCCACACCAGCGGGTCGCGGCGCATTTCTTCGGCCAATCCTTCGCGGACCGCGTCGGCATGGGTTCTCTCGGTCATGAGTGCTCTCCCAGATACTCGGTGCCCAAATCCTGCACATCGGCATAAGCGAGCTTGCCGTCGGGAAGCGGGGCCGCCTTGGCGGCCTCAAGCGCAGCGTTGATCTGCGCATACGCTGTTTCGGTGGCGGCATCGATCTCGTCCTGGTCGATGCCGTTTTCCACCAGCCAAGCGGCGCAGCGGCCGATGGGCTCGTTTTGCCAATTGCTTTCGGTCTCGCCCTCTGGCCGGTAGAGCATCTTGTCCCGCGAGATGTGGCCCTTGATGCGATAGGTACGGGCGTGGAGGAAATGGGGGCCGCCGCCGTTGCGCACCCGGCCGATCAAATCGGCGGCCAACTCGTCGACCGCTAGCACGTCGTTCCCGTCGACATCGAAGGCCGGCATGCCGAACGCTTCGGCCCGCGCCACCGGCCCGGGACCAGCAGTGACAGCGCGGGTTGCCGTCGACGAGGCGTAGGTATTGTTTTCGCAGACGAACAGGATCGGCAGTTCGTAGATCATCGCCCAGTTGAGCGCCTCGTAGAACGGTCCGCGGTTGGTCGTGCCGTCGCCGACGAACACGGTGACGATGGCATCTTCGCCGCGCAGCACCAGCGCCTGCGCCGCGCCGACCCCCATGGTAAGACCGTCGGCCAGCACGCCGTTGGCGCCCAGCATGCCCACCGAAAAATCGGCGATATGCATGGAGCCGCCCTTGGCGCCGCTGGTGCCGCCGACCTTGCCGAGCAGCTCCTTCATCATCGCCTCGGGGTCGGCGCCCTTGGCGATGGCGTGGCCGTGGCCGCGATGGTTCGACAGGATGTAGTCGCTGCGGCGCAGATTGGCGCATACGGCGGTGCCGATGGCTTCCTCGCCGATATACTGGTGAATCGAGCCGGGGACCAAGCCGTCGTCGAAGGCCTGTTCGGCAATTTCCTCGAAGGCGCGGATAACCGCCATCGTCTTAAAGAGCTCGAAGATGCGCGCCGGCTTATTTGCAATTGTTTCCGTGGCCATGGTTTCCCCGTCGTTATTCTTATTGTTGCTACTAGGCGATGCGGTCGCCCTTCTTGATCGGCGCCGAGCGGCTATCGACCCCCGGCAGCATTTGGCCGGCGTCGCGCGTCACCACCACGTCGATCAGGGTCGGCCGCGAGCGTTCATCGAGCGCTTGGCGAAACGCATCGGCCAACCGGTCGGGATCGGTCACGCGGATCCCTTGGCAGCCCAAAGTCTCCGCGACATTGGCGTAGTTGAGGTCGGATAGATCGGCAGATTGATAGCGGCCTTCGAACATGGCGTGCTGCAGCGCCTTGATGTAACCCGAGGCGGCGTTATTCACCACGATCACCGTGATCGGTACTTCGAGCCGTGCGGCGGTTTCCAAATCGCCCAAGGTCATATTCAGGCCGCCATCGCCGGTGAGCGAGAATACCGGCCGGTCGGGCGCGGCCAGTTGCGCGCCGATGCCGCCGGCCACGCCGTAGCCGATCGAGGCCATACCCCGGTCGACGATGTAGCCGCGGCCTGCCTGCTTGGTATCGTACAGCAGCCCGGTCCAGTGAGCGGCGAAGCCACCGTCGCCGACCAGGATGGCGTCGGCGGGGAGCACATTGTTGAGCTCATGGCACATGCGCGCCATGTTCACCGGCTCCTCCTTCGAGGTGAGGCGCGCGTCGACCTCCTCGCGCCACTTGGCCTTGCCGGTGGCAAGCTCGGCGATGTAGTCGGCGCGGGCGTCGCGGGCCGCTCCGCCGTTGTCCGCCAGCGCGTCGCGCAGATCGGCGAGACCCTCGCTTGCGTCGCCCCACAGGGGCAAGTCGGTATGGGCCCAGCGGCCGATTTCCTCGGGCAGGATATCCAAATGGATGATCGGAATGCTGGGCCGGGGAATGGTGTAGCGTTTGGTGGCGATTTCGCCGAGCTTGCAGCCGACCACCAGGATGCAATCGCTGGCGTCGATAGCGGCGTTGGCGGTGCGGTCGTAGCGGCCGAACAGGCCGAGCGACAGCTCGTGGGTGCAAGCGATGCTGCCTTTGCCCGACAGCGTGTGGGCGACCGGGATCGATTGTTCTTCGGCGAGCGCCGCGAGCGGCTCATAAGCACGCGAGATATGAATGCCGCCGCCGGCGAGGATAATCGGCCGCTTAGCGTCGGCGAGCATCGCCGCGGCGCGCTCGATATCCGCTGCCGCCGGGCGGGTGCGCACGGCGGGCGCTGTCGTCGTCGCTTCGTGAACGTAGAGTTCGTCCTCGTCGAACTCGAACACGCCGTGACAGATGTCTTCCGGCACGTCGAGCAGCACGGGACCGGGGCGCCCCGACGTCGCCACCGTATAGGCGTAGCGAACATGCTCCGGGATGCGTTCGCCGACTTCGACGCGGATCACTTCTTTCACCGCCGGGCGCAGCATTTCGACCTGGCGAGTCTCCTGAGTCATGTTCTTCCAGGCATAGGTGCGGTTGGTGTCGCCGATCATGGCAATGATCGGGATGCCGGCATTAAGGGATTCGGTGAGCGCCGTCAGCAGATTGGTGGCGCCCGGCCCGAGCGTGGCGTCGCAGACGCCGGGCCGCCCGGTGACGCGCGACCAGGCGTCGGCCATGAAGGCGCCGCTGCGTTCATCGTTGATCAATGTATGCGCCAGTTCGAGACCGCGTACCGCATCGTAGAACGGCAGTAGCTGAAAACCGGCCATGCCGAACATCGGCCCGACCTTGTGGCGCTTGAACATCTCGGCGATGGCTTCGCCGCCGGATAGCTCTAGGCGGACATTGCTGTCGCTCATCTCTCCCCGATCCCTTCGTTACGGCCGTTATGATTTCGGCCTGTTCTTTACCCCGCAGGTGGGCGAGGTGATACTACCATCAAATTGCGGCGGCCCAATGGGACCAGCCTGCCCATAAACTAAGGGGGAGACAGCGTGGCACAAGACCAGGCGAACGAACCGGCGCGAATTTTCGGCATGTTCCGCAAAATGCTGCTGATCCGGGCTTTCGAAGAGGCGGCGGGCGAGAACTTCTTCGCCGGTAACGTGCGAGGCTCGGTCCACCAGTATATCGGCGAAGAATCGATCGCCGTGGGGATTTGCGCCAACTTGCGCGACGACGACCTGCTGACCAGCAACCATCGCGGCCATGGCCACTCGATTGCCAAGGGGGCCGATCCGCGGGCGATGATGCTGGAGCTGTTCGGCAAGGTCGGCGGCACCAGCGGGGGCAAGGGCGGCTCGATGCATATCGCCGATTTCTCGGTTGGCATGCTCGGCGCGAACGGAGTGATCGCCGACGGCTGCACCATTTCGGTCGGGGCGGCGCAAGCCATCAAGCTGCTCAAACAAGACAAGATCGTGGTGAATTTCATCGGCGACGGCGGAATCAACCGCGGCCCGTTTATGGAAGCCCTCAACTGGGCCAAGGTCTACGAGCTGCCGGTGTTGTTCGTCTGCGAGAACAACCAGATCGCGGCGACCACGACGACCAAATCGGTGACTGCCGGCGACGGCATCGCAGCCCGCGCGGAGAGTTTCGGTATTCCGGCGGTTACTATTGATGGCAACGACTTGCTGCTGGTCGATCAAACGGCGGCTCGGCTGGTCGGCGAAATCCGCAACGGCGGCGGGCCGCGGCTGATGCAGGCGATGACCTACCGGCTGCGCGGCCATTTCGCACACGACAAAGCGGAATACCGTGCGCCCGGCGAAGTCGAGGCCGCGCTAGAGCGCGAGCCCATGCGGCGCACCGAAGCCTGGCTGCTCGAGCAGGGCATCTCGGAAGCGGAAATCGCCGAAGCGAAGCAAGAGGCCGAACAACGCATCGCGCAATATGTTGACGATGCCCATAACGCGCCGTGGCCGGATATCAAGGCCGCTTTCACCGATGTGCAGGATGTCGGCGCCCCGGAGATGGGAGCGGTCCGATGACCGAGATGACCTATGCGGAAGCCGCCCGCCTCGGCTTGAAAGAAGAAATGGAGCGCGACCCCACGGTGTGGGCGCTCGGCGAAGATCTCGGCTTCGAAGGTGGAATGGCGGGCCAGTACAGTGATTTGCAAGCCCAGTTCGGCGATGACCGGATTGTCGACACGCCGATTTCGGAGTCCACGATTATGGGTGCCGCCATCGGCGGTGCGCTGGCGGGTACGCGGACGATCGCCGAGCTGCGGTTCTCCGATTTTGCTATGTGCGCCGTCGACGAGTTGGTCAATCAGGCGGCCAAGGCGCGCTATATGTTCGGCGGCCAGGCGCGGGTCCCCATGGTGGCGCGCATGCCCATCGGCATCCGCGGCGGCATCGCCGCGCAACACTCGCAATCGCCCGAGGCTTGGTACACCCATGTGCCCGGGCTCGTCGTCGTCACGCCCGCGACCCCAGCCGATAACCGCGCATTGCTGAAAGCCGCGATCCGGTGCGACGACCCGGTGGTCTATATGGAACACAAGGGTCTGTGGGGCATGACCGGCGAGGTCGACGAAAACGATTTGGAACCGGCGCCGCTCGGTGTCGCGCGAACCGTGTGCAAAGGCGACGATCTCACCATCGTCACTTGGGCGGCGATGGTGGGTGTCGCGGAGACCGCCGCCGCGACGCTACGCGGTATGGGCATCTCCGCCGAGGTCATCGATCTGCGCACCCTGTGGCCGTGGGACCGCGAGGCCGTCTTCCATTCGGTGCAAAAGACCGGCCGGCTGCTGGTGGTCCACGAAGCGGTGCAGATCGGCGGCTTCGGCGGCGAGATTTCTGCTGAGGTGACAGAGCATCTGTTCGATCGGTTGAAGGGGCCGGTCAAGCGAATGGGCGGGGCGCGTATCCCGATCCCGTTCTCGATCCCGCTGGAAGAGGCCTATAAAATCTCGCCGGAGCAAGTAGTCGAAAAGGCCCGGAGCTTTTTCTAGCGCAGGGTTCGGCTCTGCTACCGTGCCAGCACCGGCCGCAGCACCAAGCGCGCCACACGCACCAAGAGACGTTTCACCGGCCGTCCGGCAATATGTTTGGCCGCATATAACAGCCCGCGCAGGGTGTGAGAGTTGGGGGCCATGAAACCGGAATAGTATCGGCTGTTCTTCATCCACTTCTCTTTGTAGTCTTCTTCGCCGATCCCGAAATCGATTTTGCTGACGCGATCCATGTCGAGCACATGCGCCAGCATATGGCTGGTGAGTACGACGCCGGGCGCGAGTTTTTTGTAATCCTCGTGATAGGCCAGCCGCATGCAGTGTGCGACGCCACCGGAAACCAGCCAAAACTGCCCGGCAATTGGCCGTCCGTCCAGCTTCAGCACGCCCAGCCGCATGCAACCTTCCTGTGCCGCCAGCCTTATCAGGATCAGCATGTGGCGGGACGCTAAGGATTCGGAGGACTGCCAGCTCTCTGCGGTGCCGAGGATGTAGTCGTCAAGGCCGCGTTGCATCTCTTCAGGTGATTCAACACCGGTGTAGATATTAATCTCGAGGTTTCCCGCCTTTGCCAGGTTGCGTTCTCGGCGCCTGACATTGTAGCGATGATTGGAACTGCGGTTGGCGAAGTATTCGTCGAAGCTCAAACCGGTGGTGTCTTCAAACCGGTTAAAAGAGTTGGCGTAGCGCTGCACCAGGAATCCACTGTCGGCGAGCGCCTTCCCGACAAAACTATCCAACTCCGAATCCGTCTCAACCGGCCACAAACGCAGCACGTCGATTGTGGGGGAACTCTGGCGTCTCAAGGCTCGGAACAATGTCGTCAGCACAGGGTAGCGCTGCTCGCCAAGGGCAGGATCAAAAAGCAGACACAAGACCGAGAAGTTTTCCATATGGCCGATGGAAGCAACCGTTCTCGCTAGGGGCACAGCCGCGTCTGATACGGTCATCCGCAGGGGCGCAAGTAACAATGGCTGGCCTGCCGCATCCTCAACGGCATACAGACACAACTCACTGTCATCCCAGTAGTACTTCAGCATGAATTCAAACCAGGGCTGGCTATGAAAAAAGCCCTGTTCAACCGCTTGCGCCTGGAGCGGCGCGTATTTTTCCGGGAGCTCGGCGTAGCTTTTGAAGAGTTGAATTCTGTAGTCCATGCCTACTGATCCGTTGCTTCCGCAAGTCGAACAAAAGAGTTTTGCGCCCGGCTCGGGGATGAGCTGCGCGGCGGAGAGGTCGTCCGGCCTCTCGATGAGGCTCAGATCGTCCAAGAAATTGGTTAAATTCCAGTAACTTATAAAGACCTAGAATCTCTTGGGTTGCAGCCTCTGCCGGTTCAAGGCTGGCTGGGCGTCTTCGCGAGCACCAAATCGACGAAGGCGATGCAGGTCATGCCAGGTGTGGCGCCGAGCGCCGCAGCCGTTTCGTTGACATGGGAAATAATACCGTCGTCGTAGGTGGATTGCGCATCGCCGATGCGTGCGCTGGCGGCCGTCACGGTGGCCGCGGGAATGCCGCGGGTATCCAGATCGGGGAGCCGTGTCGCCGTATCCGCTCCCGCGTCGTTGAACACCGCGGCGCGCACCTTGGGCCGGTTGCCCCAGGTGGGCGAGCCCGCCAACAGTTCGCCGTGGGAGGCGGTGATGGTGATAACTCCTTCGTCTTCGGCGCGGACCAGCGACACGGAATCGCAGCCGATCACGAGCGGTTTGCCATCGCCCTCGCGGATGACGAAGCGGGCCTCTTCGTAGACCGGCACCTCGCCGGCCTGTTCGGGCGCGGCGGTCATGGCTTGCGCACATTCCATCGCCGCTTGCCCCGGCACGCAGCCCGCCTTGGCGGCGGTGTTGTTGACGAAGCTGATGACGCCGTCATCCGCCATGCTTTGGCCATTGCCGATGATCGCGGAGCGGAAGTCGATGGTGGCGGCGGCGATGCCGAGCGCTTCCAGATAGTCCAAACAGCCGATACCGGCATTGTCGAGCCCAACCCCGGCGTCATGCAGGATTACACCGCGCACGCCGGCATGAGCCGCCTCGTAGCCGGCATAGGCGCCGCCATGGGACGCGGCGATGGCGACGTTGCCGGCGGCCTCGGAGCCGAGCTTAGTCACCGTGTCGGCCACCAGAATGTTCGCGGTGCTCATCGAACGCCGTTAGGCAGCGGGCCGGTTGGGGCGGCTAAGCAGACCGCGGGCGATAATGCCGGCCTGAATTTCCGCCGCGCCTTCGAAGATGTTGAGGATGCGCGCATCGCACAGCACCCGCGACATCACGAACTCTTCGGCATAACCGTTGCCGCCATGGATCTGCACGCCGTTGTCGGCGTTCGACCAGGCGACCCGCGCGCCGAGCAGCTTGGCCATACCGGCCTCGATGTCGCAACGCTGACCGGCGTCGCGCTGGCGGGCGGCAAAGTACGCGAGTTGGCGGGCGATCATGGTTTCCACTGCCATCCAGCCGATCTTGCCGCCGACCCGGGCGAAGTCGCGGATCGGCCGGTTGAACTGGTTGCGGTCGCTGGCGTAGCCGAGTGCCAGCTCCAACGCGTTCTGTGCGACCCCGACGGCGCGTGCTGCGGTCTGAATACGCGCGGTCTCGAAGCTCGACATGAGCTGCTTGAAGCCGTCGCCCTCAGCACCGCCCAACAGGGCGTCGTCGGGAACCTCGAAGCCGTCGAAGGCGATTTCGTATTCCTTCATACCCCGGTAGCCGAGGACGCGGATTTCGGTGCCGCTCATCCCCGGCGCGGGGAAGGGGTCGTCAACGGTGCCGCGCGGTTTCTCGGCGAGGAACATGCTCAAGCCGCGATAGCCCGGCTCGTCGGGGTTGGTGCGCGCCATCAGCGTCATCAGGTCGGAGCGCGCGCCGTGGGTAATCCAGATCTTGTTGCCGGTCACCTTGTAGCCGCTGCCGTTGCGGTCGGCGCGGGTGCGGATGCGCGCCAGGTCGGAGCCGTGATTGGGCTCGGTGAACACGGCGGTGGGCAGGATTTCACCGGAGGCGATGCGCGCCAAATAGCGCTCCTTCTGTTCGCCGGTGCCGTTGACCCGGATGAGCTCGGCGGCGATCTCCGAGCGTGTGCCCAGCGAGCCGACGCCGATATAGCCGCGCGAGAGTTCCTCGGTGACGACGCACATGGCGGTCTTGTCCAAGCCGAGCCCGCCATCTTCTTCCGGCACCGTGAGCCCGAACACGCCGAGTTCGCTCATCTCGGCGATGATATCGAGCGGGATCAGATCGTCTTCGATGTGCCAGGCCTGTGCCGCCGGCGCCACCTTCTCGTCGGCGAATCGGGCGAACTGATCGCGGATTAGGGAATGGGTCTCGTCGAGCCCCAAATTGCCAAAGTCACCGGTCCCGCGCCGGTCGGCCAGAATGTGAGCGATCTGCTGACGTACCGCGATGGTGTCGCCGCGCGCCATCAGTTGGCGCACCTCGGGCGTGTCGAGAGCTGTTGCGTCCTCCAGCCCGAGGTCACCGGGACGGGCATACTCGTCCTGGCTCATGGCGATACCATGGCGCAACTGCTTGAGATAAGCGCCGAATCCGCATTGCAGGATCAGGGTTTCGAGATCGCCGAGGGCGTTGCGCTCCTGGAGCCGCTCAGCCCAGCCGAGCAGTTGCGTCAGCGCCGTGACGTAGGTCGCCATCCAGGCATAGCCGTGAATGGCGTATTGATGGGTCGTCAGGCGGTCGGATTCGACCGGTCCGCCAGGGGCGGCGAGCGATGCCGCCGCGATGTTGAGCGCCTCAAGATGGGTTTGCGCGGCGGGCAGGGCCGCGCGGCATAGATTCAGCGCGTCGCTGGTGGTCAGCGGCGACGCCGTTGGGGAGATCTCGTCCATAGCCTTAGTTTAGAGCATTTACGTCGTAGTTAGAATCGTGCTGCGAGTATTCGACCCTCTCCCCATGGGAGAGGGGCTTAGGGCGTTCCTTCATGTTCGGGTCTTTCGACTGTCAGTCTCGTCTGTCAGCGTAATCCTCGAACTCCCAATAACCCAACCGCGAAACCTTCGCAGCAACTTCGTCCCAATCCTTGCCGGAACACGATCTCACGAAGTTATTTATCTTCCCGACTATTCGGTCGAAATTATATTCGCGGACAATGAGGTGATGACGGCCCACGACCACGTCGTCCGACCTGTAGGTTTTCTCCAGCCATTTTGGCGTACAAACCTCAATGTCGAACGACTCTTGTCCTTCTTCGTCTGCAGGACCAACCATCGCCCTTAGGAGGAACCCAAAGCAAGTCGGATCCTCCGGATGGTAATTCTCCAGGTCGTCAATATCTGGACTAAGAATTCCTTTTAGTTTCGCTTCCATAAATTAGTCCGAGCTGGTGGTAGGTGCGGCCAACAATCAACCCTCTCCCGGCGGGAGAGGGTGGCGAGCGTATGCGAGCCGGGTGAGGGGTTAGGGACGGTGAGAGGATATCCTGGTTCTATCTTACCCCCTCACCCCAACCCCTCTCCCCATAGGAGAGGGGCTTACGGCGTCTCCAATTTTTGGTCCTACACCTCCACTGATGTCGATTGCTTCCAACGAATAAGAAGCGTCCTAGCCGAACTGTGCCGTCGCCGTCATGGCGACCGTGGCGTCGTTGCGCACGGCTTGGAGCTCGACCGCGCCATCGTCACCCGGCTGGCCGACCAGATGGAACGGCCAGGGCTCGAAGATCGGTGCCCGGCCGCGGAACGAATATTCGGTCATCGGCGTATCGGTGTTCGCGCGGGCCAGTTCGCATAACAGCAGCGCGGTGAGGGGCCCGTGCACTACGAGGTCGGGATAGCCTTCTTCATTGCGGGCATAATCGGCATCGTAGTGGATACGATGACTGTTGAAGGTGAGGGCCGAGAAGCGGAACAGCAGCACCGGGTCGGTCTTGACCCTACGGTGCCACGCGCCCTCCGGCGGCGCGAACGTATCATCGCCCGGCGCTGGGGTTTTGCCGCCGCCGGTAATGTAGATCACGTTGTGCGTGTCTTCGATGCACAGCGTGCCGCCTTGCTGGATGCGGTACTGCGCGCTCGCCAGGACCATACGGCCGGCGCGGCCTTCTTTTTCTTCGACGCTGGTGATGGTGCCTGTGCGCGTCGCCTTCTCGCCGATCACCAGGGGTGCGTGAAATTTTGTGTGTTCGCCGGCGAACATGCGCCGTTGCAGTTCCACCGGCGGGAAGAAACCGCCCCGTTCGGGATGGCCGTCGGCGCCGATGCGTGCGGTCGGCGCCCGATGCAAAAAGAACAGCCAGTGCCACATGGGTGGCAGGGGCGCCCCCTCATCAAACGCGGTCTCGTCCAAATCGAGCACGTTGGCGAACTTGCGCACCTGGGTGAGATCGATGGTCTCGGTCGCGGTTTCGACGACCGGCGTCCAATCGCCGTAACGAATATCGGTTTCTGCGTCCATCACTCTGCTCCTGAGACAATACCGCGATCGTGCAGCTTGCCGATTTCGCCATCGCTCAAGCCGAGTTCGCCGGACAATATTTCGTCGGTGTGTTCACCCAGTTGCGGCCCACGGGGATGCGAGCGTTCCGCTGCGCTGAACTGGTGGGGGGCGCCTGGCATCAGATAGCTGCCGATACCGGGCTGCTCGACCTGCTGAAAAAGAGGGTTCGCTGGCGTGCAGCGCGGATCTTCGGCGACCATTTGGGTGAAGGTTTGATACGGTCCCCAACAAACATTGTTCGCGTCGAAGGCAGTGCGCACCTCGTCCAGCGTATGTGCCGCGCACCAGGCGCCGATCAATTCGCCAATCGGTTCACGTGCCTCGAAGCGGTGTTCCTCGCGCGTGAAGTCGAGGCCCAACTCGGATTCCAGCTTTGCCATGGCCTCGCCGGTTTCCGTCGCTTCGACGAGCTTTTTCCACTGGGCGACCGACACGGCGATGATCATCACCCGCCGCCCGTCGCCGGTAGCGAAGTCGGCGCCGTAGCTGCCATAGACATGGTTGCCGATATTGGGCCGTTCCTCGTTGTTGATCTGCACCTCACCGATATAGCCAAGATTGCCGACGGTGGCGAAAGCAACGTCGGCGAGCGACAGCTTGATGTGTTGGCCTTCGCCGGTCATACGGCGATGGCGCTCGGCGGCGAGAATACCCGTCGCGGCGGCGTAGCCAGTGGAGACATCCCAGCCAGGGAAGACGTGATTGACCGGGTTTTCGTCGGCGCCGGGCCCGGTGACGAACGGAAATCCGACAGCGGCGTTGACGGTGTAATCGACCGCCACCGATCCGTCGGGATTTCCAATAATATTCATGGCAATCAAGTCATTACGTTTCGTTTTTAAAGTTTCGTAGTCGAGCCAGCCGCGCATCGGAAAGTTGGTTGAGAGGATGCCCCGGTCGTCGCCGGGCGCCGTGATCAGCGCGGTCAGCAGCTCTTGGCCTTCGGGTTGGCGGAAGTCGACAGCGAGCGAGCGCTTGCCCTTATTCATGCTCGCCCAATAGATGCTCAAGCCGCTGTTCGCCATGGGCCAGCGGCGGTAATCGATGCCGCCGCCCGGCAGGTCGAAACGGATTACGTCGGCGCCCATTTGCGCCAAGGTCATGCCGCAAAGGGGCGCAGCCACGAAGGCGGAGCCCTCGACGATGCGCAATCCGGAAAGTATGCCGCTCATATTTTTCTTTATCGGTTCGGAGAGGTAGAGTTGAGTTGTTATGGCCGTATCACTGACCGTGTGGCGGCATCAAAACATTCTCGGCCCGCAATTAAAATAGGAAGAGCACGATGAACGCGAGTAACCCGGCGGGAGATTTTGCACGCCCGACGGAAGATGAATTAGCTGCCGCCGCAACGATCTCGGCGTCGACCATTCACGAAGCGGCAGGCAAGATCGGTGCCTTACCGGCGGCGATCAAGCCCCTCGACCCCGCCATCCGAGTCTGCGGACCGGCATTCACGGTCAAGGGCGCGCCAGGCGACAACCTTTGGCTTCACTACGCGCTGGCGGAAGCCAAGCCCGGCGATGTTCTGGTCGCCGATATGGGCGGCCTGTACGAAGCCGGCTATTGGGGCGAGGTGATGACGGTGTCGGCGCAGGCGCGCGGTATCGCTGGTCTAGTGATCAACGGCTGCGTGCGTGACGGGCGCGAGATGATCGAGTTGGGCTTTCCCGTATTCGCCCGCGGCACTTGCATGCGCGGCACCGAAAAAGACCCCAACTACAACGGCGCGCTCGCCCAGCCATTGCCCATGGGCGACGTTCTGATCGAGCCGGGGGATTTGGTGATCGGCGACGGCGACGGGGTGGTTGTCATTCCCCGCGCGCAAGTGGCTGAGGCCATCGAAGCCTCCCATGCGCGTGAAGCCCGCGAGGCCGAGATGATGGATGTGCTGCGCACTGGCAAGACGTCGGTAGAAATTTATGGCTGGCAGCGGAAGTAACCCTCTCCCGGCGGGAGAGGGTGGCGAGCGTTAGCGAGCCGGGTGAGGCTGCGGGACGAACCGTCGTGCAAAAAGCACGACGCAAGTCGGCTCGCAGATGTTTTTTCTGTTGAGCGACTTTCGCGGCGCTTTTACGCCACGGTTCGCTCAACAGCCCCAACCCCTCTCCCCAAGGGAGAGGGGCTTAGTGTTGCATCTCAAAGATAGGGATCTAACGCCCGCCCGCTAGAACAGCGGGATATCGAACACGATGAGCAGTCCCCGGACAGCCGCGATGATAATCGCGGCGAGGGTCAGCATCATGCCGCCGATACGCCCGACGGCGCTGCGCTCGGTAAACGAGAGAGCCCAGCCATGCAGAAAGCGCCCGACGAGTAGAAGCGCGCCAATGATATGCAGCGAAATGGGGTCGGCGCCGCTGAATTCGAGTAGTCCCATGAGGATGAGAGCGAACGGCGCATAGTCGACGAAGTTGCCATGTCCGCGGATGCGCCGCTGCAGTTCGACGTTTCCGCCGTCGCCGAGGCTGACGGACGTGGTACCCCGGTAGCGAATAACGCGAACCGACAGGATGACGAACCATAGCGCCAGCAAACTGGCGTAGAGCAGGGTGATGGTCATCGGGTCGGGTTCCTTCGGCGACGTTGGGCTATCTCTCTATACGCTGAAAAAGCAATTCGGATCGGCGGCGGTGCGTATTCGCCCCGCTGCCGCTACTACTGCGCCGCCATGGTGCGAGTTACCTCCGCGAATTCGGCGGTGGCGGTGTCGTACTCGCGCTTCAAGCGGTCGACGAGCTCGGCAACGCTGGGCGCATCGTCGATCTGGCCAACGCCTTGACCCGCCGACCACACATCGCGCCAGGCCTTGCGCTCTTCCTGCATATTGTCGCCGAACTCGGCCTGAGCGGCACCTTTCTCCGGCAGGTCGTCGGGATCGTAGCCGGCAGCTTCGATGCTTGGCCTGAGGAAACTGCCCGGGATGCCCGAGATCGCCGGCGTATAAACGATATCCTTGGCAGCACTGTCGACGATCATTTGCTTGAACCGGTCGACCGCCTGGCTTTCCGCCGTCGCGATAAAACGGGTACCGATATACGCCAGGTCGGCGCCGAGCATCTGCGCCGCTGCAATAGCGCGGCCATCCGACAATGAGCCGGCGAGCAGAATGGTTCCGTCGAAGAACTTCCGGATTTCTGGCAGCAGCGCGAAGGGGCTGAGCGTACCGGCGTGGCCGCCGGCACCAGCGCACACGAGGATCAGCCCGTCGCAGCCGGCGTCCGCCGCTTTCTGGGCGTGGCGCACCGTGGTGACGTCGTGGAACACGACACCGCCATAGCCGTGCACGGTATTGACCAGATCGGGTACCGCGCCGAGCGAGGTGATGATCAAGGGCACCTTGTGCTTGGCACAAATCTCCAGGTCCGGTTCGACGCGCGGATTGGTCTTGTGGACGATCAGGTTAACCCCGTACGGCGCGTCGGCCTCGGTAAGGGCCTCGCCAATTTCGGTAAGCCACTCGTCGAAGCCTTCGCTGGTCCGCTGGTTGAGAGCGGGAAACGTGCCGACAACCCCGGCGCGGCAGGAAGCGATGACGATTTCCGGTCCCGATACCAGGAACATGGGCGCGGCGACTGCGGGCAGGGACAGGCGGCCTTCGAACGATTTAGGCAACGGCATGGGTTGGTCACTCCCCCATCGAAATGCGTACAATACAGGCTGTCATCTAGTTACGGCTTAGGGAAGGGCATGTCCAATCTCACGGGATGGGACATTTGAAGAACCGGAGACATCGGGATGAGCGAGCAAGCGACAACAGGCGGCCAGGGCGCCCAAACCATCGTCGGCAAACTGTCGGGCCGGAAGATCACCATTCCTGATGTGGACGCGCCGCCCATGCCGGCGATTGCAGCGCCAGGTGTGGTTCACAATGGCGAACCGGCGGGCGGCTTTGGGGAGATCGATTCTACCGCCGCATATCCCGACGTGCGGAGCTTCCGGCGCAAGTTCGGTCTGTTTATCCCGGTCACCAATACGAGCATGGAGCACGAGCTCTGGAGCATTATTTTAAGCAACCAGGGACCCGACGGATTGGACGGCGTCGGCCTCCACACAGCCAATGTGTCGACCCCGAAGCCGCAGTTGGAAACCGAGGAGGACTTGCTCCGCTACAAGGATCAGTTCTTGAACGGCTTGAAGGCGGCGGTGGACGGCGCGCTATTGGCAGCCCCGCAATATCTGATCATGGGCATGAGCCTTGAGCACATCATCGCCGGTATCGACGAGATACGCGCGCCGATGGTCGACATGGAGGAATATGCCGGGTTGTCCTGGGCGACTTGGCATGACGCGGTACAGGCGGCGCTCAACAAGTACGACGCCCGGCGGATCGGCATCCTCACGCCGTTCGACAAGTTCGGAAACCAGAACGCGACGCGCATGTTCGAAGACCTGGGGTTCGAGGTGGTGTCGAGCGTCGGTTTCTCCTGCGCCAATGCCATGCACATCGCCCACATTCCGGACTGGGCCAAGGAAAAGGCGATCTTGGAGCTGCTGGCGACTGCGGAGAACCGGTTAGATGCTATCGTTCAGTGCGGCACCAATATGAGCCTCATTAACGTCAGCGAGAAATTGGAGCCGGTTATCGGCATCCCCATCCTGGGCATCAACGCGGTCACGTTCTGGTATGCGCTCAGGGAAAACGGGTTCGAAAGTCCACTCGTTGGTGGCGGCCGTTTGCTACGGGAGTTCTAGTTGAACGATGGCTGCTGCCTCGCCCTTCGAGACGAGCCTTCGGCTCTCCTCAGGATGAGGCTAAGGTATAATCCTCATGCTGAGGAGGCGCGTAGCGCCGTCTCGAAGCATGAGATGTCAGACTACTAATCCCGCTCCATCGGCAGGCTTTCGTCGAAGCCCCATTCCTGCATTGAGGCGTCGTACATCGCGACGTTCTCGTAGCCCATGAGCTTCTGAGCAAAGAAGCCGATGGTCGCTGAGATGCCGCCGCCGCAATAGTTGACGATGCGCTTGTCGGGCACTGCGCCCGCGGCAGCGAATATATCCTTCACCGCCGCAGGGTCGCTGAGCGTACCGGCTTCCATGTCGCTGAGTGCGGGGTAGGGCGCGTTGGTGGAGTTCGCAATATGTCCTGGCCGGCCGAACACCATACCGCCGGTACCGGCATACTGCTCGGCGCTTAGAGCGTTGACGACCGCGACACCATCATCATCCAGCACCGCCAGCACATCGTTCTTATCGAGCACGACATCATCGCGCCGCTGGGGTGTAAACGTGGTGGATGGGTAGGTGCAAGGCTCGGTCGAAACCGGGTGGCCTTCGGCGGTCCAGCTCTGAAAGCCGCCGTGGAGCACGACCGCGTTGTCGAAGCCCATGGCGTAGAGCGCCCACCAGGCGCGGGTCGACCAGAACAATTGCGCGGTGCTGTAGAGTACGACGCGCGTATCGTCACCGATGCCCAGCGCGCCCACCTTAGCCGCGAACGTTTCCGGATCGGCCAGCATGAAACGGTGTTGGTGCGACGTGTTGCACATGTCGTCCTGACAATTGAGATAGCCGGAACCGGGGATGTGACCGGCTTGCCAATTATCGCGCGCGTCCTCGATGCGGTAGCCGAGCTCCTCGTCGGGTACCAACAGCGTCGTGCAATCGAAGATGCGCAGATTCGGATCTTCGAGATGTTCGGCCAGCCAAGCGCAATCCACCAACAGATGGGCGTTCGGCGCATCGGCCCACGAATTTGTCATGGCAACAATCCTTCCCCGGTTATGACGCCCGGCCTACTCTGGTGGCCGCGGCGGCGACGTTGTAGAACAGTTTGCCAAATAATTCCGCCGTACACGAGACAGCGGAAGAAACCATAACGAGGGCGGCCGAACGCTGGCGTTGGGCTGTCGTTGATCGGGGGGAGAATCATGAGCGATTTATCGGGCAAGGTATTCATCGTCACCGGCGGTGAGTCGGGCATTGGGCAGGCGATCGCGCTGCGCGCGGCGCGTGACGGCGCTAATGTCACGGTCGCTGGTCTTCAGGCCGACGGGCTCGACGAGACCGTGGCAGCGATGTCGAACTACGCCGGCGACGGCCTGGCGATTCCGACCGATGTGACCCAGCCCGACCAAGTGCAGGCGATGATCGACGGCACGGTCGAGAAATTCGGCCGGCTCGATGGCGCTGTCGCCAACGCCGGCGCGTTCGTCAAACAAACCTCATTTGCCGAGATGGACTTCGACGACTGGAACCGGGTTGTCGCGGTGAACCTGACCGGCGTGTTCCTCACCTTGCAGGCGACGTTGAGAGTTCTACTCAAACAGGGTGAGGGTGGCTCGCTGCTTGCCACCGGCTCATCGACGGCGATCCGGCCGATCCCCGGCATGATTCCCTACACCACGAGCAAAGGGGGCGTGCATCAGATGATGCGCGCGCTGGCGATCGAACTGGCCGAAGACAAAATTCGCTGTAACACCGTCGTGCCCGGTGTGACCCGGACCCAAGCCTTGATGGTGGGCGGCGCCGACTACGCCGAGCGCGGCCTGAAATACGTCCCGATGGATGAATTGGTCGAACCGGAGGAATTGGCGGCCCTGGTGTCCTTCGCGCTAAGCGACGAAGCGCCGCACATGACCGGCACCTTACTGAAAGTGGATGCGGGCCGGACCTCCGGCTAACTGCAATAACTCAACCGAGAGAGAGTCCCATGAAAGTTAAAGCGTTCCAAGTATCCAAGCCCGGCGGTCCGTCGGCGATGAAGTGGAAAACCGTCGAGGTCGGTAAACCGAAACGCGGCGAGGTCACGGTGCGTCATACCGCGATCGGCTTCAACTTCATCGACATCAACCACCGGATGGGACGCTATCCGCTACCGATGCCGACCGGCGTGGGCTCCGAAGCTGCTGGTGTGATCGAGGCGGTCGGCCCAGGCGTGAAGGGCCTGAAGAAAGGCCAGCGTGTCGTTTATATCGGTCAGGTGGGAACCTACTCGGAAGCGCAGAACGTGCCTGCGGGTATCTGCATCCCGATCCCGCGCGACATCACCGACGAGCAGGCGGCGGCGACCCACCTTAAAGGCATGACGGTGGAGATGCTGGTCGAGCGGGTCTATCCGGTGAAGAAAGGCGACTTCGTCTTGATGCATTCGGCAGCCGGCGGCGTTGGTCTGATGCTATGCCAGTGGGCCAAAGCGCGCGGCGCCACGGTGATCGGCACCGCGTCGTCAGCCGCGAAATGCAAGGCGATCCTGGCCGCGGGCGCCAAGCACGCGATCAACACGTCGCGCCAGGATGTGACCAAGGCGGTGATGCGGATCACCAAGAAGCGCGGTGTCGACGTGGTCTACGACCCGGTCGGCAAGGACACGTGGGAGACCTCGCTGGCGTGCCTCAAGTCACGCGGATTGCTGGCGAGCTTCGGCGGCGCGTCCGGCCCGATCCCACCGGTGAACTTGAACGACATGTCGTTTATGGCCCGCGCACCCTTCATCGTCCGCGCCTCGCTGTTCAACTACGCTGCCGATCCGGAAGAACGTCGCAAAAGCGCGCGCCGTGTGTTCTCGATGATCCGCAGCAAGAAGGTGAAGCTGCGCATCAATCAGCGCTACCCGCTGAAAGACGCGGTGAAGCTGCATCGCGACGTGGAATCGCGCAAGACCACCGGGATCAGCATGTTGGTGCCGTAGGAACCGCAGGAGCCGGATGATGGCGGACATCTATATTGTCGGCGTCGGCATGACGCCGTTCGGCAAGTATCTCGACCGCTCGATCAAGCAGATGACCGACACGGCGGTCGGGGCGGCGCTGACCGACGCCGGCGCCGCTATCGCCGATATTGAAGCCGCGTATTTCGCCAATGCCGCGCAGGCCGTAATTGAGGGCCAGTCATCAATCCCTGGCGAGATCGCGCTGCGCACGATGGGATTTGCCGGCATTCCCATCACCAACGTGGAAAACGCCTGCGCCAGCGCCTCGACGGCGCTCGATATGGCCGCGACCTGGCTCAAGGCGGGCCGCGGCGGCGTTGCGCTGGCGGTTGGCGCGGAGAAGATGTTCTCCGAAGACCGCGAGCTGATGTTCCGCGTCTTCGACGGCGGCTGGGACGTCCACACCGCCGAGGCGACGACGGCGCGCCTGCTGGCGATGGGCGCGGGCGTCGACGATCCGGACGGTGACGAAGATACCGGTCAGCGGAGCATCTTCATGGATGTCTACGCCGCGCTAGCGAAATTCCACATGAAAACCTTCGGCACCACGCAAGCGCAGATCGCGGCGGTCGCCGCCAAGAACCACGACCATTCCCGGCACAACCCGCTGTCGCAATACCAAGAGCCTATGACCGTCGATGAAGTGCTGACGGCGCGCAAGATCAGCTGGCCCCTGACTTTGCCCATGTGCTCGCCGATTTCCGATGGGGCGGCGGCGGCCGTTCTGTGCCGGGAAGAGGAGCTCGACCGATTCGACCGGGATCGCGCGGTCAAGATCGAGGCGACCGTTTTGCGCAGCGGCAGCGACCGCGAGCCGGAAGAAGTCGACAAACACATTACCCATTTGGCGGCGAACGCCGCCTATGAGGAAGCGGGCTTGGGCCCCGACGATATGGATGTCGCCGAAGTCCACGACGCCACGGCGTTCGCCGAGATCCAGCAGATCGAAAATCTCGGCTTCTGCGGCTTCGGCGAGGGCGGGCCGACAACCCTGGCGGGCGAAACGCGGCTCGGCGGCCGCATTCCCGTCAACCCGTCGGGCGGGCTTGAATCCAAGGGTCATCCGGTCGGCGCGACCGGCTTGGCGCAAGTTTTCGAACTGGTCGCGCAATTGCGCGGCGAGGCCGGCGGCCGGCAGGTCGAGGGAGCCCGTTTCGCCATTGCCGAGAATGGCGGTGGCTTCCACGGCATCGAGGAAGCGGCGGCCTGCTTGACCATATTGGGGCGCACGTAGGTAACAAACCCTCTCCCTGAGGGAGAGGGTGGCGAGTGTAGCGAGCCGGGTGAGGGTTTACGGTGCAGACGAGGAGACTCGGATGGGTCTTACCCCCTCACCCCAACCCCTCTCCCCATGGGAGAGGGGCTTGGTGACATTCTTCTGCGGGAAGAGACGAATATGCGGGTGATCGACTTCTTCGACCGGGGCGCGCTGCTCAATCCTGAGCGCGCGTTCATGATCGATGAAGACGGGGTGGCGACTTCCTACCGCGACGCGCAAGTCATGTCGCACCGCACGGCGCTCGCCATGCATGCCGCCGGGTTCACCCACGGTCAAAAGGCGGCCATCTACAGCCCCAATCACCCCGGCGCGTTCGACGCGCTGCTCGGCTTGTACCGGGCCGGCGGCGCCTGGGTGCCGATCAACGCGCGCAACGCGGTGCGCGAGAATTGCTACATCCTCAATCACAACGAGGCGGCGTTTCTCTTCTACCACTCGTCGTTCGAGGACAATGTGGCGGTAATCCGCGAGGAATGCCCGAACATCGCGAATTTCGTATGCATCGATAAGCTGGGTGCCGATGCGCCGTCATTCGCCGATTTCGTCGCCGGCCATGACGGCGTGATGCCGCCTTTCCCCGACGATCCCAATGAGATCTGCGGCATCTTTTCGTCCGGCGGCACGACGGGGCAGCCGAAAGGCATTCTGTGGCCCCATTCTTTGTTCGAAATCATGGTTGCCGAGATGATGCTGCACATGCCTCCGGACAAACCGCCGGTGCATTTGTGCGCCGCGCCGATGACCCACGCCGCTGGCGTCGTCGCGCTCAGTCTCATGGGGCATGGCGCCACGAACGTGATCATGAATGGTGTGCAGCTGCCGCAACTGATGGAGAACATCGAGAAATACGGCGTGACCTATCTGTTTCTGCCGCCGACGGCGATCTACGTGATGCTCGCCCACGACCAAGTGCGCAACTTCGACTACTCGTCGCTGGAGTATTTCGTCTACGCCGCCGCGCCCATGTCGGTGGAGAAGCTGCGCGAGGCGATGGACATATTCGGCCCGATCATGACCCAGACCTACGGCCAGGCCGAAGCGCCGATGATCTGCACCTATTTTTCACCTGCTGAGCATGTGGAAGCCATCGAGACCAACAAAACGCACCGGCTTGCCAGTTGTGGTCGGCCTGGCCTGCTCACGCCCGTCGAGATCATGGACGACGACGAAAATATTCTTCCGCCCGGCGAGCGCGGCGAGATCGTGGTGCGCGGGCAGCTCGTCATGGCGGGGTATTACAAGAACCCGGAAGCCACTGCGGAAGTGACGACCGGCAACGGGTGGCACCGCACCGGCGATATTGGGCACAAGGATGAGGATGGCTACATCTATATCGTCGACCGCAAGAAGGACATGATCATCTCGGGCGGGTTCAACGTCTATCCCAGCGAGGTCGAGCAGGTGATCTGGACCCATCCGGCGGTGCAGGATTGCGCGGTGGTCGGCGCGCCGGACGAGAAGTGGGGCGAGGCGGTCACGGCCGTGGTCGAGTTAAAACCCGGTGCAGCAGCCGGCGAGGCTGAAATTATCGATCTGTGCAAGGAAGAGTTGGGCGGCGTGAAAGCGCCCAAGGCGGTAGCGTTTTGGGACGAACTGCCGCGTAGCGCCGTCGGTAAGGTGCGCAAGAAGGATATCCGCGACCATTTCTGGGAAGGTCACGACCGGCGCATCTAGTTAAGAACGGAGGGGCCGATGACCGAAGCGGTTGGGATCCTCGGGTTGGGCAATATCGGCGGGATGGCTGCCCGGTTATTGCTGGCCGAAGGCTACGCTGTGCTCGCGGTCGATCGTCCGAGCGCGCAGTGGCTGCCGGGCGCCGGCGGCGAACTTGTCGCCAACGCCAAAGAGCTAGGCAACAAGGCGGAACTCGTTATTGTCGCGCTGGCCAACGAAGATGCCATGGAAATGGCGTATCTCGGCGACGACGGGTTAGCCGCGGGCGGCAGGACAGGTTTGATCGTCGCCGATATGGGGACCTTCGCGGTGGCGCAAAAAGAGCGGATTAAGGCGGCGCTCGACCCCACTGGCACGGTAATGCTCGATGCGCCGATCAGCGGAACGCCCGCCGCAATGGAGAGCGGCCGCGCGGTGATCATGATGAGCGGCGATGAAGCGGCCTGCGAGGTGGTACGCCCCGCACTCGAGGCGCTGGCGCCGAAATGTCCCTATGTCGGCGCGTTTGCGAGCGGCATGAAACTCAAATTCGTGCTCAACACGCTGGTTGCCGGGCACACGATGGTGGCGGCCGAAGCGCTGCTCATGGGCATGCGGTCCGGGCTCGATCCGCAGCAAATCATCGATGTCGTGAAACCCAGCGTCGCCACTTCGACCCAATTCGAGCTCCGCGCGCCGATTATGGCCGAACGTAGGTGGCAACCGCCGACGGCTCCCGCCCGTTTGGTCCATAAGGACTTACATTACATCGTCGACCACGCCGAGCAGTTGGGCGTGCCGGCGCCGATCGTAGCCACCGCGGCGCGCTACTTCGACAAGCTCGGCGACATGGGCCGCCTCGACGACGAACTTGCCGCCGTGTTCGAAGCGCTCGAAGCGGATGGTCAGATAAAGGGGTCGTAGGACCACTGCAGCAGCGCCTGGCGTTGGCGCGGGCGGCAGTAGACGTCTCCCGGTTCGCAATTCTTGCGCACCTGCGCGGCGTGGCGCGCGAAGCTACGCCACCGCTTGATCTGGTGAGCATCGATCTCGGGCAGCCGCCGCCCGAGATAGTAACGGCAATACCACTGGAACCAGCCGCGCGGATCGGGCCCCACGATCCAACCCTTTTCGCGCCACACCGACAGTGGCTGGCGGCTTTTGACGCCGAAGCAATTAAGCGATGGGTCCGGCTGGTCGGCTATTTTGGCGGTCTCGTACCAGTCGGCGGGCAGTTCGTCACGGCAGTCGTTGCAATACTTACCCTCGAACACGCCAAGCGCGAGCATTTCATTCGGTGCGTAAAAGGGCTCAAAATCTGGTGCAAAATCTCTGCCTGTAGCGGCCGAAATCTCGTAGCTGTAGCCGCTTTGCATGCGGTCGTTGACCGCGACGATGTCGCCGATGGAATACATACAGCGTTACTTAAGACACCATGGGCTCAGCGCCAAGGCATTGCGGCGCACTAACATTGGTTAGGGCGATTGTGTCGTGCCGATCGTGCGAGTCTTCAGGAAAGCATAAACGCTGACAACGAGAAGCGCGCCGGTGAACATGTAGGCGACCGGGAAGCTGGTTTGCTCGATGAGAAAAGCGAAACCGGCCGGGCCGATGACGATACCGCCGAAAATGATGAAGGCGATGCCGCCGGTAACGCGGCTGATCGCTCCCGGTGGCGACAACCGCGCTGCCTCGGCAAGAAAAACGCCGTTCCAGCCAGCGGCGCTGGCGCCGAACACGATGCCGACAAGGTAAACCAATACCAGCGGCCAAGCGGTTGTTAGCGCCGCCGTTAGCAGTGAGGCCGCGATTGCGGCGATGGCGAGCGCCATTAGCACATAGAGCGGCGCGATAAAGCGGCCGGCAATCATGCCGAAGAGAATACGCCCGGCGCCGCCTGCCGCCTGCGCGCTGCCCAAGATCCAGCCCGCAGTAACGATCGACAGCTTGATGTCTTCCTGCAGGTAGAGAACGAGAAACGTGGTCAAACCGTACTGGGCGATGACGAGGGGCACGACACCCACGGTGAGCCAGCGAAGCGAAGGGATTGAGAAGACCAACCGGACGGGAGTGAGAATATCTGTGCGCCGTTCGACGGTTGGATCGGCATGGATACGGTAGTCGCGCACCCAAATCTCGACGAGCGCCAAGGTAAGAAGGCAAGCGGCGGAGACGGCCCACATTGCCGTCTGCCAGTCCCAAGCCTTTACCAGGACCGGTGTCACGAAGCCGGCCAGCACGCCGCCGAGAGTGACGCCGGTTTGCCGGACAGAAAAAACCAATGGCCGCAGGCGCCCGGGGGTGACTCGAGCCAAGATGTGCGAGCTTGCCGGTGTTGCGGGGCCGAGGGCCGCACCGATAAAGGCGCTGCCGATCACCACCAGAATAATCGATCCGCTGGCGATCAAAGCGGACCCGATCACGCAAAACAGCACGAACAACTGGGTGGCGCGCATGGGATTGATCCGAGCCACCCACGAACTGGCCAGCACCGCGCTGAACATTGCCGCGATGAAAACGATCGTTGGTTGAGCGCCGATCCAGATCGGATCGAGTCCCATCTCCGGCAGTGCTTGTTTGGCGATCACCGGGGGTGCGAAAACCGCCCACGAGATCATCGCCTGAGTCAGGGTCAGAAAGATCGTTGGTCCAACGTAGGACTGTGCGGCCGCCGGGGCGTCGGATGTCATCTAGAAAAGAGAATGAGGGCTAGTCGTCGGGCATCGAGTAGAGAAGCACGCCGGCCTTGGCGCCGATTCGCTCGCCCTCTTGGGCGGCGGGCTTTGACGAATCCCAGGGTTTAGCGTCGTAGCGCATACCGCTGATACCGTCGGTGGCGTCCGACATCAGCCACACGATCGGTGCTTTGTACAGCTCGGGCTCGATCAGGATCGGCGTTTCCGCCTCCCGGCTCATCTGTTTCATTTCCTCCGCCATGCCGGGCGTCACCGCGCCGGCGCCGGGATTTAGGATGTTGACCGTCACGCCGGTGCCTTCGAGATCCTGGTGCCAAATCTGGGTGGCGCACTCCAGCGCCGCTTTGGAGGGCCCGTATGGCGACGAGCCCGGCCGGGTCATCGTTTTGTACATGGTCGTGACGTTGACGATGCGGCCCCAGCCTTGCTCGACCATCAGCGGGGCCACCCGCCGCGCCAGCCGGTCCGCGCCGGTGAAGTTGGTGGCGATAACGTTTTCGATCACTTCGTCGGCGGCTTCGTAGAACCGCGGGAACCGCTTGTGCTTGGTCCAGGACTCGCGGCGGTATGCGTCGGGCCAGATGTAGGTGAAGGTGAGGCCGGCATTGTTGACCAGACCGTGGAGCCCGCCGAATCTCTCGAGCGCAGTAGCGACGATCCGGTCGCAATCTTCGGCTTGGCGGATATCAGCGGTGATACAATGGACCTGCCCGGGTTGGCCCTCGCAGGCGGCCTCGAGCTCGGGAAAATCGTCGCTGATGTGGGCCGCCGCGACCACATTGGCGCCCGCTTCGGTCAGCGCTTCCGTCATCGCGCGTCCCAATCCGCGCCCCGCGCCGGTAACGATAACAACGCGGCCCTCGAGTGAATATTCGGCCATAACGTCCGTTTGTCCTGTTGAGTTGCCCGCCAGCGCTGAATGCGCCGGGTTTTCTACGCTAAGACGCAAGGTGGGCAGGCGCAAGATGGTGCCCTATGTCCTGCGACATTTTTCCCTTTGCGCACAACACCCTTGCCGAAAGGGGGCGACATCGGTAATCATGGGATTCACATAAGCGTGAGCTTATGTAGAGAGATAGGAAAGTGAGACGAACCTGCAGCTACGGCACAAGCAGACGAAAGATCTGTTTCATATTTGATATGAGTCAGTTGTAGGAGTTTCTAGAAGAAATAGATTTGTTCAACGGTGCGTGAATCCGTGTGAACGATCTGCCAATAGGGAGGCGATGAACATGACAAGAATTTTGAAGTCTCGCGTGCGTTCGATGCTGCTAACCGGTTTGTTCGTAGCGGCATTTGCACTGACGAGCGCATTTACGCCGGTTGCTCAGGCGCAAAGCAAAGACCCCATCAAGGTCGGATTTAGCATGGCGCTCACCGGCGCGTTGGCCGGTGGCGGCAAACAGTCGCTGGAAGCGATGAAGATCTGGCGCGACGACATCAACGCCAAGGGCGGTATGCTCGGACGTCAAGTCGAACTCGTGTTCTACGACGACCAGACGAACCCGAAAAACGTGCCCGGCATCTACGCCAAATTGCTCGACGTCGATAAGGTCGATTTCATCGTCAGCGGCTACGGCACCAACCTGATTGCACCGGCGATGCCGATCGCCATCGACCGCGATGTCGTGTTCATGGGCCTGTTCGGCATGAACAACAACAAGAAATGGAAATACGAAAAGTACTTCCAGATTCTGCCCGCCGGTCCGAAGCCGGCGGAAGGTTTCTCGCAATATTGGTTCGAGGCGGTCGAAGAATTTAAGCCGAAAACCATCGCGATTATCGCGGCAGACGCCGAATTCGCGCGCAACCTTAAAGAAGGTGCTGTCGCGAACGCCAAAGCGATGGGTCTAGAGATCGTCTACGATCAGAACTACCCGCCGCGGACGGCTGACTTCACGCCGATCATTCGTGCGGTGAACGCAAAGAACCCCGACCTGTTCTATATCGCGTCCTATCCCAACGGGTCGGCCGGTATTGTACGGGCGCTCGCTGAGGTGGGTACTGACGCCAAAGCCGTCGGCGGCGGCATGGTGGGGCTGCAGTTCGCCGGAATTATGGCGGGCTTGGGGCCGAACTTAAACGGCATCCTGAACTATGACTTCTTCGTTCCGGAGCCGACCATGGCGCTTTATCCCGGTGCCAAGGAGCTCATCGAGCGGTATCAGAACAAGGTGAAAACCGAAGGCCTGAAGACCGATGCGCTGGGCTACTATTTGGTGCCGTGGGCATATGCCTATGTCGATATTCTCGGCCAAGCGGTGAACGCGGTCGGCGAGATCGATCACGACAAGATCGCTGAATACATTCACAACACCAAGTTCCGGACAGTTGTCGGCGATGTCGAGTTTGGCGACAACGGCGAATGGACTCAAAGCCGCACCATCGTTGTTCAGTATCAGGGTATCGAGAATAACGATCTGGGCCAGTTCGCTCAGCCGGGAACGCGCAAGATCATGTTCCCGGCAGACATCCAAACCGGCAAAGTGCAGCCGTTCAATTCTCTGCGCTAGAGCCTACCGAACAGTCCGCTCCAACACCATGAGCGGACAGCACACAGCTGACGGAGGACGGTTGCTATTGCAGCCGTCCTCTGCGGCTCCCCTCGACTTTTCGCCATTAAACGAGGCAGCTCGATGGAACTCTTCATAAATGCACTAATCGCGGGAATTTTGCTCGGCGGGTTCTTTGCGGCGTTATCCATCGGCCTGTCGATCTGTTTCGGCTTGCTCGACACCGTCAACATCGCGCATCCGACCCTCATCGTCGCGGGCGCGTTTTGCACCTTTATCCTCAACTCGACGTTGGGTCTTGATCCGATCCTGGCGGGGATAATCATCACGCCGCTCTTTTTCTTCCTCGGGTACGGGATCTATTCGGTCTACTACCAGTTCTTCGAGAAGACGAGCGCGGTCGCGCTGCGCGGTTTGGCGTTTTTCTTCGGCCTGCTGTTCATCACCGAGGTCATCTTGATCATGACGTTCGGCGTGGATCACCGGCTGGTCAACGCGCCCTACATCGGCCAATCCTTCGGCGGCACCATTGCCGGCATGGAAGTTTCCGTACCGTTTCGTCTGCTGACAGCGTTTTTGGTTTCCGCCATTCTGGCTGTGGGCCTGCAGTTGTTTCTCGACCGCTCGTTCTTCGGGCGGGCGACCCGCGCCGTTCATCAAGACATGATGGCGTTGTCGCTTATGGGCGTAGATCCGGTTGCCGTGAAGCGGTGGGCCTTCGCGATTGGCTTGGGCACCTGCGGTATCGCCGGCGCGATGATGATCATCGTCATCCCCATCGAACCCGCGGTCGGCCGGCTGTTCATCGGCAACGTGTTCGCCATCGTCGTGCTGGGCGGTCTTGGCTCCGTCAGCGGCACCCTAATCGCGGCGATGATTTTGGGCATTGCCGAAAGCATGGTGGCGGCGTTCGCCGGTCCGTCTTGGGCGCCGGCGGTGTCGTTCACGATCTTACTCTTGGTCTTGGCATTCCGCCCGACCGGTTTGCTCGGCGTAGGAGACACCCGCTGATGTTAGTCCGTTACAGATTCGAGATCGGCTGCGTTGTCGCACTGCTTGCAGCGTTCATCGCCACCCAGTTGGGTTTTAACCGGTTCTTCTATTTTGCCGGGTTCGCGGTTCTGCAATTTGTGATGATCGCTACCGCATGGAACATTCTCGGTGGTTATGGCGGCTACATCAATTTCGGCACCGCAGGCTTCCTCGGTGTTGGGTCCTACACCGCGATTGCGCTGATCCAGTGGAGCGAAGTATCGCTTGTTCCGCAGATCCTGATTGCTGCCGCTGTTGCCGGCCTGCTTGGCCTGTCTATCGGCTACTTCACGCTGCGCCTAAAGGGTGTCTACTTCGCCATCGCCACTCTTGCGCTGGCGATTGTGTTGGAGACCGTCGTCAACAACTGGGATTTCGTCGGCGGCGCGGCGGGCATATCAATTCTGCCGACACGTAAGCCGGAATTGCTAGGCGCGATCATTGTCGACCGCAAGGTGGGCATCTTCGGCAACTACAAAGAATTCCTGTTCTTTATGATCGCGGCCATGACGATCTTCAGCGTTTGGGTGGCGCGAACAATCGAGAGGGGCAAGCTCGGCCGCGGCTTGAATGCGATCAAGGACAACGAAGAAGCGGCTGAGTGCATGGGCGTGCCGACCTTGCGTCTCAAACTCATCGCCACCACGATCAGCGGCGCGCTGATGGGGGCCGCTGGCGGGATCTTCCCCAGCTATCTCACCTTCATCGACCCGATCACTGCCTTCAATCTCGAATTCGCTGTTTACTCTCTGGCTATGCCCATGATCGGTGGCACCTTTACTTGGATTGGTCCGGTGTTGGGGGGCCTTTTGCTCGGCACAGTTCAGCAAGTCGCTATCGTCACGATCTCGTCCGAGCTCAATCTCCTGATCCTTGGCGTTGTGTTGGTTGTGTTCGTCACCTTCGCGCCCCACGGCCTCGTCGGCTGGTTTATGAAAAAGAATTAAGAGAGAAGGGCCGCGCGTCGATGTCTGAACCACTTCTAAAAATTGACTCGGTTACGAAGAATTTCGGCGGTTTTACCGCCCTATCGAACGTCACGACCGATGTGCGCGAAGGCGAGCGGTTTGGGCTGATTGGCCCCAACGGGTCGGGTAAGACCACGTTGATTAACTGCATATCCGGTGTGCTTCACAACGACGGCGGTCAAATTACGTTCGACGGGCACGACCTCAACGGCATGAAGGCGCATAAGCGCACCGCTGCCGGAATCACCCGCACGTTTCAGATCCCGCGACCGTTTCACAGTATGACCGTGTTGGACAATCTGAAAATTCCCATCGAATTCGTAAGTGGTGCGGGAGCCAGCCAGGCGGAAATTGCCGATCAAGCAATGTCCATTCTGGAGACCATGGGCATGGCCGAGAAGGCCAACGAGGAGACGGGCGGGCTGACACAGATCGAACTCCGCAAGCTTGAGTTGGCGCGCGCAATCGCCGCAAAACCGAAGCTACTCATTTCCGACGAAGCGATGGCGGGCCTCACCGGCAACGAAGTCGACGAAGTGTTGGAGATTCTGATCCGTTTCAACGAGGGGGGCATGACCATCATCATGATCGAGCATATCATGCGCGCGGTTATGCAGTTTTCGCACCGGGTGATTTGTCTTGATGCCGGCGAGTTGATCGCCGAGGGAGCCCCGGACGAGATCGTCAAAGACGAAGGCGTAGAACGCGCCTATCTGGGTGCCTGACCATGGTCGATCTGGTTATAAAAGATCTCGTCGCCGGCTACGGCAATGTGAGTGTTCTGCACGACGTATCGCTCGACGTCGGCAACGGCGAAACGGTGGCGCTGTTAGGCACCAACGGCAACGGCAAGAGCACGCTCATGCGCTGTATTGCCGGGTTGATCAAGCCGACTGCCGGCACAATCGAGTTGCGCGATAACGGTCAGGCTACTGATCTCACCGCGCTGAGCCCCAAGCAAATCGTCGAGTTGGGCGTCGCCATGGTTCCGGAGGGCCGCCGTCTGTTTCCTCTCCTCACCGTCGAGGAAAACCTGACCCTGGGCGCTTACCGCGGCGAGGCGCGCGACAAAATCGAGCAGAGCATGGACTACTGCTTTACGCTGTTTCCACGGCTTGCCGAGCGGCGCACCCAGCAGGCGGGCAGCATGAGCGGCGGCGAGCAGCAGATGCTGGCGGTGGCCCGCGCGTTGATGAGCGATCCCAAGCTGTTGCTGATCGATGAGCCTTCGGTCGGTCTTGCACCCATATTGGTGTCGCAGATGATCGAAAAGATCGGCGAATTGCCGGAGAGCCGCGGACTAACGGTTCTGATGGCCGAGCAAAACTTCAATCAGGCGATTAAAATTGCTGACCGGGGCTACATCATCGTCCATGGCGAAATTGCGTTCGCCAGCAAGGACGCCGCCGATCTCAGCGAAAACGAGATGGTCAAAACTTACTATCTCGGCGCCTGACCGCCGGTTTTATTCGGCGGCCTGGCGCTGCTGCATAATCTCCCAGATACGCTCGGGCGTCGCCGGCATGTCGATATGGCTTACGCCGTAGTCGCGCAGCGCATCGGCGATTGCGGCGATCACCACCGGCGGTGCGACTAACGCACCGGCTTCGCCCGCGCCCTTGACCCCCAGAAGGTTGGTCTTACAGAGCACTTCGTTGGTATCGATCTGCATCGACGGAATGTCGTCGGCCCGCGGCATCGTATAGTCCATAAACGACGCGCTAAGCAGCTGGCCGGAGTCAGGATCGTACACGGTATTCTCCAGCAGCGCCTGGCCGATCCCTTGGCCAACGCCGCCATGAACCTGACCGGCGACCAGCATGGGATTGATCACCCGTCCCACATCGTCGACGGCGCAGTAGCGCACGACGTGTACCACCCCCGTATCCTGCTCGATCTCGAGCTCGCAGATATGACAGCCGTTGGGATAGCTCCAATGCTCGATCGTGTGCGTATCGGTACCCGAAAGGGGGCCTTGCAGGTCCTCCGGCAAACTCGTCGAGTTCCGCGCCTCGCGCGCCACATCGAACAGGTTCACTGTGCGGTCGGTGCCTTTCACGCGGAACATACCGTCGGTGAATTCGATATCGTCGCTTGCGGTCTCGAGCATTTCGCCGGCGATCCGCGTACCTTTGAGAATCACCTCGTCACTCGAATTGAGCGCCGCAACGCTGCCGATGTGGCTGGTGCGCGAGCCGTGGCTGCCGCCGCCGCTGGGCAGATTGTCGCTGTCGCTGGTATCGATCTCGACCGCTTCGAAGTCGACACCGAGTTTTTCCGAGATGAGCTGCATGAACGATGTGTCGTGACCCTGGCCCATTGGCTGAGTGCCGACCCGCACGATCACCTTGTCGTCTTCGACTTCAACCTCGGCGGATTCGGTGGGGTTGCCGGCCGTCGTCTCGATGTACTGCGACAGCGCGATACCGCTGAGGCGGCCGTTTTTCAGGGCTGCCGCGCGGCGTGATTCGTGGCTGTCCCAATCCGCCAGCTTCATGGCGGCATCCATATTGGCTTCGAACTCGCCGCTGTCGTAGGTCGTGCCCATGGCATTTGTGTAGGGCAACTGGTCAGAACGGATCAGATTGCGCCGCCGCAACTCGACCGGGTCGATTCCCATATCGTGGGCGGCCACATCGACCAGCCGCTCCATCACGTAAATCGCTTCGGGCCGGCCGGCCCCGCGATAGGGCCCCACCGGCGCGGTGTTGGTCATCACGCATTTTACGGTCACGTCAGCAGCCGGGATGTCATAGACATTGGTGAGGATCTTCGGTCCCACCTGGGTCGGAATCGCGACCCCGGCCGAGCACGAATAGGCGCCGATCGCGGCAATCGTGTTGACCCGCACCGCCAGAAACTTGCCGTTCTCGTCGAGCGCTATTTCGCAGTCGGAGAGGTGGTCGCGCCCATGCAAATCGCTTTGGAACGCCTCGGTGCGGTCGCTGATCCATTTCACCGCCCGGCCCAGCTTCTTGGCGGCGTACAGCACCAGCACCTGCTCGTGATAGGGATGGGTCTTCATGCCGAAACCACCGCCGACATCGTCGACCAGCACGCGGAGCTTCTCCGGCTCGCATTTCAAGAAACTGCCGGCGATCCAGTCGCGTAACAGATGGCGGTTCTGGTTGGAGGTATAGAGGGTGTACCGGTCGGCGGCGGCGTCGTAATCGCCGATGGCGCCGCGGGCCTCCATCGAGTTTTGGACGACACGGTTATTGACCAGCGAAACTCGCGATACATGGGCGGCCTTTTCGAATGCCGCGTCGGTTGCGGCGGTATCGCCGATTTGCGCTTGGAACAGGAAATTGTTGGAAACATCCTCCCAGAGTTGCGGTGCGTCGGGGTTCATCGCCTTAGCCGTGTCGACGATTGCCGGGAGCTCGTTGTACGTAACCGCGATTTTTTCGGCCGCATCTTTTGCGGCGTCGAGGCTTTCGGCGACAACAAAGGCGACGGGGTCACCGACATAGCGCGCGCGGTCGGAGGTGAGCGCATACTGGGGCGGATAGTTGAGGGGTGAGCCGTCCGGCCGTGTGAGCGCGGCGAAGAAAGGCGGCGGCCCCGGAAAACCGCCAATTCCGTCGCCGGCCAGATCGGCGCCGGTGAAGATCCCCAAGACGCCAGGTGCGGCGGCGGCGGCGGTCGTGTCGATGGAAACTATATCGGCGTGCGCATGGGGGGAACGCAGCACATAGCCATGCGCGGCGTTGTTGGCGGCGTAATCGTCGTTGAACTTGCCGCGCCCGGTCAAAAGCCGCGGATCCTCGGTCCGCCGGACCGGCTGTCCCACACCGTATTTCGCCATCTCTGCCTCCCCTTATGCGTTTTTGTTATGTAACGCTATTATGCGGTTTGTTGCGCCGTTGCCGAGCAAAAAATACGGGTCAGAACCGAAAGTGGGGCATTCGTGAACATTCCAAATCAGCGTACGGTCTATCTGAACGGGGACTACATACCGGAGAACGAGGCGCGCCTGCCGTTTCGCGACCGGGGCGTGAAATACGGTGATGCCGTGTTCGATACCACGCGCACCTTCGGCCACAAGATCTTCAAGCTGCAAGAGCATCTCGAGCGGCTTTATCGTTCGCTGCGCTATGTCGGAATCGATCCCGGACTAACCCTCGAAGAGATGGCGGCGGTAACCGAAGAGGTCGTTGCGCGCAACTTGCCGTTGATCGCCGATGACGAGGATTATTGGATTTCGCAGCGGATCACGCGGGGCATCACAGACCCCAACGAGCGCTCTGCCTGGCCCGACTATGTGGGCCCAACGGTAATCGTGGAGTGCTTGCCGCTACCGTTGGCGACGCGCGCCAAGCTTTACCGCGATGGCATCAACGCCATTGTGTCGTCGACCCGCCGCACCGCGCCCGACATGGTGAGCCCCCGCGCCAAAACCCACAACTATCTCAATCTGATAATGGCCGATCTCGAAGTGTCGTCGCAGGACCCCGAAGCGTTTGCGCTGCTGCTCGACCATAATGGCAATATTGCCGAGGGGCGCGGGAGCAACGTCTTCTTTGTCTTCGAAGGGCGGCTGGTCACGCCGCACGAGCGCTATGTCTTACCGGGGGTGAGCCGGCAAACAGTGATCGAGTTGGCTGAGAAGGAAGGCATTCCTTTTGCCGAGAAGGATTATGATCTGTTCGATGCCTACAACGCCGACGAGGCATTCATTACCTCGACCAGCTTCTGCATCTGTCCGTGCCGTTCGATCAACGGCCGTGAATTCGCCAGTGGCGCCGTTCCGGGCCCGGTGACCAAGCGGCTGATGGACGCTTATGTGGAATTGGTCGGCTACGACTGGATCAGCCAGTACACGAGATACCCGGTGATCGATACACCGCGCGTATAGTCAACTGTTGGGGCCGGCCTCCAGCGGTAATCCGATTTGGCCGAACCAGGTGGCGCGGTCAAAATAGCCCCGCTGGTATTGGATTAGCCCGTCGCGAACTTGAAAGAAGCCGCAACCGCGCAGTTTGAAGTCCTTACCGGACGGCGCATGGCCGTCGAACGCGCCGAGATGGGTACCCCAACCCTTCCATTCCAGGACCGCCCACTCGCCATCTTCCAGCAAGTTCTCGACCTCAAAACCCATATCGGGAAAGCCGGCAAAGCCCTCGGCAAACATCTGCCGGATCGCATCGCGGCCGACCACCGGCTCGAACGCCACTTGAAAATTTGTTGCTTCCTCGGCGTATAGCGCCGCGAGAGCATCGGCATCCTGCCGGTTGAAAGCGGCGATCCAGCTTTCGACAACTTGCTTTGGGTTCATTATCAGCCAACCATTTCATTCCGCGCAGTAGACCGGCGCGGATACGAGGTTGGCCTACGGCGTATGCTTGGCGAACCAGTCAGTCAAGGTTTGCATCGATTTTTCGGCCTCTTCCATTAAGAAGAAGTGGCTCGATTTCTCGAACACGACGGTTTGGCTGTTGGCGATGCCGTTCGACAGCACGTCCGTGCACTGCATCGAACAAATTGGATCGAAGCGGCCGCCCATAATAAGGGTAGGGCAGTTAATATCGCCGAGCCGGTCGGTGGTGTCGTGTGCCAGCGCGGTGTTGTTCAAGTTGATGTAGGAAATCCGGCTCCGCGCTTCGTTGCCGACCAGCGCCTCGATTGTCGCCATCGTATCCGGATTGTCATTATAGAAAGCCGGCGAAACGAACATATGGGCGGCATGGCGCGCCCAATCGGTCCAGTCATCGCGCCATTCCAGCACCTCGCGCATGTTTTCCAGGATACGGCGGCCGATCGGGTCGACAGTTGCCGTGGAGGCGGCGAGGATTAGGGAATGAACGCGTTCGGGCGCTTTGAGTGCCATATGCTGGCCGATCAACCCGCCGAGCGAGCGGCCGACCACGTGGGCCGCGTTGATATCGAGCGCGTCCATCAGCGCGATCATGGTGTCGGCGAGTTCTTCTGTGGTGCAGGGCTCCTCGACGGGTGAGCTGTCGCCGGAACCCGGATTATCCATCGCAACAACCCGGTGGCGGTCGCTAAATGCCGCCAATTGCGGCAGCCACGCGGTGTGGTCGCCGGCCAGCCCGTGGATCAGGACGACCGGAAAGCCTTCACCCTGCTCGATATAGTTCACGTTGAAGCGGCCGCAATCTGCGATCGGCATCGGATTCCCCCTTATGCGTCTGAGATTGTTTAAGGCGTGTTCTTCGCCAGCCAGTCCTTGATGGTGGCGAGCGCCTTCTCAGCTTCTTCCATCAGGAAAAAATGGCTCGATTTCTCGAACACTTCGAGCTGCGCATTGGGCAGCGCGTCCATCATCCAGTTCTGCGCGGTCATAGAGCAAATCGGGTCGACCCGCCCGCCCATGACGAGGGTCGGGGTATCAATCTCGCCGAGCTGGTCGAGCGCGTCATGTTCGAGACAAGCAGTCGCCAGATAGTCGTACGACCTCATGTCGCGGCCTTCGTCGCCAACCAACTCGGTGATCTTCGAGATGATTTCAGGGTTCTCGTTGTAGAACGCCGGCGAGACGAACAGGTAGACGGCATGCGGCGCCCATTCGGCCCAGTTCGGCCGCCATCGGAGCAACTGCTGCAGGTTGGTGATAACTTGCGCACCGACCGGATCGAGGCGGGCGAATGACGCCGCCATGGCCATCGACTGCAGCCGGTCGGGCGCCTTGAGCGCCATATACTGGGCAACAGCCCCGCCCATCGAACGGCCGATCACATGGGCGCGCTCGATGCCCAGCTTGTCCATCAGCCCCAATGTGGCGTCGGCCAGATCGGCGGTGGTCGCCGGGTCATCAACTGTGGAGCTGTCGCCGGACCCCGGATTGTCGAAAGCGATGACCCGGTAGTCGTCTTTCAGCGCCGCAACCTGTGGCAGCCACGCGGTATGGTCGCCGGCGAGGCCGTGGATGAGAACGACCGGATAGCCATCGCCATCCTCGATATAGTTGATGTCGAACCGGCCGGTATTGACGATCGGCATATTTCTTCCCCCCAAGTAAAAAGCACCGCGAACCGGAAACCGATCCGCGGTGCTTTGTTTATTTCTTCATATGTTTGCCCACTAACGGATGCGGTCGCCGCTCGCGTCGAACAAGAACATGTTTTCGTCGGGGAACGACAATTCGACCGGTTCTCCGGCGGTGTGCGGTTCGGTGCCCTCGACAACCGCGACGAAGGGACGCTCCGCCGTCGTTTCGAAGTACAGCAGGGTGTCCTTGCCCAGCGGCTCGACCAATCCCACTTTGCGGGTGTCTCCGCCGTTTGCTTTGCTTACTTTGACGTTTTCCGGGCGGATTCCGAAGGTGCCTTTACCCGGTGGCGTGTCTTTGAATTGCCCGGGTAGTGGCACGGTGAACGATTCGCTGCGAAATTCCGCACCGGCGCCGTTTTGAACATATTCGCCCTCGATCAGATTCATGGCCGGGTTGCCGAAGAAATCGGCGACGAAGTACGACACGGGATCGCTATAGATCTCGAGCGGCGAACCCATCTGCACAATGTCTCCCTTGTCCATCACCACGATGCGGTCGGCCAAGGTCATCGCCTCTTCCTGATCGTGCGTCACGTAGACGAAGGTCTTTTGCAGCTCCTCATGCAGCCGGTCGCATTCCGCCCGCAGTTCGCGGCGCAGTTTGGCGTCGAGACTCGACAGAGGCTCATCGAGCAAGAAATTCGACGGCTCGGTGACCAAGGTGCGGGCCAACGCGATGCGCTGGGACTCACCACCCGAACACTGCGCTGGCATTTTGCCGAGCAAGTGGGTGATGCGGACCAGTTCGGAAACTTCCTGCACCTTGCGGCCCTGCTCTTCCTTCGGCACCTTTTTCATCCGCAGTCCGAACGCGATGTTGTCGGCCACGTTTTTGTGCGGAAACAGCGCATGGCTTTGGAACACCATTCCCAAATCGCGGTCGCGCGGTTCGAGCTCGTTGACAACGTTTCCATCGATGCGTATTTCGCCCGCCGTCGGATCCTCGAAGCCTGCAATCATGCGCAACGTCGTAGTTTTGCCGCAGCCTGAGGGGCCAACCAAAACGATAAACTCGCCGTCATCGATGGTCAGGTTGAGGTTATTTACGGCGACGACGTTGCCGTATTCCTTACGCAAGTTTGCAAGTTCGATACGAGACACAGCTGGTTACCTCCTTACCATGCCAAAACTAAAGCCGCGGGCCAGATGTTTGCGGATTAGCAATCCGACAAAGATCAAAGGTAGCGTAATGCCGACCGATAGGGCCGCCTGGCGTCCGTAAACGCGGCCCTCGGTCGAGCCTTGATACTTGGATAGCTCGATCGGCAGCGTTAGCACCTCGGTCTTCGAGAGCAGCAGAGCCAACAGGTATTCGCTCCAAGTCAGGATCAAGATAAACAAAAATGTCGCCACGAGGCCTGAGCGCACCAGGGGCAATACGACTTCCCAGATCGTTCGCCACCGGCTGGCGCCGAGAAGCTCGGCGGCCTGCTCCATTTCTCGCGGCACTTCATCGATGAAACTCTTACTCATCCACACCGCGTAGGGCAGGGTGGTGAGAAAATACAGAATGACCAACCCGGTAACACTATCGAGCAAGCCGATCTGCCGGTACCACAGTGAGATCGGTGCGATCAGCACAATGGGCGGCACCATGCGTAACATCAACAATTGGAACATTCGCGCTTCGGACAATATCTGATGGCGCGACACGCCGTAGGCGAGGATCGAACCGAACAGAACGGCGAGCGATGTCGAGATTACCGAGATCAACGCACTGTTGCCGAGCGCTTCCCAAGGCCGTTGCAGCGACTGCGTATACTGGCCCAGTTCCTTGGTTTCTTCATCGGTTGCGTATTCGTTGAAACTTGGGTCCCACACGTTCAGATAATTGCGCAGGGTCGCGTTTTCCGAGATGTAGACCGGAGGCCAGGCGAACCACTCGCGGTCGGGCTTGAACGATGTCGAGACCATCCAAAAGATCGGAAACGCCACGATGAGCAGCCAGATCGTGAGGACGAAGTAGCGGAAGACCGAGAATGCCTGCCGCCGTTGGGTCATTGTCATAGCCATGATGCCGTCTCCCTCCCTCGCTCAGCTTTCCTGAGGCTTCGCGGTGTACATGGCGTCGAGGCTCTTCTTCTCACGGCGAAGCAGATAGATACCACCCATAACGATCGCGATCATGAGGAGCAGCACGACATAGGAAAGCGCCGCGCCATAGGAGATATCGAAGTATTGCCACGTGGTTAGGAAGATATAGACGGGTATGGTTTCTGTGGCCGATCCGGGGCCGCCCTGAAGCAAACCCCAGGTTTTCGGAAACTCCGCCATCGCTTCCAGGAAACGCAGGATAAGGGCAAGCAGGATGACCGGCCGCAGCAACGGCACCTGAATTTCCCAGAAGATGCGCCATTGGCTGGCGCCGAGAATTTTTGCCGCTTCCTGCGGTTCCTTCGGCAAGGCGGCCAAGCCCGCCATCATGATAATGAAGCTGAACGGGGTCCAGTTCCAGATTTCGAGGAACATGATCGTCGTGAGCGCGACTTCTTGCTTGTAGAGGAACTGCGCTTCGACACGTAGGCCGGACAGCCGCGATAGGATGTCGTTGAGCGGACCATTTTGATAGAGGATCATCTCGCCGGTGTAGGCGATCACGATCGGCACCGTCAGCATCGGCAGGATGAAAAAGATGTAATAGATCGCCTGCCCGCGGAACGGCCGGTACATCAGCAGAGCAAGGCCGAAACCGAAGATGAAGCAGCCGATTGTCGACCCGGCGGCGAACAGCAGCGAGCGAATAATCGCCGCGCCGAATCGGTTGTCGGTGAAGACGTCCCGGAACAAATCGATACCGATGAACTCCGAGGCTTGGAAGTAAGCACTGAAGGTATCCGAATCACCGGCGTCGAAGATCGAAAACTGGAAGAACGAAAAGAAGATCTGCAGGAACAGGGCTGGCACCAAGATAAAGGCCATCAACGCCAGGAAAGGCGATAGCACCGCCCACTTAAAGCGCTTAATACCTTGTGCCCGCGTCGCGTCGCGGCTAGCACGCGGTGTCGGTTCGATTTGCCCGTTTAATGTGGCTTCAGCTGTCATTATTCGTCTTCCCTAGATGCCTCGGCGATCGATTGGGTTGAGTCGAGACGATTGCAAAAAATCATCAGGCTAAATCACTGCGTCGATACGGTTCGCACGGCGGCAGCAAAACGGCCGTACCCTAGCTGGTGAAGCCGTGGTAGCCGCCGCGTCTCGGTCGCGAATAGCCTGATAACGGGCAAAGCCCGGATCTTCATGACGTGTATCTCCCCTGTCGTCCGCGCTCCGAAGTTGGTCCCCGGTAGCAACTTGTATCTTCCCAAGCTTACGACATTCCAGCCGCTTAGGAGAACGATCATACTGTAGTTTTGTACTATAAGAAAATTATCTATGGTAACAAGTACGGGATTTCCGCTTCGGACGGTTGGCCGCGATTCAAGATGCGCTGGCCGCGAGGCGGATAGTGAAGGGACTCACCGTGAACAACGCAACTCACGAAGATAGCGTCGCCGGCGAACCGAAACTGGGGCCGCGGGTGCGCGGTCTGCGCAAATCGCGCGGCATGACGCTATCCGAGGTTGCACGTGTCACCGGATTGTCGATTTCGGCACTGTCGAAAATCGAAAACGACCAAGTGTCGCCGACCTTCACAAACTTGATGCGCTTGGCCGAAGGGTTGGAGATTCCGTTGAGCGATTTGGTCGCCCTCGACCGTGAAATTTCCAGCGTGTCGGCGCGCATGACAGTGTCGCGCCGCGCCGATGTGAAATTCCAGTCCACGCCCAAATACGATATTTGCGCTTTGGCGGCGGGCCTAACTCATAAGCGAATGACACCGTTGATCGAGCGCGTTCGTGTCAGCGATGGCGATGCTGGCGATGGCATGATCAGTCATGGCGGTGAAGAGTTCGTATATGTCTTGTCCGGCGCGGTCGAGGTGCATACCGAGCACTATCAACCGGTCCGGCTCGAAGCCGGCGACAGTGTCTACCTCGATAGCACGATGGCTCACACCTATACGTCGGCCGACGGCGAAGTATCCGACATACTCACAATTTGGCTCGCGCCGGAGTCTCAAACGGGTGCCAATGGTGCCGATTTGGCCGAGGAAATTCTTTCCCAATAGCGCAACAATCACAGGGATTTGGTGAGATGGATGTGACACAGGCGAACGTCGCCGGAGCCGACGTCGTGCAGGCCGGCGATGGACCAAACCTCCTGCTTCTCCATTCGTTGCTCGCCGAGCGGAGCGTTTTCGATGGTGTACTGCCCGATCTCGCCGAAGATTATCGAGTCACCCTGCCCAATCTGCCGGGTTACGGCGGCACACCGCCGTTGGAGGGAGACGATCCGTCCGTTGCCGATTATGCCGATTACATTGCCGAGGTAATGGACGGGCTTAGCTTGCCCGCGGATACCGCTGTTTTGGGCAATGGCGCCGGCGGTTTCATGGCCGTCTCGCTCGGTATTCGCCATGGCGGGCGTATCGGCAAGATGATTTTTGCCGACACCGGCCCGGGGTTTCCCGAACCCGCAAAGGCGCCGCTGCGCCTTCTTGCCGACCGGGTGGAGGAAACCGGCATGGAGGTCGTGCTCGATGCTGCGATGGCCCGCATGTTTCCCGAAGACTACATCAAAGCCAATCCGGATATTATCGCCGAGCGCAAAGCCGCCCTGGCAAAATGCAATCCCAAGGCCTTTGCCGCCACCGCGCGGGCGCTTGCCAATGTCGAGATGGCGGATGACATCGGCAATATCGGGAATCCGACTCTTGTCATGGTCGGCCTCGAAGACGAGACGACACCGCCTGCGATGTCTCATGCTTTGCATGAGGGCATCGAAGGCTCGGTACTAGTGGAAATTCCTGGCTGCGGTCACTGCCCGCAGATCCAAGCGCGCGATATCTTCGTGTCCGAGTTGAAGTCGTTCCTTGCGGCCTAAACGCAAGTTCTACTTATTGCCGGCCATACGTAGCGCCATCGTTCCGTACTGCTCGGCAAGGTCTTCGATCGAGAGTTTGCCTTCCCGGCGAAACCAATAAACGGCAAAGTCGACAATACCGATGATCGCAAATGCGGTTGTCGTAACATTCTCGATTTCGAACAGCCCTTGCTTCACGCCGTCGCGCAAAATCGCGCGCAGCCGGTCGAGAAATGTGCGCTGCAAATTCGTCAGCCGCTGACGGCGATCGGCGGGGAGGGCCTCTATCAACATGTCGATATTGTAGAGCCCGGCATTGAGCATCGGCATGATCTCGGCGCTGCCGACATCGTGTTTTACGTGGGCGCGAACGAACGCACGTAGTTTATCAGCAGGGGTTTGATCCACCGCATCGACTTCTTTTTGCGACATTTGATTGAGTTCGACGAGCGTATTCTCGAGGGTCGCGAAGAGAATTTCGTCCTTGGAATCGAAATGATAGTAGAGCGCCGGCGCACTGATGCCGATGCTCCGTGCGATCGCATCAAGACTGGTCCGTTCATAGCCGCGCGTCGCAAATAGCGCTGCTGCTTCAGCAACGATCATCCCGCGGGTCTCGTCGGCGCTGCGCGTCCGTTTATTCGGTTCAGCCATCTGACCTGTCTCCCAATTCGAGGCTAGTTTACTGCTTAATGAACGTTAATTAAATGGTGGTGAGGCCGCAGTGGCGCTGCTAATCTGCGGCAAACATTTCGCCAGTGCTGTCGCCGGCTGGCGCGAAAAAATAGTGGCATTGTGGCGTCGCAGGGACGGGGGAAATCATGCGGTTTGCGGTCGATACGGGAGGCACGTTCACCGATCTTATTGTCGAGGACGATGACGGCGGCCTCCACATGTTCAAGGCAGCAACAACACCCGACGACCCGATCCGTGGCGTTCTCAATAGCCTGGAAAATGCCGCCGCCGGTTTGAATACCGACCTTGCGAGCCTGTTGGGGCAGGGGCAGTTGTTCATCCACGGCACGACCCATGCAATCAATGCCATCGTCACCGGCAACACGGCGAAAACGGCATTCCTGACGACCGAAGGCCACCGCGATATTCTGGTGTTTCGCGAGGGCGGCCGCATGGAGCCGTTCAACTTCACGGTGCCATTTCCTCAACCCTATGTACCGCGTGCGCTGACGTTCGAGGTGCCGGGCCGTATCTTGGCCGACGGTTCCGAGATGACTCCGTTCGACGAGGACGCGGTGATCGAGGTGATCGAGGGCTTGCGGGACCGCGAGGTTGAGGCTGTTGCTGTCTGTCTGCTGTGGTCCATCGTTAACCCGGCGCACGAAGACCGGGTTGGGGCGTTGCTCGAAGAGCACCTGCCGGGGGTGCCTTACACCTTGTCCCATGTGCTCAATCCCAGTTTGCGCGAATACCGCCGCGCCTCATCGGCGGCGATGGATGCGTCGCTGAAGCCGCTGATGAGCGCCTACATGCACAACCTCAGTGGGCGGTTGCGCGACGCCGGGTTCGGCGGCCGGGTGCTGATCGTCACGTCGCAAGCCGGCGTGATGGATGCCGACGATATCGCCGAATCGCCGATCCACCTGATCAATTCCGGACCGTCGATGGCGCCGGTGTCGGGCCGCTATTTCGCGCGTGAAGACGAACAGTCGGACTCCGCCGTTATCGCCGATACCGGGGGAACGACCTACGACGTCAGTCTGGTGCGGCGCGGCCGCATACCCTGGACCCGCGAGACCTGGATCGGCGAGCCCTATCGCGGTCACATGACGGGCTTCCCGTCGGTGGACGTGAAGAGCATTGGCGCCGGTGGCGGCTCGATTGCCTGGGTCGACGAAGGCGGCATGCTCCATGTCGGCCCGCAAAGTGCGGGCGCGGTGCCGGGGCCGGCCTGCTACGGCCAGGGCGGCGATAAGCCGACGGTGACCGATGCAGCGCTGGTGCTTGGCTATCTCGATCCCGAGTTTTTCCTCGGTGGCGCGATGGGGCTCGACATCGAGGGTGCGCGCGCAGCGCTCGACCGGGATGTCGCTCAACCGATGGGCCTGTCGCTGGAAGAAGCCGCGGCGGCGGTGATCAGCATCGCCACCGAAAACATGGTGCAGGCGATTATGGATATCACCGTCAATCAGGGCATCGACCCCCGGGAAGCGATGCTGATCGGTGGGGGCGGCGCCGCGGGTTTGAACTCGACCGCCATTGCGCGGCGGCTCGGTTGTCCGCGGGCGATCATTCCCGAAGTCGGGGCGGCGTTGAGTGCTGCGGGCGCCATGATGTCGGATCTCACCTCCCAGTACCGGCGCACCCTGTTCATGACGTCGGATGCGTTCGACCGCGACGCGGTCAACCGCGTGCTCGATCACCTCGAAGAAGGCTGCCAGAGTTTCATCGAGGGTCCCGGTGCCGGAGCGATCGAATCGACCATCGAGTTTTTCGCCGAGGCGCGTTATCCGGAACAGGTCTGGGAGATCGAAGTGCCGATCGAAAGCCGCCGGTTCAACAGCGATGGCGATGTCGACGCGTTGGTCGAAGCGTTCCATACCGCGCATCAGGATATCTTCGCGATCAACGATCCCGGATCGGGGATCGAGGTGGTCGGCTGGACTGCGGCGGTCAAATGCCGTTTACGGGAACATGAAAGCGGCAGTCTTGCGGCCACCGACGTGACGGCCGACGTGGAAGGGAGCCGCAAGGTGTATTTCAGCGGCGCGGGTTTTGTCGACGCCGCCGTGCGCCGTTTCGAGACCTTGCAGGTAGGCGAAAAGCTTGCCGGACCGGCGATCGTCGAATCGCCATTCACCACCGTTGTCGTCGATCCCGGCGCGACAGCCGAGCGGCGCGCCTCGGGCAGCCTGTCGATCGATCCGGGAGCGGCCTAGTGGCGGATGCGGATCAGGTGCGGATCGACGGCGTGCAACTGGCGCTGCTGTCGAACCGGTTGGAAGGCATCTCGCGCAAGATGGGCAATACCTTGATGCGCACTGGGCGTTCCGGCGTGCTCAACATTGCCCGCGATTTCTCATGTTGCATTCTCACCGCCGACCACGAGTTGGTGGCGGTGGCCGAGAGCCTGCCCATCCATGTGCTGTCGGGCCCCGATATTATGGCGGCCTCGATGCAGGAATTTCATCCCGAGTTAAAGCGCGGCGATGCGTTCCTGCACAATTCGCCTTATCACGGTTGCTCTCATCCCGCCGACCACACGATTCTGGTGCCGGTAATCGACGATGACGGGGTGCACCGTTACACTGTTGCGGCCAAGGCGCATCAGGCGGATATCGGCAATTCGATCCCGACGACCTATCACGGCACGGCCCGCGACGTGTACGAGGAAGGCGCGCTGATCTTTCCGGCCACCAAGGTGCAGGAAAATTACGAGACCAACATGGATATCGTGCGCATGTGCCGTATGCGTATTCGCGTTCCCGACCAATGGTGGGGCGATTTCCTCGCCATGATCGGCGCGGCGCGCATCGGTGAGCGCGAGATATTGGAGCTCGGCGCAGAGGTGGGGTGGGATACGCTCGCTGCCTTCGATGAGCAATGGTTCGACTATTCCGAACAGCGCATGGTGTCGGCGATCGGTTCCCTGCCAGCCGGCACCGCAACGCGCCAATCGACCCATGACGCCATACCCGGCACGCCCGACGACGGTGTCACTATAACCTCGAAAGTGACCGTCGACCCGGGGTCGGCGATGATTACCGTCGATCTGCGCGACAACCCCGACGCGTTGCCCTGTGGGCTCAACCTCTCGGAAGCGTGCGCGCGCACCGCCGCCATGGTCGGTGTATTCAATTCCGTCGATCACACGGTGCCGAAAAACGCCGGCTCGTTCCGCCGCATCGAGGTGTTGCTGCGCGAGGGCTCAGTGTGCGGCATTCCCAAGCATCCCACATCGTGCTCGGCGGCGACCACCAACGTTGCGGACCGGGTTTCCAATCCCACCCAGGCGGCGATGGCCGAGATTGCCGACGGGCTGGGGTTGGCCGAGTGCGGTGCGATCATGACCCCGGGCCTGGGCGTCATCTCGGGCGTCGATCCGGCGAGCGGCGAGCCTTACGTCAACCAGATCATGGTCACCTTCACCGGCGGCGCCGGCGGGCCATCGGCGGATGCCTGGCAGACCATCTGCCATGTCGGCAATGGCGGCCTGTGCTACTACGATTCCATCGAACTGGATGAGTTGCGCCATCCGATCTACGTCCACGCCCGCCATTTCGCGCCCGACACCGAGGGCGCCGGCCGGTTCTGTGGCGCGCGTTCGGCGTACAGCGAATACGGCCCCGTTCGCGGACAGATGGATGTCGCTTACGTTTGCGACGGCATGGTCAACGTCGCCAAGGGCGCGCGCGGCGGTGCCGATGGGGGTGCTGCGCTGCAGTTCAAGATTAGCCGCAATGGCGACCGGGTGGACTTGGCCCATTGGGGCGTTATTCCGCTCGAGGCGGGCGAACGCATTGCGTCCTACACGACCGGTGGCGGCGGTTATGGGCCGCCGACCGAGCGCGATCCGGACACCGTGGGGCACGACGTTGCCGAAGGCTACATCAGCGCCGAGCGTGCACGTGACGTCTACGGTGTGGTCGTCGACAGCGATGGACACGTCGACCGGGCGCAAACCGACGCACTGCGCGCCGGTCTATCGAGCCAGCAAAGCGGGTAAGAACGATGGCGGACAAACAGGATATAGATGGCGTACAGCTAGCGCTGCTGTCGAACCGGCTTGAGGGGATATCCCGCAAGATGGGCAACACGCTGGTGCGTACCGGGCGCTCGGGCGTGCTCAACATTGCGCGCGATCTGTCCTGCTGTATCGTCAACGCCGACAACCAGCTCGTGTCCGTCGCTGAGAGCCTGCCGATCCATGTGCTGTCGGGGCCCGACATGATGGCAGCGACGATGCAGGAGTTTCACCCTGAGCTCAAACGCGGCGATGCGTTTTTGCACAACTCGCCCTATCACGGTTGCTCGCACGCCGCCGACCACACGATTCTAGTCCCGGTGATCGACGATGACGGCATCCATCGGTTCACCGTGTTGGCCAAGGCGCACCAGGCCGATATCGGTAACTCGATCCCCACCACCTATCACGGCATGGCGCGGGATGTGTACGAGGAAGGCGCGCTGATCTTCCCGGCGGTGAAGGTGCAGGAGAACTACGAAACCAATATGGACATCGTGCGCATGTGCCAAATGCGCATCCGCGTGCCCGAGCAATGGTGGGGCGATTTCCTCGCCATGCTGGGGGCGGCGCGCATTGGCGAACGCGAAATGCTGGCGCTCGGCGAAGAGTTGGGGTGGGACGCGCTGGAAAATTTCACCCATCAGTGGTTCGACTATTCCGAGCAACGCATGGCCGCCGCCATCGGCGAGCTACCCGCCGGTACGGCGACCCGCCAGTCGACCCATGACGCCATTCCGGGCATCCCTGACGAGGGGATCACAATCACCAGCACAGTCACGGTCGATCCCACCGCCGCGCGCGTAACGGTCGATCTGCGTGAGAACCCCGATGCGTTGGCGTGCGGGCTCAACCTGTCGGAGGCGTGTGCGCGCACCGCCGCCATGGTGGGGGTATTCAATTCGATCGATCACACGGTACCGAAGAACGCCGGCTCGTTCCGCCGCATCGAGGTGTTGCTGCGCGAGGGGTCGGTGTGCGGCATCCCCAAACACCCCACGTCATGCTCAGTCGCAACGACCAATGTGGCCGACCGGGTTTCCAATCCCACCCAGGCGGCAATGGCGGAAATCGCCGACGGCATGGGGTTGGCGGAATGCGGCTGTGTGATTCCACCGGCGGCGGGCATTATCTCCGGCGTCGACCCGGAAACGGGTGCGCCCTATGTGAACCAGGTATTTTTGGGCTTTACCGGCGGTGCGGGGGGGCCGCGGGCCGATTGCTGGCAGACCATCGCCCATGTCGGTAACGGCGGCTTGTGCTATCAGGATTCGGTCGAGCTCGATGAATTGCGCCACCCGATCTATGTGCATGCGCGCATGTTCGCAGCCGACACCGAGGGTGCCGGGCGATTCTGCGGCGCCCGCTCGGCCTATGCCGAGTTCGGGCCGCGCGTGGGACAGATGGATGTCGCCTACGTAAGCGACGGCGGCATAAACGGGCCGCAGGGTGTGCGCGGCGGGCTCGGTGGGGCGACGGCGGCTCAATTCAAACTAACCCGCAACGGCGACCGCGAAGAGCTTCCCAACTGCGCGGTAGTGCCGCTGCTCGAGGGCGAACGGATCGTCTCCTATTCCTGTGGTGGCGGCGGGTATGGCGCGCCGACCGAGCGCGATCCGGAAATGGTCCGCCGCGACGTGGCGGAGGGCTATATCAGTGCGGAACGGGCCAGTGAAGTCTATGGCGTCGCGCTCGATGATTCCGGCAGTGTCGATGCGGCGGCAACCGCCGCGTTGCGGGCCCGGGCCTGATCGCCGCGGAGACCGGTGATGACCGCCAGCGCGAGTGGTGACGGCGTCCAGCTTGCGCTGATGAGTAACCGGCTCGACGGCATTGTGCGCAAAATGGCGAACACCCTGCTGCGCACCGGCCGGTCGGGCGTGCTCAACATGGCGCGCGACTTTTCCTGCTGTATCGTGACCGCCGAAGACGAGCTGTTGGCGGCGGCGGAAAGTCTGCCGATCCATGTGCTCTCCGGGCCCGATCTGATGGCCCAATCGATGAAGGAGATGCATCCGAATTTCCGCCGCGGCGATGCGTTCCTGCATAATTCGCCGTATCACGGTTGCTCGCACCCCGCCGATCACACCATCCTGGTGCCGGTGATCGACGATAATGGCGTTCACCGGTTTACCGTACAGGCGAAGGCGCACCAAGCCGATATCGGCAACTCGATCCCGACGACTTATTTCGGCGGTGCGCGCGATGTCTACGAGGAAGGGGCGCTGATCTTTCCTGCCGTTCAAGTGCAGCGGGACTACGAGAACATCGAAGACATCGTCCGCATGTGCCGTTTGCGCATCCGCGTGCCCGATCAGTGGTGGGGCGATTATCTGGCGATGATCGGCGCGGCGCGGATCGGCGAGCGCGAGATCTCAGCGCTCGGTGAGGAGGTCGGTTGGGATGCGTTGGAGACCTTCGTCGCCGATTGGCTCGACTACTCCGAGCGGCGCATGGATCAGGCGATCCGTTCCATTCCGTCGGGCACGGCGGAGCATGAGAGCATCCACGACGCCTTTCCCGGCACGCCCGAAGAGGGAATCCCGGTCAAAAGCGTGGTTACGGTTGACCGCGATCAGGGAAGGGTTGCCGTCGATCTGCGCGACAATCCCGATTGCCTGCCGTGCGGCTTGAACCTATCCGAAGCGTGCGCCCGCACCGCGGCGATGGTCGGCATCTTTAATTCAATCGACCACCGGGTGCCGAAGAACGCCGGCGCGTTCCGCCGCCTCGATATCCATCTGCGCGAGGGCTGCATCGTCGGCATTCCCAAACATCCGACAAGCTGCTCGGTCGCCACCACCAACATTGCCGACCGGGTGGCCAACGGCGTGCAGGCGGCGATGGCGCAACTGGCCGACGGCGTCGGCATGGCCGAATGCGGCGCCATAAATCCGCCCGCCGCGAGCGTCGTCTCGGGCATCGATCCGCGCTCCGGCAAGCCGTTCGTCAATCAGGTGTTTCTCGGCAAAACCTGCGGCGCCGCCGCGTCGTCGGCCGATGCCTGGCAAACTATCTCCCATGTCGGCAACGGCGGCATGTGTTTCATGGATTCGGTCGAGTTGGACGAGTTGCGCCACCCGCTCTACGTCCACTCGCGCGGCTTTATCGCCGATACCGAGGGCGCCGGCCGGTTTTGCGGCGCCCGGACAGGATACGCGATCTACGGCCCGCGCGGCGGACCGATGGATGTGATTTATAACAGCGACGGCAACGTGAACGGCCCGAAAGGGGTGCGCGGCGGCGGCGATGGCGCGCGGGCGCACCAGCATAAGATCGACGGCGACGGCAACCGGGTAGAAGTGCCCAATTGCGGCCGCGTGACCCTGAACGACGGCGACATGATTGTGTCCTACTCCTGCGGCGGGGGCGGCTATGGCCCGCCCACAGAACGCGACCCGGAAATCGTGGCTCGCGATGTGCGCGAGGGGTTCGTCAGCATAGAGCGCGCCCGCGATGTCTATGGTGTGGTGATCGACGACGCTGGTGGTGTGGTCTACCCTGACACCGAGACGCTACGCGCTGCCGCCGACTAAGAAGCGGCAGAAAGAGCAAGGGAGAAAACATGACCCGCGACGTGCCGATCAACGGTACCTGTGATCCGAAATTCGCCGCCGTGGAAGAGGCGTTTCGCCGCAATATGGCGGAGGGCGATCCCACATGCGGCGAGGAAGTGGGTGCGTGCGTTTCGGTCGTCGTCGAGGGTGAGACGGTCGTCGACTTATGGGGCGGCTACCGTGACGCGGCGCGCGCGCAGGCGTGGGAGCCGGATACCATCACCTGCATGATGTCGGTCACCAAGGCCTGCGCCTCGATTTGTTTGCTCACCCTGGTCGACCGCGGCGCTGTCGATATGGAAGAACGGGTCGCCCACTACTGGCCGGAATTTGCGGCCAATGGCAAGGACTCGATGACCGTGCGCACGCTGATCTCGCATCAGTCGGGCGTGATCTTCGCCGATGCTGCCCCGGCGGGGTCGTTGTGGCAGGCGGGCGAGGTTGAACGTGCGCTTGAAGTTGCGGCGCCCGAGTGGGAACCCGGCACGGCGGGATCGTATCACTCCTTTACGTACGGCCCTCTGGTCAGCGGCCTGATCCGCCATGTGGACGGGCGTAGCGTCGGACGCTTCTGGCGCGAGGAAATCGCCGATCCCTTCGGGATCGATTTTCATATCGGCCTCAACGACGGCGAAGTTGCCCGTTGTGCCGAGTTCATCGAGACCCCGGGCACACCGTCGCGTGACGGCATCAAGGTGAACCCAGAATCGCCTTTGTTCCGGGCTTGGAACCCCATGCCGAAGGACGAGGATTTCAACTCCGATAACTGGTTCCGCGGCGAGTTCGCGTCGGCCAACGGTCATGGCAACGCGCGCGCTATCGCGAGGCTCTACGGTGGCCTCTCGAACGGGGGCATGATCGGCGACAAGCGCTTGTTGTCGAGCGCGGTGATCGGCGATGCCATCGCCGAGCATTGGGACGATATGGACCGGATGACCAACCGCCACTTCCGCTTCGGCTGTGGCTTCATGTTGTCGTGTCCGCCGTTTCCGTTCGGCGGCCGGAAAGACAATTTTGGCCATACCGGTATCGGCGGAGCGGTCGGTTTTGGCGATCCGGCGGCGCATATCGGCTTTAGCTATTGCGGTAATCGAATGGCGCCGATCGCCGATATGGGCCCGTTTGCCACGCCTATGGTTGATGCAATGTACGCAGCTATTTTGTAGGTATGTGAAGGGGTTAGGCGATGCAGTTAAAAGGTAAGGTTGCGTTGGTCACGGGCGGCTCGTCGGGCATTGGCGCCGAGATTTGCGCCCTGTTTGCCCAAGAGGGCGCCAAAGTCGCCGTCGTCGCCAGCCGCGATGTCGGCAAGGCGCAGGCGGTGGTCGATCCGATCCTCGCTGACGGGGGCACGGCGCAAGCATTCGCCTGCAATGTCTCGAATACCAGCGAGATCGAACGTCTGGTTACAGATGTTACCGACGCCCTCGGGCCCATAGATATTTTGGTGAACGGCGCCGGCGTTTTCTACCCGACCAAGCTCGGCGAAACGCCGGAAGAGAATTTCGATGACATCGTCGACACCTGCCTCAAAGGCGCGTTTTTCATGTGCAATGCTGTGGGCCCCCGCATGGCCGAGCGGGGCGGCGGCAAGATCGTTAATTTCGGGTCCGCCGCCGGTATTCAAGGCCGTAGCGCGTACATCGTTTACGGCGCGGCAAAGGCCGGGGTCATGCAGATGACGCGCTCGCTGGCCTGCGCACTCGCACCCCAAGGTATCAACGTCAATTGCATTGCGCCCGGCAACACCGCGACGCCGATGAACGAGAATGTGCGCAGCGAAGACGCCTACGCCGAGACCCGCGAGATCATCAAGCAGCGGGCGCTGAGTGGCCGTCCATTTTCCGACCCCAAAGAGATTGCCGCGATGGCCTTGTTCCTGGTCTCCGACGCGGCAAAGCCCATGCATGGCGAGACGGTGGTGATGGACGAAGGCGCCAACATCGGTTTCTAGACTGGACAATCAACCAATAACAGGGAGAGCACATATGGAACTCAGAAATAAGGTGGCGCTGATCATCGGGGGCTCGGGCGGAATCGGCGAGGCGATAGCGCGCAAATTCGCGTCCGAAGGCGCGACCTGTGCCATTGTTGCCAGCTCGAATGTGCGCAACGCCAACAAAGTGGCGCGCGAGATAAAACGCAAGTCGAAGGGCTATGCGTGCGACATCACGAAGCCGGCTGAAGTGAAAAAGCTGGTGGCGAAAGTACTCAAAGACCACAACAAGATCGACATTCTGGTGAACTCCGCCGGCATCTTCGTGCCAACGCCTGCCGGCGACACCAAGACCAGCGATTTGAACAAAATGATCGACGTGAACCTGAAAGGCACGCTCAACACGATCAACGCCGTGGTGCCCCATATGAAAGAGCGCAAGCGCGGCAACATCATCAACATGGCGTCGGTCGCCGGGGTGCGCGCGTTGCCACTGTATGGCGTCTACTGTGCAACCAAGGCCGGAATCGTCATGCTCACCAAAGTGCTGGCGACCGAATTGTCGCGCGACGGCATCCACGTCAACTCGATCTCGCCGGGCAATACGGAATCGCCGATGAACGAGACCATTCGCACCGATCCGGAATGGAAGCCGATCTTGGACTTTATGGAAAAGCTGACCCCGTCGGGGCGCACCTATTCCAAGGCCGAGGAGCAGGCTGAGATGGCGTTTTTCCTGGCCTCGCCGCGTACGGGCAATGCTATCTACGGCGCCAACTTCGTGGTCGACGAGGGCTTCGCCGCCGGGTTATTCATTGCCGACTAGGAGGATGCGGAAACCCAACGCCCGATGAGTTCGGAGACCGATCAGCAAAGGCGGCTCGCCGCGGTGGTTGCCGCGGATGTCGCGGGTTATAGCCGGCTGATGGGCGCCGACGAGGCGGGCACACGGACCCGGTTTCGCGCGATCTATGACGATGTGTTCGTGCCGCGCACCGAGCGCCGCGGGGGTCGCATCGTCAAGACCATGGGCGATGGTCTGCTGATCGAGTTTTCCAGCGTTGTCGATGCCGTCCAATGCGCGATCGGTATCCAAGAGATGGTTGCGGCGCAGCAGGCGGACACGCCGGAAGACCGGCGGATGCGCTTTCGTATCGGCGTGAACCTAGGCGACGTCATCATCGAGGGCGACGATATTCACGGCGACGGGGTCAATGTTGCCGCCCGTCTCGAAGCTCTGGCCGATCCCGGCGGCCTGTGCGTGTCGGCCGCGGTGTTCGATCAGGTGCGCGGCAAGGTCGATCTGGCCTGGGAGGATATTGGGCCGCAGACCCTCAAAAATATCGCCGCGCCGGTGCATGCCTATAGCCTCAGCGCGGCGGCGTTGGGGGAGGGGCAGCGGCCACCCGATATGGTCTCTGGCCATCCCTCGGTTGCGGTCCTGCCTTTCCGCGCATTGTCGTTGGACCCCGAGCAGGAATTCGCTGCTGACATTCTGACCGACGACGTCATCACGCTATTGGCGCGTATGCCGGGCTTTTTCGTCATTTCGCGCAGCTCGGTGTTTGCCTTTAAAGGACGGTCGCCGGATGTCCGGCAAGTGGGCCGCGAGCTGGGCGTGCGATATGTGGTCGAGGGCAGCGTGCGCGGCGCCGGTCCGGCGATGCGCGTCAACATCCAGCTCATCGAGGCCGAGACCGGCACCAGCCTGTGGGCCGACCGGATCGAGCCTTCGGCGGACGATACCGAGGAACTTCACGATCGTATTGCCGGCGGGGTGGTCGCCCGGCTCGAGCCCGAACTGGCGCGCGCCGAGTTGTCGCGTATCGAGCGCCAACGGCCCGCCAACCCGGATGTCTGGTCGCTCTACCGGCAAGCCCATGGCGTTTTCACCCTGCGGGGTCTCACGCGCGAGACCTTCGAGGACGCGGCGGCTTTGCTCGAACGCGCCATCGCACTCGATCCCGGCTTTGCGCTGGGGCACGCCTATCTCGCTCTGGTTCTCGGTCTGCAGCATATCTCCGATCTGGCCGACGATTCGGTGGCGCTCGCCGAGCGTATCCGAGCCACGGGCGCCCGCGCCATCGAGCTCGACGGCTATGATTCCGACGTCTTGGGCTATGCCGGCTGCGCCTTGTCGTACCTGGGAGAGGCGGGCGAGGGCATTCCCCTTCTTGAGCGGGCGATCGAGCATAATCCCTCCAACGCGCAAGCCTGGGTCGCGCTGGGCACGGCGCATCTGTCGGCGAACCGGCCCGACGCGGCGGTTGAGGCGTTGGAACATGGCATCCGTATCAGCCCGCGCGATAACCGTCTGTCGGTCTGGGAAAGCGTGCTGGCGCTCGCCTACCTATCGATCGGCCGGGTCGACGACGCGATCGAACACAGCCGTGCCGCGTGCCGGCGCGACGGCAAAACCTACATGTCACGATTGGTTTTGGCGTCGGCGCTGGTGGAGGCGAAAGATTTGGCCGGTGCGAAAGCGGCAATGGACGATGCATTGCGGATCCGCCCTGATATGGGCGCACACGGCGTGCCGCGAATGATCGGCCTGCCCGCAACCCGGGCGCTGATGAAGGCGGGTTTACTTAAGCCTGGCGGGAAAGATTAGTCCGCCGCCGCTGCGCTACTCCGTTTGTAGCAGCGAATAGCGCTCGTCGGCGGCCAAACAATCCGCTTCCGGAAGACCGAGTTCCTTGCGCACAATGTTGGTGCCGAGTACCAGCGACACCATCTTATAGCGCGCGTGGCGGCGACTCATACCCTCGCGGCCCATACCGCAATCGGAACACAAGATCAGCCGTTCTACCGGAATGTATTTGAGCGCTTCGCGGATATTCTCGGCGATCTCTTCTGGCCGCTCGATTTGCAGCGAGTGGTGATCGATCATGCCGATTGCGACTTTCTTATCGGTGATGTGTTCGCCGATTGCTTGCAGATCGATATGGCCCGAGCTGCACGATTCAAAAGTGATCACATCGGCATCGACCTGGTTCAGGTACTCCAGCGATGGCGCGTAGCTCTGCACTTCCAGGAACATGCGCTGCTGCGACGGATTACCCCAGCATGTGTGGCACCACACTTCGGTCTTATCGCGTAGACCCTTCACCGTGTTGTCGAATACGCCGACCAATTCCTTCATATCGAGCTTGCCGAAGGTCGGCCCGCGCGCCGGCACCATATGGATTTGCGGCTCTTCGAGCTGGACCACCGGGCAGCCAGCATCGGCAAGCTCGTTGAGCTCTGTGTTGAGGGCGTCGGAGAATGCCATGACGCGCTCAACGGGGTCTTTGTAATATTCGTCCTCGACCGCGGTGGCCAGAATCTCCGGCACGATGGTGCCGAACTTGACCGGGCGCCGCGTCATGCGCTGTGCTGCCTTCCACATTTCGGTGTATTGCAGATCGCCGGGGCCGATCGGACCGATAACCTTCGGCATCACCCGCGCCTCTAGATAGTCGTGTAGAATGTGACCGCGGTGAAATCCGACACCGCCCATCTTGTACGTCGCCGGGGTCGGCACCCCTTTATCGAAGCCGTCCATGTGATAAGGCGGGTAGCTGGTCCAGCTCTGGCCGCCAACTTCACTGTCATAATGGGCGTCGCCATCGGTGCAGATGTCCAAACCTGCTGATTGCTGGTCGTTCAGATAGACCGCGACGGCGTCGGTGTATTGGTCGCGGTACTTGGTATCGACCATCGCTTGTAGGAACGTCCGCGAGCCCAGATTCTCGGTAAACCAGTCCGGCCGCGGTAGCGAGCCGATGAGCGATGTGGGTAGCATGATATCTGCAGTAGCGCGGTACATGAGCGGGTCCTCCCAAACCGGTTTGTAGTTTGTCGTGAAGCCTAGATTGCATGCGTGGGTGTGGCAACATGCAGTACCGATGGGTTTCGGGCGTCTGCTCGACGGTGGTTCGCGGGCGCGCAAATTTCAGTTTCCACTAGCGGACCAGCCTCAGTTTAGCGCTATACTGGTGGGGCCGCCGGGAAGAGCGGCCCATGAAAAGAGGCGATGATATGAGCGTTCAATTGGAAGTCGAAGGGGACACCGCGGTGCGCGAGGAAATCCCGGTCCTCGATCTGGGACCATTCCTAGCCGGGGAGGCGGGTGCCGCCGAGCGCCTGGCAGAGGAATTGCGTTACGCCCAGGAAAATATCGGCTTTTACTTCGTTAAAAATCACGGCGTGCCGATGGATTTGATCCACCGCGGCTATGCGGAGCTGGAACGATTCTTCGCGTTGCCGGATGAAGAAAAGCTGGCCCTTAGAGCGACCGCGACACGGCCGGGCTACGTGCCCCCCAAGTCCACCGTCTACGTTACGTCGCCGGTTGCGAAGAACACCAAGGCCGATCTCAACGAAGTGCTACGCTACGTCAATGAGCGCCCCGACGACCATCCGGGCCGCATCGCCGGGCGGCGTTTCCATGGGCCAAATCCGTGGCCGGAAAATCTGCCGGGCTTCAAAGAGACCATCAAGGAATGTCACCACGCGCTGGCATCGCTCGGACGGCGGCTGTTGCCGATCTATGCGCTGGCGCTCGACAAGCCGGCCGATTTCTTCGAGCCGTTTTTCGACGACCCGTTGTGGACCACTCGCAATTCCCACTACCCGGTGATGGAAGCCGAGGAAGGCCAGTACGGTATTTCACCGCATCAGGACCATGGTTTCATGACGTTGTTGCCGCTGTCCGACGTGCCTGGGCTGGAAATTCGCACGCGCGCGGGCAATTGGATCAATGCCGACCACATGGGCGAAGACGCGATCATCGTCAATACCGGCGAGTTCTTGAACCGGTGGACCAATGGCCGGTTCCTGGCGTCGCCCCATCGGGTAAATCCGCCGAAAATCGACCGCTATTCTATGGCGCTGTTTTTCAATCCCAGCCCGGATACCATCGCCGACCCGCTCGACACCTGCGTGAGCCCGGACAACCCGGCGAAGTTCGAGCCGATCAGCATCTACGACTATATGTGCTGGTACGTCGATCGGAACTACCCGCCCGAAGCGGGCGGCAAACGCACCGATACGGAATCGGCGCAGTTCGCCGCTGAATAATTCCACTGCAAAACCTCATACTGAGCTTGTCGAAGTAGGAGGTAGGCGACCTCTCTTTCGACAGGCTCAAGATGAGGTCGCGGGTGTAGTTTGTGCACAGCTGAGCAGTTTTAGTTGCTGCCCGTTTACTCGGGTTCCATTGGCGGCATGTGGGGGAAATTGGGCGTATCCGGATCGATCTTGTCCCAAGCGTGTGCTGACTCGATAAAAATATCGACCGCCGGGGTGAACCAGCTCGGGTCGTCGAGCGATACGGCGGTGAACGCGATCACCCCGGACCCCTCCGAGATTCCGTATAGCGGCATGCCGCAGGCCGTGCAGTGCGCGCGCCGGACGTTTCGGCCGCTGTCGGACACCGTTTGATAGAACTTCACGTCTCCGGTGATCGTGACCGCTGCTTCGGGTACGGCGAACCACGGCACATGCGTACTGCCGCTGAAGCCCTGACAGTCCTTGCAGTGGCAATTGCAGGTTCCCACTGCTTCGGCGGTGCAAGTGTAGCGGACGGCGCCACACTGGCAGCTGCCCGAATAAGCCGGTGTCGTCATCTCCGTCCGCGCTTTCTCGATCAATCGTAGGCGTATTTCGGAAACCAGCCGTCGCGCCCGTCCGGCGTCAGATCGAACACGCTCCACAGCGGCCAAATTGAATCCGCGTGGCGCGGGTGCTGGCCTTCCTCTGAGGGTGCATACAAAAGCTCAGCATTGTAGGTGTGAAATATGCCGTCCTCGGTTTTGCGGAAGATGTTTATTGCCGGGATTTGTTCGTCGCCGTGCTCGGCATTGTAGTCGGTGTTGTAGGAATTGCCGTTCGACGACAGCAGCCGCAAATTGCTCCAGCCTCGGCCTTGCGCCCACGTGCGGATCTGATCGATGGGCGCCTTGGCCACCACGGCGAAATTGATCTTGTCCCGAATGTGCGGCGCGCTGCCGTTGAGCGCATCGAGAATGGCGGTGCAGGCCGGGCAGGGGTCGCCATCGGGTGCGTACATGAAGCTGTAGAGGAACAGGCTGTCCTTGCCCGGTGCGAACAGGTCGCTCAACCGAGTCTCGGCGTCGGCGCCGTTCGCGTCCTCCTTAAAGGTGTAATTTTCTTTGATCTCGCCGCCGAGCGGCAGCGCGCGCCGCATGGCCGCGACCGCCTCGACTTGCTTTCGAAGCTCCATCTCGGCCTTGAGCAGCTCGTCGCGGGCGGTACGGTAGCTCTCGTTCTCACCTGGAAAGCTAGTATCGTGAAACTGTCCCATCTGGTTCCTCCATCGGGCGAATGACTGTGAGCCCTATATTTAACCAACTGGTTAAATAATGGAAGAGCCTTTCGAAACTTTTTTTTGCTGGTGGCTCTGAGCGCTAAATCTCCCACTCCACGTTGCCGTCCATGCCGATATTCTGGCCGGTGATGTGGCGGCCGGCGTGGGAGGCGAGGAAAACGGCCAAATCGCCGACTTCAGTCGGATCGATCCAGCATTTCAGCGAGATATATTCGAGGAAACCCTGCTCGGCCTCCTCGAAGCTGACGCCTTGCTCTTTGGCGTGGTTGGCCAGGATGTTGCGCCCGCGCTCATTGTCGATGAGGCCGGGCAGGATGGCGTTGCAGCGGATGCCGAAGGGCCCGTATTCGCGGGCGACGGTGTGGGTGAGGCCAAGCACGCCCACCTTGGAGGCGACATAGGGCGAGCGCATGGGCAGCGCCACCTTGGCCGACGCAGTCGAGATGTTGACGATGCAGCCGCTCTTCTGCGCCTTCATTAGCGGCGCGACGTTCTTGATGCAGTAGAACATGCCGTTCAAGTTGATCGCGATCGTGCGGTCCCAGTCCTCATAGGAGACATCTTCGAGGGCGGCGCGCGGCCCGCCGATGCCCGCATTGTTGACCAGCACATCGACGCCGCCCATCCAGCCCGCCGCCTCGGCAACGAGCGTCTCGACGTCGGCGGGGACCCCCACATCGGCGATGCTGCCGCGCAAACCGTCATTTGCGGAGAGGGTGTTCTCCAAGGTCTCCGTCGAGACGTCGCAAATGTGGACATTGGCGCCCGCGGCAAGGAAGCGTTCGGCGATAGCGCGGCCGATGCCGGAACCACCGGCGGTAACGATCACGCGTTGCGGGGTTTGAGTGTCGGACATAGGATTTCAATTCTCCAAAAATCTAGGTTTCTAACGGCCGCTGGTGGCTTGCCGCCACCGTTGATTGATTTCCTCGAGTTCCTCGCCGAGAAGAGCGATGAAGCGCTCGCCAGCTGGCGCCAGCGGGCGGCGCGATTGGCGGAGCAAGAAATAATCGGCGGTAATTTGTGGCCGCACAATCGGGTTGATCGTCAGCCGGCGGGTCTCGATTTCGTCGATCACAGTAGTCATCAGAGTGACCGTCGACCAGCCGGAACGGCGGACATACTCCAGCGTGGTATTGAGCCCGTCGGATTCGATCACGGTTGCTACGTTTGCGCCGCCGCGCTGCAGGCTCGCGTCGATCACCTGGCGGATGCTGTGCCGGTCGGACGGCAGCACCAGGCGCAGGGGTGGCAGCTCGCTGAGCCGGCAAGGTTCCAGGTGACGCAACGGTGATTCCGGACCCGAGACCAACGTTAGCACGTTCTCCGCCATCAGCTCGCTGGTCAGGCCCTCGACCGCGTAGGACCCAGTGACGATGGCGAAGTCGAGCTCGCCCGCGACGACTCGTTCGGTGAGCGTGCCGCCATAAGCCTCATCGAGACGCAGCTCGACATTGGGGTGCTGCTCGGTAAAACGCGACAGGGCTGCCGGGAGGGCGCTGCGGGAGATCGACGGCACCGTACCGGCCACGATCGCGCCGGTGATCGCCCCCTGAAGGTTCTGCATGTCGAGCTTGGTGTCCTCGACCGCATTCAGGATGGCCAGGCTTTTGGCGTAGAAGCGCTTGCCGGCGACGGTAGGTGCGACCCCGCGGGCGCTACGGGTGAACAGCTCGACGCCGAGCTGGCCTTCGAGATTGCGGATCTGTACCGACAAGCCCGGCTGAGTGCAGTTCTCCCGCCGGGCCGCACGGCTAAAGCTGCCTTCTTCGTAGACGGCGACAAATTGTTCGAGCTGCCGGAGATCCATCGTGCCCATAACCAATATTTATGAGATTGATTAGAGGCGATTAGCCTGGCTTTGCCAAGCTGCGGCGGTGGAAAAGCGCCGATCCGCACGGTTACTCGGCGGCGCGCTGCTTATGTTGTTGCTGCCATTCCGCCCATTCCGCCGAGGATTTATTGAGCGCGGCTTCCAGTTGATCGACCAGCTCGCGGGCGGCGCGTACCAACGGCCGTTGCGTTTGGTGGATCAGGTAGTACTCGATCTTCGTGGCCGGTTCGACAATCGGGTTAACCACGAATTTGCCGCTGGCTAGATCGCGGACCACGGTGGTCACCGGCAGGATTCCCGACCAGTCTGACTTGTGGATAAACTCCAACGCGCCGAACAACCCATCGATTTCGAGCAGTCTTTCGACAGCGATATCGCCGATCCTGATATAGCGTTCGAGCATGCCGCGCAGGCTGTGCTGTTGCGACGGCATAACCAGCTTGATCGGCGGCAGTTCCGGCAGGCTTATCGGCGCCAGATGAGTGAAATCGCTCTTGGCGCCCGAGACCACGACCAAAGGTTCGGCCGACAACGCGCGCAGCGCCAATCCCTCGTGGCTGGGCGGATCGGCGACGATGGCGAAATCCAGCTCGCCGGAAACGACCCAATCGGTCAGCGTACCGCTAAAGGCTTCGACCACGCGGATATCCACGTTGGGCAGGTTCTCCGTATATTCGGGCAGCACCTGCGGCAGCACGCTTTTGGTCACCGTCGGGATCAGGCCGACGGTCAGCGCGCCGGCAACTTCGCGCGACCAATCGCGCATATGTTGCTCGGCGCTCTCCACTTCGCCGAGAATGGAAATGCAGTGTTCGTAGAAACGTTCGCCTGCCGCGGTCGGCCGCGCGCCGCGCGCATGGCGTTCGAAGAGTTCTACCGACAGGGATTCCTCGAGGTTGCGCAGCTGCAGGCTCAGGCTGGGCTGGGCGCAATGCAATCGCGTGGCCGCACGATTGATGCTGCCTTCCTCATAAACCGCGATGAATGACCGAATATGCCGTAAATCCAAGGCCGTGGACCTCCTTAAGCAAGGAATCACATTATAGCCTGAGGCTATAAGTTTTATCCAAACTTATTATTTGCGGGATATCTGCACCAAACATAGAGTTAATTGGGGGAGCTCCAACGAGAGCGCGTCGAACAACGCGTCGAAAAAGGAGTATGCCCCATGGCATTACCCAAAGTTATCCTCCAGCTCTATCCGATGTTTCCCGCCGCCGGCGAAGCAGGCCGCAAGGCGCGCCGCGCCTTAGGAACCGACTCCAAGATCTATCACAAGATCGTCCATGAATGGGACGATGTCGTCGTCGAAGCCGACGAGTTGGGGGTTTGGGGGCTCGGGACCATCGAGCACCATCTCCATTCGGAAGGCTATGAGGTTGGTCCCAACCCGGGGGTGTTGAATGCACGTTGGTCGACGCTGGTCAAGAACGCCAATATCGGCGCGCTCGGCTATGTCATGTCGACCCAGGATCCGATCCGGGTCGCAGAGGAAACGGCGATTATCGACCATATGTGTGACGGCCGTTACTTCGTCGGCTTCGCGCGTGGCTATCAGTCACGCTGGACCAATATTCTCGGGCAGTTCACCGAGACTGAAGCCACGGTGTCGGACAAGAGCGCCGCCGACCTACAAAACCGGGAAGTGTTCGAGGAACGCGTGATGCAGGTGATCGAGGCCTGGACGAATGAGTCCATCTCGTTTGACGGCAAATATTATAAAGCGCCGTTCCCGCGCGACACCGGAGTGGAAAACTATCCGGCCCGGCAGATCGCCAGCGAGGCCGGTGCGGTAGGGGAGATCGACGAGCAGGGCGCCGTACGCCGGGTCTGCGTGGTCCCCAAGCCCTATCAGAAACCGCACCCACCGGTCATGGTTGCGGCGTCCAAAAGCCCGGAATCGATTCAGTTTTGCGCGCGCCACGGGTTCATCCCGACCTACTTCATGCACACCCTGACCTATGTCGAGATGGCCAACCTGTATGTCGAGGAAGGCGCCAAGCACGGGCGAACCTACGCGCTCGGTCAGAACCAGAATATCGTGCGTTGGCCCCACATCACGAAATCCCGCGAGGAATATCTGCAGCGGCTTCGCGACTATGATTTAGACATCTACAAGAACTTCTACGGGCCGTTCTTTCCGCAGTTTCCGCAGAGCGCCGACGAGGCCACGCATATCGACGCGATGCAGGAGTCGGGCATCTTCATTGGCGGCACGGTCGACGAGTCGATTCGCCAGTGGCGCGAAATCTACGACCAGGCACCGGCCGAGTACATCACGCTTATCTGGCATTGGGCCCAATGCCCGAAAGAGGTGATGATGGACGAACTTCAGCAGTTCATGGAGAAGGTGCTGCCGGAGCTGGAGGTGCCGGAGTTCGCGATCGCTGCCGAGTGATCTAAGGAACTGATTTCTAACACATTTTAGCCCCACCACCATACTATGGTGGTGGGGCAGTCCTATAGTTTTATCCTATATATATTATTGTCTCTTATTATTAGTGCTGAAGGCTGAGATTGCATAGAGTGCACGGCCATTAGCGGTCGATTTTATAGATATTGCAGGAGTACAGCATGGCGCTGCCGAAAGTAATTTTACAACTTTACCCGATGCTTCCCGCCGACGGCGAGGAAGGGCGCAAGGCCAATCGGCCGGTCGGGAATGACAGCGAGCTGTATCACCAGGTTGTCCATGAGTGGACCGATATCGCCAAAGAGGCCGACGCGTTGGGCGTATGGGGCCTCGGCGCGATCGAGCATCACCTTCATTCCGAAGGTTACGAGGTCGGGCCTAATCCGGGCGTGATGAACGCCTACTGGGCGAGCCAGGTGAAAAATGCCCATGTCGGCGCGTTAGGTTATGTGGCGGCAACGCAGGATCCGATCCGTGTCGCCGAAGAAACCGCGATTATCGACCATCTGACCAAGGGTAAATACTGGGTCGGTTTTGCACGCGGTTATCAGTCGCGCTGGGCCAACATCATCGGTCAGTTCACCGATTCCGTGGCGACGGTGTCGGACGGCAGCGATAACGATAAGCGCAACCGCGAAATCTTCGAAGAGCGGGTTGAGATGGTCCTCAAATGCTGGACCGAGGAATCGGTTCGCTTGGAGGGCAAGCACTATCAGGCGCCGTATCCGCTGGAGACCGGCGTTGAAAATTATCCGGCCTGGGAAATCGCGCGCGATGCCGGTGTTCCCGGCGAGGTAGACGAAAACGGCGCGGTGCAGCGGATCTGCGTTGTACCGAAACCGTATCAGAAGCCCCATCCGCCGGTCATGATCGCGGCCTCCAAGAGCGCGGACTCCATTAAGTTCTGCGCCAAGCATGGCTTCATTCCGACCTATTTCATGACCACCGAGGGCATGGCCGACTATATCGACCTCTATGTCGAAGAGGCCGCCAAGCATGGCCGTCACTTCCAACGTGGTCAGAATCAGAACATCGTACGCTGGCCGCACATCACCAAAACGCCGGAAGACTACGACCGTAAACTGCGCGAGTACGATCTCGACATCTACAAGAATTTCTATGGGCCGTTCTTCCCGCAATTCCCGCAGGGGAGCGACGACGTTCTTGTCCAATCGATGAAGGACTCGGGCATCTTCATCGGCGGTACGCTCGATGAATCGATCAAAGCCTGGAAGGAAACCTACGAACAGGTGCCGGCCGAATACATCACGTTGATCTGGCATTGGGCGCAACAGCCCAAGGACGACATGATGGAAGAGCTGACGTTGTTCATGGAGAAAATTTTGCCGGAGCTGGAGATTCCAGACTTCGCAATGGCCGCGGAATAGCGGGGGAACACGGATAAGCCGCCGATTAAGTGCGGCGCGACTAGGGTCGCCTCGGCCTGGCCGGGGCGGCCATTTTCTTTGCCCTCTCCGGTTCCTGACCGAGTGACTGTTGACACTATCGCTAGCTGTCCCAACTATCTCAGTAGGTGAGATGGGGTGGGGCTCAACGACCATGTCGGTCTATCGTAATCAATCGCTTGAACGCGGCTTCGGCATCCTCGAATATCTTGGCGCCAGCACAACCGGCCAGTCGGTCTCCGAGGTTGCGCGGGCGTGCGATCTGCATCGGGCGACGGCGCACCGGCTGCTCGAAGTGCTGTGCCGCCTCGGCTACGCCTATAAAAGTGACGACCACCGTTACTGGGTGGGCTACCACCTGCACCGGTTTGGCCATAAGCCCAGCATGGTGGCGCGGATTACCCATCACGCGCATCCGTTCCTGGTTACTTTGGCCCATGACGTCGACGAGACGGTCAATCTAGGCGCGCTGGAAGGCAACCAGGCCTTCATCGCCGACCGCGTAACCACCGAACGGTCGTTGCGTCTAGACGTACAAGTCGGCGACTACTTCGACGCCCACAGCACCAGTATCGGCAAGGCGCTACTTTCCCTCCACCGGCCCGAAGACGTGGGTAGCATTTATGAGCACGCGCCGCTGCGGGCCTACACGCGAAATACGGCGAAAACCATTCCGGCGCTACTGCGGGAACTCGCGCTGGTGCGCAAGCGCGGCTACGCGGTCAATGACGAGGAAATGACCCCCGGCGTTCGCTCGATAGCGGTGCCCGTACTCAATCCGGAGCGGCGTGCGCTCTGCGCGGTTGCGGTAACTGGCCCGAAAGCGCGGCTAACCGACGCGCGCGTCGAGCGGCTCAGCACGAAAATTCAAGATACCGCGGCGCGGATTGTCGATCAGCTCGGTCTCAACCCGGACGCTTCGAGCAGCTAGGTCTAGCCGGCTATAGGCTTATTTGCCGAGATATTCACGGCGATGACTGGACCGAAGGGCCGGTGACTGGTAATCGCGATATCGGTCAGCCCGGCGGCGTCGATAGCCGCCGCTAAATCCGGTTCTTCCATCACGCCGCCAAGCGAGGCCGCCATCGCCATGGGGTTGGCGAGAATTTCGGCCGGTAACGGGCCTTCGCGCACGAGATCGGCGGCAACCAGGTGCCCGCCGGGACGTAGCACGCGGGCGATCTCGGCAAATGCCGCTTGCTTATCGGTCGCCAGATTGAGCGAGGCGTTGGCAACCACCGCGTCGGCGCAGCCGTTAGCCAGTGGCAACTGTTCCAGATCGGCGGCGAGCAGTTGGATCTCCACATCGGCAACACCGGCAAGGGTCTCGCGCGCGCGGATCAGCACTTCGGGCGTTAGATCGAGGGAAACGATTTGGGCGCCGGCGGCGAGGTGTTCGGTGAGGAATCGCGTATCGAGCCCGCCGCCGCAGCCCAAGTCGATGACGGTTTCGATCCCGGTTAAATCGAGGTCGCCGGCCGGCCAGCCGCAACCGGAAAAGGTTTGGGCCGCGCGCACCGGCAAAGCGTCGTACCACTCGGCAGGACAGCCGGCGGCGAGCGCTTTGGTTCGTGGATCGGGATGAAAAGCATCCGCCGCCGCCAATTGAGCATAGCGGCGGCGGATCAGCCGTTTGATGTGTGCCGGCTCAGTCGACGTCAATGGGGCATATGATCCGGGTTCCAGAAATACCCGGTACGGATCATGCCGGCGATGCGGTCGCCATGCTCGATCCAGCAATTTTCGTTCAGCGTTGCCTGTTCCTCGCAGTCGAACTCGATATGTTTGATCTCCGAGTGCCACTTGCCGCCGCCGAGATACTCGACCACGCCGTAAGATGGCCGCGGATCGCCGTCCCATTGCATGCCGACGGCGGCGACACAAACAATCGTCTGATCGCCCACCTCGCGGATAAAGGGCCCGTGAATATGGCCGTGGGCCATAATCTCGGCGGTGACGCCCTTGATCTTGTCTTTGACCTCGTCGTCGGTCAGCCGCCGCGGCAGCGCATCGTCGTCGCCGATGTCGTAGGGCGTTCCGTGGAAGATGAAGAAGTCGTGGCCTTGCTCCGGCGAATAGGTGATCGAGAAAGGCAGGTTGGCAAGCCAGTGGAGCTGCTCTTCAGACAGCATTTCGCGGGTCTGCTTGGCCATGTTGAACATCCACGCCTGATGCGGGCTGCGTGGCTCGTGGGTCTCCCAGCGCTTGTTGGTGACCCATAGATCAAGGTTGCCGACGACCACATCGGTGTTGGGGCGGGAGCGGATATTGTCGACCACTTCCGAAGGCTGCGGCCCGAGCATCAGCAGGTCGCCAATGACGACTTCCTTGTCCGCATTCTCGGTGTCGATAGCCGCTTGTATCGCCTCGAGCTGCGGTAATTGCGCGTGAATATCCGAGTAGAGACAGAATTTCATGGCGTCTTCCCTGTGATTTAAAAATTTGGAAATTCTTGCGCCCATAGTACGCATCGACCCCACGGCGTTTCAAGTGCCGAGGTCTGATCCATCAAGAAAAATCGACAAAAACCGGTTCTGGACCGCCGGTCGCTAGGTCTCTTCGATGTAGAGCCCGTCCGGTTTGGCCTCCGACGGCACCTGGGTCAGGCTATCGCCGGAGCAGGGCCCGTCGACGCATTTGCCGTCTTCAACCTGAAACAGCGCTCCGTGCATGCCACAACGCAGGAGTGAGCCGTCGCCGTTAAAAAATTTACCCTGAATATGGTCAATCAGCGCGCCTGCGTGGGGGCACTGGTTCACATAGACGTAGTAGGTGTCGGCCTTCCGCACGGCGAAGATGTTGCGTTGCTTGCCATCGACCCGGCCGACAAACCCTTTTGCTTCCAGTTCGCTGATATCGTCGAGGTCGCAGAGTTTTACTTGTGCCATCGAGAACCCACTTCGGACCTGTCTGTTTGTGCGCCTAAAGCGACGACGGTTCGGGCAGTTGAGTCCAGGCGACGACTTCGCCCAACAGGACCTCGTGAGATTCCGAGCCGAGCCAGAACGGGCCGTGGCGGTGAGCCGCGGTCACGTAGCGCTTGCCGGCATATTCGGTCGTCACCAGGACGTTTGTTCCATCGTCCGGCATCTTATCGGTGGCTTTGATCCATTCGACTTCCATTGGTCATTCCTTTTTGGGTTTTAGCCGATCGCACCCGAGGCTTTCAGGTCGTCCAGCGCTGTATCGTCCAGCCCCAGCTTCTCCGCGAGCACTTCGCGCGTATGCTCGCCGAGCAGGGGCGGGTGGTGGCGATACTCGACCGGTGTTTCCGACAAGCGCAAAGGACTCGCGATCAGCTTGGCGCCACCCTCTATTTGCGGATGGGGCACCTCGACCACCATCTCGCGCGCTTGCACATGCGGGTCGGCGAACACCTGATCGAGCGTGTTGATGGGCCCGCAGCCGATCTTCATCTTTTCCAATTCTTCGAGCCAGTATTGCGACGGATGCTGTTCGATGATCGCCTGGATTTTCGCCACCGTCGCAGCGCGGTTTTTCACTCGCGCATCGTTGGTGGCGAACATCGGGTCGTCGGGCAGTTCCGGAGCCCCGGCGAAGTCGCAGAAGGTGCGGAATTGGCTGTCGTTGCCGATCGCCAGCACGATATGGCCGTCGGCGCTCTTGAACACCTGGTAAGGAACGATATTGGGATGGGCGTTGCCGAGCCGCTCCGCTTCGCCGGAGTGGAGGAAGTTCATGCCTTGATTGACCAGCCAGGCGACCTGAGTATCGAGCATGCCGATATCGATGTACTGGCCCTGTCCCGTTACGGCTGCATGGCGTAGTGCGCCGTTCACGGCCACTGCGGCGAACATACCCGACATGATATCGGCGATCGGCACTCCGACCTTCTGCGGTTCGCGCTCGGGTTCGCCGGTGATCGACATGATGCCGCCCATACCCTGGATCAGGAAATCGTAACCCGGCCGCTGGGCGTAGGGCCCGGTTTGCCCGAACCCGGTGATCGAGCAGTAGACCAGCTTCGGATTGGCAGCTTTTAGATCGTCATAGCCGAGGCCGTACTTGGCCAGATTGCCGGTCTTGAAGTTTTCCACCAGTACGTCGGCCTGCAGGGCGAGCCGCCGTACGATGTCTTGGCCGGCCTCGCTGGTGAGATCGACTTCGACCGAGCGCTTGTTGCGGTTGGCGCTCATGAAATAGGCGCTCTCCGTGGTTTCGTTGCCGGCGTCGTCGGTAACGAAGGGTGGGGCGAACTTTCTTGTGTCGTCGCCGCTGCCGGGCCGCTCGATCTTGATCACGTCGGCGCCCAGGTCGCCGAGCAACTGGGTGCAGTAGGGGCCTGCCAAGACCCGGGTGAGGTCGAGGACGGTAATGCCGGATAGGGCGCCGTTACGATCGGTCATGAAAGTCGCTCCAGATTTGACCGCGCCTCAATAGAGCATTCGGGCCGATCATTCCAGCCGGGTGCGGCCCACTGGCGGCGGGCGTTTGACTTTTGCCGGGCGGCGCGACATTTAGGGCCAAGCATCGCCAAAATTGGTCTTGCGCGCCCGATAGCCCGAATAGTTAAGGAAACCTATGTCCGAAGAAGAAGCTCTCGCGCAAGCGCGCGCCCGGATCGAAGATTACCGCCAACGGATTGAGCGGCTCGACGAAAATTCGCTCGACCTGATGTTTCGCGAGGCGCGCAACCACAATTGGTGGCAGGACAAGCCGGTGAGCGACGAGCAATTGCGCGAGATCTGGAATCTGACCAAGTTCGGCTCGACAAGCGGCAATTGCCTGCCGGCGCGGATTTTGTTTTTGCGCTCAAAGGAAGCGAAGGAACGTTTGAAGCCGACTTTGGGGCCGCGCAACGTCGAGAAGACCATGCTGGCGCCGGTCACCGCGCTGATTGCCTATGACGTGAAGTTCTACGAGCATTTTTCAAAATTGTATCCGATGCGCCCGGAGATGAAGGACCGCTTTGAAGCCGATGACGCGGTGGCGCAGGATTTTGCTTATATGAACGGGAGCCTCCAGGGTGCCTATTTCATCATGGCGGTGCGCGCTGTCGGTCTCGACGCGGGCGCCATGGGCGGTTTCGATAAGAAGGCTGCCGATGAGGAATTCTTCAAGGGGACGTCCTACCGGTCGAATTTCCTGTGCAATATCGGCTATGGCGATGTTTCGGGAATTTTGGGGCCGCGTCTCTATCGCTTCGATTTCGACGAGGCCTGCGAAGTGATCTAGCGGCGCGAGAGCAGCGCACCCAGGCCGGCTAGTGCTAGAAGCAGCCAGCCGATCATTAGCGCCGTACCGCCAATAGGAGCTATGCCCACCAGAAGGGTGCCGCTGGCCGAGGCATAGAGCCCGCCGCTGAATCCGGCGATGCCGATAAGGAGCGCAAGGCCGGCGAGGCGCAGTAGCGCCCGAACGCCAAGCAGACTTGCGACGATACTTCGCGCCCGCGGTGTGTATTCATGTGCTGCCGCGATCCCGAGAAACGCCAGTGCGTGCCACATCTGGAAGCGGCTGCCCGTTTCAGCCAGCGCGTCGCCGCCGTCGACAATCGGGATGCCGAAGCCGTGCGTCGCCCAGGCGCCGGCGAGCACCGCGAGTAGGCCGTTCAGACCAGCGAAAAAAATGAAAATTGCAGCGGTTCGGCTCATCTGAACCAGTCTTTCATTTTCGCCCGCAGTGGGCGCGCTCTTGGCGCCATGATAGTCTGGCGCGATAAAAATTGGCAGGTTGCGCAGCAACGAAGCCAGCAAATTTGGGATGGGGGAGGAACACAATAATGAGCCTTGAAGGAACGAAGATCGGATGGCTCGGCACCGGCAATATGGGCTCGCCGATGAGCCGGTGTCTTATCGCCGCCGGCGCCAACGTTGCGGTATTCGACCCTGTGGCCGACAACATGTCTGCACCGGTTGCTGCCGGGGCGCGGGCTGGAGCGTCTAATCACGATGTGGCGGGAGACGCTGAGTTTGTCGTGTCGATGATCCCCAACGACGATGCGCTCCGGGCGGTTGCGCTCGGCGATAGCGGGGTTCTATCGGCTATGCAGCCGGGATCGATTTATGTCGATATGAGCACGGTGTCGCCGGAAGTATCGGCAGAAGTCGCTGGGGCCGCCGATGAGGCCGGAATTGATTTTTTGCGCGCGCCTGTGTCGGGCAGCACCATATTGGCCGAGGCCGGCAACCTGACGGTGATGGTGTCGGGGCCGGAGGCGGCCTACCGGCGGTACCAACCCCTGTTAGAAGCAATGGCCGCCGTTTATTTCCATGTCGGCGGAGAAGAGCAGGGGCGCTACATGAAGCTTGTGCTGAACTTGCTCGCCGCTTCGACGGTTGCCGCGCTCGCCGAGGCACTGGCCCTGGGCCGCAAGGGCGGCCTCGATTGGAATGTGATGCTCGACGTAATCGGCGAGAGCGTCGTCGCCTCGCCGTTGGTTAAATACAGCTTGCCGCCCCTAAAAGCGCGGGACTTTTCACCCGCTTTTGCGACAGAGCTCATGGACAAGGACATGGGACTCATCTGCGAAGCGGCTGTCCGCGCCGAGGTGCCGACGGCGGTCGCCGATGCCGTCCGCGACCTCTACGCTGCGGCCGTTGCCAGCGGCTATGGCGCGGAAAACTTGACCGCCGCGATTAAGGAAATTGAAGCCCGGGCCGGCCTTGGTGAACCCGGCTGAACGGCGCGGTTCTCTAGAGCGCTGCCCCGCCGGTCTCGCCGGTGCGGATCCGTACCGCTTGCTGCAGATCGAAGACAAAAATCTTGCCGTCGCCGATTTTCTCGGTATTCGCCGATTGCCGGATTGCTTCGACCGCATTGTCGGCTACGCCGTCGTCGACAGCGACCTCGATCTTGATCTTCGGCACGAAATTCACTTGGTATTCGGCGCCCCGGTAGATTTCCGTCTGGCCTTTCTGCCGGCCATATCCTTTGACTTCGCTAACGGTTAAACCTTCCACGCCGATTCCGGTCAGCGCTTCTCGGACATCGTCGAGCTTGTGCGGTTTTACGATGGCAACGATAAATTTCATGGTGCTCTCCGCTTATATCGCCGCCGGGTTCGAGCCGTTCGGACCGAACCCGGCGTTAGCAAATATGATCCCGCGTCTGCGCGGCTTACTTTAAAGCGTGTGGTAGCCACGTTCACCGTGCATCGCAAGATCGAGGCCTTGGACCTCGTCTTCCTCGTTGACGCGGAACGGAACGACCAGCGCGACAATCTTCACGATGATGAAGGTGAGCACGCCGGCCCAGACAGCGCCGACGATAATGCCGATCACCTGGGCGATGAACTGGCCGCCCATGGTCATGCCTTCCGCCAACCCGTTGCCGCCAAGGGTAGTGCTAACGAAGAAGGCCGCAAGCAGCGTGCCGAGAGCGCCGCCGACACCGTGGACGGCAAATACATCGAGCGAATCGTCGATCTTGAATTTCTGCTTGATCATCTGGGTAACCGTGAAACAGATCACACCGCCTGCCAAGCCGAGCACCAGACCGCCGATCGGGCCTACGGAACCCGACGCCGGCGTAATGGTTGCCAGGCCGGCAACCATACCGGTGACCGCGCCGATCAGGCTGGCTTTGCGGTAGAGAATGAGTTCCATAACCGACCAGGCAATTGCGCCCGCGGCGGCCGAGAGGTGAGTGACGGTCATCGCCATGCCCGCCGCGCCGTCGGCTGCCAGAGCGGAGCCCGCGTTAAAGCCGAACCAGCCGACCCACAGCATTGCCGCGCCAATCATGGTTATGCCCGGATTGTGCGGCGGCTGCAGTTCGTTGGGGAAGCCGCGCCGCCGGCCCAGCATCATCGCCAAAACGAGTGCCGAAACGCCCGCCGTCACGTGGACGACAATACCGCCGGCAAAATCGATTACGCCCATGTCAGCGAGGAAGCCGCCGCCCCATACCCAATGAACGACGGGTGCGTAAACGATCACCACCCAAATCACGGAAAACACGATCACGAAGGAGAAGTGAATGCGCTCCACGTAAGCGCCGACGATCAGCGCCGGCGTAATGATGGCGAAGGTCATCTGGAACATGAAGAATAGGGTTTCCGGTATCGAGCCGGACAGGCTGTCGATATCGACGCTGGCCAAGAACGACTTGCCGAGGCCGCCCCACCACTGGTTGGCCGCACCGCCATCGCCGAAGGCGATGCTGTAGGCGACCACCAGCCATACGACCGACACCACGCAGGCGATGGCAAAACAGTTCATCAGCACAGACAAAACGTTCTGCGCTCGCACCAGACCGGCATAGAACAATGCCAGTCCGGGCAATGTCATAAATAGGACGAGGGCCGTGGCTGTTAGAATCCACGCCGTATCAGCACCACTCATATTCCCGCTCCTCGGTTTATTGTCTTCTTGATTGTTGTTTAGATTCGGGCAGCAACGGCCAATCCGCACCGGTATTGGTTGGAAATCCCCCATTTGCGCGCCGGAGCGCACACGCAGTGAAAACTGGCGTTGTCGTTATTCCCGATCCAAGCGGTTTATTGCGGGCGCTTATTTCTTATTTGTACCGCTGAGATGGACGGCAGGGATAATATCGCCCCGTTGGGCGAGCGCAAGGGGAGGTGGCGTTACTTTTTGGCCGTGCGCGCAGGGCCCTGGGCCTCACGGGCGACGGTGCCAACGGAAAAAGGCCGGATGATCGCATCCGGCCTTTCGGTATTTCCGACGGTTATACGCCTATTCGGCGGCGGCCGCCGACTTGTTCTTGCGCTTGTTCCACCAGGTGATGATATCGAGCTTGAAATGCTCGTAGTAGACTTTGGGGAAGATGATCAAAATATCGTAAAGCGCGATCCAGCCGCCCTTTAGGGTGACGGGGATGGTGATCCACGGCGCGGCGCCGATAATCGCGATATGTTCGTTGGTGTCGATTTTGTCGCGGTTCGACAGCACGCGGTCGACATTGTGGGCGAACGACCAGTCGGCGCGGTAGATCACCTTGCCGTCCGGGTTGATCACATAGACGGTGTTCGGCAACAGGCCCCAGTTGTGGTGCCATGTTCCTTTCACATCATCGACGGCGATCTTACGCTCTTCACTGTAGTCATCGCGGTTACGCTTGGCGTAAGCGATCTTTTCATCGATCGTCGTCGCCTGGCCGGCTTTCTCGCCCGGATGCGCCTCGCGCACATAGACCACCAGCCATTCAACATCAGGATATTTTTCCTTCAGCTTGGCGTAGGGCTTTACGTTCTTGACGTACATCGGGCAGGTCAAGCTGCCGGACTCGATCACGAGCCACTTGCCCTTATAGTCGGCAAGGCTGACCTCGTTACCATCGAGATCGGTCAGCGTATAGTTGTAGTCGACATCCTCACCGGCCTTGGGCCCCGGGAAATACCCCAGTTCGTAGTTACTCATTTTAAAACGGGGGTAATTGTAGGTCTCGTCACGAGCAGCCACGAGCCATGTCCTCCTCAGACTATGATTATTTGGAAATATTTTACCAAATTTGGCTGTCCTATGAAAACACCACCCAAAAATAATTGTGAAACAACCTTTTATGTCACCATCCCGACAAAAGACCCGACATTCTAGAGTGCTGTTCGGACGCAAATCCGGCACGTAACGCAGCTTTAGCGTTCGCGCACCGGGGGCAACGGCACACCAATATATCATGGGCGCCGCAGCCCCGAACGATCACAATAATTTCAGGCGTTCACAAACCGTGCTTAATCCTCCCACCAGTGCAGCGCGTCCTGCCCATCGCCCTGGGTGCCGTTGGGGCCGCCGCCGCCCGTGCGCAGATACATTTTACGCGAATAACCGGGGCCGAACTTGCCGGCGAGCGCTTCAACCAGCCAGTCCATGCACATCATGTGGCAGTCCAGACGGTTCGAATCGCCGCCGAATAGCTTTGCCTGATGGTAACTGTCTTCATAGACCCAGAGTTCTTTCGGTGCGTTGATCTTGTCGTAGAAGCCGTAGATCAGCTCCACCGGGCTGCGCGAATCGTACTCGCCGACCGTCAGTAGTACAGGACAACTGACATCCGCCTCGCGGCCTTCGACGGTCATCTTGGCGACCATGTCGTCGAGTTCCGCTTCGCTGGCCGCGCCGGTGAGGTAGCCGAACAGCTGCTTGTAGCGCGGCGAGAAGGTGTCGAGGATATAGTACTTGTCGATATATGAAGCCCACGGTCCGGCGACCGCTTTGATGCGCGGGTCGCCTGATGCCGCGGCCTGCAAACCCCAGAACGATCCCATGGAGTGGGACTGCACAACGATCGCTTCGGGATCGACTTCGTCGCGGCCCGCGAGATACTCGGCGACCGCCAAAATGGCGCGCTCGTAGTTGTCGTGGGTCAGCTTGATATTCCGAAGATTGCTCGTGCCCTGACCCGGACCGTCCATCACCAGCATGTGCATGCCGCGGTGATGGGCGTGATTAATCCGCGGATCGGGATACATCTCCTTGGTCATGTCGCAGCCGGGAATGTAGATCAGCACCGGCGCTTGCGGGCTTCCGGGCATGATGTGGAAGTTGCATTGCAACTCCACACCCTCGAACGGAATTTCGACTCGCTCTAGCGGATAGGGCGACAGCTCAATGACCTTTTCGTAGTTGGCCAGGCAGCGTCCGTGCAGATATTGCTTCTCGTCATTGGTTTCCAAAACCGGATGCTGCGCTTGGCCGAACTGCGCTGATGCCCGGTAGTAGAGCTCGAATGCGGTCGCGTTATGGCCGGCAGCTTCTTCTTCGCCGGCGATGCGCTCCATCCGCCGCGCGATCCGTCCGAGATGTTTGGAGATCTGAGCGTGGCTCTTGATACTCTTGGGCAGGCTGCGGCCCTCTTCGTCCCAATGGAAGACCCGGCCGGTCTCCTTGACGACGTAATCGTAAATCCATTGCTGACGGTCCCGGTCTAGGCGTGGCGTGCGCATCGATGCATCTCCCCCGAATTGTGGTTTTGAAAATATCGATATTTTAACCGATCAATCCACAATTAGACAGCCGTCCAGCCGCCATCGATGGTAAGGCTGGCGCCGGTGATCAGGGCCGATGCCGGGGAGGCGAGGAACACCACCGAGCCGGTGATGTCGCCGATCTTACCGAGGCGGCCCATCAAGATTCGATCCATCACGAAAGTGTGGAATTCCGGGTTCTCGAACATTGGCTTGGTCATCGGCGTCTCGACAAAGGTCGGGCCGATACAATTGCTGCGAATATTGTCGGGCGCGCCCTCGGCAGCGATTGCTTTACTTAGGCCCTCGATAGCATGTTTGGTCATGCAATAGACGGTGCGGCGCGGCGATCCCACATGGCCCATTTGCGAAGACATATGGATGAGGCTGCCGCCACGTCCGCCCGCGAGCATGCGGCGCATCGCCGCCTGGGCGACCGTGAACATCGATTTGACGTTGAGGTCGATCAAGAAATCCAGATGCTCCTCCGTCACATCGACGAACGGCTCGGGAATGTTAGCGCCGGCGTTGTTCATCAAGATGTCGATGCGGTCCAGGCCTTCTATTTTTTCTTTGACCTGCGTGGTGTCGGTGACGTCACAGACCAGGGGCGTGGCTTTGCCGCCGCGCCCGGCGATGGTTTCGGCGACGGCCTCGAGCTCTGCCTCGGTCCGGCTCACCAGCACCGTTTCGGCGCCAGCGTCGGCCAATGCGATCGCGCATCCTTCGCCGAGCCCGCGGCCGGCACCTGTCACTACCGCCGTCAGGCCGTCGAGCCGCATGGACGGCGTTTGCAGGGGGTCGGTTTCGGCAACGCTCATGATGTGTCTCTCCTTGGTATTTGGCCCGGCAAATTATCACCGCTGTCGCGTTAGTCGAAGCGTTTCCGGCGCGGGCGCGAATATGCTTGCCAAAGTCATCCGCTGTGACGATAACCGTTGCGCGCATCGAACGTGATAGGCGCGTGTTGCGTTTGGCGAGGGTTCGTCAATCGGAGAGCAATAAGAGATTTCAGGCGAGGATTAAGATGGCAAGAAAACCAGCGGCAAAAAAGGCACCGGCCAAACGTGCGGCGACGCGTCGGACGTCGACCCGTAAAAAGGGATTGCGCAAAGCCGATGTGGTGCGCAAGGGCAAGCAGCTCAGCAACTGGGGCAAGTGGGGCAAGCGAGATCAGTTAGGGGTGCTCAACTACATCACCCAGAAGGATATTGTTGAGGCATCGAAGCTGATCAAGCGGGGCAAGGTGTTCCGCCTCGGCCTCGAACTCGACGAGAATGGCCCGCAGCGTGGCCTGTTTGGCGGCCGCTGGAACCCGATGCACCAGATGCTCGCCACCGGCACCGATGCCATCCAAGGCACCCAAGAAGCGCTGGTTGGCATGCGTTACGCCGACGATGCCATCAACTTGCCGACCCAGGCGGCGAGCCAATGGGACGCATTGGCCCATGTTTTCGCCGGCGACAAAATGTGGAACGGTTACGACGCCAAGCTGGTTGATGTCCGCGGCGCCCATAAAAACGGCATCGAACACTTCGCCGACAAGATGGTCGGGCGCGGCGTTCTGCTCGACGTTGCCCGCTACAAAGGCAAGAAGCGGCTGGCCGACGGCTACGGGATCACCAATAAGGATCTCGACGGGACGGCCAAGAAGCAAGGCGTTGAGATCAAGCGCGGCGATTTTGTGCTCATCAACACTGGTCAGATGGCCGATTGCCTCGATAAGGGCGAATGGGGCGGCTACGCCGGCGGCGATGCGCCGGGCCTGGCGTTCGAGACCGTCGACTGGATCGCCGAAAAGGAAATTGCCGGTATCTGCTCCGACACGTGGGGTATCGAGGTGCGGCCAAATGAAACTGTCGATGGCACCAACCAGCCATGGCATTGGGTCACCATTCCCTATATCGGTATCGTGCACGGCGAAATCTGGTATCTGCGTGAGCTGGTCGAGGACTGCAAGAAGGACGGCATCTACGAGTTCTTCCTGTGTGCGCCGCCGCTAGTGATCAGCCGCGGTACGGGCTCGCCGATTAATCCTCAAGCGATTAAGTAAGACCGATCAAATAAGCGGGTGCTGGGCTTTTAGCAGCCCAGCATCTGCGCAATAATTCGACGGGACCAACCTTAAGCAACCAAACCTGGCCACCACTAAAAAGGCCGCGAAGGGGGAGACACATGCACCGTTACGACGACGAAAAATATCGCTTCGGTTACGACAAAATCATGGAGATGACCGAGAAGTGCAAGCAGTGGGGCAAATGGGGCCCGGACGACGAATGGGGAACTCAGAACTACGTTACCGATGAAGACCGCATCGCCGCGGCCGGCCTTGTTAAGAAGGGTAAAGTCTTTGCCCTCGGTCTGAACTTCGACGATCAGGGCCCGCAGCGCGGATTGTTCGGCGGCCGCTGGAACCCGATCCATACGATGCTGGCGACCGGCACTGACGCGGTGCAGGGCAAGCAAACGGTCCCCGGCAAGGAATACGCCAATCAGTATGCCGATGATGCGATCTCGCTACCGCTGCAGTGCGGTACCCAGTGGGATGCGCTCGGCCACGTATTCAACCAGGGCAAGATGTGGAACGGCTACGACGCCACGCTTGTCGGCGCCCGGGGCGCGGAGAAATGCGCGATCCATAAGATGCGCGACAAAATGGTCGGCCGCGGTGTGCTGCTCGATATCGCCCGTTGGGCCGGTGTCGATAGCCTCGACGACGGCACCGCCATCGACGCCGAAGATTTGGATGCCTGTGCGAAAGATCAGGGTGTCGAAATCCGCCGTGGCGACACGGTCATCTACCGCACCGGTCACATGGAGCGTTGTCTGGCCAACGGCGATTGGGGCGGCTATGCCGGCGGCGATGCGCCGGGCGTGTCGTTCCATACCTGTGAGTGGATGCAAGACATGGAAATCGCAGCGATCTGCGCCGACACGTGGGGGTGCGAAGTGATTCCCAACGAAACCGATGCGGTCTTCCAACCTTGGCACTGGATCGTCATCCCGATGATCGGCATCACCATGGGCGAGATCTTCTATCTGAAGGACCTCGCCAACGACTGCGCCGAAGACAAGGTCTATGAGTTCATGTTCGTGGCGCCGCCGCTGCCGGTGACCCGCGGCGTCGGCTCGCCGATCAATCCACAGGCCATAAAGTAACGAAAACAATCTGCTTCGGTGGTTTCGCCGACAGAGTTGCGAGGGGTCAGCGCGGTCACGCTGGCCCCTTTTGCATTGGGAGAAAGGCTGGAGGAATGCCAATTACGACCCGGTATATTTACATGGCGAGCATGGACGTCACTCCGGAGAAAGAGGCATTGCTCAATGAGGTCTACGACACCGAGCATGTGCCGGCGCTGCTAAAAGTGCCTGGCGTAATTTCCGTTACGCGTGGCGTCGCCGAGCCGTTTACCATGAGCATGGGGGGCCAGATGCGCGACGTGGGGGTCGGGGACGAGCCTAAATTCTTGGCGATCTACGAAATCGAGAGCCCAGAAGTCCTGGTCAGTGACGCATGGGCGGAAGCAGTAGAAGCAGGGCGTTGGCCTGAGCATGTCCGGCCCCATACGAGCAATCGCCACCAAGTCCTGAGGAAGATTACGGGGCCGGCTTCCTAGAAAGGATAAACCCGGCGGGGCGGCTTGCCGAGGGCCGTCCTTGTGCGTTATGTGCCGTCCATAAATAAGCCAGACGGGGAAGAGAGTAATGGCAATCGAATTTCTCAAAAAGGGTATCGACGCCGATGCGGCCGATGAGGCCGATGCCAAGGTGCGCGAGACGGTCGAGGGCATCCTCGGCGACGTGCGTCAGCGCGGCGACGCGGCCGTGCGCGAACTGTCGGAAAAGTTCGACAAATGGTCGCCCGAGAGCTTTCGCCTAAGCGACGCTCAGATCAAGGAACTGGTCGATTCCCTGCCGGAACAAACCATAGACGATATTAAATTCGCACAAGAGCAGGTCGGCAATTTCGCGCGGGTCCAGAAGGACGCGCTGCGCGATGTCGAAGTGGAGACTCTACCTGGCGTTACACTAGGCCACCGGAATATCCCGGTGAATAGCGTGGGCTGCTACGTCCCTGGTGGCCGCTATCCCATGGTGGCATCGGCTCATATGAGCATCGTCACAGCTAAGGTTGCCGGTGTGCCGCGGATTATTGCCTGCACGCCACCCAACGAAGGGGGGCCGCACGCTGCGACGATTGCCGCGATGCACTTAGCGGGCGCCGATGAAATCTATTGTCTCGGCGGCATTCAGGCGGTTGCCGCGATGGCGATCGGCACCGAGACGGTCGATCCGGTGGCGATGCTCGTTGGCCCGGGCAATGCCTATGTTGCCGAAGCGAAGCGCCAGCTCTACGGCAGAGTCGGCATCGATTTGTTCGCCGGGCCCACCGAGGTTCTCGTGGTTGCCGACGAAACGTCGGACGCCGAGACCGTTGTGGTCGATCTGCTCGGACAAGCAGAGCATGGACCGAACTCACCGGCGGCCCTTGTCACCACTTCGCGCGAACTCGCCGAGGCGATCCCGGCGGAGATCGAGCGGCAGCTCAAGGTGCTGCCGACGGCGGATGTGGCCAGCGTGGCCTGGAACGAGTACGGCCAGATTATCCTGTGCGATACGCGCGACGAGATGCTGGCCGAGGCCGACCGGTTGGCCTACGAGCATGTCGAGATATTGACAGCCGACCCGCGCTGGTTCCTCGACAACATGACTAACTATGGCGCGTTGTTCTTAGGCCCAGAGACCAACGTTTCCTACGGCGACAAGGTCATCGGCACCAATCACACGCTGCCGACGAAGGGCGCGGCCCGTTACACCGGCGGCCTGTGGGTCGGCAAGTTCATGAAGACCTGCACCTTCCAACAGATCACCGAGGAGGCCAGCGTATTGGTTGGCGACTACTGTTCGCGGCTCTGCGAGATCGAGCGGTTCTGGGGCCATAAGGAACAGGCCGATCTGCGGCTCCGGCGCTACGGCGGCCGCAACGTGGGTATCGGCGCCTCGAGCTAATTCGATAACCCTCTCCCCGAGGAGAGGGGCTTGCGGTCAGTACCGTAACTTCGGTTTGTGAAACTCCGTTAAACAAAAAAGGGCGGCCCTTGGGCCGCCCTTTCGCGTATCAGTGTCGCTTGCGAACTACTGAATATTGTACTTGTGAACCGGCTTCGCGCCTTTTTCTATCGCAACATCGATGAGGCGGCGGAAGGTCTGCTTACCGGGGAAGCCCAGATCTTCATACTCTTGGGCCTTTTGGTTCACCCACGGCTCGATGGCGAGGGCCATCTTTTTGCGCTCATCGTCACCGAGATCGCGGACCGTGACGCCCTGCTTGCGCAGATTGTCGAGCGCGGTCGTGAATTTGACCTCGCTTTCGTCCTGGGTGGCTTGCTCATATACGCCGATCTCTTCGTTGATGATCTTCTTCACCGAGTCAGGCAGCTTGGCCCAGGTCCGCTTGTTGACGGAAATAGGATAGGCGGCAACCGAGCCCCAGCCCATGGTGGTGTAGTACTTGGCCACTTCGCCGAACTTGAAGCCAAAATACGGCGCCGGGAAGATCACTACACCGTCATACACGCCGGACTGCAGGGCGTTATAGACTTCGTTCAGGTTGGTCTGCACCTTGGAGGCGCCAGCGTAGTCGAGCCACGGCAGGTTCGGACCGGCCGCGCCGATCTTCACACCCTTGAGTTCCGACATCTTGGTCCACGGGAACTTGGTGCCCAGGCCGTAGTCGTCGAATGCACCGCCGCCCAGGTAGACCTGGTTAAACTTATCGAAGACTTCGGAGAAGTAGTCGAACTCGGCGTGAATCTGACGCGTCGCCGGGCCCATGATCTGCGGATCACCGGAAATGAACGGCGTGAAGTAATTGATGTTGTGCACGAACAGCTTGGTGGGTTCGAAGCACGAGCACATGGCGCCGATGTCGACGAGACCCTTCTGGGTCGATTCCAGAACCTCGAAGAGGTTGGCGATGGTGCCGCCGTAACCTTCGATGAAGCGGACCGTATGATCGGTTTCCGCCGCCACGCGCTTGGTCACGTTCGGCACGAAAGTTTTCTGAAGCTGGTTAACCGGCGATAGTGGCGGTGCCGGATGGCCGGCCGCGATCCGTAAGGTGAAGTTGTCGGCAGCTACAGGTGTTTGCGCAACTGATAGAGCTATAACGGCAGCTCCTGCTAATAGAGCACCACGTGCAATTGCGTTGAATGACATCACTGGCTTCCTCCCTTTTTGTTCCATGACGAATGCCATGGTTTTTTAGAGTCCGCACCAAGTGAGGCACGGATGGGGCGTAGCATGGCCGCTATTGCGGCGGTTGTTAAGCAAATTAGGCGGATGAAGTGGCGCCGTTACTGAGAGGTAGTGTGAGGATTGTGCGGGAAATGGTTGTTTCAAATAGAAAAAGGGCAGCCCGCTGAACGAGCTGCCCTTTAGTCTCTAGAGTACGCTAAAGACTATTGAATGTTGTACTTGTGAACCGGTTTTGCACCCTTCTCGACCGCTACTTCGATCAGGCGGCGGAAGGTCTGCTTACCGGGGAAGCCAAGGTCTTCATACTCTTGGGCCTTTTGGTTCACCCACGGCTCGATGGCGAGAGCCATCTTGCCACGCTCTTCATCACCGAGATCGCGGACCGTGACGCCCTGCTTGCGCAGATTGTCGAGCGCGGTCGTGAACTTGACCTCGCTCTCGTCCTGAACGGCCTGCTCATATACGCCGATCTCTTCGTTGATGATCTTCTTCACCGAGTCGGGAAGCTTGGCCCAGGTCCGCTTGTTGACGGAAATAGGATAGGCGGCAACCGAGCCCCAGCCCATGGTGGTGTAGTACTTGGCGACTTCGCCGAACTTGAAGCCGAAATACGGCGCCGGGAAAATGACGATGCCGTCATACACGCCCGACTGCAGGGCGTTATAGACTTCGTTCAGGTTGGTCTGCACCTTGGAGGCGCCAGCGTAGTCGAGCCACGGCAGGTTCGGACCGGCCGCGCCGATCTTCACACCCTTGAGTTCCGACATCTGGGTCCACGGGAACTTGGTGCCGAGGCCGTAGTCGTCGAATGCACCGCCGCCCAGGTAGACCTGGTTAAACTTATCGAAGACTTCGGAGAAGTAGTCGAACTCGGCGTGAATCTGACGCGTCGCCGGGCCCATGATCTGCGGATCACCGGAAATGAACGGCGTGAAGTAATTGATGTTGTGCACGAACAGCTTGGTGGGCTCGAAGCACGAGCACATGGCACCGATATCGACGAGACCCTTCTGGGTGGATTCGAGAACCTCGAAGAGGTTGGCGATGGTGCCGCCGTAACCTTCGATGAAGCGGACCGTATGATCGGTTTCCGCCGCCACGCGCTTGGTGACGTTCGGCACGAAAGTTTTCTGAAGCTGGTTAACCGGCGATAGCGGCGGTGCCGGATGGCCGGCGGCGATGCGCAGGGTGAAGTTATCTGCGATAGCCGTTGATGCCGAAAATACGAGACCGACGGAGATCGCTCCGACGGTCGCAAAAGCGGCTAGTTTGGTTCGTAGGTCCACGTGTTGTCTCCCTTATATTCGTTTACGTCCTGCTCAACCCACAGAGCGTTAATCTGTGGCGATCACGGCGTATGTCCGCCGATGCGGGCCGAAACAAAGCAGGAATTCGGCTAAAAAGCTAGTTCGCTGTCAGCAATTTTTCGCTACCACCGAGGCAGCAAGATTTTCAGTGAAAATTGTCCACCGCTGAGGCCGGTACATGGGGCGGCGGACGGTTGTTTAGGGGTCAAAATATGATGGCCGCCGCAACTTTATGACCCCAATAGGTTCACCAAGAAGTGAGCAGATTTATAGTCTTAGAGCATATCTGTTTGGCCGAAATTTGAAATTGCAAGAGTTTACACAGGTCGCGATTCTGTTAGGTTCCCTGCTGCTTGCCGCCACGAGTCGAGTGGCGGAGATGGAACAAGGTTAATGGCAGCCCGGTTGAGGGCTGGCATGCTGACCAAGCGGAGGTCCTGGGAGGGACGACTATGGTCGATAATATTTTCAACAGTGTGACGCGTGTCTGCAGCACAATAGCCGCCTTTTGGGCGCTGGCGCTGGCGTTTCTCATTCTCTACGACATCACCGGGCGGACGTTTTTCAACACGCCCTTCGACGGCACAATTGAGATCGTGGCCAACTCGATGGTTTCGATTCTGTTCCTCCAGATGCCCTATACGATCTATCGGGGCGCCCACCTTCGCACAGCGGTTATCTATCAAAACTTAGGCGAATACGGGCAGCGCGGGATCGACTTTGTTGTTGCGCTCCTCGGCATATGGTTTTTCTACTCGATCGCCATTGGCGGTTGGGAAGACATGCTGATCGGCTGGGAAGTCGATGAGCGCGAAGGCGAAGGCTCGATTCGCGTGCCGATTTACCCGGTTCGCACGTTGCTGGTGATCTTCGCCTGCATATCGCTGATCGCCTATGTGATTTTGGGCTGGCACGCGCTGTTCGGCACGCGCCCCATTTCCGACGACGACGAAGCGGAGGGAATCGAGGGCAGCCACGTCGAGCGGCCACTCTAAGGACAAAACCAATAAAGCCGACGGGACGCGCAGACGTCTTCGCCGCCGTAGGCATACCAGCAGGGGAACGCTAGGGATATGGAACCGACAACAGTCGTAATTTTAATGCTGATCGCGCTGATCGTTATGGTCGTGATCGGCATTCACATCGGAATCTCGTTGGGTATCACCGCGCTGGTCGGCACCTGGATGATGTTCGGCGCTTACGAACTGGCCGCCGGACAGGTCGGCAGTACGTCTTTCTTCTCGCTGCGCGACTTTGTGTTCGCCGTCATTCCCTTATTCGTCATCATGGGCGAATTCGTTAGCCGATCGGGTTCGGCTGGCGACCTGTACCGCGTGATGAACTTCGCGATGAAGCGGGTTCCCGGGCGGCTTGCCGTGGCGACCGTGGCCGGCAACGCCGTCTTCGCCGCGGTCACCGGCACCAGCCTGGCGTCGGCGGCGGCGTTTTCGCGCCTCGCCTATCCGGAAATGATCAATGCCGGGTACTCGCGCCGGTTCGCCCTGGGCTCGGTTGCCGGTAGCGCATGTTTGGGCATGCTCATTCCGCCCAGTGTCCTGCTCATCATCTGGGGCATCGTTACCGAAATCTCGATCGGCTTCCTGTTTTTGTCGGGTATTCTGCCGGGCATTATTCTGGCGTCATTGATGGCGGCATATAGTTCTATTACCGCGATGGTTAAGCCCGAAGTGGCGCCGTCGATTGAGGAGTCCGGCGCCGACAAGCTTACCGCTCAGGAGGTCGTCAGCGGATGTGGCGTGATTGCGCTTATCATCGTCGTTCTGGGTACCATCTGGGGCGGCTTTACGACCCCTTCGGAAGCGGCGGCGATCGGTGCGCTTGGCGGCCTGGTATTGGCTCTGATCAAGGGCGTTCGTTGGGAAGGTATCCGCGAAGCGGTTATCGATTCCGGTAAGGTTATCGCGCCGATCCTGTTCTTGCTGATGACGGCGCAGATGTACTCGCGTCTGTTGACGACGGGTGGCGTTGTCAACCTGATTACCGACACGATTACCGGCTCGGGCTTCGATCCCAACATGGCCATCTTCGTGATGATCATTATTTGGCTGATCCTCGGCATGCTGCTCGACTCGGGCTCGATCATCCTGCTCACCGTGCCGATCTTCTGGCCGATCGCGCAAAGCTTCGGCTACAACGAATACGCCTTCGCGATCATGGGTATTCTCGCCATTGAGGCTGGCTTGCTCACGCCGCCGGTCGGTTTGCTCGTCTACGCGGTGAAAGGGTCGGTACCTGATAAATCGGTGCAACTATCGGAGATCTTTTCCGGCTCAATCCCCTACTGGATATTGATGCTGATTGTGCTGGCGCTTGTCTGGGGATTGCCTGGCCTGGCTACCGAGCCGATTCTCTGGAGCACGGATATCAATATCGTGCATCAGGTGGGTTACGACTGGCGAAACTAGCCCGGCATTGATCTGAGTATTGCGGCGGCGCGCCATACCGGGCGCGCCGCCGTTTTGATTCAGCTCATTTTACGCGTGGGTGTTTTGATCTTAAGTATGGTCAACAAACTAAAAAATAGGGGAACAAGGTGGATACCATCCAGCTATCTAAAGAAAAAATGGAAGCCGAGCGCGTCGCTCGATTTTCCGATATGCGCCCCAGTCCTCAGGGCTTTGTCGATACGCGTATCGAGGAGCATGAGCGCGATACCTTTAACGTGATTGGCATGGGCGTTACCGAGGACGCGGACCTGACGCCGGGGATCACTGATGCACAGGACTTCAATCTGACGTATATCGGCGCCGAACCGGGGAAGGGCGCCGCTTTGCATGGACATCCGACCGTCGAGGTATTCGTTCCAATGAGCGGGCAGTGGACCGTTTATTGGAATGAAGGTGACGCGCAGGAAGAACTAACGCTTGGGCCGATGGACTGTATTTCGGTGCCGCCCGGCGTGATGCGCGGTTTTCGCAACGCCGGCGATACTTACGCGCATTTACTGGTCATTCTCGGCGGTGCCGACAGCGGTAAGGTATCGTGGGCCACGTCGGTTGTCGAACAGGCGGCGAAGACCGGGCTCAAACTCGACGCCGACGGGAACATCGTCGAAGCGCCCGACATAACCGCGCACGGTATGACCGTTTAGAACTCTTTCAGCGCTTCCAGCACCGACCGTGGCGCGATCCGCTACTCCGCGGCGCGGCGCTCGCCGGCCACCCGTTCGATCGCGTCGACGATGGCTTGGTAGCCGGTGCATCGGCAGTAGTTGCCCGAGATAAACTCGCGGATCTCATCGCGCGATGGATTGGGGTTTTCAGCCAGCAGCTCTTGTGCGGTTAGCAGAAAGCCCGGCGTGCAAAAGCCGCACTGCAGGGCGTTGCGCTCATGAAACGCCGTCTGGAGATCGGCGATTTCATTGCTATCCGAGACGCCCTCGATGGTCTCGACCGTGGCGCCATCGGCTTGGGCAGCCAGCATCAGGCACCCGCGCACGATGGTGCCATCGACGCGGATGGTGCACGCGCCGCACACACCATGTTCACAGCCCACATGGCTGCCGGTGAGTTCCAGTTCGTAGCGTACGAAGTCGACCAGATTGGTTCGCGCTGGCACGCGGCGGCTAACCTCTTGGCCGTTCACCGTCAGGGTAATATCGACGTTCTTATCCATAACTGTCTCGCCTATTCGATAGGGGCAGCAACACTAGGCTGCGAGTTCCGCCAGCACGCGTGCGGTCAGCACACGAGCCAAATGCATTTTCATTTCCGGCGGGCCGTTCAGGTCTTCCATCGGATCGAGGTCGGCGTCGAGTGCTTCCTGGGCCGCCGCCACTGTCTCGTCGGAAAAGGACTTGCCCTCGACTGCCGCGTTGGCGGCCTGCGCCAAGATCGGGCGGTCGCCGGCACCGAAGAAGGCGAGCCGCATATTGGCGAAGGTGCCGCCATCGACGCTGCCTTGCGCCGCCAACCCGATGATCGCGTAGTCGCCGTGGCGCCGGGCCAACTCGTTGAAAGCGGTTTTTTCGTTGGCCGGGATCGCGGGAATTTCCGCTGCCACGAGGATTTCATCGGGTTCGCGGGCCGTCTCGAAAAGGCCGAGAAAGAAGTCATTCGCAGCGACCGTGCGGGTGCCGTTGCGGCTTTGCAGGACGAAGTCGGCGCCGACGGCGCGCGATACTGCCGGCAGCTCGGCTGCCGGATCGGCAAAGGCGATGCTACCGCCGAAGGTGCCCCGGTTGCGGATCGCCTGGTGGGCGATATGGGGGATTGCCTTGGCGATGAGCGGGGCTTGTTCAGCGATGACCGGCGAGGCGGCAACCTCGTTGTGGCGGGTCAGGGCGCCGATACGGATTTTACCGTCGCTCACCTCGATGCCGGAGAGACCGTCGATATGATTAATATCGATCAGCACTTCCGGTGCTGACAAGCGCATGTTCAATGTCGCCATGAGGCTTTGGCCGCCGGCGAGAATGCGTGCGTCGTCGCCATGTTCGTCGAGTAGATCGAAGACGTCGTCGAGCGATTGGGCTCGCACATAGGAAAAGGGTGCAGGCTTCACATCATCCCCCCTGTTGGACCCGGTGCCGATTGTTCGGCGTTTTGCTAGGGCCTAACGGAATACCGCGCAAAACATTGCGCCTCCACCGCATTGTACGCGGATGGAGGGGCCGGTGAAAGTTGTCTGCGGCAAAAAGACCGGTGGGGTTTTAGCGATGACCCAGGCTAGCGGGATCGGCCTCGTCGGGGAGGAAATTCAGATCGGCCGCGAGGACGATATCCGCGGTCTTGCGAATGTGCGCACACTGTAGCGCCGCGGCACGGTCGGCATCGCGGTCGAGCGCCGCCTCCATCAGGGCTTGGTGCTCGCTGCCTTCGTTGCGCTTGGGATAGCTTACCGCGGCGGCGAGCTGGCGGTAGCGGTCGGCCTGATCGGCCAATTGCTGGCAGAAGCCGAGCAGCCAGTGGGAATCGCAGTTGGCAATCAGCGCATTGTGGAAGGCGTTATGCAGAGCCTCCCATTTCGCGTTGAACGCGTAGGTCGCATCGTCCAACGACCGCGGTGTCCGCGACAGCCGATGAAAGGCAAGGACGATCTGCTCTTCCCATGCGTCGTCGCCGTGCTCGATAGACTCCCGCAAGGCAATCGCTTCGAGCCAGCAGCGGGTCTTGGTGAGCTCCAACAGTCCCGCCTTGCTCACGCCGGCAACGTGAAACCCGCGCTGATCTTCGCGGCAGACAAGGCGCTCTGTCGCCAACCGGTTGAGGGCTTCGCGTACCGGGCTAATCCCGGCCTTGTAGCGGTCTCGGAGATATTCCGAGCGCAGCTTTTCACCGGGGCGCAGCTCGCCAGTCAGAATGTCCAGGCGCAATTGATCGTAGACCGAGGAGGCCACCGTCGTGCTCGCGCGTTTCGCGTCTTCGCGGCTTTCTTCGAACTGCATATTTTCGGCCATCACCGAGTCCTCAATTTCCTGCTGTGTGGATAAACGATAGTACGCTTACCCAATAATTTCCAAATTATATTGACTTCGTCACCGGTTTGGAATTGTATCGCGTCAACCGATAGATACTAACCAAAAAACTAATCCTATCGGAATCCAAGCGGAGGATACGATGAAATTTGTCAAAAGTGGAATTTTTAGGACTGCCGCCTTGGTGGGCGCCAGCGCCGCGTCGCTCGCATTGTTTCAGGCGCCGGCTGCCGCGACCGAGACGATCAAGCTTACCGCACTCGACGGTTATTCGCCGAAGTCGATGTGGGTGCGGGAATTCATTAACTACTACATCCCCGAGATCGACAAGCGGTTGGCGAAAACCGGCAACTACGAGATCGAGTGGAACCAGGCTTGGGGCCAGATCGTCAAGGTGCGTGGTGTGTTGGGCGGTTTGCAAAAGGGCCTTGGCCACATCGGTGTCGTCACGACGGTATTTCATTCCGACAAGGTGCCGTTGCAGCTCGTGGCCTATGCCACGCCGTTCGTGACCAACGACCCTAAACTCGTTGCTCAAACGGTCGATGGACTGGCGGACAAACACCCCGAATTCAAAGCCGCCTTCAACAAGTTTAATCAGGTTTATCTGACAAATCTGGCGGTGCTCGACACTTACCAGATTTTTGCCAAGAAACCAGTCGACTCGCTTGCCGACCTCAAAGGTCTGAAGATCGGCAGCGCAGGGTTGAACTTGCGTTGGCTCGAAGGCTTCGGTGCGGCCGGTGTCGCCGGCAGCCTGGTGACCTACCACAATAAGTTGGGAACCGGTGTTCTCGACGCAATTATGCTGTGGCCGGAATCCGTTGTCGGGCGGAAAATGTACGAGGTTGCGCCTTACATGATGCGCGCCGACTTGGGCACCGCCAACTCCAAGGCAATCACCATGAACGCGCAAGCGTGGAAAGATCTGCCGGCGGAAGTGCAGGCGGCGATTCAGGAAGCCTCGATCGGCTACCGGGATCACATGAGCGCGGAAGCGATGGCGATCGCCGACCAAAGCTACAAAGCTTATGTCGACAATGGCGGCAAGATCTATCAGCTGCCGCAGTCTGAGCGTCAGAAATGGGCGGACAGCATGCCGAATGTGGCGAAGGACTGGGTCGACTCGCTGGAGAAAAAGGGCCTGCCGGGCCGGGCCGTCATGAAGTCCTACATGGACACCATGCGGGCTAACAACCAGCCGATCCTGCGTCAGTGGGATAGAGAGATCGGGTCGTAGACTAAGTAGTATCGAGAAGCACCGATGTCCGACCTGACACGGGGGGCGCCGCCGCAAGGCGGCGCCCGTCAGGACGTACTCGACCGTGTTCTAACCATTCTGAACACGATCGGGTCGGTGTGGATTTTTGTCCTCATGGTGATGATCGACACCGATGCGTTCAGCCGCACCTTGTTCACCCATCCTATCCACGGAGTGAATGAATTGGTTGAGATGTCGATTGTCGGTATCGTGTTCATGCAGTTAGGCGATGCGACCCGCAAAGGCCGGCTGACACGCTCGGATGGGTTCTACGGGTTTGTCCAGAGGCGCTCACCGCGGGCCGGTCACGCGATGGGCGCTATTTTCGATATCCTCGCTGTGGTGTTTTTCGTCATCGTTCTCTACGGCGCGATTCCCGACCTGCACGATGCGTGGCGGTTCGACTATTTCGTCGGCGAGGAAGGCCTGTTCACCGTCGCCGAATGGCCGATCAAGCTGATCATCGTGATCGGCTGCACCGTCACCATGCTGCAATTCATCAAGCTAGCCATCCGGCATCTGTTGCCGCTGATGCGCGGCGCGCGTTAACGCGACTATCGGAAGTACGCCGGAAGGGATTTCCCAGATATGGGCGGTATCGAGTTTGGAATTGCGTCGGTCGTTCTGATCGTCTTCCTCATCTATATGGGGCTATACATCCCGGTGGCGCTGGGTCTGGTGTCGTTCCTGGGGGTGTGGGTGATCCGCGGCAATGTCGATATCGCGGTGGCGCTGCTGTCGGAATCGATTGCCGACACCGTGTCCGAACTCGTTTTTGCTTCGGTACCGCTCTTTGCCTTAATGGGCCTGATCGTTAGCAAGACCGGGCTGGGCAAGGACGTCTACGAAGTCGCCAATTTCGCCTTCTACCGGATTCGTGGGGGCCTCGGCGTCGCCACGGTCGCCGCGAACGCTATTTTTGCCTCGATCACCGGGTCGTCCATCGCCTCGGCGTCGGTGTTCACCCGCGTCGCCGTCCCCGAGATGCGCCGCTTCGGGTATCGCAGCCGTTTTACCGTTGGCGTCGTGGCGGGATCGTCGGTGCTCGGCATGCTGATCCCGCCGAGTGCGATGCTGATTATCTACGCCATCGTCACCGAGCAGTCGGTCGGCCATATGTTCATCGCCGGCATTATCCCCGGAATCCTTCTGTCGATCGCCTACGGTATTTTGATCTTGCTGTTGGCCTACACGGTGCCGGGGTTCGTTGGCGGCCAGCAAGCCGCCGACGTGGCGGCCGAGGATTGGGCCAACCTGACCTGGTGGGATCTCGTCTACAAGATCGTGCCGGTCTGCGTTCTGGTGCTGGTTGTGCTCGGCGGCATCTATGGCGGTGTTTTCACGCCAACCGAGGCGGGCGCAGCCGGTTCGCTCGCCGCCCTTGTGATCGCAATCTTGCGGCGCGGGTTCACGTGGCGTGACCTTTGGGAAGTGCTGGTGGAAACCGGCTACATCACCGCGACGATCCTGTTTCTGATTATCACCGCTTCGATGTACAGCCGGATGCTTGGCGTTGCCGCCTTGCCGACCGTGTTCGGGGAATGGATTTCGGGCTTCGATCTCACCTTGAACCAGTTAATGATCGTCTATGTGCTGTTGATGGTTCTGCTCGGAACGATCATCGAGACCGCATCGATTATTTTAATCGTGGTGCCGCTGTTCCTGGTGGTACTCGATAGCTTCGGCGTCAATCTGGTGTGGTTCGGCATTGTGACCGTCGTCGGCGCCGAAATCGGTCTGCTGACACCGCCCCTGGGCATTTCCTGCTTCGTTATCAAAAGCGCTATCGACGACCCCGATGTATCGCTCGCTGATATCTTCGCCGGCGCCTTTCCGTTCGCGGCGACCATGCTGCTCGTCCTGATAATTTTGGTATTGTTTCCGCCTCTCAGCTTGGCGCTTTTGCGCTAAACCGCTAGCTTTGCCCTCAACTGGGTTTGTTAGGGTCGCGGGGGAGGCGGTCGATGTTGATTATTTGGGGACGGCACACGTCGTCGAATGTGCAGAAGCTACTATGGGGCTGCACCGAAATGGGGGTGCCCTACGACCGGCGCGATATGGCCGGTAAGTTCGGTTTCACCGACGAATACCTCGCGATGAACCCTAACAGGGTCGTGCCGACGATCGACGATGATGGGTTCGTCCTGTGGGAGTCGAATGCTTGCTTGCGCTATCTGGCGGCTAAGCATGACGCGGGCACGCTGTGGCCCGAAGATTTGCAGGTGCGCGGCAACGCCGACCGCTGGATGGATTGGGCGACGACGACCTTGTGGGCGGTCCTGCGCCCGGCGTTTCACCAACTCATCCGTACGCCGCCGGAGGAGCAAAGCGCGGAGGCGGTCGCCGAGGCGGCGCGGCTCACCAACGAATTCAGCGTGATACTCGACGAGGGGCTGAAGGGCCGCGATTTCGTGTGTGGCGATCAATTCACCATGGGCGATATCCCGCTCGGCATCGCGGTATACCGCTGGTATGCCCTTGATATTCCGCGGGAGGACCGGCCCAATGTGCGGGCGTGGTATGAGCGGTTGACCGACCGTCCCGGTTACCAAGAACATGTGATGATCCCGCTGCAATAAAAGCAGGGATTGGGAGACAGAGATGCAGATTTTCAAAGACCGCGTACCCTTTTCGGCGATTGTCGACCGGCCGCCGCTCAAACTGCCCGACGGCAAGCGCATGGCGGTGTGGTTCATCGCCAATGTGGAGGATTGGGATATCGCCCGGCCAATGCCGCGCACGGTGCTGCCGCCGCCCATGGGCGTGCCGTTGTTGCCGGATCTGCCCAACTGGTCGTGGCACGAATACGGTATGCGGGTCGGCTTTTGGCGCATCGCCGAGGCATTCAAAAAGTATGGCGTGCGGCCGACTATGGCGATCAACGGGCGGGTCTGCGAGACCTATCCGCGCGTTGCCGAGGAGGCGCTGAAGCTCGACTGGGAGTTCATGGGCCACGGCTACCTGCAAGGCCCGATGCACAAGCATGACGACCAGCAAGAGCAAATCGACCGGGCCTGCGAAGCGATCCAGAAGTTCAGCGGCAAGAAGGTGCGCGGCTGGGAAAGCCCGGGTCTGACCGAGACGTTCCAGACCATCGATTACCTCGCCCGCGCCGGCGTGGAATATGTCGCCGACTGGGTGCTCGACGATCAGGTTGTCGAGATCGCGACCACCGAGGGACCGATGTATTCGGTGCCCTATACGGTCGAAACCAACGACATCACCATGATGGCGCTGCAGCAGCACTCGTCCGATGAGATGTTCAAGCGCTCGAAGGACCAGTTCGACCGGCTCTATATGGAGAGCGAGCACTCCACCCGGATCATGTCGATCAGCTTGCACATGTACCTGACCGGAGCGCCGCACCGCATTCGCTATCTCGAAGAGATCATCGAGTACATGCAAGGCCATGACGGCTGCGCGATCATGACCGGCGAAGAGATCCTCGATTGGTACTTGGCCGCCCGTCCTGAAGGTCAGGAACAAGCGGCGCAATAACCGGTTCTGCAGCGCGTTCTACCGATGGCGCTATTGATTACGCAGCCGGTCCTCGGCGATTCGACCGAGTGGCGCGATGCCATTGCCGCGCTGTTGCCCGACCTCGACATCCGGCTGTGGCCCGATGTCGGGGACCCGGCGGATATTCAATACTTCTTGGTCGGCAAATTCGATTTGTCGGAACTGCCGCCATTACCGAACTTGCGGGTGATCATGGCGATGTTCGCCGGCTTTGAGCATTTGCTCTACCACCCCGATTGTCCTCCCGTGCCATTTACGCGCACAGGCCCGCCCGGCGGCGATCCGGCGATGACCGAGTATGTCGTTCTCCACGTCCTGCGCCATCATCGGCACATGCCGGCATATCTGGCGCAGCAGGCGCGCAAGGAGTGGCAATCGATCCCGCAGAAGCAGCCGCACGAACAGCGGGTCGGCTTCCTCGGTTTGGGCGAGATGGCGCGGGCGCCGGCCCTCGCTTTGGCCGGGTTGGGCTTCGATGTTGCGGCCTGGGTGCGAACGCCGCGAAACGAAGCCGATGTGGCGGTCTATGTCGGCGATGAAGGTTTTCCCGCGTTTCTCGCGCGGACTGATATTCTTGTGTGTTTGTTGCCGATCACGGCACAAACGAAGGGCATATTGAATGCCCGAACCTTTGCAACGCTGCCCGAAGGCGCGGCGGTGATTAATCTGGGGCGCGGCGATCACCTGATAGATGACGATCTCATCGCGGCCCTCGATAGCGGGCAACTTTCCGGCGCGACCCTCGATGCTACCTCGCCGGAGCCGTTGCCACCGGAAAGCCCCTTATGGTCTCATCCAGGCGTAACGATCATGCCCCATGTCGCCCGACGGGTTCGCGCCGCCACATCGGCGCCGCAGATCGTCGAGAATATCCGCCGCGACCGCGCGGGCGAGCCGCTACTATGGCAGGTAGATCGCGAAGCGGGGTATTAGAGACCACTAGCAAGATATAGGAGGATCGTCATGGCGTTGAACGAAGAACAGATCGCACGTGCCGCGGAACTCCTGGCCGGTTCGCACAGTGAGAAACAGACCCTCGCAGCGCTGCCCGAAGACTGCCAGCCGGCCACGGCCGCGGATGCGATGGCCATTCAGATGGCGCTCAACGAGAAAAACGGGGTCGATCCCGGCGGCTGGAAGGTCGGTTTCACGAGTGCGGCGTTGCTGGAAAAGGCGGGCGCCATTGGCCCCATGCTGGGGGCTATGCCGAAGCGATTGATTCAACAGAGCCCGGCGACATTCAGCCGGGGTGAATTTACCCGTCCGGTGATCGAATTCGAGATCGGCTACCGCATGGGCGCCGCCCTACCACCCCGTGCAGAGGCTTATACCGAGGAAGAAGCGCTGGCGGCGGTCGATAGCGCGATTATCGGGATCGAGGTCGCCGACGCCCATTTCGACGATATTTTCTCTCAGCCGATCCCCAGCCTTATCGCCGACAACGGGGTCGCCGGCGGATTTGTCGCTGGGCCGGACATTCCGGACTGGCGGGAGCGCGACCTAACCGACATAGCAATTGCGATGTTTGCCGATGGCGAGGAGGCGGGCGAGGGGTTCGAGCGCGAGGCCCGTTGCGACGCCGCCTGGGTTTTGACCTGGACCGCCAACAAGGTGGCGCAGTACGGTGCCGGCCTCAAGGCGGGTGACTACGTCACCACCGGGGCCGCTGCGCCGCCGGCTTTCTTGGGCGATGAAAGCACCTGGCAAGGCCGCTTCGAGGGGATCGGTGAGGTGACGGTGTCGTTCACCGACTGACTCCGATCGGGGCCGAGGCATATTGACCCGGTGCCGGTTCGGCCTATGTCGGACCAAACCGGTGAGGGAGTAAAGATGGACGGTTCGGTTAAACAACAGCAAAGCCTGCACGACGCCTTGCTTTCGCGCCAGTCGGTACCGCCACGGCTGGTCGATGGCCCCGCGCCGCCGCAGGCCGATATCGACGACATGCTGGCGGCAGCCATGCGTGCACCCGATCATGGCGCCATCCGGCCCTGGCGATTTCACGTCATTCAAGGCGAGGCGTTGAACCGCCTTGGCGATTTGTTCGTCGAAGCGCTGAAGAAGCGCGAACCGGATGCGCCGCCGGAGACCATCGAGAAGGAACAGTCCCGGCCGCTACGCGCGCCGCTCATCATCGCCGCCTGCGCCAAGATCGACCGGGAGCGGACTGACAAAATTCCCGCCGTCGAGCAGGTGGTTGCCGTCGCGGCGGCTTGTCAGAATATTCTGTTGGCGGCGCATGATAAGGGTTACGGCGCGATGATGCTGACCGGGGCGAACGCCCGTGATCCCCATGTGCGGGCGGCATTCGGGCTGGAAGGGCCCGATGAGCTCGTGAGCTTCATCTATATCGGCACGCCGTCGGGGCCGGCCTTTGAAAAAGAGCGGCCCGACCCGGCGGAGTACACCAACGTCTGGTGATTGCGACCGTCGGACCTCGTTAGCGACTGGCCTCGGCCATTTACATGCTGCGGCGGAACTCCTGCGTTCTATCGAGCCGCTGTTTTACGTATTCGGCGACGGTCGTTGGCGGGTATTTGGCTGGCCGATCGTCGCTTACACAGGCCGGCAGGACCGAGATGTCGACTTCCGGATTGGGTGGGAAGAAGAACGCGATCGAATAGCGTTCCCGTTCGGGTATGCGTACCCGATGCGGCGTCGAAACATAGATGTCATTGGTCCAGCGCATCAGACAATCGCCGATGTTGCAGATGAAAGCGTTTGGTACGCTTGGCGCATCAATCCAGTCGCCCCGCCGGGTGCGCACTTCGAGGCCCGGCTGGTCGTCGGGAAGCAGCAGGGTAATGTTGCCGTAGTCGGTGTGCTCGCCGGCGCCGATCTGCTCAGCGGTTTTCGGAATCGCACCACCGGGATAGCGCAGCAATCGCAGGTATGCCAACGGGCGGTCAAGCTTGTCGTCGAAGAACATGTCGTCGAGGCCAAGGTCGCGGCTGAAAGCGAAATGTAGTTTCCGGCCGAGTGTCCAAACAGCGTCATAGTAGGCCAGCATCGCATCCTTGAAACCCGGCAGGTCGGGCCATTGATTGACGCCGCGGAACGGCTTCCCCGCCAGTACTTCGGGGTCGTCGGCGGCAAGATTGAGACCAAGATTGAAGGTTTCTTTGAGGTCGCCGGGTTTTTCCGGATCGAGGGTCTCTCCCTCGAATGGCATGTAACCACGGTTGGTGGGCGACAGCGTCATGGCGACCGCCATCTTCTGCTCTAAAGGCAGCGCAAAGAACGCATGCGCCATGTCGAAGCTGCGCCGCAAGATGGTCGGGTCGATGCCATGACCCGTAACATAGAAAAAACCAATATTGCGGCAGGCATCGCCGATTTGAGCGGCCAACGCATCGACACCCTCGGGATCGTCGCTGGTGACAGCCGATACGTCGAGGATCGGAATTTCGTGCCCAGAAGCCATATGTTTTTTACCCCGCCGCTAGCGTATCGGCTCTCCCTCGGGTTTGGCAATATGATCGCGCAGCGCGCCAATGTGGTCGGATTCCAGTTCGACCACGGCGCCGAGGTTCCGCCAAAGGTCGATCACCAAGGTGCGGCACTTGTCGACGATCGCCCGACGACTATGTTCCGGGGATTGTTCAAGCTGATCTTGTAGGGGGAAACAATGATCCACGCCTATTCTTGGCCGACACCGAACGGCCGAAAGCTTCATATTATGCTCGAGGAATGCGAGCTGGATTATGAAATCCACCCGATCCGGTTCAGCGAGGGCGATCAGTTCAAGCCCGATTTTCTCAAGATCAGCCCCAACAACAAGATACCGGCCATCGTCGATGAGGATGGGCCCGGTGGCGAGCCGGTCAGCATCTTCGAATCCGGTGCCATTCTGATCTATCTGGCGGAAAAGACAGGCAAGTTCATGCCCGATGTGGCGAGCGACCCGCGCGGCCGCATCGCCGTATTGGAATGGCTGATGTGGCAGATGGGTGGGGTCGGCCCGATGATGGGCCAAAACGGCTATTTCACCCGGTTCGCCAAGGAAAAGGTGCCGCATGCCATTGAGCGCTACCAAAACGAGATGGGGCGTTTGTTCGGCGTCGCCGAGACCCGGCTGGGCGAGACCCAGTATCTTGCGGGCGACGACTATTCGATTGCCGATATCGCCACCTTCGGCTGGTTCAATACCCACGAAGTGCAGGGCCAATCGCTCGATGGCTTGCCCAACGTGAGCCGTTGGCTCGAAGACTTGCGGGCGCGGCCCGGTGTGCAGCGTGGCCTCGATGTGTTGTCGGAAAACGCCCGAACCCGATAACCGGCGACCCCACCGACGCGAGAGGGAGAGATAGAATGATCCGTGCCTATTCCTGGCCGACACCCAACGGCCACAAAGTGCATATCATGCTCTACGAGTGTGGCCTCGAACACGAGGTTGTTCCGGTCGATATCACCAAGGGCGATCAGTTCGATCCCGATTTTCTGAAAATCAGTCCGAACAACCGCATTCCGGCGATCGTCGATACCGACGGTCCCGATGGCGAGGAAATTTCGGTCTTCGAAACGGCGGCGATCCTCTACTACCTCGCCAACAAGACCGGCAAGTTCCTGCCGTCCTTGGCCGACGATGCGCGCGGTCATTACAAGGTCACGGAGTGGGTGATGTGGCAGATGGGCGGTATCGGTCCGATGATGGGCCAGTCGAACCATTTCCGGAGTTACGCCAAGGAAGAAATTCCCTACGCCATCGACCGCTACGTCAACGAGGTTCAGCGCTTGTTCGGTGTGGCCGACACGCGGCTCGGCGAGGCACAGTTCCTCGGCGGCGATGAGTACACAATCGCCGATATCGCTTGCTTCCCGTGGATGCGCGGCTGGAAGAGCCAGCAAGTGCCGCTTGATGAATTTCCCAATGTGAAACGCTGGCTTGACGAAATCGACGCCCGCCCGGCCGTTAAGCAGGGCTTTGAAGTGTTGAAGGATAAGCGCCGCTCCACGCCGCCGCAGGGCAAGGAGTGGGATCTCTTGTTTGGCAAGGACCAGTTCAAGCGGCGGTAACGCTTCGGTGGTAGTGCTGGCTAATAGGCCGGCGACGTCCTACCTTTAGGTCATGCCGTTCGTCCCCCTGCACGACGCCAATCCCCGGCTCTATATCCGCGCGCATTTCGTGACGATCGGGCTGATCTTGCTCAATGTCGCGATTTTCTGGAACACCGCTGAGCTCGTCACGGCGGGTTTAGACAACTCGTTGATCGGCTACACCTTGCTGCCCGCGCGATTGTTCGGCGATGCGCAGCTGCCGGCCGACTGGCCAGGGGTTTCCTCCGCGCTTACGCTGGTGAGCTATCAGTTTCTCCACGGCGACTGGAAACACCTTCTGTTTAACATGCTGTTTCTGTGGGTGTTCGGCGACAATGTTGAAGACGCCCTGGGGCATGCCCGGTTCATTATCTTTTTCCTGATTTGCGGCATCGCCGGCGGGCTTTTTCACAGCCTTATCGATACGGAGTCGGTGCGGCCCACGATCGGCGCCAGTGGCGCGATCGCCGGTGTGTTGGGCGGCTATCTGATGCTGTATCCCAGCGCGCGCCTGCTCGTCCTGGCGTTTGGGTTCATTCCCTTGAAGCTGCCGGCCCTGCTGGTGATCGGGACGTTTTTCGCGCAAGACCTGCTTTGGGGCCTCACCGGCACGGCAAATGGTGTCGCCGTGTGGGCCCACATCGGCGGCTTCATTGCGGGCGCGGGCTTGGTCATTTTACTGAAGCGGGCGCATATCCCGCTATGGCACCGTCCGCCAAGCCCGTGGGACTAGGGCTCGGATTAAAGCCCCTCGACGATCACGATATTGGAGTCCGACGCATTCGTGCGAATCGTGAGAAGTGGCGCGTAAGCTTCTGATTTATGGAAGTTTTCAGCAGCAGCGATATCGGCGAATCCGACGATGACGATACGGTGCAGATCCATACCGCCTTCGACCGCCTCGGCGGTTCCGCCACGGGCCAGATAGGTCCCACCAAGATCGGTGAGTACGCCGGGAACTTGTTCGGCATAGCTCTTGTAGGCATCCGGGTCGTCGATGCGGACATTGCCGAGAATGAAACCGTGCATGCCGTCGGCGGTTCCGCCGCCAGGCACGCCGTCGGCGAGCCAGATATGCGATGCCGTCGTGCGCTGACGAAGTGCTGCCAGCGGCTGGTACTCGGGGTCGGCGACGAAGGCCTGCGCGCTTGCATAATCCGGGAACTCCAGCACCACGATGCGGCCCGGTGGCCAGGAGCCTTCGACGACGTCTGAGGGGCCGCCGCGAACGATGTACCGGCCGCCATGTTTGGCGATCAACGCCGGTACCTTCTCGCGATACTCCTCGTAAGCGCTGGCGTCGTGGACGTCGATCATCGCCATCAGATAGGCGGTCATCTGAATATTCTCCCCGTGTCCGGATCTATTTTATGAACGTTTGCGGGTTTGTATCGTACCGCGCTTTGACGTAAAAGCCCCGGCCTATGGCGCGCAACCACGACAAAGATCGCCGGCCGTCCACTTTGGCGGCACAGGCGATGGGCTGGCTCGATCCGGCAAGCAACGGGGTCATCCCGCCGATCCAGCCGTCGACCACCTACGCGCGCGACGAGAACTACGAAAAACCGCATGGGCGTGGCTACACGCGCGACGAAAATCCAACCTACGAGCAGGCCGAGGCGCTGCTGGCCGCGCTGGAGGAGGGCAGGGAGGCGCGCCTCTTTTCATCGGGCATGGCGGCGGCCACGACGGCGCTGCTGGCTTTATCACCCGGCGATCATATCGTCGCCCCGACGGTGATGTATTTCGGCTTACGCAAATGGCTGCTCGAAGTCGGACAACATTGGGGCCTCGACGTCGATTTCGTACCGCCCGGCGATATCGATGCCATTGCGGCGGCGATCCGGCCGGGATCGACCAAGCTGGTGTGGATCGAAACACCGTGCAATCCCACATGGGACATTACCGATATCGCTGCCGCCGCCGATGTCGCGCATGCGGCGGGAGCCAAGCTTGCGGTCGATTCCACCGTGGCGACGCCCGTGCTGACCCGGCCGTTGAGCCTCGGCGCCGATTTGGTCATGCATTCGGCAACGAAATTCCTCAATGGCCACAGCGATGTGCTGGCAGGCGTGCTGGTCGCCCCGCGTGACGATGAATGGTGGCAACGCATTCACTCATTGCGCCACCAAAATGGCAGCATGCTGGGGCCGTTCGAAGCGTGGCTATTGCTGCGCGGCATGCGCACGCTCTACCTGCGCGTGCAGCGCTCGTGCGAAAGCGCATTGGCGATCGCCCGGCATTTCGACGGAGATCCGCGATTATCTGAAGTTCTATATCCGGGGTTGCCGGGCCACACCGGTCATGCCGTGGCGGCAGCGCAAATGACTGGAGGCTTCGGCGGGGTGTTGTCGATCCGGGTCGCCGGAGGTGCCGATGCGGCGCTTAAGGTTGCGAAAGCGGTAAACGTGTTTGTACCGGCAACGTCTCTCGGTGGCGTGGAGAGCTTGATCGAGCATCGGGCGACCGCGGAGGGTGCGGAGAGCCCGGTTCCCGAAGACCTGTTGCGCCTGTCGGTCGGCATCGAAGATAGCGCCGACCTGATTGCCGATTTGGATCAGGCGCTGGACGCCTGATCCAAGCTTAAACCAAGAAGAGGTTAGCTCGCGGCGCGGGCGGGTGCGGTATCGGCGCCATCCTCGGCATCCGGAAAAGGTACCACGGTCTCGCCGTTTTGCCCGGGTAGTAACGCGGCCAACTCGCGGCGGGCGCGCTCGAGCGCTTCCATTTCACGGGCGTCGTCCCGGTCGAATACTTGAATACAGCTCAGCTTGATCTCAACCAGGTCGTTTAGCGTTTCGATCGTGCGTTTGGACAAACTTGCCATTAACTCAACTCCCCAAAGAACAGCCCCGCTTCTGTGGGCCCCAGAAGGCGACGATATCGGCGAGTTGGTTGACATTTAGTTAAAGTTTTATCGGACCGTCTATCCGAACAACAATTTACCGCACGGATCCTGATTTTAACGAAGCTTAAAGCCCGCCGAGCGTAGGTTGTCGGCTACCAGACTATAGAAGGTTCGCGGTCGCAGACCCAACGAGGACGGATTGATGCCAGATTCCGTAGAAGCAGTTGTCAGTTCACCATCCAGGGGCGTGGAAGAGATTGCCTCTGAAACCGGGATGCCGCCGAGAAACCGCCGGCTGAGCGACAAAGTGCTCGCGGCGTTCAATCATGCCTATGCGGTCGGCGAAATCGAGGTTGCTTCCAACTTGCGCGAAATCCTCGCCAAGCTCGAACGCGACCGGGTCATTGCCCATAGTCAACGCCAGGCAACCCCCGTGGCGCTCAGCCATGCTGATTTGTGGGTCGAGTTCGTCGAAGCCCGCAACGACTATCGCATGGCCTGCGATGATAGCTCACTCGACCCAACGGCAGTTGCCAACATCCTGGAGCGGATGAAAGACGCCTATCAGCGCTGGAGCAGTTTCTAGCTCTCCCTCGCAAGCGTCGCATTGACAGCCCCCGTCTGCCTGAGTAACAACCCAATCCGCATACGTCGTGACGACCCACTCTTGTGCGGAGGGGTGGCCGAGTGGCTGAAGGCGACGGTTTGCTAAATCGTTATACGGGTAACCCCGTATCGAGGGTTCGAATCCCTCTCCCTCCGCCACCCTGCGCTCTTCGAGCTTCGGATGGCTTACGCCAGTAAGCCGCGCGAAGTCTATGGAGCTAGGAGTGCCCTCCGAAGCCTTGGCGTAGGAGGGCAGGTCCGAACTTTTTCTCGCTTTCCCCGCGATTTCAAACACACCGCGAGCCATTCTTCATTAGCAAAGCCCCGCGGCCGTCGTGAAACAGCACGCGGGGCCCCGAGGCCCTGTTGTGGTGCAACAACGACCTCCATGGGGATCTCTCCCCGCATCCATCATAAGTCAAATTCGCGCCCGGGCGGCAATACCGGCGATACATCAACTGCCTCGTTCTTGGGCAATCAGCGGAAAATGAACAAATAGTAGGCGTTTCACCGGCGGTTGCGCGGCCTGGGGTTTGTGGCGATCGTGCAAACACCACCGAGAGTCTTCATAGATTCAACCACATACCTCGACATGAGTTTGTTGGCACGGCGATTGCAAATTGTGCTGCGGTGCAACAACGAACTCTGTTGGAGGGTATCAAGATGAAAATGAGTAAGGCGTGCAAGGCAGTTGCAGCCGCGGCCGCTTTGGCCGCTGGTATTACGTTAGCTGGCACGGCGCAGGCCGCAGAGACGATCAAAGTCGGCATTCTGCATTCCTTGTCGGGAACCATGGCGATCAGTGAGACCGCGTTGAAAGACGTGATGCTGTTCCTGATCGACGAGCAAAATAAGAAAGGTGGACTGCTCGGCAAGCAGATCGAGCCGGTGGTCGTCGATCCGGCCTCGGACTGGCCGCTGTTTGCCGAAAAGGCGCGCGAGCTGCTCGAGAAAGAGAAAGTGGATGTGATTTTTGGCAGTTGGACGTCAGTGTCGCGTAAATCCGTGTTGCCTGTGATCGAAGAGCTTAACGGGATGATGTTCTATCCCGTGCAGTACGAGGGCGAGGAATCCTCCCGGAACATATTTTACACCGGCGCCGCGCCGAACCAGCAAGCGATCCCCGCTGTCGAGTACTTGATGAGTGAAGAGGGGGGATCGGTCGAACGCTGGGTGCTTGCGGGTACGGACTATGTCTACCCGCGAACGACCAACAAGATCCTCGAATCATTCCTCATGGCCAAAGGTGTGGCCAAGGAAGACATCTTGATCAACTACACGCCATTCGGTCACTCGGATTGGCAAACGATCGTTGCTGACGTCAAGAAGTTTGCCGCTGCTGGCAAGAAAACGGCGGTTGTGTCGACGATCAACGGCGATGCCAACGTGCCGTTTTACAAGGAGCTCGGTAATCAGGGCATAGCAGCCGAAGATATTCCGGTCGTGGCGTTTTCGGTCGGTGAAGAGGAGTTGGCTGGTATCGATACAGAACCGCTGGTCGGTCACTTGGCGGCGTGGAACTATTTCATGAGCGTCGATGATGACAAAAATTCGATGGTCATCGACAAGTGGCACGCCTTCATCGGCGACGATAAACGCGTCTTCAACGATCCGATGGAAGCTCACTATATCGGCTTCAATATGTGGGTTCAGGCGGTCAAACAGGCCGGCTCGACAAATGTGGATGCTGTGCGTCAAGCCATGTACGGCCAGACGTTCCCCAACCTCACTGGCGGCACGGCGATGATGAACACCAACCATCATTTGTCGAAGCCGGTTTTGATCGGCGAAATTCAGGATGATGGCCAGTTCGAGACCGTGTGGTCGACGGATGACGTGGTCAAGGGCGATGCCTGGTCTGACTTCATTCCTGAAAGCGCGAAACTGACGGCCGACTGGACCTTCCCATGGGTCTGTGGCAACTGCGAAAAGCCGCGATTCTCGGAAGCTATCAACTAGTTCGTTCGTTGACGGTGGCTACCCCGGGGCGCCGGGGTAGCCATTCGTTATTAATCAAGAAAAACAAACCAAAGCGCCGGCAGGGGAACAAGAGATCGTGACGCAACGCCGAATTGCGCATCAATCGAGCCACCGAAAGCTGCCGGTCATTGCCTTAACTGTTTTTGTGATTGGGTTACTGGCCGTTGCAGCGGTTGCGCCCGTTGCGGCCCAGACAATCGATGATCCGTTCACTGCGGCGCTTGAGGCGCTTAACGAAAAGAGTTTCAAGAAGAAGTCAGCGGCGATCGACGCGTTGGTTGCGATCGGCGATGCGCGCACGGCGACCGTGCTCGAAGCGCTCGCTGGGGGGAGGCTGTTTTCTCGCAAATCCGACGGTGCGATCGTTATCGGTTTAGGCGCCGGCGGTGGTTACACGCTCACCGACCCGGTGTCGGGCGCGGTTATCGGCGATGTCGGCCGGCGCGACGTCAAGAAAATCACGGTAAACAACAGGTTGCGCGGGCAAATTCGCGGCGTCCTCGGACGGTTGGCTCTCTCCAGCGATAATCCGGCGCAACGGTTGGAGGCCGCGCGCAACATAATTAAAAACCCGTCACCGGCGGCATTGAGTTTGCTTCGCCAAGCCCGCGACCGCGAGACCGACCGCGACGTTCGTGACGTGATGGAGACCGGCATCGCCGCTCTTGAGCTCGGCGCGGACGACAGGCGCTTGCGGCTCGCCGCCATAGAAACTCTATCTCACACGACCGACCCCGCCATGAAGTCGCTGCTCGAACGCATGCTGTTGACCAACGAAGACGGGAGCTTCATCGAACCGGATTCCGATGTGCGCGCCGCGGCGCAAGCGGCCATCGACGATATCAACGGCCGATTATCGCTCCTCGCAGTTGCCGAAAATCTGTTGTTCGGGATTAGTTTGGGCTCGGTGCTGTTGCTTGCGGCGATTGGCCTGGCGATCACATTCGGCGTTATGGGGGTGATCAACATGGCGCATGGCGAAATGATAATGCTCGGCGCCTACACCACCTTTGTGGTTCAGGAAATATTTCGTACCGCCGTACCACCCGATGCATTCGGGCTGTACGTGTTGGTGTCGATTCCGGCCGCCTTCATCGTCGCCGGCGCTTTTGGCGTGTTGATCGAGCGGGGCTGTATCCGGTTTTTATATGGCAGGCCCCTTGAGACTTTGCTGGCGACCTGGGGCATCAGCTTGATCTTGCAGCAGCTTGTCCGCTCCGTCTTTGGCGCCAACAACCGGGAAGTGGCAAATCCGGAATGGATTGCCGGCGCATTCGAATTGGGCGGCGGCGTCTCGGTTACCTTCAGTCGGATATATATTTTCGTCTTCTGCCTTATCGTCGTTGCGTTACTGGCGGCCTTTATTCGTTACAGCCGCTTCGGTCTCAATATGCGCGCCGTCACGCAAAACCGCGCGATGGCCTCGTCAATGGGGATCAAGACTGGCCAGGTCGACGCGCTGACGTTTGCGCTGGGCTCGGGCATTGCCGGCGTTGCCGGGGTCGCCCTCAGCCAGATCTCCAATGTCAGTCCGAATCTGGGCCAGAACTTCATTGTCGATAGTTTCATGGTCGTCGTATTCGGCGGGGTTGGGAGCCTCTGGGGCACCATCGTCGGGGCGTTCGGTCTTGGAATCGTCAACAAATTCCTGGAGCCGGTATCGGGCGCGATCCTCGGTAAGGTCGTCGTGCTCATCATCATCATCCTGTTCATCCAAAAGCGTCCGCGTGGATTATTCGCCTTGCGCGGCCGTGCGGCCGAGATGGTTTAGTTGGAGTGGCGAGATGGGGCCGCTGACATCACGCTTGATGGCTCTCGAAAGCCGGCGCGGCTGGCTATTTATGATCGCGCTGGGGGTGATCATGCTGGTGGTCGTGCCGGTGCTCAATCTAGCGGTGCCGCCTGACTCGTTTTTCCACCTTCGCACCTTCTGGATTTCGATCCTCGGCAAGTATCTGTGCTTCGCGATGCTTGCCTTGTCGCTTGACCTGATCTGGGGCTACGCCGGTATCCTCAGCCTTGGTCATGGCGCCTTTTTCGGTCTCGGCGGCTACGCCATGGGCATGTACATGATGCGCCAAATCGGCGACCGTGGCGTCTACGGCAACCCGGAACTGCCGGATTTCATGGTGTTCCTGAACTGGGATGAATTACCGTGGTTTTGGTTCGGTTTCGATCAGTTTTGGTTCGCCGCCTTAATGGTGTTGCTGGTACCGGGCCTGCTAGCGTTTGTGTTCGGTTGGCTGGCGTTCCGTTCGCGCATCACCGGGGTGTATTTCTCGATCATCAGCCAAGCCATGGTGTTCGCCATGATGCTGGCCTTCTTTCGCAACGAGATGGGGTTTGGCGGTAACAACGGGCTGACCGACTTCAAGGACATTCTCGGATTCGAGCTATCGTCGCCGGCCACCAAAGTGGGACTCTACGTCGCCTCGGTGGTGGCGCTCGCGCTGGTCTATTTGATCTGCCGGGCTGTCGTTGCCTCGAAACTGGGCCGCGTGTTGATCGCCGTGCGCGACGCCGAGAGCCGGGTACGTTTTCTCGGCTACTCTGTGACCAACGCCAAGCTGTTCGTCTTCACGCTGTCGGCGATGCTTGCCGGTGTCGCTGGCGCGCTGTTCGTGCCGCAGGTCGGCATCATCAACCCAGGCGAATTTTCCCCCGCGAAGTCCATCGAAATAGCAATTTGGGTCGCCGTCGGGGGGCGCGGCACTTTGTTCGGTGCAATCGTGGGTGCCTTTGCCGTTAACGGTGCAAAGACGTTCTTCACCGGGGCGGCACCGGAAATCTGGCTGTTTTTTCTCGGTGGATTGTTCGTTTTGGTTACCCTGTTGATGCCGAAGGGCTTGGTCGGCCTGGCTCAGGACTTCAAAAGCGGCAAAGCACGGCGCTTGTTTACCCGCCGGGATGATCGCGCCGATGCCTGACGCGGTTCCAGATTTGGCGTTGGCGGCCCCGTCGGACATTTCCGCCACGCTGCCGGCGGAGTCGATCCTCTATCTCGAAGGCGTATCGGTTAGCTTCGACGGCTTCAAGGCGCTCAACAGCCTTAACCTCATCATCGACCGCGGCGAACTGCGATCCATCATTGGCCCCAACGGAGCCGGCAAGACAACGATGATGGATGTCGTGACCGGCAACACCCGGCCCGACGAAGGCCGGGTGCTATTCGCCGACGATATCGATCTGACGGTACTTGACGAGGCGGCCATTGCCAATCTGGGGATCGGCCGCAAGTTCCAGAAGCCGACCGTGTTCGAGAGCTTGAGTGTGTTCGAGAACCTGGATCTGGCACTGAAGGCCAACCGCGGCACTTTCAAAACCCTGTTCGCCCGAATGTCGGGCGGACAGCGCGAGCGGATCGAAGACGTACTCGAAACGATTCGGTTGCCCGATCGCCGACACGATTCTGCCGGCGCGCTTAGTCACGGCCAGAAACAATGGCTCGAGATCGGCATGCTGTTAGCGCAGGAACCCGACCTGATGCTGCTCGACGAACCGGTCGCCGGGATGACCGATGCCGAGACCGAGCAAACTGTCTCTTTGTTGCATGAAATCGCCCGCGATCATTCGCTCATTGTCGTTGAGCACGATATGGAATTTGTTCGCAACCTCGATTGCCAGGTCAGCGTGCTACACGAGGGCCGCGTTATTGCCGAGGGAGCGATGGACGCTATCCAGTCGGACCCCCGGGTCATCGAAGTCTATCTGGGTCGATAATCGATGCTCGAAGCTCATGACATCGATCTGTTCTATGGCGCCAGTCATATTCTGCGCGGCGCCCATATCAAGGCCGAGCGGGGGCGGGTCACCTGTCTGTTGGGCCGCAATGGAGTCGGCAAAACCAGCATGTTGCGAGGGCTGACCGGTCACGTGCCCGTGCGCCGCGGCCGCGTTGCGTGGGACGGAGACGACATCACCCGTTTGCCGCCTCATGCCCGGGCGCGCCGGGGCATTGCCTATGTGCCGCAGGGGCGTGAGATCTTTCCCCGGCTGACCGTGGAAGAAAATTTGATGACCGGCTTCAATTGCTTGCCGCGGCGGCCGTTGCATTTGCCCGACGAAGTCTTAGAGCTTTTTCCGGTCCTCGCCGATATGCTCAAGCGTCGCGGTGGCGATCTGTCTGGTGGGCAGCAGCAGCAACTGGCGATCGGCCGCGCGCTGGTGACGCAACCTCGCTTGTTGGTGCTCGACGAACCAACGGAAGGCATTCAACCGTCGATCATTAAAGACATTGAAAAGGTGATCCGGCTGCTCGCCGATCGTGGCGACATGGCTATCCTATTGGTCGAACAATATTATGAATTCGCCCGCGATCTGGCCGACGAGGTTGCTGTTATGGACCGCGGCGAGATAGTTTTGGCCGGGTCGATCAACGACTTTGAGGAAGCCGACATCCGCCGGCATCTCACGGTTTAAGAAAGCGGCTAATGGTAGACGGCTCTGCGGTGGTCAATTTTTGCGCGCGCGACGGTACGACCGCGTTAGCGCATCTCTACCAGAGCGATCCGTTGCGTGTTCTCTTTCCGCGGCCCGAGGCGCACGAGCCGGCAACCGGTGTTTTGGTCACGACATCGGGTGGTCTTGTCGGCGGCGACCGGCTCGACGTAGCGGTCGCCGGCGGCGTTGGGACGGCTGGCCGTGTGTTGGGTCAGGCGGCCGAGAAAATCTACCGCTCGATGGGCGACGATACGCATATCAACATTCGCCTTCAGGTCGAACGAGACGGCTGGCTGGAGTGGTTACCGCAAGAGACGATTGTGTTTGAAAACGCCCGGCTCCGCCGCATGACGATCGCCGACGTGGCGCCAGGCGCTCAATTGCTTGCGGGTGAGATCGTTGTATTTGGACGCACAGCGATGGGCGAGCGTCTAACCGGTGGCTTGGTTCGCGAAGCCTGGGATGTCTACCGCGACGGCCGATTGGTTTGGGCCGATGCGGTTCATATCGACGAGGCGCTCGAACAGGCCATCGCGGCGCCGTCGGGCTTCGATGGCGCCGTGGCGTTCGCCAGCCTGGTTTATGTCGGCGACGATGCGGCAAGCCAACTTGCGACGGCGCGTGAGCTGCTGGATGGAATGGGCGGCGATAGCGCTCTGCGTGCGGGGGCGACCCAATTGGGCGACGTTCTGGTGGTGCGCTGGCTAGGCCGCGAGACACGACGCTTGCGCGAAGCCTATGGCGGCTTCTGGACGGCGTTCCGCCATAGTGCCGGCGGCTACCCGCAAAATATGCCCCGCTTGTGGAACATATAAGAACTTTTTGGGAGGAACACACCGATGCATCTAACACCCCGAGAGAAGGACAAGCTGCTCATCGCTATGGCCGCCGATGTTGCGCGCCGGCGCCGCGAGCGCGGCGTCAAGTTGAACTATCCGGAAGCTGTCGCGTTGATCTCCGATTACGTCGTCGAGGGTGCGCGCGACGGCCGCAGCGTTGCTGACTTGATGAGCGCCAGCGCCGAAGTCATCGGCCGCGGCGAGGTGATGGACGGTATTCCCGAGATGATGCACGACATTCAAGTTGAGGCGACCTTCCCCGACGGGACCAAGCTGGTCACCGTTCACAATCCGATCCGGTGAGGCGGCAATGATACCGGGTGAACTCTTTGTCGCCGATGGCGATATTGTCCTCAACGAGGGTCGTGACACCATTACGCTCGTGGTCGCCAATACCGGCGACCGGCCGGTACAGGTGGGCTCGCACTATCATTTCTTCGAGACCAACGGCGCGCTCGATTTCGACCGTGCCGCCGCGCGCGGCTTCAGGCTGGACATTCCCGCGGGCACCGCAGTTCGTTTCGAGCCCGGCCAGGCCCGTGACGTTACGCTGGTGCGATATGCCGGCGCGGGCCGGGTTTTCGGTTTCAACAGCGCCGTCAACGGCCCGCTGGAGGGCTGAGCGTGGCTTACTCGATCGACCGCGGCGCCTATGCCGCAATGTTCGGCCCTACTGTCGGCGACCGGGTGCGGTTGGCCGACACCGAGCTGATCATCGAAGTTGAGAGCGACCGCACAGTCTACGGAGAGGAGGTCAAGTTCGGCGGCGGCAAGGTAATCCGCGACGGCATGGGCCAGTCACAGGCCAGCCGCCAAGATGGTGCCGTCGATACGGTGATCACCAACGCCCTGATCGTCGACCATTGGGGTATCGCCAAGGCCGATATCGGCATCAAGGACGGTCGCATCGCCGGCATTGGCAAGGCCGGCAACCCGGACGTGCAGCCCGGCGTCGATATCGTTATCGGGCCTGGCACTGAGGCGATTGCCGGCGAAGGCCGCATTGTCACCGCCGGTGGCGTCGACGCCCATATCCATTGGATCAGCCCACAGCAGATCGACGACGCGCTCTATTCCGGCATCACCACTATGCTCGGCGGCGGCACCGGTCCGGCAGACGGCACCAATGCCACCACTTGCACACCGGGCCCGTGGCATCTCGGGCGCATGCTGCAGGCTGCCGAGGGGCTGCCGGTCAATCTCGGCTTCTTCGGCAAGGGTAATGCAACCCAGCCCGACGCACTGGTCGAGCAGGTCGCCGGCGGTGCTTGCGGCCTTAAACTGCACGAAGACTGGGGCACCACGCCCGCCGCCATCGACGCCTGTCTCCAGGTGGCCGACGACATGGACGTTCAGGTGGCAATTCACACCGACACGCTGAACGAGTCGGGTTTCGTCGAGAACACAGTCGCCGCGTTCAAGGGACGCACCATTCACGCTTTCCATACCGAAGGCGCCGGCGGCGGCCACGCGCCCGACATTATCAAGGTATGCGGTGAGGCCAACGTGCTGCCGTCGTCGACCAATCCGACTCGGCCCTTCACAGTGAATACGGTCGACGAACATCTCGACATGCTGATGGTCTGCCATCACCTCGACGCGCGTATCCCCGAGGACGTTGCCTTCGCCGAAAGCCGCATCCGCCGCGAGACGATCGCTGCGGAAGACATTTTGCATGACATTGGCGCGTTCTCGATGATTGCGTCGGACAGTCAGGCGATGGGCCGGGTCGGCGAGGTGATCGTCCGGACTTGGCAAACCGCGGACAAGATGAAGAAGCAGCGTGGCCGTCTGGCCGGCGAAACGGGCGACAACGATAATCTGCGGGTCCGCCGCTACATTGCCAAATACACCATCAATCCAGCGATCTGCCATGGTATCGCCGAGCATGTTGGTTCTGTCGAAGTCGGCAAGCTAGCCGATCTGGCTTTGTGGAAGCCGATGTTCTTCGGCGTCAAACCCGACCTGGTACTAAAGGCCGGCACCATAACTGCTGCGGCGATGGGCGACCCCAACGCCTCGATCCCAACTCCGCAACCAGTTCACTACCGGCCGATGTTCGGCAGCTTCGGCCGCTCGCAGACGGCCAGCGCGGTGTGCTTCGTCTCTCGCGCGGCGTCGGAAAACGACATCGGCGGCGCGCTCGGCCTCGACAAAACGCTGTTGCCGGTGAGCGGTACGCGCACCGTGCGCAAGAGCGATATGGTGCTCAACGGCGCGACGCCGACGATGGAGGTCGATCCGGAAACCTACGAGGTGCGGGCCGACGGTGAGTTGCTTACCTGCGAACCGGCAACTGAACTGGCCATGGCCCAGCGCTATTTCTTGTTCTAGCCATGCGCCGCGCAATCACAGTCCACCCCGCCGGAACTTGGCCGGAGGCCGAGGCGGTAGCGACGGTGACCCTGGATTATGAGGATCGCTACCGCCGCCGCATTCGTTTGCAAGACGATGACGGCACGCCGTTTCTGCTCGATCTGGAAGAGGCCACCCGATTGGCCGAAGGTGATGCGCTGGCCGTCGCTGACGGTGGCTTCATCCGGGTGTACGCCGCCGCCGAGCCGGTTGACGATGTATGCTGCCGAAACCTCAGCGACACCGCCCGTATGGCCTGGCATATCGGCAACCGCCACGTGCCCGTGCAAGTGTTGGACAATGGTGTTTTGCGTATCCGCCACGACCATGTGATCGCCGATATGGCCCGCCAGCTCGGGGCGGAAGTGGAACACAAGAATGCACCGTTTGCGCCGGAGCCCGGCGCCTATACGCCGGCGAACGGACATGATCACGGCCATCGTCATGACCATGATCACTAATCTGCCTGTCTCCGGCCAAGACCTATTGCGCGTTCTGGCGTGGTTTTCGCCGTCCTTTCCGGTTGGTGCGTTCAGCTATTCCCACGGCATCGAATATGCCGTCGAAGCCGGATTGATCGACGGCCGAGATGGGCTGATTGAATGGGTCGACGGGGCCGTTACCAGGGGCACCGGCCGGGTCGATGCTGCCTTGTTCTGCGCCGCCTACGATGCCGTCGCGGATGACAGTGACGCCGATCTCCTCTGGGCATTGGAGCGCGGTGACGCCATGCGGGCGACCCGCGAGCTCGCCGATGAAAGCATTGGCCAAGGCGAGGCCTTTCTAGAGACCGTCCGCGCCACGTGGCCCCATGCGGATCTTGACCGGCTTGCCGCGTTGGCGCGCGATCAGCAGCGGCGGCTTGCCTACCCGGTGGCTGTTGGCGCGGCGGTGGCGGCCCACGGTGTGCCGGCGAGCGTTGCTCTATCCGCCTATCTCCACAGTTTGGCGGCAAATCTTGTTTCCGCCGGCATTCGTTTAATTCCGCTCGGTCAAACCGATGGCCAGCGGGCCATCGCCGCACTGGAGCCTATTGTGCTTGCGGCAACGGAGGCCGCGTTAACCCGTCCGCGCGACGATATGGGCTCGGCGGCGCCGGTCATCGATTGGGCCTCTACCCAACACGAAACCCAATACACGAGGTTATTTCGCTCATGACAAAACCTTTAAGAGTGGGCATCGGTGGCCCCGTCGGCACCGGTAAGACCGCGCTGATGGATGCGCTGTGCAAGCGCCTGCGCGACCGCTTCGACATCGCTGCCATCACCAACGACATCTATACCGAGGAAGACGCGCAATTCCTCATCAAGTCCGGCGCACTGCCGCGCGAGCGCATCACGGGTGTGGAGACCGGCGGTTGTCCGCACACCGCGATCCGCGAAGACGCCTCGATCAACCTCGCCGCGATCGCCGATATGGTTGGGCGCTTTCCGGCGCTCGATCTCGTGTTGGTCGAATCCGGCGGTGACAATCTGGCGGCGACGTTTTCGCCCGAACTCGCCGATTTGACGATCTATGTGATCGACGTATCCGCTGGCGACAAGATTCCACGTAAGGGCGGACCCGGGATTACCCGCTCGGACCTGTTGGTCATCAACAAGATCGACCTGGCGCCAATGGTTGGCGCCGATCTCGACGTGATGGACCGCGACGCGCGCAAAATGCGCGGCGACCGGCCGTTCGTGTTCGCCAATCTTAAGGCAGACCAAGGTATTGAAACGATTGCCGAGTTTATTGTCGAAAACGGCGGGCTCGAAGAAGAGCGAGCGAGAGCTGCGAACGCCGGATAATTCTCTGCCGCCGGTCTTTACGGGTTCTAGATATTATGTTTACAGAACTGTATCGTAATTGATACTGTACCGCCTCGCGATGGCGGCTATGCCCGCTGTCTTTGGGGAAGATGAGGACCATGAACCACGTCTATTTCATCCATGTCCGGACAATGTCGGCGTGGCTTAAACTCAGCCGCGATAAGCGCCGGAAACTAGCCGAACAGCATTTGTACGAACCGCTCGGCCAGTATCCTGATCTGAAGATGCGCTATTTCGATGCCGAAGCGTTTACCGGCCGTGTCACGGACATCATGATGTTCGAGACACCGTCTCCCGAAGCCTATTATTTCTATATCGAAGGGCTGCGGGACTCGCCGCTCATTGCGGATGAGTATTTCGAGATCGTCGACATTATTCCGACGCTTGAGGAAGGATTTCAGTCCTACGAAGCCTCGCTTGAAGCCGCCGGCGGCGGATGAGTGAGGGAACCGGCCTGCGGGGCCGCGGCCGGCCGCGCGATCCGCAAACCGATCAGGCTATTTTGCAAGCGGCGATAGAAGAAATAGGCCGGCTCGGCTATGACGGCGCTTCACTGGAAGGGATTGCCAAGCGCGCCGGCGTGACGCGGCCGACGATCTACCGTCGCTACGACAACAAGGCGGCATTGGTGGTCGCCGCCATCGTCCAGGCGTTGCAAAAAGCGAACCCGGCGGTTCCCGATACGGGCTCGGCGGAGAAGGACGTGGCGACGTTGGTGTTCAACACCGCGCAGATGCTAACTCAGACGCCCACCGGCGCGGTGATCCGCGCCGTTGTGCCGGCATTGCCCAACGATCGCCGGTTAAGCGACTTGATGGCGCAGCTTGACCGGGAACGCCGGGTTCTGATGCGAGACGCTATCGGCCGCGGCATGGAGCGCGGCGAATTTCCGCGTGGCGATATAGATACCCTTCTCGAAGCGCTTCTCGGTGCGGTCTATCTCCGCTTTTTGGTGCTGAATAAACCGCTTACGCGAAGCTATGTGAACGGGCTTGTCGAATCGGTGCTGCGGCCAACGGCTGAGTCCACATAGCAAAAGCCCGGAAACGATGTTGCTGTAAATCAGGGCTTTACTCGATCACAAACACGTCATTAAACACCTCATGAAGAGGTTACGTCGAAATCGGTTTGATCGGGAAAAGGCTCTTGAATCCAGTATTTATGAACCGCTCGCTATATTCCTGTTTCAGAATCGGCACGTCGCGGTATATGTAGCGCCAACCCCTCAGCGGCGAATACGTTCGTCAAATTAAACGGCTGCGGGTTCGTCAGGGAAGAGCAGTAAAACGAGTAAAAATACCATGCATGTCCTCGTTATTGCGTCCCGAAAGGGCGGATCGGGTAAAACCACATTGACCGGTCATCTGTCAGTCGAAGCCGAGCGCCGCGGCCACGGGCCGGTGGCAATAATGGACGTCGATCCCCAAGGCAGCCTCGCCGATTGGTGGAACGAGCGCGAGGCGTCGTCGCCGGTATTCGTCAACACATCACTGGAGACATTGGCTGACGACGTCGAACGGCTGAAAGCCGCCGGCATGCGGACAGTTATCATCGATACGCCGCCGGCAATAACTGGCGCCATTCGTCAAGTTGTCGGTGTCAGCGATCTGGTGCTGATTCCGACACGCCCCAGCCCGCATGATTTGCGTTCCGTTGCGGCAACCGTGGCGCTGGTTGAAGATTTGGGCAAACCCCTGGTGTTCGTCGTCAATGCGGCGACCCCGCGGGCGCGCATAACGCGCGAGGCCGTGGCTGCGCTGTCGCAACATGGGCCACTAGCGCCTAGCCTTGTCCACCAGCGTGTCGATTTTGCGGCGAGCATGACAGATGGCCGGACCGTAATGGAAATATCCAATGCGCGGCTGGCGGCCTCGGAGATCGAGCGCATTTGGGACTATGTCGCGAACAGAATGGGCATCGAGCCTGGGGATTCTTGTTTGACGCAACATCCCGACGCGAACGGTATCGAAGAACTGCAGGTGGCAGTATGAGCCGGCAGCGCCCGGCTGCGCTCGAAGGTTCATTGTTAGCGCGCAAGGGGGGCGCCAAACCGGCGATACCCGACGAATCTCCGTTGATTTTGCGCCTAGAAGAACACCGGCAGGAACAAACCGAAGAAGCCACTGCAACACCGCAACTGGAGAACACGCCGCCACCCCATCCAGCGCCACCGGTTAGTCCGGTCGAGGATAGAAAGACAGGTGGATCGGGCTGGCTGTCTCGTTTGACTAGGCGGGCTTGGTTACTCGCGGCGGCTGTCGCTGCGGTGGTGGTCGCAGCCGTTGTTTTGTGGCCGTCGAACGATGCGGGCGATACGTCGCCGGATTTAGCGGCGGCACCATCCGATAGCGAACCAGTCGGCGATGCGGAAAGCCCCGGGCTGCAGCTTAACTTGGCCGCCGTAGAAGAGACGCCGCCGTCAGCGGATCAGCTTGCCGAACCTGAAAAGCCGGAGGCGACGGTAGAGATGCCGGCCTCGGCGGCGCTCGCGGTCACCGCGGCACCGGACGATGAGGCGGCAGCGGAGATAGTGGGAACCGAGACCACAGCGCCCAGCGCGCCTGTCGCCACGCCGGTCGAAAAGCCCGCGACAGGTTCGATTCTTCCGGTCAACGTGCCGCCGAACGAAACCACTGCCCCGCTTGGTGAAATAGAGCCGACCCCGAACATACCGGCGACGCTGCCAAAATCGGTGTCACCGGTGCCGGTTCCCAGGGCGAAACCGGAACTCGGCGTTGCCCCGGCGGGTCGCTACGCGGTGCAATTGGCTTCGATTGCCGAGGAAAGCAAGGCGACGCAGGAGGCTTTTCGGCTTCAAAAGCAGCTTGGCGAAGTCCTTGGCGGGCGTGAGATTCAAGTCGAAAAGGCGGTGATTGCCGGTAAGGGAACGATGTACCGGCTTCGCGCCAGCGGCTACAGAACCCATGCTGAAGCGCGCGGGGCTTGCGCACAGGTTGTGCGGTTGAATTCCGATTGTCTGGCGGTTCGCCGTTGAGAGTTTAAGGGGGCGACCTACGCGCTGGCGAGGGCAGTGGCGTCCACTCGCGGCGCGATGTAGAGCGCATCGAGCAAAGCCGACACCTCGGATTGCGCCGATTGCTGCGTCGCCGACAAGTTGTGTTCCTGCGACACGATCGGCAGGTCGAAGACGGTTAGTCCGTTCAGAAAGAGTTCGCGAAACACGACCCGCTCGCCCAGGCCCGGCGCCAAGCGGAAGCCGATGCGGTGGGCCAGTTTGGTCAGTATCTGGTCGATATCTTGGCGGTTGCGCGAGTGGATGTGAGGCAAGCGGTTTCGGATCACCACCCAATCAATCGGCGACAGGCCGTCCATGATACGCTGGTTTCCGTATTCCCAGGCCATCCGGCAATAGTGGCACGGCGCAATGATCTTGCGGTTGACCGGATCGATCTCGGCCAGAACATCGATATCGAGCAGGCTGTCGTTGACCGGCGTCACCAGAACATTGGCGTACTCATGGCCGATACGCGACAAAACCGTCGGACTGCCGGGCGTGTCGACGAACACGAGATCGCAGCCTTCGAGCTTGGCAAGCGCCGCTTCGATAGAGCTTCGGGCGGCAGCCTCGAGTGAGGCCGCATCGGTGCCTTCCGGCTCACCGACATGCAGGCTCTCAGGCAGCGGCAGCGTTTGCACGGAACCGCTATAGCGCCGCCGGTTTTCCAGATAACGCGATAGCGTTGCCTGGCGGGAGTCCAAATCGACGGTGCCGACGCTATAGCCCCGATCGAGCGCGGCGACGGCCAAATGGAGCGCGGTGGTGGACTTTCCCGTACCGCCTTTTTCGTTGCCGATTACCACGACCTTCTGCCGTGGACCCGGCGTGCCGGCAAACCCGATTTCGCTTTCTATCGCCATCTAAGCCAATCCGGTTGTTTGCAGTCGGGCAGTATGCCGACCGCGTTTAAAACAAAACTTCCCAATCATTTTCTCCGCCCGGAGTTACAGCTTTTTGTCTTTCGTCGGGAGGCGCCGGTGCCGGCGTGTCGGAAACGGCGGCTCGTTCTAGATCCAATCGGTAGGCGTGCAGGGCGGCAAGCCGCCGGGCGAGCGGTTCGGTCGCTGCCCAGGCCAGCGCTTCTTCCCCGCAGCGTGCCCGCTGCATGGCGCCCCACCGCTGGCGCTTGGTCGACCGGATAACGAAGGCGATCTCTTCACCCTCGAGAGCGGCGTCAAGCGAGGTGGTGAAAGGCGGGATCTGTTCGTCGAGAACGGCTTCGACGGTGGGCCAGGTAATGCCTTCTTCGATGAGCAGGGCGGCAGTGTCGGGCGCGCGCCGCGCCGCCACACGGAATCCGAAATGAATGCGGGCGTCGAGCGCGGTACTTCCCGCCGGCGCACCTTCGATTTCGGCGATCAGCACGGCGAGATCGGACAGCAACGTCGGAGCTGCGGGCTCCTCGGAATCGTCGTTTGGCGCGGTACCGGCCGACTGGCCGGCTGGCGGTGAAGTGTGAACGTTCATATGCCCCCCAACGCCAACATAGGTGACTCGCAAATTGTCACCAAGCGGCTTTGGCGGTCAGCGGCAAACTATTTTAAGGCGGGGTTCGCCGTGCCCTAGTTTTCGGGGACGTACTGATCGACGCCGCCGAGCGCGTCCAAATCTTCTGCTCTGCCGCGCAACTCGATGGTATTGCGGTCGGGATCGCGCAGAAACACCGATACATGGCCGTCATGACCGAACGCAACCGGGCCCTGGGTGATTTCAATCTTGTTGTCGTTCAATGCCTTAACCGTCTGGGCGATCGAGGTGACCCGAAAGGCAACATGGGTGAACCCGGGATACTTATCGGGCACATCCATCAGGATGTTCTTATCGTCGTTGGCGTTGTTGGCGTTGAAGATGATGTTGATCTCGACATCTTCGGCATTCTTCATGACCACGACGGCATCGTTTTCCGCTTCGCGGAGGGTCTCGAACCCGAACAGCCTATAAAACGTGACGGCCCGGTCCAAATCAGCCACCCGGATACCGATATGATCGACGCGGTCGATATTGATCATCTGAATAACCCTCCTGCTTAGGAATTTACGCTGTTCGAATGTGGTTTCAAGCGGTGTGATATCAAGGCGCTGTACGATGGTTATTCGCCTGTTGGCATACTCTCCCGTTACATTGTGTGCCAATCACCAGACTGCTCGAACGCCTCGGCGACACGCAACACGGTCGCTTCGTCGTAGCGTTTGCCCACGATCATCAACCCCACGGGCAGGCCGTCGACCATGCCGCAGGGCACCGAAATTGCCGGGTGACCGCTGACGTCGAATGGCGCGGTGTTGCCCAGCATATTCAAGGCAACCTCCACATATTCTTCGCGCGAACAGTCCGGCGCCGGTATCTCGGTCGCCCGGAAGGGGATGGTCGGCATGACGATCACGTCGTGTTCGGCCAGTACGTCATCGTAGGATTGCCGCAACGCGCGTTTCAGGTTCTGCGCCTTGGCGTAATAGCGGCCATGATAGTAGCGGTGAATATACTCGCCCATGAATAGGGTGAGCTTGACCGTCTCCGACATGTCGTTGGGCCGTGCATGCCAGCCGCGTGCATAGGCGTCCAACAGGCTGGTCACATAGTGGCCATACCAGCTGGTGCCAAAGCCGTTGCCCTTGATCATCAAATTTGCCGACCCGTCGATGATGATCGAGGTCCAAATGTGGTAGCCGTCGGTATGCATCGGTACCGAGACATCGGTGGTGACCGCACCGGCGGCTTTGAAACGCCGAATACTGTCATGCACTTTGCGGTCGGTCGCTTCCTCGCTTTCGGGGCGGCCGAAGCCTTCCTTCAAGACCGCTATCTTGATACCGCTGATGCCTTGTCCGAGAGCGCCGACATAGTCTTGCGTTTCGGTTTCATACTGTCTGGGATCGAGGCCGTCCTGGCCGGCGATCGCTTGTAGCAATAGCGCGACATCGGCAACGCTGTTGGCCATCGGACCGCAGTGATCGATGGTCAACTCGATCGGGAAGACCCCAGTATAGGGTACTAGACCGTGGGTGGCCTTCAACCCGTAGACACCGCACCAGCTCGCTGGAATGCGGATCGAACCGCCCTGATCGCCGCCTAGCGCCATGTCGGCTTCGCCCGCCGCAAGTGCAGCGGCGCTGCCGCCCGACGAGCCGCCGGCGGAATGGGTCGTCTTGTGGGGATTGGTAATCGGTCCTGTGGCGCAAGTATGGCTGGCGCCGGAAAAGCACAGGTCTTCGCAGGCGGCTTTACCTACAATCGTGCCGCCGGCGTCGAGTATGCGGCTGACCACGGTGGCGTCGACTTCCGGCACATACCCTTCGAGCACCCGGCAGCCGTTCATCATCGGCACACCAGCGACACAGATATTGTCTTTGATCGCCACCCGTTTTCCGCTCAACGGGCCGGTCGCGGCGCCGGTAATCGAGGTTTTCCAGTACCAAGCGTTGAAAGGGTTTTCGTCTTCGGAAGGACGATAGCCGGGACTGCGGTCGTACTTTACCGGTAGCGTCGGTTCGACCAGCTCGTCCAGCCTGTCGTAGGAGGCCTTGATACCATTCATCAGACCGGCGAACGACGCTGCGTCGTCGGCGCTGAGATCAATACCGAAACTATCGGCGATTTCAAAAACCTGTTCCGGTTTTGCCGCTTCTATCGTCATGATTCCGATCTCCCCCTTTATTATTGCGTTTTCGTTTGGTGACAGCCGCTTTAGCGCATGCGCGTATCATGATCCTTGTTAGGCCAGATAACTAGACTGTCGGAGATGCGCCGGTTTTGTATTCTGGCCAGGTGCGCTAGCGTGAGCGGACGAGTGATCCGCGGCTATCGGTTAGCGATCGTGGTTAGGTATGAAAATCAATTTGTTACTGACAGAAGGGGAGGTACCAGATGAGCGAGGCAGTCTCTTGGGTCCTCGAGCTGGCGATACGGCCAGGCGAGCTCGACAATTTTAAGACACTCATGGGCGAGATGGTGGAAGCCGTGCAAGCGACCCAGCCCGGCACGACCGATTATGAGTGGTTTTTCAACGCCGATGGGTCTGAGTGTCATATCTACGAGCGCTACACGGATTCCGCAGCGACCATGATCCATCTCACGTCGTTCGCCGAAGACTTCGCCGAGCGGTTCCTCGCCGCTGCCGAGCCGACCCGCATTGTCGTCTACGGTAATCCCGACGACGAAGTGCGGGGTATTCTCGGCGGCTTCGGCGCGATCTTTATGGAGCAGCTTGGCGGCTACTCCCGTTAAGTCGTGGGGTCAGGTCGGCTCCACGTCGAGACGTACCACCGCGCCCTCCAATCTGGCGTCCGGCGCCGGGTAGCGGTCGAGCACCAACGGGTCGTGTCCGGGAATAATGTGGTTTTGGCTGTCGGCCTGCGCCCTTAGCGCGTCGTAGCCGCGGATCATGTCGCCGAGATTGTAGACGATAACGAACGGGCTATCGGTCTCCATGTTTTCGTAGAAGTGCGACGCGTCCGATGCGACGACGACCCAGCCACGTTTGGTGAGCACCCGCACGAACTGCAGCCCCATGGTGTGGCCGCCGACATGATGCACGGTGATCCCCGGTGCGATTTCAGCGGCGCCGTCGTGGAATACGACCCGCCCGTCGAACACATTGCGCACCATGGCGGTAATATGGTCGACCGTGAACGGATGGTTCATGGCGTGGGTGCACATGTGCGGGCCGGTGGCAAATTGCATTTCACTTTCCTGCAAATGAAATTGCGCCGCCGGAAACTCCGCATACCCGCCGATATGGTCGTAGTGCAAGTGGGTAACGATCACATCGGCAACCTTGCCCGCATCGATATCGAGCATCTGCAGCCCTTCGGTGACGCTACGATCGAGCGTGCGGCCCCGCGCGGCGGCTTCGGGGGCGTCGAAACCGGTGTCGATGACGATGGTTTGCTCCGGCGATACGGCGACCCAGACGAAGTAGTCGAGCGGCATCGGCGCATCGTCGTGCGGGTCTCCGCCCAAAAAATTACTCGACCGCGTGCGCTCCTGCATGTTGGCGTACTTGATGGCGTAGAGCTCCCAAACCCGCGGTGACGTCATTTCAATTCTCCCAACCCGCTTCCTTGCCGGCGGGTTTCGCTATAATCGGCGCAGCCGAACGAACGCATCATCCAAACTCTACAGGAACCAGCACGATGGCAGCTACCGCATACGGATTTATCGGCCTCGGCAACATGGGGGCCGCCATGTGCGGTCATCTGTGCGCCGCCGACTTACCGGTCACCTGTTTCGATGCCGCCGGTACGGCGGAACGCGCACCTGAGGGCGCCGAGGTTGTGGGCAGCGTTGCCGCCGTCGCGGCCGCTGCCGGCACCATTTTTCTCAGCTTGCCCGATGGGCCGGTGGTTACTGAAGTGGCCCGCGAGATCGCCGTCGCCGAGGGACGGAAGACCTCGACGGTGGTCGATTTGTCGACCACAGGACCCGACGCGGCAAAGGCGGTCGGCCAGATTCTGGCGGACGCTGGCATTGTTTTTATCGACGCGCCGGTCAGCGGCGGGCGGTCCGGCGCGGTCGCGGCGACGCTGGCGTTGATGTGCGCTGGCCCTGCCGAAACCGTCGCAGAGTTGAGCCCGGCTTTCCAGGCTATTGCCGGCAATGTGTTTCATGTGGGAACTGAGCCCGGGCAGGCACAGGCCATGAAACTATTGAATAATTTTCTGTCGGCAACGGCGATGGCGGCGACGTCGGAGGCGACCTTGTTCGGCGCGTCCCACGGCCTCGATATGGACACCATGCTTGCTGTGCTCAACGTCTCGAGCGGGCGCAACACCGCGACCGACGGAAAGTTCCCGGAACGAATTGCCACTGGCACGTTCGACGCCGGTTTCGCCAGCGCACTGATGTCGAAGGATGTGGAACTGTACCTCGATCAGGTTCGCCGGGCCGGAACGCCCAACGATGTCGCCGACGTCGTGTCCAGCCTCTGGCGCGCTACCGAGGCAACCTTACCCGGCAGCGATTTCACCGAAATCTACCGCTATCTCGCCGACCGTTAGTGCACATCCGCACCTTCGAGAAAGGCCAAACATGACCAGTTTCGCGACACCGCCGCCGAGCGACACGTACTGGTTGCGCGACGCGCGCGTGCCGAAATGTTTGTTGGACCGGCCGCCGGCGGGCGCCGATATTGACGATGATGCGCTTGTGCGCGTCGACATCGCGATCGCCGCGGGCGCCATTCGGGCGGTTGAGCGGGTGGGCACAGCGCCGGCTGATGCGGAACATCTGGACCTAGATGGCGGCCAAGTCTGGCCGGCGTTCGTCGATGTGCATACGCACCTCGACAAAGGGCATATCTGGCCGCGCAGCAGGAACGCCGACGGTACTTTCGCGGGCGCCCGCGCGGCAATGACCCCCGACCGTACCGACCGGTGGCACCCTGAAGACCTGCGCCGCCGCATGGACTTTGGCCTGCGGGCCGCCTACGCCCACGGCACGCGTGCGGTTCGTACGCATATCGACAGTATCCCGCCGCACGAAAACCGCACCTGGCCGGTGTTTACCGAGTTGCGCGAGGCCTGGGCGGATCGCGTCGACCTCCAACCCGTCAGCTTGATGTCCTTGGCGCTGCTCGCCGACCTCGATGCGAGCCAGCGCGTCGCCGATATCGTTGCCGATCATGGCGGTGTCTTCGGCGCGGTCGCCTATATGGATGACGATGCGCCGGCCTTGTTCGAGCGCGCCTTCGAACTCGCCGAGGAGCGCGGTCTCGACCTCGATTTCCACGTCGATGAAGGGCTCGATCCCGAGGCGTCTTCGCTGCGGTTGGTCGCCGAGATCGCACGGCGGCGCGGGTTCGGCGGCCGCATCAATTGCGGCCATTGCTGCGCGATAGCGATGCAAACTGACGAGCATATCGAAGAGACGATGGGTATCATGACCGATAGCCAAATCTCCATCGTCAGTCTGCCCATGTGCAACATGTACCTGCAAGACCGTGTCCCTGGCCGCACGCCGCGGCAGCGCGGCGTGACGCTGCTGCACGAATTCGCGGCGCACGGTATCCCGGTCTCGGTCGCTTCGGACAATACGCGAGACCCGTTTTTCGGCTACGGCGACCTCGATATGCACGAAGTGTTCACGCAAGCCACGCGGACCGCGCAGCTCGATTGTCCCCATGGAGACTGGCCGGCTGCCGGCACGATAACGCCGGCGTCGGTGATGGGCCTGGCGTGGGCGGGGCGCATTGCACCCGGTGCACCGGCTGACCTCGTCGTGTACCGCGCGCGGCACTATTCCGAGCTGCTGAGCCGGCCGCAGCACGACCGTATTGTGCTGCGACAAGGTAAGGCTATCGACACGACGCTGCCCGACTATCGCGAGCTTGACGATCTTTATGGGGCCGTCACGCCGCAGGCGTAAAACCGGCAGGCAGATGGTGTTAGATCAAAGAGGTTTCCGGGGCCAGATCGATTCAAACCGGTCGGTGATGTAGGCGCCGACATGGACGGGCTCAAACGGCGGTTCGTCATCTCGTGCCATGAAGGCCGGCAGGGGTTCGACCACGGCATCGAAATCCGGATTGACGAAGAACGGCACGGAGTAGCGCTCGCCGCCTGAGCGGTTGATGACCCGGTGGCGGGTCGATGCGAAGCGCCCATTGGTCCATGTCTGCATCATGTCGCCGATATTGACGACGAAGGCGCCCTCGACCGGGGTTGCCAGCACCCATTCGCCCGCCGCCGTCTCGACTTCGAGGCCGCCGACCTGGTCCTGCAGCAGGATCGTGAAGGCGCCGGTATCGCAATGCTCACGCGAGCCGATGACATTTGCGTCGTGCTCCGCCGGTTGCGGCGGGTAGTGCAGCAACCGGAGCTGTTCGAGCGGCTTGGCGTGGTACGACAGAAAGAAATCTTCTTCGAGATCGAGTCCGAGCGCGAAGGCGCGCAGCAGCCGGTCCGACAGGGCGCGCATACGAGCAAAATAGTCGTTCATCCCCGCACGAAAACCGGGCAGTTTGGCGGGCCATTGGTTGGGGCCGAACAGCGGCCGGCCCGCGAGCGCGTCGGGGTCGTCGGCCGGCAACTCGTCCTGCATCTGGAACGCTTCCAGATAGTAACGTCGCGACGAATCTTTGCCTTGGGAGTCGAGAGGCAGATAGCCGCGAAAGCAGGTTGAATTTGCGAGGCCGATCGCCAGCTTTTCTTCCTCCGGCAGAGCGAAGAACGTCTTCGCGTGTCCGAAAACGCCGGCGATCACTTCGTCGGGCACACCGTGACCTACGATGTAAAGGAAGCCGGCGCTTTCGCATGCCTCGGTGATTTCACGGGCGACGCGGCGACGCGCGTCGTTGTCGTCGCGGGCGAGCGCCCCGATATCGATGATCGGGATTTCGGACGTTTCAGCGATGCGAACCGGGTTTGGAATCATCACTCATCCTTCTTTTGTCGCCGCGCCGACCTCCGCGACACGCTTCTCCGAGCCGTGACGGCTCAATCGAGGTCGCTGGCGTCGTGGCGTTCGGGCAGCTGCAACTCCTCCGGTCCTGAGATCTTGTTGACCCGCCGGCCACGCTGGACCGCCGGGCGCTCTTGTATCTCGGTCGCCCATCGGACCACGTTCTTGTACGACGACACATCGAGGAATTCTGCGGCCTCGTAGGCATTGTTCAGCACTAGATTGCCGTACCAGGCATAGGTCGCGATATCGGCGATGTTGTACTCGTCGCCGCATAAATAGTGCCGTTCCGCCAGGTTCCGGTCGAGCACGTCGAGCTGGCGTTTCACCTCCATCGCGAAGCGGTCGATCGGGTATTCGAAATATTCCGGGGCGTAGTGATAGAAATGGCCGAAGCCGCCGCCGAGATAAGGGGCGCTGCCCATCTGCCAGAACAGCCATGACAGGCACTCCGCGCGCGCCGATTGTTCGGTGGGCACGAAGGCACCGAATTTCTCCGCCAGATAGAGCAGGATCGCACCGGATTCGAACACGCGGGTCGGGGTCGGCGTGCTGTAATCCATCAGGGCGGGAATCTTCGAGTTGGGGTTCACCTCGACGAAACCGCTGCCGAACTGGTCGCCGTCGCCGATCTTGATGAGCCAGGCGTCGTACTCCGCATCGCTCTTGCCGAGGGCAAGAAGCTCTTCGAATAGGACCGTGACCTTTACGCCGTTGGGCGTCGCGAGCGAGTAAAGCTGGTGTGGATGCTTGCCGCGCGGCAGCTCTTTCTCGTGGGTGGCGCCGGCGATCGGGCGGTTCATGCTCGCCCACCTGCCGCCGCTTTCCATGTCCCATTTCCAGACCTTGGGCGGCGTAAAAGAGATTGCTTCGGGCATTGGTGTTGTTTCCTGTTTTTTGTCGTTTATTCGGTTGTTTATTCCACGGTATTGGCAGCGAAGCTGGGCCGTTCAGCCATCCTTTCCCACCATTCGGCGATATGATTGCGCCCTTGAAGCGCATTTTGGCCCTCCGGCGTTTGCTGGAAACCGGACATCATCGGTACCAGAAAAAGGTCGGCGAGGGTTACATCGCCGCCACATATATAGGCGCTTTGTCCGAGATGGGAATCGAGCACTTCCATTTCGCGTTCCAGGCGGGGTAGCGCATCGGCAATCTTGGCCTCGTCGGGCTCCAGACCGCGCAATGGCGCATAGAGCCGCTCGCGAACCACGTGACGGATCATATCGGTGTCGTAGTTGCGGTTCAGCGAGCTGATCCATTGCTCCACCAGCGCCCGGCCCTTCGCATCGCTCGGTTGCAGCGGCGGGCCGTCGAACGCTTCGTCGACATAGCGGCAAATCGCCGAGGTCTCATAGATCTGAAAATCGCCATGGGCGAAAGCCGGAACCTTGCCGAAAGGATGGACGGCCAGCAGCTCATCGGTACCGAGTTGAACCGGTACGATATCGTAGGCAACGCCCTTTTCTTCCAGCGTCAGACGCGCGGTGCGAAAATAGTTGCTGCGTTGAAATCCATAGAGCTTAACGTCCGACATGGATCGTACCTCCTGCTGAAGACTGGATAGCTGTTTAAACCCGTTGGGAAAACTCTACGTTCCCGTGAACTGAGGCTTCCGCTTTTCCATGAAAGCCGTGCGGCCTTCGATATAGTCTTGGCTGTTGAAACAGGCGGCGACTTGCGCATCGCAGAGAGCCGTGTCGCGCTCGCTCGGCGGTTTCAAGTTCTCGGTGACAGCCGTCTTGACGGCACGGATCGTCAGCGGCGCGTTTTCCGATATGCGCCGCGTGTAATCTCCGCAATATTCGTCGAGCACGTCCCGCGTTACTACCCGGTTGACCAACCCCATGGTGAGGGCCTCGGCAGCGTCGAACTGGCGGGCCGTGTAGAAAATTTCCATGGCAAAGGAAGGGCCGACGATTTGCATCAGGCGCTCGATACCGTTCGCCGCATAGCCGAGCCCGAGCTTGGCGGCAGGAACCGCGAAGCGGGAATCGTCCGATGCGATGCGAATGTCGCAGCACAGAGCGATGGCAAGGCCGCCGCCGATGCAATAGCCGCCGATCTTGGCGATTGTTGGGATCGGTGCGTGGGTCAACGCGTCCTGGAAGCTCCTCACTGCCGCGTTGTATTCGGCCACGGCGGCTTCGGAATCCCGCTCTTCGCCGAAACGCGAGATATCGGCGCCCGCCACGAACGCCTTGTCGCCGGCGCCGGTAAGCACGATCGCGCGCACGTCGCCGCCGCCGCACAGCTCGTTGATGGCGGCCTCGCCGCCGCGCCACATGTCTAGCGACATCGCGTTATGGCGGTCGGGATTGTTGAAAACGATCTGTCCGACCGCGCCCTCGCGCGTGCAGATTATCCGGTCGGTGGTCATGGAGTTCTCCTTAGTACAATACAATCGTTCATGCTTGCGGCGCTGAACTTGTTTGGGGTTCTCGAAACAGCGTCATCCAGTAAACGTTGATGACACCGATGTCCGACCGCATCGCGTTGGGCCATGTGCCAACATGCTGAAAGCCCGCGTTTCGGTAACACTCAATCGCAGCCCTGTTTTCTTCGACGACACCGGCATCGATGCGGTGGAGTGAAAGCTCGGAAAATGCATCAGTGGCGAGTTGGCGTACCATTTTTGATCCAATGCCTTGCCGCCGTAGGGCGGGATCTCCAACCAAAACCCTCGACATTCTGGCCGAAAGGTGGGGCCAAATATGACTGAGCTCGATATGTCCGACGACATCGCCGGATTCACCGTCAACCGCCTTGTATATGCGGCGCTGGGAGTTCGGATCCTCTCCGCTCTCGGCATACCGCGCGAGCTGATCTTCATCGAGTGGATGCTTGAAAAACAAACCCGCCCACTGTTCAAGCGCTTGTTGCGTCGTGATCCAAGATGCCAGTCGATTTGTATCATCGGCTGTGAACGTCCGAAGTTCGATTTCCATCGTAGCGGCTATTTAGACCACGCCGCGATTGCGCAGATCATCGATATCGGCGGCGGCGTATCCCAGCTCGGCAAGTATCTCGTCGGTATGTTCGCCGGCCTCCGGCGATGCTGTGACAAACGAGCTCGGTGTGCGGGTGAGGGTGACCGGTTGGCGGGTGAAGTTTTGCTCACCCAGGCCCGCTGATGTCACGGGCTGGGCAAGTCCTAGATACTGAACTTGCGGATCGGCGAACACTTGATCGATGGTGTTGATCGGTCCGCACGGCACGCCGGCTTCGTTGAACCGGTCGACCCACGTCGCCGATGTTTCGGTCTTGGTGCATGCGGCGATCTCCGCGTTCAGACGATCTCGATTGTCGGAGCGCGCGGGTGCATCGATGAAATCGGGATCTTCCATCCATTCCGGGTGGCCCATCAGTTCGCAAAAACGCTGCCAGATGGCGGTGCCGGCGACGGCGATATTGATATATCCGTCCGAAGTTTCGAATACGCCGGTCGGGATACTGGTCGGGTGATTGTTGCCGGCCTGCCAAGGCACTTCGCCATCGACTAGCCAGCGCGCCGATTGGAAGTCGAGCATAAAAATCTGCGCTTCCAGCAGCGATGTGTGCAGCCATTGGCCCTTGCCGGATTTTTCCCGTTCGAGCAGCGCCAGCAGGATGCCTTGCGCGGCGAACAGTCCGGCGGTCAGGTCGGCGATGGGGATGCCGGCGCGCACCGGCCCTTGGCCGGGCAAGCCCGTGATCGACATCAGCCCGCCCATGCCCTGGGCCACCTGGTCGAAGCCCGGCCGTTTTGCATAGGGACCGTCCTGTCCGAAGCCGGATATACTGGCGAGAATGATGCGCGGGTTGATCGCTGCCAAGCTATCGTAGTCGATGCCCAGCCGGTCTTTGACGTCGGGCCGGTAGTTCTCGACTACGACGTCGGCTTTGGCGACCAGTTCGCGGAAAATTTTCAAGCCCGCCTCGTCTTTCAGATTGAGCGTGAGCGACCGTTTGTTGCGGTGCAGGTTCTGAAAGTCGGAACCGTGCCGGTTACCGGCGAGGCCGCCTTTGCCGTCGAGTTCGGGCGGGATTTCGACCTTGATGGCGTTCGCGCCCCAGTCCGCAAGCTGGCGCACGCAGGTCGGGCCCGCGCGAACGCGCGTTAAATCGAGAACGGTGATATCGGACAATACCGATGTGGCTGGCATATGTGGCATTTCGCATGGACCTCAGCTACGGCAAGGCCCTATTGTCGGGCTAGAACGACCGTCCGGCAATGGGTGGCGGGGAATATTGGGAGAAGAGAATGGCATTTTACGAATTGCGGCAATACAAGGTTTTGCCCGGCAAGATGGATGATTGGGTCAATATGATGGAAACGGAAATCATCCCGTTCCAGATTTCCCAGGGCATGGTCATCACCGGCAGCTATCGCGGCGAAGAGGATGACAGCGTCTATATTTGGATGCGGCGGTTCGAAGATGAAGCTGACCGCGAGGCGCAATACAAGGCGGTCTACGAAAGCGATCATTGGCAGAACGTGATCGCGCCGCGGGTGCCCGACCATATCGACCGCGACGCCATCCAAGTAACGCGCATCGTGCCGACACCGAAATCGACGGCGCGGTAGCCGACACCGGAAAACCTAAGGCCGCGCCAAGCGGCGGTGCAAAAAGGGAGGGCGGTCGATGGCCGACAAGAGCCAGGCCGATAGGCGCGTGGCGCTGGTCACGGGGGCGTCGTATGGGCTGGGTGCGGCGATTGCCAAGATGTTAGCCCATGACGGTTTCGACGTTGCGGTGACGGAGCTTAACGCCGATGACCTCGCGGATACCGTCGCCGCTATCGAGGGGGAGGGCGCGCAGGCGGTGGCTATTGCGCTCGACGTTCGCTCGATGGAAAGCATCGAAAATGCGATTGCGGCAACGATCGACGGGCTCGGTCAGATCGACGTGCTGGTCAATAATGCAGGCCGTCTCCTGGTCAAGCCTGCATTGGACATAGATCTCGAAGAGTGGAACCAGGTGATGGCGGTCAACGTAACCGGCACCTATTTCATGTCGCAACGCGTCGCTCAGTACATGGTCGATGCCGACCACCCTGGGTGCATCATCAATATCGCGTCGACATTTACGGTCATGGGGGCGCCGAACGTGTCGGCCTATGGTATCTCCAAAGCGGCGGTCGGCGGTATTACGCGGCACCTCGCGGTTGAGTGGGCGCAGCATGGCATCCGGGTCAACGCCGTCGCACCCGGATCGGTCAGAACCAAACTGCGTGCCGAGATCTTGGATGCCAACCCGGTGCACGCTGAGGCCAAACTGGCGGAAATTCCGATGAAGCGCTGGGGCGCGCCCGAAGACATGGCGAGCGCGGTGTCTTATTTAGCGAGCTCCGGCGCGGCCTACGTGAACGGCCATGTGCTGGTGGTCGATGGCGGCCTGACGATTTCCTGAATGTGTTCGGCGGCAACGCACCACTGGAAGTGGCGGTGCCGCAATTCAGTGCTGACAGTCGGCCGCTGCGGTACCGGATCTGTCGCGCCACCTATCTGCCAGTGAACTTTGGCGCCCGGTTCTCCCGGTGTGCCGCCATGCCTTCGTCGACGTCGTGGCTCCATTCGAGCGCGTGGCGCAATGCGTCTGACAGCTCGCGGGCGGCTTTGAAGCCGGGTTCTTGCCGCACCCGCATGATGCGTTTTGCGCCGCGCGTTGCGAGCGGCCCGTTGGCGCCGATTTGGTGCGCCATTTCAAGCGCCGCATCCCATAGCCCAGCGGCGGGGTAGACGTACCCGACGAAACCGATGCGTTCCATCATTGCTGCGTCTATCTCGCGGCCTGTCGCGATCAGCTCCAGGGCACGGCCATGGCCGACTACCATCGGGAGGCGGTGCGGGGCGCCGGCGCCGGGAAAGCCACCCCATTTCGCTTCGGGCAAGGCGAGCGTGACGTGATCGGCGGCGAGCCGGATATCGCAGGCGAGCGCCAGCTCTGTCGCCCCGGCGCGGATCGAGCCGTTGATCACCGCGATGACGATCTGCGGCAGCGCCTCAATAGCGTCGAATACAGTGTTGGCGAGCACGACGGTCTCCAGCACCTCGTCTTTCGACAGGCTAGCGCGGATTACCGGGTTGAGTAGACCATGGGAGAAAAAATCGCTGCCGGCGCCGGTAATCAGAACCGCTTGCACGTCATCGGCTGCTTTCAAGATGTCAGCAATCTCGCCAAGCCTTTGGAGGTTGGCGCGGGTCAGCCGGTTTTCGTCGTCGATGCGATCAATCGTTACAGTCGCAAGCGGCGGATCGATATCGAGAACAATCTCCTTGGTCTGATTGCTCATGGTCGTTCGCCGTTACAAGGCTTCGTGACTGGAGTCGCAGAACGGCTTGTTGCCCGAGCGCTTGCAGCCGCACAGCAAGACGGTTTCGCTTTTCTCCGCAGTCCACGCCACCGGCTTGAATTTGCCGCCGGTGCGCGTATGAGAGCCGTCGCAGAAGGGTTGGTGACTGCTCAAGCCGCACGCGCACCACGCATAACGGTAGGTGCCGATCAGCTCGATCTCGTAGGGTTCGGCCTGTGCAATGACCGGCTCGTCAAACGATTCAGTGTCGTTGGGCATGTCGATAGTCTCCTCCCAAGCGAAGCCTAGCGTGTTACGCCATGACGGGACTATTCATTTTCGCTACCATCAAAAAAATTTCGAACCAACGCTGCAAAAGAGGAAGCGCTCATGACCACGTTGCACGAAATCAACGCCGATCCGGACGCGATGGTTTTGATGGATACCGAGAACATGGCGTGGGAACCGACCGATATTGCCGGTGTGTCGCAAAAACTCTTGGAGCGTATCATCGATGATGTGAAGGGGCGCGAAACCGCACTATTGAAATTCGAGCCCGGTGCGTCCTTACCGCCGACGACTTTGTCTCAGCGGATGGAGTTCTTCGTGCTCGAAGGCTCTTTGGCCGATGAGCACGGTACTTACAGTCAATATACCTACGTGATGAACCCCGTCGGGTTCAGTCATACATTGTCATCACCAAACGGCAGCGTCTTTTATCGCAAGCTACGCAATCCCATCCGCGACGATGTCGAGCGTCGCGTGATCGACACCAAAAAGGTGGAATGGCAACCGTTTGGTCACCGTGCCGCCGAAGTCGTACACTTCTATCGCGATCCCCACGGTATCGAGCTGAGCCGTTTCGGCCAGGTGTTTCCCGATCAGCAGATTCCATCGCACGATCACGCCATCGGCGAGGAGACGTTGATCGTCGACGGCATGTTGAAGGACGAGCGCGGCAGCTATGGGCCGGGCACGTGGTTGCGGTTTCCGATCGGCCTCGAGCACGCGCCGTTTACCGAAGGTCAAAGTTGCAAAATGCTGATCCGCGATGGTGACCTGGTTTGGTGACAGGTTGCGCACCGCGCCCTAAATGAACTGCAATATCCATAGAGATAGCGCCGGCACGTAAGTGATCAGCATCAGCGCCGCGATACTCAGCGCGATAAACGGCAATAAGCCGGGATAGAGGCTCGATAGTGGCGATCGGAAGATCGCCTGGGCGACGAAGATGTTGAGCCCAAACGGCGGCGTGAATGTGCCGATAGTCAGGTTGACGACGGCGATTATACCGAAGTGGACCGGATCGACCCCCAATCGCAGCGCGATGCTGGCCAATAGCGGTGTCAGCACAAGAATTGCCGAGGCGGTGTCGAGTACAGTGCCGACGAATAGCAAGAAAATGTTGATGATCAGCAGAATTGCCCAGCCGGGCAGTTCGAGCGTCGCGATAAAATCAACCGCCGATTGGGCGACACCTGTGACAGTCAGCAGCCACGAGTAAACGCCCGCGGCGGCGATGATGATGAACACCTGTGCTGTCAGGTAGGCGGAGTTCGCCGCGATCGTGAAAAGCTCTGAGACGTTCACTTCGCGGTAGATCAACATGGTCACGATGATGGCGTAAACGCACGCGACACCGGCCGCCTCGGTCGGCGAGAAGATGCCGGAATAGATGCCGCCCAGGATTATGACCGGCGCGCCAAGCGCCCATGCGCTTTGCCGGGTGGCGGTGAGGAACCGTGCGAAACTCACATTCTCGACTTCACGAATCCCGGCGCGGCTTGCGTGAATGAATATGTAGCCGCCGAAGATAACCGCAATCAGGATTCCGGGGATGACGCCTGCAGCGAACAGCTGCACCACCGACGTTTCAGTGGCGAAGCCATAGAGGATCATGGCGATTGACGGCGGAATGATGTTGGCGATGGCGCCCGCCGACGTCAGCATGCCGGACGAGAACCGCTCCGAATATCCGGCATTGCGCAGCGGTTGGTAGGTGAGAGTACCGACAGCGGCGACCGTGGCGCCGGTCGAGCCGGAGATCGATCCGAAGATCGTCGCCGTGCCGAGCGCGGTCAGTGGCAAGCTGCCGCGTACGCCGCCGATTATCGACGTCACCCAGTTGATAAGGCGCGTCGAAACGCCGCCACGGCTCATCAAATCGCCGGCGAAAATGAAAAACGGCACCGCCAGCAGGGCGAACTTATCGATCGACCCGAACTGCACCTGGTGCAGCACCGTCATCGGGGCGTTGACGAAAAACAACAGCGTAATCGCCGATGTGGTTAGCAGGATCAAAAAAATCGGGAATCCCAGCGCCAGCAGAACGACCGGCAGGCCGACCATCACCCAGGCCATCAATCGAGCCTCCAATGGTGGACCGGACTGCTAGTCATCGTCGAAACTACCGCGCAAATAGGCGCGCAGGCGGAACAGCACCGCCAGCACCATCAACGTGAAGCCGATCAGCAGTGCGCTGTGGGGGATCACCATGGGAACGCTCGCCGTAATGCTGACGGTACCGGTACGGCTGAACGCGGACACCACAGCGAAAGATTGGACGACGACAAGCGCGCAAAATCCCATGAACAGAAGGGCGGTTAGAGCATTGATAATGTTCTTCCAGGGGCTCGCGATGTTGGTCGCGAACAAATCCATGCGCAAGTGCGCACCCTGATAGGTCACGGCAACGACGGCAATCGAGACGATCCAAATAACCAGGAATACGAGAATTTCTTCGGCCCAAAAGATCGCCGAGCTGAACAGATGGCGGCTCACGACGTTGGCGAAATTAATTGTGATGCCGGCCAAGATCAGGACAGCGATAAGAACGCGCGGCAATTTGACAAATATTGTGTGACCGAGATCCCGTCTGCCATGGCCGGCTTCGGCGGTTTGTGGCGGTCTACTCTCGTCCGATGTCACGGCTGTTCACCAGTGTATCGCTGCCAACTCGGCGAGCATGTATCTCACCACAGGTCACCGCATTCGGCGAGGCAAAGATGTCCCAGCCCCCGTAAGGGCTGGGACGGAACCAGACTTAGTGAAGTCGACGAACGACTAATACTTTGCCGCGGTCGAACGTACGCGCTTGTAGAACGCGTTCAAAGCGGGATCGTCCTTCGTGACGTCCTCGCCGACACTCGCCAGCGAGCTGCGGATTTTGCTCAAGTCCTCATCCGGCAAGCTGATAAGCTCGCCGCCTTCCGCTTTCCAACGTTCGACCATCGCTTGTTCGCTGGTGTCGGAGAATTGTGCGGTGCGTTCCTGCAGCGCAACGCCGGCGTCGAGCACGACTTTTTGCAGGTCTGCCGGGAGTGTGTCGAGCCAGGTCTTGCTCACCAGTCCCGCCGACAGGATCATTGTATCGTTGGTCTGGGTCAGGACCTTGCCGACCTGGTTAAACTTGAACACCACATACACGACCGTGCCGCTCATGGTGCCGTCAATCGTGCCCCGCTGCAGACCCGGAACCACCTCGTTGAGCGGCATCGGCACAGCGGTGGCGCCAAAGCGGCTCATTTTTTCGCGCTCGGCCGCCGTGGCGTTGACGCGCAATTTCAAGCCCTTGAAATCGTCGAGACGGCGGATCGGCTCTTTACCGAAATAGTGTGCCGTCGAGTGCGGAAAAACCGAGACGGTCACGACGTTTTTGTCGGCGCCGATCGCGCGGATTTCTTTGTTCAACTCGGCGTCGAGCAGAGCCTTGGACGCGTTGGTCTTATCCTTAAACAGAACGGGGATACTGAAGACACCGAACTTGGAGTCAATTCCAGCGTAGAAATCCATCGGCGCGACGAGGGATTCCAGCGTGCCGAGCTGAACACCTTCGACCATGCGGAAGATGTTGCCGAGCTGGCTCCGCGGGAACACCTGCACATCGATACGGCCGTTCGAGTTTGCCTCGATGGTCTCTTCCATCCAGTCCGCCCACTGATGTTGGACGTCCTTAAATGTGCCTAAGCCGATTTTCATGGTGAAATCTTGAGCGGCTGCCATCGTTGTGGCCGCCGACAACACAAACATCGCGCCAGCGGTCACCGCCGCTGAACGTGTAAGAAGCCGCTTCGCTAACATGTCCATCCTCCCTGATTGTTGACCGCATTAGTTTATTACTAAATTCAAACTTTATTTGAGCGTAGCAAACATCCCTTGTGGGTAACAACCGGTCCTATGGGTCTGCGATTTCGCTTTCGACGAATCGCAAATCCATAAAGCCAGGTGGTGTGCGTGCAAAAACCAACTTGGCCTTTACGTCACCGATGTTGATTGTCTGATGCGGCAACGTAGCGGCCCAGTGCACGCTGTCGCCTTCTTCAAGCTCATGGGCTTCGTCACCGATGTTTACACGGACGCGGCCCTGTAAAACATAGAACGCCTCTTCACCCTCATGGCCAAGGTCGGGCGGTCCGGCCGCAAAGCCGACTGGAATTTCGAGCACCACCAGTTCGAGCGTTCGGTCGGGCGCGGACAGAAAATGTATGAGTTTGCGCTCGGCGATCGGCGCGTCGTCGGCGCCAAACTGCAATACTTGGCGTTCGTTGGCGCGCGTGACTTTGAGGCGAAACGCGTCGTCGGTGAATAGCGCCGCCATGGGGATATCCAGCGCGTCGGCCAGCTTCTCCACCGTTTGCAACGTCGGCGATGCCTTACCGGTTTCGATCTGGCTGATATAGGCGCGCGACAGGCCGGCCGCCGTGGCGACATCGTCGATTACTCTGCCGCTGCGCCGGCGCGCCTCGCGGAGCTTCTTACCAACGTCTAATGCAGAAGACATAGCCGACTAGCCGCGTGCCGTTTGGATGCCGGCGTATCGCTCGATGCCACCCTCTAAGGCCCATTCCGCGAAGGAGTCGGGCGAAGGTTCGAATTCGCGCGGCTGCCAGGCGTCGGTGCACACGTCGGAGTCGAAGTCGTACTCGGCTGCGCCACCGTTCGGATTATGGAAGTACCAGAAATACGCTGACGAAACCGGATGCCGGCCCGGTCCGATATGGGTCTCCCAACCCTTGTTGGTCATATGCAAACCGCCGCCGAACACTTCATGGATGTCACGGCAATTGAACGCAGCGTGGTGGAAGCCCTTGGAGCCGTCCGGGTTGAAAAAGAACAGGTTATGGTGTTCGTCCGAACAACCGGCGCGCAGGAAATAACCGCGGTCGGGATAGCTGTCAGTGAGGCTGAACCCGAGCCTGCCGATGTAAAAATCGAGCATTGCCGTTAAATCCGGGGTGCGGAACACGACATGCGCGAGATGCGACGGATTGGCCTTTTCGTAGATTGCTGCGGGCTTGTCGATGCGTCCGTTGGCGCCCGGCGCGTTGTATGTCGTGGGCTCAACCGGGAGTACAGTAACGGAGCTTACGCGGAAGCCAATGGCATATCCGCTCGGGTCGGTCGAATGAACAGTGCCGTCGTCGTCGATTGTTACTTCCCGGTCTTTGCCGATTTCGTTGGCGATGGCCTCGAGAGTCCGCGGCGCATCGACGCCCCAGTACACTTCCCGCACTGTCGAACCTTGCTCGGGTGCGGGCGGCAATGCCGGATCGTCGATTTTTCGAACAATAATCGAGGCACCGTCGACGGTCGTGAACGATGCGCCGTCTTCGTTTGACGCCTGTTGGTCCAAGCCAAAGTCGTTCCAAAAGGCGATGCAGCGATCAAGATCCTCGACGCCGTACACCACGCCGTCCAACCCCAAAATGTTCATTGCGCACTGCCTCCGATTGTCGAGCGCGATTGATTGAAGTTAGAAACATAATGTTGCTCTTGTCAAACTTTTGTGCGGTCCCTACGATTTTCGAAAGTTGGCGTTTCGTCCACAATCGTGACGTGCCAAAGTGTTGGACCGATAGTCGCGGAATACCCATACCGCGCGGTTTTTAGGTTAGGAGAGATCACATGCAGTTCGGCGTTGGACAATCTGTTAGGCGAAAAGAGGATCCGAGATTCCTGACAGGGCGAGGGCAATATGTCAGCGACATCAATCTCGCCAACCAAACCCACGCAGTGTTCATCTATTCGACGCATGCGCATGCCGAAATAAAATCGATCGATAAGTCTGCAGCCGAAGCCGCGCCCGGTGTTGTTGCGGTCCTCACCGGCCAGGATTACACCGGTGACGGCATGGGACCGGCGATGCCGGAGATGATGCCGGAAGATATGGGTGGGCCAAAGGGCCACCGCACCCAGCAGATGCCGCTGGCGGCCGACCGTGTTCGTTTTGTCGGCGAGCGAGTCGCCGTGGTGATTGCCGAAACCGAAGCACAGGCCCGCGATGCCGCCGACCTGGTGTCGATCGATTACAACGCTTTGCCGGCGGTCGTGCGGGCGGCCGATGCGGCGGCCGACGGTGCGCCGCAAATTTACGATGAAGCGGCGAACAACACGTCATTTACCCTGCGTATGGGCGATGCCGACGCGGCGGAAGCGGCAATTTCGGGTGCGCACCATGTTGCCCGCGTGTCCATCTACAATAATCGCTTGAATGCGATGACCATGGAGCCGCGCGGCGCCATCGGCGACTACGACCGCGGCACCGACCGGGTGACGCTCTACAGCAGCACGCAGAACGCGCACGGTATTCGCCATGGTTTGAGCCTGCAGAACCTGCGCATACCGGAAAGCAAGATTCGCGTCGTCGCCCGCGATGTCGGCGGCGGCTTCGGCATGAAGACCAACGTTTATCCGGAAGAGGCGGTGGTCGTGTGGGCGGCGCGGCGCATTGAGCGGCCCGTCAAGTGGACCGGCACGCGCTCAGACGTTCTGCTCGGTGACGCCGGCGGGCGCGACCAGACAGTCGAGGCGGAGCTGGCGCTCGATGCCGACGGCAAGTTCACGGGTCTGCGCTGGAAGGCCTATCACAATGTCGGTGCCTATATCGTCGGCGCGGGCGCTGTGCCTGTCTTGTTTTCATTGAAGTTGGCGCAGACGGTCTACGACGTGCCGGCGGTCGACGTGATGAGCAGCGCAGTATTCACCAACACCGCGCCAACGGTGCCCTATCGGGGCGCTGGCCGGCCCGAGGCGGTCTACATCATGGAGCGTTTGATCGACACGGCGGCGCGTGAGATGGGTATCGACCCCGCTGAGATGCGGCGCAAGAATTTCATTCAGCCGGACCAGATGCCGTTCGACACCAACACCGGCTGGACCTACGACACTGGCGACTACGCGGCAGCGCTCGACAAGAACTTGGCCCAGTCGGACTGGGACGGCTACGAAGCCCGCAAAGCCGCCAGTGAAGCGGCGGGCAAGCAGCGCGGCCGGTCGGTGGTCTACTATGTCGACAACACCGGCATCTTCAACGAGCGTATGGAAATCCGCTTCGATCCCAGCGGCACGGTGACCATCCATTCCGGCACCATGAATCACGGCCAGGGGCACGAGACGTCCTATGGGCAAATGGTCTCGGACTGGCTGGGCGTTCCGTTAGAGGATATCCAACTTGCCCAGGCCGATACCGATCAGATCACGATCGGGCGTGGCACGTACGCATCGCGTAGCATGATGGTCGGCGGCAGTGCGCTGCGCGCGGCGGCCGACGACGTGATCGAGAGAGGCAAGAAGTTTGCCGCCCATTTTATGGAGGCAGATGCCGCCGACATCAATTTCGCCGACGGCAAGTTCGTCATTGCCGGTACCGATAAGGAAATGCCCATCGGCCAGGTGGCGCAAATGTCCTTTATCCCGGTGCACATGCCGGCCGAACTCGGCGTGGGTCTGCAAGGCGCCGGCGCCTTTTCCGCCGATGTGCCGAGCTTCCCCAACGGTTGCCATATTTGCGAGGTTGAAGTCGATCCGGACACCGGGGCGGTAACGATCGACCGCTATAGCGTGGTCGACGATATCGGCACGGTGGTCAACCCGTTGCTGGCGCAAGGCCAAATCCATGGCGGCGTCGTGCAGGGCGTCGGCCAGGCGCTGGTCGAGGATGTGGCCTACGACCCGAGCGACGGTCAGCTGCTGTCCGGCTCGCTTATGGATTATGGCGTGCCGCGCGCCGACATGATGCCGGGCATCTCGGTCGACTTTAGTCCGGTCGAGAGCAAGTCCAACCCTCTCGGCATCAAGGGCGTCGGTGAGGGTGGCACCGTGGCCGGCACCCCGACGGTGATTAACGCCATTGTCGATGCGCTGGCGCCTCTTGGGGTCACGGATATAGGGCTCCCGGCGACGCCGCAAAAGGTGTGGCAGGCAATCCAGTCCGTGTGACGGCGTCGCGGAGATAGCTCCGCGGCGTTGGGTGACGCTGAACCTAGCCGAACACTACCGTACGGTCTTGGTTCAACAACACGCGGTGTTCGGCATGGTAGCGGACCGCGCGGGCGAGCACGAGATTCTCTAAATCGCGGCCCAGGCGCTCCAGCTCTTCAGGCGGCTGCGCGTGGGTCACCCGGGTCGTTTCCTGGTCGATAATCGGGCCCTCGTCGAGGTCCGGCGTGACATAGTGGGCGGTTGCGCCAATCAGCTTCACCCCTCGCGTGTGGGCTTGGTGATAGGGCTTAGCGCCCTTGAAGCCGGGCAGGAAGGAGTGGTGGATGTTGATCACGCGGCCTTCCAGTTTCGCGCAGGTTTCCGGCGTGAGGATTTGCATGTAGCGCGCCAGCACCACCAGTTCGGCACCGGTGTCTTCGACGATCTTGAGCATTTGCGCTTCCTGCTCAGGCTTCGTCTCCGGCGTGATCGGTAAATGGTGGTACGGAACGCCATAGAAGTCGGCGCGCGACTTCTGGTCGGGATGGTTTGAGACGACTGCGGCGACGTCGATATCCAGCGCGCCGATACTGACCCGGTAGAGCAGGTCGTTCAGGCAATGGCCAGGCTTGGACACCATGATCAGGACGCGCGGTTTGGCATTCTGGTCGTGTAGTTCCCATTCCATGGAAAACCGCTGGGCGGTCGAATCAAAAGCCGCCGCCAGATTGTCCATATCCGGCGCTGTCGCACCGGCGCCGAACACTGTGCGCATGAAAAAGCGCGCCGACTGCTCGTCGTCGAACTGAGCGGACTCCAGAATGTTGCAGTCCTGCTGCGCCAAGAAACTGGCGACCGCGGCGACGATCCCCATTTGGTCGGGGCAAGAAAGCTTTAAAATATAGCGGCGGTCGAACTGTTGCCGGTCGGTCATAATCCCTCGCGAAATCGGGGGCCCGTTATACCCGTGCGGCTCTCGCGGACAAGCAACTAATCGCTTCAAACGAAAGGCGCGGACGCTTAAAACAGACCTAGTCCATAGCGTGGCTCAATGAAGAAAAGTTAAAGGGGGGAACACAGGCATGGCCAAACCACAATTGCGCGGCGATCAAGGCTGGATTTTCGACAATTTCCTGATGCTGTCCGACAATGAGGACGTCCTGCATCCGGGCATCATGGGCACGCGGATCGGCCGCGGCTTCAAGATGGAAGATCTGAATGCCGTCTACAGCAAGGTAACGGGCCGCCGGTCGTTTCCCAAGGCCTGGCGCAAGCGGGCCGCGGTGCTCGAGGGCATGGCCCGCGCGGCAGAAGAAAATGGCCGGCTGGTAACGGCGCGCGGGCTCTACCATCGCGCTGCCTTGTGCTTTGGCCGTGCGCAGCACCTTATTCCCGTGCACGGCAATGCCGATAAAGAAGCGGCGTATGAGGCGCTTTACCGCTGCTACGACAAGCTCATCGAGCTTTCCGGCGGCACGATGGAGAAGGTTTCGCCGGAGTTCGCGCCGGGGCAAAAGGCTCATGCGGTATTTCAAGCCGCACCGGGCGAGGGGCCGAAACCGACCGTCATCATCATTCCCGGCATGGACGCAATCAAGGAAGACGTCGCCAACCCGTTCGACAACGACTATACCCAGCGCGGCATGAATGTCTGCGCCATGGATGGGCCGGGGCAGGGTGAGTGCAACGCCAATGCCGTGTGGCAGACCGAAGATAACTACCAGCAAGCGGCCTCGGCAGTGATCGACTGGGTGGCCGCCCGTGACGATGTGGATGCCGACAAAATCGGTGTGATGGGCATGAGCATGGGCTCGCGCTGGGGGGTGCAGGTCGGCGCCCACGACGCCCGCGTCAAAGCGGTGGTCGGCCAAATGGCCAATGTGGGCACTTTCGACATGATCTTCGAGCAGGCCCAGCCCAACTTCAAACGCATCTTCATGTACATGGCCGGCTACACCGATGAGGCAGAGTTCGACGAGTTCATGACTCGCATGGATCATCTTCCGGATGTCGCCAAGAATCTGAAAGTGCCGCATCTGCTGGTGGCAGGCGACATGGACGAGTTGTGTGCGCCTTCCGATATCGCCACGTTCCGCGCCAATCTTGCCGGGCCGAGCGAGCTCTGGCTCTACGAAGGCGTATTCCACCCGATGGGCGAAGTGGCGGCACAGATCTATCCGGCGATGGCCGATTGGATGCTGACGACCCTCAACGATGGCCGGCCGAGTGGTTACGAGCGAACGGTCTATGTTGAGGAGGGCACGACGCTGGCTGACTATGAGCACGGATAAGCGGAGCGTATTCTATAGCGGCGGGTTACCGCATTTTTAGGAGGTATCGACGTCATGGCACGGTTCAAAGACTATGTTCCCCACGGTGTTATTCCGGCGGCGCTGCTGGCGTTCGACGATGAGTTCGGTATCGATGAGGCGGAAACCCGCCGTCATCTGGCGTACGTTACCGGCACCGACGGCATCACCGCTGTTACCGTGAACGGTCATTCTTCGGAGGTGCATGCCTGCACCTTCGACGAACAGGCGCGGCTGCTCGACATCGCCGGCGAGGAAATCGGCGACCAAGTGCCCCTGATCAACGGCATCTATGCCGATGGCAGCCTCGAGGCGGCGCGCTTGGCGCGCATGGCGGAGGCCGGCGGCGCCTCGGCGTTGCTCTGTTTCCCTCCCCACTCCATGCGAATGGGCGGGGTGTGGCACCGCCCCGAGATGGCGCTCACCCACTTCAAGACCATCGCCGACGCCACCGACCTACCGCTGATTGTCTTTCAGTACGGTGACGAACTCGCCTATTCCCTCGATACGTTGGTCGACCTCGCCGAGGAGGTGCCGACGGTGCGGGCGGTCAAGGATTGGTCGCCGGCTCAGGCGCATGAGCGGCACATTCGCGTGCTGCAGTCGCTGGCGCGGCCGGTGAATATCCTGTCGACCAATTCGTCTTGGCTGATGTCGTCGCTGGTGATGGGCGCCAACGGACTGCTATCGGGTGCCGGCTCGGTCATCGCCGACCTGCAGGTTGCGCTGTTCAACGCGGTGCAGGCCGACGATCTCACGACAGCCAAAGCGCTGGGCGAGCGCATCTGGCACACCTCGCAAGTGTTCTACGCCGATCCATTCGGTGACATGCACAACCGCATGAAGGAGGCACTCGTTCTGCTCGGACGCCAAGAGCGCGCAGTGGTTCGGCCGCCTCTGGTGAAGCTATCGGCGGCCGAGATCGCCCGCATTGCCGAGGCTCTCGATACGGCTGGCTTGCGCACTGAGGGCGCCGCAGGATTGCGTGAGCCCCGCGCCGCCGCCGAATAACGCGACGAACACTTCACCATGCAAAGAAAGCGGCACCACAGGTGCGTGGTGAAGCGCGTCTATTGATGCTCAATTCGCACAGAATATGTGACCAAAAGTCGCTCTGCTGTTGTGTGAAGCTATGAATCGTTATTGAAGCAAGTGTTGCGAAAAAGAATGAAAACGGCGGCCCTCGATCGCGTCGAGTGAGAGGCGCGCCGGTGTTCTGGGGAGCAGGGCAAAGTGTTGAAAAAGGCCGCTTCTGGCGCGGTACTTCCTGAAAATTGGTCCGAAGTGATCGAGCGGGCGCGGGAATTGGTCCCGTCCATTCGCGAACGCGCGCCTGCTGCTGAAGCTCAACGCCGGATTCACGACGAGACCAACCAGGCGCTGAAGGACGCTGGTCTTTATCGAATTTATCAGCCGGCCCGTTTTGGCGGCCATGAGGCGGATCCCGGCCTGCTGCTCGACGTTGCTGCGGAGATCGGCCGCGCCTGCGGTTCGAGTGCCTGGTTAACGACCAACATGGCGGCGCACGGGTGGATTTGTGGGTTACTCGATCTCGAGACCCAGGAAGAACTTTGGGCCGACAATCCCACAACACTGATCGCCAGCTCGTTTCCCGGCGAAGGGGCGTCGGTCGAATGGGTCGGCGAGGGTATCGTCGTTGACGGCAAATGGAGCTTTGCCAGCGGCGTCGATCACGCCGAGTGGAACAACCTGCAGGTCATGGTGCCGCAGGACAGCGGCCCGCCAAAAATGTCGTTTGCGCTGGTGCATAAGTCCGAGTTCGAGGTCATAGACGATTGGTACGTTAGCGGTTTGGCGGCGACGGGCAGCCGTTCGTTGGTGGTCGATAAGGTGTTCATTCCCGAACGCCACATGAGCTGGTCGAGCTATATGCAGGGCGGGCCCAACCCCGGCAGCGAGATCCATCCGGGTATTGTCTATCGTCTGCCGCTATGGGCCGCCGGCAATAAGCTTTTCTCGGGCCCTATCGTGGGGATCGCCCGCGGGGCTGTCGAACTTATGGAAGAACAGTTGCGGACGCATCGCTCTGTCGGTGGACTTCCTCTCGCCGAGCAGCCATCGGTTCATTTGCGGGTTGCCGAAGCGGCGGCCGAGGTGGACGCCGCCTGGACCATATTGCGTCAGGATTGCGACGAGGCGAGGGCGCAGGTAGAAGCCGGTGAAATCGCAACACTGGACGACCGGGTGCGGTGGCGCCGCAACGACGCATTCGCGGCCAAGCTTTGCGTTTCCGCCGTCGAGCGGCTGTTTCCGCTGGCCGGGGCGCGGGGGCTGGGTACCGAGAGCCATTTCATGCGCGCGTGGCGCGATATTCACGCGGCGTGTTCGCAAGTCACGATGGCCTGGGACATCAACGCGCTCAACTACGGCAAGGTGCGCTTCGGCGTCCCCTTTTTCGACCCGCGGCTTTGGCCGTTTAAGGACGGCACGCTACCGGATTGGCTCCAGGACGGGCGCTAATTTTGCTTTAGATTGCGCGGCGTCGGTTTGCCGATGAGCCGCTCCAAACGCGCTGTATCGATCGGCCCACAAGGGCGGTCGGGCTCTTTGCGGAAAAGCTCGGAGCCAAGGGTCAACCGATCTTCGTTGTGCCAGCGGCCAAACTTCGATTGGCCGTTTACCCAGGCCACGGTTAGACCGAATGAGCGAACGAACGACACGGAACCGACGACTGCGGACGTTTTTGTTGTGGCTCGGATCGAGGAGACGTTCGAGGCGTCGACCGACGCCAGCTTTCGCTCATAGCCCTGACGCGACAGTTCGGAGAGTGCAAATCGTTGCATGCGTGTGTGGAGACCCTGGCCACGGAATTGCGGTGCGGTCCATGCCATCGTTGTCCAGATAACGTCGCGTGCGAGCCGGTAACGGAGCCATTTGTAGTAGTCGATATCTCCCGTTTCCTGGATGCGGTAACCGCCCAGCACGCCGTCGCTTTCGCAGATCGAGATGTGCGCGCCACGGGCCAGATGGCCGAGAAATTCCTCTCTGGGCATATCCGCTTGGGCAAACAGATCGGCGTCTTTTTCCGTCGCCCAGCGCATTTCGTGGTCCGCCATCTGATTCCGGTGCCAATCCCGGATGTCGGTTTCGACAAGGAATGCCGTATTAGCACGCAGCAACCATTCGGGCATAACCGTCTTGACGACGTTCTGAGCCGTGTAGAGCGGTCCGGCGTCGTGAAGGCTGCGCCGGAGCCGCTGCCAGCTCGTTTCCAGCTTGGCAGGCATTTCACCGACAGCGTTTAAGCGTGATTCGGCTCAAATCATAATCAAAACTCGTTACGCGTTCTGTGGCTCTACAGAGACCGCCGCCTAGTCCACGCCTGTTGCCACATCACACCAACTTGGTCGCTGATGCCAGAACGGCGGGCATCGGTAGTTCGATGACGCCGTTGTGCTGATAAGCCTGTACCGCGTCGCGCACCGCCACGGCGATAGCGCAGCGGGCCTCGGGGGTCTGAGCGCGGAAGAGGGCGCCGGAGCGAACCGTGCCGTCGGCGATGGCAATCAACACATGGTCGGGATCCGAAAGGCGCCAAGTTTGCGCCACATCCTGGACCCGCGCGCCCTTAAATCCGGTGGCGGCTAAGGTGCGCCGGCTCTCCGCCGGGTCGGCGAACCGGTAATAGGGCGGACCAACCGGGATATCGGCGTCGGGATTGCCGTGTTCCGTAATGGCCTGCTGCACGATATGAAACCCGACGACCCGCGGCGGGGGAGCCCAGACGGTATAGGCGATGCGCCCGCCAGGCCGCAGTACGCGGTAGGCTTCCTGCAGGGCGCGCTCGGGATGGGCGAAGTGCAGCAGCCCAAAATTCATGATCACGGAATCGAAGTACCCATCCTCGAACGGCAGGTCTTCGGCATCGGCGATGTCGAACCGGGCGTCGGCAAACTTGCGTTTTGCCAGCTCGATCTGGGCGGAGGAGAAATCGACACCGATCCCTTCAGCGCCCCGCCGTACGGCTTCTGCCGCGCCGTAGCCCGGCCCCGTCGCAACATCGAGCACGCGCTTGCCGCCGTTATCTTCGCCGCGCTTGATTTCCGTTGCGTCGAGGAGTGCGCCGACGGCTTGCGTCGACACGGTTTCGAAATGCCGGTGCCAGCCATTGGCGTTCTGTTGCCAGCCCTTGTGCTCGAACTCGGAGAATTCCGTAGCGTCGAACAGCGCCGTGGGCTGTTGTTTTGCGATAGTCATGATCCGTGCCCTCTCGGTCGAATTAGCGTTTAGGCGCTAATTCAATCGGGGCTTGCGGGCCGGTCTGTCTTCCGTGTGGCGTGAAAAATTTAGCCGCCACAGCTATGCTGGGGCGGCGTCCGGCGGACCGGTGCATCCCTCTTTAGCTGCATTTTTTACGCGCCCGCAAGCTGGTTGATCAAATCGGCGCAAAAGGGACCCTACGCGCCACGAGCTTCGCGATCAAGAGAAAAAAGCGAGAATTGAATCGAACCGAATTTGCGGCCCACCCTTAGCCGGTCTTCCCTCAGCTACACGGGCGCGCGATACTCATCGCAACACACGATACTGGGGAGGGAACCTATGCAATTTAGCGAAGAACCACGCGTCGAACCCAATCCCAACGCGGCCATGCCGTTGGCGGCCATCGTCAGCTTCGCCACAGACGCGCCGTCGCGTGCTACGATTTCCGTATCGGGCGGTGGCGAGAATTGGTCCGTGAGCGTCGATGATCCCACGACCGAACATCGCCGTGCGGTCCTCGGTTTGCGCGCCGGTACCAGCTACGAAATCGGCGTTACCGCTCATGGTGCGGACGGCGGCGGCGATGCTGCGGGCACGCCATTGGAGTTCACGACACCGCCGTTGCCCGACGATTTCCCGCCGATCGATGTTCAGCTTTGCAAGCCCGACGCGCGCGAACCCGGCGTTATGTTCTTCCCGGCCGGCCATCCGCCGATGCGCTCGGACAATCCTGTGAACTATCTGGTCGGCATCGATCAGGCGGGCGAGGTTGTATGGCACCGGGCCATGCCGGGCCAGGTGCACGATATCCAGCGCCTGTCCAACGGCAATCTCCTATGGATGACCGGCAACTTCCTGCTCAACGAGATCGACCTGCTGGGTAACCCGGTCGCGCGCTGGTACCCCCTGCACCATAAGGACAACCCGCCCGATGGCGGCGTTCTGGTGCCGACCCAAAGTTTCCACCACTCGGTCGCCGAGATGCCGTCGGGCAATCTGGTGACGCTGAGCCACGAAAGCAAAGACTTCGACGATTATCCGATGAACGATACCGACCCGGACGCGCCGCGCGAGCGCCGCAACATTATCGGCGACACGATCGTGGAGTTCACGCGCGAGGGCGAGATCGTCAAGGAGATCAAGTTCTTTGAATTGCTCGATCCGTACCGGATCGGCTACGGCTTGAACGACCGGTTCTGGCACATGCGCGGCTATGAAGGCGGCGTCGATTGGGCCCACGCCAACGGCATCGCCTATGACGCGAGCGACGATTGCTATGTGGTGTCGGTGCGTCACCAAGATGCGCTGATTAAGGTCAGCCGGGAGACCGGTGAGCTGCGCTGGATTTTGGGAACTCACGCCAATTGGGGCGAGCGCTGGCAGAACTTGCTGCTCACGCCGGCGCAGGGGCTCGAGTGGCAGTATCATCAGCACGACCCCTCGGTGACGCCGGACGGTACCTTCATGGTGTTCGACAACGGCAATAACCGCGCCGTGCCCCATGAGCCGCCCACGCCACCGGCGGAAAACCGCAGCCGTGCCGTCGAGTTCTCGGTCGACGAGAACGGCAAGGCGGTCGAGCAGGTGTGGTCGTATGGCCCGTCGGGTGATGAGGCAATCTATTCCAACTTCGTGAGCGGCGCCTACCGGTTGCCTCAAACCGGCAACACCTATGTCACTTTCGGTGGGGTCATCACCGATGATGATGGTGTGCCATCGGCGGACAACCGTACTGGCCGGATCGCCTTTCGCATGGTCGAAGTGACAAAAGGCGACCCCGCCGAGAAGGTTTTCGAGCTGGTCTGCGATCAGCGGATGGACGATCCGTCGGTGTCCTGGATGGCGTTCCGCAGCGAACACGTGCCCGATTTGCGCAGTTAGCGGTGGCTTGGTACGCGAGGGGAGGCCAACACTGTCATGGATTTTTCATTTACGCAGGATCAGGAGGAGTTGCGCCGGCACGCGCGCGACCTCCTCGAAGCGGTCTGTCCGCCCGAGTATGTGGAGCGTTGCGACCGCGAGGGGCGGGCGCCGCGCGAGGCCTTCGACAAGCTCGCCGAACAGGGCTGGCTTGGGCTGATCATTCCCAGCGAGTATGGCGGTGCCGGCGGCTCGGCCGTCGATCTCGCTATCCTGCTTGAAGAAATCGGCCGCCAGTCGGAAGAGCTTGCCATGTGGGTCTTCCGCTCTATGACCTATGGCGGCTATGCGATCATGGCGCATGGGACCGAGGAGCAGAGAGAACGGTTTCTGCCGAAAATTGCCAAGGGTGAACTCACTTATTGCTTCGGCCTCACCGAGCCGGAGTCCGGTTCCGACGCCGCCGCGCTGACGACCCGCGCCGAAGCGACGGGCAACAGCACCTTCGTGATCAACGGCCAGAAGGTTTTTACTTCCGGCATGGACGTCTCTGACTATTGCCTTCTCGTGACGCGGACCGCCAAGCGCGACCGTAAGCAGGAAGGCATCACGATGTTCCATGTGGATACCAAGCTGCCGGGGATCGAGGTGCGGAAGATCGACACCCTGGGTCACCGCGCGATCGGTACCACGCAGGTTTTCTACAACGACGTGGAAGTGCCGGCCGACATGGTGATCGGCGAGGTCGACAATGGTTGGGCCTCGGTCGATGCGTGCCTTTGGTACGAGCGGCTATGTCTGTCGGCGGCGCGCACCGGCACGGCGCAGGCGGCTTTCGAGCTGGCGCTGGACTACGCGAAAAACCGCGAACAGTTCGGCCGTCCCATCGGCAAGTTTCAAGCGATCAGCCACAAGCTCGCCGACATGAAGATGATGCTCGAGATCTCCCGCCTGCTGTTCTACCGCTTCGCCTGGGCGATGGATGCGGGCGAGCCGACCCGCCACGACGCGGCGATCCTCAAACTCTATACGAGCGAGGCCTACAAAGCGGTGTCGGACATGGGCCTGCAGATTTTCGGCGGCTATGGCTACTGCATGGAGTACCCGATGCAGCGGTTCTTCCGCGACGCGCGCCTCGCGGTGATTGGTGCGGGCTCGTCCGAGATCCAGCGCAACATTATCGCCCGCAGCTTGGGACTTTAGAGCAATGGGGTTTCCGCTCGAAGGCGTGCGCATCCTCGAGCTCGGCCAGATCATCGCCGGCACCTATGGCGGCTTGATGCTGTCCGATCTTGGGGCCGACGTGATCAAGATCGAGACCCCGGAGGGCGACCTTGGCCGTATCCCCTCGGTCGCGCCGTATAACGGCCAGAGCGCCTTATTCCTGACGTTGAACCGCAACAAGCGAAGCATCACCATCAACCTGAAATCCGAGGAGGGCCTCAAGGTCTTCTACGATCTGGTGGCGACCGCCGATGTGGTGATCGACAATTTCCGGCCCGGTGTGCTCGAGCGGCTGAAGATCGACTACGCGAACCTGAAGGCGATCAAGCCGGATATCATCCAGTGTTCGATCACCGGCTTCGGCGCGGCTGGCGAGTATAAGGATTACCCGGCGCTCGATGTCATTATCCAGGCCGTTGCCGGTTACATGGCGGTGACCGGCGAGCCGGGGCGCCCGCCGGTGCGAACCGGTATTCCCATTGCGGACCTGTGCGGCGGGATCTTTTCATCGCAGGCCATCCTCGCCGCGTTGTTCGACCGCGAGCGCACGGGCGAGGGACGCTACGTCGAACTGTCGATGTTCGATGGCATGCTGAGTCTGCTCATCTACATGGGCACCATGTGGCTGAGCAAAGGCGAGCTGGCCGAGCCACCAGGATCGGGGCACATGTATTCGGTGCCGTGGCAGGCCTTCGAATGCGCCGACGGTTATATCGTTATCGCGACGCGCCAGGAGGTGTTCTGGACGCGCCTGTGCGATGCGCTCGAGGTGCCAGAATTGGCGGATGATCCGCGATTTGCCACCAATCCGGAACGGGTCGCCAACCGTGAGGTGCTGGTGCCGATCCTCGAAGACATCCTGGCGCGGCGAACGGTTGGCGAATGGATGGAGCGGTTCCGCGCGGGCGACATTCCCGCCGCACCGGTGAACAATCTCGACGGTGTGTTTGCCGAGCCGCCGGTTGCCGAGCGTGACATGATCGTCGAGTACGACCATCCGCAAGTCGGCAAAGTGCGCTTGCCGGGCAACCCGATCAAAATGTCGGGTATGGCGGGAACGATATCCAAGCCCGCGCCGATGCATGGAGAGCACACCGACGAGGTGCTGTCGGAACTGCTCGAGCTCGATAGCTCGGCCATCGCCGCGCTGCGCGCCGCCGGCGCCGTCAAGTGAACACGGCCGTATCGCGTTCCGCAGCTAACATCCACGCGGTCCGCGCAGCTGGTGGCAGCTCCGCCAAGAAAATAACCCCGGCCGGAGCCGGGGTTAGATCGGTGGCAGCCATCGCTGCCTGATTGTTTTACTGGTCGTGGCGCTGGGGACGCGTTACTTCATCTTTTTCTTGAAATACTTGCCGGCCTCGTCTTTCAGGGCCTTGCCGGCGGTGAAGCGCGGTTGCAGGGTCGCGGGCTTGGCCTTGAAAGTGGTGGGCTCGCCGGTGAACGGGTTGGTGCCCTTGCGGGCCTTGGTCGCCTGCTTGTAGCGCATCTTAAGGCGGCCGAGATGGCCGAGCGGCACGCTGCCCGGGGTGGTCTTCTTGGTGTCCTTAAGCGCGAGGTCGGAAACGACCGGCCACAAGAGGTCGAGGAGCTTGCTGGCGTCCTTGCGGCTGAATTCGCAGTCCCATTCGGCGCCGAGTTCCTTGGTGAGGACCGCCGAATATGCGTCGGCGAGCTGGGTTTTCGTCACAGTCATGGCAATTCCTTCGTGTTCGATCCCGGAAGACCGCTGAATCGCTGCAACTATTGGCGGCGATGTGTATCGCGGCACCATATGCAAAGAAATGTGAATCAAAGGTAAAAGTGTGAACTCTTCCGGTTTACCCGGCCGTCGATGCCCCGATATCCCAGAATAGGCCGGTCATGACGCGCAGGCCTTCGCGTGCGACCGAGCCCAGCATATGCTCGTTGGGCGCGTGCTGCGCACAGCCGGCGTAGGAGTGGGGAATCCACACCGTCGACAGGCCGAGCAGCTCGGAAAAGATGTCGTTGGGAATGCCGCCGCCGATATTGGGCACCAGCGCTGCCGGATGGCCGAGCGTTTCGCCGATGGATTTAAGCGCCATTTGCGCCCAGGGGTCGTTGGCGTCGAGGCGGGTCGCGCGCATACCGGCCATGCGGGTGGCTTTAATCTCGACCTCGTCGAATCCGTTGACGTCGAGATGACGGCGCAAGGCCGGTAACACATCGTCCGGGTCGGTGCCGACGACGTAGCGCAACTGGCAGACCGCACGCGCTGCTGGCTGAATGGCGTTTTGCGGGTGCACGGGATCGCCTAGCTCCAGCGCTAGCACGGCAAAACTGTTCCAGCCATAGACCCGTTCCTCCGGGCTCAAGCCCGCTTCGCCCCAGTCGAGATCGATCGCCGGTGCGTTGGGGCCGCCGGATATGCTGAGGTCGGACAGCAGCTCGCGGACGTCGCCGGTGAGCGAGGTGGGCCGCCATTCCGGCACGGCGATCTGGCCGCGCGCATCGGTCAGACTCGCCAGCGCATGGGCGAGAACGATGCCGGGGTCCTTTATCAACCCGCCCCAATTGCCAGAATGGTGGGCGCCGTCGCGCAGATTGACGCTCATCTCGAAATTCACCAGGCCGCGCGATCCCAACACGACAGTCGCCCGTTTGGGGTCGAGGCGGGGACCGTCCGAGGCGACCAGCACGTCGGCGGCCAGACGGTCGCGTTCTTGTTCGCAGAACGCACGCAGGCCGCGCGAGCCCATCTCCTCATCGCTCTCGAGCAAGATTTTGCAGTTGAAACCGAGGCTGCCGCGTTCGGCGAGCACCGTTCTAAGACCGCTGACATTGATCCAGTGCTGGCCTTTATTGTCGGCGGTGCCGCGCCCGTAGATGCGGTCGCCCTCGACCGTGAGGGTCCAGGGCGACAACCCGTCGCGCCAGCCGTCGTCCTGACCGACCACCACGTCGCCATGGCCGTAAATCAAGACCGTGGGGCGGTCGTCGCTTTCATGGCGGCTCGCAACGAGTAGCGGTCCGGCGGTAGGCTCGGGATTGGCGAACAGCTCGACCGTGAACCCGCAGTCTTTCAGTTCGGGCTCGATAAGCGCGGTGAAATAGTCGTGCAACGCCGGTTGGGCATCGGCGATCTGGCTTTGGGTCGGCGCGGCGACCAGGCGGGCCAAATCGGCGACAAAGTCGCCCTCATCGAAATATCGTTCGGCCTCGGCGACAGCGCGTTCACGGGTTCCACTCATGCCTTCATCATAGCGCCGTCATTGCTATAGTGCGCGCCTTAGTAAAATGTTTGAGTTGGTCAGGGCCCGATGGAAGTGAACGATATTACCGACCGCGTGCCGCGCGATCTGCCGATAAACCGCGAGATCGGGTTCGATATACCCGAGCGCTATAACGCCAGCGAGATCTTGTTCGATAATCTGGCGGCAGGCCGGGGCGCTAAAATGGCGGTTTATGCCGATAGTGGCAACGCGACCTATGAAGAGCTGTGCGCCATGGCGTGCCAAGTTGGCAACGCGCTAAAAGGGCAGGGGCTGGCGCCGTTTTCGCGTATCCTCATGCTGCTGGACGATACCGCCGCCTATCCCGCGGCGATCTTCGGCGCCATGCGGGCGGGCTTCGTGCCGGTGCTGATCAACACGCTCTCCCCGCCGGACCTGATTCAATACTATTTGGCCGATAGCGGTGCGGAAGTGGCGCTCGTCGAAAGCGCACTAATGTCGCTGATCACGCCTGAAACCGTCGCTGGAACCGACTTGCGGACGATCATCGTCGCCAACGGTGACGCCAGCCCGGCGGCGGATATTCAGTCGGTGCGGTGGGACGATTGGCTCGCCGGGCAACCGGCTGAACTGGCGGCAGCGGACACGGGCCGCGACGATATGGCGTTTTGGATGTACAGCTCGGGCAGCACGGGCCGGCCCAAGGGCATCGTCCATCTGCACCACGACATGGCTTACACCGATGCGTCCTATGCACAGGAGATCCTCAAGCTCGGCGAAGACGATATCTGTTTTTCGCCACCGAAGATTTTTTTCGCTTACGGGTTCGGCAACTCGATCACGTTTCCCTTCTCGGCCGGCGCCAGCACGGTGCTCAACGCCGGGCGGCCGGAAGCGAAGAGCGTGTACACAGCTATCGAACGATACAGGCCGACAGTTTTGTTCGGTCTACCAACGCTTTACAACGCGTTGCTCAACGACCAGCACAATGCGATAGCCGACCTTAGTAGCCTGCGTTTATGCCTGTCGGCGGCCGAGACATTGTCCAACGAGCTCTTTAAAGCCTGGCAGGACCGGTTTGGCCTCGACATCATCGAAGGGCTCGGATCGACCGAGGTCTTACACATCTATCTGTCGAATGCGTCCGGCGCCTTCAAGGTGGGCGCGGCGGGCCGGCCCGTGCGGGGTTATGACGTCGAGCTGCGCAACGACGCCGGCGAGCCGATCAAGCCGGACGAGCCCGGTGTGTTGTGGGTGCGCGGCGATTCCAATGCGCCGTGTTACTGGAACAAGGCTGACAAGACCGCCGAGACCATGCGCGACGGCTGGATTTATACCGGCGACCGCTTCGAGACCGACGATGACGGGTTCTATTATTTTCGCGGCCGCGCCGACGACCTGATCAAGGTCAGCGGCCAATGGGTCTATCCGCTGGAGATCGAGCTGTGTTTGGCTGATCATCCGGCGGTCAAGGAATGCGCGGTGTTGGGCGTCGAACTCGCGGATAAACGCATGTCGACCAAGGCGTTTGTCGTCGCCGCCGAGGGACACGCGCCGGGCGATGCATTGACCGACGAGCTTAAAGCGTATGCGCAGAGCAGCTTGTTGCCCCACAAATATGCGCGTTCGGTCGATTATCTCGATGCGTTGCCGAAAACCGGCTCGGGCAAGATCGACCGGCAAGCGCTGCGCGACTTGGCCTGATGCAGCCTGTCGCAGCGCACCGTATCACGCTGCCGATGTTTGGGGTGCCGTGAGGACCGAGATCCTTTACAACGCCGACATCTCGACATCGAAAAGTGTAAAGCTCTTTACACCTAAACACATGAAATCGTTCAATTAAATTGAACTGGCGGCGTCGTGTTGCGTAGTCTTTGGGTGACTTGCCGCCTCGTTGTTCCTGGTGGCGCCATAGTTCCGATGAACAGTTTTCGATGACAGGGGCCACGAACCGATGAATCAGCTTCTCCGCCCGAAAGCGCCCGTGCCCGGCATTGCTACGTCGCGTGTTCGCCCCAGCCTCGACCGCGAAATCGATGCTCCGGCTGCGGCGGAAGCCGTGGTCGAATATGACGATGGCAACCCGGCGACGATCTCGACCGGAAAAGGCCAGCCCGACACCACGCGAGTTGTCGGCCGATCCGCCGCCATGGGCGCACCGAGCCCGTCGCTTGCGACGACGCCGCGCGCTGCGGCGGTCGATTATGACGACGGTAATCCGGCGACAATTAACTGCGGTTAGACGTCAGACCCGATTTGAATTCGGGTTGCGGCCCGCGCAGCAGTGCGGGCCTTTTTTCAACGCCGCCGGTTAGTCGGCACTCACATAAGCCGAAGGGCCACGCACATTCTCGTCGAGCGCCAGCCGGTGCGCCGCGGGTGGCAGGGCGCGTTGGCGGCAGTCGAGTCGCGGGCAGGTACGGCAGGACACGCCGATCGGCACCACGATATCCGGATTCGCGAGGTCGATACCGTCGGCATAGACCATATCGGAGGCATGGCCGATGTCGCAGCCCAACCCGATCGACATGATGCTTTGCGGGGTGCCGTAGCTGCCGCCGCGTTTATGGATCGTCCGTGCGAGGCAGAAGAACGTTCCGCCGTCAGGCATGCGAGAGAGCTGCACGTTAATGCGTCCGGGCTGGAGTAACGCCGTATACACGTTCCAGCGCGGGCAGGCCCCGCCATGACGCGGGATTCGGATGCCCGATAGGGAAAATCGCTTCGAGATGTTGCCGGCTATATCGACGCGCAGCATGTGGAATGGAATACCGCGCTTGCGGGGGCGCTGCAGCGTTGTCAGCCGGTGGCAAACCTGCTCGAAGCCGACGCCATAATGATGCTCGAGCACCTCGATGTCGTAGCGCGTCGCCTGCGCGCGCTTCAGGAAATCGCTGTAGGGCATGAGGAATGCGGCGGCGAAATAGTTGGCCAGCGAAATACGGCCCAATGTCAGCGCTTCTTCGCCGGAAAGCGCGCTGGCGTCGAGAAGATCGTCAATGATATGGCCGGCGGCCAGCAGACCGATTTGGTGAGCGAGCTGAAAACGCCGGCTGCTCGCCGGCAGCATATCGGACAGTTCGAGTACCTTGCGGTCGGGATCGAAGCGGCGTATCACGCCGCTGCCGGGCTCGCTGTGGCGCAGAGCAACACGCACGCCGAACGCATTCTCCAAAAAAGTCGCCATGCCGAGAAACAGGTCGTCGCCGGCCATCCGCACATCGTGCCCAATGCGCTCTGCCTCGGCTTCGAGCTCGTCAAAATAGTTATTTGCGCTCTGGATAAAGTCCGAAACCTGTTCGCTCGGTAATCGGTCGGTGCCAGGTTCGTGTTGGCCCATCGCCGTCGTGGTTGGGTTCGACGTCGGCTCCGCCCCGAGCATTGCCATGTCTTGCCGCGTGTTGCGAAAGGTGTCGTAGAGGGTCAACACGGCACGGCCGACCCCTGGGTTGGTGGTGACCAGGTCGCGAACGTCGTTGTTGGTCAAATCATGATCTACGAACAGTTCGTCGCCGAACATCTCCATAAGGTCGGCCACGAGTTGTCCCTCGTCGTCCTCGGCGACGTCGCTGAGATCCAGTTCGAAGAGGTCGGCCAGCTTGAGCAGTAGCGGCACGGTAACGTTGCGGCGATTGTGCTCGATCAGGTTGAGATAGCTTGCCGATATGCCGAGCTTGTCGGCAAGTTTCGCTTGGCTCCAACTTTCCTGCCGGCGCATGCGGCGGATTTTCGCGCCCATCCGTGGGGCGAGGCCGTTGTTTGTCTCGGTGCTCTGCAGTTCACTCATATCGGACCAACTTGGCTATATTGCAGTGCAATGTCAGGTCTTGGAGAACTTTACAAGGTTTACTGATTGGAACGCCCAACTTTACATGCGTTGACTGTTTTTCATAAGCGATTATAATAGTTTATTGCTCTTTTGACCGTATTTGTCAATTCTTCACAGACATCGAAATTTTGCTGTTGCATCGCAGCAAAACTGTCTTTGAAAGGACCCTGACAATGCCAAATGAAATTCCCTCGAGATTCTCTCCCGACACCGCAGAGACGGCGCGCAGCGACGCTGGCGCTTTCGCGCCGGCACCCGCCTGGGCGCCCGACCGTTGGGCTCACATTCGCCGGGATTACACGCCCGCCGACGTGGCGCGGCTGCGGGGCTCGCTGCCGATCGGCTACACGCTGGCGGAGCACGGCGCCGAGCGGCTGTGGCGCTTGCTGCACGAGCAGGCCTTTGTGCCGACGCTGGGCGCCTATACCGGCAACCAGGCGGTCCAGCATGTACGCGCGGGCCTGAAAGCGATCTACCTCTCGGGATGGCAGGTTGCCGCCGACGCCAATTCATCGGGCCAGATGTATCCTGACCAGAGCCTGTACCCGGTCGATAGCGTGCCGGCCGTGGTCAAGCGCATCAACCAGGCATTCCAGCGCGCCGACCAGGTGCAGACGATGGAACGGCTCGATGGTGGCGAGACGACGGAGCTCGATTTCTTCGCACCGATCATCGCCGATGCCGAAGCTGGTTTCGGTGGCCCGCTCAATGCGTTCGAACTGATGAAGGCAATGATCGAAGCCGGTGCCGCCGGCGTGCATTTCGAAGACCAGCTGGCGTCGGAAAAAAAATGCGGTCATCTCGGCGGCAAGGTTCTGGTTCCGACCGCGACCTTCATCCGCACCTTGAATGCGGCGCGCCTGGCCGCTGACGTGATGGGGGTGCCAACTATCGTTATGGCCCGCACCGATGCCGATTCTGCGCGTCTGATTACCAGCGATATCGACGAACGCGATCGGCCGTTCCTCACCGGTGAGCGCACGGCGGAAGGCTTCTACCGCACGACCGGCGGTATCGAGAGCGCGATCGCACGCGGTCTGGCCTATGCTCCTTACGCCGATCTCCTGTGGTGCGAGACCTCGACGCCTAATCTCGAAGAGGCGCGGACATTCGCTGAAGCCATACGGGCCGCGTATCCCGAGCAGATGCTGGCCTACAACTGCTCGCCTTCGTTCAATTGGGCGAAACATCTCGGCGAAGCCGAAATGGCGGCGTTTCAGCGGGAGATCGCGGCGATGGGCTACAAATTTCAGTTCGTGACGTTGGCCGGCTTCCATAGCCTCAACCACGCGACCTTCGAACTTGCCCGCGCCTATGCCGACGATGGCATGGCCGCCTATTCGCGTTTGCAACAGGCCGAGTTTGCATCGGAAGGCGAGGGGTATTCGGCGACCCGCCATCAGCGCGAGGTCGGCACCTCTTACTTCGATGCCGTTTCGAACGCGATTACCGGCGGCAACGCGTCGACAACTGCGATGTCGGGTTCGACCGAGGCGGCGCAGTTCTAGCGGTTGCACCGGCTGGATCGTAATCGGCCCGCCGGGTGCTCCCGGCGGGCCGTTCACTAGCGATCGTCTTGGTTTGGCGGCAGCCGCAAAACCAAACGGTTGATCGCATGCATGGTGGCGAAAAACTCATTGAACTGCTGTTTGAAATTGTCCCAATCGAGATCGCTGCGGATACGGCGGATGCTCTCATATATCTCCGATAGGGTTCTTTCGCCGTCGCAACGTTCGACGATAGCGCGCGCCAAACGGGGCACCGGATAGGATAATTGCAAGCCGTTCCGCGACCGTTTGATCGTACCGCCGGCAGGCGTCGCCTTGGCCGCTTCTTCCGGCGTTGTGTCGAGCAAAACCGGAACCGTCTCCGGGTCGTCCGGTGTCGGGGGTTCGACCGGATTTTCGGCGCGCACGGCGTAGAAAACATGCTTCTTGATGTTGCCGGCCAATAATTCCGCAAACACTGCGCGTTCCAGCCAGTCCATGCCTTCGAGATTTTTCAGTAGAAGCGGCGATTTCACAAAATGCGCCGGGTCGTAGTCCGCCAGCGGCAGCAAACCGGTGATGCGAATACCGGCCGCGCTTGCCATGTCGATTAGTTCCGGCACGCGGTAAGCTCGGTCTTGCGAATGCAGCAGCAGATCGAAGACCCCGGCATCGCCGCCGATTTCATGATCGGCCAGTTGTCCGTTGCGCATGAACCAGTTGGTGGGTGGTAGCCCCTGCAGAAGACGCTTGGCCGTCGCGACCCGGCGGGGTGCGTCTTCTTCAAGCGGCGCTAAAATTCGCAGCATGTCTTGCGCGTGGTATACGCCGGTCCGGCCCAATTCGCCATACACCATGAGGCCGAGGCCGCCATCGGGCGCGAGCACGGAGAGGAGCGCCGCCAAGCCCGCCGGCGGGTCTTCGAGATGGTGGAGAACACCGCAGCAATCGATGTAGTCGAACGTGCCGAGGTCAAGGTCGGCAACATCGAGCAGCGAGCCTTGCACGAATTCGATATTGGCAAGGCCACGAACCCGAGCGCGCTCGCGGGCGATGTCTTGGCTCGCTGCACTAAGATCGAGATGGACGACCGCGCCATCGACGCCGGCATCGCTCATCTGCTGACCCAGCATGATCGCGGCGTCGCCGGTGCCGCCGCCGGCGACCAGCACCCTCAGCGGTTTTGTGAAATCCCGCCGGCCGCCGAACACGAAATGGTTGAGCTGAAAGAGTTGGCTTGGCGTCACCAGGCGCAGGCGTTTGGTCTCGTCGCGCGGATCCCGGGCGGGGTAGGGGTATGCCTCGTATTGCGCTTGGACGGGTGTATCGGCCATTAGGGCCCGGCTGGATCTCGTGGCATTCCGGAAGCTGTGCGCTTAGACCGGCTTTTCGCCGGCGATGACCACGCGATGCATCAACCGGTGCTCGGTGTAGTCGAACAGCGCGTAGTGCAAGCTGAGCCGGTTGTCCCAGACCGCCAAATCGCCGGTGCGCCATTTATGGCGATACTGGAATTCCGGCGTTTTCAAATGGTCGAACAGGTAGCGCAACAGCGCGTCGCTCTCGCGCCGGTCCATGTCCTCGATGAGGCTGGTCATGGACTCGTTGACGAACAGGCCGCGCTTGCCGGTCACCGGGTGGGTGCGCACGACCGGATGGAGCGCCGGCCGGTAGGTCGCCTTCCGCTCCTGCAAATGGGCCTGGTAATCCTTGTCCCACAGTTCCGGGCGAACATGTTCGTCATAGGCCTGGAAGCGGTCGTTATAGGCAAACAACCCGTCGACATGCGCTTTCATCCGGTCCGATAGCGCCTCGTAGGCGGCGATGGAATTGACCCAGATAGTGTCGCCGCCTTCGGGCGGGATATCGCGGGCGTAGAGCGACGTACCCATGGACGGGATTTCCATCCCAGCGAAGTCGGTGTGCCACAAGTCGCGGGTGACGTGCGGTGGATTATCGGCGTCATATTCCAGGACATCGATCTCCGGATGCTCTACGTTTTTCTCAAACCCCGAAACGGCGGCCGACTGAAGGTCGCCGAACCGCCGGGTGAAGGCGACATGCTGCGCTTCCGAAATCTCCTGGCCGCGAAAGACAATCACCGTGCGGTCGAGCAGAGCGGTGTGAATCTCGTCGAACTGTTGATTGGTGAGCTCACCAGACAGGTCGACATCGTCGATGATTGCGCCACAGGCGGGCGACATTTCTGTTACGGATATTGAAGAGTACGGCACGGCTTCCTCGCAAACGATCTCTGACTGGACCTTCAGGCTTGTGGTCACATTAGCGGGCCCGCTGGTGTGAGTCCAAACGGACAAAGCACCGGCTTTTGCCAGACCGGTTGCGCCGACCGGCGGCTACTGTGCTGGCTGATCGGCCCGTTGAGCCTGATAGTGGCGGCGCAGCTCGAACAGCAGAAAAACAGCGCACAGGGCAGCACCCGCAATATCGGTTACGTACCCCTGATCGAAAGCGGCGGAGGGGATAAGCAGCAATACGCCGCCGGTACCGGCGGCGAGCCGCCAGAACATGTTAAGCGGCCCCAGCAGATATCCCATTATGCCGAAGGACGCGAAGGCGACGCCGGCCATCGCCGTCAGTACGGCGATGATCACGACGCCGAGCGGACCATCGAGCAGCAAGGTGGGTGAGGCGACAAAGAGGAATGGTACCAGGAACGCCGACCACGCCAATCGCACGGATGAGAACGCGACCCGCATGTTATTGGCCTTGGCAACAGTTGCGGCGACGAAGGCCGCGATGGCAACGGGCGGCGTTATGAACGACATCATACCGAAATAAAGCACGTAGAGATGGGCGGCCATCGGGTCGATGCCGACGGCGATCATCGCCGGCGCAACGAGGCTCGCCAGCAGCAAATAGACGGCGATAGTGGGCATGCCCATGCCCAGGATAATGCTGGTGAATGCCGCGAGCAGCAGCAGGGCGATTACGTTGTCGCGGCCCAGCGACACCAGGAACAGCGTCAATGCTTGCCCGAACCCCGACTGCAGCAATACCCCGATCACGATACCGACGCCCGCGGCGATCATGGTGATGTCGAGCATCAAAATGCCCGTATCTCCCGCCGCGCCGGGAACGTCCTTGGCGCCGAGCCGCCGTCCCTTGTAGCTGAAGACGGTACCGACGATGATCAATGTCGCGCACGCGAAGAGCGCCGATTTCTCCGGCTCGAAGTTGCGCCAGAACAGCGTGTAGATAAGAACGACAAACGGCAGGAGAAAATACCAGCCCTGGCGAAAGACACGGCCTACGGGCTCGATAAGCGATTCCTCCACGCGCGGAATGCCCGCCTTGGCGGCTTCCAGGTCCACTTGGATCAGCAACGCGAAATAGTAGAGCGCCGACGGCAGCAGGGCCGCGATAACGATGTTGGAGTAGGGCACTTCCAAAATGTCGGCCATCAGGAAGGCCGCTGCGCCCATCACCGGCGGCATCAACTGCCCGCCCGACGAAGCCACCGCCTCGATCGCTCCGGCGGTGTGGGCCTTGTAACCGGACTTTCGCATCATCGGTATGGTGACGACCCCGGTGGAGACGACATTTGAGACGGCGCTGCCGGATATCGACCCGAAGAGGCTGGACGCGATGATCGAAATCTTGGCCGCCCCGCCGCGATAGCGGCCCATCAGCGACATGGATATGTCGGTGAAAAACTGCCCGCCGCCGGAGCGCTGCAGCAACGCCCCCATCAACAGGAACGAGACGACAATCGAGGTGACGACCCGAAGCGGCAGTCCCACCAGCGCGCTCGTGTCCAGTAGTTGGTAGGGCACGAAGCGGTGAAAGCTGGTTTTGAGCGTCTGCAGCGGCGGCGGGATGTGGTGGCCCAGCAGGCCAATCGCCACGAACAGGAGAACGATCGCCAGCAGCACCGAGCCGGTCGTGCGCCGCAGCCCTTCCAAACACAGGGGCAGGATGATCAAGCCGACGATAATCGCTTCGGTGGTGGCGAAAGTTAGCTCCGCCTGCATCGGCTTGAAGTTGATGGTGAGATAGGCGCCGGCAGCTAAGCCAATCGCGGCCAGCCCCCAATCGTACCAGGGCACCGGCCCCGTCCGTTGCCGCCCTTTACCGGCGGGCACGTACAGGTAGACCATCGGCAGTATGAGCGTCAGCATCAGCGCGAGAAACTGCTCACGCAACGGTTTCAAGTTTTGCAGGATGCCGAAATGTATCCGCAGTTCCTCGTGGACTTGGAAAGTCCAGAAGATCGACAGGATAACAAAGAGAATACCGGCCAAACGGACGCCGTTGACCACCGGCTCCGGACTCCCGGCACCGCTCGAGCGCATGCCGCTGGCGTCCGGAGGCGGAGCGGATGGCCCCGCTTCACCAGACAACGATTGGTCGCTTTCGCGCTTATGAGAGTCAGTCATCGCGCGAGCACTGGTCCAAGGTGTGGACCTAGCCGCTGTTAGCTACCGGTCCAAACGCCGATTTCCTTATAATAGCGAATGGCGCCGGGATGGTACTCCACGTCGTCATATTGCCGCGCCATTGTGTCCTTGCTGAAGGACCGGAATTGCGGCACGCCCGTTGCGATGAGCGCTTCCTTGTTCTCGGCGAGCGTCTTTACGAGATTGTAGACCAGGTCGTCATCCGTCTCGGTGCTTGCGTTGATAAGGAAGTCATAAGCCATGGTGCGCATCGGCGCGTCGACGCCGGGCAGGCCTTTGCGCGGTTTGGTCGTGATAATGTAGGCCCCCGGAAACGCCTTTTGCAGAGCGGCTTCGGCAGCCGGGTCGTTGGGGATTTCCAACAGTTTGATGCCGCCAACAGCTTCGTTGGCTTGAATGAGGCGCCGTCCGCCGACCGACGACATCATGACGTCGACGCGGCCCTCGCGGAACGCCGCCGCCCCACCGCCGGTATTGGGAACCTCGATACCTGCAATGTCGCCCTGCGACAGCCCACCGGCACCCAACAGGGCGGTAATGACGTTTCGCACGGTGGCTTGGCTGCCGTAACCAACGGGCACTTTTTTACCAGTGAGGTCTGAGATTTTGTTGATCCCCGAATCCGAACGAACGAACAAACCGACCGGGATGGAAATCAGACGCGCGGCAATGCGCATGTTCGGGAAGCCCTTGCCGTCGAACTGCTCGGTGCCGTTCACCGCGGCCCGGATTTCCTGAATATTGTTCAGGCTGAACGCAAGGTCCCCCGAGTTCGTGAGGCCGAGATGTTGCTGATTGCCGTCATAGGGCTGCGCCAACATGTTGATGCTGGCCTGCTCGACCATCACCTTCGCGACGCTTGTCCCCAGCCGCCCGGTTAGCGAAGTCGCCGGACCGGTGCCGACGCCGGCTGTCTGTGCGTAGGCTGTACCGGCAATCGTCGTCGCTGTGACGGCGATCGTAAATGCGCGAAACAGTTTCATTGCATCCCCTCCCATTTCGTAAAATTTCTCAACCATAGCGCAGTATGGCGCCAGCGACTCCGTATTCTTGTGTTCGCTCGCGAGCCTTTGAAAGGGCACGAAATGCTATTTCGCTGGGGCGGCAGGAGTGGCAAACGCGCCGATATAGGCGCGGTGCCAACCGGTTACCGGCGCAATCGGCACCTCAGCGTCGGCATTCCAAAGTGTCTATGGTGTAAGTGTTTGTGGTTCAGCAATATTTACACCACTCTTAAAGTAAAATATTAAAATCACGAAACCAGCCAATTAGCAATTTAGCATCATTCTTGCGCCATTCTGCGCGCGACCCATGACGGCGCCGCAACGTGCCGAATAATAAGAATCCATGGAGTGATCACCGTGGCGTCACCGACGGAAATTGCGCTCACTTCATTGTGGGAAGTCACCCTTGAGACCAATGCGATAGGTCTCGATGACGATTTCTTCATGCTTGGCGGCGATTCCCTAAGCGCGGTGCGGTTGCTCATGTCGGTTGAGGAAATATTTGGCGTCAACATACCGGTCGAGCGCATCTTCGATGACGCCAATACGATCGCGCGCATGGCAGCGAACATCGAAGGGTTACGTGACGGAGCGCTTAATAAAACGGACATTCCTCCGCCGCGGCAGCCGGTCGACCGGTCGGTGCTGCCAGCAACCACGCTGATCGACTCCGCGGATATATTCAACGCGGGCGTTTTTGCCCTTCTGTTCGTAGCGGCGGCACTTTTGCCCATGCGGATGTGGCCGCTGGCCTGTCGGTTCGTCGCCGCTCTGCATATCGGCTTGCGTGGCTCGCGCGCCGCGCCGCTGTGCCATGCGATCTCTAACCTGGGGCTCGCAATGAAACCCGGGGAGTTTGAGCGCCGTTCGCTCGCCGATATCTATCAGGAAATCATCTATACGTTTCGCCATCGGTTACCCGGCGGGTGGCGGCCGCGGATAAGTCTCCATGGGCTCGAATACATCGATGCCGCCGTTGCAAAGGGGCGGGGGGCCGTTCTCTGGTCCGTTCCGGTCACCCGCGGCGAGTTGGCGGAGAAGCGGGCCTTTCACGATGCTGGTCATGAGGTTGTGTATTTGCGTAGCGCGATCCATCCCTATTCCGGAACACGCTTCGGCCGGCGCTTTTTGAACCCCCTACGGACCCGGATCGAAGACCGGTACATGAAGGACCATGTGTCGCTGGTCGACGGTGAGGAAGCACAAGCCGTCTATGAACTTGTCGAGATGCTAAGGCAGAATCTGGTCGTTCGGGTCGCCGGCATCCACGGCGGTAGTCGACCCTTACAGCAGCCGTTTTACGGTGGCACGCTGAACTTGGCGCTGGGAGCGCCAACATTGGCCGTGCTCGCGGGGGCGCCTCTACTGCCTGTCTATGTCGTGCCGGGAAATGGCGGAGAATTTGACGTGTGGGTCAAACCGCCGCTCAACGCAGACGGCGGCCAGGGCGCGTTCAGCGCCGAAGCGCTGGCGCGTGACTACGCCGACGTCCTGCGGGCGTACGTCGCCGAGCATCCCACTCGTTGGCGGGGCTGGAGCACGCCTGGCCAGTGGTCGGTGAGCTGAAATGGATCGCCCACAAACCGTACCGCTTACGGCGGAAACCATCGCCTGTTGGGCCGAGCAGCAACCCGACCATATTGCTTTGCTTGCCGAGGGTCGCGCGCCGTTAAGCTACGCGGCCCTTGTTGGGCAAGCTGATCATGTCCGGTTGGCGCTGGGTGCAAACGGGATAACGCCCAGCCACCGCGTCGCGCTGTGCATCGAAGACCGGCCAAGCCTTGCATTGTGCCTGGTGGGGCTGTTGTTTCATGGCGCAGCTGCCATTCCCATCGATCCGGCCAGACCGGTTGCGGAAGTGACGTCGCACCTGCAGGCACTGCGCGCCGACGCCGTGTTGTGCTGCACGGGCGAATCCGTATCGGCGAAAAGCGCGGGTACGGCGCTCGGGCTGCCGCTGATCGAATTCGTGCGAAGCGATAGCGATATCGCGATTCATTTCGATGACGTGCACACGAGCGATCCGCCTCCCAACACCGAACTCGATCCTGAAGGCTGGGCCTTGTTGTTGGCGACGTCGGGCACCACCGGACGCAAGATTGTGCCGCGGACCCAAGCAGCACAGGCGTTCAACTACGACCGCAAAGCAAGGTGGCTCGGTCTCGGCTCGGCCGACCGGTGTCTGAACGTGATGCCGTTATACCTTGCGCAAGGTATCAACGATGGACTGATGGTGCCGCTCTATTCCGGCGGCAGCTCGATCATCGCTTCGGGCACCGAGCCGGAGGCATTTTTCTCCTGTGTCGATAGATTCAAACCCACCTGGTACACGGCGGTCTACACGTTCTATCGCGCCGTGTTGCAGCAGGCCGCCCAATACGAGGACGTTGTTCGGAACGCCTCGTTTTCCTTCTTTCAAACCGGGGGCATGCAGTTTCCTCTGGATGACGCGGCAAAATTTGAGGCGCTGTTCGATGCGCCGTTGATCAGCGCCTACGGTATGACCGAAACGGGCTGGGTCGCGTGTTTGCCGTTGCCGCCCAAACAGCGAAAAGCGGGCACCGTCGGCCAACAGGTTATCGATGAAATCAGGGTGATCGATGACCAGGGTGGGGACGTGCCGATGGGACAACCGGGCGAAATCGTCGTGCGTGGTCCCGGTGTCGCGACGGGCTATCTCGATAGTCCTGCCGCTGAGGCGGAATCCTTTATGGATGGCTGGTTCCGCACCGGCGATTTGGGCTTCTTCGATGCAGACGGCTTTCTAACTCTGGTCGGCCGCAAGAAGGAGATAATCAACCGGGGTTCTGAAAAGATCAGCCCGTGGGAGGTCGAGCAGGTGTTATCGGCGCATCCCAACATCGAGGATATCGCTGTTTTCGGCGAGCCCCACGAGTCGTTGGGGGAAATCGTTGCCGCTGCCGTCATCTTCAAAGAGGACCAAGGCACCGCGTCGCGGCAGGAGCTTACGAGCTACGCCCTCGACCGGCTAAACCGAGGTAAAGTGCCGCGGCAAATATACGCGGTCACAAAGATTCCGAAGGGCGCAGGAGGAAAGCCGCAGCGCGCGCTCTTGGCGGAAGAGCTGGCGAAGCGCAACGAAAAAGAAACCCAGGCCGGCAGCGCATCCGCTGCGGTACGTGCAGATCCCAATGTTCCATTGCTGGAGGTTCCGCTGACCGCGCTCTGGAAGTCCGCGTTAGGCGTCGACACCATAGGCCGGGACGACCGTTTCGTGGAGCTTGGCGGCACCGACGCCATTGCGGCCGAGCTGGTGGCGTCGGTGCGCGCGGTATTCGGCGTTGAGCTGGAGAGCGCTTGCCTGGGCGGCGACAGTGGCACGGTGGCGAACATGGCGGCGTTGATTGCGCGCGCCAAGGCCGAAATTTCGTAGCGGAGATCGGGCGGGGCGCCGTTTAGTCTTTGAAGGCCGCGTAGGGGCTTTCGACCAAATTTTTGGCCACGTCCGTCGCGCCAACCGGCGGTGTTGGGGTGTAGTGCGCCGGCGCTGGCTTGCCCGCGGCGGCGCGCGCCCGAGCCTCGTCCGGGGTTTCCAATAGTTCGGCCGCCTTGATGGCTTCTTTGCGGTTGACCGGCACGGGCTCCGGCGTATCCGGCGGCGGCATCATGTTGGCGTGGTAGTAGGCGACCGTTTTCGCGTGCTTGGCTGGATCGACCTTGCGGCTGGCGTCGATATCGCGCTGGTTGACGCCCTTGGGGGTGACCGTGACATCGCCAACCACTTCATGATCGAACCACCATTTTTTCGCCGGGTTGCGCTTGCCGTTACCGAGGGCGTCGTCGGCCCAGGCGGCAATGGGCACCATCAACGGCTTCAGGAACATGGCGTTGACCCCCATCCAGCTTGCCGCGCGGGTGAGGAGAGGGCCGTCGGCGTCGACCACCTTGTTGATCGGGCAGGTTTTCATACACCGCCCGCAGGCCGAGCCGTGGGGGTTGGTCACCCGGTAGCGGGCGCAGCGTTCGACATCCGGCTTCCAGATTTCGTAGCCGTTGAACATCACCTTGTCGCCGAAGGGAATGGAATCGCAGGGACACTCGCGGGCGCATTTCAGACAGCCTTGGCAGAAGGTCTGCAGGCCGAAATCGATCGGCTTGTCGACTTCCAGCGGAATATTCGTGGTCACCACCACCGATTTGAAGCGCGGCCCGACGAACGGATTGAGCACCAGTTCGCCAATCCGGCTGAGCTCTCCCAGGCCTGCCCACAGGACCAGGGGAATCTGCAACACGTCGCTATCGGCGTTGGTCTGCGAGCGCGACGAGAATCCAGACTTGCGCAGCAGGTCGGCCATCACGCCGGCGATCTCCGCGCCGCGCAGGTAACCGCGCATCGACTGGGTGCCGGAGATCCAATCGTCGCCGCTGGCACCCTCCATGGTGTCGAATTCCTGGTCGATCAGCATCACCACGGCGTAGCGGTGGCGCATCTCGATCGGCGTGCCGTCCTCTTTGTGGGAATACCAAGCGTAGCGCGGGATCTCGCAGATACCGGTCAGATCCGCACCGAGGAAGTAGGACAGGGCCTTAAGCGCCTTCGTGTTCTCCGCCGGGTCGGAAAATTGCGACGTATCGGCTTGTTCGTTCACCTGGCCATCCTGCATCGGCACCATGCCGCGCACGCCATGGGTCATCGACAGCGAGAGGGGATGTTTGGTGGCGAAGCGGCTGCGTTCGCGCTGCGCCTTCGCGCCTAGGTCACCCTGAAGAGCGCGTTCGAAGAAGGCGGCGCGTTTCGGCACGCGCGGCACCTCGTCGTCGAGGATGAGGGTCGTCGGCCGGTCGATACGCTTGACGGTTTCCATCGGGTAGCGGCTGTCGTAAGAGCGCCGCTTGGCGCGCCGGTTGCGTTCGCGCCCCGATTGAGCGCCGTTCACGCCCAGCCAGTAGCGCAGGCCTTTTGCCTTTAGAGCGCTGGTGGCGAGCGGCCGGTCGACGTCGAGTTCGTAGTCGGTCGACACAACAGCGAGCGAAAACGTCTCGACATAGGGGTTTACCAAACGATCGCCTTGGCGCACGGCGAGGCCGGCGATGACTGCGAGCCGGCCGGCGTCCAGTTTCCGGTGACCGGCGATATCGGCACGCGCGGTGTAGCCCATCTTGCGGATGTGGCGGGCCAGCGTTGTAGCGATTTCGGCCGCCCTCATGTCCGCCGTTTCCTCAACGGCCGGGGCGATCCAGCCTGCGGCAATCGGCTGGTCGGTCGGTACCCGGCCATGCTCGACCATGATCACGACCGCCTTTCCATGATCGTCGGGCGAGGCGCCCTCGAGCCATGCGCTATCGGGGATATCGCAAATGCCGACCTGGCTGGCATTCATGAAATAACAGGCGCCTTTGACGTCGACGGTACAACGGGCCGGGTCGTCGGTGCCGGGCGCGAGTTCCGGCGCCGGCTTGTCTTCGATAAATTTGGCGTAGAGTTCGCGATAGTCGCGCGCGCTTTCGGCGAGCAGCCCAGCGGGCACCCTTTCGGCGGGCGCCGAGACTCTCGGCCGGTTTGCCTCCACCTCGCGAACGGAATCGTCGCGCGCCAGTGTTTCGAGCGGAAATGGCCCGAGAGAATAAGACCGGTTCTTCGACCGTGAATAGACCAGCATGTTGAGGCTCCCCATATCGGGCGCCAAACGCGCCCTTACCCAAACCTGTTAAGCGGTGACAATCCTTAGCGACGGCGGCGTTGGATGCTCGCCGGATTCGATAGAAGCGCCGATCATGTTCATCGCCTGCTTGGAGACATTGGCATGTTCGCGCATCAGCGCTTCGGCGCGCGTGCCTTCCCCATTTTCCAGTGCCTCAAGGATTAGATGATGTTGCGTTTGCGCCAATATCATCTGCCGCTTGGCGTCGATCGAATCGTGGATGGCGACGACCAGCGGCGCGACGAACGGCAGCTTATGCGCCAGGTCTAGTCCGGTTTCGAGTGCCTTGTTGCCTGCCGCCTCGACGATGGCGCGATGGAAACGCTCGTTCATTTCGCCATAATCGCCGGCGGCTTCAGCCGTCGTCGACTTCCCCTCGATGATTTTGTCGCCGATCTCGATACAGCGGCGCAGCTCCACTGCCGTGCGCCGCGGCAATCCGTGTTCCGCCACCAGCCGGGCGGCCATGCCTTCGAGCGTGCCGCGAACATCGATGGCGTCGCTGATGTCGTTGATGCTGTAGGCTTCGACTCTGAACCCGCGGTTGGGGCTGCTCGACACCAGCCCCTCGATTTCGAGCAGGCTCAGCGCGACCCGGACTGGGGTGCGGGAGACGCCGAGAGCGGTTGCTAACGCACTTTCCGTGATGCGTTCGCCCGGCGCGTAGTTGCCGTTCAAGATCATCTCGCGCAGCCGCGCCGTCGTTCGCGCTTGCTGATTTCCCATAATGTGTTCCCATACTTTGTATGCAGAACTGAGAATATTGCATACAATATGAATACGCAATCGAAACTATCGGCGTTCCCACCGGCTCGCACACCTGTAAATCAACATATTTTGACTAAATTTGCGATCTAGCTTGACGGATTATGTTTACTCCGAGATATTTTGTATGCAATTAGGTTCCGACTATCACCAACGGGCAAAGATCGCGAAAAAGCGACTTGAACATTCTTGCACCCTCGTTGAGACTGATTCTCATTGATGGGGCGCCGCGCGGCGGAGAAAACTACACTCCAAGGCACGGTTACAAATTGGGAGGACTCGAATGACCAAACACAAAACATTCGCTCGCGGCGTGGTCGCGGCGGCGGCTCTTGTTTCTGGCTTGAGCATGTCTGAGGGCGCTTTTGCGGCCGAGGAGCTTCAACTTTCCTATTTCATCGGACAACGCCATCCCATGGTCAAAGCCGTGGTTGTGCCGTTTCAGGAGAAATTGGCCGAGCTGAGCGGCGGTGAACTGACCGTGAAAGTGCATTTCGGCGGTTCGCTGGTTAAGGGTGGCCCGCCGCAGTACGGCGCATTGCTCCAAGGCGTATCCGATTTGGCGTTTAGCCTGCCCGGCTACCTGGGCCCCAAATTCCCCTTCAGCAACGTCGTGACGATTCCGGGTGTCACGCAGAGTGCGGAAGACGCCACCAACAAGCTTTGGAACGCCATGGACGTGGTGAAGACCGAATACGACGCCAAAGTTATTGCGTTGTGGGCGGTAGACCCGAAAATTCTGCTGACCCAGAAGCCCATTCGCAGCCTCGACGACCTTAAGGGCTTGAAAATTCGCGTTACGTCGAAACAGGACGAGGCGTACGTCAATGAGCTGGGTGCGGTTTCTGTCGCCTCCGGTGTAACCGTCGTGCATCAGAACTTCACCAACGGCGTGATCGACGGTGTTCATATCGGCGCGTCGGCCATCCGCTCGTTCAAGCTGCACGAGCCGTCGAAGTTTGTGATGACGAACCTGCCGCCGTCCATGTCGGCCATCTACATTCTGATGAACCAGCAGAAGTTCGACAGCCTGACGCCGCAGCAGCAGGGCTGGATCAATGAGGCGTCCGGCCGTGGCCTCAGCCTCCTTGGCGGTCGTGGTTACGATCGAGTCGGTACTGGCGGCCTGAAATTTGCGATAGACAACGGCGTTGAGGCCATCGCGTTGAGCGATGCCGAGAAAGACCGTTGGCAAGCTGCCATGCAGCCGGAAGTCGAAAAGTTCCTCGACGCCAAGATCGACGTATCGTCGTCATCGTCGAAGATCGACATCACTGGCCGGGATTTCGTCGCCAAGATGAACTCCAAGACCAACTGACGCGACTAAATCCGGGTTAGATACACGTGTCCGAACAGCAACAACTGCCCGACCGCGCTCTCACAACAGTGGACCGCGCGGTCGGGTGGCTGGCGCGCATCGGCAGCGTCACTATGGTGGCGCTGGTGGTGATGACCGGCGTCGGCGTTTTTTTCCGCTATATCGTCAACGATCCGATCAACGGGTTGGGCGACATATTGGGCCTTACTCTATCGGTCACCGTGGCCTGCTCTCTGGCCTATGGTGGGCGCGTCGGGGCGCATGTCGCGGTCGATGTGCTCGGTATGTTGGGCGGCCGGAAGTTGACCCGGTGGACCGATTTGTTAGTGCGTGTCCTCGGTATCGGCATCATTGCGGTGTCCGTTTATGCGCTCATCAAAAACGGTTTGTGCGGCATTCTTTGCGGGTTTCTAACGTCGAGCTTAGCGATACCCCATGAGCCCTTTTATTATTTTCTGGCGTTCGGGCTGAGCGCTTACGGCGTCGTTTTGTTTGTCGAGTTGGTGGTCGGTCTCATCCATTTTTCCAGCGACGTCGATCCCAGCGAGAAAGTTAACTAGCGCTCATGTCGAACATAGAAATTGGACTCATCGGGCTGGCTGTCCTCCTGGTGCTGCTGGCGCTGCGCATGCCGGTGGCGACCTCGATGATGCTCGTGGGCTTTGCCGGCCATTTTGCGATTAGCCCACGCGGCGCCATTCCCTCGTTGGCCGGGCATGCGTTCGAGACCACGACCATCGAAGCGCTCGTCATTCTGCCGCTGTTTGTCCTGATGGGTAACTTAGCAGGGGTCTCGCGGATGAGCCGCGACCTCTACGATGCGGCTTACGCCTGGGTGGGGCACTACCGGGGCGGTCTGGCGTCTTCGACGATCATCGGCTGTGCTGGTTTCTCGGCGCTGTCGGGCTCCTCGCTGGCCTCGGCGGTCACCATGGGCCGTGTCGCGCTGCCGGAAATGCAGCGTTACAAGTATTCCAACAAGATGGCGACCGGCGCGATTGCTGCTGGTGGTACCTTGGGTATCCTCATTCCGCCGTCCGCCGGCTTTGTCGTCTACGCTATTTTGACCGAGGAATCGATCGGGCGGTTGTTCATGGCGGGCGTGCTGCCCGGCATCATGCTCGCGTCGCTGTTCGTCCTGACGATCTATTTGATGACGGTTGTGAAGCCGGAACTCGGCCCGCCGGCCGAAACGCGCATGAGCTACGCCGACCGGTTTGCGGCCTTGGTTCAGGCGTTGCCGATCACGATCATCATCGTCGCCACAGTTGGCGGCATTTATCTCGGCGTTTATTCAGCGACTGAAGCCGCCGGTATCGGGTGCATCTTGGCCTTCGTTTTCGCGCTTTATCGGCGCTCCTTGAACTGGTCGAATTTCGCCGACGCCGTACGCAACACCCTGCGCTCGACTGCAACGACGTTCCTCATCTTGATCGGCGCTTTCGTCTTTACGCCGTTCATAGCGCTGTCGGGCATTCCCGACGCGCTGCTCGAACTCCTCAATAGCCTCAACCTCGGCAAGTTCGGCTTGTTGGCGTTGGTGCTGGTGTTCCTCGTGCTGCTCGGCACGTTCCTGGAAGGCTTCGCCATCTTGGTTTTGACCCTGCCGCTGCTCGAGCCAGTGCTGCGTTCGTTTGGCATCGACATGGTGTGGTACGGCGTCTTGATGGTGATCGTTCTGGAGATGGGGCTTATCAGCCCGCCGGTCGGCGTCAACGTGTTCGTGGTGAAAAGCATCGCCGAAGACGTGCCGATGAACGATATCTTCAAGGGAATCTTCCCGTTCTGGCTCGCCATGGGACTGGCGTTGTTCATCCTGGTGCTGTTCCCGGACATCGCGTTGTTGCTGCCCAACACCATGTTCAACTGAGCCCCCGAGCTCTTCGAAAAATAATCGTCTGTTAAGGCGTTAAAGCGGTCGGCGTGCGGCGTTCGCTGCGCTATAAAACGGCTAGCCAACAACAATGATGCCTCAAGGCATCCGGACCGGCTTCGCTATTTTCAGGGAGCCGGTTCTATTCGGGGGAGAGCGAAATGCCGAAAATGACAGGCGCCCAAGTCATGGCCGATATGCTGAAGGGCTATGGCGTCAGCCACGTATTCATGGTGCCGGCGGTGCTGCGGCGCACCATGGTCGAGTTGGAACTGCGCACCGACATTAAGCGCCTGCACGTTCATGCCGAAAAGTCGGCGGCCTATATGGCCGACGGCTACGCCCGCGCGACGGGCCGGCCCGGCGTGTGCATGGCGCAGGTGATCGGCGCGCTCAACCTGGCTGCCGGTCTGCGCGATGCCCATCTTGCCCATGCGCCCGTCATCGCCATGACCGGCGGGCGCGACCCCCACACAAAATTCCGCGGTGTTTATCAAGAGGTCGATGATGTGCCGGCCTTCGAACCGGTCACGAAGTTCAACGCTACTGTCGATTCCGTCGAGCGTTTTCCCGATATGGTCCGCCAGGCCTTCCGGGTCGCGACCTCCGGTACGCCGGGCCCTGTGCATCTGCAATTCCGCGGCAACGAAGGCCAGGTCGATGCCGAAGAAGCCGATATGGAAGTGTTGTGCGAGGAGATGTTCGCGCAAGTGCCGCCCTTCCGCCCCGAGCCCGCCGAAGATCAGGTTCGGGCTGCGTTGGCACAAATGGAAGCGGCGGAACGTCCGGTCATCGTTGCCGGCGGCGGCGTGCGGGCCTCGGGCGCGGCGGCGGAACTCGTCGCGTTAGCCGAGCGTCTTAACATCCCTGTCGCGACATCGCTCAACGGTAAGGACGCCATTCCGGGCGTACACCCGTTGTCGGTCGGGGTCGTCGGGACCTATTCGCGCGAAAGCGCCAATCAGGTGGTCAACCAAGCCGATCTCGTGTGCTTCATCGGCACCAGCGCGGGCGGCATGACCACCCATTTCTGGCAGGTGCCGCCGATCGGCGTCGCGGCGATCCAGATCGACGTGGAACCCGAAGTGATCGGGCGAAACTACCCGCTGAAAGCCGCCGTCCAGGGCGATGCGAAGGTGACGTTGACCCGGATGCTGGCGCAGACCAACGCGGAGTCCGCGGGGCGGCGCGCCGGTTGGGTGGAGCACGCGGGCGCCATCGTGAGCGAGTGGCGCGGCAAGTACAGCGAATTGCTTGAATCCGATGCCGTGCCGACACGTCCGGAACGCGTTTGCAAGGAACTGTCCGACCACTTGCCCGACGACGCCATCGTGGTCGCCGATACCGGCCATGGCGGTATGTGGATGGGTGGCATGTACGATCTGCGCACGCCGAACCAAAGTTACATGCGCAGCGCCGGCCATCTCGGCTGGGCGTTTCCCGCCGCGCTCGGTGCCAAATGCGGCGCGCCCGACCGGCCGGTGTTCTGTTTCACCGGCGATGCCGGCTTCTGGTATCACATCGGCGAAGTGGAGACCGCTGCGCGCTGGGGCATCAATACGGTCACGCTGGTCAACAACAACAGCTCGGGCAACCAGTCGAAGCGCGGGTTCGACCGGGTTTATGGCGGCGAGCAGACCGAGGAAGCTCTGCGGCTGTGGCATTTCACCGACGTGAACTTCGCCACCATCGCGGAGAATATGGGCGCCATGGGTCTTCGCGTCGAAACGCCGTCGGAACTACCGGGCGCGCTACAGCAGGCATTCGCCGCCGACCGGCCGGTGATCATCGATGTGACCACCGATATCGACGCACTTGCGCCGCTGGCGGTGACTTAGGCTCGACAACTCGGGTCTATGTTTCCGCTGAGGCACAGGTGATTGTGTCTCTGATGCATGGTTTTTCGCTGCCTCGTCCTATCTCTTAGTTGCAACGGAAGTCGTCGCGGACCGCTGAGCCAACAGCGGCTGCGGTGTTTGTCATCATCGAAAACCGCAACTGAAGATAGGAAGACCCATCATGACCGCAATCAGTCCTCTCCTGCCGCGCACGCAAGCGCCGGCTCTCGACGTCGCAACCGTTGGCGGCGGCACCTGGAGCCTTGCCGATCAGTCGCCGGAAAACTTCACCATGGTCGTGTTCTACCGTGGCCTCCATTGCCCGATTTGCTCGATGTATCTGGGTGATTTGAACAAGAAGGCCGCGGAGTTTGCCGAGAAGGGCGTCAACATCGTCGTTCTCAGCAGCGATCAAGAAGACCGCGCCACCGAAGCCAAAGAGAAGTGGGGGCTCGACAATCTCACCGTGGGTTACGGCGTCGATCTCGACAAGGCCCGCGAGTGGGGTCTCTACATCTCGGCCGGCAAGGGCGTTAGCGGCGCCGGCATCGAAGAGCCGGCCCTGTTCAGCGAGCCCGGCCTGTTCCTGATCAAGCCCGACAACTCGGTCTACTTCGTCACCACCCAGACCATGCCGTTCGCCCGTCCGAGCTTCGGCGACATTCTGAAGGCGCTCGATTTCGTGATCGCCAAACAATATCCGGCGCGCGGCGAAGTCGTCGACCACACGCAAGCAGCGGCTGCCGAATAACCGCTTCCCTTCCTGGCGGAAACGGGCGCTTTCGGGCGCCCGTTTTTATTTGAGCGGCCCAATAGCCTCATGCTGAGCTTGTCGAAGTATGAGGCCTCAGACACCTCAACCCTTCGACAGGCTCAGGATGAGGTGTCTTACATGCGGTGAGCGGACTAACCGCCTTTCGCTTTTTCCTTGGCCCAAGTGTCGCGCAGCGAAACGGTGCGGTTGAACACCGGGCTGTCCGCCGAGTCGTCATTGTCGCGGCAGAAGTAGCCTAGCCGCTCGAATTGCACCGCTTCGCCTGCTGGCAGTTCGGCTAAAGATGGCTCCAGCAGGCAATTTTCACGAACTTCCAGCGAGTTTGGGTTCAGCCCGTCGAGCCAATCGTCGCCCGATCCCGGTTCTTCCTCGGCAAAGAGATGGTCGTAAAGCCGCACTTCGGCGCGCAGTGCATGCTTGGCCGATACCCAGTGAATGGTGCCGCGCACCTTGCGCCCATCGGGCGCATTGCCGCCGCGGCTGTCCGGATCGTAGGTGCAGCGTAGCTCGACGACGTCGCCGTTGGCGTCTTTGATCACGTCGGTGCAGGTGACCAGATAAGCGTAGCGCAGCCGCACCTCGCGCCCCGGCCCCAGCCGGAAGAACTTTTTCGGCGGGTCTTCCATGAAGTCGTCGCGCTCGACGTAGATTTCCCGCGCGAAGGGCACCTTGCGGCTCCCGGCGGCCTCGTCGTTGGGGTTGTTGACCGCGTCGAGTTCGTCGTCTGAGTCCTCCGGGTAGTTCTCGATCACCACTTTCAACGGGTTCAATACCGCCATTCGCCGCTGCGCCGTCTGGTTCAGATGCTCCCGCACGGTGTTTTCCAGATACGCCATTTCCACGATGCCGTCGGACTTGGTGATCCCGAGGCGGCCGATGAAGTCGCGGATCGCCACCGGCGGCACACCGCGCCGGCGCAAGCCCGACAGGGTCGGCAGGCGCGGGTCGTCCCAGCCGCTGACATGGTCTTCCTCGACCAACTGGATAAGCCGCCGCTTCGACAAAACGGTATGGGTAAGATTGAGCCGCGAAAACTCGTACTGCCGAGGCTGCGAGGGGGTCGGCAGGTTTTCGATCAGCCAGTTATAGAGCGGGCGGTGGTCTTCGAACTCGAGCGTGCACAGCGAGTGGGTAATGTGTTCGATGGCATCCGACTGGCCGTGGGCGAAATCGTACATCGGATAGATGTTCCAGGCGTCGCCGGTGCGCGGATGCGGTTCGCGAACGATCCGATACAGCACAGGGTCGCGCAGATTGATGTTGCCCGACGCCATGTCGATCTTCGCGCGCAGCGCTTTCTCGCCGTCGGCGAATTCGCCAGCCCGCATGCGGGCGAACAGGTCGAGGTTTTCCTCGACGCTGCGGCCGCGCCACGGGCTTTCGCGGCCAGGTTCGGTCAGAGTGCCGCGATACTCGCGCATCTCCTCGGGCGAAAGATCGTCGACATAGGCGAGACCCTTGTTGATGAGGTCCACCGCCCAGTCGTAAAGCTGCTCGAAATAGTCCGACGTGTAGTGGAGGTGCTCGCCCCAATCGAAGCCAAGCCAGCGCACGTCCTGCAAGATTGCATCGATGTAGGCTTGGTCTTCTTTCGCCGGGTTGGTGTCGTCGAAGCGCATGTGGCAGCGCCCGCCGAACTCCTGGGCGATGCCGAAATTCAAGCAGATCGACTTGGCGTGACCGATATGAAGATAGCCGTTCGGCTCCGGCGGAAAGCGTGTCACCACCTGATCGTGCAATCCGGCCGCCAAGTCGGTGCGGATTTGCTCGCGAATAAAATCGCGCGGCTCGTCTGGGCTGGCGTCGGTCATGGCGGCGTAGTCGATCGTCGGTTCAAGTCGGCTCTGTCTGCCAGAAAAGCAGGGACTCGCCAAGGCGAGAAGCAAAAGGCCCGGCAGAATTGCCGGGCCTTTCTAAGCTTATACCAACGTCGCTACGGGCTGACGTGACCGATGAACTCCATCGGTGCCGGCTCGCCCCACTGTGAACCGAAGCCAACCTCGGCAGGGATCAGCTTTGTGCCGTAGTCGATGTTGAGGGTGTCGGAATCGCACCAATGCTCGTGCACGCGGCCCCACGGGTCTTTCCAGTAATCGTAGATTTGGCTGCCGAGCACGTGGCGGCCGAGGCCCCAGACATGTTCATATTTTTCCGTGTTCTTGAGGTACTCGTGGCCCATCACAACGTCGTCGAAATCTGGCACTTCGAAGGAGAGATGGTTCAGGCCGGCTTTTTCGTTGTGGACGAACAGAAAAACGTGGTGATCGACGAATTTCTGGCCGGCGTCGATCCGATTGAAGCTGGCGACGACCTTGTCTTCGTCGTTTTCCACATAGACCTCATCGGTGCCGATCAGGCCGATATGATGGCGGATCCAACTGATCGATTCTCGCAGCTTCGGCGTGCCGATGACGCCGTGACCGATGCGTTTGGGATGCGACGGGCTCGGGTCCTTGCGCCACAATTCGTTGGCGCGGGCGGTCTTGTCGATATTGCTTAGATTGTAAGGGTGGCGATCGACTTCGATCGGGTCCAAGTCCTCAATGCCCCAAACGACTTCGATACCGTATCCATTCGGCTCGGTGAGTAGTACCCGCTTGCCGCCGCCGGGCTCGTCGAGGTCTTCGACGCCGGTTGCGCTCTCGGCCTCGGCCGCGAGCTTATGCAGATCTTCCTCGCTGGCGGCGTTGAAGGCGAGGCTGATGAAGCCCGGATCGCCTTTCTCCGTGACATGGATGTGGTGGTCAGGGTCGGTGCCGCGCATATAGAGCGCGTTGTCCGTGCGGTCGGCACGCACCATCCCAAAGTTGGTCAGAAACTCTTCTTGCACGTCCAGATCGGGCGACCGGATCCGGCCCCAGGCGATGTCGGTTACCTTAATGATGGGTTCTGTCATTGGCTCGCTCCCTTAATCCCTCGAGTGTGACTTGTTGCTAAGCGCAGTGAATTTCAACAGCGCACGAGAAGACGCCTCTGCCTTGCCGGCAACGACGACGCAATCTGTGTCCTAATCCCTAAAGTGCGTGCGTGGACATAAGCTAGTGCTTGTGATCGGCATCGTCAATACGGTACCGTATGGTAATGAACTCTATTCCACCAACCCGGCTCGATCGCGACGCCTGGCTCAGCGAGGCGCTTGAAGCATTACGCGAGGGCGGCATCGACCATGTGAAGGTCGAACCGCTGGCGAAACGTCTCGGGGTGACCAAGGGGAGCTTCTACTGGCATTTCAAAGACCGCGCCGATCTTTTGCGGGCCCTGCCGGACCATTGGGCGAAGGCGCAAACCGAGCCGGTTCTCGCGCATGCGGAAGGGGCCGGTGGCGGTCCGCTCGACAAGATGCGCGCAGTGCTTGAATTTCTCGCCCATGAAGACCCCGACCGGTACGACAATGCCATGCGCGCCTGGGCCCAGTTCGACCCCGTTGTGGCTAATGCAGTGGCGGCGATCGACAGCCGCCGCATGGCTTACGCCGCATCGTTGTTCGAGGAGGCCGGGTTGCCGGCCGCAGAGGCCGCTTTTCGCGCGCGCCTTTGGTATTTCTATGATGTGGGCGAGCACATTACCGGCGACACGCCGGAGGCGTTGGAGGAACGCATGCACCGGGCCGAACGCCGAATGGCGCTGCTGACCGCCGATCTCTAGTCACTTTCCTGACTTTCTATCAATCGTAAACTGAGGTCACGATGTTCATTGATCCCGCGATCGACATGAGACCTGCGCCGTTGCGCTTCTCGCCCTTCAAGGCGCTGGTGGTGCCGCGGCCCATCGGATGGATCAGCACGGTCAGCACGGGCGGCGATATCAATTTGGCGCCCTTCAGCTTTTTCAATGGGGTGTCCGACGATCCGCCCTGCGTCATGTACTGTCCTAACGGCTCCCATCCCGATGGCGGTCCAAAGGACAGTCTGAAGAACGCCGAGGAGACCGGCGAGTTCGTGTTCAATCTATGTAATTGGGATTTACGCGAGAAGATGAACCTCACCGCCGAGCATCTGCCGCGCAATGTCGACGAGATGGCGGCTGCCGGCCTCGAGGCCGCGCCGAGCGAAAAGGTGGCGCCGCCGCGCGTCGCCGCGGCGCCGGCGGCGTTTGAATGCCGGTATATCCAAACGGTCGAGTTACCCGCCGGTACTGGCGGCAGAAAAAGTCACATCGTGATTGGCGAAGTAATCGGCATTCATATCGACGAAAGCGTTATCGTCGACGGTATTGTCGACATTGGGCTTCTGCAGCCCGTCGCCCGGCTGGGTTACATGGACTACGCGGTGGTTCGTGAGGGTTTTTCGATGGCGCGCCCCGACTAACGGGGCGTTCTATCCAGCTAGGCGATCAGTGCCAGGGCGTCGGCGCGGTCGATGCCGTAGATTGTCAGCAGACAATCGAGCAGCTCTCTGTGCTGCACCGCATAGACTTGCTGCCCGCCACGCCGCCACTGATCTTCGAGCAGGTTGATCGCGTGAGCGTTGGAACTTAGGCAGGCCGCGAGTGCGAGAAATTGCTGCTGCGCATCGCCTAGGAAGCGCTTGAAAGGCTCCGGGTTACTGTGCTCGATAAACTGCTGGTAGGCGTCTTCGTAGACCTGCAGGATCGACTTGGTTTCCCGGTAGTATTCGCGCATGCGTTGCTTGAGCAGGGTGATTTCGGCGTTGATCTGCTCGCGTAATTCCTTGCGCAGCGTCATCAGGTCGATGGGCAGCGCGGTGCGGGATTCACCGATCCACTGGAAGAGCTTTTTGAGCGCTGGCTCGATGGCGCGCGATTGCGCCTGGTAGTAGCAGATGGCTTTCCAGGCAAAGAACAATTCCGGCGCACGGTCACGCGGGATGTTCATGCTATCGACGAAACCCTCGATGTTTTCGATGTCGCGCGCTTCCCAGATCTTGTCGAGGAAGTTGGAGACGTGGGTGGCGATATCCGATGTTTCGAGGCTGTGGCTGATGCCGAGCGCCTTACGGACGAGGGCGTCGATCTTATCGCGAATGGGCGCCTGGAAGGTCGACCATTCCTCTTCGGTCAGATTGAAGTAGGCCGGATTGATCTGGTCATCGATCTCCATCTGCATGGCTTTTTCGCGCAGAATGAACGGATCGAGCGTCGGGATATCGGCCAGCATATCGAGGATCTTGGTATCGTGCTCGATGTCGCTTTGCTGGTCGGGATCGTCGGGGTTGAAGCCGCATTTATGACGCAACATCGCGTCGCGCTTGGGATCGCTGAAAAGGACGGAGTCGCCACCTTCGTAGATGTTCTCGCCGTTGTAGGGGAAGTACAGCAAGGTATCGGTTTTGTAGGTCTGCCGCCGGTCCTCCCGGGCCAGGGTGATGATCTTCAAAACGATGCAGTTGTTCAGATATTTGTTGTGGAACAACGGCCCCACCAGGTCGTCATCGGCCACTTCCGCGCTCATCGCGGCGATATCCGCGGTGGTCGCGAAGCAGTTCAGCGTCGATGCGCGCCCGGCGTCGAGCGTTCTCGCTAAGGTTTGCCGGTCCATACCCACAGAGCTAGGCCTCCTGCTTACAGTGGTAGGCGGAATACATTGAGCAATCCTAAATTTTCGCTTGAATTTGCTGCTTTTTGGCCGCCCGGACCGGTGACCGTGGCGCTCCGGTTCTGTTATAGTTAAGCCGCGAACCTTGGATTGCACGACTTTTAAGGGGAGGAGGCCATGCGAGGACCGCAAGACCTGGGAGGCCTGGAGGCCGGCCCGGTAGATCCCGCTGTACACGACCACGATCCCACCCATTGGGAAAAGCGCATCGACGCCATGATGATGCTGTTGTTCGATCCCAAGCGCCGGTTGGCGCGGGTCGACGAATCGCGCCGTATGCAAGAGGCGCTCGGCGAGGACTATCACAAGTTTCCCTATTACGAGCGCTGGCTGCAGGCGATCTCCTGGCTGATGCTCGAAAAGGGCGTCTACACGCAAGAAGAGCTCGACGCAAAAATGAGCGAGGTGCGGGCGCGGTTGGAGGCCGAGCGCCGTGCAGCCTAAGTTTCAGCCGGGCGATACGGTACGCGTTCTGGAACGCAATCAGCCAGGACATGTGCGCACGCCGCTTTATGTCCGCGGCAAAACCGGCGTCGTCGAACGCATCGTTGGATCGTTTCCCAATCCCGAGACGCTCGCCTACGGCCAGTCGGGGCTCCCTTACAAGATGCTGTACCGGGTGAATTTCGAGCAAAGCACACTTTGGCCCGACTATGACGGCAAGCCCGACGACAGCCTCGAGATCGAGATCTACGAACACTGGTTGGAACCGGCTTGAAGCCTGCCCGCAACAGCGCCGCTGCCGATAGGCAAACAGAGAGAACGCTATGAGCGACCAACATCACGACCTTGTCCATGCAACGCACACCCACGACGGCAAGCCGATCCAGAACGATGACCGGCCGCCGTTGGAAGCCGAGACGCTAGAAACGTCGGTGCGCGAACTGCTGATGGAAAAAGGCGTCATCTCGGCGGAAGAGATTCGCGAGATGATGGAAATCATGGATGGCCGCAATCCCGAACTCGGCGCCAAGATCATCGCCCGGGCCTGGGTCGACGAAGACTTTAAGCAGCGTTTGTTGAGCGAAGGCGATGCGGCGGTGCGCGAGTTCGGCATCGACATGCGGCCCACCGAACTCTGCGTCGTCGAGAACACCGATGAGGTGCACAACATGGTGGTGTGCACCTTGTGCTCGTGCTACCCGCGGCCGATCTTGGGCCGTCCACCGGCCTGGTACAAACGCCGCGATTACCGCGCCCGCGCGGTCCGCGAACCACGCGCCGTATTGGCTGAATTCGGTACGACAATCCCCGAGGGGAAACAGCTGCGCGTTCACGACAGCAACGCCGATTTGCGCTACCTGGTGTTGCCGCAGCGCCCCGCGGGAACCGATGGCTGGAGCGAAGAGCAGCTGGCCGAGCTGGTATCGCGCGACAGTATGATCGGCGTGGCCGACGTGCGCCAGCTGGGCGATTAAGCGCTGCCGTCGATGTTCCCCAGTTTGGTCACAGAGCGGCCTCAAATGGAGTTGATCGTTCACCTGTTCGCCGCGGGCGAGATGGGCGGAAGCCCAAGCCCAGAGGGGCTGTGCGGGCGGGTCGAAAGGCCCTGTTAATCATATATTGAGATACGTCGCGGATTATCCTTCCTGACCATGCGTTATCAAAAATTCATTTCCCTGTTGGCCCGTTTGGTGCCGCCGCGGCGCGAAATCATTCTGCGTTCGGGCGGCCAGGTGCGCTATTTCGGGATCAGCCGTTTCGGTCAGATCGGCGTCCTGTTTTTGATCGCCTTAGTGATCGGGTGGATCGGGTTTGCGAGCACCAGCTACGTCATTACCGCAATGCTTGTCGCCGAACGAAACGTTCGGGTGGCGACCAGCGACCGCATTATCCGCAGCATGCAGGAAGAGATTGACGACCTGAAGCGCGATATCGAAAAACGCGACACGTCGATCAGCGAGCGGGAAACCGAAAACGAAGAGATTGAAGACAAGAACGAGGCATTGCGCGACCAAATCGCCAACCTCGAGGCCGAACGCGACCGGCTGTCCGATGCCCGCGACGAACGCGACCGAAAACTCGCCCGCCTGAATGAAGAACTCACCAAGACCGAGACCGGCCGGGAAGGATTGAGCCAGCAGCTCGACGAGGCGGCGGAGCGCTCCAAGGCAGATCAGGCCGAGCGGGAAAAATTGGTGGCGCAAACAGAGGCCGCCAACGCGCAAATCGAGAGCTTGAAAGCGGAAATCGCGCAGTTGACCGGGGAACGGGACGGCCTCACTGCCGAATTGGACAATACGCGCGGCGAATTGAAAGCGGCGATCGACGAACGCACCGACGCGATCGCGGAACGGGGCAAACTAGACGAGCGTGTCGCCGTCCTGTCCGGCCGCTTGGAGCAATTCGAGGTGTCGCAAGCGGAATCGATCGACCGTTTGGGCGAAAATACCGAACTGGGAATCACCGCCCTCGAGCAAACCTTGGACATTGCCGGTCTCGACATTCCCCTCATGCTTGAACGCGTGTTGGGCGAGAGTGTGGAACGCTTCGAGGGTGTTGGCGGACCGTTACTCGCGGTGGCAGACGAGCCAGGCGCGGAGGCCGGAGATAAACTGGCGAACGTCGAGCAACGGCTGTTGCGGCTACAGGGCTTGCAGGGTTTGATGACACGGTTGCCGCTTGCCGCGCCGATGGATTCGTATCGTCTGACCAGCGGCTTCGGCCGGCGGCGCGATCCGTTTACGGGCCAGTTGGCAATGCACCCGGGGCTGGATTTTGCCAGCCGAACAAAAATACCGGTCCATGTGACCGCACCCGGGCGCGCCGTTTTTGTCGGCTGGAGGGGAGGTTATGGGAAGGTCGTCGAAGTCGATCACGGCCTGGGCGTTCGCACGCGCTACGCCCATCTATCGCAGATTTATGTAAAGCGCGGGCAGAAGCTTGAATTCCGTGAAAAGTTGGGCCTGGTGGGGAGCACCGGACGTAGTACGTCGACCCATTTACATTATGAAATCCTGGTGGACGGTCAACAGTTGGACCCCGCCAACTTCCTGAGGGCTGGACAATATGTTTACAAAAACTGAACGGACGGGCGACGCCCCGTCGGGCTTACCATCCATTGTCAGCAAAGACATGTCGATCACCGGCAACATGATGTCGAACGGTACGATCCAGATCGAAGGTTCGGTTACCGGCGATATCGAGTGCCAGGAACTCACCCTGGGTGAGGGCGGCGAGGTGCGCGGGCAGATCAAATGCGAAGTTGCCGATATTCATGGCACGGTGATCGGCGAGCTGCGGGTCACCAATGTCACGGTCTCCGCGTCGGCGAAAATCAACGGTGATATCGTCCACGAAAATATCTCGATCGAATCGCAGGCGCGCGTCGAAGGGCAGCTGATCCGCCAGGATGCTCAGCAGACCAATCTCAATCTGGTGACCGACGTCACGGAAGTTACCGAGGTCGCCGAAGCCGTGGGGGAAACCGGCTAAAGGGCATTTTCGCCAACGAGAATCTCGCATAGCATCGCGGCGTCGGCGTTACCGCCCGTTAGAACAACCGCAACAGTTCGGCCTTTACAGTCCATCGCGCCGTTCAAAACGGCGGCGAGGGCTGCCGCGCCGCCGGGCTCGACGACCAGCTTGAGCGTTTGCCAGGCGAAGGCCATTGCTTGCCGCACGTCATCGTCGGAAACCGAGAGGCCACTGGCGACCAGCTGATTGTTGATCGAAAAAGTCAGCGCGCCAGGCTCCGGCGCCAACAAGGCGTCGCAGATCGAACGCTTTCCCGCTTGATTGGCAACGATCTGTCCGGTTGCAAGCGACTGTGCGGTATCGTCGAACCCGGCGGGCTCGACGGTGTGAATAGAGGTGTCGGGCGCGGCTTCGGCCAGTGCGGTGGCAACCCCGGCGGTCAACCCACCGCCACCGCAGCACACCAATACCGCATCGAGCGCCGCTCCGGCTTCGGCAGCCTGTTCGGCGATTTCGAGGCCGACGGTACCTTGTCCGGCAATCGTCCAGGGATGATCGTAGGGCGGCACGATAGTCGCGCCCAGATCGGCGGCGAGGTTAACGGCGATTTCCTCGCGCGCTTCGCTATACCGGTCGTAGGTCACGACCTTCGCCCCCAGCGCGCGGGTGTTATCGAGCTTGATCGACGGAGCGTCGGCGGGCATCACGATGGTGGCCGGCACACCGAATAGGGCCGCGGCGGCAGCGACGCCTTGCGCATGATTGCCCGATGAATAGGCGACCACGCCGTTGCGCCGTCGCGTGTCGTCGATCTGTGACAAGAAGTTGTAGGCGCCACGAAACTTGAACGAACCGGTGCGTTGGAGCGTCTCGGCTTTCAGTAAAATACGGCCGCCGGTGACATCATTGAGGGCTGGGTTTTCCAGCAGCGGCGTGCGGACCGCCGTTTCCGCCAGCCGCTTGCGTGCCGCGCAAATGTCGGCATAAGTGGGCGGGCTATAAGAGCCGGCTTGACTATTCATCCGGCCGCGAGGCCGAGAAGTTCGGGAAGCGGCGCCAGCGAGTCCAGCTCGGCATCGGCCTGCGCGGGAAGCTGCTCCGCCGGCTGTTTGTAGCGGTTGATCCAGACCACGCGAAAACCGAACGCTGCAGCCCCCACGGCATCCCACCCATTGGACGACATGAAGCAAATCGACGACGTGGGCACACCCAGCCGGTCGACCGCCAACTGGTAGACCCGTGGGTCCGGTTTAAACACGCCGACATCTTCGACCGACAGAACGGCATCGAGCAGGTCTTCCAGCCCAGCCGCTTCGACCCCGGCGTTAAGCATGTCCGGGGCGCCGTTCGACAGGATGGCGGTCTGCATGCCGCCCCGTTTCAACTGGGTCAACACATCGGTGACCTCGGGAAACGTGTCCAATTCGCGATAGAGCGCCATCAGGCGCTCACGCAAGGACGCATCGCTGATCGATACCGCGGCGAGTGCGAAGTCGAGTGCCTCGCCGGTGACTTGCCAGAAGTCCGCGTGCTGCCCCATCAGGCTGCGCAGCCAGGTGTATTGCAGCTGCTTCTGCCGCCATATATCGGATAGCCGTTCGGCGGCCTCGCCGATATCGTCGCGGCAGCGCATGACCGCCGAATTGAAATCGAACAAGGTTCCGTAGGCGTCGAAGACGCAGGCTTTGATGTTTGTAAGGTCGATGCCGTGTTCGGCTGCCGTCAACGCTGTTTTCCTCCGATGCCCGTCAGTATCGGCGATCCTGGCGTCGATGATGCCAGCTGGTCGCTCATTATGAGCACACGATACACGGTTTCGGACTCTAACACCCGTTGAACGTAGTTGCGGGTTTCGGCAAAGGGTATGGATTCGATCCAATCGACGAGATCGATCTCACCGGTGCGCGGGTCGCCGATTTGCCGCAGCCAGCGGACCACTCGGGTCGGCCCGGCGTTATACGCGGCCAGCGCCAGGGCCGGGGACTCGTCAAAGCGCGACACCAAACGGTCGAGATGGGCGGACCCGAGTTGTACGTTGTAGCGCGGATCGTCCAACAATCGCGCACGGTTGTAGGGCTTTCCTAGAGTGCGTGCCATCCGTTTAGCGGTCGACGGTAAAAGCTGCATCATACCGCGGGCGCCGGCGCTGCTAACCGCACGCGGATTAAACGCACTTTCCTGCCGGATCAGCGCCAAGACCAAAGGCAGGTCGCGCTGCTGTTTGGCTGTAACTCCCTTGGTGTTCTCGAAAGGCAGGGAGGGGTAAGCCGGGGTCGGCACCACATTGTTGAGTTGCGCCACGCGTTTCGCGGCGCGCACGGCTTCATCGGGATGGCTGACCTCGTTGGCCAAGTGGACGACGGCAAACTGTTCCTCAACGGTGCTGGAAAGTTCCGAAAGTTGCCGCAGGAAGGTGCGGATCATCCGTTTGGGGCCGTGGTCATGCAAAATACGGGTGGCCCGCACGAGCTCCGGCTGAAAATTTTCCATCGCCGCTTGCGGGTCCGGCGCGGCGGTGAACGGAATACTTACCTCCGTTTTGCCCAGAGCGGCGATCGCCTGCTGTCCGTAAAACGTCGCCGGAAATTGCGACGCGATGCGCCACCAGCGTTTCGCATTCTGTTGATCATTTGCCGCCATTGCCGCGCGGCCGGCCCAGAACGCACCGCGCGCGCGGCTGATGGGGAATTGAACGCCGTCGTGGAGACGGGTGAAGTGCTCGAGTGCGGCTTCGGGTTCGTCGAGAAATGTCAGCGCGATCCAGCCGGCGAGAAACTCCGCGTCGGCGAATTCCGCGCCGCTGGTCAAACCGTGTCCGGCGACAAGCCGGCGCGCTTCGGAGTAGTGGCCGTCGGTGAGAGCCCGGCGTGCCAGTATTACGCGTTCGACGGCCCAGCGTTCCTGGTTGGCGGTCAAGTTCGGCGCTGCGAGTAGAAGCTCGCTTGCCGACTCGTCTCTGCCTTTGCGCCGGCGCCAGCGCAGCCGTTCATATTGGAGGCTCGCGGCGTTTTTGAGATCTTCCGGTACGCGGGCGATTGCGTTGTCGACCCCGCCTTCGCGGCGCATCAGCGCCAGCCGGGCCCGGCCGAGCGCGGCCTGAGGTGCGTCGACCCGCGGCAGCATATGCCGCGCCGGCCAGTATTTCTGGTCCCAGATCAGCCGGTCGAGGCGCACGATATGGTCGTTCCGGGAAAGGTGTTTTTTGTACTTCCGGTGAAACTTCCGGTCCTCGTCGCGCGTAAAATTCAAGGTGCGCCAGTACCGGGTCGCCAGTGTTTGTATCTTGTCCGTTTCGTCCAAGCGGGTTAGCGCAGCCAGGTGCGCCAGCGCGCCGGCACCCGACAAGGGCGGGTGTTTATTAAACCAGCGCGCTACCCGCGCGGCGTCATCGCCGGCGTCGATCGCCGCCTCGGCGCTGCGGCGCACGCGCGACATGCGCGGCCAGTTCGGATTGGCTTCGACAAAGCGGGCAATCGGCTCGAAACTTCTTTGGGTTCCGGGCTCTTGATAACGCAGCCACTCGATAATCTTTACGGCCAGCGGATCGTTCGACTGGTGCGCGTGCTTTAGCGCCATCGTCCAAGCATTGGCGGTCACGGCCTTGAAGGCTTTTTCGATCTCGTCGGTATTGGTTTGTGGCGGGGTGGTCGCGTGGGCGGGCACCGCCTGCACGGTGGCGAGGCCAAACGCAACGATAACAAGAACCTGGTAGAGAACTCGCATTTGCCTCTCAACCCTCGAGCGATTGTAGGGCGGCGGCATATGCATGGCCAGAGCGTCCGCACGCCTCTGCTTCCAAAGCGGGCCTTGTGGGCCGTCTATCTTGCCGGTATCGTCGGGAATTATATGAATTCACACCGATGACACGCAGCCGGCGGCAGCCGGGGAGAAGAGCCATGTTCAAAGGATCGATCGTTGCGCTGGTGACACCTTTTCGAGACGGTAAGGTCGACGAAAAGGCTTACCAAACGATTATCGAGTGGCAGATCGCCGAGGGCACCGACGCATTGGTCCCGGTCGGCACGACAGGCGAGTCACCGACCTTGAGCCATGCCGAGCATGAGCGGGTTGTCGAACTCTGTATCGAGGCATCGGGTGGGCGCGTGCCGGTCATTGCGGGCGCCGGGTCCAACTCGACCGAAGAGGCGATCGAGTTGGCAAAGCACGCCAAGCGGGCGGGCGCGGAAGCTGCCCTAGTTGTCACGCCATACTACAACAAGCCCTCACAGGACGGCCTCTATGCGCACTTTAAGGCCATCGCGGATACCGTTGATATTCCAATCATAGTTTACAATATCCCGCCGCGTTCCGTGGTCGATATGTCGGTCGAGACGATGGCCCGGCTGGCTGAAGATTGTCCCAACATCGTCGGCGTGAAAGACGCGACCATGGACTTGGCGCGCCCGTTGGCGACCAAGGCGGCGATCGGCGACGATTTCTGTTTGTTGTCGGGCGAAGACGCCACCGTGCTCGCCTTCATGGTCAATGGCGGTGACGGTTGCATCTCAGTGACAGCGAATGTCGCACCGCGGGCCTGCGCCGAGATGCATGATGCTTGGCAAGCCGGCAACTACGAGGAAGCGATGGCGATCAACGACCGCCTGTTCCCGCTGCACAGCGCGTTGTTCGTCGAGCCCAATCCGGTGCCGTCGAAATATGCGCTCTCCGTGCTCGATAAAGCGACCATGGATGTGCGCCTGCCGCTGACCCCGGCGAACGAGAACACGCAGAAGCAGGTTCACGCCGCCATGGTTTCGGCTGGCTTGCTGAATTAACCGGGGGCCGATATACCGGCGCCATGGCGAAAAAGAAGGCGCCGACCCATCGCATTGCGGCTCAAAACCGCAAGGCGCGGCACGACTATTTTATCGACGAAAATCTTGAAACCGGCCTTGTGCTGCAAGGCTCGGAAGTAAAGTCGCTGCGCGCGGGCCAAGGCAGCCTGGCCGACGCCTGGGCGGGCGAGAAGGATGGCGAGCTTTGGATGTTCAACGCCTACATTCCTCAATATGCGTCGTCGCACGAGCCAAATTATGAATCAAGAAGGCCGCGTAAGCTCTTGGTTCACAAGAAAGAAATGGGTCGGTTATTGGGCGCGGTACAGCGCGAAGGGATAACCCTGGTGCCGCTGTCGATCTATTTCAACGACCGGGGAATTGCCAAAGTCGACTTAGGGATCGCCCGCGGCAAACGCAAATACGACAAGCGCGAAACCCAGAAAAAGCGTGACTGGGACCGCCAAAAGGCACGTCTGTTGCGGGAGAACCGCTGAGCTTTATTTTGGACATAACTTTACGTTAACGTAAACGTCATATATCTAGAGATTATGACGCAAACTTTCTCGATTTCCGACTTGGCACGGGAGTTCGACGTCACCCCGCGCACCATCCGCTATTACGAGGCCGAGGGCATGCTGTCGCCGGCGCGCAAAGGCCAGCGGCGTATCTATTCGTTGCGCGACCGGGTGACGCTGTCGCTCATTTTGCGCGGCAAGCGTCTCGGTTTTTCCTTGGCGGAAGCGAAAGAAATCATCGAGCTCTACGACGCCCCCCAGGGCGAGGCCGGTCAGCTCCGGGTGCTGCTCGACAAGTTGGCGGATAAACGTCTCGAACTCGAAGCGAAGCGCGCCGATGCGGAAACCGCGCTCGCCAGTATGGATGAGTATGCCAACCGGTGCCGCGAGCGGTTGGTGGAACTCGAAACCGGTAACGGTTCATCGTCGGCTAGGAACGGTAAACTATGAGTGACGTCCGGTTCGAGGCGCGCAATCCCGACTTCGAAGCGATCACCCGCGACGGGTTCAGCCGCCATGGGCTAATGACCCACCTCGGTGTCGAGATGGTCACTGTCGAGCCCGGTTTTGTCGAACTGCAGGTGGACTACCGCCCCGAGCTTACCCAGCAGCACGGCTATTTTCACGGTGGCCTTATGGGGGCGATGGCCGACACGGCGTGCGGCTACGCGGCATTCTCTTTGACCGCGCCGGGGGCGACCGTGCTGACCGTCGAATACAAGATGAACATGACCGCGCCGGGCGAGGGCGAGCGGTTGATTGCGCGCGGCTGGGTCAAACGGCCGGGCCGCACGCTCATTGTCACCCATGGCGACGTTTTTGTGATCAAAGACACCACCGAAACCTTGTGCGCCACCATGTTGCAGACGATCATGGTGTTGCCGGAAAGCGAGTCCCGGCCGGCGGGATAGACCGCAGCCGGGAACTGGAAGGATCGAACGAATGATTCCCAACCAATACCCCACCCTCAATTTCGATCTCGGCGAGACGGCGGATATGCTGCGCGATTCGGTGCACAGTTTTTCCGATGACAATATTGCGCCGCGTGCCGAGGAGATTGACCGAACCAACGAGTTTCCCCGCGATCTCTGGCCGCTGATGGGCGAGATGGGGCTGCACGGCATCACCGTGGAAGAGGAATATGGCGGTTCCGGGCTGGGTTATCTGGAACACTGCATCGCCATGGAGGAGGTCAGCCGCGCCTCCGCCTCTGTCGGATTGTCTTACGGCGCGCATTCGAACCTGTGCGTCAACCAGATTCGCCGCAACGGCACCGAAGAGCAAAAACAGAAATATCTCGCCAAGCTGATATCGGGCGAGCATGTCGGCGCGCTGGCGATGAGCGAGCCCGGTGCGGGTTCTGACGTGGTGGGCATGCGCACCCGCGCGGAAAAGAAAGGCGATCGCTATATCCTCAACGGCAACAAAATGTGGATCACCAACGGCCCGGTATCCGACACCTATGTGATCTACGCCAAGACCGACCCCGACGCTGGTCCGCGCGGCATGACGGCCTTCTTGGTCGAGCGGGGCTTCAAGGGATTCTCGACCGCACAAAAACTCGACAAGCTGGGCATGCGCGGCTCCGATACCTGCGAGCTGGTGTTCGAAGATTGCGAAGTGCCGGAAGAAAATGTCCTGGGTGAAGTCGGTAAAGGCGTCAACGTGCTCATGAGCGGTCTCGACTATGAGCGCGTGGTCCTGGCCGCGGGCCCGCTCGGTATCATGCAGGCGTGCATGGATATCGTCGTGCCGTACGTTCACGAGCGCGAGCAGTTCGGTAAGCCGATCGGCACGTTCCAGCTCATGCAAGGTAAGCTGGCCGACATGTACACCACCATGAATGCGAGCAAGGCCTACGTCTACGCCGTCGCCAAAGCGTGCGACCGCGGCGAGACCACCCGTAAAGACGCCGCCGGCGCGATCCTTTACGCGTCGGAAAAAGCGACCCAGATGACCCTCGATGCGATCCAGGCGCTCGGCGGCATGGGCTATATCAACGAAACGTCGACCGGCCGGCTATTGCGCGACGCCAAGCTCTACGAGATCGGCGCGGGCACGAGCGAGATCCGCCGTATGCTCATCGGCCGTGAGCTGTTCGAGGAAAGCGCATGACGAAGATCTACAAAGTGCTGCTGGCGACTCTGCTCGTCGTCGTGCTGACTGGCGCGCAGGCTCACGCCATGCCCGAACGGTTAAGCGGTGCCCAAATAAAGGAATGGATCGACGGCAATACGGTTGTCGGTGTGTGGGCCGGGACGGCGTACCGGCAGCTCTTCCGGCCCGACGGCACCACCGCCTACGACGCTGCCGGCGCGGCGCGCGATGAGGGACGCTGGTGGGTGACCGAGACCGAGTATTGCTCTTGGTGGCAGGGATCGGGCAACGCCTGTTATCAGGTGCTGCGTGACGGCGATACGCTCATGTGGCGCACCAAGGGGCTCTTTGCGCGTACCTTCGAAGCGCAGGTGCTGAATGGCGACCAGTTGGAGGCCGAGTAGCGCGATGGCGGATGTGCGGCGGATCAGTTCGAACTCGGCCTTCGAGACCGCGGCGGGTTATTGCCGCGCGGTCGTCGACGGCGACTATGTTCATGTCGCCGGTACGACCGGCTTCGACTATGCCACCATGACCATTGCCGACAACGTCGCCGACCAGGCCGATCAAGCGTTCAGCAATATCGTTGAAGCCCTGGCGCGGGCGCGTTGCTCGCTCGCCGACATTGTGCGGGTGCGCTACTACCTGACCGACCGCAACGACTTCGAGATTCTGGCGCCGGTGTTTAAACGCCATCTCGGCGCGACCCCGCCGGCAGCCACGGCGGTGGTTGCCGAGTTGATCGACCCGCGCATTAAGATCGAAATCGAAGCGACCGCCCGCCGGCGTATGGAGAAGGAGTTGGTGGAGTAATGCCGAGCGTCATGATCATTGGCGCCAGCCGTAAAGCCCCTCTCCCAATGGGAGAGGGGTTGGGGTGAGGGGTTAGGAACGGTGGCCCGGGAACGCGAACTGCGGCGCAATTCGACTGATGCGGAGCGATTGTTGTGGAAGCATTTGCGAAGCCGAAGCTTGGCGGGATTGAAATTCCGCCGGCAAGTGCCTGTTGACCGCTACATTGTGGACTTCCTCTGCGAATCCGCCGGCCTGATTGTGGAAATCGATGGAGGACAACACGCTCGCAACCGAGAGAAAGATGCGCGTCGCGATGACGTGCTTTCGGGATGCGGCTACTTGGTCCTTCGCTTCTGGAACAACGAGGTGATGGATAATATTGAAGGTGTCTTAGCCACAATAGCGGCTAGCATTTCCAAAGAGGTTACTGATGAGGCATCGTAACCCCTCACCCGGCAGGCCTTTTGGCCTGCCACCCTCTCCCTATGGGAGAGGGATTTTCGCTACTCGTTGGTATCTGTCATGCCAAGTGTGATGATCATTGGCGCTAGCCGTGGTATCGGCCTTGGGTTCGTGCAGGCCTACGCGGCGGCCGACGGCTGGGAGGTCCACGCGACGACGCGCACATTGGATGCGCCGGGAGCGTTGGGCGAGGTGGCCGGCGACGTCCACCTTTATGAGCTGGACGTGATCGACGCCGGACAGATACGGGCGCTGGCGACGGCGTTCGCAGGCCGCCCCATCGATGTGTTGATCCACAATGCGGGCGTCTACGGCACCGGCATGAGCCGGGATTTGGTGCTGACGACGAATGCCGAAGCGCCCTTCTATGTCATTGCGGCGCTGCAGCCGATGGTCGAGCGCAGCCGGGAGAAAAAGATCGCCATCCTGACCAGCCAAATGGGCGCCCGGAACGGCGGTCCGACACCGAGCGGCGCTTATGGTGCTTCGAAGGCGGCCTTGAACGACCGCTACCGCGAAGTCGAGCCGGAATGGCGTGCGCGTGGCATAACGTCGGTGGTGTTCCATCCGGGCTGGGTACAGACCGACATGGGCGGTGCCGGTGCAACGGTTACGGTCGCGGACAGCGTGCGCGGCATGCGTGGCATCATCAGAAATCTGCGTCCTGCCGACAGTGGCAAGTTCCTCGATTGGCAAGGAAACGAACTCTCGTGGTGAACCTGTGCCAAGCGTGATGACTATCAGTGCAGGCCGTGAAGCCCCTTTCCCGGTGGGAGAGAGATGGAGGTTCCTAAGCGGACTGCGGAGCGATAGCAAGACAAGAGCTACGATACAGAATCGTTTTTGGCTGGCTTTCGCCAGTCCCCCCCTCCCTAACCCTCCCCCTCCAGGGGGGAGGGGATGTTGGTGCGGCCCGCTCGCTATAACCCCCTCCCCCTTGAGGGGGGAGGGCTGGGGTGGGGGTGATTTCCGCGTTTACGGGGGTCCCTCATGCCAAGCGTGATGGTCATCGGCGCGAGCCGTGGCATCGGCCTCGAATTGGCGCGCCAGTACGCCGAGGCCGGTTGGCATGTGCATGCGACGACGCGCACCTTGGACCGGCCGGGCAAGCTGGGCGAATTGGCGGGCGAGACCACGCTCTATGCGCTCGACGTGTGTAGCGATGCGGATATTGCCGCGCTGGCGGAGACGTTGGGCGATACGCCGATCGATATCTTGATCCACAATGCGGGCGTGATCGGCAGCCGCGGAGCGGGCGACGCGGAAATGCGGGCGCAGACGTTTCGAATCAATACCGAAGCCCCGATCCTCACGGCGACGGCGCTGTTGGAGAATGTCGCGGTGAGCGGTGAAAAGAAAATCGCGCTGATGTCGAGCGTGCAGGGGTCGGGCCGGCCGCGCGCGGGCAGCGAATACCTCTACGGCGATTCCAAGGGGTTGTTGAACGCCAAGTTTCGTGAGCTCGAGCCCGCATGGCGTGCCCGCGGGATAACCTCGGTTGCGCTGCACCCTGGCTATGTGCGCACCGACATGACCGGCATGATGGCGACGTTGTCGCCGAAGAAAAGCGTCACTGGCATTCGCCGCGTGCTGGCCGGTCTACGCCCCGAAGACAGTGGCCGGTTTATCGATTACAAGGGCAATACGGTTGCTTGGTAGGATGCGATGGAGCCGACGGAGGAACAGATGAGTGTGGGCACGATTGATGGGTTGGTCGCCGGATTTCGAGCCTTCCGGGCGCGCTACTACGAGCAGCGGCCCGAGCGCATGCATGAATTGACCACCCACGGTCAATCGCCTGCCGTTATGGTGATTGCTTGCTCTGACTCCCGACTCGAGCCGGCTGTGCTGTTGGGGGCGGAGCCGGGAGACCTATTCACGGTGCGTAATGTGGCCAATCTGGTGCCGCCCTATACATCCGATATCACCTTTCACGGTACCAGCGCTGCCATAGAATTTGCGGTGCGCGACCTCAAAGTGCGCCATATCGTCATCCTCGGCCATTCGGCGTGCGGCGGCATCCAGGCACTGCGCGCCGCGTCAGCGGGCGCGCCCAGCGAACGGGAGTTTATTGCCCCGTGGATGAGCATCGCGGCCGAGGCTTGCCGGTGCGCCGAAGGCGAGGAGGTGCCCGATCAACAATCCGTCGAGCATGACGGTATCCGCATCTCGCTGAACAATCTGCTCAGCTTTCCCTGGGTTAAGCAGGCCGTGGAGGCCGGCGAGTTGACGCTGCACGGCTGGTGGGTGGATCTCGTGCAGGGGCGGTTGTGCCACATCGATCCGGATGGCTCCGCCGTTGAAATGGTGCCGGCAAGCGAAGAGATGTCCGGTGCTGCTGACTGACGAACAACGCATGCTGCGCGACATGTCGCGCAAGTTTGCTGCCGAGCAACTCGCGCCCCATGCCGAAGCGTGGGATCGCGACGCGGTTTTCCCGGCAGATGCGGTGAAGGAAATGGGCGCCCTTGGCCTGATGGGCGTGCAAGTGCCCGAGGAATGGGGCGGCGCCGGCCTCGGCAACACCGAATTGGCGCTCGCTATTGAGGAAATCGCGGCGGGCGACGGCGGCTGCTCGACGATTATGGCGGTGCAAAACTCGGTAGTGTGCATGCCGGTTCATAAGTTCGGCAGTGAGGATCAGAAAAAACGCTACCTCGAGCAACTCGCCGCCGGGGAAATGCTCGGTGCTTTCATGCTCACCGAGCCGCACACCGGCTCGGACGCTGGCGCGATCAAGACGCGGGCGGAGAAGGTGGGCAACAAGTATGTGTTGAATGGTGCGAAGCAATTCATCAGCACCGGCAGCCAGGCGGGCATCGCCATCACCTTCGCCGTCACCGATCCGGCGGCGGGGTCCAAGGGGATCAGCGCTTTCATCGTGCCGACCGACACCCCGGGCTATACGGTGGCGCGGGTCGAACACAAGTTGGGACAGCGCTCATCGGAAACTTGCGCCATTACGCTTGATAATGTCGAGGTTACGCCCGATCTATTGCTCGGCGAGGAAGGCGATGGGTACCGCATCGCCCTGGCGAACCTTGAGGGGGGGCGCATCGGCGTCGCCGCCCAGGCGGTCGGCATGGCGCGGGCGGCCTTCGAGCACGCGGTAGCTTATGCGCGCGAGCGCGAGACCTTCGGTGAGAAGCTGATCGATCACCAGGCCATCGCGTTCAAGCTCGCCGAGATGAAAACCAAGATATCGGTTGCCCGGCAGATGTATCTGCACGCCGCCGACCTGCGCGACCGCGGCGAGAAGTGCTTGGAAGAAGCGGCGATGGCCAAGCTGTTTGCTTCTGAAATGGCCGAGGAGGTCTGTTCCGACGCGATCCAGGTGCACGGCGGCTATGGCTATCTGCAGGATTTCCCGGTTGAGCGGATTTACCGCGACGTGCGCGTCACGCAGATTTACGAAGGCGCCTCGGAAATCCAGAAACTTGTCATCGCGCGCGAAATTGCGGGCGCGGATTGAGTAACATCACTATGAATAAGACCAACAATCTCATACGCGGCATGTCGTCCTATGGGGGCGGGGCCCTTCGACAAGGTCCCGGCAAAGCTCAGCGCGGGGAGAAAAAATGAGCGACGCACCACTCGAGTTCTATTTCGATTTCAACAGTCCGTACGGTTATGTCGGCGCCCATCTGATCGACAACATCGCGGAGCGCTACGACCGCAAGACCGACTGGTATCCCATCCTCCTCGGCATGGCGTTCAAACACACCGGCGCCAAGCCGATGGACCAAATTCCGATCAAGGGCGACTATCTGCTGAAAGATGCCGCGCGGGTCTGCCGCTACTATGGCGTGACCTATAAGCAACCCGACGTTCACCCGTTTTCGCCGACCGCCGCGTCGCGCGCCTTCTACTGGGTGAAGGACAAAGATCCCGGACAGGCCAAGGGTTTCGCTATGGCCCTCTACACGGCAGCCCTGGCGAACAACGAGGATATCTCCGCGCCGGCCAGCGTGGCCCGGGTGGGTGCCAGCGTCGGCCTCGACCAGAAAGACATCATGGACGCGATCGCCGAGCCAGACGTCAAGCAACGGCTGATCGACGAAACCGAGGCGGCGATCAAAAAAGGCGTGTTCGGCTCGCCCTTCGTGATTGCCGATGGTGAGCCGTTCTGGGGGGTCGACCGGTTCGAGATCCTTGACGAATGGCTCGTTACCGAAGGTTTCTGATCAATCGGCTTCGGCGAGGACGTTTTGAAACAGGCTGCGATCGATATTGCCACCGGACAGCACCAGACCGACGGTCCGGCCGTTTGCCTGTTCGCGCTCCTGCAGCAACGCCGCCAAGGCGGCTGCGCCGGCGCCCTCGGCGACGTTGTGAGTGTCGGTGAAATAGTGCCGCATCGCCCCCGTAATCTCGGCCTCGCTGACCGTGACGATGCGCTCGACGTAGCGATTGATCACCTCGACCGCCGCGCCGTTGGGCACGCGGCACGCCAAGCCGTCGGCGAGCGTGTCGGCGCTGTTCGTGGAGACCGCTTTACCTTGCGCGAACGACAGGGCGTAGCAGGGCGCGTTTTCGGCGACGACGCCGACAATCTTGGTGGTCCGTTCCAAAGCTTCGCGCGCGGCAATGCATCCGCAGATACCCGAGCCGAGGCCAATGGGAACATAGAGCGTGTCGAGATCGGGAACCGCGGTCAGCAGCTCGGCCGCGTAGGTGGAGACGCCTGCGACCAGATCGTCGGCGAAAGAAGCGATCATCGTCAGGGCGCGGTCGCTGGCCAGTCCTTCGGCGTATTCCAGCGCGGCCTGGAAGTCGTGACCGTGGACGATCAGCTCCGCGCCGAGCGCGCGCATCGCCGCGTTCTTCTCCGTCGAGTTGCCTTCAGGCACGACAATCGTTGCCGTCAAGCCGTTGACGCGCGCCGCGAATGCGATCGACTGCCCGTGGTTTCCCCGCGTCGCCGCGATAACGCCATTGCAATCCGGCTGCGTGGCGCGCAAGCGGGCCATACACAGCAAACCACCGCGCACTTTAAACGCGCCGATCGGTGTGTGGTTCTCGTGCTTGACCCAGACAGCCGTTCCGCAACGTTCGGCGAGCAACGGCCAGGCATATTGCGGCGTCGGCGGCATGGCGGCGTAGACCGTTTCGGCCGCGGCCTCGATCTCGGATTTGGCGGGCAATTCCATGGGCGCCGATATAGCATAGCGCAACGGGTGAGGCTTGCGTCATGACCACATTGAAATCGGCCATCGATGCAAAGGCGGCGGCCTTCAGCGAAAACGCGCAAGCGATGCAGGCGGTCGTCGATGATCTGCGCGCCAAGGTCGCTGAGATCGAGCGCGGCGGCGGTGAGCGGGCGCGCGAGCGCCATCTATCGCGGGGTAAGCTCCTGCCGCGCGACCGGGTGCGAGTGTTGCTCGACGAGGGCTCGCCGTTCCTCGAATTCTCCCAGTTCGCCAGCTACGACATGTATGACGATCCGGTGCCGGCGGGCGGTATCATCACCGGTATCGGCCGCGTGTCGGGCCGTGAGTGCGTCGTCGTCGTGAACGACGCGACGGTCAAAGGCGGCACGTACTATCCCGAGACCGTGAAGAAGCACCTGCGGGCGCAGGAAATTGCCCGCGAGAACAACCTGCCGTGCATCTATCTGGTCGATTCCGGCGGCGCGAATTTGCCCCAACAGGCCGGCATTTTCCCCGACCGGGATCACTTCGGCCGCATCTTCTATAACCAGGCGACCCTATCGGCCCAGGGCATTCCACAGATCGCCGCGGTAATGGGCTCGTGTACGGCGGGGGGCGCGTACGTGCCGGCGATGGCGGACGAAAGCATCATCGTCAAAGAGCAGGGGACGATCTTTCTGGCCGGACCGCCGCTGGTCAAAGCGGCCATCGGCGAAGTGGTCAGCGCCGAAGAACTCGGCGGCGCGGATGTGCATGCGCGGATCAGCGGTGTGACCGACCATATGGCCAACGACGATACCCATGCGCTGGCGTTGGTGCGCAAGGTCGTCGGCAACCTCAACCGGCCCAAGACGGTCGGCTTAGAGATCCGCGAGCCCGTCGATCCCCTCTATGCGCCGGAGGATATCTATGGCGTGGTGCCGGCCGATATTCGCAAGCCTTATGACGTTCGCGAAATCATCGCGCGCATTGTCGACGGCAGCGAGCTCGACGAGTTCAAAGCACTTTACGGCGAAACGCTGGTGACCGGCTTTGCCCATATTCACGGCTATCCGGTGGGCATTATCGCCAACAACGGCATACTTTTCTCTGAATCGTCGTTGAAGGGGGCGCACTTCATCGAGCTTTGTTGCCAGCGCGGCATACCCTTGGTCTTCCTGCAGAATATCTCGGGCTTCATGGTCGGTAAAAAGTACGAAGCCGGCGGCATCGCCAAGGACGGCGCCAAGCTGGTGACAGCCGTGGCCTGTGCTCAGGTGCCGAAGTTCACGGTGATCATCGGCGGTAGCTTCGGCGCCGGCAACTACGGCATGTGCGGACGCGCCTACGGCCCCCGGTTCCTCTGGATGTGGCCGAACGCCCGCATCTCGGTGATGGGCGGCGAGCAAGCCGCCAACGTTTTGGCGCAAGTGCGTCGTGACGGGTTGGAGGCGCGCGGCGAGAACTGGAGCGACGCCGAGGAAGCCGAGTTCAAGCGTCCTATCCACGAGCAATATGAAGCGGAAGGGCATCCTTATTTCGCCAGCGCCCGTCTGTGGGACGACGGCATTATCGATCCCGCCGATACGCGCCGCGTTCTCGCGCTAAGCCTATCGGCGTCGCTCAACGCCCCCATCGAGCCGACTAAGTTCGGCGTGTTCAGGATGTAAGCGGCGATGAGCGACGACGCCTTGAAAGTGGAGATCGATGGCGGGGTCGCCCGCTTGATTCTGGCGCGGCCAGAAAAACACAACGCTTTCGACGACACCGTCATTGCGGCATTCACAGCGGCGTTGCGGCGGGTGGCCGATGACCCCGCGGTGCGGGTCGTGGTTGTTGCTAGCGAGGGCAAGAGCTTCTCTGCCGGCGCCGATCTCGATTGGATGCGCCGCATGGCCGACTACGGCGAGGCGGAAAATCTGGCCGATGCGAAAGCGCTGGCGACGATGTTGCAAACGTTGAACGAGTTGCCGAAACCGACGATCGCTCGGGTGCAAGGCGCAACGTTTGGTGGCGGCGTAGGTTTGGTGGCGTGCTGCGATATCGCGGTGGCGTCGCCGGCCGCCCTATTCTGTTTGTCGGAAGCGCGGCTGGGTCTCACGCCGTCGACCATCAGCCCCTATGTGGTCGCCGCCATGGGGGCGCAGAATGCACGGCGCTATTTTCTCACCGCCGAGCGCTTCGACGCGGCGGCCGCCGAGAAGATGGGTCTCGTCCATGTGGTCGCGGGACCCGACCGGCTGGACCGCACAGTAGACGAACTGATCGCCGCCTTGCTGCAAAACGGCCCGACGGCGATTGCCGAGTGCAAAGCGCTTATTCGCCGGGTCGCGAGTGGACCGGTGGACGATGCGATGATTGCGGATACCGCGGGCCATATCGCCCGGGTCCGCGCATCCGCTGAAGGCAAGGAGGGCGTTCGCGCGTTCCTCGAAAAACGGCCTGCGAAATGGCAGACCCCATAGCCCCAGCGCGCATGCCGTACCGCCAATGGCTGCGGGCCGTTGCGTTCACCGCGCTGACGGTGTTGCTCATTTCCGTCGGCGTGACCGAGAGTTTCGGGCTTCTGACCCTGATGGTCTTGTTGTCCGTGTTCTGCGCGGCGGGCGCCTTTCTCTGGTTGTTTCCGGGCAGCCGCTTTTTCGTGTTGTCGTTTGCGAATTTGCTGGCGATGTACACTTGTGTTTACTTTTTCCTGGCGATCGAAAATTTTCCCACCGCGCAGACATGGGCCTTCGTGGTCGGATATCTGCTACCGATCTTTTGTTTTCTAATCGGCGCCTGGTGGCATCGCGACGAAATCCGCCGGGTCGCCTACGCCGATCATCTGGTCGAGCGGCGGCATCTCTCGCGGATTTTTATCTGGCTCATTCCGGTCTCGATCCTCAGCGCGCTAACGTTTTTTGTACCGGTCTTCGGGTTCGATGCGAGTGGCGCCAGTTTCGCGATGGTCGGCCTCATGGCGCTCACGTCGGCCTTCGTTATCGTGATGAGCCGTACGATTTGCGGATTTCTGATCGATACCGGTCTGCTGTTCGATCAGTTCTTTATCCGCATGCTGCAATTGTTTGCGCCGGCCTTCGCGTTTTTTACGCTCTACTCGTTCAACGTCATCGTGTTTGCCATGATCTACCGGATCATCGACCGTATCGCCGACGCTCCGCAGTTTTTCATCGAAGGGCAACCGGCTTCTATCAGCTTTGTCGATAGTCTTTATTTTTCGATCATCACCGTATCGACGGTCGGCTATGGCGACATCACGCCGGCGTCGGATGCGGTGCGGGCGATCACCGCGGTCGAAGTCATGATCGGCGTCTTGCTGTTCTTGTTCGGCTTCTACGAAATCATGCGCTACGCGCGCAAACCCAACGGCCAGGTCGAGGAGTAGGCAATGATATCGAGCTTGCTTATCGCCAACCGGGGTGAGATCGCGGTGCGCGTTATGCGCACGGCCCGGCGTATGGGCATCCGTACCGTTGCGGTCTATTCCGAAGCGGATGCCGAGGCCATGCATGTCGCGGAAGCCGATCAAGCGGTGTGCATCGGCCCGCCGGAAGCGGCGCAAAGCTATCTCAACATCGACGCCGTCCTGAGCGCTGCCCGGGAGACCGGCGCGGGAGCAATCCATCCCGGCTACGGTTTCCTTTCGGAGAACGCAGTGTTCGCCGAGGCCTGTCAAAAAGCGGGCATTATTTTTGTCGGGCCGAGCGCCGAGGCGATCCGCGCCATGGGCGATAAGGCGGCGGCGAAAGCGGCAATGGAAGGCGCCGGCGTGCCCTTGGTGCCCGGCTACCACAGTGACGACCAAGACCCGAAGAAGCTGGGGGGAGCTGCCAAGAAGATCGGCTATCCCATTCTCATCAAGGCGTCAGCGGGCGGCGGCGGGCGCGGTATGCGGATTGTCCGCTCCGCGGAAGAATTCACCGATGCGTTGGCTTCGGCGCAGCGCGAGGCGAAGGGTGCCTTCGGCGACGACCGGGTAATCCTCGAGAAGTATCTCGAGCAGCCTCGCCATATCGAAGTCCAGGTATTTGGCGATAGCCAGGGCAATCTGGTCCACCTGTTCGAACGCGACTGCTCGCTGCAGCGGCGCTATCAGAAGGTCATCGAGGAATCCCCCGCGCCGGGCATGAGCGATGCGCGCCGGGCCGAGATCGGCACTGCGGCCATTGCCGCGGCGAAATCGATCGATTATGTCGGCGCAGGTACGGTCGAGTTCATCGTCGATGCGGCCCAGAACGGCGCCGATGGACCGTTCTATTTCATGGAAATGAATACACGGCTACAAGTAGAGCATCCGGTCACCGAGATGGTCACCGGCTTCGATCTCGTCGAGTGGCAGCTGCGTGTGGCCTCGGGCGAGGCACTGCCCGTTAGCCAAGACGCTATCGCGCAGACGGGTCATGCGGTCGAAGCCCGCCTCTATGCTGAAGATCCCCAGCGTGATTTCTTACCGGCCGGCGGCCGCCTGGCGTATTTGCGTTGGCCCGCCGGAGAAGGGGTGCGCATCGACACAGGCGTTCGCAGTGGCGATGCGATTGCCGTCGAATACGACCCGATGATCGCCAAGCTGATCGCCTATGGCCCCGACCGTGAGACCGCGATACGCCGTCTCCACGGCGCGATGGGCGAGCTCAAAATTATCGGCCCCGTCACCAACCAGGCATTTTTGGCTAATGCGCTCGATCATCCGGTTTTCAAGGGCGGTGATATCGACACCAACTTTATCGGTACGCATTTAGCCGAATTGGTGCCACCGTCCGAACCCGCAGATCCTTCCACGATCCTAGCGGCGTTGGCTTTTCTGCTTGAAGAGCGCGGACGCACCCGCCCGCGAAACGCGGGCGACCCGAGCTCGCCGTGGCAGGCAACCGATAGCTGGCGGCCAAATTTACCGGCACGCGACCGCATTGTGCTGCGCGATGGCGATCTCGAATTCGCCGTCGATTTGGTGAACGACGGGGGCGGCTGGCAGGCGGCATTGCCGGATGGCGCCGATCTGATTTCCATCGAGTTTTCGCAGACCGGCGCTGAAGTATTTCGCGATGGTCATAGCTTGATCGTCGCCAGTGGCGCCCATCAGCACCGCCTCACCCATATCGTGCCGTTGGCTGAGGCCGACCGCGGCGAGGGCGGTGGCGGCGGGCTGAATGCGCCGATGCCCGGCAAGGTCGTGCAGGCGATGGTCGCGGCGGGCGATAACGTGGTGCGCGGTCAAACGGTGATGATTCTGGAAGCGATGAAGATGGAACACGCCATTTCCGCGCCCTCGGACGGCACCGTCGCCAATGTTTTTTTTGCCGCGGGCGACCAGGTCGAAGAAGGCGCGGAACTGCTGCGCTTGGCAGCTGACGGCGAATAGCGGGAACGCCGCCGGTGTGGCGGTTGCTTGTGGCGCCGATCAATAATCGCAAGAATGCGGAAACACTAAAATACAACAGGGCAGGGGACACCACATGTACAACGCAACAGACGGTATCGTTCTTCCCACTAGCGTGATCGGCTCGCTGCCGCGGCCGATCTGGTACACCGAAAACCTCGGCAAGCGCGATTTTCGTACGGCGATGGTCAACTCGCGCTTTCGCGAACAGTATACGGATGCCGTATCGGTCTATTTGCGCGACCAAGAAACGGCAGGGCTCGATATCTGTACTGATGGGGACGCCCGGTTCGATGAGGATGTTGGCGGCCATAGCTGGTTTTCGTATGCGCCCAACCATATGGAGGGTTTTTCGGGCGAATATGCCTACAAGCCGGAAGGCGGCAAGGCGGGAATTCCCAATAACCGGGGTGAGATACTCCATGAGGTGCTCGAAGCGCGGGTGATGCCTGATCTGGTCGGCCCGGTCGGCCGCGGCAACCTGCATTACACCGCCATCTGGAAAACGGCGCAGCGGCTGACGACGCGGCCAGTCAAGTTCGGCACCATCACTGCCGAATTGTTGGCCCTAGCGGTGCGCAATTTCCACTACAAGGACCTTCGTGAGTGTATCTGGGCGATCAGCGATGCGCTCAATGAGGAACTCAGCGAGCTTGCCGATGCCGGCTGTCCGGTGATCCAGATGGAAGAGCCGCAAATCCATCTACTGGCTGCGAAGGGGCTGACCGATGATGTTCTGAACCCCGATTTCATGGTCGAGGTGTTCAACAACACCGTGCGCGGCCTGCGCGACAAGACCGAGGTCTGGTGCCATACATGTTGGGGTAACCCGGCGCAGCAGCGGATTTTTGCCTTCCAGCCGAAATACGAGCCTGCGCTCGAGGCCCTAAACCGTGTTGATGCAGATGTCGTCACCTTCGAATGCTGCAGCTCGGGCGGTGCCGAACTGCAACCCATCGGCGACGTTATCTCCAGCGACAAGAAGGTCGCGATCGGCGTTGTTGATCACCATACCTTGCAGGTGGAACGGCCCGAGCAAGTCGCCGATACGGTTCGCAGCGCCCTGGAGCACATCCCGGCGGAGCGCCTGGTCTTGGCGTCGGATTGCGGTATGGGCCGCGAAGGGATGAGTCGCCGCCACGCGTTCAACAAGATGGTATCGATCGTTCGTGGCGCCAATATTGTGCGCGGCGAATTGGGGTTGCCGCAAGCCGAGTCACTCGCCGCCGATGACCGTTATTCCCTGGTCGAAACTGGCTGATCAACATAAGAGTCCGCAATGACGTTGCCGAAGAGTGTACGGATTGTCGATGTGGGGCCGCGCGACGGCCTGCAGGCCGAACCGGGCACGGTATCGACCGAGACCAAGGTCGAATTGATCCACCGGCTGGCCGACGCCGGCATTCCGGCCGTTGAGGCCGGCGCTTTCGTGTCGCCCAAATGGGTGCCGCAAATGGCCGACAGCGAAGCGGTGCTAAACGCGATAGATCGGCGGCCCGGTACGACCTATCCGGTGTTGGTGCCCAACATGAAGGGTTTCGAGCGCGCGCACGCGGCGAAAGTTACCGAAATCGCAATCTTCAGCGCCGCGTCGGAAACGTTTTCCCAGAAGAATACCAACTGTTCGATCGCCGAAAGCCTCGAACGCGCTGCCCCCGTATGCGATGCCGCCCTGGCGGCCGGGATGCGCGTGCGCGGGTACATTTCCTGCGCCTTGGGATGTCCGTACGAAGGCGAGGTAGAGATCGGCAAGGTCGCTGATTTGGCCGGCAAGCTGCTGGCCTTGGGCTGCTACGAAGTCAGCCTCGGCGACACCATTGGCGTGGGCACGCCGGCGAAAGCGGCCGCCATGTTGCAGGCGGTTGCCGGCGAGGTGCCGATGCCGCAGCTGGCGCTGCATTTCCACGACACTTATGGGCAAGCGCTGGCCAACATTTTGGCGTGCCTCGAGCTTGGCGTCGCCACCGTTGACAGCGCTGTTGCCGGGTTGGGGGGCTGCCCCTACGCACCGGGCGCTTCGGGCAACGTGGCGACCGAGGATGTTCTCTACATGCTCGATGGCTTGGGTGTCGAAACAGGCGTCGATTTCGCCGCCGTTGTCGCTGCGGGTCAGTATATCTGCGACGCCCTCGGGCGCACGCCGACATCGAAGGCGGCGCAGGCGTTTTTGGCAAAAGCCGCGTAACAACGCTGACCAGTTTCTTCCCTTCCAAGTAGCAGCCTAACCATTTGGTAACCGTATCGATCTAAGTTCGATACAAGGCAAATTGCTGCACTAATTAGCACGTAATTTCAGTAACTTAGCTGAGGGCCGGGAGTTCCGTGAGCTACGCGCTAAATAAACTTCGTATTCTGGTCGTCGACGAGAATTCACATATTCGTCAGCTGCTGCGGACGATTTTGCAGTCCGTCGGCGTTGGCAGTATCCAGTTATCGAGCGATGCGGTTGAGGGTTTTAACACCTACTGCCAAAAAGAGTTCGACGTCGTGTTCACCGATTCCGATGTAAAGCCAATATCGGGATTAGGACTTGTCGATTTAATCCGCACCTCGCCGAAGAGTCCCAATCCCTATGTACCGATAATCATGCTCTCGACGTTTTCCGACCTCGAAGAGGTTAAGGAAGCGCGCGACCATGGGGTGACGGAGTTTCTTGCCAAACCGTTTACCGTAGACTTCGTTCTCAAACGCCTTGAAGCGGTCATCGAGAATCCGCGTTCTTTCGTGCGCACCGATACATACTTTGGGCCAGACCGCCGCCGTAAGGCCGATCCTAATTATGATGGCGAAGAGCGCCGCAAGAAACTGCTCTCCAAGAAGAAGCTGACCCGCGAGCAAATTGCCGAAAAACAGCAAGCGGCCTTGGACGAACATCGGCAAGCTGTCGAAGAAATGGCCAAAGACTAGCGCGCCGACAATCGGTTGCTAGTTTCGCGTTCGCCAGATGAGCGACACCCCCAAAAATAACGGTACCTACGAACTCATTACGCCGGTTGCAATCGCAACGAGTCTCGGTGGAGAAGCAGGGTTCGACGAGGATTTGGCGACCAAGGCCGATACGGCCATGCAAGTCATGCGTGACGAATTCCTGCAGCATGTTGCGGCCGCAGTTGACGAAATCGACGACAAAGCCAGCCTTGCCGAAACCCCGGAGCAAGAGAACGCCAACCCTATGGCGGAGATTGCGGAGATTTCCAACGATCTACAGATGCAGGGTGTGGCGTTCGGGTTCTCGCTGGCCAGCGATATTTGTGCATCGCTGAGCGGCTATATGAAAAGCTTGAGCGCGCCGACGGACATGGCTGGAAAAATCGTTCGGGCCCATACCGACGCACTGCGGTCGGTCGCGGCCAATGTGATCGAGGGCGATGGGGGCAGTGCGGGCCAGGAGTTGATCGAAAGCTTGAATTCGCTCGTCGCCCAGTCGAAGCCGTAATTTCACGACAGTCCACAGAAATATTGCTTCGGCGTGGCAATTGCGCTGCCGACTGGTTTGAAGGGAGCATTGGCGTTGCTATGTTGATGCCATGGCGCTTCACCTCATCAAGTTGGCCGTCGGCATCGATTCGGTCACCCATCTGCGAGACCGCCAGAAGCAACGGCTGGCGGAGCAATCGGGTAACGGTCGTGAACCCCGGCTGAGAATTCTCACGCGAAACATGCCCCGCCGCGCCGATGAAATCGTCGGCCAGGGCGGCTCGCTGTACTGGGTTATCAAAGGCCATGTGCTGGTGCGCCAGGAAATCACCGCTATTGAACAGGTAGAGAACGGCGAAGATACGCGCCGCTGCGCCATCTATCTGGATCCGACGCTCGTCGGCGTGCGGTCGCGGCGCTCGCGCCCCTTTCAGGGCTGGCGTTATCTCGAGGCGGACCGTGCGCCGCCCGATCGCGCCGGTGGCGGGTTGGTCGATGAGGGCGAGGCGCCACCGGAAATGGCGGCCGAGCTTCGGGAGTTGGGTCTGCTGTAGCGGGTTAGCCGGGCTGTGCCACCAAGGGCGCGGTGTAGAAACTCGGCGCCCGGCTGGCGGGGTGACCGGAGCGGATCGCACGGCTGAGCAGTATCACTGGCAGCACGCCAACGATCACAATCGTCAAAGCCGCCAGCGCGCTTTGCTCGAGGAGTTCGTCGGAGGCGAACTGGAAAACGTGAGTTGCCAGCGTATCGAAATTGAAGGGCCGCAGGATCAGCGTTGCCGGCAACTCTTTCATGCTGTCGACGAACACGATCGTGGCCGCGGCGAGTATGCTGCCGCGAACCAGCGGCAGATGAACACGCCACAAGGTTTCGCCGGGCGCACAGCCCAAGGTGCGCGCAGCCATATCCATCGTGGGCCGTATTTTGGTGAGGCTGGCCTCGACGGCGCCGAACGCCACGGCCAGGAAGCGAACGATATAGGCGAAAATAATGGCGAACACCGTGCCGCTAAGAAGCAGGCCGGTCGATACGCCGAACCACTCCCGCGCCAGGAGATCGACCGTGTTGTCGAACCGTGCCAGCGGGATGAGTATGCCGATGGCGAGAACCGCGCCGGGCACGGCGTAACCTAACAAAGCGACACGCGACAGAATTGCGAACGCCCGGCGCCCGGCGATGCGGCGGCCGTATGCCAGAAAGACAGCGACGATAACCGCGCCAACCGCCGCGCTTGCCGACAACAGGATGCTGTTACGGGCAAACTCGAAAAAGGCCGGAGTCCAAGATTCGCTGAAATGCACGATTGCATGGCGCGCCAAGATCCCGGCGGGCACCACGAAGCCGATCATGATCGGCAAAGCGCATATCGCGAAGGCAGCGATCGCGCGAAGACCGCGAAGTTCGAACGGCGGCAGCGGCCGGTAACGGGTGGAGGTGTGATGATAGCGCTGACCGCGCCGGCCAATTCGTTCGAGGACTAGCAAGCCGATCACCACAGCCAGCGCAACCAGTGCGATTTGCGCCGCGCCGCCGACATTGCTCATGTTGAGCCAGACATTGAAAATGCCGACCGTCAGCGTGTTAACGGCAAAAAATTCGACCGTGCCGAAGTCGGCCAAGGTTTCCATCAACGCTAGCGCCAGGCCAACGACGACGGCGGGACGGGCGAGCGGCAGCGCGACGGTAAAGAACGTGCGCCAAGGGCCGCGGCCGAGGGTGCGGCTCGCCTCGAGCACGCATACCGATTGTTCCTGAAATGCGGCGCGGGCGAGCAAGTAAACGTAGGGGTAGAGCACCGACGACATGACGAAGATCGCACCCCCCAGCGAGCGGATCTCTGGGAACCAATAGTCTCTGGCGGTTTGCCAGCCGAACACTTCGCGCAGGGTAACTTGGACGATGCCGGCAAATTCAAAGACGTCGGTGTAGACGAAAGCGACAATGTAGGCGGGCACGGCCAGCGGCAGCATGAGCGCCCACTCGAAAATCGGTCTTCCGGGGAACCGGCAAGCGGTGACAAGCCATGCCGTCGATATGCCGATGACGAGAACGCCGATCCCGTTCCCCAGCATGAGCAGGCCGGTGTTGGCGAGTTGACGGGGCAGGACTGTGGCGACTAGGTGGGGCCAGATGTTTTCGCTCGGAAAGAGCGCAATCCAAACAACCGCAATCACCGGCGACGCGGCGACCGCCGCGACGATGGCGCCACCGGCGGTCCAGAGGGGCGAGGAGCCACTAGAGGGTCGGTGCGTTGTACCTGCGGTCACAACGCACCGGCTTTTCTAATCAATTCTTCGCCGCCGTCCGGGGTAAGTACGTCAGTCGTTGTAGCCGACTTTGTCGACAAGCTTCGCCGCCGCTGCACGGTTTTTCGAGATCTGGGCCAGCGGCAAGTCATCTGCCGACATAGGGCCCATTGCCTTTACGACGCCGGGTTCGGAAACGCCTGCCACGATGGGGTATTCGAAGTTCTTCTCTGCGTAAATCTGTTGTCCCAGGGGGCCAGCCAAAAACTCCATGAGCTTGACTGCGTTGTCCTGGTTCGGCGACGCCTTGGTCAAAGCCATGCCGGAGATGTTCACGTGAGTGCCCGCGTCACCGATGCTGGGGAACACTGGATAGACCGCTTTGGCCCACGCCGCTTGCTCCTCGTTGTTTTGCATAAGCGCGTAATAGTAGTGATTTCCCAACGCGATATCGCATTCACCTTCCATAATCGCTTTAACTTGAGCGCGGTCGTTACCCTGTGGCCTTCGGGCCAAGTTTTCCTTGATACCTTCCAACCATTGCTGGGCCTTTTCTTCGCCATGGTGGGCGATCATCGCCGCGGTCAGGCCGATTTGATAAACGTGATTGCCTGAGCGTGTGCAAATGCGGCCGCGCCATTTGGGATCGGCCAGCTCTTCGTAGGTCTTGGGGGCTTCGTCACGCGAAATCCGCTCGCGCGATGCGTAGATGATACGGGCCCGCCGGGTGAGTCCGTACCAGTGCCCGCCGGGTTCGCGGTAGGTGTCGGGAATAGCCTGATTGAGCGCCGACGATGCGACCGGTTGCGTTAGATCGGCGTCGTAGACTTCGCTCAGACGGCCGATATCAACGGTGAAGATCAAGTCGGCCGGACTGTTGGCGCCTTCCTGCTTGAGCCGCTCGACCAAGCCTTTCTTGGCAAACAGTACATTTACTTTGACACCGGTCCGGTCGGTGAAGGCATCGAACAGCGGCTGCACCAGGAACGGTTGCCGGTACGAGTAAACATTGACTTCTCCAGGGTCGACGGCAGCTTTCTCCCGCTCCTGTGCCATCGCTGGGGTAGCGGCAAAACTCAAGGCGATTGTGCTGGCCAGCGCAGCTATTTTGGCAACCGAATTCATTGCTTGGGACTCACTTTGTTAATGATAATTATTCTCAACTAGGCAACCTTAGTCACGCGATTGCATTATTGCAAGTGATTTGCAATTGCATGGTTAACGCATTGATCTAGATCAATTTGGTTGGGAATTGGGCGCTAAATTGGGCGGTGAGACGGGGGCCGCGGCGTTTTGCCGCGAGGTAATGGAAATCAGGCGGCTTTGAAGCGCTCTTCTGCCATTTGATTGGCGATTTCGTTGGTTGCGGCGTTGGCCTTTTCAGCGCGCGTAAAGATCTCCATGAGAGTGTCGTAGAGCCGGTCGATATGAGACCGGATCGCGCTTTCGTCGTGCTCGCGGCCGAAATCCGGATTGTAGGCGAGTTCGATGATGCCGCCGGCGTTTACCACATAGTCGGGCGCGTAGAGGATACCCCGCGCGGCCAGCTCGGCGCCGTGCCGGCGCTCGGCCAGTTGGTTGTTGGCCGACCCGGCAACGATCCTGGCGTGGATATCGCCGATGGTGTGGTCGTTGATGGCGCCACCGAGGGCGCAGGGCGCGAACACATCGACGTCGATCGCGTGAATATCGTGGGTGTCGACGGTGGTGGCGCCGAATTCATCGGCCGCTTTGGTAAGCGCTTCGGGGTTTAAATCGGCCACATGCAGCCGCGCGCCGGCGCTGTGCAGGCGGCGCGCCAGATCGTAGCCCACCGACCCCAGTCCTTGGATCGCGACCTCGATCCCCTCGAGATCGGCATTGCGGCGCAGCCTATGTTCGACTGCGGCGCGGATGCCTTGAAAGACGCCGTAGGCGGTGTAAGGCGAGGGATTGCCGCCAGAATTACTGGTGCCGGTAACGTGTTTCGTGACTGTGGCGATGGTGTCCATGTCGGCGACGGTCGTGCCCACATCTTCGGCGATGAGATACCGCCCGCCGACCTCGTCGACCAGGCGGCCCATCGCGCGCATCAGGGCGGGTGTTTTTTCGGTGCGGCTATCGCCGATGATTACCGATTTGCCGCCGCCAAAGGGCAGCCCCGCCAGCGCCGATTTGTAGGTCATCCCGCGCGCCAGTCTCAGGGCGTCGTCTATGGCGGCAGCGTCGCTATCGTAGGGCCACATACGGCAGCCGCCCACGGCGGGGCCGAGGGCGGTATTGTGGATCGCGATGATGGCCTTCAGGCCGGTCTCGGGGTCATGGCCGAAGACGACCCGTTCGTGCTGGTCGTAGGAGGGGTGGGAGAAGACCGACATCGTGAACTCCACTGCTTCCGGTCAAAACGGGGAATTGTTATCCATTAGCCTCCTTAATCTTGTCAGCCCAATGTTAAGGTTCAATAAAAATCAACGGCTTGTGATAGAATTGAAAGGAAATACAGTCCTGCTGGCCACGCCAGCAACGGTGCCTGGAATAGCCGCCAAGGGGCGAAATATTATTTCGCAGCCGGGCGAAGGGCTTGGCAACGGCGTGTGCCGAGTCGACATTCCCGGGCAGGATTGAGAGGTTCCATGGCGACGAAGCAAACACCCGCAAAGGCCCCCGCAGAACCGGATATGTGGCGCCAGCCCGATGGCGAGCCCATGAACTGCGACGATTCGGTGAAGGTTCTCCGCGAGAACCTCGCCGAAATTCACGAGATATGCCAAGAGGCGCTGGAAGATGCGGTGCTCATGGACGTCGCCGAAGCGCAGTTTCGCGAGGTGTTACACAACCTCGTCGACGGCCTAAAAAACTCCTACAACAAAGGCTAGCCTTTAGTCGTCCGCGGCTAGAATCTCGGCTACCTCGACATGGCGGCCCTCGGCGACCGATTTGATGCCTGCCTTGACCACAGCTAAAGATTCGGTGGCGCTTTCACCGCCGACTTCCGGTGCCGGCCCGCCGGTCGCCGCGTCGGCCCATTCGATCAGTTCTTCGGCAAGGGTGTCGACCTTGTCGACGGCGATGGGCGTGTGGTTGGTTTCGCCGCGGTTCAAAGCGCGCAGCCCGTCGAACAGATTGTAGTAAGCGCTCATTTTCTTGCCGTAGATATTCATCACGTAATATTCCGAGGCCGACGCGTAGCTGGTCGACAGAGACGAGATCGCGCCGTTCATATGATGCATCATGAGCGTGCCCACATCCGGGTTGTCGCCGGGCAGCACCAGTTGCGACGCCATGCCGGAGACCGACTTCACCGGGCCGAGCAGCATCATCAACACATCCACATAGTGCAGGCCGATCTGCAGCATGACCCCACCGGGCATGCCTTCGGCGGTGTAGCGCCAGTGGCCGGGCTCGAACTGGCCCTCGCGGTCGCGGCTAATGTTGGCCTCCGCCTGCACCATGATTCCGAAATCGCCGGCGTCGATGCGCTCTTTGATCCAGCGGAAATGGCCTTCCCGCCGCCGCTGATAGCCGACGCCGAGGCTCACGCCGCCATCGGCGCAGGCTTTGGTGATCGCTTTGGCTTCGCCGATGGTGTTGGCGATCGGCTTATCGAGGAACACATGTTTGCCCGCCTCCGCCGCAGCGCGCGTGGTCTCCAGGTGAACATGGTTCGGCGTGGTGTTGATAATGCCGTGGATGTTGTCGTCGGTGAGAATATCGTCGAAGCTTTCCGCGCTCTCGCAGCCGTATTTTTCGGCAAAGGCCTGGCGTTTGTCGGGCGAGCGGGTGAAGCAGGAGGCGATCTCTACGCGGCCATCGGTGCGTCCGGCGGCGTCGGCGAGAACGTCGGACCACCAGCCGATTCCGATCGAGGCGACCCGGAACGGTGTTGAACTCATGAGGGTGTCTCCTTGTACGGGGGGCCTGCCGCTCTTCTGGCGAGGCGCGCGGAGCGCAGCGACCAGACGATCGACAAGAGGGATAGGATCAAAAAGGTGAGGCTGATCGGCGAGGTGAAGAAGATCGAAATATCGCCTTGTGACGATGTCAAAGCGACCCGCAGATTTTCTTCCAACTGGCCGCCCAAGACCAGCGCCAGCAAGAGCGGTACCACGGGCATGTCGAGCCAGCGCATCGCCAGCCCGATCAATCCGAAAAACAGCATCACGTAGACGTCGAAGAAATTGTTGCGCAACGCAAAGCTGCCGACGACGCAGAGGACTGCGACGGTCGGCATCAGCAGCGCCCGCGGCGTGGCGAGCAGTTTGACCAAGAACCGCAGGGCCGCCAGCGCGATGATGAAGTTGAAGATGTTGGCCCAGAAAAACGAGAAGATGACCCCATAGGCGAAGTCGGCGCGCTCGAGGAACATCAGCGGGCCGGGCGCCAGGCCATGAATGATTAGCGCACCGATCAAGATCGCGGTCACGGGGTCGCCGGGAATGCCCAGGGTCATCATGGGAATGAGCGCGCCGCCGGTTACCGCGTTGTTGGCAGATTCCGGGGCAGCGACGCCTTCAACAGAGCCGCTGCCGAACTCGTCGGGCTTTTTTGATGCCTTGCGTGTGTAGTCGTAACTGATGAAGGCAGCGATGGGGCCGCCAGCGCCTGGCAATATGCCCAGGAACGCCCCGGTCAGCGAGCCGATCGAGACCGGCAGGCGGATTGCTTTCAAGTCGGGCAGCCGCGGCAACACCGAGGTGAGCTTGGTTTGAATCCGGCCAGCGCTGCCGGAACCGTCGGTCAGGTTGCTGACCAGTTGCGGGATCGCGAACAGGCCAATCATCGCGGTGAGGAAGTGGATGCCGGAAATCAAGTTCACTTGCCCGAAGGTGAATCGCTGGGTTCCCATCACCGGGTCCTGGCCGATGGTGACGATGGCGAGCCCGATGGCGCCCGATAGCAATCCCTTGACCAGGGATTTGGCCGCGAAGCTGCAGATGATGGTGAGGCCGAAGAACACGACGGCAAACATATCCTCGGTGCGGAATTCTAGGGCCACGTTCGCCAGCAGCGGCGCCACCAGGAACAGGAACAGAAAACTGACGATGCCGCCGACGAAGCTGGCGGTAATGGCAACGCCCAGCGCCCGGCCGGCTTCGCCCCGTGCGGCCATAGGATAACCGTCGAGCGCGGTGGCCGACGCTGAGGGCGTGCCAGGTATATTGAGAAGTACGGCGGAAAAGCTGCCACCGGTCATGCCGCCCACGTAAAGGCCGAGTAGCAGCGCGATCGAGATGTCGGCGGGCAGCACGAAGGTGACCGGCAGCAGCACGATAATCCCGGTGCTGATGGTCATACCGGGGATCATGCCAACGGTCAGGCCGATGAGCACGCCGATGCCGGTCGACAGCAGCACGATCAAGCCGGTGGATTGGGTCAGACCGATGAGAACTTCCGGGTTCATCAGAAGATACCAGCGGTGAGGTCGGGCAGGATGCCGCGCGGGAGAAAAATGCTGAACCCGTGCCGGAAAAGGATGTACAGAAATACCGTCATACTAACCGAGCCGATGGTCACCCAAAGCCACCGCCGCTCCCCGAACAGCACCATGAGGGCAGCGAAAAACGGTACCGTTGCCAACAGGAAACCCAATCCGGGCAAGACCAACAGATAAACAATGAAAATACCGAACGCCCACAGCGCGCGCCGGCGTTGATCTGCCGCATCGTCGGCTGAAGGGGCGCTGGCCGTCTCGGCGGTTTTGCCCATCAGACCTTGAACGAGCAATCCGAGCGACAAGGCGAAGAGAATGACCGTATTGATCCAAGGGAAGAAGGGTGGTCCCGGCGTATCGGGCAGGCTACGCGACGGCAACTGTGTTGTGAGAACCCCGTAGATAGCGGTCAACGCGAGCAGCGCCACAGCGGCGATGATGTTCCGTCGTCGCATGCCGTGCTGTTTCAAGTGGAGGCTCTCGGTTAACCGGATGGCCTTTTGCCGCATACCGCGCGGCGGACCGATCCTGACAAAACGATGGTCCGTCCCGCGAGCGGGACGGACCATTGCGCAACTTAACTATTTGGTTTGAGCAGACCGGCGCTCGCGAAAATCTCTTTCACTTTCGCGTCTTCTTCGGCGAGCATCTTGGTGAAGTCCTCATGGCCCATCGGTGCGACCGTGAAGCCTTTCTGTTTCGCCAACTCGAGGAAGGCCGGCGAATTCGCCGCCTTGGTCATGGCGTCGGCGAGAACGTCCTTGATCTCGTCCGGTGTTCCCGGCGGCACCGACAAGCCGCGGAACAGATCGAGCGACGCATTGAAGCCAAGCTCTTTGGCGGTCGGCACGTCGGGGAAAATTTCGCTGCGCTTATCCGAAGGCATGACCAGAAGGCGAAGCTTGCCGGCGTTGGTCAGATTGACCGCACCGGTCAGCGGCGCAATCATCGCGTGCGCCTCGCCGTTCAGAACCGACTTGTTCCGGCCCTTGATGCCCTTGGGCAAGTGGATGACGTCGCAACCCGCGGCGTTCATCAGCATGATCGCAGCGGTGTGGGTCGAGCTGCCGGTGCCGGCGTTGGCGACCTTCAACGTGCCCGGGGCGGCCTTACAGGCGCTGACGAACTCGCCAAAGTCTTTCCAGGGGGCGTCGGCCCGCACGGCAAAGGGCTGCGGCTGGAATTCGACCCGGCCGACATGGTCCATTGCCTCATAACCGAAATCGGTGTTGCCCAGGTTTGTCGTGGTCAGCACGGATGTCGAGTTCCAGCCGATGGTGTAGCCGTCCGGCTTGGAATTCTTGATATGGGTGTAGGTCACCGCGCCACCGCCGCCGGGGCGATTGACCGGGGTTACCGGCACGCCGAGCACTTTGCTCATTTCCTTGGCGAGCAGGCGGCCTTCGATATCGGCCCCGCCGCCGGCGCCGAAGGGAATAACGAACTCGATCGGCTTGTCGGGAAAGGCAAGGGCCGGTGTTGCCGCCGCGGCAACGCCCAGCGCAACCGCGCCGGCTAAGGTGTGACGAATAAAGCTCATGATTTCCTCCGTAAGTGACGGTTCGTTCGGACTCGCTATAGTGATATCGAGGCGCCGACGGCGTCGACGGCCGCCGTGGCGATGTCTTGGTCCTGCTGCCAATCGCCGCCGCTGACCCCGATGCCGCCCAGGCATTCGCCTTCGACGATAATCGGGAATCCACCTTCCATGGCGGTCCAGCGCTCCGGGCCGGCGGCTAAAGACAGGCCGATGGCGTGCAACGTATCCAGGTCTTGGGCTTGTGCACCCTTTGTGGTCGTCGGGCGCTTGTTCGACGCGGCGGTGACGGCTTTCGTCGTCGACGAGTGCACCGTATGAAACCGGCCGCCATCCATGCGTTCCAAAACGAGCATATGGCCACCGCTATCGACGATGGCAACCGTTACCGGAATGCCCATTTGTTCCGCTTTGGCGATGGCTGCGGCGAGCATTTGTTTGGCACCGCCCGTGGTCAGGCGTTGCGTCGACGCAAATGACATTTTCGCTTACTCTCCCTAATCACTCGTACTGTTTATTCTTGTCTTTCAATGCGGCGAATAATGAGTGGCGGCGGCGCTAAAGTCCATAGAGCGGTCCTGCGCCGTTAGTATCATGACCGAATAATACGCCTACGAGCTGGCCGGTGAAATGCGGCAAAAAGGTAGGGGGACCAAATGAGCCAGAAAATTGCCGTGCTGGGCACCGGCGCTAACGGCGCTTCCATCGCCGCCGATCTTACCAATGCAGGCCTCGATGTGGTGCTCATCGAGCAATGGCCGGCCCATGTAGAGGCGATGCGCGAAAACGGCGTGCGCATCGAAATGCCGGAAGAAACGGTGACGACCCAGGTGCGCGCCTACCATCTCTGCGAGGTCGCCACCTTCGACGAAAAATTCGACGCTGTGCTCCTGGTCATGAAGGCCTACGACACGCCGTGGGCGTGCCAACTGATCAAGCCCTATCTGGCCGACGACGGGTTGCTCGCCGGGGTACAGAACGGCATGACCGTCGATGCTATCGCCGATGTTGTCGGCCCGGAGCGCACAATTGGCTGCGTTATCGAAATATCCTCGCAGATGTTTGAGCCCGGCATCATCCAGCGGCAATCGCCACACGACCGTTCTTGGTTTGCGGTGGGCAGCATCCACGAGGCGACCGCTGGCCGGGAAGGCGAGATTCAGGAATTGCTGTCCCATGCGGGCACCGCGGTGATTTCGTCCGACATTCGCTCGGCCAAGTGGATGAAACTGATCAGCAACAGCACCACGTTGGCGACCACGGCGATCTTCGGCGTCCCCATCGCCGAGGCGGCCAACACACCCGGTATGCGCGAGGTGATGCTGCGCTCCGGCACGGAGGCGTTGGTGGCCGGCCAGGATCTCGGTCTTAAAATCGAGCCGATCTTCGGGCTGACCGAAGACGATGTGCAGCAGTCCAACCGTTTAGTCGAATTGCTGCTCGATAAACTGACCAGCACCTACATCATGCCCGACACCATCACGACGATCCTGCAGGATCATATGAAGAACCGTAAAAGCGAGGTCGGCGATGTCAACGGCTGGGTCGTCGCCGAGCAGGAGAAGCTGGGTAAAACCGCGCCGGTCAACGCCGCCATTCTCGAAATTTCGGACCGGATCAAACGCGGCGAGCTCGAGCCCGGCCCAGCGAACCTGGAGTTGCTCAAATCGATGGTCGCCGAAGCGCAGTAGTTCGGTAAGCGCTAGCTGGGGCTGTCCCGGTACAGTAATTGGCCGTGTTTTTCCGTGGCCTTGGCGTGCCAGGCATGTGCCGTCGGGTCGTTATCCGAAGCCGGCCGCGGTTCGTGCTCGAAATGTCCGAATTCATCGATACCGCGCACTAGCGACGCGCTATCCCACGATCCGTTGGTTTGGCGAACGTGCGGCGGAATATACCGGATGGCGAAGCCGATCCGCCGGTCGTCCGACCTATTAGGCTCGGAGCCGTGAATCAGGCGGATGTGATGGAGCGACATCTCACCCGGCTGCAATTCGATGTCGATGGCCTGCGCGTCGTCGATCTCTGCGTCGACAACTTGGCCGCGGCTCAGCAGGTTCTCCGGCGCATAAGTATCGGTGTGACTGAGCTGCGTGCCGGTATGGGTGCCGGGTAGCACGCGCATGCAACCGTTTGCTCGCGTGCTCGGGGTTAGCGCGATCCATGCTGTGGTCTCTTCGGGTGCGCTGAGGCCCCAGTACGTTGAATCCTGATGCCAGGATACGAACCCGGGATCGCGCGCTTCCTTGGTGAAAAAACTCGACGACCAGCACAGAATGTTTGGCCCGAGGATGTCTTCGACTGCGTCGACAATCTTCGTGTTGTAGACGATGTCATCGAGAAACCGGTAAAGCAGATGCGGTTTGAACCGCAGGGCACCCGACAACGGCCCGCCCTCGGCTGCTTCTATCGTCTCCAGTTTGGCCCGAATATCGGCAGCAGTCTCTGGTGAAAAGACGCGGACCGGTGAGACGTAACCGTCTTCTTGATATTGCACGACTTGCGCCGGTGACAGCAGCTTGGGCATTCGGTCCTCTCGCGCCGGTGCTCTTTGAGAACACTCTCGTAATTGCCGGTTACCCTAGCATGGCGCTGTTCCCGGAACGAGACCGGAGGTGGCTCTGCGCTGCCCTTTAACAGGCTGCTGTCACGCCTTTAGGCCGGCCTTGCGGAGACCTTCGAGAAGATGCTCGAGATCATCGGGCGCGGCGTTCCATTTCTGCAGTTCTGTGGGGGCGTCGAAGTCGGGCTTGACCTCGTAGATCCGGGCCAACGATGCGTCAGCTTCCGGGCGCTCCAGCTGGCCCAGCGCCGCCGTACGCAACAGGTGCGTCCAGTAAAAATGGGGCATGCCGATGCGCTCTACATCGGCCAGTGTTTCCTCATATTCGCGGCGGTCGTAGTGGTAGCGGGCAAAGCTGAAATAGTACCAGGCGGGATGCAGCGGATTGAGTTGCTGGGCGCGCCGGGAAAGTTCCACGCCCCGCTCGAACTCGCCCATGAACGCCAGAAAGTGGCCGATATCGGCGAGGATCTCTGGATCGTTGGGGTTGAGGTCGAGGGCGCGCTGCGCCTCGGTGTTGAACTTCTCGTTTTCGCCGCGAAAGAAATGCACGATCGCCAGCCAGCACCGGGCATACGCGTTCTGCGGGTCGAGACGGGTGGCGGTTTCGGCGAGGGCGAGGGCGCGTCCGATAGGGTCGGGGCGCGGGTTGGCGTCGAACCGGTGCTCGGCCAGATACACGTTTGCCAGCAGAGCGGCGGCATCGGCGTTTGCCGGATCGAGGGCGACCGCTTGTTCAAGCAAGTCGCGCGCCTCGCTGTGCATCTCAGCACTGAGCGTCGAGGTGTAGCGGCGGGCGCGCAGCACCAGATCGTAGGCATCCAGCTCGGCCGGGCTTTTGCGTAGCGCCCGTTGCAGCGCCACGTCCTGCATCTTGACGTCGAGCGCCGCCGCGATGGTGCGCGTGACTTCGTCCTGCACCGTGAAAATATCTTCCATACCGCGGTCGAAACTGTCGGCCCAAAGGTGCACGCCGGTTGCGCAATCGATGAGCTGCGCGGTGATCCGCACTCGGTCGGCCGCCCGCCGGACGCTACCTTCCACCACGTAGCCGGCGTTCAATTCGGCGCTGAGCGTAGCGATGTCGACAGGGCGTCCTTTGAATTGAAAAGTCGTGCTGCGGGCGATCACCAGCAGGTCGCGGAAGCGCGAGAGGTTGGTAATGATGTCTTCGGTTATGCCGTCGGCGAAGTAATCGTCGGCCTCGGCGCTCAAATTGTCGAACGGCAGCACGGCGACCACCGGCCGGTCCGAGCCCGGCGACGCGCCGATGTGATCGGTGGCCTCTGCGGCAGGGGACTGAAGTCTGGCTGGGTCAGCGACCGTCGTTTCGCTGCCCTGCTGCGTAACGTCGCCGACGAAACGAAAGCCGCGCCCGCGCACGGTGCGGATCAGCCGCTGGGCTTTGCCGTCATCGCCGATGGCCTGCCGCGCCGATTTGAGACAGGTCGATATGGTCGCTTCGGTAACGATGCGGCCGCCCCATATGGTCTCGACAATCTCCTCCTTGCTGATCACCCGGTCGTGGTTGCGCACCAGGAGTAGCAGCAGATCGAAGACTTGCGGCTCGACCTTGCAAGCACGGCCGCTCTGCCGGAGCTCGTAAAGCTCGGCATCTAGCTCGCTATTGTCGAAACGATAGATCACGGTCCGTCGCGGCGCCCCCGCTCCTTGGCAATTTTCCAGCCAATCCTCAGCAAATCCTCAGGCCAGCCTCAAGCAGCCGGCCGCCCCCGTATCTATCTCTCCTGACACGGGCAGTAGACCTGTCCGGCAACGCTTTTGCCATGCAACACCAAAGGAGACAACACAATGCCAATCGTCGACATCCATCTCATCGAAGGCGTTTTCGACCCCGGTCAGAAGAAGGAAATGATCGAGAAGGTCACCGACGCCATGGTCGAAATCGAGGGCGAGACCCTGCGCGACGTGACCTGGGTTCGAGTGCTCGAGTTCGCCAGCGGCGACTGGGGAATGGGCGGCAAAGCCATCACCGCCGCCGACGTCAAAGCGAAGCAGGCCGCTGCCTGACCGCGTTTCGCGCGCGAAGACACAGCATCGCCAGAGATCGAACTCTTGGAGATAACTATGTTTGAAAAGCTAACCCTGACCCTATCGTTCCTGACCGTCAGCCTGCTGCTGCCTACGGGCGTTTGGGCTGCCGAGGCGTCGGGACCGCACACCCATGCCCATGTTTACACCCAGCATGTCGAAACCCATCCGTCACAAGGTGAGGTTCGGGTCATCGATGGCGCGGAAGCCACCCTGGTGGTGACCGGCGCGGGCGCCTTCGCCAGCATCGAGACCCGCGAGTTGGTGCCGGGCAACGTCTACACGCTCTGGTTCGTCGTCGTGAATCAGCCGGGTGCGTGCGAGACGTCGCCTTGCACGGGCAAGGACGTGCTGAAGCGGACCGACGTTACGGACTCCGATGTCGGCTATGCCGGCGGGCTCATCGCTGGCGCCGACGGCAAGGCCCAGTTCGCGACGTTTCGCCCGCTGGGGGCGTTGCCGCAAGCCTGGTTCGGCAACGGCTTCAAGGATCCGTGGACGGCGGAGATCCATCTGGTGATCAACGATCATGGTCCGTTACTCGCAGGCCGCGAGGCCGAGATGACCGGCACCTATCGCGAAGGATGCACCGATGCCAGCATCCCCAAACCGATGCCGGCGACCGCCCGTGCCGACGGCGTGGCTGGGCCCAATGCCTGCCGGCTGGTGCAAGACGTGATCTTCACGCAGCCGCAAGGGCCGCAGATGAGCCAAGTGGCGCAGTAGTCTGACCAGCCGTATCTACAACGGCATCGCGTAGCGGGGCGGTCGCAGTTTGTGCAGCCGCCCCGCCACTATTGGGGGGGCGGCGTTACAGCGGTCCCCCGCTCAAATCAGTTCGAAATAGCGCGCCAGTTCCCAGTCGCCCGTGTGTTTACGGACTGAGGGTCCCGCCAGTCGAGCTTCCACATGCCTGTCCGTCCGCCGCGAGCGCCGCTGGCACCAGATCGTCACGCAGCAGGGCGATAAGGTCGCTACGGTAACCATCGACACGGGTATGGATCGAACTGTCCGAGGTGATCACCACCGTCAAACCGAGGCTCGGGGCGATGTACAAAAACTGGCCGCCAAAACCGCGCGCATAATGGGTCGCGTGGCCGCAGAAGCTGGTAATGAACCAGCCATATCCATAGTCATCGCCACTCCAGGGCGAGCGCGTGCGCGGGGTCCAGGATTCGCGGATCCAGCTTTCCGAGATCACGCGTCGGCCTTCGTGCAACCCGCTGTTCCGGTACAATTCGCCAAACCGCAGTAACGCGCGCGGCGACAGTGCCATGTTGTTGCCACCGAGATAGATGCCTCGGGGATCGCGTTCCCAGCGCGGAATGTCGACGCCGAGCGGCTCGCCAAGCCAGGTGCGGGCCAGCTCGTGAGTGGAGCGTCCGGTGGCGTGTGTCAGGATTGCCGACAATAGGTGGCTATTCCCGGTGGAGTACAGCATTCGGCCGCCGGGCTCGTCGATAAACGGCCGCGACAACGCGTGGGCTACCCAATCGCTGCTCGCCACCCAACGGCCATAGTTGCGGCCCGAAGTGCGGTCCAGGCCGGCGCGCATCGACAGCAGGTGATCGATCGTGATCCGTTGTAGGCGCGCATCGGCGCGCGATGGCACATGGTCCGCGAGCAGCGGCGCGATGGCCTGATCGGGGCCGTTCAATTCGCCGCGCGTGATTGCGATGCCGACCAAGGCCGAGATCAATGATTTGGAGACCGATTTCACGTTGACGGGGGTATCGAGTCCGGGGCCGCGGAAGGCTCGTTCAGCGACGACCTCTCCGTCGCGCGCGACGATTAGCGCATGCAGGCGGGGCAGGCTGGCGGCACGGTCGAACGCGTGCGCAAGCAACGCGGTATCGAGCGAGTTCGCGCTCACGGTGCGGTCGGTCTCGAGCGCAAGCATTACGGCGCCCATCGCCAGCGTACACAGCGCTGTTCGCACGCCGCACCGTACCTTGCGATCAAATGGTTCCCAAATCATGCCGGCAACACTAATCGTGCCGTCAATCGGACGAAATCGGAATGTCGCGCAGCTCACAAGGATTTTAGGCGCCCGCTCAAATCAGCTCGAAATAGCGCGCCAGCTCCCAATCGCTGACATGCTTGGCGAAGGCGCGCACTTCCCAGTCGCGGGTGGCGGCGAAATGGTCGACAAACGCATCGCCGAACCAATCCCGGGCGAAACGGGACTGATCCAACAGGGCGGCCGCGTCGCCGAGGGAGCGGGGGAGGGCGAGTTCATCCGGCCACTCGGCCTCGTAGGCGTTGCCTTCGACCGGCGCCGTGGGCGCGATTTCCTGATCGATCCCGTGGAGCCCTGACGCCACCGCGGCGGCCAGCGCCAGATAGGGGTTGGCGTCGGAGCCGGGCACCCGGTACTCGACGCGCTCGCTGTCCGCCGATCCTGAGATGACCCGCAGGGCGCAAGTGCGGTTGTCGATGCCCCAGCTCGCTTCGGTGGGCGCCCATTGGTCGGGCACCAGCCTGGTATAGGCGTTCACCGTCGGCGCCGAGAGCACGGTCAATTCGCGCATCAATTTTTGCTGTCCGCCGATGAAGTGACGCATTGTGTCGCTGATCCCGTGCTCATCGGCGGGATCGTGAAACACGGCGGCGCCATCCTGTTTGCGCGTCAGCGACAGGTGGATATGGCCCGACTGGCCGGCCTCCTGCGCCGACCATTTGGCCATGAAGGTTGCCATCAGGCCGCGCCGCTGGGCGAGGATCTTGACCATGGTCTTGAACAGCGCGGCGCGGTCGGCGGCGGCGAGTCCGCCGGTCGCCGTGATCGCCCCTTCGAGCACGCCGGGGCCCATCTCTTCGTGCAAGCCTTCCAGCGGCATGTCCATCGCCGTGCAGGTGTTGAGGATGTCAGTGTAGAAATCGCCTAGACCGCCGGCGCGCAGCAGCGAATAGCCGGTGCTCCCCGGTGCGACGGGGCGCAGGTCGCGGTAGTTCTTGTCGCGGATCGAGTGGGGCGTTTCTTCGAAAACAAAGAACTCGTACTCGAACCCGGCCTTGACGATGAAACCCATTTCATCGGCGCGGGCGAGCACGCGGCGCAGCATGCTGCGTGGGCACAGCGCCTCGGCATCACCGGTGAACTCGGCGAGAAACAGCCAACGGTCGTCCTCGAAGGGGATTTGCCGGCCGGTCTCGGGCACGATCCGCACCGTGGCGTCGGGGAAGCCTGTGTCCCAGCCGGTCAGCGAGGTGTTGTCGTAGAGCTGGTCGTTGGAATCCCAGCCCAGCACCACGTCGCATAGGCCGAAGCCCTCGGTAAGCGATTTGCAGAACTTGTCGCGGTGCATGAATTTACCGCGCAGCAGACCATCCATATCGAACACGCCGATTTTGACATGTTCGTTGACGACAGCGCGCACCCGCGCCTCGGCGTCGGCATTATCGCTGATGGTGGCTGCCGCCATCCCCATCTCTCTCCCACAATTCCGTTGTCAGGGGCTATTTTCTTTGATTTTTAAGAGTGTTAGCCCATTCTGGCAACGCTCGCCGAGATGTGATTTCCAAGGCGCGCGAAAAATGGCAGATTAGAGCCGCTTTGGTTCGCAAACCTGTGGGAGAATCGCCGTGACGATAGAAGCTTGGGTCATCCTTGGCGTACTCGCGCTCGTTATTGTCGTCGGCACCTGGTCGGCGCTGACCACCAAGGATAGCTGGGACAAGGAACCGGTCGAGGGCGAGGATAATTTCGATTACCACAAGGCGACCCTCGGTATTTATCAGGAGCCCGGCGAGGAGCAGTGGGAGCAGGATTTGGCCGCGCTGCGCATGGACCAGAAGCACCGCCTCTGCTGACCGCCGTTATGTGCGCTAAGCCCCTCTCCCATGGGGAGAGGGGTTGGGGTGAGGGGGTAAGATATATCGAGGTCACACTCAACCGTCCCTAAACCCTCACCCGGCTCGCTACCGCTCGCCACCCTCTCCCTCAGGGAGAGGGTTTTGTTTGACCTTGATCCAATTTCCTCATCCTGAGCTTGTCGAAGGATGGGGCGTTATCAGCACGACTAGTCCCAGTCCTCCGCATAACCGAAGTTACGCGCCGCATATTCGGCGTGAAAGTCGCCGAAGCTGATCGGCGGATAGTGCGCGGGGTTGCTCGGGCCCTGGCAGCTCGGCACGCATTCCAGCACCGCATCCACGTTGGGGTAGAGAAAAAAGATATTGGAGTAGCGCGCTTCGTCGGGATCGGCGCGCACCCGGTGCGGCGTGGCGATGTAGGCGTCGTTGATCCAGCGCACCAGGGTGTTGCCGGTATTGACCAAAATCGCCTCCGGGATCACCGGCTGTTCGACCCACTGTCCCGACGGTAGCTGTATCTCCAATCCCGGACGTGTCGCCGGCGGGATCATCGACAGAAAAGATATGTCGCGATGGCCCGGCAGGGTGATCTGATTGGCGTCGTTGCCGATCGCCGGGTAGTAGGCGATCCGGGTCATCGAACTCGACCGTTCGAAGGCGGCATCGAAGAAATCCGCCGGCATGTTCAGCGAGACCGACAGCGGTGCCAGCAGCTTGCGCCCCAGCGCTTCGAAGGCGACATGAAACGCCATGAAGGCGTCGTGAAGGCCGGGCACGGCATTCGGGTTGGGCCATTTATTGTGGCCGCGGAACCGGCGGTTCTGGCCGTAGTCGGGATCGTCGGGACGGAGATCGAAGGTGAACTTGAACGCTTCGCTCACCTGCGCCCGCATGGCGCCCTGGCGTTTCTCGAAGGTGTCGGTGTGAACCGAGACATTGGGCGGCATGTAACCGCACTGGTGGCGGTTCATCCGCACCTTCATCTTATCTTCGAACGGCAGGGCGAAAAACGCCCGCGAGGCGTCGAAAGCGCGTTCGACGATACCCTCGTCCATGCCGTGATTGAGGATGAAAAAGAAACCGATCTCCGTGCAGGCCCGGTGAATTTCGTTGGCCACCCGCTCGACCGCGCCAGTTTCGCCCGCCAGCATCGGCCCGATGTCGATAACCGGGATGGCGTCGGCAGGGGCGGCCATGACTGTTTCGAGGACTTCAGCTTCGGCGCTCATCGCTTATCCTTTCTTTTGGCGGCATTATAGAGCGGATCGGCCGATATTTGGCAAAACACATGCGGGGGGATCGGCGGTGGCGCGGCCCATCATTATCGATTGCGATCCGGGGGAGGACGACGCGGTGATGTTGCTGCTGGCCTGCGCCGCGCCCGAGCTCGATATCCTCGGCGTGACCACGGTCGCCGGCAACGTGCCGCTTGAACTCACTCAGCGTAACGCGCGGCTGATTCTGGAATTGGCGGGCCGCAGCGACATTCCGGTCTACGCCGGTTGCGACAGACCGTTGGTGCACGCGCCCATCACCGCCGAGGCGGTGCACGGCAGCACCGGCATCGACGGCTACCCCATCCATGAACCGTCATCGCCGTTGGCCGAGGGTCACGCTGTCGATTACATCGTCGAGACCTGCCGCGCCGCCGATGCACCCCTTACGCTGGTCCCCACAGGGCCGCTCACCAATGTGGCGGCGGCGCTCCAGAAGGCGCCCGAGATCGCCGGTAAGATCGACCGGATCGTTCTCATGGGCGGCGCCTATGCCACGGGCAGCCGCCTCTCACCGGTCGCCGAGTTCAACATTCTGTCCGATCCCGACGCGGCGCAGATCGTCTTCGCATGCGGCGCGCCGAAGGTCGTTTTCGGCCTCGACTTGACCGAGCAAATCCTCACCACGCCCGAGCGGCTCGACCGCATTCGCGCTATCGGAACGCCTGTCGCCCAGGCGGTCGCCGGCATGCTCGCCTATTATGACAACGCCGATCCCGAGCGTTATGGCGCGCCCGGCGGGCCGCTGCACGACCCGTGCCCCATCGCTTGGCTCATCGAGCCCAGCCTGTTCAGCGGCGCCCAGGTCAATGTGGCGGTCGAAACCACTTCGGAGCTGACCCTCGGGATGACGGTCGTCGATATGTGGGGTGTCAGCGGCCGGCCGGCCGACACGTTGTGGATGCGGAAGGCCGACGCCGAGAGGTTCTATGACCTGCTGATCGAGCGCCTGGCACGGCTGTGATTAGCGGGGCTTGATCGGCCGCTGCCGATTACCCAAGATGTTTCCACGCAATAATAAGCGCCTGCGAAATGGAGACGGGAACACATGTCGACGCAACTCAAAGACCCAACCGAAGACCTCACTGGCGGCCGCACGTGCGCCGATCCGATCCTGGTGTTCGAAGACGATAAAACCCGGATCACCCAATATATCCTCCATCCGGGCGAGCAGACGGGCTGGCATCTCCACGAGTACGACTACGTGGTCATGCACCAGTCGGAAGGGGAACTCACCTCCCACTTCGCCGACGGCACCAGCGCGGTGTTTTCCTACAAGCCCGGCGGTGCCTCGGCCTACCAGGCCCCCGTGGAGCACAACGCGGTCAACACCGGCGACGTCACCGTTTCCGGTTTCGAGATCGAGTACAAGCGCTAGGAAAATGTCCACCTCATGCTGAGCTTGTCGAAGCACGAGGTGGACGGGATTCCTCATCCTTCGGCAGGCTCAGGATGAGGTCTTTGACGTATTACAAGTGCCGCACGTCGAGCGGCTTGCCCCATTTGTCTTCGAGATATTCCAGCACCAGCCGCCGATGACAATTGTGCGGCTTATCTTCGCTGCACAAGAGACACGCGCCTTCGAGCACGTCGGGCGTGAGGTCCGCCTCGATCTGGCGTTCCGCCATGAGGCCTTTGTAGCGCGCTTCGAATTCCTCCCAGGGCCGCTTTTCCTTGCGCCAGCCATCGATGATGTCTTGGGTCGGCGCCAGCATCGGCTCGGGCCGGTAGGCGATACCACCAATCTCTTGGAGAAAATATTCCAAGTCGGACGCCTTGGCGAAACCGGCGAGTTGCGACGTGTTGTTGAGGCGCACATCGATGACACTTTTCACACCGGCGTCTTTCAAGCGGCCGAAAAAATTCGCCGCCGAGGTTTTAGTGAATCCGATGGTGAAAACGGTCATAGCTAATCCCATCGACATAAGTTGCTATATCGAGGTGGCGAATCATCTGTGTAATCTCGTATATATTATACGCTGTAGTAGATATCGGATATTCCCGGTTTGCTGCAGACACGGACACCGCTGACGATGGGAGCAAAAATGAGCCATGGAAAGAGCCTTGGAGATTTCGAACGAGAAGTACTAGTCGCTTTGGTGACGCTCGGATCGAATTCATATGGAATGAAAATTCGGCAAAAAATAGAAGATAACGCAGATCGTCACATTTCGATTGGCGCAGTTTACACGACCTTAAGTCGTTTGGAGCGCAAAGGATACGTTTCATCTAGAGTGGGAGAGCCCACACCGGAACGAGGGGGACGAGCCAAAAAGTTCTATAAAATTGAAGCGCTTGGCCAGCAAGCACTTAGGCAGGAGAAAGACAAATATGGGCGAGTATATGGAGAACTTCTAAACGTCGGAGCTTAGTGCAAGATGGACCATTCAAAAAAGGAAACCGGGGGGATGGTAGATGTTAATGCAAACCAATTCATCCGGATGATTGAAGATGATCTCGATTTTCTCGATATGGGCGAGTTATCGGTCAACGAGTTAACCGAGGAGCAACTAAACTCTCTTGAGCAGCACGTTACTTCGAAACATGCCAGCAATTCTGAGATGAGGCATTTCTACGATCAGGCGCTGCTGGTTCTGCGGAAGCAGCGTGAAATAGAGGAGCTTGGTTCTTTACAAAGCAAGCCTAAAGAGACGGATAGTTTGATTCCGCCCCCAATGCACGCAAATTTGCTTCTTTCATTCTGCCTAAGTAGGACAGAGCGTGAGCACATTTTAGGCGATCTCGAAGAAGAATATAGGAAGTATATTTTACCTAGATTTGGCTTTCAAAAAGCACGGATGTGGTATTGGTGGCAAGTCATCACCTCCATTACACCAGTAATTATTTTGCGTATCGGAGCTTTGGTAAAATTAGTGTGGGCAATTAAGGGCGGCTGATTGCTCTAGAAGTGATTTCTAGCTTCGCCACTTCGCGCTCGCGCAGCACCTTGCGCTGGATTTTGCCGGTGGTTGTCATGGGCAGTTCGGTGACGAACTCCACCTCGCGGGGATATTCGTGGGCAGCGAGGCGGCGCTTGACGTGGTCTTGTACGTCCCGCGCCAATTCATCCGACGGCGCGAACTCGTCGTTCAAGATGACGAAGGCTTTCACCCGCTCGGTGCGTTCGGGATCGGGCACGCCGATCACCGCCGACATGGCGACTGCCGGGTGACCGAACAGGCAATCCTCTACCTCCGCGGGGCCGATGCGGTAGCCCGACGAGGTGATCACGTCGTCGGCGCGCCCGACGAAGAAGATCCAGCCGTCCTCGTCTTGAGTCGCGGTGTCGCCGCTGACCAGCCACCGGGCGCCGTCCTCGCCGGTCACGAACTTGTCACGGGTCGCCTCCGGTTGCTGCCAATATTCGAGGAACATCACCGGATTGGGTGCCTTGCAGCAGATGTTGCCCAATTCGCCGGGCGCGACACGCCGGCCCGCTTCGTTGAGGATTGCCAAATCGAAGCCCGGCGCGGCACGGCCCATGGAGCCGGGCGGCGGGGTCATGATGCCGCCGCAGCAGCCGACCATGACGTTGCACTCGGTCTGGCCGTAGGCCTCGTTGATAATCACACCGAGCACGTCTTGGCCCCAGCCCATGAGCTCGGTGCCGAGCGCTTCGCCGCCGGAGAACACGGTACGCAAGCTGTAGTTCCAGCGGTCACGCGGGTTTGCCACCTGGCGCATCATCTTCAGGCCCGTCGGCGGGATGAAGGCGACGTTGATGCCGAAGCGCGCGATCAGCTCGTAGGCCGCCTCGGCGTCGAACTTGCCCGGTGGGTTGATCACCTGGGGGACGCCCCGGTAGAGCGCCGGCATCATCACGTCGAACAGGCCGCCGATCCACGCCCAATCGGCGGGCGTCCAGGCGACGTCGCCGGGCTGCGGGAAGAAGTCGAAGATCATTTCGACGCCGGGCAGGTGGCCGAACAACACCCGGTGGGCGTGCAGCGCGCCCTTGGGTGGGCCGGTGGTGCCCGAAGTGTAGATCAGCAGCGCCGGGTCTTCGGCCAGCGTGTCGGCGGGATCGAACTTGTCGGAAACGGCTGCCAGTTCGCCGTGAAAATCCAACGCGCCGCCGGCGCCGTCGTCGCGCGGGCCGTCGACCGACAGAACCAGTTCCAAGTCGGGCAGGCGGTCGCGAATTTCGGCGATCTTCGCCGCGTTTTCCCGGTCGGTGATCAGCGCGCGGGTGCCCGAATTGACCAGCCGGTATTCCAGCGCGTCGGCGCCGAACAACACGAATAGCGGCATGGCCACCAGACCGGCCTTGTAGATGGCGATATGGGCGACCGCGGTTTCGGGGGCTTGCGGCAACAGAATGCCGACCCGGTCGCCGTCGTTCAGGCCGTGTGCCCGCAACCGGTTGGCGAGGCGGTTCGACAGGCGCTTGAGATCGCCAAAGGTATATTCGCGCACCTCGCCGCCGGGCAGCGGATGGATCAGCGCCACATCGCGTTGCCGCTGCCGGTCGCATACGGCGACACCCATGTTGAACCGCTCGGGGACGCGCCATCGGTGTTGCGCGCACATGGCCTCGTAACTCGCCGCCGGTTTCATCTGTCTCACCCCCCGAACTAAACCACCGAAGACGATAGCGCCGGACCGCGCCGACGGGCAATGTAGGGGTTAGATTACCGATACTCGAAGGGGGAGATCCGAAGATATGTTCAAAGACGATTTGCTCGCCGGCCGGCGGGCGCTGATCAGCGGTGGCGGCACCGGGCTCGGCAAGGCGATGGGCCACCGGTTCATGGAACTCGGCGCGGATCTGGTGATCTGCGGCCGCCGCGAGGAAATGCTCAGCGACACGGCGAAGGAGTTTGCCGATAAGTTCGGCCGCGCGGTTGAAGTGCATCAATGCGATATCCGCGACGCCGAAGCGGTCGACGCGATGGTCGGTGCGGCGTTCGAAACCGCGCCGGTCGATATTCTGGTCAACAATGCGGCGGGCAACATCCTCGCGCGCTACGAGACGTTGAGCCCGCGCGCCATCGATGCCGTTCTCGGCATCGTGTTACACGGCGCGGCGTATCTCACGCTGTCGTGCGGCAAGCGGTGGATCGAGGCGGGACAAAAAGCCAGCGTTCTGAGCATCGTCACGACCTACGCGTGGACCGGTTCGGCCTATGTGGTGCCGTCGGCGATGGGCAAGGCGGGGGCGTTGGCGCTGACCCGCTCGCTGGCGGCAGAATGGGGCCCCCACAATATTCGCCTCAACGCCATTGCGCCGGGCCCGTTCCCCACCAAGGGCGCGTGGGACCGGCTGCTGCCGACCGAAGAGTACGCGCGTGAGTTCGAAACCCGCATGCCTTTAGGCCGGCCCGGAGAGATACCGGAATTGGCCGATTTAGCAGCGTTTCTGGTGTCGGACGGTGCGGGCTATATCACCGGCGAGGTGGTGACCATCGACGGCGGCGAATGGGTCGGTAATGCCGGACAATTTAACATTATGAGGTCGATGACCGATGCCGATTGGACGGCGTTTCGGGAGCGTCAAAAGGGCGGATAACTGCGGTTTTTGGGTCACAAACTCGTGACGCGGTGTGACTGTTAATCTTATTCAAAGCCGGTATCTTTAACTCATGATCATCGTGCTTCTCCATTCTACTTACGCTTGGAGCAACTGATGGCGGCGCACGCGCCGCCATCTTTTTTTACCCAAAGGGTAGGTACGATATTTAAATCACTATGAAAGAGTTGGGATGCTCATCATGCCATTGCTTACGACCCAAAATTGGAGCCGCGCGGCCGCGGCAATAAGTGCTGGTGTTCTTTTCTTGATCGTGTCGACGTCGGGGCAAGCAAACCCGGCATTTTGGAAGCTGGAATGGCCGCGAACCGATTTCTCGCAGCATAATGTACCGTTTGACGAAATTTTCTCCGGTGGCGTTCCGAAGGACGGCATCCCGCCGATCGACAATCCGCGTTTCGCGTCGATCGCCGATGTCGACCGCCTCTACAAGGGAACCGAACCGGTCATTACGGTGGCAATTGACGGCAAGGCGAAAGCCTATCCCCTGGGCATCCTGATGACCCATGAGATCGTCAACGACGAACTTGCTGGGAAACCGATTACGGTGACCTACTGCCCGCTGTGCAACTCCGCCATCGTGTTCGACCGCAACGTCAATGGCGAAATTTACGACTTTGGCGTGTCGGGCAAGCTGCGCAACTCCGATCTGGTGATGTGGGACCGGCAGACCGAAAGCTGGTGGCAGCAGTTCACCGGTGAAGGCATCGTCGGCGAGCACACCGGTACGCAGCTCACCATGCTGCCGGTACGCGTCGAATCCTTCGATAAGTACAAAGAGCGTTTCCCCGATGGGCAGGTCCTGGTGAGCCCGCGCGGTGGGCCCGGCTTCAACCCCTATGCCGGCTACGACTCCTCGCCGCAGCCTTTCCTCTATCGTGGTTCGTTCCCCGAGGGTATTCGGCCGCTCGATTATGTCGTCGCGGTGGAAGACGAAGCCTGGTCGATCGAGCTCTTGAAGCGCGAACGGCGGGTCGAAAAGGGCGATCTGGTGATCACCTGGGAGCCCGGGCAGAACGCCGCGATGGATGAGCGCAACATCTCCAACGGCCAGGACATCGGCAACGTTGTGGTGCAGCGGCGCGGACCGGATGGCAAATTGGAAGACGCCGTGCACGACGTGACCTTCGCGTTCTCGTTCCACGCTTTCAACAAAGAAAGCACGATCAACAAGTAGGCGTTCAAAGACGCCTTCTCGACGAACCGACGGTTATGTCATGACGCTCAAGTCGTTGTTACGGAAAGGCCAGTCCAATCTCGGACTGGCCTTAACCGTTTTTGTCATTGCCGGGGTGGCTATTTGGTACACGTTCCCCGGCGCCTTCGCGCAAGGCCTTGGCGCCTGGCAGCGGGAGTTTCCGCTCACCGATTTCGACTCCCGTTCCATCGAGCTGTCCGAAATCGACGATGACGGCAATACCCGCGATTCGATTCCCCCCGTCGGAGCGCCGGTCTATGTCGATGCCGATAAGGCGACCGACATCGGCCCGCTCGAACCGGTGCTGTCGATTGGAATAAACGGTGATTTCCGCGCCTACCCGCTGCGCATCCTGCTGTGGCACGAGATCGTCAATGAGGATATCGGCGGCGTGCCGGTCCTCATCAGCTACTGTCCGCTGTGCAATTCCGGTGTCGTGTTCGACCGCCGGGTGAATGGCCAGCTGCTCACCTTTGGCAACACCGGCCGCCTGCGCCACAAGGATATGGTGATGTACGACCACCAGACCGAAAGCTGGTGGCAGCAGTTCACCGGCGAGGCGATGATCGGCTCGCTGACCGGCCAAACCATGAAACCGCTGGCGGCGCGGCTCGAGTCCTTGGAAAAATTCCGCAAGCGGGCGCCCAACGGTAAGGTGTTAGTGCCTGAGAATGACCGGGCGCGGCCCTATGGGGCATCGCCTTATGTCGGCATGGACTCACAAAGGCTGCCGCGGGCTATCGCCCAGCTTAACTTTCCTTATCCGTTGCCCGCAGACGTTCAGCCCTTGGAGCGCGTTGTCGTCGTCGGTGAAGAGGCCTGGACGCTGGCCAAGCTGCGCGAGGCCAAAAAGATAGAGTCCGACAACCTCTTGCTGACCTGGGAAGCGGGACAGAACTCGATCCACGATACGCAGCTCATTTTCCGAGGCCGCGATGTGGGCAATGTGGTTGTACAGCGGCGCACTGCGAACGGCCTGGAAGACGTACCCTACGACGTCTCCTTCGCGTTCGCCTTTAGCGCCTTCGTCCCCGACGGCAAGCTGAATTTCTAGGACATCGCACACAAAGGCCGTTCGGGAATGAAAAAAGTCCTCATGCTGAGCTTGTCGAAGTGTGAGGGTCGCAACACCACAATCCTTCGACAGGCTCAGGATGAGGTGTTGCGGCTTATTCTAGCGTTAGCGCTGGTGGGTTGGGTTATCGGTTCGCCGGCGCAGGCCCAGCCTGCCTATTTCGAGCTTTGGAAGAACGATTTTCCCAAGACCGATTTCGACCGGGCGATCGTGCCGCTCGACGAAATCAGCGCCGACGGCAATTTCCGCGATTCCATCAGCCCTATCGACGATCCGCGCTTTCAAGGCGTCGCCGCGCTTACCGCGATGGGGCCGCTGGAACCGGTCCTGTCACTGATCATCAACGGTGACGCCCGCGCTTATCCGCTGCGTATTCTCTTGTGGCACGAGATCGTCAACGATGTGGTCGGAGGCGTGCCGGTGCTGGTGAGCTACTGCCCGCTGTGCAATTCCGGCGTGGTTTACGATAGGCGCGTCGGTGGCGAGGTTCTCGATTTCGGCAATACCGGCCTGCTTCGTCACCACGATATGGTGATGTACGACCGCCAGTCGGAAAGTTGGTGGCAGCAGTTTACCGGTGAGGCCATTATCGGCGCCAAGAGCGGTACGCTCATGACGTTGATTCCGGCGCGGCTCGAGTCGCTCGAGAAGTTTCGCAAGCGCGCGCCCGACGGCAAGTTGCTCATTCCCAACGATGTGATGACCCATCCCTACGGCGAGACGCCGTATCAAGGCATGGATTCGCAGTGGGAGACCCAGTCGCGCACGCTGTTGCGCGAGCGCTATCCCTATGAGTTGCCGGAGAATATGTCGCCCTTGCAGCGCGTCGTCGCAATCCGCAACGAAGCCTGGACGCTGGAATTGCTCCGTACACAAGGCCGCCTGGAAGCGGGCGATTTGATACTCGAGTGGGAACCGGGCCAGAACTCGCTGCACGATCAACCGCTTATATTCGTCAGCCGCGATGTCGGTAATGTCGTGGTCCGCCGCCGCGGCGCCGACGGTGTTCTCGAAGACGCACCCTATGACGTTACGTTTGCCTTCGCGTTTCGGGCGTTCCGGCCGGATGGGGTTTTACACGTAAATCCTTGAGCAATATGGATAATGCGGGACCGCATCGACGCGATTCGGCCGGTCAGGTATAGTTGCGATCGAGAGAGTCGCGCCGCATAAGGGCGAGGACTCTCCGAACCTGGGATCGAGGACTTAGAAACGATGCCGCTCGACCAATCTCGCAGCGACAAGTCGCAGGTGAACCCGGCGAAGGTGGAACTATTTCATTCCGCTTGTCCTCACGATTGCCCAAGTACCTGCGCGTTGGAAGTCGAGCGTCTCGATCCGCAAACGATTGGCCGCGTGCGGGGCGCCGCCGACAATCCGTATACCAGCGGTGTCGTCTGCGCCAAGGTCGCGCGCTACGCCGAGCGCACGCACCATCCCGACCGCTTGTGGACGCCGCTGCGGCGGGTCGGCGAGAAGGGGACGGGACGGGAGGCTTATCAGCCCATGTCGTGGGAGGACGCCCTCGACGAGGTTGCCGAGCAACTCCTCAAAGCCGAGCAGGCGTACGGCGCGGAGACTGTCTGGCCCTATTTCTACGCCGGCACGATGGGCCTGGTGCAGCGCGACGGGATCGAGCGGTTGCGCCATGTGAAAGGCTATTCGCGCCAGCACTCCACCTTCTGCAACGCGCTATCGGACCCTGGCTGGCTCGCCGGCGCGGGGGTAAAGCGGGGGGTTAGTCCGCTGGAGATGGCGGAGGCCGATCTCATCGTGGTGTGGGGCACCAACCCGGTGCACACCCAGGTCAATGTGATGACCCACATATCGCGGGCGCGCAAAGAACGCGGTGCGAAACTGGTCGTGGTCGATCCCTACTGCAATGCGAGCGCCAAGCAGGCCGACATGCACCTGATGGTCAATCCCGGCACCGACGGGGCGCTGGCTTGCGCCGTCATGCATGTGTTGTTTGCCGAAGGCTATGCCGACCGCGACTACATGGCCAAATACACCGATGCGCCCGACGAGCTGGAGCGGCACCTGCAGTCACGGACCCCGGTCTGGGCGGCTGAGATTACCGGAATCGAGGCCGAGCAGATCGTCGCCTTTGCCCGGCTCTACGGCCAGACCAATCGCAGCTTCCTGCGGCTCGGCTATGGCTTTTCGCGGAGCCGCAACGGCGCGGCGCAGATGCACGCGGCGAGCTGCCTGCCGGCGGTGACCGGGGCGTGGCAGCATCGGGGTGGCGGCGCGCTTTATGCCAACGCCGCGCTCTACGGCATCGATTCCACCTTGATCAAAGGCCTCGACCGGCTCGATGAAAGCGTTCGCGTGCTCGATCAATCGCGCGTCGGCGCGATACTGACCGGCGACCCGGACGATCTCGGCGACGGCCCGCCGGTGACCGGCCTGTTCATCCAGAACACCAATCCGATGAATGTCGCGCCCGAGCTTCTCAAAGTGTGCGAGGGTTTCCTGCGCGACGATCTGTTCACGTGCGTGCACGAACAGTTTCTTACCGAGACCGCGCAAATGGCCGATATCGTGCTGCCGGCGACGACGTTTCTCGAGCACGACGATATGTACACCGCCGGCGGCCACACATACTTCCAAGTGACCAAGCAGGTTATCGAGGCGGTGGGTGAGACCCGGCCGAACCACTGGGTGCACTGCGAACTGGCGAAGCGCCTCGGCGCCGAGCATCCCGGCTTCGAGATGAGCGCCTGGGAGCTGATCGACGCGACGCTAAAAACGTCGGGCTATCCGGATGCCGAGGCGGTTTATCAAGGCCACTGGGAAGACCGGTCGCTGCCCTTCGAGGATGCCCATTTTCTCACCGGCTTCGGTCATGCCGACGGCAAGTTCCACTTCAAAGCGGACTGGTCGGCCTTGGGGCCGCTACACGAAGCGATGCCGGTGTTGCCCGATCAATTTGACATCATCGATCAAACGACGCCGGACCATCCCTACCGGCTGGTGACCGCGCCGTCGCGCAACTATCTCAACAGCAGCTTTGCCGAAACGAGAACGTCGATCGACAAGGAAGGCCGTCCCGAGGCACAAATTCACCCGGATGTGTGCACGGAGTTGGGGCTCGCAGCCGGCGAATTGGTTCGGCTCGGCAATCGGCAGGGTTCGGTGGTCGTTCATGTCCGGCCCTTCGATGGCGTTCAACCCAATACCGTGATCGTCGAGGGTATTTGGCCAAACAAGGCATTCGTCGAAGGTATGGGCATCAATGTGTTGGTGAGCGCCGACCCTGGCCCGCCCAACGGCGGGGCGGTGTTCCACGATACCGCTGTATGGATGAGGCCGGCTTGACCATGACCACGAAGACGGGTGGGGGTATTGCCCTTGGTTGATGAAATCACCACCGAAGAGCCAGCAGGCGTTGATCCTCAACCCTTGCTGAACGGCACGCGCAAGCCCAACATCGTCGTGCTCGGCAACGAGAAGGGCGGCACCGGCAAGTCGACCACGGCGATGCATCTCATCGTCGGTTTGCTGCGCGAAGGCTTTAAGGTGGGCGCCATCGATCTCGATGCGCGCCAAGGCTCGCTCACCCGCTATTTCGACAACCGGCGTATCTACGCGGCGCGGCAGCAGCTTCGGCTGCCCCATCCTGTTTACCGGACGGTGGTGCGCAGCGAGCTACGCGATCGCATCGCCGCGGAGCAAGAGGAGCGCGAGCGGCTGGAGCGCGCGATCGCCGAGCTGTCGGACCGCGACTACATCGTTTTGGACACGCCGGGCAGCGATAATCACCTGTCGCGCGAGGGCCACTCCCATGCTGACCTGCTGATTACCCCGCTCAACGACAGTTTCGTCGACCTCGATTTGCTCGGCCGCATCGATCTGGAAACCAACAACATGCTCGCGCCGAGCCGCTATTCGGAGATGGTCTGGGAACAGAAAAAGCGCCGCCTGCAGCGGGGTGAGGGCCCCATAGACTGGGTTGTTATGCGCAACCGCCTGGCCTCCTTGGAGTCGCGAAACAGGAAAAACATGGACCAGGCACTGGCTAACATTTCCGAGAGGTTGGGCTTGCGGTTGGTGGCAGGGTTCAGCGAACGGGTTATCTTCCGTGAACTTTTCTTGAAGGGCCTGACCCTGCTTGATATTCGCGATCAAGGAACCGACGTTACGCTCACCATGTCGCATCTGGCCGCCTTGCAGGAAGTCCGTAACGTATTGCGGGCAATTGGGATTGGACACGCCGACGAAGAAGGGGATGAAGCCCCCGCTGAGGCGATGGAACTGCCGGTGCAGCGCGAGATGGTGCCCTAAGGAGCAAGTACCGCGCCGACGATAATATGAACGGGAAGAGCGACAAGTTAGCGCCAGTAACGTCGAGCGACGCTGAAGTGCAGGCGTTTCTCGACAAGGTGGCGGCGGTGGCGCAGTCCAACCCGCCGGGCCATCGCGGCCGCCTGCTGTTCGCGATCGATGCGACGGCGAGCCGCGAGCCGACCTGGGACATGGCGTGCGAGATCCAGTCCGAAATGTTCACCGCTACGCAAACCATGGGGGGGCTGGAAGTTCAGCTCGCCTTCTACCGCGGTTTCGGCGAAATGAAGGTCACCAAGTGGTTGGGTGGGCCGCAGGAGCTGGTTAGCCGGATGACCAAAGTGCGCTGCCTTGCCGGGCGGACGCAAATTCGCAAGGTTCTCCGCCACGCCTTGAAAGAAACCAATCGCCGCAAGGTCAACGCGCTAGTCTTCGTCGGCGATGTCATCGAGGAGGATATCGACGATCTTGGCCATTTGGCCGGTCAGCTTGGTCTCGTCGGCACTCCGGTTTTCATCTTCCACGAAGGCGGCGAACCGGTATCGCGTCGCGGCTTTCAACAGATCGCCCGGCTCTCCCATGGCGCTTACTGTGCCTTCGACGCCGGTAGCGCTGGCCAATTGAGCGAGTTGCTCAAGGCGGTAGCGGTTTACTCGGCAGGAGGACAGGCGGCGCTGGAGGATTACGGCAAACGAACCGGCGGCAAGGCCTTGCAAATTACTCACCAGATATCCGGTAAAGGCTAAGGATCGACCATGGTGCCCTGGCTTATCTCGGCGGTTATCGTCATCGGCGGTCTTTTTCTGGTTGCCCGGTGGTGGGTGCAAGCCGATCCAAGGCAGCTTCTACGGGCGCTGCGGTGGGCCGGGGCGGCTATCGGCTTGGTTCTGCTTGCCGCGATTGCGGTGTCGGGGCGTTGGAGCTGGCTGCCGGCGCTTCTGTTCCCGATAATCCCCTGGCTGATCCGTGCGCGCGCGCTCAACACCATGCGCCGCAATGCGAAGGGCCCGCGGCCCGGCCAGTCGAGCCAAATCACCACCCGTTTTCTCCACATGGAGCTCGATCACGATAGCGGCGAGATGGCGGGTACCGTGACCGATGGCCAGTTTTCCGGCCATAACCTCGACCAGCTTGCGCTGGGCCAGTTGATCGAGCTGTGGCGTGAATGCGCAACCGCGGACGAGCAGTCCCGTCAGGTGCTGGAAAACTATCTTGACCGATATCAGCCGCAGTGGCGCAGCGTCGCCGGTGCTGGGCCCCGCGAAGAATCCGCCGGTGGGCGGAGTGACAGCCCGTGGGCGGGCAGCGGCATGAGCGCCGACGAGGCGTGCGAAATTCTCGGTGTCGAGCCGAATGCGACCCCGGAGGATATCGAGAGCGCTTATCGTCAGGCGATGAAAAAAGCCCATCCCGACCAGGGCGGTTCGGACTGGATGGCAGCCAAGGTAAATCAGGCGAAGGACGTGCTTTTGGGCCGTTAGCGGCGGCGTCAACCGCCCGCGCTGGCGCTTGCGCGTTCCCGAAACGCTATGGCACAAGGAGCGATCTTGAAACAGCGCGGTTCGCGCGGGTTCGCGGCCGTCCGGTATCCTTCTCATGGCGAAACGCATACGAAAAGCGATATTCCCTGTTGGCGGGCTTGGCACGCGGTTTCTCCCGGCGACCAAGGCGATGCCGAAGGAAATGTTGCCGATCGTCGACCGGCCGCTGATCCAATATGCAGTCGATGAAGCGCGCGAGGCGGGTATCGAGCAATTCATCTTTGTCACCGGCCGTGGCAAGGCGGCAATCGAAGATCATTTCGACCACAGCATCGAACTTGAACAAACGCTCGAAAGCCGAGGCAAAACCGCTGAACTGGAGACGCTGCGGACGTGGCTGCCGAAGCCCGGTCAAATCGCATATGTACGCCAACAGGAGCCGCTCGGCCTCGGCCATGCCGTATGGTGCGCCCGTCATTTGATCGGCGACGAGCCGTTCGCCGTTTTGTTGGCCGACGACCTCATTCTCTCGGAAACGCCGTGCTTGCAGCAAATGATGACGGTGTTCGACGAGCAGGGCGGCAATGTGGTCGCGGCGATGGTCGTTCCCCACGAACACACGTCGCGCTACGGCGTGATCGATTCCGGTGGCGCTAAGGGCGCGGTGCATTCGGTTAAGGGACTGGTCGAGAAGCCATCGCCCGATGCCGCGCCGTCGGACTTGGCGGTGATCGGCCGCTATATACTCATGCCCGAAGTCTTCGGAGAGCTGGAGCGCCAGGACGTCGGCGCCGGGGGTGAAATCCAGTTGACCGATGCGATGGCTCGTCTGATTGGCCGACAGCCGTTCCACGGACAGGTTTTCGAAGGACGGCGGTTCGACTGCGGCGACAAGCTGGGGTATCTCGAAGCGAACTTCGCTTTTGCCCTGGAGCGCCCGGACCTCGGCCCGGCGTTGCGCGAGGTGCTGGCCTCCTATGGAGTTTGAACCTTGCGCATCGTGATGGTTGGTACCGGCTATGTCGGCTTGGTTTCGGGCGCGTGCTTTTCCGAGTTCGGCTGGGACGTCATTTGCGTCGACAAGGACGCCGACAAGATCGCCATGCTATCGCGCGAAGAGATGCCGATATACGAACCCGGCCTCGACGATTTGGTCAAGCGCAACGTCACTGCTGGGCGGCTCACCTTTACGACCGATTTAGCGGCGGCAGTCGCCGGGGCTCAGGCTGTCTTCATCGCGGTTGGCACACCGTCGCGGCGCGGCGACGGTCATGCCGACCTCTCCTATGTTTACGCCGCGGCGGAGGAGATTGCCGAGTATGCGGAACCCGGGACGGTCGTCGTTACGAAATCGACGGTACCGGTCGGGACGGGACGCGAAATCACCGAACGCATGAAAGTGGTGCGCCCCGACAACGGACTTGAGATTGCGGCCAATCCCGAGTTTTTGCGTGAGGGGTCGGCGATCGAGGATTTCATGCGGCCCGACCGGGTGGTGATCGGCGCCGAGACGGAAGCGGCGCGTGAGATTTTGAGTGGCCTCTACCGGCCGCTCTTCCTGCGCGATACGCCGATTGTTTTCACATCGCTGGAAACGGCGGAAATGATCAAGTACGCGGCGAATACCTTCCTGGCGACCAAGATCACCTTCATCAACGAATTCGCCGATCTGTGCGAGCGCGTCGGCGCCAATGTGCAAGATGTCGCCCGCGGCATCGGGCTCGATGGCCGCATCGGCAGCAAGTTCTTGCATGCGGGCCCCGGTTACGGTGGTTCGTGCTTTCCCAAAGACACCCGAGCCCTGGTGCAAACCGCCCGCGACGCTCATGCCCCCGTTACGCTGGTCGAACGGGTGGTGGCGATCAACGACAACCGCAAGGCCGCGATGGCCGATAAAATCATCGCCGCATGCGGTGGGGACGTGGCTGGCAAAACCATCGCCATCCTGGGCCTTACGTTTAAACCCAACACCGATGACATGCGCGAAGCGCCGAGCCTAACGGTCGTACCGCGGCTGATCGAAGCTGGTGCCGCGGTTCGCGCATTCGATCCGGCCGGTATGGATGAGGCCCGCGATCTCCTGACTGGGGTTACCTGGTGCGATGACAGCTACGACGCGATGACCGGCGCCGATGCGGTCGCGATTTTGACGGAGTGGAACGAGTTTCGCGCGCTCGACTTGAGGCGAACCAAATCGTTGCTGGCGGCGCCCTTGATGATTGATTTACGTAATATTTACAGCCCCGACGATATGCTGCGGAATGGATTCGACTATATCTCCGTCGGACGCCCGTCGGTCTATGGAGCCAACGGTGCCGGCTGATTCCGTGCCGGCTCATACGTTCGACCCCACCATTCTCCGCGAATACGATATACGCGGCATTGTCGGCAAAACCCTTTCGGCCGACGATGCGCGCGCGCTCGGTGCGGCGTTTGGCACTCGGGTTATCGAGAGTGGCGGCCGGTCGGTCGCCGTTGGATATGACGGGCGCGACACCAGCCCCGAACTCGCCGAAGCGCTCGTCGACGGGTTGCTGTCTTGCGGCCTGGAGGTACGGCAGATCGGCCGCGGGCCGACCCCGATGTTGTCGTTCGCGATCAAGCATCTGGCGACCGATAGCGGCATCATGGTGACGGGGAGCCACAATCCGCCCGAGTACAACGGCTTCAAGATGACCCTGCAGGGCGCGCCTTTCTTTGGCGACGATATTCGTGCACTCGCCGATTTGGCCGCGTCGGGAGAATTCGCGTCGGGTAAGGGGACAGCCGACGAGATCGATCTAAAGGAAGCCTATGTCGAGCGGCTCGCCGAAGAGTTCCAGCCGACGCGCATGGCGCCGATTGCCTGGGATCCCGGCAACGGTGCGGCCTGCGAGGTTTTGAACCTGCTGTGTGGCACGGTGGCCGGCCATCATTACGTGATTAACGGTATCGTCGACGGTACGTTTCCGGGACATCATCCCGATCCGACCGTCGCGGAAAACATGGTCCAACTGCAGGCGCACGTGGTTGAGAACAATTGCGAGCTCGGTATCGCTTTCGACGGCGATGGCGACCGTATCGGTGCGGTCGACGGCAAAGGCCGCATCCTATGGGCCGACCAGCTCATGATGCTGTTCGCTGAAGACGTGCTGATCGATAATCCCGGCGCGCCCATTATTGCCGACGTGAAATCGAGCCAAGCCTTGTTCGACGAGATCGGCCGCCTCGGTGGCGACCCGCTGATGTGGAAGACCGGCCATTCGCTGGTTAAATCCAAAATGGCCGAGGTGTCGGCGCCGCTCGCGGGGGAAATGAGTGGCCATATCTTTTTCGCAGACCGCTACTACGGCTTTGACGACGCACTCTATGCGGCGGTCCGGTTGCTGAATTTGCTTGAGCGCCGGGGCGTCAGTTTGGCGGAACTCTACGACCAAATGCCGGAGCTGTGTAACACACCGGAAGTGCGGTTTCCCTGCTCGGAGGACCGCAAGTTCAAGGTGATCGACGAAGTGGCCGAGCGGCTCGCCAGCGCCAAGGCCGACGTTACGGCGATCGATGGCGTGCGGGTGAATACGCCGGACGGCTGGTGGCTCCTGCGCGCCTCCAACACACAAGACGTTTTGGTGGGCCGGTGCGAATCGCAAGACGCGGAAGGCCTTTCCCGGCTGAAACAAGACTTGTGCGGTCAGCTCGGTGAGAGCGGCATATCTCCGCCAAAAGATTTTTTATAATCAAATAGTTGCAAGTGTTTCTTTGGGTTTCGGCGTAATTTGCTGTCGCATCAAATCTGAGAGAATGTTCGGCCTTTGATGCCTCGCCGGAGCCGCAAAGGAGTACTGTGTTTTCCGCGCCGTTGACGCGCCGTTTTAAGACCGGCTCCACGAGGAACACATGCGCCTTGGTTATTTTTCCATGCCGGTGCATCCGTTGCACCGCGACTACACAGAAACCCTCCGCGAAGACCGCGAGGCGGTTATCCTGTGCGACAAGCTGGGTTACTACGATGCGTTCATCGGCGAGCATCTGAGCGACAAGGCTGAAAACATTACGAACTCGATGCTGTTTCAGGCGACGCTGATCCACTCGACGGAGCGGATCAAACTGGCCACCGGCACGACTAACCTGTCGCACATGCACCCGGTGCTGGTGGCGACCCACGCGGCGATGTTCGATCACCTTGCCGAAGGGCGGTTCATATTCGGGATCAGTCCCGGCGCGCTACGGTCCGACGCCGAGGTCTTGGATATTCTCGACGAAGACCGCAATCAACTCTTCGCCGAAGCGATCGACGTGATCCTGGCGATTTGGGAGGGCGAGCCGCCCTACAATATCGATCTGCCGGACAACCGCTACAAGGTCACCAGCGAAACCTCCCACTGGCCAGAGGTCGGTCTGGGCATCATGCCCAAGCCCTACCAACAGCCCCGGCCGGAAATCGTCGGCACTGTGGTGGCTCCGTTTTCGAAAGGCGTCGTCGCCATGGGGGCACGCGACTTTCATCCGCTCTCCGCCAACTTTCTGATCGACAAGTGGGCCGCCACCCATTGGGGAAATTACAAGGAAGGCAAGGAGAGCGTCGGCGAGGTGGCGAGTACCGACGATTGGCGCATTGCGCGGACAATCTTCGTCGCCGACGACGACATGGTGGCACGGCGCTATGGCAAGGATGACGCCAATAGCCCCTACCGCTTTTACTACAGCCAGCTGTTCCGCAAGCTAAAACGCTCGAACCGCCACGGCGTGTTCAAACACTTCCGCGACGAACCGGACGAAAACGTCACCCTCGATAGAATCTTGGATGACACGGTGATCGCCGGGTCGGTCAATCAGGTGGTGGACGACATTCTGGCATTCCGCGAAGCCACCGGCGACTTCGGCGAAATCGTCTATGCCGGGGTCGACTTTGCCGACGCCGATCTTGCCAAACGCTCGATCGAACTGATGGCGACCGAAGTGATGCCGCGGGTCAACGACGCGATTGGGCGGTCGGCGGCGGCGGAGTAAAGCAGCGCTACTCGCCGGTGCCGCGGAACCACAGGTTGGCCACGATCACGACGGTCAACGGTGCTAAATTCATCACCAGAAAATCCCGCGAATGACGCAGTAGTATGCCGGCCAACCCGCTGCCCGATTGGTCGGCGAGGCCGCGCAGGCCATAGTGCGCGCGTATCTCCACTGCTTCGATAACTATCGAAACGATGATTCCGGGCAGCAGCGCCCAGGGCCAGGCAAAAGGCTTCCTGAATATCAGGCTGGTCACCACGAACAGGACCAGGCCGGCGGCTACGAAGACCACATCCGGCGAGATGCCGAGATCGGACTGAATGACGGTTTTCAAACGCTCGAACACAGACCCCTCTCGCAACCGGATGACCGAAACCTAGCATTACGGTTGGCTTCCATTGGAGAAAATCAATGATTGATCGCCGGGCGCCGCCGCAACCGCTTTGCGACTCTCACCGCCTGGTCTAGGATCGGCCCATCCACGCAACAACGGAAAGGAGGTGATCCCATGTCTAACGGATTGGTGACGGCGAAGGCCGTCGTGCGAGGCACTGGTGATCCTCTGAGGGCAGGCAGCGCCTGGTAAGGCTGCCTCTACGCAAAGAGGTTTACCGCAAAGGTGATCTCGCACGCTGGCCCGCGGTTTGATCCGCGGCCGGTTAAAGGCTTTACGCCACGGGAACGGTCAACAGAAAAATGACCGCCCGGCGATCACCTAGCGTTCTACTTTAAGCGCCGCTCCACGCTTGTGGGGCGGCGCTTTTCCATTCGGGATTGAGCGCTGCCTAGCGCCGCCGCACCATCAGCGGCGATTTGAGCGTCAGAACAAGGTCGCCGTCTTGGTTGCGCACTTCGCCGGCAGTCATGACGATGCCCCGGTCGGGCTTGCTCTTGGAAGGCCGAACGTCCTCGATGAGTAGTTTTGCCGACAAGGTATCGCCGGGCCGCACCGGCCCGAGCCACCGTAACTCGTCGACCCCGGGAGAGCCCATACCGTTCACGCGCAGGAGAAAACCATCGCACAGCAGGCGCATATAGACGCCGCAGGTCTGCCAGCCGCTGGCGATGAGGCCGCCGTAGATCGACTGCTGCGCCGCGTCGGCGTCGACATGAAACGGTTGCGGATCGTACTCGGTAGCGAAATCAACGATCGCCGCTTCGTCGAGCGTACGGCTGCCCAAATCGTATTCTTGTCCTGCGGCAAAATCCTCAAGGTAAATATCGGCCATGGTTTCATCCCTGATACGGCTCTAGGCGCGCGCCCGCGCGGTGATATCGGCAGCGCAAGGCCACGGTCAACTGTGGCCTGCGGATATTTGAAATATTAAGCGGAAGGGCGGAAGCCCTCTGCCCGGCGCTACTGGGTGAGACTGGCGATCTCGTTACCCTGCGGGGTAACCAGTACACAGACTTGGCCGTTGCTCAACAACTGACGGCACGTGGCGCGCGCAGACGCTTCGTCCATGCCCATCAAGCGGGCGCGAAACAGCGTATCGGCCTTCTGACTGACCGGCTGGATTTTCAACGACGTCGTCGGTGGTAAGTCCGATAGCCGGCGCGCCACATTGCCGGCAGCCCGGTGCGCGTTCGCATAGCCCTCGAAGGCGCCAATTTGAATACCCCAATCGGCGCGCGGTTTGCCGAGCGCGGAGACTGTCACCGGCGTGTCGATGCGTGTGGACGAGACCGTCGTCGGCGGCACGACGATAGTTGGTGGTTTCGGTTTGTTGATGCGCGCCGCAATAACATTGACCGGCGATATGGTCGGCGGTTGCGGCTTAGCGATCGGCGCGCTGGCCACAAGTGGCGCGGCAACGGGCTCTTCACTGGGAAGTTCGGGCTTCGGAACGGGCCGCGCCGCAATCGTCGACGTGGCATGCGCGACCGCCCAGGAGCGGTTGAGCAAGCTTTGCATCTGCCGGTCGCGGCGATCCGCCGTCTTGCCGCCGAAGACCACGCCGATGAGCCGCACGCCGTCGCGCTCGGCCGACGCAACCAAGTTAAACCCGGAGGCGCGGATATAGCCGGTTTTGATACCGTCGGTGCCGGCATAGTGCTTCAAGAGGCTGTTGTGGTTGCGATAGTTCTTGCCCTTGTAGCGAAACGACTTCTCCGAGAAATAGCCGTAATAGTGGGGAAACTTGTTGAGCAGCGCCATCGCCAGAATCGACATGTCGCGCGCCGTGCTCTTCTGGCGGCGATTCGGCAAGCCGGATGCGTTGCGGAACGAAGTGCGTGTCATGCCCAGTTGGCGCGCCCGTTTGGTCATCATTTGGGCGAACTTAATTTCGGTGCCGCCGATCGCCTCGGCGACCACGGTCGCGACATCGTTGGCCGACTTAACCGACATCGCCCGGATGGCGTCTTCGACCGTAATCGTGTCGCGTTCTTTCAAACCGAGTTTGGATGCCGGTTGTCCCGCCGCGCGCTTAGACACACGCAAACGTTGGTTTAGGGTGAGCCGGCCTTGCTCCAACGCCTCGAACGTCATGTACAGCGTCATCATCTTGGTCAGCGACGCAGGGAAGTTCGGCGTGTCGGCGTTGCGCGAATGCAGCACGCGGCCGGTATCGGCGTCGATAACGATGGCGGCATAACGGGCGTGGGCGGGATTTGCCAGCAAAGTCGCGAGCAAAATGACCGATGCAGCGGCAAGGAGCTTCAAAATATTCCCCCGCTGCCGGTTGGCGCCCCCACGCCTCATATATCCAATGGCCAGGTCCATAACGTACATTACAACCGCGCTTATTCGAAAAATTCCTGTCGAATCAAAGGGATTCTAGATGTAGACACGTATTTATGTAAATAGCATTTGGGAATTAGAATTACGTTAATCGAAAAACGGCGGGTTTGCGGGATGAATTGGCGCAAAATTAACCTTGTTTTGGCTGTTCTCGGTCTGAGCGCGTGTACGACCTTCCAGGGGTCGACATCGAACCCGATTGAGCGCTCGCTGACCTGGTTTAGTTTTCTCGCCGGCGACGACATTAGGGCCTCTTGCGAGCCCGGTTCGCCCGACCATTACCGGTTCGTCTACAACGCCATTTACCAAGTTCAGATCCGCGCCTATGAGCTGATACCTACCCCAGGTGGTGCTCAACTCACGGTGCGCGCCCGGGGCCGCTCTGGGCTGGTGAACCGGTTCTCCTTCGACAATCCGTTCGGCCCCTGGGCGTTAACCCAAGGCGAGGCCCAACTGGATAACCCCACGGCGGCAGCGATCGTCGATGCCTACGCAACGGCGGTCGAAGTGTCGCCGTCTTCCGCCGGGCAAAATCTCGACAGCAACGAGTATTACTGGCTCGTCGCCAGCTGCTCGGCGGGCAACTTCGCCCTCAACGCGTTCCTCGACCCCAAGGTCGACATCAATGCGCTCGAGTTTCCGAAACTTCTACTGGCGCACGACACCACCGGCATTCCGTTCCGCGAGGCCGAGTTCGTCGAGGGCTTCACCGACGGTGTGTTTACCGTCCGCATCAATCGTGCCGGCGACAATCTGAGCGGCCGGTTGTAGTTGTAGCCCGGTTAGTCGAAACGCGGAAAGTTGAGGCTGCCGTCGCGGGCGATCTGCTCGACCAGCGCGACCTCCCATTGCAGATAATCCTGCATCGCGGCCTCGACGCCGCCTTCGCGGTCGTATGGCTTGTATTGCACATCGTCGTTGGGGCCGAGCAGGCGGGTGAGTCCGGTTTCGAGCGGCAGGTCTTGCGATTTCCAATTGTCGGTGCCGCCCGCCAAGACGCGGACTTCGGTATCGGGTCGTAGCGCCGCGATTTCGCTCGCGGCGAGGGACGCCAATTTTCCATCGTTCGAGGTGACGGCGATCGTCGGCGATTGCGGAATGTCGCCAATTTGGGCGTCGAGCCGGGAGCGGACCGCCCAATGGGCGCCGGGAATATGGCCGGCGCGGTAGACCAAGCTGCTATCGAGATCGACGACCTGAGCGGCCGTGTTGTCGAGGGCGGCCTGCAACACGGCGGGTTCAATCTCGTGGGGCCATGGGTTGCCATACGTTTTTGGTGCGTGCGGCCCGGCGGCCAGACCTTCGCTGCCAATGCCGCCGGCAAGTACGTGAACGTCCGGCCATCCCATTTGGATTAGCCACGACGCCGTCATGACGGCGCGGACTTCGGTATCGTCTACAAGCACGACGCGCGCGTTGCGCACGCCGATATATTCGTCTGTTGCCTGCACGAGTTGACCGCCGGGCGCGTTGCGCGATCCAGCGAGATGACCTTGCGCGTATTCCTCTGGCGAACGGACGTCGAGCACGAACAGGCAGCGGTGCTCGGCGTCGCCGCGCCACTCGGTCAATGTGTCCGCCGTTACGTGCTGAACGCCGAACCGTTCCGTAACGCGGGCGGCGGCGGCTCGGGCGAATTCCAGGGCCGGTTCTGAGGGCAGCGCCGCGACGGCGGTTTCGCCACGGGCGACCTCGAACCCGGCCAAATGCCAGCCCATGGTACCGTTTTCCAGCGCCACGATCGGGTTGGGGTAGCCGGCGTTGATCAGCGACTGCGCCCCGATGATGCTGCGGGTACGGCCCGCGCAGTTGACCACGATAGGCGTTTCGGGATCCGGCGCCACGCCGTGGGTGCGATAGACCAGTTCGGCCCCCGGGGCGTCGACCCCGCTCGGAATGCTCATGCGGTGGAACTCGTCGTACGGCCGCGAGTCGAGCACAACCAGTTGCTCGCCCGCGTCGAGCCGAACTTTCAATTCACCCGCCGTCAGCCGGGGCGTGTCGTAGGTATGCTCGACATACTCGCCGAAGGCCTTGGAGGGCACGTTGACGCCGCGGAATACCTCGTGGCCGTCCTCCCGCCATGCCGCGAGGCCGCCCTCGAGCAACGCCACATCGCTATACCCCCAGCCGCGCAGACGGTTTGCGGCGGTTTGCGCCAATGTGTCGTCACCGCCCTCGTCGACCAGGACGACGCGCGTTTGGCGCCGGGGCACCAGATCGTCGATCCGCATCTCGAGATGGCTCAGCGGAATACAGGAGGCGAGCAACAAGTGGCCTTGGCCGAACACGCCCTGTTCGCGCACGTCGATGATGGCAAGCTCGCCGCCGTCGCCGATCATGCGCTTTAATTCGGCGGGGCTAACCTTCTCTGCCATGACCGGGATCCTCCACTCGTTTGCGCGACGGGCACTAGGTTAGCACGGCCGTCCCGCCGGGTTCGATGGGACCTTGCGCAATCGTTTCGAAGCCGTTTGACTATGAGGCCTGAGCGTTTGGGACTTGGCCAGGAAACCGTCATGCCGTTGATGCGTATCGAAGATTACCCGCCGCAACCGCCGCGCGCCGAGGCGTCGCAGGCCTACCAGCAGACGGTCAACGAGCTGTCCTACGGCGTCGACGGTATCGATGTCGCCTATGGCGACGATATCTATCAGCATATTGCGCTGTTCGTTCCGGAGGCACCAAACGGCCAGATGTTGGCCTACATCCATGGTGGCCGCTGGAGCTACGGCTACAAGGAATCGGCGGCGTTCATGGCGCCGGCTTTCAACGACGCGGGAATTATTTTCGCCAGCATCGGCCACCGGCTCTTTCCCAACAAGTACGAAGCCGGATTTGCCGACGTTTCGCGTGCCATCGGCTGGTTGTCGAACCACGCGTCGGACTATGGCGGCGATTCCCAGCGCATCTTCGTGAGCGGCCATTCGTCGGGCGGCCATTACGCGTCGCAACTGGCGGTGACGCGCGATTGGCAATCGCGTGAGGGCATTGCCCGCGACGTCATTCGCGGCTGCTTGCCGATATCCGGCGTGTACGACCTAACGGAAGAGGGTTACCGGGGACAGGAGCCTCCACCGTGCTTGCCCGAGGGTGCCGATGGCCGGCAGGAGAGCCCGCTCCATAGAATTAAGGATAAGCCCCCGCCGTTTCTGATCACCTGGGGCAGCGACGATTATCCGTTCCTCATTCCTCAGGCGCAGCAATTCGCCCAAGCGGTCGAAGACGCCGGCGGCGAGGCGGAAACCTTGGAATTGGCCGGCAAGACCCATTTCACCGTCCATTCCGAAGGCGCCGCCGGCGATGGAGCTTGGACCCAGAAAGCGCTGAGTTGGATTAGTTCGCGCTAGAGCGGCGCAAACCTCCCATGTAGAGCATGATGGGCCCCTATGGCTCCGTAGCCGTGCGCGCGGAATCTCTAGAATTTCAATGATTTGCGGCCGTTAACCATTTTTATTGTGCGCTGCAACATTTTTCCTTGACATTCATCCGGTGGATCCCGATATTGGCGCTATGTTGCATCGCAGCAATTTTGTGGCTCTGTCACGAATTCGCGCGCAACACACTGAAATATAATATTTTATTTGTTTTGCACCGCGATAAAGATCATACGGAGATCGAAAGATGACAACCGCCGATAAGAATGGCAGCGCCAAAGACACCATCGAGTCCGCTGCTGCAGCCCAGCAAGAAAAGATCGAAGCCGCTGTTAAGGCCGGCACCGATGCATTCGCGCAAGGCTATGAGCAGGCCTACGCCAACGCCAAAGAGCAGATGGACAAGGTCAACGAGTTTGCGTTCAAGAACTACGACGAAATCGCCGATTTCAACAAAGAGACCGTCGAGGCCGTGATCGCTTCTTCGAACGTGGTGGCTAAGGGCGTCGAGGATTTCGGCCAGGAGATCGCGAGCTACGCGCAGCAGGCCGCTGAGAAGAACATCGAGACGGCGAAAAAGCTGTTTGCCGTTAAGAATGTTCAGGATGCGCTGGATCTGCAGGCCGAGTGGGCCAAGACTGCCTTCGACGGCTTCGTCGCCGAGAGCGCCAAGCTCCAGGATATGTCGCTGCAGGTCAGCGCGAAGGCCTCCGAGCCCCTCAGCAAGCAGGTTAACGCTGCTGTCGAGAAATTTGCCAAACCGATCACCGCGTAACTTCCTCCCTCCCCAAATACGCGGGCGATTAGTGACCCGGCCGGAGCGATCCGGCCGGGTTTTTGGGTTTTGTGTGCCGCTTGCCCTTGCCGCCGCCGCTGGGGCGCCTCACATAGGTTTGCGGACAAAATGTGCGATTGGGCGTTTGCCCGACGCGGGGCGTTGGCTAGAATAGTCCCCTCGGTATGGACGCCTCATGCTCTTAACGTGTAGCAGCATCAATAACATGTGGGACCGAACTCAGGTGATGTCACAGCTGGTCCGTAGCCAGAATGATGACGATGGCGACGACGCGGTTGGCGGAAACGGCGCCGGCCAAACCGGAACGGTCACGAAAACGCGTTCGAAGACCAAAAAGCCGGCGATGTACAAGGTGTTGCTGCTGAACGACGATTACACGCCGATGGAGTTCGTGGTCGACGTTCTGGAGCGGTTTTTCGGCAAGGCGAACGAGGAGGCGGTGCAAATTATGCTCCATGTTCACCAAAAAGGTGTCGGCGTATGCGGCATCTACACCTATGAGATTGCCGAGACGAAAGTGACCCAAGTCGTTGACTACGCCCGTAAGAATCAGCACCCTCTCCAGTGTACACTGGAGAAAGATTAATAATTGCTGGGTACTATTGTGTTCGCGCCCAGTTTGTTGAAACCCCGTCGGCAAAGGTAAGCGCCGAAAATGTTGTCGAATAATCTGGAACAATCGCTGCACCGCGCGTTGGCTCTGGCCAATGAGCGGCATCACGAATACGCCACCCTGGAGCATCTGCTGCTGGCGCTGACCGAAGATCAAGACGCGGTCGCGGTTCTGCGGGCGTGCGGGGTGGATATCGATGGCCTGCGGCGCGATCTGTCGCACTACATCGACGAGGAACTGTCCAGTTTGCTGACCAGCCGGACGGAAGAGGCCAAGCCCACCGCCGGTTTTCAGCGCGTTCTCCAGCGCGCGGCCATCCACGTGCAGTCGTCGGGCCGCGAGGAAGTCACCGGCGCCAACGTGCTCGTGGCGGTTTTCTCCGAACGCGAGAGCAACGCGGTCTACTACTTGCAGCAGCAAGAGATGACCCGGCTCGACGCGGTTAACTACATCTCCCATGGCATCGCCAAGGTGCCGGGCCACGAGAGCGACAGCTCCGTATCCGGTGTCGACGAAGACGCCGATGCCGAAACCGTCGTCAAGAAAGGCAAGGAAGCGCTTACCGCCTATTGCGTAAACCTCAACGAGAAAGCACGCGACGGCCGCATCGATCCGCTGATCGGCCGCGAGCATGAGGTCGAGCGAACCATCCAAATTCTCGCGCGGCGGCAGAAGAACAACCCGCTCTATGTCGGCGAGCCGGGTGTCGGCAAGACCGCGATCGCGGAAGGTCTGGCCAAGCGTATCGAGGAGGGCGAAGTGCCCGACGTCTTGGCCGACGCGACGATCTACACCCTCGATATGGGTGCGCTCTTAGCGGGAACCCGCTACCGCGGCGATTTCGAGGAGCGGCTCAAGGCCGTTATGTCCGAGATCGAGGGGATCGACGGCGCGATCCTGTTCATCGACGAAATTCACACGATCATCGGGGCAGGGGCCACGTCCGGCGGCGCGATGGACGCGTCCAATCTGCTGAAACCTGCCTTGGCGGGCGGTAAGTTGCGGTGCATCGGTTCGACGACCTACAAGGAATACCGCAACTATTTCGAGAAAGACCGCGCGCTGACGCGCCGCTTCCAGAAAATCGACGTCAACGAGCCGTCGGTCGAAGACGCGGTGAAAATACTGCGCGGCCTCAAGCCCTATTACGAAGAGCATCACGACGTGCGCTTCACCGAGCAGGCGCTTCGCACCGCGGTTGAGCTATCGGCGCGCTATATCGGCGACCGTAAGCTGCCCGATAGCGCCATCGACGTGATCGATGAGGTCGGCGCGGCGCAAAGCCTGGTGCCGGTATCTCGCCGCAAGAAAACCGTGGGGGTTAAGGATGTCGAGGCGGTGGTCGCCAAGATCGCCCGCATCCCGCCGAAGTCGGTCAGCCGCGACGACCGCACGGCGTTGCAGAACCTCGACCGCGATCTGAAAACCATGGTGTTCGGCCAGGATAAAGCGATCGAGGCGTTGTCGAGCGCGATCAAACTAGCACGGGCGGGCCTGCGCGAACCTGAAAAACCCATCGGCAGCTACCTTTTCTCCGGCCCGACCGGCGTCGGTAAGACCGAGGTCGCGCGGCAACTGGCGCGGTCGCTGGGGATCGAGCTCACCCGCTTCGATATGTCGGAGTATATGGAACGCCACTCGGTATCGCGCCTGATCGGCGCACCGCCAGGCTATGTTGGCTTCGACCAGGGCGGTCTGCTTACGGATGCCATCGATCAGCATCCCCACAGCGTGGTGCTGCTCGACGAGATCGAAAAGGCCCATCCCGACCTTTTCAACATTCTGCTGCAGGTGATGGACCACGGCAAACTCACCGATCATAACGGCAAGTCCATCGATTGCCGCAACGTGATCCTGATCATGACCACCAATGCCGGCGCCGCCGATTTGGCGAAACCGGCCATCGGTTTCGGCAGCACCAAGCGTGAGGGCGACGACGAGGAAGCGATCAACCGCATGTTCTCGCCGGAATTCCGTAACCGCCTGGACGCCGTAATCGGCTTCAAGAACTTGACGCCGGCGGTAATGAGCCGGGTTGTCGACAAGTTCATCATGGAGCTCGAGGTGCAGCTCGGCGACCGCGACGTGACCATCGAGCTCAGCGAAGAGGCCCGCAAGTGGCTGGCCGAGCGCGGCTACGACGAAGCCTTCGGCGCACGGCCATTGGCCCGGGTGATCCAAGAGAACGTGAAGAAGCCGCTGGCCGAAGAACTCCTGTTCGGCAAGCTTGCCAAGGGCGGCGCGGTGAAGGTCGCCGTCAGCGATGGCAAGCTGACTTTCGAACTCACCGAGAGCAAGCCGTCTAAGGGCGGCAAGCCGGGCAAGAAAGGCTCTGGCGGCGAATCCGACAAGAAACCGGTTCTCGTCGAAAAATAGCCAAAACCGCTATGCCAAGTGTTGCCGTTGCGGTTGAAGATCCGCGGCAGGATGACGTGCGTGCGTTGTTAGCTGCAGAGGACGCGTACATAAACGCGCTCTACGTTCCCGAGGAAAACCATCTGCTCGACGCCGAAGCGTTGGCCGCACCGGACGTCGATTTCTTTGTTGCCCGGCGGGAAGGCGTGGCGGTCGGGTGCGGCGCTCTTGTCCGCAAGGAAGGGTACTGCGAAATCAAGCGCATGTTTGTCAGTGAGATGGCGCGCGGGGAGGGGATTGGCCGGGCGCTGCTTCAGCGGCTTGAAAGCCAAGCAGCAAGGGCTGGGATCGCCTGCCTTCGCTTGGAGACCGGGATTTATCAGCCTGAGGCTATCGGGCTTTACCGCTCTTTCGGCTACCGGGAGATCGATCCGTTCGGTGACTATCCGTCGAGCGACGTCAGCCTGTTTATGGAGAAACGTCTGTAGCGCCCGCGAGCGTGCGCCTATTCGTCATCTGGGACGGTGTTAAAGTCGGTGTTTGACGGCAACGTACCAGGGTTCCGCTGGACCTGGTCCCGCACATTTTGCTGGCTCGCGGCTGCGGTCTCGTAGCCTTTACGGTATGCAACCCTATAGGCTCTGTCGAACACGGCATCCTCGTCACTCGATAAATCCCCGACATTTCTGTTACTCGCGGGATTGTCGTTGAACGGTCGACCCGCACGGGCGTCATCGGTCCCCGCGCCGTCGCCCAGCATAGTCATCGCGGTGATAATCACCTGTACTTCGCTGCCCAAGGGCGCATTGTTTTGCGGCTGGGTATTTTGCGGTTGTTCGAGCTCGGGCAGAATGCCGGGAACTTCTCGCAGTTTTTCTTCGATTTCTTGCGCGCGCGCGATAACCCCGTCATAGCCGTTGCGGTATCCATTCCGGTAATTGGTCGTCGCCTGCTCGCTCGCGTCCTTAATTCCCTCAGGAGTCTCGTTGTAGGGCAGACCGCCCTCGGCGGCTGCTCTGCCGGCCGCCCGCCCTGCAGCCCACGGGTTCTTGTCGATCTCCCGCGTGTCGATGATGTTTTGCGGGTTTATGTCGTTAAGTATCTCGTCGACGTCTATCTCCTCGCAGCCGGTAACGGCAATTAGCGCCGGGAGAATGACAACGTGGAGCTTTCTGGAAAGAAATCGCGATGCAGTCATGGTTCTATGAACCCCTTACGATGTGCACGACGGTCGTCTTATTCGTCGTCGAAGACGAGCGGTGATTCGGTTTCCGCGCGTCTCACCTGTTCTTCCAGTTGCTGTGCGCGCACGATCGCCGCTTCGTAGCCTTCGCGATATCCTCTCTGATAGGCGTCGACGTCGCCGGAAATAAAATCATCTCCCGGTTCGTCATCGTATTTCAAGCCGTTTCCGGCGGCTTCCTCACCGGCCTGATAGCCCTGGTCGTAGTCCATGAGCGATTGCTGCTCCCGGCTCAGCCTGTCCATTTCTTCGACCTGCCGGTCCTCCTCCTCAATCTTCTGATCCCGCTCGCGTATCCTCCGCTCGGTTTCATCGATGGTCTCGATGATCTGGTCGCAGGATGTGAGAGCAATCAATGCTGGAAGGATGGCGATGTGAAGCCGTTTGGAAAGCAACCGCGATATGACCATGATTTCATATCCTTTATGATGATTGCGCGCTTGAGAGATTGAGCTCCTAATTAATCTGCTTGCCGGTACGGCGACCGCTCGGCGATCGCTTCGATCTCCCATTCCACTTCGCGCTGCTCTTCCCGGCAAAATTGCTGAACCGCATCGCGGAAGGACTCGTTGGGAATGTAGTGCCCGCTATAGGTCTCGACTGGTTCGTAGCCGCGCTGCACCTTGTGAGGGCCTTGGGTGCCGGCTTCGACGCGGGCCAGCTTGTTTTCGATCGCGAAGTCGATGGCCTGGTAATAGCAGGTCTCGAAATGGAGAAACGGGTAGTCGGCCCGGCAACCCCAGTTGCGGCCAAACAGAGCCTCGCTGCCCTTTAGATTGAGAGCGCCGGCGACGGGGAGCCCGTCCATTTCGGCGATCATCAAGACGATACGGTCGCCCAAACGCTCCTGCGCCACCTCGAAGAACTCCCGGGTGAGATAGGGATAACCCCATTTACGGTCGTAAGTGTCGACATAGAAGCGGTAAAAGGCATCCCAGTGATCGGGCCTGATGTCATCGCCCACATAGGGCCGCACGGTCAGCCCTTGCTCGCCAATCGCGCGGCGCTCTTTGCGGATCGATTTGCGTTTGCGGCTAGTCAACTCGCCCAGGAAATCGTCGAAGCTTTCGTAGCCTTTGTTATGCCAGTGGAATTGACGGCCGATGCGTTGCACCCATCCGGCGGCACCCATCAGGTTCCACTCATGCTGGGTGGAGAAGGTGACATGCACCGAAGACAATTCCATCTTGGCACAGACCGTCTCCAGCGCGCGCAGCAATGTGAGGCGGGAATCGTCGCTGTCCGGCGCATCACCGGCCAGCAAGCGGGGCCCCGAAACGGGGGAGAAGGGCGCCGAGACCTGCATCTTCGGATAGTAGTTGCCGCCCGCGCGCTCCCAGGCGTGGGCCCAGCCATGGTCGAACACATATTCGCCTTGGGAATGGCTTTTCAGATAAAGCGGCGCCGCAGCGATCATTTGCCCGCTTGTGTCTTCGACCACCAGATGATGCGGCAGCCAGCCGGCCCGGTTGGTGGCGCAGCCGGTCTCTTCCAGCGCGTTCAGGAACGCGTGGCTCACGAACGGATTGTCGGGACCCGCCAGCGCATCCCACGTTGCGGCGGGAATGTCGGCGATATTTTCGACGACGCGTGCTGTAACCGCACCGTTTCCGTCAGGCATGGGCAAACACGATTTGGGTTGAGTGTAGGCTCATAAGGTAGAGGGGATCGGCGCGCCGGCCAAGGCCCAACCCGCGTTCCTGGCGATTTTTAGCCCTCGCTGACTATCGGCTCGGGTGTCGTGAACTCGAACTCAAGCGTTGAGTGGGTAATATCGAATTTGTCGGCTAAGCGTTTTCGCAGAACCAATTTGATTCGCTCCATGCGCGCCGGTGTGTCGATCAGGATATGACCTTCGAAAGAGCGACGGTGCTCGTCGATATGCCAGATATGAACATGTTGAACATCGAGCACACCGTCGACTTGTTTCAGCTCGTCGGTCACGTCGACGACATCCAGGTCCCGCGGCACCCCCTGCATCAAGATATGGATCGCCTTGGGTATCTCCATGCCGGCATGGCCGAGTATGTAGGCCGCAATCGCCAAGGTGACGATGGCGTCGACGAAGTGCCAGCCGAAGGTGAGGATCAGCGCGCCGCCGATAATGACGCCAAGCGACGCCATCGCGTCGGATAAGTTATGAATAAACGCAGCGCGAATGTTCATGCTTTGCTTGGCCATCCGGTAGGTCAACATGACCGTTGCGACATCAACCACGAGTGCGATCCCGGCTATGACAACGACGGTCCATCCTTCGACCGGCTGTGGGTCGAGTAGACGCTTGATCGCTTCGACGATCAGAAACAGGCCGATAAAGATGAGCCAGGAAAGGTTGAATACGGCGCCGATCAGCTCTGCGCGCCCATGACCGAACGTGTGGTCGTCGTCCGCCGGTACGCGGGCGATGCGCCGGGCGATGAGGGCGATGGCTAAGGCCGCCGCGTCGCTAAGGTTGTGGATTGCATCGGCGATCAGCGCCAAGCTACCGGCAAAAACCCCGCCGATGATTTGAGCGACCGTCAGCAGCACGTTGACACTGATCGCCAGGATCAAGCGTTTGTCGCCGCCCTGCGCCGAAGCGAGCCCGTGATGGTGATGATGGCCGTGGGTCACGTCGGATTGAGTAGGCTGCTGGCCAAGTTAGGTGACCTCGAAGATTGCCTCGACCTCGACGGCGACTCCCAGTGGCAGCGCGGCCATGCCGACGGCGGCGCGGGCGTGACGCCCAATGTCGCCGAACACTTCGACCATCAGATCGGAAGCGCCGTTGATCACCTGCGGGTGAGCCGTGAAGTCAGGCGTGCTGGCAACGAAACCGGTCAGTTTCACGCACCGGGCGACGCGGTCCAGATCGCCGCCCAGCGCTTCGCGGGCCTGAGCGAGTATCGACAAGGCGCAGGTACGCGCCGCGGCGGCGCCGTCGTCAGCGGTGAGGTCGGCGCCGACAATGCCGATAAAGGCGGGTTTGCCATCGACCACGGGAATTTGGCCGGAGATAAACAGCAGATTACCGGTTTGTACGAACGGAACGTAGTTGCCTGCCGGCGCGTTTGCCGGGGGCAGCTCGATTCCAAGGTCACTCAACTTCTTATCGATGGCGCCGCCCATGAACGTAACTCCCCTGCAATATCCATTCGCTACACTATAAGCGCTGGTTCCGAGCCGCGCTAAAAAAATGGGGTGTGCACGAATGCACACCCCAAGGTCAGGGAGGAGAGTGGCCCGGCGCCCGGGAGAGAGAGGGCGCGGGGCCGACATTCGGACCGGGACATGTCCCAGCCCGGCCCGAATTCCTAGCTACACCCGCTGGTCGTACCGCAGGTGTCGCATTTCAGACATGTTCCGTTCCTTACCAGTGTGAAGTTGCCGCACTCGGTGCAGGCGTCACCCTCGTAACCCTTGAGGCGCGCGGTGCGAATGCGCTCGGTCCGTTCTTCTTGCACGATGTATTCCAGGTCGAGCTGTTTGCCCACGGGCGGCGACAGTGTCACCACGTCGCCCTGTGCTTCGGTTTCCATGGGCATCGCGTCGTCGGTGCCCGTCGCTTCGGTGATAGCTTCCGAACTCGCTTCGATTCCCTCTTGGCTCAGCTCGTCGGGCTGCAGCCGTCCACCTTCGATAACCGATAGGCTGCTGCGCACATAGCCGTTGCTCACGGCATAATCGCTCGGCGCGGGCTCGGCTTGAAACGCCTCGTCCGACGAACCGCGCCCCATGGTGTCGGGCTCGAGATCGTCGATCTCGACGTGCGCCAAATCGTGGCGGCCCATATAGCTGATCGCCAACTCGCGAAATACGTAATCGAGTATCGAACTCGCCATCTTGATCGCGTCGTTGCCTTCCACCGGTCCCGACGGTTCGAACCGGGTAAAGGTATAGGCATCGACGAATTCTTCGAGGGGGACGCCGTACTGCAAGCCGATCGAGACCGCGATGGCGAAGTTGTTCATCAGCGACCGGAAGGCGGCGCCTTCCTTGTGCATGTCGAGGAACACTTCGCCCAACGACCCGTCGTCGTATTCGCCGGTGCGTAGGTAGACCTTATGGCCGCCGACGACAGCTTTCTGGGTATAGCCCTTGCGCCGGTCGGGCAACCGCTTGCGGTTGACTTCGCGCACCATGATGCGCTCGGTGACCCGCTCGGCCACCATCTCCGCACGCCGCGCCGCCGGTGCGTCGACGATATCGTCTACGATGTCGGCAGCGTCGTCATCGTTGTCGGCTAAAATCTGCGACTGCAGCGGCTGGCTGAGCTTTGATCCGTCGCGATAGAGCGCATTGGCTTTTAGCCCCAACTGCCAAGACAGCAGATAAGCGTTCTTGCAATCGTCGACCGATGCGTCGTTCGGCATGTTGATGGTCTTGGAAATGGCGCCGCTGACGAAAGGCTGGGCCGAGGCCATCATGCGAATGTGGCTTTCGCTCGAGAGATACCGGGTCCCGATCCTGCCGCAGGGGTTGGCGCAGTCGAACACCGCCAGGTGCTCGGATTTCACATAGGGCGCGCCTTCAAGCGTCATCGCGCCACAAACATAAGTGTTGGCCGCCTCGATCTCGTCCGCGCTAAAGCCGAGATGCGTCAGCAGGTCGAACCCGTAGTCGTCGAGTTGATCGGCAGACACGTCCAGCACGTCGATGCAGAAGGCTTCGCCCAACGTCCATTTGTTGAACGCAAACTTGATGTCGAACGCGTTGGGAATCGCTTCTTCGATAGAGGCGATTTGCACGTCGCCGAATCCGAGCTCGCGGAGCGCTTCATGGTTGATATGCGGCGCGCCGTCGACGGTGCCATGGCCCACGGCGTAGGCAACGATCTCTTCGATGGCCTCGTCGTCGTAGCCCAAAACTTTCAACGCCTCGGGAACCATGCGGTTGATGATCTTGAAGTAGCCGCCACCGGCGAGTTTCTTGAACTTCACCAGCGCAAAGTCGGGCTCGATGCCGGTGGTATCGCAATCCATCACGAGGCCGATGGTACCCGTCGGTGCGACGACGGTTGTTTGCGCGTTGCGGTAGCCGTGGTTTTCGCCGAGCTGCAGGGCGCGGTCCCAAGCGTTCCCCGCCGCGGTAACCAGTTCGGGGATGGGGCAATTCGCCGTATCCAGCGGCACCGGCGTTACGGCCAGTTTCTCATAGCCGGATGCCTTGCCGCGCGCCGCCCGCCGGTGGTTGCGGATCACACGCAGCATATCTTTGGCGTTCGGTTCGTATTCCGGGAAGGCGCCCATCTCGCCGGCGATCTCAGCCGACGTGGCGTAAGCGGTGCCGGTCATCAACGCCGACAGAGCGCCGCAGATGGCGCGGCCTTCCGCGCTGTCGTAGGGAATGCCCGATGCCATCAGCAGCCCGCCGATATTGGCGTAGCCGAGACCCAGTGTCCGAAAGTCGTAACTGCGCCGGGCGATTTCCTTCGACGGGAATTGAGCCATCATCACCGACAGCTCCAGCGTGACCGTCCATAAGCGGACGGCGTGCTCGAATCCTTCGATATCGATCGAGCCGTCGCCCCGGTGGAACGACAGCAGATTGAGCGACGCCAAATTACACGCCGTATCGTCCAGGAACATATATTCGGAGCAGGGGTTCGACGCGTTGATCCGGCCCGATTGCGGGCAGGTATGCCAATCGTTGATGGTGGTGTCGTATTGGATGCCGGGATCGGCGCTTGACCAGGCGGCCGCGCCGATCTTGTCCCACAACTCCCGCGCCGGCACGGTTTTGGCGATGGCGCCGTCGGTCCGCCGGCGCAAGCCCCATTCCTTGTCACCTTCGACCGCGGAGAGAAAAGCGTCGGTTACGCGGACCGAGTTGTTGGAGTTCTGACCGGATACGGTGCGGTAGGCTTCCGAATCCCAGTCGGTGTCGTAGGTCGGGAAAACGATCTCCCGGTAGCCTTGGCGCGCGAACTGAATGGCCCGATGCACATAGTTGTCCGGCACCATGTCACGGCGGGCGGCGCGGACGGCGCGTTTCAACGCTGAGTTTTCGGCCGGGTTGAAACGTTCGTCGCCATCGCCGGTCATTTCCGAACTATGACAGGCCTCGAGAATCGCGGTTAGATGGGTGCGGCAGATCTTCGAGCCGGCCACCAGCGCTGCGACCTTCTGCTCCTCCAGCACCTTCCAATCGATAAATTCCTCGATGTCGGGATGGTCGATATCGACGACGACCATCTTGGCGGCCCGGCGTGTCGTGCCGCCCGACTTGATCGCGCCCGCCGCCCGGTCGCCGATTTTCAGGAAACTCATAAGGCCTGACGATTTGCCGCCGCCGGACAGCCGCTCGCCGCCGCCGCGCAGGCTGGAGAAGTTCGTGCCGGTGCCCGAGCCATATTTGAACAGCCGCGCCTCGCGGGTCCACAAATCCATGATGCCGCCCTCGGTCACGAGATCGTCGGCGACCGATTGAATGAAGCAGGCGTGCGGCTGCGGATTTTCGTAGGCGCTCTTCGAGCGGACGAGCTTGCCGGTGCGATAGTCGACAAAGTAGTGGCCCTGGCCGGGGCCGTCGATGCCATAGGCCCAATGGAGGCCGGTGTTGAACCATTGCGGGCTGTTCGGCGCTGCCATCTGGCTCGCCAGCATGAAGCAGCATTCGTCGAAATAGGCTTGGGCGTCTTCGGCGCTATCGAAATAGCCGCCCTTCCAGCCCCAGTAGGCCCAGGTTCCGGCCATGCGCTCGAACACTTGGCGGGCGTCGGTCTCGCTGCCATAGCGCTCCGCCTCGGGCAGTTCTTCCAACGCTTCGGTATCGCCCGTCCGGCGCCACAGGAACTCGGGCACATCGTCTTCCGGCACCGGCTTCAACTTCGACGGTACGCCGGCTTTGCGGAAATATTTCTGCGCCAGGATATCGCACGCCACTTGGCTCCAGGCCTCGGGTACGACGATGTCGGTGGCCGAGAACACCACCGAACCATCCGGATTACGGATTTCGCTGGTTGTTGTGCGGAACGAGATATCCGAATACGGGCTCTCGCCTTCAGCCGTGAAGCGGCGTTCGATCCGCATAATGAAACCCCCATAAAGTAAAGACACTCACCAAGGGGGATCGGCGAGCTTACATTGCCAGGTAAACCGGGTCGGTTCTTGTTTTATCCCCCAACCGTTCGCGGTCTCCTCCGAGTCGCAACGTTGAATAAACCACTTATGTTCTCACGCTACTATATCTCGGTAAATTATAAGCTATACTACGACATATTTGCGCCGCAACTACATTTTGTATTTTCATGGAATTAGTCCATAAATCTGGGTGTCAGTTGAATGTGATTCGGTACGCCGTGACGCGGCTAGACGTTACGGGGTGCTGGTGCAATATTCCCGCCCGCACGGCGAACACAGTGCGAATTGGGTAGCGGTGCGGAGCCGCCTCAACGATCGGAAGAAGCCGCATGGCGACAATTGGAACGCTTTTGAAAACATGGGTGGCCGGCCACAAGGTGGGCGAGGACGCGTTTGGTAACCGCTACTACCGGGGCAAGGGCCGCCGGGGCTATCGCCGCGAACGGCGTTGGGTGGTTTATGCCGGTGCGCCGGAAGCCAGCAAGGTACCGCCCGAATGGCACGCCTGGCTGCATTACATGACCGATGCGCCGTTGGACGCCAGCAAGCGTCATCCTTGGCAAAAAGAGCATGTCCCCAACCTGACCGGCACCCGGGCCGCCTATGTTCCTCCCGGGAGCGTTTTGCGCGGCGGCAAGCGTCCGCGCAGCACGGGCGACTATGAACCCTGGACGCCACAGTAAGAACAGGCCGCTTTAGCAGAGCGCCGACAGGTAGATGAACGCCGCGAAACGCGAAGTATTCGAAATATGGGTTGGGGCCGGGATAGCCGTCGGCCTTATCGTTTTTGTCTCGCTGATTTTAGGGCCGGCGCGCTTCGAGGACGGTCGCTATGACGTCACCGCGCAGTTCAGCAGCGCCGACGGTTTAAGCGTCGGCGGACTAGTGCGCGCCGCGGGTGTCCCGGTCGGTGAAATCAAGGAGCTTCATCTCGACGAGAATTTTCGGGCGGTTGCCGTTCTCCGGATTGACGACAGTGTGGAACTCGATGCGGAAGCGTCGGCATCGATCGTGACCGACGGCCTGTTCGGCGCAAAATTCATTCAACTCGATGTCGGCGCCAGCGATTTGCGGATTCGCGATGGCGGGCAAATCGCCTTTACGGAAGATTCATTGATTCTCGACGATCTGCTCGAACTCATCATCAGTCAGGCAAAAAAAGCGAAGCAAGCGCGCCGCGAAGCTGGCGGCGCGGCAACGGAGGACCGGCCATGAAGCGGAGTGCTGTAGAGACGTTACTCGGGGCCGTTGTTGTTTTGGTGGCAGCCGGCTTTTTTGTTTTCGCGCTTCAAGCCACTGAAGTCGGCGCCGTCGACGGTTACGGTTTGAAGGCCCGTTTTCTGAAGGTAGGAGGGCTCGAGGTCGGCAGCGATGTGCGTATCAGTGGCGTGAAAGTTGGCACCGTTACCGAGCGGCAACTGGACACTCAGAGTTTCGAAGCGATCGTCCTGTTCACCATCAGCTCCGATGTCCGCTTGCCGGTCGATACGCAAGCGGTGGTGACGAGCGAGGGACTGCTGGGCGGCAAGTACTTACGCCTGCTTCCCGGTACCGCCACCGACATGATTGCGGATGGCGGCGAAATTGCGCAGACCCGCGATTTCCGCTCGCTGGAAGACACCGTGTCCGAGATCATCTTCCTGGCAACGGACGGTCAGTGACCCGCCGCCCGCGGTCGCAGCGAGCCGGATATATGAAACTGCTTGGTAAGCTCTGCTTGCTCGTTGCGCTGCTGTGGGCGGGTTCGCCGGCGCTGGCGCAGCGGCCGATCGATCAGCCCGTGGCCACGACCGGCGTTGTTACGGGTGCCGTGTTGCAAGGCCTCGACAAGGTGACGGCGCGGATATCGACCTTTCCGGTGTCGACGACCGATGAGGTTCGCTTCGGAACCTTGTCGATCCGCGTGCGGGCGTGCCGGAAAACGCCACCCACCGAACCGCCGGAGAGCACTGCTTTTTTGGAGATAACCGATATCCGGCCGGGCGCCGAACCGGTGATGTTATTCAGCGGCTGGATGTTCGCCTCGAGCCCTGCGCTGTCGGCTCTCGAACACCCGGTTTATGACGTCTGGGTGGTCGACTGTATGAACGCGTCCAACTCTTCTCTCGACAGCTCCGACTGAAAGACCGCTGGGATCTTTATGGCCGCGGCAAGGCGTTCCTTGTAGTCGGGGCGATCGATCTCAACCGCGCCGAATTGACTCAAGTGCTGCGTGAGGAACTGGGTGTCGAGCAAGGTGTAGCCGCTTTTGCACAGCCGCGCGGCCAAGTGGCAGAGCGCGATTTTGCTGGCATCGCGCGCGTGCGAAAACATGCTTTCGCCGAAAAACGCGCCGCCCAGCGCCACCCCGTAAAGCCCGCCGACCAGAACATCGTCCTGCCAAGTTTCGACAGAATGGGCGAATCCCATATCGAAAAGCGCGTTGTAGAGCCCTTCGATCTCGGCATTGATCCAGGTATCGGGGCGCGACCGGGTCTGCTCGGCGCATCCGCGAATCACACCGACAAAATCAGAGTCCGACCGCACTTCATAGGGGCCGTTGCGCAAGGTGCGCCGCAGCCGCCGGGGTATGTGGAAGTCGGCGAGTGGGATGACGCCGCGCACATCCGGGTCGATCCAGTAGAGATCAGGATCGTTGCGGCTCTCCGCCATCGGGAAAATACCGCTGGCGTAGGCACCCAACAGAATTTGCGGGGTCAAGACGGTCATCGGGATACACTAGCTATTCACCAGTTTCTCGAGCCAATGAATATCATATTCGCCGGCTTGGAAAGAGCCGTCGTCAAGCACGCGCTGATGCAGCGGTATTGTCGTCTCGACGCCCGACACCACCATTTCGTTGAGGGCGCGGCGTAGCCGAAGCAGGCAGTCTGGGCGGTTGGCGCCGTGAACGATCAGCTTGGCAATCAGACTGTCGTAAAAGGGGGGCACGGTGTAATCGGCGTAGAGGGCTGAATCGATGCGCACGCCGGGCCCGCCGGGTGCATGAAATCCCGTAATCCGCCCCGGCGAGGGGGCGAAGGTATCGGGGTTCTCGGCGTTGATCCGGCACTCGATGGCGTGGCCGTTTATAGAGAGATCGCTCTGGCGGATCGATAGAGGCTCGCCCGCCGCGATGTGGATCATCTCCTGCACGATATCGACGCCGCAAATCATCTCCGTAATCGGATGTTCGACCTGAACCCGGGTGTTCATTTCGATGAAATAGAATTCGCCGTTCTCGTATAGGAACTCGAAGGTACCGGCGCTGCGGTAATTCATGCGCTGCGCGGCGGCGCAGCAGATCTCGCCGATCCGCTGCCGGGTGGCATCGTCGAGCGAGGGCGCCGGCGCTTCCTCCAAAACCTTCTGGTGGCTCCGCTGCAGCGAGCAATCACGCTCGTACAAATGGACCGCGTTGCCCCGGCCGTCCGCCAGCACCTGAACTTCGATATGACGCGGCTTCTCCAGATATTTTTCCAGATAGATCGTCGAATCGCCGAAGTTAGCCTGGGCCTCCGATTGCGCCATGCTCAGCGCCGAGGCGACTTCGTTGCTGTCGGTGACCACTTTCATACCGCGCCCGCCGCCGCCGGACGCCGCTTTGATCAGCACCGGGTAGCCGATATCGCCGGCGATGCGAATGGCGTCGGCGGCGTCGCTGACCGCACCGTCCGAGCCCGGCACGACCGGCACGTTGGCCGCCCGCATCGCTGCTTTCGCTGCCACCTTGTCGCCCATCTCGGCGATGTGCTCGGGCTTGGGGCCGATAAAGGCGAAGCCGTGTTCTTCGACGATGCGGGCGAAGTTAGCGTTCTCCGACAAGAAGCCGTAGCCCGGGTGGATCGCGTCGGCGTTGGTCACCGTGGCGGCGGAAACGATGGCGGGGATATTCAGATAGCTCTCGGTCGCGGGTGGCGGGCCGATACAAACACTTTCATCGGCCAGGCGCACATGCATCGCCTGGGCATCGGCAGTTGAATGAACGGCGACGGTGGCAATTCCCATCTCCTTGCATGCGCGGTGAATGCGCAATGCAATCTCGCCACGATTTGCGATGAGAACCTTTTCGAACATGGGGTTGGAAGAGGCCCTATTCGATGAGGGCAAGAATCTCGCCGAACTCGACCGGCTGGCCGTCCTCGACGATGACGCGCGAAAGCGTTCCTGAGCGCGGTGCCGCGATCTCGTTGAAGGTCTTCATCGCTTCGACCATGAGGATGGTCTGTCCTTCCGCAACCGTTTCGCCAGTGTGAACGAACGGCGGCTCGCCGGGGGCGGGGGACATGTAGATCGTGCCAACCATCGGCGAGGTCACGGCGCCGGGATGCTGCGCAATTTCCGCAGCCTGGTGATCTTCGGAATTTCCCTCTTGGTGCGCCACCGGGGCAGCGGCCGGCGGCGGGACCGCTGCCGGTGGTGCGGCGGCCGGCGCAGCACCAGGCATCGCGACGCGGACCCGCTTGCCCGCATCCTCATATTCAATCTCGCCGAGACCGGTCTCGGCCAGTAGTTCGGCCAGCTTGCGAACCAGCTCTGCGTCAACGTCGAATTTGTCGTCCATAGACAGCGCTTCTGTGTTAGCCGGAAATTTTGGTGGCCAAAGCTTGCAAGGCCAATGTGTAGCTATCGCCACCGAAACCGCATATCACACCTGTCGCAGCCGCGCTGACATAAGAATGATGGCGGAATTCCTCGCGGGCGAAGATGTTCGATAAGTGCACTTCGACAATGGGTATCGTCAAAAGTCTTAAGGCGTCGTGAACGGCGACCGAGGTGTGGGTGTAAGCACCCGCATTGATCGCCAAACCCGCCACGCCCTCACGGGCTTCCTGAATCCACGCGACCAACTCGCCCTCGTGGTTGGTTTGCCGAAACTCCAGCTTCAACTTAGCTTGCTTGGCGGCTTTGGCGCAGCGTTTTTCGATGTCGGCCAGGGTTTCGCCGCCATAGGTATCGGGTTCGCGCTCCCCCAAAAGATTTAGGTTCGGTCCGTTGAGGACCCACACCGTCGGGCTGTCTGCCACGCGTCCGGACCTAAGCTGTGATCATCGGCCCTGCGGTATCACAGCGGGGCGATTCAGCGCAACGATACCGGGTCTGTGGAATTGCATGCGGAGCTGCGTCTTGGGAGCCGCCAGGTCCACGCGCAATTAGGCGATCACGCCGTGTTCTCTTGGGTGGCGATTTCATCGGCGCGCTGCTGGAGCTTTGCCAGCAGCCGGTCGAGGCTCTCGCGTTCCTTTGCCGTTAGAACTGTTGCCAGTTCGGTTTCGCGCTCGCGGGCAATGGGGACGATCTGCTTGTGGATGCGCGCGCCTTGAGCGGTCAGTTTCAGGATCGAGCGCCGCCGGTCGCTTGGGTCGGTCGCGCGCTTCACCAGGTTTTGCTCGATCAGGCGCGCCACCGCCCGGCTAACGGTGACCTTATCCATGGCGGCGCGCCCGCAAACGTCGCTGGCACTCAAGGGGCCGAAGCGGCCCAGTATCGCCATCGCGCGCCATTCGGGGATATTCAGGCCGAACTGGTCGCGGTAATTGCGGGCGATTGTGTTGCTCACCGTGTTCGACAGCAGCGACAGCCGGTAGGGCAAAAACTGCTCCAGCACCAACTGCGATTCCGTACTTTTTGGCCGTGCCTTGGTGGTCGCCATTTAACACTCTTGAAATAGTTACATATGAAACTAAAATTAAGAGGATCGCATCGCCGGGTCAACCGGCGAACCTGGCCCGCGCAATGGCCAACCATGGAGACCCCTATGACCGCGAATACGGCTATGAAGCAATCCAACGGACGGACGGATTTATGGGACAATCCTTTAGCGACCGACGGGTTCGAATTTGTCGAATATTGTTCACCGGAACCGGAAAAACTCGGTGCGGTGTTTGAACTGATGGGCTTTGCGGCGGTCGCCCGCCACCGCTCGAAGGACGTCACCGTATACCGGCAGGGTGAGGTCAACTTCATCCTCAACAACGAACCGGGCAGTTTTGCCGCCGACTTTGCCCGCCAGCATGGGCCGAGCGCGTGTGCGATGGCGTTCCGCGTCGATGATGCGGCCGGTGCTTACGAGATGGCGCTCGAGCGCGGCGCCACCGCGGTGCCGAACCATGTGGGGCCGATGGAGCTGAACATCCCGACCATCCAGGGGATCGGCCACAGCCGTCTTTATCTGGTGGATCGCTACGGCGACAAAGGCTCGATCTACGATGTCGACTTTGTGCCCATCGAAGGCGCCGACGTGAACCCGAAAGACGTGGGCCTGACCTATATCGACCACCTGACCCATAATGTGTACCAGGGCAACATGGATATGTGGTCGAGCTTCTACGAGAACGTTTTTAACTTCCGTGAGGTTCGTTACTTCGACATCGAGGGTAAGCTCACCGGACTGGTTTCCAAGGCGATGACCAGCCCGGACGGCAAGATCCGCATTCCCATCAACGAATCCTCCGACGATAAAAGCCAGATCGCCGAATATCTGCGCGAGTATCACGGCGAGGGCATTCAGCATATCGCCTTGGGCACCGACGATATCTTCGCGACCGTCGAAGCCTTGACCGAACGCGGCGTGAAGTTTCTCGATACGCCGGATACCTACTACGACAAGCTCTCCGAGCGGATCCCCGACCATGGCCAGGATGTCGAGCGCCTGCGCCGCAACCGCATTCTGGTCGATGGGGCGCCGACCGACGGGCAGGGGCTGTTGCTGCAAATCTTCACCGATACGGTGATCGGCCCGATCTTCTTCGAACTCATCAAGCGCGAGGGCAATGAGGGCTTCGGCGAGGGCAATTTCACCGCCCTGTTCGAGGCGATCGAGGAGGATCAGATCCGCCGCGGGGTGTTAAACACCGACTAACTATTTGGGCGTAGGGTTGCCGCATACACAACTACCAGTGTGCCTGAAAAAGCGCTGATTATTGCGGTTTTTCAGGGGGTTAGGAGATGGTATGAAGCTGGCGACTCTAAAAGATGGCAGCCGCGATGGAACGTTGGCTGTCGTTTCGCGCGACTTGAGCAAAATGGCTCCCGCGTCGTCCGCTGCGCGCACTCTGCAAATTGCGCTCGAAAAGTGGGAAGATGCCGCGCCGCGCCTGGAAAAATTATCCGAAGCTGTTAACGCAGGTACCGCCGACGGCATTCGCGACTACGATCCCGATGCTCTCGAATCACCCCTGCCGCGGACCTATCAGTTCGTCGACGGCAGCGCTTATCTCAATCATGTCGAGCTGTTCCGCAAAGCCCGCGGCGCCCAGTTGCCGCCTAAGCTGCTTGAAGAACCGCTCATGTATCAAGCGGTGAGCGACGGCTTCCTGCGGCCCACTGGCGCGATCCCGGTGATCGATCCAGAGATGGGTATCGATATCGAGGCTGAGGTCGGTGTCATCGTCGACGATGTGCCGATGGGGGTGAGCCCCGAGGCGGCCTTAAAGCACATCAGACTGTTCGTGCTCATCAACGATGTCAGCTTACGCTCGTTGATCCCCGATGAACTGAACACGGGTCTCGGCTACTTCCACGGCAAGCCCCGGTCGGCGTTGTCGCCCGTTGCCGTTACTCCCGATGAGCTGGGCGAAGCTTGGGACGAGCACAAAGTTCATTTGGATATGACCGTGAAGTTCAATCAGGCGCCGATTGGCATGCCCAATTGCGGCGTCGACATGAATTTCGATTTCCCGCAGTTGATTTCCCACGCGGCGAAAACGCGGCCGCTTTGCGCTGGCACCTTGATCGGTTCGGGGGCAATCTCGAACCGCGACCCCGGTACGGGCGTTGCCTGTCTGGCGGAGCTGCGGATCGTTCAGAAGCTCGACGAAGGCAAGCAGAAGACCTCGTTCATGCAGTTCGGCGACCGGGCGACGATCGAGATGTTCGATGCCAACAACCAGTCGGTGTTCGGCGCGATCGATCAGGAAATTGTCCCGGCCTAAGCTGGGTGCTCACCGGTTTCAGCCGCCAGCGGCATATTCCAAAACGGGGAGTTTTCGCCCCGCGATGAACGGCGATTCTTCGTCGCCGACCTTCTTGGCTCCCATGCGCTCGTAAAACGGCGCGGCGGACGGGTCGGCAACGATACGTAGCGGCCGCGACGGATCTCTCCCGGCCGCGTGTTGAAACAGTGTTCGCCCAATTCCTTGACGCAGCCGATTGGGCGTCACGAAGAAGTGGTCGAGATCGCCGTCGCTAACCGTATAGAAGCCGACGATCTCGCTGTCTTGCTCGGCGACGAAGCAGTCGTTGTTTTCGATGTGGCCCAGCGTGACGATGAGATCGTCCTGGGTGGCGGCAATGAAGTCGTCGTCGTAACCCCATACCCGCTTGGACGAGACCGCGAGGCCGGAGAGCAGCTCGCGCTCGTCCGGCCGGGCCCGCCGGATATGAAGGGTCATGTGGCGTCCAGCGTCGAGCGGACGCCGGCGAACACGGTCTCGAACATCTCCGCCGTCAGGCGGCCGGTGTTGGTATTGTAGCGCGAGCAATGATAGCTGTCGGCGAGGGTGAAGGAGCGCTCGCCAAAGCTGACAATGTGCGTGGCGTTGTGGCCGAATTTGTAATCGCTTTTGCGAACGTCGAAGCAGCTCAGCAAGGCGTTGTGGGATAAGCCGCCCAGCGCGACGATCACGCGCAGATTGTCCATTGCGGAGATTTCATTTCGCAAAAACGGCCGGCAGGCGGCAACCTCCGCACCGACCGGCTTGTTTTCCGGCGGCACGCAGCGGACCGCGTTGGTGACCCGGCAGTCGGTCAATTCCAGGCCGTCGTCCGGACTGGCGCCATAGCGGCCCTTGGCGAAGCCGAATTTCAGGAGGGTGGCGTAGAGCAGGTCGCCCGCATAGTCGCCGGTGAAGGGCCTGCCGGTTTGGTTGGCCCCCTTGAGGCCCGGCGCCAAGCCGACGATTAGAAGGCGCGCTCCAAGGCCGCCGAAGCTTTCGACGGGAGCGTTATGGAAATCGGGAAACTTCGCCTGATTTTGAACGCGGAACTCGACCAGACGAGGACAGAGGCGGCAGTCGATTTCAGGTTGCAATGCCACTACTAAGCCGTTTCAGCATAATCGTCGTCTTCGTAATCGTCCTCGTAGTCGTCGTCATAGTCGTCGCCATCGTACTCTTCTTCGCCCTCATCGGCTGCGGGACGGGGGCGGCTGTGTTTGCGCGAAATATCTTCGCGCAAGCTGGCGAGATCGACGAAATTGTCGGCCTGCCGGCGAATCTCATCGGCGATCAGCGGCGGGCTTACGGCAACGGTGCTGATCACGGTGACCTGAGCGCCCTGGCGCTGCACCGCCTCGATCAGCCGCCGGTATCCGCCGTCGCCGGTCAGCAGCACGATATGGTCGACCTTGCTGGCCATCTCCATCACGTCGACAGCCAGTTCGACGTCGATCGAATTGCGGATCCGCCGCCGCCCGGTGGCGTCGGTGTATTCCTTCGCCGGCTTGGTGATCAGCGTGTAGCCGTTATAGTCGAGCCAGTCGACCAGGGGCCGGATCGGCGAGTACTCCTGATCTTCGATCAGAACCGTGTAGTAATAGGCGCGGATGAGGGTCGCTTTGGATTTGAAGAGCTGCAGCAGCTTCTTGTAGTCGATATCGAAATCGAGAGCTTTTGCCGTGGCATAGAGGTTCGCGCCGTCGATGAAGACGGCGATGCGTTCATTATTAGAAAACATGATCTTAGTGCCTTTTCTTAATGTTTTTTATTAAATACAGCTGCCAGTATGATGGGTCTGAAAATAAGCGGTGCCCAAGCGCCGCTCACAAATAATTAGCGTGCCCCGCGGTTGTTGTCTATTGCTTTGCCCAGCCGGGCGACAGGCCGGAGAAATGGAGCAACGCGTGATCCTCATTGGCCTTGGCGCCAACCTGCCGAGCCCCCGTTTTGGGCCGCCTAAAGCCACTTTGGAGGCTGCGCTCGCGGAGTTGGAAAACCGCGGCGTGCGTGTCGCCGCCCGGTCGCGCTGGTACTCCTCAGCGGCCGTTCCGGCCTCCGACCAGCCACGCTATATCAACGGGGTAGCGGCGGTTGAAACCGAGCTGCCGCCGGATGAACTACTCGGGCTGCTCCATGCCATCGAGGAGGGTTTCGGCCGGCGTCGCTCGGAGCCGAATGCCGCCCGTGAAATCGATTTGGATCTGCTGGCCTACAACGATCTGATAAGGGCTGAATTGCCGCCGATTTTGCCCCATCCGCGCTTGGCGGAGCGGGCCTTCGTGTTGTATCCGATATGCGATATCGACCCCGAGTGGCGCCATCCGGCGACCGGCCGGTCGGCCGCGGAGCTGGCCGAGGCTGCGCCGGGAGCAGCCGATCTACGGCTCGATGAATAGCCGAAATACGTGATAACCTGTTGGCAGGCCGTACTTTTCGCCTTATATACAAGAAAATTTCAATATTGCGATTTGGAGATATCCTAAATGGCTCGGGTAACCGTTGAAGATTGCGTCGAAAAGGTCCCCAATCGGTTCGAATTAGTCATGCTTTCGGCGCAGCGCGCGCGCGAGATTTTGGCGGGTGCGCCGCTGACCGTCGAAGCCGATAACGACAAGAACCCGGTTATCGCGCTGCGCGAGATCGCGGACGAGACGGTCGAACTCGACGAGTTGCGTGATTCGCTGGTGCAGAGCCAGCAGCGGCATGTGGAATTCGATCTTCCCGAGGAAGACGATGGCGACGAGATCGTCGAACTGCTCGAATCCGACAGCCATGTGCCGGGGGTCGACGAGGGGACGCCGGTTGATCAGGAAAGCAGCCAGATCGAAAGCGCCGACAGCGTTCCGGAGATGCGCTTCGACGACGTGGCCGGTGCGGAGGATCTAGACTGAGCGGTGTTTTTCCGTCATCGCGGCTGGCGTTGGGCGGCCGGGTGACGTCAGGTTGATTATGGGAGAGCCCGGGTGCGCGATTGTGAGCCCGGGCCTTTTCGTCTTTAAACGCCAACGGAGTTAGGACCAGACGGACGATGGTCGGGCAAGACGAACTGGTGGAACGGGTCAAAGCCTACGACCCCAAGTTCGATGAGGCGGTTCTGAACCGCGCCTACGACTTTTCGAAAAAGGCGCATGGCAGCCAAACTCGCGATTCCGGCGCGTTATATTTCTCCCATCCCCTGGAAGTTGCCGACATTCTGACGAACTATCGTCTCGACGGGGCGTCGATCGTTACTGCCTTGTTGCACGATACCCTCGAAGATACCGAGATCACCGAATCCGATATCCGCGACAATTTCGGCGATGAAATCGCTCAACTGGTCGACGGGGTCACCAAGCTTACCCGGCTGGAGCTGCAGTCGAACAAGGCGAAGCAGGCCGAAAACTTCAGGAAGTTCGTGCTGGCGACCAGCCGCGATATCCGGGTGTTGCTGGTGAAACTGGCCGACCGGCTGCACAACATGCGCACGATCCAGCATGTCGACAGGCCGGAACGGCGCCGCCGCATTGCCCGCGAAACGATGGACATTTACGCGCCTTTGGCGGCGCGCATCGGCATGCACGACATCAAGGACGAGCTCGAGGATTTGGCCTTCGCCGAGCTCAACTCCGACGCGCGGGACTCGATACTGCACCGCCTCACATTCTTGCGCGAAGAAGGCGGCAACTTGGTCGAGCGCATTATCGCCGAGCTTAGCAAAGTCATGCTCGATGAAGGCATCGCCTGCGAATTGTCGGGTCGGGAGAAATCGCCTTATTCGATATGGCGCAAGATGCAGCGTCAACAAGTCGAGTTCGAGCAACTGTCCGATATCATGGCGTTTCGCATCGTCGTTTACGACGAAGTGCCCGAATGTTACCGCGCACTCGGCATCGTCCACGCGCGTTATCCCGCCGTGCCGGGCCGGTTCCGCGACTATATTTCAACGCCCAAGCCCAACGGCTACCGGTCATTACACACAGGTGTTCTGGGTCCGGAGAAGCATCGGATCGAGGTGCAGATCCGAACGCAGCAGATGCACGACATTGCCGAGCGCGGTGTTGCCGCGCATTGGCGGTATAGCGACTCGGGAGCGGGGCCTGTGTCGGCGATTGGCAAAGCCGACGGTCAGCAGTACCGCTGGCTCCAGGAACTGCTGGATATCTTGGATGATGCCGCGGGCCCGGAGGATTTTCTCGAGCATACCAAACTGGAGATGTTCGTCGACCAGGTGTTTTGCTTCTCTCCCAAAGGCGATGTTTACGCGTTGCCGCGCGGCTCGACCCCGATCGATTTTGCCTATGCGGTGCATACCGAAGTGGGCGACCACTGCGTCGGCGCTAATATCAACGGGCGCAATATGCCGTTACGGACCCAGTTGCAAAACGGCGATCAGGTGGAAATTCTCACCTCGGAGAATCAGACACCGTCGCCGAACTGGGAGCAATTGGTTGTGACCGGCAAAGCGCGGGCGCGGATTCGCCGGGTCCTGCGCAATCAACAGCTGCTGCAGTATGCCGAGCTCGGCCGCGGCATCATCGAGAAAGCGTTTCTGCGCCACGATGAAAAGCTCGACGAGGAGAAGCTTGCCGGCGTCCTCAGCGAGTTCCATGCCGATTCCGTCGAAGAGCTCTACGCGCTCGTGGGCCAGGGGGTCCATACCGGCCGCGCCGTTATGCAGGTGCTGTTTCCCGATGGAGCTGCGGGTAGCCAGAAAAAGGGCAGCGGCTCTATATTTTCATTGCGGCGGCCGCGCCGGAGGCCAACCAAGACGGGCGAACATTCGGTCCCCATCAATGGTTTGATCCCCGGCATGGCGGTGCACCTCGCCAAGTGTTGTTATCCGCTGCCGGGCGACCGTATCGTCGGTATCGCCACCACCGGCAAGGGGGTCACCATCCACACTATCGATTGCATGACGCTGGAGGCGTTTGCCGAGAGCCCTGAGCGTTGGGTCGACGTGTCGTGGGATGTCGACGACGAATCGGCAGACAAACAGGTGAGCCGGTTGAACGTTACTTTGGCCAACGAGCCAGGCAGTCTTGGCGAGCTCGCCAACACCATCGCTCAGGCGGGGAGCAATATATCGAACCTCAAATTTACCAACCGGACTCCTGACTTCTTTGATATGACGGTCGATATCGAAGTAGACGACAACAAGCACCTCAACGAGATCATGACGGCGCTGCGCGGGGGCCGGTCGGTAAGCTCGGTCGATCGGGCCCGCAGCTAGCGGCCGCGCGGTATCTAAGGGAACATCGCTATGAGTAGTGACTTGCGATTAGGCGTGAATATCGATCACGTCGCGACGATCCGGAATGCGCGGGGCGGTGGCCATCCCGATCCGCTGCGCGCGGCGCGCGCGGCGGCGCAGGCGGGTGCCGATAGCATCGTCGCGCATTTGCGCGAAGACCGGCGCCACGTTTCCGACGATGATTTGGCCGGGCTGATGGAAGCGCTCGATTTGCCGCTGACGCTGGAAATGGCGGCGACCGACGAGATGCTGAGTATCGCGTTGCGCCACCGCCCCGAGACGGTTTGCATCGTTCCCGAGCGGCGCGAGGAACGCACGACCGAGGGCGGCCTCGACGTCGCGGCCGGCCACAATCATCTCGCCCGCTTCGTCGATGAACTCGGCGATAGCCGGGTGATCGTGTCGATGTTCATCGAGCCAGATCCGCGCCAGCTCGATGCCTCGCGCTCGATCGGTGCGCCGGCGGTCGAGCTGCACACCGGTGCGTATTGCGAAGCGGCGATCGCCGGCGACGACGAACTGGCGGCGCAGGAATTGGAGCGCATTGCCAAAGCGGCGGCCTATGGTGCGGAGATCGGGCTCGAGATCCATGCCGGGCACGGTCTCACCTTCGATACCGTAAGCCCCGTCGCGGCGATCAACGAAATCGTCGAGCTCAATATCGGTCATTTCCTGATCGGCGAAGCAATATTCGGTGGTCTTGAAAGCGCCATCATCCGGATGCGCTCGCTCATGGACATGGCGCGCGCAGACGCGACTGGCAGCGCCGGCGCATGATTATCGGTATCGGCAGCGACCTTATCGACATCACGCGCATCGAGCGGACGCTCGAGCGGTTCGGCGACCGCTTTGTGCAGCGTTGTTTTACCCCGATCGAACAAGCCAAATCGGACCGCCGCGCCAACCGTGCGGATAGCTACGCCAAGCGGTATGCCGCTAAGGAGGCTTGCTCGAAGGCGCTGGGTACCGGTTTTCGGCGCGGCGTTTTCTGGCGCGATATGGGCGTGGTCAATTTGGCGTCCGGCAAACCAACATTGGCGCTGACTGGCGGTGCGGCGCAGCGGCTTGTCGAAATCACGCCGGCCGGAATGAAACCGGTCATCGACCTGTCGCTGACCGACGAACCTCCGATCGCTCAGGCGATCGTCATCATCACCGCTGTGCCCGTTATTGGCAGCGAAAACCCTGAAACGGAAAACTGACTGCGAGTTGCCCATTCGTGACTGGCGATTTGCGGTGCCGCTCGCTAGAAAGCCCGCTGCACGGCGGTCCGGTTGGACCGGATAGCGGCCCGCGGCGATAACTGACAAAGAATAGAGTATGGCAAAGTCTGGCGAAAAGAAGAAAGAAAGCGGGTGGGCGGATACCCTTCGCACGATTATTTACGCCCTGCTTATCGCGCTGTTTGTCCGCACTCTGGCCTACCAGCCGTTCAACATTCCCTCCGGCTCGATGATCCCGACACTGCTCGTCGGGGATTATCTTTTCGTCTCCAAGTTCTCCTACGGCTACAGCCGTTACTCACTGCCGCTGGGCCTTGGCTTTTTCTCCGGGCGTATATTGGGCGGAGAGCCGGAGCGCGGCGATGTCGCGGTATTTCGCCAGCCGCCGAGCAACCGGGACGACTTCATCAAGCGCATTGTCGGTGTTTCGGGCGACCGAATTCAGATGGTCGGCGGTGTTCTGCACATCAACGGCCAAGCCGTCGAAAAGCAGCGCATAGAAGACTTTGTTTTCGAAGACCGCCGGGGCAGGGAACGGCGAATTGCCCAGTACCGGGAAACGCTGCCCAACGGGCTCAGCTACACGGTGCGCGAATCCCTGGGCGATAACGGACCGGTCGATAACACCCGCGAGTTCGTTGTTCCCGCGGGCCAATATTTTGCGATGGGCGACAACCGCGACGACAGCAACGACAGCCGCAGTTGGGGCTTCGTGCCGGCCGAAAACCTGGTGGGCCGGGCGGAGATCCTGTTCTTTTCCACCGACGGCACGGCGGGGTGGTTACAGCCGTGGCGTTGGCCGACGGCGACCCGGTTTTCACGCATCCTCGATCTTGTCGAGTGATGGCCGCCGACCATCCGTATAGCGCCCTGCAAGCCAGCTTGGATTATGTTTTCCAGGATGTAGCGATCTTGGAACGGGCCCTGACCCACACCAGCGCCGGCGCCGACTACCATAACGAACGCTTGGAATTTCTCGGCGACCGTGTTTTGGGCCTCGCAGTGGCGGAAATGCTTCTCGACACGTTTCCTCACGAACGGGAAGGCGACATCGGGCGCCGGTTCGCCCAACTCGTGCGCGCCGAGACACTCACCGAGATTGGCCGCACGGTGGGGATCGACACCGCTCTGACCCTTTCAGGCGAGAGCGCCAATGACGGTATGATTGCCGACGCCACCGAAGCCGTGATTGCCGCGCTTTACCTGGACGGCGGCTATTCCGTGGCCGCCCGTTTCATCGGGCGGCGCTGGTCGCCTTTGATCAAATCTTCCGATACGCCGCCGCAGGATGCCAAGACAGCGTTGCAAGAGTGGAGCCAGGGGCAAGGGCTGGGGTTGCCCAAATACATCGATATCACCCGCGAAGGCCCGGACCACGAACCGGTGTTCACCGTTGAGGTGAGTGTCGCCGGCGCCAAACCGGTCCGCGCACAAGGTAGCAGCAAGCGCGCCGCCGAGCAGGAGGCAGCAGCGCTTTTGCTCGCCCAGGTAGGAGCCGCCGATGGCGACTGAACCCAGCCGGTGCGGGGTGGTCGCGGTGGTCGGCGCGCCGAATGCCGGTAAGTCGACGCTGGTCAACCAATTCGTCGGCGCCAAAGTATCGATCGTCACCCATAAAGTGCAGACCACGCGCAGCCGCATCCGCGGCATTGCCATCGTCGATGCGGCGCAAGTGATCTACGTCGATACACCGGGCATTTTTGCGCCCCGGCGGCGGCTCGAACGGGCGATGGTCGACGCCGCCTGGATGGGGGCGGCAGATGCCGACATCGTCGTGCTGGTAGTCGATGCAAGGCGCGGCGCCGACGATGAGGTGGCACGGATCCTCGAGGGGTTGAAGGAAAACGGTCGGTCCGCCGTTCTGGCATTGAACAAGATCGACACGGTCAAGCGCGAGACGCTGTTGGCGTTGGCCGAGCAATTGAACGCAGAGGGTCTTTTCGAAGAGATTTTCATGATATCAGCCCTCAACGGCGACGGGGTCGGCGACTTACAGAACTACTTGGCAGCGAAGATGCCGGCGGGCCCCTGGCTGTTTCCCGAGGATCAATTGTCGGATCTGCCCCAGCGGTTGCTGGCAGCCGAGGTAACGCGGGAAAAGGCCTATCTCTATCTCCATCAAGAGCTGCCTTATGCGCTCGCGGTCGACACCGAAGACTGGCAGAATTTCAAGGACGGCAGTGTTCGCGTCGGCCAAGTGGTCTATGTCGAGCGGGAGTCCCAAAAGAGCATCGTGTTGGGCAAGGGTGGCCAGACGATAAAGCGCATCCGCACCGAAGCGCAGCAGGAACTGGCCGAGATGATCGACCGTCCGGTGCATCTGTTCATCCACGTCAAGGTACGCGAAAACTGGGTCAACGATCCGGGGCGCTACCGAGAGTGGGGGCTGCGCTACGACGCTTGAGCTGGGGTGCTCGGACAAACACGCTATGGAATGGACCGATAGGGCATTTGTGTTAACCGCCCGCCCGCATGGCGAAGGCGCTGCCGTGGTGCAGTTGCTGACGTGCGACCATGGCCGCCATGCCGGCTTGGTCCATGGCGGGGGCTCCAAATCGAAACGGGCGCTGGTCGAGCCGGGCAACCGCGTGCAGGCGGTTTGGCGCGGCCGCTTGCCGGAGCATCTGGGGAGCCTGACGTTGGAAGTCGAGCGCCCCTACGCAGCGGCGCTGATGGATGATTCTAAACGGTTGTCGGCGCTGGCGGCGGCCTGCGCGGTCGCCGAGTCGGCGCTGCCGGAGCGCGAGCCCCACCCGGCCATGTATCACGCGACGCAGGCGCTGCTCGACAGTCTCGCCGACGGTTCCGACGATGTTTGGCCGGCGATCTATATTCGCTGGGAGTTGGGGCTCTTAAGCGAAATCGGCTTTGGGCTGGACTTATCAGCCTGTGCGGCGACCGGCCAGACCGATGACCTGGTCTTTGTCAGCCCGCGTACCGGCCGTGCGGTGTCGCGCGAAGCGGGCGCGCCTTACGAGGATAAGATGCTCCGGCTGCCGGGTTTCCTCACGCCGGGCCAGGGTGGCGCCGAGGCGACCGACAACGATATTCGTGACGGCATGCGCCTCACCCGTCATTTCCTTGCGCGTCACGTGTTCGACCCGTTGAACCGCCCGTTGCCGGGCGCCCGCGACCGCCTGATGGATTTGTTGGAGAGCGGCGGCGAATCAAAGTAGGTATCGGGCCAGCGAGGTGCGGCGGCCCGCTACAACAAGCCGCGCCCGTAGAGGAGTGTCATGGCCAAAACCGCGACTGTCGGCGTTGTCCGCGAAGAGCCGTTCAAGGATGCGCTGAGCGAACGCTATCTGAGCTACGCCGTGTCGACGATCATGGCGCGGTCGTTGCCCGATGTGCGCGACGGCTTGAAGCCCGTCCATCGCCGGCTGCTGTTCGCGATGCGCCAGTTGCGCCTCGACCCTGAGCAGGGGTTCAAGAAGTGCGCCCGCGTGGTCGGCGACGTTATGGGTAAGTTTCATCCCCACGGCGACCAAGCGATCTACGACGCTTTGGTCCGGTTGGCGCAGGAGTTTGCGGTGCGCTACCCGCTGGTCGATGGTCAGGGCAATTTCGGCAATATCGACGGCGATAACGCCGCCGCCATGCGCTACACCGAAGCGCGCATGACCGAGGTCGCGACCGCGCTGCTCGAAGGCATCGACGAGAACGCCGTCGATTTTCGCGACACCTATGATGGCGAGGGCTCCGAGCCGGTCGTGCTGCCGGCGAACTTCCCGAATTTGCTCGCCAACGGTGCGACCGGTATCGCCGTTGGCATGGCGTCGAGCATTCCGCCGCACAATGTGGGCGAAATCTGCGATGCGGCGCTGCATCTGCTGAAAACGCCCAAGGCGACGATCGGGAAGCTGGTCGACCTGATGCCGGGGCCCGATTTTCCCACCGGAGGCGAGCTGGTCGAAGATCGGGCCAGTATCGTCGAGGCTTATAGCACTGGCCGGGGTAGTTTCCGCGTGCGCGCCCGATGGGAGGTCGAAGACCTCGGCCGTGGCCAGTATCAGGTCGTGGTCACCGAGATTCCCTATCAGGTGCAGAAATCGCGCTTGGTCGAGCGGATCGCCGACCTGCTGCAGGCGCGTAAGCTCGCCATGTTGGCGGATGTGCGCGACGAATCGGCTGAAGATATTCGCCTCGTGCTCGAACCGAAAAGCCGCAATGTCGAGCCCGAGGTCTTGATGGAAAGCCTGTTCCGCCAGACCGAGCTGGAGGCGCGGGTCAGCCTGAATATGAACGTGCTGGATGCCGACCAGACGCCCGGCGTGATGTCGCTGCGCGAGGTGTTGCAGGCGTTCCTCGACCACCGTCACGACGTGCTGGTGCGGCGCAGCAAGTTTCGCCTCGAGAAGATCGCCGACCGCCTCGAAGTGCTGCAGGGCTACATGGTGGTCTATCTCAACCTCGACGAGGTGATTCAGATCATCCGCGAGGAAGATGACCCCAAAGCGGTCATGAAAAAGCGGTGGAAACTCACCGATGCGCAGGTCGACGCCATTTTGAATATGCGCCTTCGGGCCCTGCGGAAGCTCGAAGAAATCGCCATCCAGGAGGAAATCGCCGGGCTCGAAGCCGAGCAGAAGTCGCTGCGTGGATTGTTGAAAGACCGCAAGAAGCGGCTCGCCAAGCTGGGCGAAGAGATCAACGAGATCAAAAGCAAGTTCGGTGCGAAAACCGAGCTGGGCCGCAGGCGTACCAAGGTTAGCGAGGCGCCCGAGCCGATTGTCGTACCCGTCGAAGCGATTATCGAACGTGAGCAGGTCACGGTGGTGTGCTCGCAAAAAGGCTGGGTGCGCACCATAAAGGGGCACAGCGTCGACGAGTCGACACTTAAATACAAGGAAGGCGACACCGGCCGGTTTATCGTAACGGCGGAAACCACCGATAAGCTTTTAGTGTTTGCTACCAACGGGCGGTTTTACACCGTCGGGGTCGACAAGCTGCCGGGTGGCCGGGGGCATGGCGAGCCGCTGAGCCTTATGGTCGATCTTGGCAACGATGCCGATATCGTCGCCCTGATGGTTCACCAGCCCGACCGAAAATTATTCGTGGCTGCCAGCGATGGCCGGGGCTTTATCGTGCCGGAGGCGGAAGTCGTAGCGCAGACACGAACCGGCAAGCAGGCGTTGAACGTGAAAGGCGATATCGAAGCTCAGGTTTGCGTTCCCGCCGAGGGCGATCATGTCGCGGTGATCGGCGATAATCGCAAGCTTCTCATTTTTCCGCTGTCCGAGCTGCCCGAGATGTCACGCGGCCGCGGCGTTAAACTGCAGAGCTATAAAGATGGCGGCCTGCGGGACGGGATTACGTTCGCCATGGCTGAGGGTTTGACCGTGCGCACCGGTGGTCGCCACCGCACCTTCGAGCAAAAGGATCTCGCTAATTGGATCGGCAAGCGCTCGCAGGCAGGGCGGCTGCCGCCGCAGGGCTTTCCACGCTCCAATACCTTTGCCTAGGACCACTTATTTGTTCCGGTGAAACGGAAGTGCTAACAACGTTCCACGATTTATCGACCGGCTGATCAGAAACGGGAGTTGAGACATGACGACAAGCGCACCAACGCAGCCGCTTACCGCCCCGGCGGTGTTGATCGACGCGATCTGGTCGCGCCGGGATTCCAGTGCGGCGAATTTCCTTCGTCTGGCGATATTGGCGGTTGCCGGTACGGCCCTTATGGCGATTTCAGCGAAGATTCAGGTGCCCATGTGGCCGGTTCCCATGACGATGCAGACCTTTGCGGTTCTCGTCATTGCCATGTCCTTCGGGTTTCGGTTGGCGGCGGCAACCTTGCTGCTTTATCTCGCGGAAGGCGCGGTTGGCCTGCCGGTGTTCGCCAGCGGTGCTGGGCTGGCCTATCTTGCCGGACCGACGGGCGGCTACTTGGTCGGGTTCTTCGTGGCCGCCGCCTTGGTGGGCTGGCTGGCCGAACGCGGCTGGGACCGTTCCGTCGTGCCGACTGTTGTTGCGATGGCTCTGGGAACCGCGATCATTTTCGGGCTCGGCGTGTCGTGGCTATCGGTTGTGCTCGGCGACTTCGATAAAGCCGTTGGCGCTGGTTTGACGCCGTTCCTCGTTGGCGCGGCTGTGAAGATAGCTTTGGCCGCGGCGGTGCTGCCGTTCGCGTGGCGCCTGGTCTCTAAAAAGCGCTAGATCAGCCATCCTCTTACGAAAGGGCCGCCGGGTTTTCGGCGGCCCTTCTTATTTGGTGGCCGCTCGCTAGAAATTCAGGGAGATGTCAGTGTGGCGGGACCGGCAGGCGGCGACGCTGCGGGCAACGCTCTTTGGCAACCGGTCTTGCAGCCGGAGGCCGATGGACGTTTTGATCGCGTCGTCGTAGCTGCTCAGGCCCGCCGTTAACTCGCCCACGGCGCGTTGCCGCCAGGCAACCTCGCTGTCGTAGAGCGCGATCGCTTCTTTAACGAACTCGACGGTTTTCTCGCGGCCGTTTCCGTTTGGCCGCAGAGCGCGGTCTGCCTTTGTTAGCAGCGAGCTAATCGAATTAGTGTCAGGCGCGGCGTTTCTGAGCGTGGCACGGGCGACCTTCAGCGCTGCTTTCACATCGGCGACGGAGGCGTTTTGGGCGATGCCCTCAAGCGCCTTGATCTCTTCGGAAACGGCGGCGAGCGAACTCCCCGAAGCCGCTAGGGTTACGATCTCTTGGACCGGCTCATAGGCGCGGTCGACATTGCGGCGGTAATCCCGGCGCGCCTTCTTTTCGGCGTTGAGCAGCGCGACAAATTGTTTGCGCTCATCCTCCCAGGTATCGGGAATTTCGCTTTCTAGAACCGCCTTTTCCGCCGTCAGGGCGTCGATACGCGCTTGAAGATCCTCGGCTTCACCGGGTTCCGGTGTACCGTTGCGACCCAGCCGGCGGAGGTCGGTGGTCAGCTCTTCGATCTCTTCCTCGATGTCGCGGACATTATCCTGTAGCCGGCGTACCTCGGTGTGTAAGGGGCGATAGCCCACCGTCGCCTGTAGAACATTTTGTTCGGCGGTGCGTACTTCGGTGACCAGATCGAAGGTACCCAAGGCCAATTCGAAACTCTTGGCCAGTTCGTTCTGGCGCTTATCCGGCAAGTAGCTGATATCGAGCTTCATTGCGTTCTGGATTTGCGTTTGCAGCGCGCCGCTATTCTCGTCGTAGACGGTAAAGATGTGCTGCTCGAGGCATTGCTGCAGCCTTGGATTCTTCGGCGGTGGCGCCGTTTCTGCAGTGAGGAACGACTGGTTGGGCAGGAAGTTTACCAGGCCCGGAAACGTGCCGGCGATGCCCAGACCGACAAGTTGCAATAGGATAAAGGCGACAACGCCACGGTATATATCTGTGGTTTTCACTTCGATCGGCGCGACGCCGCGGAGATAGAACAGCGCGAAACCGAAAGGTGGTGTCAGGAACGACGTTTGCATGTTCACGCCGATCATGACGCCCAGCCAAACGGCGGTAACATTCGCCGCCGGGTCGGAGAGCAGGATGGGCGCGACAATCGGTACGACCACCACGGCGATCTCGATAAAGTCGAGGAAAAAGCCGAGCACAAAGATTACCGCCATCACGACGATAAACTGTGACCAGAAGCCGCCCGGCAGGCCGGTCAGAAACTCCTTCACCAGCTCTTCGCCGCCGAAGCTACGAAACGCGGCGGTTAGCATGGCGGCGCCGAGGAGGATGATGAACACCATTGAGGTGGTCTTGGCGGTTTCCACCATGACGCCCTTCAACGTGTCGTCGATTTTGACTGTTCGCCAGCCGCTCCAGGCGACGGCGACGAGTAGGCCGAGCACCGCGATCACCGCCAGCACGACACCGACCGCATCTTGGGTGTTGTCGATGCTCTTGACGTTCAGATCGAAATTCTCGAGCAGGATTAGAATGGCGACAATGGACACAATCGCAATGATCGCCGGGGTAAACGCGCCGCGCTTACCTTCCATAAGACGATAGCCGGCCATAATCATGGCGCCAATGGCGCCGATGGCACCGGCCTGATTGACCGTCGCAATCCCGAGAATAATCGAGCCCAATACCGCGAGAATCAGGGCGAGCGGCGGCACGAGGGCGAGGACGACCCGGAGCGCGAAGCGCAGATCGCGTACACCTTCGGTCGGTACCGCGGGCGCCAATTTGGGGCGTAAAAGGCCGGTGATCAATATATAGGTGACGTAAAGGCCAACGAGGACCAACCCTGGGAAAAGGGCGCCTAGGAACATATCGCCGGCGCTGGTCGACGTGATACCGAACTCGGTCGGCAGCGTCGATTGGCCGGTTGCGTTCCGGTACATGGTTTGCCGCAGGGTGCCGGCCTGATCGGTCGCGTTGGAGAGCTGGTCGGCGAGAATGATCAGGACGATCGACGGCGGGATGATTTGTCCGAGGGTACCTGCCGCGGCGATGGTTCCCGTTGCCAGCGGCTTGGAATAATTGTTGCGCAGCATCGCCGGCAGCGAGATTAGGCCCATCGCAACAACGGTCGCACCGAGAATGCCGGTGGTGGCAGCGAGCAGGGCGCCGACGAGGACGACCGAAATACCAAGGCCACCCGGTATCGGACCGAATAGCTGCGCCATGGTGACCAGAAGGTCTTCGGCGATCTTTGAGCGCTGCAGCATGATGCCCATAAAGACGAATAAGGGCACCGCGATCAGCGTATCGCGTTCAACCTCCCAATAGACGCCACGGAAATTGGTGACGCCGGCGGTGAGCCACTGCACCGGTCCGTCTTGCGCGAAGTAGGCGCTCACGTCGCCGGCAAAAATCGCGCCGGCCAACGCCGCCATGCCGATAGTGAGGATTGCCGAGCCGGGCAGGGCGAAGGCCACGGGGAACCCGACGGCGAGGGCGCCGGCCATGGTCAAAACGAGTAACGCTAAGAAAAAGAGTTCCATCGTCCTGCTAGTCGGCCGGCTGGGGCGTCGCGCGCCGCCCTTCAGTTAACGTAACGTCTTGCGGCGCCTGGTCATGGCCGCCAGGTTCGTCGCGTAAGTCGGCGACGTTGGAGAGGAAATAGCTGGCGAACTGAAACATCATCGACAGCGCATAGACGGCGAGGAATCCGGCCATCAGGTATTTCACATAGAGCCCGAAACCGGCCTGCGTGGTTTCGAAGGCGAGCAATGGGCTGTTGATGACGGTCGCCTTGCTCCACATGCCGAGCGAGAGAATGGTCCAGCACAGCGGAATGCCGAGCAGAAGCGAGCCGAGGGCGTTGGTCCACGCTTTGCCACGCTTACTGAACCCGGTGTAGAGCACGTCGACGCGTACATGGCCTTCTTCGATAAGCGTGTAGGCGCTAGCGAACAAGAACAGCGCTGCGTACCAGAAGCGCACCAAGTCGCCCAGGAAAGCCTGTTCGTAGGAAAAGATGAACCGGACGATGACGATTTGAAACTCGGCCAGCACCACCAGGAGTGCCAGCCAGACGAACCCCAGCGCGCGGACGAAATAGGCGATTACCAGCGAGACCAAAATCAGTGGGTAGTGAACGAACGTGCCGCGGAAGCGCGATTGCCCGAGCTGTTTGGCAAGTTCCTCGCCGACGACGGCGGGCAGCAACCCTTCGACGCGCAGAAAGGAGATAGCGCTATCGACGAGCCCGATCAGCAATACCGACCAAAAAGCGACGCGTATGATATAGGACGCTGCGCCGGATAATTTAGCGGCGTCGACGCGCAGGGGGCGGTCGCGTGTGGCAAAAACAAACCCGACGACAACGACGACCAGCACGGCATAACTCGCCAACTGGAACCATCCGAGCGCGATATCCGCGCCTTCGAGCGGCTTTCTTAGCGGCTCGAAGCCGAACCAGCCTTGGTGGGAAAAGAAATTGACGATCCCCGGCCAATCCCGCCAGAAAATCAGGTAGTTGTTGACCAGGAACGCCAGGGCAATTGCGACCACCGTCAAAGCGACGGCGCGGGCGGCCAAGTCGACGCCGCCGGTCTCCCATGACCGGGTATCCAGCGTCGTCGCGGTCATTTTTCCGTTACCCGGCGCACGTTGGAGGGCCTGGGTTTGCCAGAAATACCGAGCACGGCGTGAGGACGAGCATCCGCGGGATCGCGTTTTTCAAGGAGACGTGGAAAGCGGAGCCCTGGGCTCCGCTTTCTCTTTACGTCTTGCTCTTGGCGTTACGAACTAAAGGCCAAGAACGCGGTTGCGCTGACGCAGATAGGCCACGTCAGAAATGTTCGCCCAACCGCCGACTTCCCGACGAGCCTTCAAGAAGCTCTCGTGAATACGGTTGGCGAGGTCGCCGTGTGCGCGAACCTCTTCGAACACTTCGTTGGCTGCTGTGCCGAAGCTATCGTAGATTTCGTCGTTGAATTCGCGCAGCTCGACGCCCTGGTCGTTGATCAGCGAAGCCAACGATTCGCCATTCTTGGCGTTGTACTCGGCCATCATGACGTCGTTTTCCATGCCGGCTGCGGCTTCGATGATGGTCTGGTCGGACTTCGACAGTGTGCCCCAGAACGAGGCGTTCATGCCCAAGGCCAACATCGATCCCGGCTCGTGCATGCCCGGGAAGTAGTAGAACTTGGCGGCTTCATAGAACTTCATGAAGCTGTCGTTCCAGGGACCGACCCACTCGGTCGCGTCGATGGCGCCGGAGACGAGGTTCTCGTAAATCTGCCCGCCCGGCAGGGAAACCGGCGAGGCACCCAGCTTGGCCATGACGTCGCCGCCGAGGCCCGGAATACGCATCTTGAGGCCCTTGAGGTCGTCGGCGCTGTTAATTTCCTTGTTGAACCAGCCGCCCATCTGAACGCCGGTGTTGCCGGCCATCACGCCTTTGAGATCGAACTGGCTGCCCAGCTCATCCCATAGTTCCTGACCGCCGCCGAAACGGATCCAAGCGTTCATTTCCGTATAGGTGAGGCCGAACGGCACAGCGGTGAAATATGCCCAACCCGGATGCTTGCCTTTCCAGTAGTAGTCGGCAGCGTGGTAGCCCTGGGCGTTACCCGAGGCCACTTCGTCGAACGAATCGAACGCACCGACGCGTTCGCCCGCGGCGAAATATTGCACCTGGATGCGGCCTTCCGACATATCGGCGAGGCGCGCGGCAAAGCGCTGGGCGCCCGTGCCGAGACCGGGGAAGTCGCGCGGCCATGTCGTGACCATGGCAAACTCGACCCGCTCCTGAGCGATCGCCGGGGCCGCGAAGCCCGATGCCGCAGCAGCGCCGCCGACGCCTGCGAGGCCGGCTGTTTTGATAAACTTACGTCGTTCCATGACTTTCTCCCTGACTGCTCGTCGTTCTTGGTTTTCCGATCCATGCGTTGATTGCGCAACGATCACGCACCGGTAATTTCAGTGCCGAAAGGATACAACCGTAGCGTAGCCTATCGAGTTGCGAGCACCTTAGGACAGCCCCTCAATTGGAGCAACGCCATCGGTCCTAGACCAAAGTATGAACACGTGAGTAGGAGGTGTGCGGCTGCCGCGGAAGCAGAGTGGCAGGTACTATAGTCTTTTCCAGCCCGCGTCGCCGAGCAGCTCAATGGGCCGGTAACGTGTTTTGTACGACATCTTGTCGCAGGCCTCGATCCAATAGCCCAGATAAACATACGACAAACCGATGCTGGCCGCTGTTTCAACGAGCCACAGGATCATGAAATTGCCGAGGCTGCGGTCGCCGTGCTGCGGGTCGTAGTAGCTATATACGGCGGAAAACGCATCGCTCACCCGGTCGATCAAACAACCGGCAACCAGCGTGCCGTTCCCATCCCGAAACTCGACAAGCTGGGTATCGACGACGGTATCTTCGACCATCGCCCGGAAATCGGAAAACGTCATCGCCGCCATTTCCCCGTCGCCGTGGCGGTCGCGCTGATAGGCGGCGAATACGGCGTAATGTTCATCGGTTGCCACCGGTTCCAGCAGTGCCGCCGACAAATCGGCATTGCGGCGCAGCACCCGGCGCTCCGAACGGGTCGGGCGATATTGATCGGCTATGATCCGCACCGGTACGCACCCTGCGCATCCCGGACAGGCGGGCCGGTACACAATGTGGTGAGAACGCCGGAAGCCGGCCCGGGTCAGAGTCTCATGCTGCTCTTGCGCCTGCACACCGCGCAGCTCGGTGAAGAGATTGCGCTCGACATGCCCGGTCAAGTACGGGCATGGCATCGGACCGGTGCGATAAAAAACGAGAGGTGGTTTCGAAGCGTGGCTGGTCATCGATCAAGCGCGCGGGCGTTGCATAAAACGCGCCCAGATGAACTGCGAGCGCGTCGACGATCACGACTGTATCGATAAGCGCGGGTGGCCGTAAACCCCCATAGCGTTAACCCTATAAGGGAAACGCGGTGGCGTTAGCTGGGGGGCTCGAGGTGACGGGTTCGCGCGTCGCGCGCCGGGGCACCGGGGTTGATCACGGGCGGCCGCTGCGGCTCGACTTGCTCGGCCGGTGGCGGAGCGGCGGCCTCTTCGGGGGCTCCGATAGCGTCCTCAAGCCCTGGTTGGGCCAGGTTGGCTTCGCGCAGCAAGACCATACTGATGCGCCGGTTGCTGGCGTTGGTCGTGTCTTCGGGTAGGAGCGGTTCGGTCGCGGCGCGGCCTTGCACGTTGGCGACCCGATCCAAATCCAGGCCCTCATCGATCAAAAGGCGGCGGGCGGCATTGGCGCGGTCGGAGCTTAACTCCCAGTTGGAGTAGCCGTCATCGTTACGGAACGGGCGGCTGTCGGTATGGCCCGAGATCGAAAGCTTATTCGGGAGCTGGCTCACGACTTGAGCGACAAGGCTGATTAGCTTTTTGAGCTGATCGTTAGCATCGGCGCTCCCCAGGGCGAACATCGAAAGTCCGTCTTGGTCGACCAATTGAATACGCAAACCTTCGGGGGTTTGCTCGATGAGCAAGCTATCCTGCAGGTCCACGAGTTCAGGCACCGATTCGATTGCCTGACGCAGCTCCTCCTCGGCGGCTTCGAAGCGTTCTTGCTCGCGCCGCGCCAGAAGTTCGTCGACCTCTTCCTCGACGACCTTGTCGGCGGTCTGCGACCGAATTTCCTCGATCTCCGTTTCCGTGTCGCCGCTTCCGGCGTCCTCGGTGCCCGCACCACCCGATTCTTCGGCGGTCGGGTCTTGCTCCTCGGCAGGGACCTCCCGGCCGTTGACGCTGGGCGGTATGGGCAGGGTCACACCGCCTTCGCTGGGACCGCCGGCGGAGACCTGATTGCCTTCGACGCTGATGGTCTGACCGCCCAAGACGCTTCCCGAGCCGCTGCTCGGGTTGGCGACCGAGGCCGGCGAAAAATAGTCCGCGAGGCCGGCCTTTTGCTCTTCCGTCGTTGCGTTCAACAGCCAGAGCAGCAGAAAGAAGGCCATCATCGCGGTCACGAAGTCGGCATAGGCCACCTTCCAGGCGCCGCCATGATGGCCATGGCCGCCCTTCTTGATCTTTTTGACAATGATCGGTTGTTCGGGTTCGAGATCCGTCATGGAGTGGCTATTTCACTGCCTCGAACTACGTTGCAGATGGCGCGGCGTTGGTGGCTTCCTCAAGTTCCGCGAAGGTTGGGCGCGCGTCGGACATCAACGATTTGCGGGCGAATTCCACCGACACCGCCGGAGCGTAGCCTTGCACATGGGCCAAGATGCCGGCCCGAATGCAGCCGAGGTATTTGCTGTTGGCCTCTTGAGCGCCGGTGATCGCTGTGGCGAGGGGACCGACGAAACCGTAGGCCAAGAGCACGCCAAGGAATGTGCCAACCAGGGCGCCGCCGATCAGCTTACCGAGAATCTCGGGCGGTTCGGTGATCGAGCCCATGGTTTTGATGACGCCGAGCACAGCGGCGACGATACCGAGGGCCGGCAGGCCGTCGGCCATGCCCTGCATGGCGCCGGCGACGGTCGCGTCTTGATGGTGATGGATTTCGAGCTCTTCATCCATCAAGGATTCAAGCTCGTGCGCCTTCTCGGTCCCAAGGGTCACCAGCCGCAGGTAGTCGCAGAAAAACTCGACCGCATGATGGTCGCTCATGAAGTTGGGAAAGTTGGCGAAAAGGGTGCTTTCCTCGGGGTTCTCGATGTGCTGTTCGAGGGCTAAATTGCCCTTGGTCTTCGCCAGTTTGAACGTGGCGTACATCATCGACAGCAGCTCGAGGTAGTCGTCCTTGCTGTTGGCCGGCCCCTTCATTGCGGCCTTGACGCTCTTACCGGTGGATTTGATCACCCATTTTGGATTGCCGGCGATGAACGCGCCAACGGCGGCGCCGCCGATAATGACCACCTCGAAGGGCTGCCAAAGCACGCCGAGTTTGCCGCCCAAGGCCATGTATCCGCCAAGCACGCAAGCCGTGACGACGACCCAACCGATAATAACAAACATAGGGCTCCCAACCCGCCTAATTCTGCGGTATTCGCGCGTTGGAGCTAGATTGCTTGAGACTGGTTAAGAAGCCGTTTAGGACGTCGCGGCGCTGGCGTGGCTGACGGCCTGCGTGGGCCAGCCCGCGGCGTCGAGTTTTTCCCTGATTTCTGCAGTGTGGGTGGTATTGCGGGTCTCGATCACGACATCGATATCGGTCTGTTTCACCGGCACATCGTAGAATAATCGCTGGTGCACGATCTCGACGATGTTTCCACCGGCCTCGCCGATGATGCGGGTGACCTGGGCAAGGTTGCCAGGAGCGTCGGTGATTTGGACGCGTAAGCGTACCAACCGGCCGCCGCGCACCAGCCCACGCAGTAGCACCGATGCGAACACCCGCATATCGATGTTGCCGCCGCTTACCACCAAACCGGTCACGCCATCGCGGAACAGATCCGGCTCCGCCAGGACGGCGCCGAGGCCGACCGCGCCCGCACCTTCGACCACCAGCCGGCCGGCGTCCGCCATCAGCTCGACAGCGCTTTCGATAGCCGCTTCCTCGAGCACGACAATCCGGTCGACCAGGTCGCGGACGATCGGCAGAGTGTGGGTGCCCGGAGTTTTGACAGCGATACCCTCGGCAAGCGTAGCCCCGCCCGCTTCGACGGGGTTGCCGGCTAACGTATCGCGCATCGACGGGTAGAGCGCGGTCTCGACGCCGACGATACGGATGCCAGGTTTGATCGCTTTTGCCGCCGTGGCGATACCGGCGATCAGGCCGCCACCGCCGATCGGCACCACGATGGTGTCCAACGCCGGCAGATCGGCCAGCATTTCGAGCCCAATAGTGCCTTGTCCGGCGATGATCAGCGGATCGTCATAGGGTGGGATAAACGTAAGATTTTCACGGTCGGCGAGTTCGTGGGTGAACGCTTGCGCATCGGCAAATGTGTCGCCTTCCAGAACCACCGTCGCGCCATAACGCTCGGTACGCGAGACCTTGGTAAACGGGGTGTCCTTCGGCATCACGACCGTAGCGGGGAACCCGAGCTTGCCGGCGAAATAGGCGACGCCCTGTCCGTGATTGCCGGCGGAGCAGGCGATAACACCGGCGTTCTTGTCGCGCGACAGGCTCGACAACTTGTTCAGCGCGCCGCGCACCTTAAACGATCCGGTGTGCTGCAGGTTTTCGAGCTTCAGGTGGATGTCGATGCCGGCAGCCCGGGACAGTCCCGGCGACAGGCTCGTCGGCGTGTGAACGACCGAGCCCTTTAGAACAGTGGCGGCGGCTTCGATATCGGTGAGAGTTATGGTCATGGTGTTGCAATCATGATGCTACATCATGGCACAAGGGTTAACTCGCCGGTTGCTTCTTCACGAAGCGCGCCGGGGTCACCCTGCAGAACGAAATATAGGCCATCCCGCCAGGCGGGTGTCGTATTGGCGAAAAACGGCGAGCGGACGTGTCCCGACTGGCCCGTCGCGATCATGAGGCGGGAGTTTTCGAGGTCCGACAGGTCGAAAATCGCTCTCAGGCCAGCGCCATGAACGTGGCTGAACGGGCTCTCACCGGTCGGCCGAGGCGTACCGCGGTTCACCGTGAAATCGCCGCCGTCGGTCGAGATCGTCGCGGCGAACAGGTCGCGTAGCAGCGGGATGCGGCCGACTATCGGGTGATCGAAGCGGGCGACGTGAAGGTCGCCCCAACGCCATGCCGCTGGGTCATCGCCCAACCGGTCGCGCAATTCGCCGATAGCGTCGGTAAACGCTAACGATACCGTCGCCGTGCAGTCTTCGATGGCAGCGGTGCCGACATCGTCGCACCATTGGGGCCGCTCGCTGAGCATGCGGTGCAGAACGCGGGGCCGAATGCCGCGATAGCGGGGCGCCAGATCCCCCAGCTCGTCGCCGTGCAGCCGGTCACCCAGGGCGCGCAACCAGGCGACGAATATCAACGGCTGCGCTTGCGAGCGCGCCATCGTGCCGTCCCATACTCGCAGCAGCGATGCGGCATCGCGCGCGAGCGGGTCGTCCGACGGTGCGAGGTGTTCCAGTAACAAAGGTAACAGCTCCAGCGCGGCGTTGGAGACGATATCGTTTTGCAGCGTGGCGAAGCTGTCCGGGTCATGCTGCCGCCTTTGCCCTAGCAAAGTTGTAATACGGTCGGCGCGGTAGCCTTCCGGCCAGTCCGGCGTGATCAGATGGGGGTAGCCGTCGTCGACGACCCGGTTGTTCGCGTTGGCGACCCAGCCCTTTGGCGGGTTCGCGTCTTGAGGTAGTTCGGTAAACGGCACGAAGCCTTCCCAGTCATAGTCGCCGGTCCAGCCGGGCACCGGCACTCGCCCATCGCCCTTTTGGCGGATTGGCACGCGCGCTGGTGCGACGAAACCGATGTCGCCGTCGGTAAACGCGTACACGATATTCTGCATTGGCGAGTGGAACAGCCGCAATGCCGCCATCAACTCATCGCGCGTTTTGGCCCGGTTGATTCGAAAAAGCGCGTCGGCGGTTCTGTCGTCGGGCCGCAGCGCCGGAAAAGCGAGGGCGAGCACATGATCGGCGGGCGTTACCTCCGCCGCGGTCTCGCTGATATCCGAAATAACTGGCCCATGGCGCGTTCTGCGAACGGTGATGATCTCGGGATCGCCACGAAACCGAATGTCGATCGCCTCTTCGCGCGTCTCGAACGCTATCGGGCCGCCGGGCGCCTCATATTGGTTCCGATCCGCCGGGTTCAGCCGTTCGACGAACAGATCCTGGGTATCGGCATGGGTCGTGGCGAACCCCCACGCGAGATGACTATTGTGGCCGATGGCGAAGAAGGGCTGGCCGGGCAGGGTGGCACCTGCGCCGGTGAACTCCGGGGTGACGATGCGGGCTAGGTACCATATGCCGGGCGCCATGAAGCCCAGATGGGGATCGTTGGCCAACAGCGGTTTGCCGCTGGTGCTGCGGCTGCCGTCCACCACCCATTGGTTGGAGGCGCTCGCTTGAAATAGAAACTCGGGAATTGCTTCGGCAATTCCGGTGAAATCCAGCTGCCGGTCCCACGCTGCAGCATCGGCTAGGGTGGTAGGGCTGTCGTCGGGCTCGCCGGGCCACAGATCGTCGACTTGTTGTGGCTCGAGCAACGCCCCGATTTGCGCCCGCAGAATTTCGTCAGTCCAATTGCCGGACAACAGCAGCGCCATGAGGCGGCCCCAGATAGCGCTGTCGGCGGGACGCCACGGGGCCGGGTCAACGCCCAGCAAGATCAACTCAGGCGGCCGTCCCTTATGGGATGACTGCAGCCACGCGTTCACCCCTTCGGAATAGGCATCGACGGTTCGGCGGGTCTCAGGCGCCATATTGGCAACGGCGGCTTCGGCCAGGTCGCCAACCCCCAGCGTGCGCATGAATCTGTCCGAGCGCAGGCCGGCCGCGCCGATGAGTTCCGAGAGCTGGCCGGTTCCGACGCGGCGCGCCAACTCCATCTGGAAGAACCGATCCTGGGCATGCAGGTAACCGAGTGCGCGGTAGGCATCCAGCGCGTTTTCGGCAAAGATATGGGGTACGGCGTTCGCGTCGCGAATCACCGTCACCTGTCCGCCGAGCTCGGGAATACGGTCTTCGCCGTTATAGTCGGGCACGGTCGTTTCGAGGATGATTGCGCCAGCCGCGGCAACGGCTATTGCGGCGATAATCGCCAGCCCGGCAACACCGCCGACCAAATACGCGAGGTATCGGCCAATCCGTCTCACGCGGCGTTCCCTAGAGATCGACCTGATATGTCTTCCACGGGCTTAGATTGGCGACACGGTCATAGAGCGCACGGGCCCGGTAATTGTCTTCCGCGGTGAACCAACGCAGCCAAGACCAACCGCGGTCGCGGCCAATGGCGCTCACGGCCTCGATCAGCGCATCGGCATAGCCGCCGCCGCGGGCGTCGGGCGCGACGAAAAGATCGTCGAGAAATCCAGCCGTCGTGGCCGACAATGGCCGGGGCAGTTCGCGAAAATGAGCCAAGCCTACTACTTGCCCGCTGGCGTCGCGGGCGAGCAAGCACTCCGTTGCGTGAGCGGGATCGTGGATCCATTGCCAGACGCGCACCGCGACGCTTGGGTCTTCGGGCATTTTGTAAAACCGCTGATAGCCCTCAAAGAGTTGCCGCCAAATCTCCTCGTCTTCAGGCTGCGGCGGATCGATTGCGATCTCCGCCATTCTGTTCTCCTGTCGCTTGACCCTCCGGCCGCGCGCACTACGCTGCCGCGGCAGATGATCTTATGTCTAGATATCTCGGGTAAGGGTAGAGGTGCGCCGTGATGCGGTCACGCTCATTTCTTGGATTGAGCCCGAAAGGATTTCACCGGCTCCACTATACCGAGTGGGGAGACGCGGGCGACCCAACGGTCGTGTGCGTTCATGGCCTCAGTCAAAACGCCCGCAGTTTCGATGCCTTGGCGGAAAAATTGTCAGCGACTCATCGTGTTGTCTGCCTTGATGTTGTCGGGCGTGGCCAAAGCGGCTGGCTTACCGATTCCGCCGGTTACACCTATCCTCAGTATATGGCCGACGCGAATGCACTCATCGCCCGGCTCGGCGTCGACCGAGTCGACTGGATCGGCACGTCGATGGGCGGGCTGATCGGCATGATGGTCGCAGCGATGCCGGGCAGTCCGGTGCGGCGTCTGTTGCTGAACGATGTGGGGCCTTTCATTCCCAAGGCGGCGTTGGAGCGGATTGGCGCTTACATGACCGGCGAAAAGCGGTTTGCCGACATGGCGGCTTTCGAGGCCTATCTGCGCGATGTCTACGCGCCGTTCGGCGCGTTGAGCGACGAGCAGTGGCAACATATGGCGCGTCACGGGTCGCGGCAAAACGACGACGGCACGGTAAGTCCGTCTTATGACCCTGGTATCGCGGATGCATTTCGCGATGGACCCTTGCAAGATATCGACCTTTGGCAGTTCTGGGATGCGATTGCCTGTCCCGCGCTGGTGCTACGCGGCGCGGATTCAGATCTGCTGGGGCCCGACACCGCCGATGAGATGACACGGCGCGGGCCGCAAGCCAGTCTGGTCGAGTTCGCAAACGTCGGACATGCGCCGGCATTGCAGGCAGATGACCAAATTGCCGCGGTTCGCGATTTTCTATCCGTATGAGTGGCGGAGCAGCGACATTTTCCCCGTTTCGCGCACGGATGCCGTGGTGGGGACCCGACCTCCAGACGTTGCGCAATTATTTGTTGCGCGACTACCCCGACCTATCGGCGTGGCCGGCCGAGCCGCTCGCTTTTTCGATGACCAACGGCGACCGGTTGAGCGCGTCGTTTCATTCGCCGGCGGGCGAAAGGGAGAGACCAACGGTCGTTCTCGTTCATGGTTTCACCGGCTGTGCCGACAGCGCCTATATGTTCGCCTCGGCGAAACACCTGCTGGAAAACGGCTTCCCCGTGCTGCGGCTTAACCTTCGCGGTGCCGGGCCGACCCGCGCCGATTGCCGCGAGCTTTACCACGCGGGGCGGAGCGACGATTTCCGGCAGATCGTTGCGGCGTTGCCTGATCGTATAACCAGACGCGGTTTGACCGCCGTCGGATTTTCGCTCGGCGGCAATATGCTGATGAAGTATCTCGGTGAGGAGGGGGCGGCGACGCCGTTGCAGGCCGCAGTGTCGGTTTCCGCGCCCATCGACCTGATCCAGTCGACGAGGCGCATAAATGCGTTCCGTAACCGGGTCTATCACCGTTGGCTGGTCGCCAATGCGAAACAAGAGTGGTTGAGCGGACCGTCGATACTCGATGCTAAGCAGGTCGAAAAAGTTCACAAGTCGCGCACGCTCTACGAACTCGACGATGGGGTGGTCGGGCCGCTGAACGGATTCACCGGCGCCGACGATTATTACAACCGCTGCAGCGCTGAATCTTTTTTACCCGCGATCGAAATACCGACATTGGTTATTCACGCCGACAACGATCCTTGGATCCCGGCCGCCATCTATCGACGGGTAAACTGGTCGGCGAACAAGAACTTGGTGCCGCAAATTACTGCGGGCGGCGGGCATGTCGGCTTTCATGGGCGGGGCGGCAGATGGCACGATAACGCCATCGTTCAGTTCTTCGGGCAGTCTGCGCCCCGTAGGTTGGCTGAATAAAAAACGGGCGCCTACAAAGAGCGCCCGTTCTTGATGCAATATTTTGGTGAGCTTAACTCGGATCGGGCACGACGCGGATGTAAGGCTTCGGCGCGTCCCAGCCGTCGGGATATTTTTCCTTCGCGGCTTCGTCGGAAACGGCAGGCAGAATGATCACGTCTTCGCCGTGCTTCCAGTTCACGGGCGTGGCCACCTGATGGTTCGCCGTGAGCTGGAGTGAATCGATGGCGCGCAGAATTTCGTCGAAGTTGCGCCCGGTGCTCATGGGATAGGAGATCACCAGCTTGACCGCCTTATCGGGGCCGACGACGTAGACGTTGCGCACGGTGGCATTGTCCGCCGGAGTGCGGCCTTCGGCGCCGCCTTCCGTATCGGCGGGGAGCATGCCGTAAAGCTTGGCCACCGACAGATCGGTATCGCCGATCAGCGGATAAGTCACCGGGACACCGGCCGTGTCCTCGATGTCTTTCACCCATTTCTCGTGATCGTCGACCGGGTCGATGCTGAGACCGATAATCTTAACGTTGCGTTTGTCGAACTCGGGCTTGAGCTTGGCCATGTAGCCTAGCTCGGTCGTGCAGACCGGGGTGAAGTCCTTCGGGTGCGAAAACAGGACCGCCCAACCATCGCCGATCCAATCGTGAAAGCTAATGCTGCCTTCCGTCGTCTCCGCGACAAAGTCGGGTGCGGTGCTTCCGATTTGTAATGTCATCTCTCAGTCTCCTCTGTATCCGGCCGATGGCGGCGCATCGGCCTAGGGCCCCGTACATGCTTGCCGTCAATCATTACGCGACAAATCTTGCCCGTTACGTAGGCGCGCCGGGCGGCAACGGCAATATATCTCATCGAAATACTATTGCGGGCGTGTTTACGCGATCGTGACGTCCGATTGCTTATCGCCGCCGGTGCGCTGCCAGTGAGCGATATGTTCTTGAATCGCTTGCAGGATCACCGTTGCTTTGACGTTGAGGCCATACTCCATGACGGCAGGTTCCTGGAGTTCGATATCGACCCAGATTTTCTGCAGCCACGAAAATGGCGGCGGCATCGACGAGGTGAACTTCGGCATTTCCGTAAATTTGAACAGCAGATAGGGGCCGCGCCGCGATCGCGTGAGGGCGCTGATGATACCGCGGCGCACCGAGCTGGAATGGGCGATGAAGTCGATTTGCTCCCACGGCACGATGTCGACATGCCAATCGCGCACAAATATCCCATTGGTGTCCACGACCACTTGCGGGCGCTGGTCCCGCATGCGGTTGTACGTGAGGTAGGCCCAAATGAGGAAGGCGACGATAAAGACGCCGATCAGACGCACCGCGTCGCCCCCGGCGCCCTCCACCAAAAACGGAATGATAATCAAGACGATGCAAATGGCTAAAATAGCCACCAGCTTTATCAGATGCACCTGGGGGTTGTAATAAACGAAGAACGGCGGTGGCGCGCCGGGCTCGCGATGATCGCTGTTGGTCATTCGGTCAGGCGGAGTTGAGCAGCCGGGCGGCGTCGATGGCGAAGTAAGTCAAAACACCGTTGCAGCCGGCGCGCTTGAACGACACCAGCGTTTCCATCATGGCTTTTGTCAGATCGATTGCGTCGGCTTCCGCGGCGAAGCGAACCATCGCGTATTCGCCGCTGACATTGTAGGCGAATGTCGGTACCCCGAATCGCTCCTTCACCCGCCAGATAATGTCGAGATAGGGCAGAGCCGGTTTGACCATCACCATATCGGCGCCCTCGGCAAGGTCGAGGGCGACCTCGCGTAGCGCTTCATCGGTGTTCGCCGGGTCCATCTGATAAGTGTCTTTGGTTTCGCCGGCGAGGAACCCCGAACTGTCGATGGCGTCGCGGAAGGGGCCATAGAAGGCCGACGAGTACTTTGCGGCGTACGACATGATCATCGTCCGTTCGAAGCCCGAAGTGTCGAGCGCCTCGCGGATGGCGCCGACGCGGCCATCCATCATGTCGGACGGTGCGATGACGTCGCAGCCTGCTTCGGCCTGTACCAGCGCCTGCCGGCACAGCGCTTCGATCGTCTCGTCGTTGACCACATGGCCGTCGCGAACGATGCCGTCATGGCCGTCGGAGTTGAATGGGTCGAGCGCTACATCGCAGACAACGCCCACTTCCGGATGTGCGTCCTTGATGGAACGGATGGCACGGCAGACCAGATTGTCGGGGTTCCAGGCTTCTTCACCCGTTGGCTTTTTCAAGTCGGGGTCGATTGCGGGAAAGATTGCAACTGACGGGATGCCTAGACCTTTCGCTTCGCCGACTGCTGCTGGCAGCAAGTCGACGGTTCGGCGCACCACGCCCGGCATGGTCGGGACCGGCTCCTCGGTGTCAGTTCCGTCGCGCACGAACACCGGCCAGATAAAATCGTCGGGGCTGAGTTGGTTCTCACGCACCATGCGGCGTGACCAGTCGTAGCGCCGGTTGCGGCGCATTCGGGTTTGCGGATAGCCGCCGATAGGAGTGGTTGGCCCGGTCATTTCGATAATGATCTTTCCTTCGGAGAAACTCGACAGACACCTTGCACCATAGCCCCGCCGCAGCGCGCCCGCCATCGTTGGTTATGCGATTTGCAACAAGGGCACGGCTGGGGCAACATCTGGATACACCGGTACGTCGTCTCGCAAATACGAGCAATAACAAAAGGGGAGGGGGCTATGGCACGCCCAAAAGTTATCGTCAATTTGTATCCGGTTCTGCCAGCGGAAAACGAAGCGGACCGGGCCGCGAAACGGCCGATTGGCCGCGACGCCGAGCTCTACAACCGCGTGCTTCACGACACGGTCGACATTGTGAAAGCCGCCGATGAATTGGGGGTCTGGGCCTGCAGTACCATCGAGCATCACATGCATTCGGAAGGCTACGAATTGGCGCCTAATCCCGGCGTGGTCAACGCCTTTTGGTCGCAACACGTCAAGAACACCCGCGTCGGTACCATAGGATATGTGGCGGCGACGCGCGATCCCATCCGCATGGCTGAGGAAATGGCGGTCAACGACCATATCACCCAGGGCAAATATTTTGCCGGGTTTGCGCGCGGCTATCAGGCGCGCTGGACGCACATCATGGGGCAGTATGTCGATGCCAAGGCCACGGCGTCGGATGGTGGCGATGTCGACCAGGCCAACCGGGAGCTCTTCGAGGAGCGGGTGTTGCAAGTGGTCGATTGCTGGAAGAACGAAACGGTTGCGTTCGATGGCAAATACTACAAGGCGCCGTACCCCTATGAGACCGGGGTGGAGAATTTTCCGGCGGCCCGCGTGGCGCGTGAGATGGGGGCGCCCGGCGAAATCGACGAGGATGGCACTACGGTACGCCGCGTCAGCGTCGTGCCGAAACCGTATCAGGATCCACACCCGCCTGTGTTCGTGGCGGTGAGTGCGAGCCCGGACTCGATCCGCTTCTGCTCGCGCAACGGCTTCCGGCCGGTCTATTTCACGCCGCTCGACCATCTGGTCGAACTTGCCAACGTCTATGTGGACGAGGGCCGTCAGCATGGGCTCGACTATCAGTTCGGCGCGAACCAGTGCATCGTGCGCTGGCCGCATTTCTCGAAGGACGACGCCCATTTTCGCCAGCAACTCGCCGACTACGACGCCGAGTTCTACAAGAATATTTACGGGTCGTTCTTCCCGTTCCTGGTCGATGGTGTCGACAGCGACGAGGCGATGGTCCAGCGCATGATCGACATGGGCATCTTCATCGGCGGCAATCTCGACGATGCGATCGCTCAGTGGAAGCACACCTATGAGCGCATTCCGGCGGAGTATCTCTGCCTGATCTGGCACTACGCCATGGCGCCCAAGCAAGTGGTGATCGATGAGCTGGAAACCTTCATGACCAAGGTATTGCCGGAACTCGAAATCGCCGACTACGACACGCCGGTCGCTGCGGAGTAAGCGGCGGCGCAGGCCATGAAGGGCCGCCTCCGGGCGGCCCTTTTTGTTGCGCGCGGGCCAGCCCTAGCTATTATCGCGCGGGGCTAGGGAAGGCGGCCGATGGATTTTCAACTCAGCGAAGAACAGATCGCTATTCAGGACATGGCGCGGGGGTTCGCCACCGACGAAATGCTGCCCCACGCGGCAAAGTGGGATGAAGAAGCGATCTTCCCGGTCGATACGCTGCGCCAGGCTGCCGCGCTGGGCTTCGCCGGTATCTATTGCTCTGACGTCCATGGCGGCTCCGCGCTGGGCCGTCTGGACGCGGCCCTTATCTTTGAAGAACTGGCGTCGGCGTGTCCGTCGACCGCGGCCTATATCTCGATCCACAACATGGCGTCATGGATGATCGACCGGTTCGGCAACGACGAGGTGAGGGCCCGTTTCCTGCCGAAGCTGATGACCATGGAGCATTTCGCTAGCTACTGCCTGACCGAACCCGGTGCGGGATCCGACGCCGCGTCGCTGCGGTCGAGCGCGGTGCGCGACGGCGACCACTATGTGATCAATGGCGAGAAGGCATTTATCTCCGGCGGATCGGCGTCGGATGTCTATGTGTGCATGCTGCGGACCGGCGGCGATGGCGCCGACGGTGTCTCATGCATCGCGGTTGAAAAGGATTCGCCGGGCCTCAGCTTCGGTAAGCTGGAGAAGAAACTGGGCTGGAACAGCCAACCCACCGCCGCGGTCATTTTTCAAGACTGCCGCGTGCCGGTCACCAATCGCATCGGCGAAGAGGGTGACGGTTTCAAGATCGCCATGCAGGGGCTCGACGGTGGGCGTATCAATATCGGCGCCTGCTCGATCGGCGGCGCACGGGCCTGCCTAGACTTAGCCCGGGAGCATACCAAAACCCGCAAACAGTTCGGCCAAACGCTGGCCGAGTTTCAGGCGCTGCAGTTCCAACTCGCCGACATGGCGACCGAGCTGGAATCGTCCCGCGTGATGCTGCACCGGGCGGCGTGGATGCTCGACAATGGCGCGCCGGGGACCACGGCTGCGGCGGCGATGGCGAAACGCTTGGCGACGGATTTCGGCTTCGAAGTGGTCAACCGGGCGCTGCAGTTACACGGCGGCTACGGTTATCTGAAGGAGTTCCCCATCGAGCGTTATCTGCGCGATTTGCGGGTGCACCAAATCCTCGAAGGTACCAACGAAATCATGCGGGTCATCATCGCGCGCGATTTTCTAAGACAGTAATAAGAACAAAAAGATGTCTGATACTTCGGAAGTTTTACTCGAAGAGCGCGGTAGCCTCGGGGTGATCACGCTGAACAAGCCCGAGGCGCTCAATGCGTTGTCCCTGGCGATGGTGCAGGCGATCGGGCCGAAACTGCACGAATGGGCGGCCGACGACGCCATCGCTGCGGTGGTTATTCAGGGTGCCGGCGACCGCGCGTTCTGCGCCGGCGGCGATATCCGCGACCTCTATAACAAGCGCGGCACCGACTTCGGACCGACCTACTACAGCGCCGAATACACGCTGAACGTCACCATATTCAACTACCCCAAGCCCTTCATCGCGCTGATGGACGGCGTGGTGATGGGCGGCGGGGTCGGTGTCTCGATCCATGGCTCGCACCGGGTGGTTACCGAACGCACATTATTCGCTATGCCGGAGACCGGGATCGGCCTGTTTCCGGATATCGGTGCCAGCTGGTTCCTGCCCCGCTGTCCCGGTGAGACCGGCATGTATCTGGGGCTAACCGGCTATCGCATGCGCGCCGCCGATTGTTTGTACGCCGGTATCGCCGATGTCTATATCCCGTCGGACAAACTCGATGACGTCTTCGATGCGCTGGCAAACACGGCTAGCGACCGCGAGGTGATCGGCGCGGTATTAGCCCAGTTTGCCGCCGATCCGGGGCCCAACAAACTTGCCGAGCACCAGCCGGCGATCAACCGGTGCTTTTCGGCCACCACGGTGGAAGCGATCCTCGCGCGTCTGGCGGCTGAGGGCACGGCCTGGGGAAATGAGACGGCAGAGACGATCGGCGCCAAATCGCCGACCAGTCTGAAAGTGACGTTCCGTCAATTGCGGACCGGCGCGGAGCTGACACGCTTTGAAGATGCGATGACCATGGAATACCGCATTGCCGATCGCTGCTTTCGCGGCCATGATTTGTTCGAAGGCATCCGCGCGGTCGTGATCGACAAGGATGGCGCGCCGAACTGGGATCCACCGGATCTGGCGGGGGTCAACGAGCTGGATGTCGACGAGTATTTCGCCCCGGTAGAGGGCGAGCCGGATTTCGGCTAGAGCCGAAAACAGAGGAGAGACACGATGGCAACGATCGGATTTATCGGACTGGGCAATATGGGCGGTCCCATGGTCGCCAACCTTATCGGGGCGGGCCACAGCGTCGCCGCGTTCGACATCGCGCCCGACGCCGTGGCGCGGGCCGTCGAGGCCGGAGCGACGGCCGCCGACAATGCCGCTGGCGCGGCCGCCGGCGCCGAGATCGTCATCACCATGCTGCCGGCGGGCGAGCATGTGCGCTCCGTCTATATCGAGGCCGATAAGGTGATCGATGTTGTGGCGGAGGGAACGCTACTGATTGATTCTTCCACGATCGATGTGGCGACCGCCCGCGACGTCATCGCGGTGGCTGCCGACAAGGGGCTGGAGATGATCGATGCGCCGGTATCCGGCGGTGTCGGCGGCGCGGAGGCTGGGACACTGACCTTCATGTGCGGCGGCGCGGATAACGCCTACAAGCGCGCTGAACCGATCTTGGCGGCGATGGGCCAGAATCTGTTTCACGCGGGCGGGCCCGGCGCCGGTCAAGCGGCCAAGGCGTGCAACAATTTGATGCTGGCGATCGAGATGATCGCCGTCAGCGAGGGCTTCTCGCTGGCCGAGAAGCTCGGTCTTGATACCCAGAAGCTATGGGACATCGCGTCCACCGCGACCTCCCAATGCTGGGCGATGACGAGCTATTGCCCGGTACCGGGACCGGTGCCGACATCGCCGGCCAATCGCGACTATGCGGCCGGATTTACCGTCGCCATGATGCTCAAGGATTTGCGCCTATCGCAGGATGCCGCGGCGGCTTCGGGGGCCAATACGCCGCTGGGCGCCCAGGCCACCCAGCTTTACGAGACGTTCGCGAGTTTGGGCGATAACGCGGCGCTCGATTTTTCCGCCATAATCCGCCAGATTCAGAGCGGCTGAAAGCCGGAATTTACCAATAATTTCAACGCATTTTAGCGAGGTTTTGGGCTAAATTAGCTTAAGCCATCTTTAACCAGTTAAGGCCATACTGGGGAACGTTTCAAATCGCACCAAACCCCGGAGGGCGGACGGTGAAGCAGGCTTATCTATCGACTATTAACTCGCTCGAACGGATGCATCGCCAGTTTCTTGAGGTTATCAAGAACGAGCTCGATAGCACCGATGTCCGCGACATTAACAACGTTCAGGCGCTGATCCTCTACAACATCGGCGGCGACGAACTGACTGTCGGCGAATTGACGCTGCGGGGCTACTATCTGGGCTCCAACGTTTCCTACAACGTCAAAAAGATGACCGAAAACGGCTACCTCCATCAGGAGCGCTCGTCGCATGACCGCCGCTCGGTCCGTGTTCGGTTGACGGAAAAAGGCTTGGCGCTGAGCCGTGCCCTCGAGACGATGTTCGAGCGTCACAGCGAGGAAGTCGGCGCCAACGTGGATGCCGAGACCTTGATGCAAGCCAACGAAATTCTGCGCAACATTGAAAGCTTCTGGTTGCAGCAGCTCGGCTTCGGTCCGCGCGTCTCGGAATTCTCCCGCGTCGAGACCGCCGCTTAAGGCCAATCCACACAGCTAATTCCAGCAATACGGCGCAGCTTTTGCTGCGCCGTTTGTTTTTGCCCTAGTGGCTGAGATTGAGGCTCAGCAGTTCGCTTGGATTAGACGCGTGCTGCTTTAGCTCATTGCGAAGCTTATCAAGCGCTTTGGCCTCGATCTGGCGGATACGCTCCTTACTCACGCCGAAGCTCTCGCCGATTTCCGCCAGGGTGCTCTTGTCCTCGGTGAGGAAGCGCCGCGCGATAATCTTACGCTCCCGCTCGCTCAGCGTATCGAGCGCGTCTTCCAGCCACTGCGACCGGGTTTCGCCGTCGATCTGTGCTGCCGTCACGTCTTCCGGGTTGGGCCCTTCATCGGCCAGCAGGTCCTGGAACTGAATATCGTCCTCGGTGCTCACCGTCGCATTGAGCGAGCTATCCGCGCCGCTGAGATGCGCTTCCATGCGCACGACGTCCTTCACCCGCACATCCAACTGCTTGGCGACGAGTTCGCGGTCGAGATCGGTGAGCTCGCCGTCGGCGCCGCTCGCGAGCTTCGCACGCACCCGGCGCAGGTTGAAGAACAAGCGCCGCTGCGCCGGCGTCGTTGCAACACGCACAATCGAGTTGTTGCGCAGGATGTGATCCTGAATGGCGGCCATGATCCACCAGGAGGCGTAGGTGGAGAACCGGGCGTTGCGCTCGGGATCGAACCGCTGAGCGGCTTCCATGAGGCCGATATTGCCTTCCTGCACCAAATCGCCGACCGGCAGGCCGTAGCCGCGGAATTTCCAGGCGATGCGCAGGACGAAGCGTGCATAAGCCTCGATCAATTCGTGCAATGCGTCTTCGTCTTTATCGTCACGCCACCGGCGTGCGAGGTCGAACTCATGTTCGCGTTCGAGGACCGGCGCCCGCATAACCGACGCCGCGTAACGGCGGTTTCCACGTTCGATATCGTGCGATGCAAAACTGGCCATGTCACAATCCTTTTGACAACCCGCGTTCGTAGTCTATATCCACACGAAGCGTGCGGGGATAATGGTATCGACTCGCTATGGTTAAGAATATAGAGGTTGGGGGCGCTTTGCGCAAGATGTTATCGACTCGACACTATCGAAACGATATATCGGCCTTCTAGGGCGCTTCCGGTATTATGGCGATCGACTCGAAGATAAACCTTCAACCCATTGATAATCATGAAGATTTAACGCGTCTACTGGACCGCGTTGGGCGCATGGCGCGGGGGTTGCAGTACTCCCATGGGCTCAATCCGGCCCAGTGGGACAGCCTGCGTTATGTTGCGCGTGCAAACCAGCTGTCGCGTACGCCGGGGGGCTTGGCCTCTTTTTTGGGGACGACCAAAGGTACCGCCAGCCAAACCCTCAAGGCGCTCGAGAAAAAAGGCTATGTCCGGCGGGTTGCCGACAAGGCCGACAAAAGGGTGCGTCACCTGGCGATTACCGAGGCGGGCGAGGCGCTACTACGTGAAGACCCGCTGAACTGTCTCGATCTCGCGGTCCGCGATCTGCCGCCGCAGCTTGCCGAGCCACTTGCGTCCGCGCTCACTCAGCTGTGCGGCCAAATGCGAAACCGTTGCGGCAGCACTGACGTTGGCAACTGCACCCGCTGCGGCCATTTCGAAGGCGAGACCACGGACGGCAACATGCGCTGCGGCTTCAAGAAGATGGATATACCGTGCGCTGACGCTGGCAAGCTGTGCGTCAACTTCAAGCCGGCCGCCGACAGCTGCGGATTGTGCGACTAGGGCAGCGCGCGTCTCGCGCCAAACTCAGCGACACCAAATAGACCGATAAGACGACCTACGGAGACTATTCGTCCTCCGAGCTCTCCGCCATGCGTACGAGGTAATCGTAGCGGCGGAACTGGGAGCGCAGGTGGATGAAGGCGAGCACCGCGAAGCCGCCGATAACCGGCCAGCCCCAGGCGGTCTCCAGCACGCCCGAATCGGCGAACAGGAAAATCGCTACTCCGAATGAGCAGGCGTAGGAAACGACGAGCGCGCCGAACAGCATGAGCAGGCGCTTGCGCAGTTGTTTAACGGCTTCTTCCTTATCCATGCCGCCAAATTTAGCGCCAAATCAGGACTGCGTCACACATCGGTGTTGGGTGAAATCACGCGGGTACTCCGGACGACATAAAATCTGATTGCGAAAAAATGGGCTGCAAATATCACGACCCCGAAGCCGGTCAAAAACAAACCTATGCCTCCGTGTAGGAGGTCGGCATCGTGGACGATGTACATGTAGAGGCCGAATATCAGAAAAAGTCCAAAAGCGACTCCTCGAAGGATTAGTGTAAGGGTCGATTGGGAGAGCGGCACAGGTTCTTTAAAACGGACCAACATCATCGCTTCGCACCTATCCAGTGAATGCGTGGGTACCCGTTTGTGCGTGATCGAGAATCAGCGCATGGATATCGTGCGTAGCTTGGTAGTTGACGGTTGCCAAACTCATAATTTGGCGGATCACGTTTAATTCATCGACGCCGCCAGTACTAAAATATCAGATAAATTCGGCAGTCCTCTATGCCGTAAAAGCCTGAATGCCGGTTTGTGCCCGGCCAAGGATCAGGGCGTGGATGTCGTGGGTGCCTTCGTAGGTGTTGACGGTCTCCAGGTTCATTACATGCCGGATCACATGGAACTCGTCGACGATGCCGTTGCCGCCATGCATGTCGCGGGCAACCCGGGCGATGTCGAGAGCCTTGCCGGCATTGTTGCGTTTCAGCATCGAGATCATTTCCGGCGTCGCTTGATCGTCGTCCATCAGGCGGCCCAGACGTAGCGAAGCGTGGAGGCCGAGCGTGATCTCGGTCTGCATGTCGGCCAGTTTCTTTTGCACCAGCTGCGTCGCCGCCAGCGGCCGGCCGAACTGCTTGCGGTCGAGGGTGTATTGGCGCGCCGCGTGCCAGCAGAACTCCGCCGCGCCAAGCGCCCCCCAGGAGATGCCATAGCGCGCCTTGTTGAGGCAGCCGAAGGGACCGCCGAGGCCCCGTGCGTTGGGTAGTTTGTTTTCGGCCGGCACGAAAACGTCGTCCATGACGACCTCGCCGGTCGATGACGCCCGGAGCGAAAACTTACCTTCGATCTTGGGTGCCGACAGGCCCTTCATGCCTTTTTCCAAGATGAATCCGCGAATCGTATCCTCTTCGTCTTTCGCCCAAATAACGAAGACGTCGGCGATCGGTGCATTGGAAATCCACATCTTTGCGCCGTGCAGCGCGTAGCCGCCGTCGACGGCGCGCGCCCGCGTCACCATGCCGCCAGGATCGGAACCGGCATCCGGCTCGGTGAGGCCAAACGCGCCGACCCATTCGCCGGTCGCCAGTTTGGGAAGGTACTTGCGCCGCTGATCCTCCGAGCCATAGGCGTAGATGGGCCACATCACCAGCGACGATTGGACCGATAGCGCCGAGCGGTAGCCGGAATCGACGCGCTCGACCTCGCGCGCAATCAAGCCATAGCAAACGTGATTGACACCGGCGCAGCCATATTCGGTGGGCAGGGTCGAGCCGAGCAGGCCGAGTTCGCCGAGCTCGCTCATGATCTCCCGGTCGAAACGCTCGTCGCGATGCGCTTCGAGGATGCGCGGCATGAGCTTGTCCTGGCAGTAGGCGCGCGCGGTATCGCGCACCATGCGTTCATCCTCGGTCAGTGCGTCATCAAGCAGGAGAGGGTCGTCCCATTGGAACCTGGGTTTGTCGCCGCTCTTCGGCTTCTGCTGGGCGGGGAGATCGCTTGCCAAACTCATGACCGGTCCATTGTTGGTTTCGGTTTTGCTGCCCGCGCGGCTCGCCTTTGGCCGCCGCGCCCGGCGTTCAAATCCTAGCGGTTAACAGTTAATGCTCTTTGGTTTCGAAATCGGCCGGCGTGGTGATTTCCAGCAATTCGCAATCCTCCGACATATAAAGCGCGTCGTGGACGAGACCGTCGGGCTGATAGAAACAGTCGCCTTTGCGGACGGTGACCTCGCCGGCATCTTCGAACCAAAACCGGGCTTCGCCCGAAAGCACATAGATCATCTGAAAGCCGGTGGTGTGGCTGTGCCGGCCGGTCGACTGCTTGAACGCCCCATCGGTCATGCGGATGACATGGGCGCCATATTCGTTTCCGGTCGCTTCGCGGATTCCTAGATCGCGGTATTCGAACTCGGCACGCAGTCCTGGTGTCCACTCGGCTTGGTCGGCGCGCTTAACTATAAATTTGTGATTGTCGGTTTTCATGGTTCTGCTTCCCGGCCTCAATCCATCCAAAGGATCGGCCAATTATAAGGGCGGTTTGGATATGACGCCATGCGGCACACACCAAGGAATCCCATCGTGACCGGGCGCGGCGAGAGCGGCGTGGCTGATTTGCGCGAAGTTCTGTTTGAATTCTCTGCCGTGGGCAACTCGGTGAAAGTGTGCGCCGTCGATCCCAAAACACTGGTTGAGGCAACGATTTTCGGGCCCGTCACTGCGGGTGAGGAAGCACTCAAACACGCCGCAGTGCAAAAGCTGCAATATGTGCTCGCCAAGAAGCGTGCCGAAGGGTCGTCTCCGACCGGACAGCGCTTCGCCTGAAATGCGAAGGCGGGCGATTTTCACGCCCGCCGTTCAATTCTATGATCAACGCCGGTTGCGGCGTTGTGCTGTGATTATCGGCGCTACGCCGCGCGGCGTTTGCCGAGGCCGATCTTTTTGGCGAACGCCGAGCGCTGCTTCGCGTAGTTCGGTGCGACCATTGGATAGTCCGAACCGAGGCCCCACTTGGCGCGATAGTCCTCAGGGCTGAGGCCATATGCCGTGCGCAAATGGCGCTTCAGCATCTTCAGCTTTTTGCCGTCTTCGAGACAGATCAAGTAGTCGGCTGTAATCGATTTCTTGATCGGCACAGCAGGCTTCTGACGTGCCTTCGCAGTATTTTCCGCGTGACCGTTCAGACCGGCTAAGCTGGTATAGACAGACTTGATGACGTCTGGAATTTGCGCCTCGCCGACGCTGTTGTGACCCACATATGCGGCAACCACCTGCGTGGTCATTTGCAGCACATCCGTATGCGGCAGGTTGTCGCCGGTTTCCTGTGTCATACTTTCTCCCCCTCGGACTTCGATCCCCAGATTTACCGGCGTTTACCGCCAGAACCCCAAAATTGATTAATACTTCATTACAGTAATGTGACGGTTTTTTGCTTGAGTGTCACCCCAATTTCCAAATTTTTGTCCACTTTTTTGGTGAGATATACGCACATTAGTCTCATATCATAGTCCGCTTCTTCACTTTTAAGGTTAAGATTACTACACAGCTTGTAGAGACTATTCACAGCGACACGCGACAGGTTGTGCCAGGCTGGCGGTGGTAAACGAGATATGGTAAGTGTTCGCCGATATTGAGAACCTCGTCACCGCCCCGCTGCGGACATGCTAAATGAACGAAATGACCGTCGCGCTGGCTGCCGATCATGCTGGTTTCCTACTAAAGGAGGAACTCAAACGCGAGCTCTCCGAGTTGGGTGTCGACTGTCTGGATTTGGGTACCGACGGTCCTGACTCGGTCGACTATCCGGACTTCGGGCGCGCGGTTGCCGACGCCATTGCAGAGGGCCGGGCAGAGCGGGGGGTTATCGTCTGCGGGACCGGAATCGGGATTTCCATCGCCGCCAATCGGGTGGGGGGCATCCGCGCTGCGGTCTGCACCGATGCGACGACGGCGCGCTTAGCGCGCGAACACAACGATGCCAACATTCTGGCGCTCGGTGCGCGAGTGATTGGCGAAGAAGTGGCAAAGGATTGTTTGCGCGCGTTTCTGTCGACCCCGTTCGATGGCGGCGAGCGCCACCAGCGCCGTGTTGGTAAATTGGGTTAAGTGAACATCATCGAGAAATTTTGGTTGAGGACCGGTTCGGATGACCAGTGAAGCGACAATCATGAGCGAGCAGGGCGGAGACGCTTTTCAGCGTGGGCTCGCGACCGCGGATCCCGCTATTGCGGAAGCGGTTCGAGGAGAACTACACCGCCAGCAAGATCAGGTCGAGCTCATCGCCTCGGAGAACATCGTGTCTCAAGCGGTACTGGAGGCTGCCGGCTCAGTGCTTACCAATAAATACGCGGAAGGTTACCCGGGACGCCGTTACTATGGTGGTTGCGAATATGTCGACGATGCCGAGGAGCTGGCAATCGAACGGGCGACGGCGTTGTTTGACTGCGAGTTCGCAAATGTCCAACCACATTCGGGTTCGCAGGCAAACCAGGCGGTAATGTTAGCGCTTTGCCAGCCCGGCGATACGATCCTCGGTATGTCTCTGGCGGCCGGTGGACATTTGACCCACGGTGCGCCGCCGAACCTCTCCGGTAAATGGTTCAACGCGGTTCAATATGGCGTGCGCCGCGAAGATGCGTTGATCGATTTCGACGAAGTCGAACGGCTGGCAAAAGAACATAAGCCCAGGATGATCATCGCCGGTGGTTCAGCGTATCCCCGCTTTATCGATTTCGAGCGGTTTCGCGAGATCGCTGATCAGACGGGCGCTTTGCTGTGGGTCGACATGGCGCACTTTGCTGGGCTTGTCGCTGGTGGTGCCCATCCAAGTCCAGTGCCCGTTGCCGACGTTGTAACCACGACAACTCACAAAACGCTGCGTGGCCCGCGTGGCGGTATGATCTTGTCGCGCGATGCGGATCTTGGAAAAAAGATAAACTCCGCGGTGTTTCCGGGGCTGCAAGGCGGTCCGCTCATGCACGTGATCGCAGCAAAGGCGGTGGCATTTCGCGAAGCGCAGCAACCGGAGTTCAAGGAGTATGCCCGCCGCGTTGCCGAGAACGCGTCGGTGCTGGCCGACGCGCTTTCGGAGCGTGGGTTGGATATCGTCTCCGGCGGCACCGATACCCACCTGTTGTTGGTCGATCTGCGGCCAAAGGGCCTGACGGGCAATATCGCGGAAGACGCGCTCGAACGAGCGGGGCTCACTTGCAACAAGAACGGCATTCCGTTCGATCCGGAAAAGCCCACGGTGACGTCCGGCGTTCGTCTGGGCAGCCCGGCGGCGACGACGCGGGGCTTCGGGCCAAGCGAGTTCCGCTATGTCGGCGAGCTTATTGTAGAAGTTCTCGACGGTCTGGCGGCGAACCCCGATGGCGATGCGCAGGTCGAGCGCTCCGTGCGCGACCGGGTGTCGGAATTGTGCGCGCGCTTCCCGATTTACGGCCAGACTTAATTCGGCCCGGGCGACGAGACGAGGACAGACGAGATGCGATGCCCTTTCTGCGGCCATCCCGACACCCATGTGAAGGATTCGCGGCCAACTGAAGACAATACGGCGATCCGCCGCCGGCGGGCGTGCCCCGATTGCGGCGCCCGGTGGACGACCTTCGAGCGGGTGCAGCTTCGCGACCTGCTGGTGATCAAAAGCAATGGACAGCGCGCGCCGTTCGACCGCGATAAGTTGGAGCGCTCGATGCGGATTGCTTTGCGCAAGCGCCCGGTCGACCCCGAGCGGGTCGATCGTGTGGTGAGTGGCATTGTTCGCCGCTTGGAATCATCGGGTGAAACCGAGATCGGCACAGAGGCCATCGGCGAAGCAGTGATGGATGCGCTGGCGAGCCTCGATCCAGTGGCTTATGTGCGTTTCGCTTCGGTGTACAAGAACTTCCGCGAGGCCAAGGACTTCGAGGACTTCATCGGCACCGAGCGGCTCGGCACCGAAGAAGACGAAGACGACTAGCAATACTGCCGCGACTGGTGCGGCCCTGGCAACGCCATGATCAAGGATACGCAATATATGCAGGTCGCCCTGCGGCTGGCGCGCCGTGGGCTTGGCCGGTCGTGGCCAAACCCTGCAGTCGGCTGCATCATCGTTCAGGCCGGGGGCGGCGTGGAACGCGTCATTGGCCGCGGTTGGACCCAGCCGGGTGGACGGCCCCACGCGGAAACCGTGGCGCTAGCCCAGGCACGTGAGCGCTACGGGCAAGCCGGCCTCGCGGGGGCCACGGCCTATGTTTCGCTCGAACCCTGCAGCCACCACGGCAGAACACCGCCATGCGCGGACGCGCTGATCGAGGCGAAGCTCGGCCGGGTGGTGGTCGGCTGCATGGATCCCGACAGGCGCGTTTCCGGTGAGGGTATCGAACGTCTAAAGGCCGCCGGCATTGACGTCGAGACGGACGTGTTGCGCGCCGAGGCGGAAGAATTGAACGCCGGGTTCATCCAATGCGCGACTGTGGGCCGCCCGTTGGTGACGCTTAAGACCGCGACGACCGCGGACGGCCGTATCGCGACCCGCAGCGGGGCCTCGCAGTGGATCACCGGACCGGCGGCGCGCGAGCGGGTTCATCTGATGCGCGCCCAGCACGATGCGATCATGGTGGGGATCGACACGGTCAACCAAGACGATCCCGAACTGACGTGCCGCCTCGCCGGGTTGGCGGATCGCTCGCCGGTCCGCGTCGTTCTCGATAGCAAGTTACGGATCGCCGACGGCGCGCAGCTGGTGCGCTCGGCGCGCGAGGTACCGACCTGGATTTACACCTGTGAGGATGAGAACGGTGGCCGCGCCAAGAAACTGAGAACGGCCGGAGCCGAGGTGCTGAACGTGCCGGCCGATGATGCCGGTCATGCCGACGCCGGCGCCGTTTTGAGCGCTTTGGCGGAGCGCGGGATCACCCGGGTTTTGATCGAGGGCGGCGCGACCCTGAGCGCGGCATTGTTACGCGCCGGGCTGGTCGACCGCGTCGCCTGGTTTCGCGCGCCGAAACTTATCGGCGGCGACGGCCTGCCGGTTTTCGGCGCGCTGGGTGTCGAGAAGATCGAGGATATGCCGGGTTTTGCGCCCCTGGCACGCGAGGTGATCGGCGACGAGACACTGGATATTTATCGTCGACTGCCTTAACCAAACGCCATGTTTACCGGAATCGTCACCGATGTCGGCCGCGTTGCGGAGATTGTGCCGCAGAGCGTCGGCAGTCGGCTGAAAATCAAGACCGCTTATGATACGAGCGGCATCGCGCTGGGGGCGTCGATCTCGTGCAGCGGCGCTTGTTTGACCGTGGTCGAGAAGGGCGAGGGCTGGTTCGCCGCAGACGTTTCCGGCGAAACCCTGGCGTGCACCACGTTGGGAAGTTGGCAGCCTGACACGGCAGTTAATCTGGAGCGGGCGTTGACCGCATCGGATGAGCTGGGCGGCCATCTTGTACTCGGACATGTGGACGGCGTGGGCCATCTCGACGCGATCCGTCCGGAAGGCGATAATCACCGGATCGAGATCGAAGCGCCCGAGGATCTGGCGCGGTTTATTGCCGCCAAGGGGTCGGTCGCAGTCGATGGGGTATCGCTCACCGTCAACGAGGTTGAAGGGCGCAAATTCGGTGTGAATATCATTCCGCATACGTGGGACCACACGTCTTTTGCTTCGTTCGAGGCGGGCCAGGCGGTGAATTTGGAGATCGACGTGGTTGCCCGGTATGTCGCGCGGCTTATGGAACGGAGCTAATCCTTGGCGAAAAATAACAAGACAAAAGAGCTAAGTGCTGCCAGCAAGCAGGATGTGGCCGAGAGTCAGCGTAGCGGCGAAGACCTAACCATTCTCTCGCCGATCGAGGACATCATCGACGATGCCCGCAATGGACGGATGTTCATCTTGATCGACGATGAGGACCGGGAAAACGAAGGCGACCTGGTAATTCCGGCGCAAATGGCGACGCCGGACGCGGTCAATTTCATGGCGACCCATGGGCGCGGCCTGATCTGTTTGGCGCTATCGCGGGAACGGGTTAAGCAGCTCGACCTGTCGTTGCTACCGCAATCGCGGCGTGGCGGGCTGGAGACGGCGTTCACCGTGTCGATCGAAGCCCGCGAGGGCGTGACCACGGGCATTTCGGCGCCCGACCGTGCGCGCACTATCAGTGTGTCAATCGATCCCCGTTCGACCCCGGAGGATATTGTCACGCCGGGTCATGTGTTTCCGCTGGCGGCCCGCGACGGCGGCGTTTTGGTGCGCGCCGGGCACACTGAGGCCGGCGTCGATTTGGCCCGGCTCGCTGGCCTCAATCCGTCGGCGGTGATCTGCGAGATCATGAATGAAGACGGCACCATGGCGCGGTTGCCCGAACTGATTAAGTTTGCCCAGTTTCACGGCTTGAAGATCGGTGCGATCGCCGACTTGATTGCGTACCGGCGCCGCAACGACCGCATTGTCGAGCGGCTGCTCGAACACGATTTCAACTCGCGTTTCGGCGGTGAGTTCAAATATTACGTGTATTACAACAAGGTGGAGTACGCCGAGCACCTCGCACTAGTGAAGGGCGAAATAACGCCGGATGAGCCGGTGCTGGTGCGCATGCACGCATTCAGTATCGGCAGCGATGCGCTAGGCAGCGCCGACGTTAAGGACGCCGGCGTTTTGCAAAAATCGATGGAGATGATCGGCGAAGCCGGCCGCGGTGTGATCGTGGTTATTCGCGATACCTCGCCAACCGACCCCAGTGATCGGCTGAAGCAGTTCTGGAGCGCCCCGGCCCGGCCCCTCAACGAACTGCGCGACTACGGCGTGGGGGCGCAGATTCTCGTCGATCTCGGCGTGCGCGATATCATTCTGTTGTCTAATTCGCAGCGCTCGATTGTCGGCCTGGAGGGCTTCGGGTTGCGTGTTGTCGAAACGCGCCCGATTAAACCGGTAACGCAGCCGCGGGGACAAACCTGATGACGGATCAACCTCACGTCATGATCGCTGTTGGGCGATTCTACGAAGATATCGCCGAGGAGTTGGTGCGTGGCGCTACCAAAGCCCTCGAGGGAGCCGGTGCCACATGGGAAATTTTCGATGTGCCAGGGGCCTTCGAGCTACCGGCGGCAGTCGCAACCGCGGTGCGTTCGCTGGAGTTTGCCGGTGGGCGCAAACGCTTCGACGGCTATATTGCGTTGGGTTGCGTTATTCGGGGCGAGACAAGTCACTACGACTATGTTTGCGGCGAAGCGGCGCGGGGACTACAGGACTTGGCGATACAGTATTGCCTGGCCCTGGGCTTCGGATTGTTGACGGTGGAAAATCGCGAACAAGCTGAAGAACGCGCCGGCGTCGACCGCCGCGATAAGGGCGGCGAGGCAGCTCGTGTTTGTTTGAGCATGATCGACTTGAAGCGAAACTTGGGACTCTTCCCCCGGTGACCGATCCAGACCATGCCGAGAGCGAGAGTAATCCGCAGCAAAGCAATGTAGCCCGTAGCGCTGCGCGCTTAACCGCCGTTCAGGCCCTGTACCAGATGGAGATATCGGGTGGCGCGGCGGAGGGGGTTATTGGCCAATTTGCTACAACCGAGCCCAATGGCCGTGTCGACGAAGGTGACGAGCCAATCGCCGAGGCAGACAAGGTGTTGTTTGCCGATTTGGTGCGCGGCGCGCGCGAAAAGTTAACCGAGTTGGATGACATGCTGGCGGCTTGCCTCGATGAATCTTGGCCGGCCGAGCGCATGGAAGTCTTGCTGCGCTCCATTTTGCGTTGCGGCGCCTACGAATTGTATTCCCAACCGGCCGTGCCTGCGCGCGTCGTGATCAGCGAATATGTCCGGGTCGCCGATGCGTTCTTTGAGGGCAAGGAGCCTTCGCTGGTCAATGCTGTCTTGGATCGCTTGTCGCGAGTGCTGCGGCCCGACGAGTTCGCGGACGGCGGCGGCAAGTGAGGCCTGGCGATGGCATCGGGCCTCGACGAGTTCGATCTCATTAAGCGCTACTTGGCGCCGTTGGCCAGCGGCGAACCCGGCGCTTTTGAGCTCACCGACGATGCCGCGGAATTCGCCGTGGCGCCGGGCAAGCGCGCCGTGGTGACCACGGACGCGATCGTATCGGGCGTCCACTTTCCTTCCGCCGAGCCGCCCGAGGCCATCGCTGCCAGGTTGTTACGCGTCAACCTGTCGGATCTTGCCGCCATGGGAGCCGCTCCACGGGCTTATACGCTTGTGATGGCGCTGCCTGAAACGACCACACCGGAGTGGGTTGCCGCCTTCGCGCAAGGCTTAGCCGATGAGCAGAGGCAATTCGGAATCACCCTGATCGGCGGCGATACCACTCGGACCGATGGCCCGTTGGTACTCTCTGTCACGCTGATCGGAGAGGTCGCGGAGGGTTCAATCATTCTGCGGTCCGGCGGTTCTGTTGGGGACGACGTATATGTCTCCGGCACCATCGGCGATGCGGCGTTGGGCTTGGCGCTCATCGAAGGCCGGATTACGGCACCGGATAAAGCTACCGGCGATTATCTGGTCGAACGATTCCGCTATCCGAGCCCCCGGGTCGAGGTGGGGCAGGGCCTGGCCGGCTTGGCGAGCGCTGCGGCGGATGTTTCGGATGGGTTGGTCGCCGATCTTAACCATATCTGTCAGGCGTCGCAGAAATCAGCCGAAATTGAGTTAAATTTCATACCCCTGTCGGAGGCGGCGGCGCGTTTGGTAACCGACGATCAACCATTGCGCCTTAGTCTTTTGAGTGGCGGCGACGATTACGAGCTGGTTTTTACAGCACCGGCCAGCGCCTCCGAGCAGCTACAGCACCTCGCCGGTAAATGCGGTGTGGATCTGACGCGGATCGGCAGGTTGGTTGGTGGAGACGTTAAGCCAAACGCCGTCAAAATTCGCGATGCGAACGGCCAATGCATTGAGGTAGGCGATGGCGGGTACCGACATTTCACTCGAGGGCGTTCTCGATGAAGAAGACGGCGAAGCACCTACGCCGGCAAAATCGAGCCGCAAGAAACTAATCCTGTTCGCCCTTATCGGACTTCTCGTCATTGGCGGTGGGGCCGGTGCGAGCTTCGTATTTTTCTTCGGCGACGAACCCGTGGTGGAAGAGGCCGAACTGCCGCCCCCCATCGAGAAGCCCCGCGAGATCAAATATATCAATATCGAGCCCATTTTCGTTCAGATCGAAAGCGGCGGTACGTTGCAAAACATTGTCGTCATGCTGGCCCTTGAGGTTGAGGACGGCAGCGAGCACGTCGACCGGATCGAGCAGGAAATGCCGCGGCTGTACGAAGCCTATTTGAGGACGCTCACCGTTCGCCCGCTGCCCGCAGACGCGAACGGGAACGTCGAGATAACCCACATAAAGAATCGCATTCGTGCTGAGAATTTGCGGCTGCTCGGGCATGGCGCCGTCTACGATGTCGTCTTGCGCGATATCTGGATCACCGAGGGGTAGGGCAGATTCGCCATGAACAAACTTGCAATTCTCCTGGTGGCTCTTTTTCTAACCGCGTTCGGTACGCATGCCTTCGCCGCGGATCCTGCGCCTGGCGACGCGCCAGCGGAGGGCACGCGTTTATATCTGAAGCTTGAGCCTATAACGGCGACCATTTTCAGGGCGCAACAACCGGCCGGTACCTTCACGGCTGCCGTGACGCTTGAAATTCCCGATGAGGGCACGCGCACAGAGATCATCGAAATGCGGCGGCAGCTGCGCGATGCGATGTTCCGCGAGCTTCATGCCATGTTCGAACGCGAAGAACACACTAACCGGAAGGTGGGTGTCGACGCCGTTAAACGGCGCATGCTGGTAGTATCCCGCCGTGTTGTCGGCAAAGAAAAGGTCATCAATGTGTTTGTGAACACGCTGGTGCGTAACGGCGCGTAAAGCTGGATCACGGCGGACGTGACCGCTCCTGCCGGCCCCCTCTCAGAACAACCCAGCTATTCACATTCGCGCCTTGTAATTTATGGCCGTTTCGACGACTGTCCGGCGCATGATGATCAATAGAGCCGTTCGAAACGTATCGTTGCTGTCGGTTTGCCAGGCGTTCGGGCAAACCCAAATGGTGCTCATATTCTCCGTATCCACCATTATTGGGGCGTCCATGGCCCCCATCGTGGACGTCTATGGCATACCGTTTGGCTTGGCCACGCTGCCGATTACCCTTCAATTCGTCTTTATGATGTTCGCAACGGTGCCGGCGGCGCAGCTCATGAAGCGCGTTGGCCGTGCGAACGGGTTCATCATATTTCTCATCGCGGGAACGATCGGTGCCGCTGTGGCGCTGTGGGCGCTATTCGAACAGGATTTTGTCCTGTTTTGTATCGGCTCCGCGCTGTTTGGTACTTCCGCCGGATCGAACCAGCAATTCCGGTTCGCCGCTGTCGATACGGCCGACGACGCCTTCAAAAGCAAGGCCGTTAGTTTGGTGCTGGCCGGAGGCGTCTTCGCCGGCCTCGCTGGCCCCACCTTGTCGACCTGGGCGTTCGACATGTTGGCCCCGGTGATCTATGGCGGGGTGTTCGCGGTCATCATCGTGATGCAGTTGATGATGGTTGTCTTGCTGCTGTTCACCGACATTCCGCCGGCAAGCGCCGCCGAACTTTCCGGTCCGGTGCGGCCGTTTCGACAAATCGCGATGCAGCCCACCTTCATCGTCGCCCTAATGGCTGCGATGGTCGGCTACGGGGTGATGAACTTCGTCATGCTGTCGACCCCGATATTCATGAGTTTCCATCCGTCCCACCCCTTCGGTCTGCCGGACATCAACAACGTGATCATGTGGCATGTGATCGGCATGTTCGCGCCAAGCTTTGTTACCGGCTGGCTGATAAAGCGGTTCGGCGATCTGAACGTTATCACTGCCGGTGTCGTCCTGTCGGCGGCCAGCATCGCGGTTAATCTGAACGGCGACTCCATGACGCATCTGCGCATCGCGATGGCCTTGGTCGGCGTCGGCTGGAACTTCATGTTCACCGCCGGCACCACCCTGCTGCTGCAAACCTATACGCCAGCGGAGAAAGCGAAGATCCAAGGGATCAACGACTTCTTTGTGTTCGGTACAGTGGCATTTTGCTCGCTGGCCGCCGGTGCGGTCTACCAGGCCGTTGGCTGGGCCGCCGTCAATTTGGCCGCCGTGCCGCTACTGTTCATGGTGTTGGCCGCAGTTCTCTGGTTACGTGGACGCCGAATTCCAGTCGCTGCGGAATAAACGTCCATCGAGTAGCAAAGCTCCCCTCGCCGGTTGCGTTGACCACCCCTTTTTGGCATGTTCCCGCGACCTTTTCGGGGGACTCATGATTCGGCCGATGGCTCGGCGTAACGCCAGCCGGCAATCCAGCAAAACACCACACTGATACAAGGGAAGCATTGATATGGCTCCAGTTGTTTGGTTCGCCATCGCCTCTGGCGTCTTGGCAGTTCTGTACGGCGTTTGGGCATCGCGTTCGGTTTTGGCGATGAGCGCAGGCTCCGAGCGGATGCAAGAAATTGCCGCCGCCGTACAGGAAGGCGCGGCGGCGTATTTGAACCGGCAGTACCGCACGATTGCAATCGTCGGCATTGTCATTGCGATTATCTTGTTTTTCCTGCTGGGGTGGGCCGTCGCCATCGGCTTCATTATCGGCGCTGTTTTGTCCGGGGCCACCGGATATATCGGCATGCACATCTCGGTGCGCTCTAACGTGCGAACCACGGAAGCGGCCCGGCAAGGGTTGGCGCAGGGCCTTTCAGTGGCGTTCCGTGCCGGTGCGGTGACCGGTCTGTTGGTGGCGGGGTTAGCGCTCCTCGCGGTGGCCGGCTACTTCGGCATTCTCAACAATCTGCACGACAGCGGCACGATCGGCGAGCGTGTCATTGTCGACGCCCTGGTGGCGCTCGGATTTGGCGCGTCGCTGATATCGATCTTCGCCCGTCTTGGCGGCGGCATCTTTACCAAGGGCGCCGATGTTGGAGCTGACTTGGTGGGTAAGGTCGAGGCCGGTATCCCGGAAGACGATCCGCGCAACCCCGCCGTGATCGCCGACAATGTGGGCGATAATGTAGGCGACTGCGCCGGCATGGCGGCCGATCTGTTCGAGACCTATGCCGTGACGGTCGTGGCGACCATGGTGTTGATTTCGATTTTCCTAATCGGTCATCCACTGCTCGACATGATGCTGGTCTACCCGCTGGCTATCGGCGGCGTCTGCATCATTGCTTCCATCATCGGCACCTTCTTCGTGCGCCTGGGTTCCAGCACCAACATCATGGGGGCGCTCTATAAGGGCTTCATTGTCTCTGCGGTCCTGTCGTTGGTGGGCATCGCCGTGATCACCCAATGGGTGATCGGCTTCGATGCGGAATTCGCGGTTGGCGATACTAGCTTCACCGGAATGGCGCTGTTCTTGTGCGCCATTGTCGGCCTCGTGGTGACCGGCCTGCTCATCTGGGTAACGGAGTACTACACTGGAACGAACTACCGACCGGTGCGTTCGGTCGCACAGTCGTCCACGACCGGCCATGGCACTAACGTGATCCAGGGTTTAGCGATTTCCATGGAGGCCACGGCTATTCCGGCACTTATCATTTGCGTGGCGATCATCGTTTCCTTCTCCCTGGCTGGATTGCTCGGTATCGCAATCGCCGTTACGGCGATGCTGGCGTTGGCCGGTATGGTCGTTGCCTTGGATGCTTACGGCCCGGTCACCGATAACGCGGGCGGCATTGCCGAAATGGCCGATCTCGACGAGACGGTTCGTAAAACCACAGATGCCCTCGACGCCGTGGGCAATACGACGAAGGCGGTGACCAAGGGCTACGCCATCGGTTCGGCTGGACTAGGCGCCCTGGTATTGTTCGCGGCCTATACGTCGGATCTCAACTTTTTCATCGCCCAGCCCGATTCCCACGCTTACTTCGCCGGGGTCACGCTCGACTTCTCGTTGACCAATCCATTTATAGTCGTCGGCCTGTTCATCGGCGGCATGCTGCCGTTCTTGTTCGGCGCCATGGGCATGACCGCGGTCGGCCGCGCCGCCGGTTCCGTCGTCGTCGAAGTGCGCCGCCAGTTCAAAGAGATCCCTGGCATTATGGAAGGGACTGGCAAGCCGGAATACGGCCGGTGCGTCGATCTGCTGACGCGCGCCGCGATCAAGGAGATGATCGTACCGTCGTTGCTGCCGGTGCTGTCGCCGATCGTGTTGTTCCTTGTGATCTTGGCGATTGGCGGTAAGTCAGCCGCATTCTCATCGCTCGGCGCGATGCTACTGGGCGTGATTGTTACCGGCCTGTTCGTCGCCATCTCCATGACGGCTGGCGGTGGGGCCTGGGATAACGCCAAGAAGTACATCGAAGACGGCAATCACGGCGGCAAGGGCTCGGAGGCCCATAAAGCCGCGGTGACCGGCGATACGGTCGGCGATCCTTATAAGGACACGGCGGGACCCGCGATCAACCCGATGATCAAGATCACCAACATTGTCGCGTTGATGATCTTAGCGGTGATGGCTGGTTTTTAACCGATAGGTGCGGTTCTTTTCGAAGCGGGGCGGCTGTCTAACTACTGACCCTGACCGCCGACCCCGCTGAACCGCCCGATGTTGCCGAAGAGTTGTTGCAGAAGCGACAGCTCGTTGCCCGCGGTCGGCGTTACACGGCTCACGAGTTCGATCTCTTTGCCGTCGGCTTCCGTGTAGGTGACGATGTCGTCGACCCGGCCGTTTCGTGCGAACAAGATGGCGATGATTCTTCGTTCCTTGACCTCGGGTTCGAAGAACGCCACCTGTTCCGTGGTCTCGGAGTAGTAGTACCAAACGTTGTCGGAAAACACGCTGCTGGTCGACGGGGTGCCCAGCCGCTGCTGCACATCGCGGCGGGTCGATTGGCCGACTTCGACCAGTTCCAGATCGTCGGGGTCGGGGGTTTGCCCATGAACGTTTATGACCGGTGTGCATGCGCTCAGAACGCCAACCGTGGCGACGAGCGCCAACATTCGCCCCTTGTGAGTCAATTGTGCGATCGCGCGAGAAGAAATGAACCGCAGCATTACCACTTCGTCCATGAAAGCCGGGAGCGTTTGTCCGAGGCGCGAGGTTTGCACTGCGCCTTCCTTCGTGTCAACTAAGCCCCTGGGCTGACAAGGATTGCAGAACGGTACGCTGATGTTCAAGTGGCTCGATGCGCGGCGGCAGCGGCAGGACGTTGCGACAAATCTTTACAACGACTTGGTTGCGCATGCGCGCAATCCGGTTTTCTACACGTCATACGGTGTTCCCGATTCGGAGCTGGGACGCTTCGAGATGATATGTCTGCATGCGTTTTTGCTATTCCGCCGTCTCGGCAAAACCGACAATGACGGCAGGGAGTTGTCGCAGGCGGTGCACGATCTCATGTTCGCCGACATCGACCGCACGCTGCGCGAGCAGGGGATCGGCGATATGGGAATCGGCAAGCGCGTGAAGAAACTCGCGCGCAATCTCTATGGCCGCATCGCTGCCTACGAAGCCGGATTCGCCGCGGGGCCTGAAGAGCTTAGGGAAGCTTTGCAGCGCAACCTCTACGCCACCGCGACGGCGTCTGATCGTGAAATCGAAGCTATGGCGGCCTATATCGTCGATGCCATCGAAGCGCTCGATGGCCAGCCGGCACCGGATGTAATGGCGGGGCAGGTGAGTTTTCCCGCCGTCGCGGCCGATGCGAGATCGGTAAATGAGTAAAGCGCCGGAGGCTGCTGCGCCGGTCGAAATGTCGCGTCCGTTTCACATCGCGGCATTGGCCGAAGAGCCTGAGCATAAGATCGGGATCGAGGCGACGGACGCCGAACGGGCCGCCTTAGCGGCGCGCTATTCGCTTCTGTCGCTGAGCTTACTGGAAGCCGAGTTGACGGTTCGCCGCGATGTCTCGGGTGAGATCGTGGTCGAGGGAAAGCTGCGGGCCGATGTCGAGCAGGAATGTGTCGTCACCCTGGAGCCCGTCAGGGACACGGTGGCGTCGCCGTTCGATCAGCGCTACACGCTGTCACCGGAAGAGCCGGTCGCCGATCTGGTGATCGACTCCGACGATGCCGAGCCGCCGGAGCCCGTTGTGGGCGATGCCATCGACCTGGGTGAACTGGTATCACAATATCTGGGGTTGTCGCTTAACCCCTATCCACGCGCGCCGGATGCCGATGCTCAGGCCGGGGAATATCAAGCAGAATCGCCGGCGGATGGGCCTTTTGCCGAGCTGGCCAAGCTGCGGGAGACGGGCCGCGATTAAGCAATCTGAGGCGCTTGCTCGCTAGTCCCTTGCGAGCGGGCGGATTATTGGCTAATTACCAGCGTCCTGTTGCGCTGGCGCTTGCCGACGGCAGGCCTTGCTTTGAAGGAAGACACGATGGCTGTACCTAGAAAGAAAGTCTCGAAATCGCGCCGTAACATGCGCCGTGCTCACGATGCGCTGAAATCGCCGACCTATGTCGAAGATCAGGACACTGGAGAATACCATCGTCCGCATCACGTGGACATGAAGACCGGCTTTTATAAAGGCCGGCAAGTTATTCAGGTTAAGGAAAAAATCTAACATCGATACGGGCTGGCTAATCGGGCAGGGAAACGGTCTCACTTGAGCGAGCCCGTCACTATCGCGCTCGATGCTATGGGGGGCGATAACGCGCCCCACATCGTCGTTGCCGGCGCCAATATCGCGCGCCGCCGGTTTCCTAACGTCCGTTTCCTGCTTTTCGGCGACCGCGAGGAGATTGCGCCGCGGGTCGACAAGCAGCGCGGGTTGGGCGAATTCGTTGAGATTCACCATACCCCCGAGCGCGTTAACGCCGAGGATAAGCCCTCGCAGGTCTTGCGCAGCGGCCGCAGCACCTCGATGTGGCTGGCCATCGATTCGGTTAAACACGGCAATTCGTCGGGGATCGTTTCGGCCGGCAACACCGGCGCGCTGATGGCGATGGCCATTTTTCAGTGGCGCACCCTGCCGGGAATAGATCGCCCGGCGATTGCGTCCTTTTTCCCGACGTTGCGCGGTGAAACCGTAATGCTCGATCTGGGCGCGAACATTTCGTGCGACGCGCGGAACCTGGTTCAGTTTGCGGTCATGGGAGAGGTCTTTGCACGCACGATATTGGGTATCGAAGACCCCACGCTGGGCCTGCTCAATGTGGGGGCTGAGGACACCAAGGGAAACGAATCGCTCAAGGAAGCAGCCGACATGATTCGCGATCTCGACTTTCCCGGCGAGTTCGTCGGCTTTGTCGAAGGTGACGATATACCGACGGGCGCGGTCGACGTTGTGGTGACCGATGGGTTCACGGGTAACGTTGCGCTGAAAACGGCGGAGGGAACCGCAAAGCTGATCAACGGTTTCGTGCGTGAAGCCTTTCGCAACTCTTTCTGGGCTAAGGTTGGCTATGTGTTCGCCAAGCACTCGCTTGACAAATTGCGCAGCCGCAGCGACCCGCGCCGCTACAACGGCGCAATGTTTCTTGGGCTCAACGGCATTTGTGTTAAAAGCCACGGCGGAACTGACGCGATCGGTTTTGCCACCGCGATTGGGGTGGCGCTCGATATGATCGAATATGGTGGCAACCAAATGATTGCCGAGCAGATTGCACGGCTCGATATGAATGAACCCGGGGGGGCCTCGTGACCGTGCGCCGTTCGGTGGTTGTCGGCTGCGGTAGCTACCTGCCGGAAACTATTCTTACCAATGATGAGTTGGCGAAACGGATCGATACGTCCGACGAGTGGATCCGTGAGCGTAGCGGTATCACCAGACGTCATATCGTCGCCAATGGCGAAATGACATCGGATTTAGGATTCGCTTCGGCGCAGTCGGCACTCAGCGCGGCCGGCATTGCCGCGGAAGATATCGACCTGATCGTTCTCGCCACATCGACGCCCGACGAAACCTTTCCGGCAACCGCGACGGTTGTCCAGTCGAAACTCGGCGCGAACAAGGCCATGGCGTTCGATCTGCAGGCGGTCTGCTCCGGATTCGTCTATGCGCTCGCAACCGCCGATAACTTTGTCAAATCGGGGCAGGCGGACACCGCTTTGGTTATCGGCTCGGAAACCTTTTCGCGAATTCTCGATTGGGAGGACCGCAGCACCTGCGTGCTGTTTGGCGATGGCGCCGGCGCCATCGTGCTTAAGGCGGAGGCGGGGCAGGGAACTGTCGCTGACCGCGGAGTTCTGTCGACCCATTTGCATTCCGACGGCAACCTACACGACTTGCTCTATGTCGATGGCGGGCCGTCATCGACAGGGGAAGTCGGGTTTTTGCGTATGGAAGGCAAAGAGGTCTACCGCCACGCCGTGGTGAAAATGGCCGAAGTGACTGTCGAGGCCCTTGAGGCGAACGGCCTTGCGGCTGAGGACATCGACTGGTTTGTTCCCCATCAGGCGAATAAACGCATCATCGATGGCACGGCCAAAAAACTCGGCATAAACGGCGACCGAGTCGTGGTGACGATTGACAAGCACGCCAACACCTCGGCGGCGTCGATCCCTCTGGCGCTGGCTGTCGCTGTCGAAGACGGGCGGATAAAGCGCGATGACTTGGTGCTGATCGAGGCGCTCGGCGGCGGCATGACCTGGGGGTCGGGCCTGATCCGCTGGTAGTCGGCAAGCCGCCGTATTGCGCGTTACGGCAACCCGGAACTTGGATTAAGCTCGCCTGCCAATCCTTTGATATTGACGCATTTATCGCCAAAGGGTACCGTTTCCTGCATTTTTTGGGAGGGGATCGTGGCGGAAACGGTTACACGGGTTCAATTGACCGAAGCGGTTTATCAAGAGGTGGGTCTGTCGCGTAACGAATCCGCTGATTTAGTCGAGTCCGTACTTGCTGAAGTGTCAGACGCGCTGGTGCGCGGAGAGATGGTCAAGCTGTCGTCGTTCGGCAGTTTTTCGGTTCGCCAAAAAGGCCAGAGAATGGGCCGCAATCCAAAAACCGGTGACGAGGTGCCAATCCTGCCGCGCCGTGTTTTGGTGTTTCGGCCGAGCCACGTCCTCAAGAAGAGCATCAACGATACCTTGGTCGGAGATTCGGGGGCCGGAGATTCGAGCGGAAGTGCGACCGAGCCGGCTTCGTCGGGAAGTGCGGCGCCCGATAGCACCGCGTAGAGACGATTATGGCGGGCACGGCAAGTCTATCGACACGGTCGGGCGGCAAATCCGCAGAAGCATTTCGCACCATTAGCGAAGTGGCTACGGCACTTGAGGTGCCGCAGCACGTCCTACGATTCTGGGAATCGAAGTTTTCGCAAGTTCGTCCGCTGAAACGCGGCGGTGGCCGCCGCTACTACCGGCCGGAAGATGTCGAGTTGCTGCAAACGATCCGCCGTCTTCTTTATGACGACGGTTACACGATCAAGGGTGTCCAGAAATTACTGCGTGACGGCGGATTGAAACCGAAACGGCGGTCGGCACAAGCAGGATCCTCCAAGAGCGAGACAGTGGCGCCGTCATCTGGTGATGAGGCATCCGGGGCAAAGCTTTCCGCCGAACATCGAAAGGCTTTGCAGGGTGTGCTCGATGAGCTCGAGCAACTTAAGAGCGCCCTCGAACGGGCTTTAGGCTAACTCGTAAATCAGCCTAATTCGATCTCGGTGACTAGCTCGCTGGGGCTCGGGCCGTTCAGTATTGGCACAATTGATTCTACCGGCTGTTTTGCTGTCACTGCGCCTTGATGATCCTGATGTCAGTCGAGTTTGACTTATGTCAATTCGTGGCTGTTCGCCCGTCGCTAGAAAAATTCAAACTCAGTGATCCAAAAGCTTCGCCAGCACGTAAGGTTTTGTGTCGGCGGGTCGTCCCTAATCTTAATACGAGGTTCTTCACTCGTCAGACTGTCGCGGAGCATGCCGCAGGTTGTTATGGAGATTTTTGTGCATTCGAAGGCAAATTGTTTGACTTGGCCAGCGCCTGATGGTTCCCGTGAACGTATCATTTGAAAATTATCCAGTATTTGTAGTCGATAACGATTCGACATTTCGCGACGGTCTTTGCACGGCGCTGGACGCTCGCGGGTTCGATGTCGAAGCATATGGGTCGGGTGAGGATTTCATGCGGGCATGTCACCCCGACAGATTTGGCATTTTGCTGGTAAATCTAGATATGTCGGGGGTCGATGGCCTTGAACTCATGGGGGCCGTTCGGGAATGCTGTCCGCAATTGCCGCTCGTTGCGATAGGTGCCGACGGCGACGTGCGGCTGGCCGTCGAGGCTATGAAGGCTGGTGCCTTCGAGTTCATCGAGAAACTTACTGATACCAAGGTGCTTGTCGATCTCATCGGTCAAGCTCAAGCTCGCGCGAAAACGAGTTTCGAAGAAATTACCAGGCACCAGCAGGCAAAGGCACTAATTGCCCGACTCACTAACCGTGAGCTCGAGGTTCTAAGCTATTTGGTTGCTGGCCAGCAGACTAAAGAAATCGCGGAAAGCCTGGACCTCAGCGCGCGAACGGTCGAGGTGCATCGCGCCAACATCATTAAGAAACTTGAAGTTACCAACGTTGCAGGCGTGGTCCGTGCCGCAATTGAGGCCGGTATCGAAGAGGCGCCTAGCGCCTGAATTCTGCCCCTCCTAATTCCACCAAATACGAGTAATCCCATCGCTCTGCCAAATGGCAGCTAGCCGCCGTTGTGAGGCGTGGAGGAGCGGTTGCGGGCTGATTCTGCATACGTGGAAACGTTAACCATCGCATAATACCTCAGTAGTAAGTGTTTTTACGTAACAAATTGGTGGCCTCGCTTACTCAAAGATTAATAGGCACGCATCCCAGTCAGAACCGCAATTCGGCTAGTTCCAATAGAGCTTGGCTGGAGAAGCGGCCGGACGGATCAACTTGCGGCCGCAGTAAATCAGAAGGATCGGGAACGATGGAAGGTCTTCTCAGTAATCTTAAAATAAGCAACCGGATTATTTTGGCTCTGTTGTTGCCGGTTTTAGGCTTGTTGGCATTTTCCGGGTTTGTGGTGACTAAGGAATTCAGCGCATCTCAGGAGATCGCGGAGGTCGGCGCGCTTGCCGATCTGGCGCCGGAAATCAGCGCCCTTGTCCATGAGTTGCAGAAAGAGCGCGGTGCGTCGGCCGGATTTATCGGATCGCAAGGAGCCGCGACATTCCGTGACCGGATGACAACCCAGCGCACCGCCACCGATAGCGTGAAGGTGCGCTTTGACGAAGTTTTCGGCAGTTTCGATTTTTCGGCCTATGGCGCCGCCATTGTGACCAAAGCGGAGGCGGCGAAGGAGCTGGAGTCCCAGCTCGACAGCAAACGCACGCAAGTTAGTGGGCTCGATATCAACATCGGCCAAATGGCCGCATACTACACCCAGACCATCGCAACGATGCTTAGCATCGTCGAGGAAATGAGCCTGCTTAGTACCGAGGCTGAATTGACCCAAGCGATTACCGCCTATGTCGCCATCCTTCAGTCCAAGGAGCGCGCCGGTATCGAGCGGGCCATGGGCGCCAACGGGTTCGGCAAGGGACAGTTCGCGCCCGCAGTTCACAAACGTTTCATTGAACTGACGGCGGCGCAGGATGCTTACCTGGAAGTCTTCGATATCTATGCCACGCCCGAGCTCAAGGAAAACCTGGCGGCGGTGATGAAGGATGCAGCGGTGGCTGAGGTCGCCCGGATGCGCAAGGTCGCCATCGACAATGGCTACGGTACGCCGATTTTCGGCGTCAGCGGAGCTGCCTGGTTCGACACGATCACCAAGAAAATCAATCTGTTGAAGGAGGTCGAGGACGCCACCGCGAGCCATCTGGTTGCGCTTGGTCAGGAACTGAGCGGTAAGGCTCAAACGGCCTTCCTAACAGCCGCTACCGCCACGGCAGTTCTGTTGGCGGTCACCGTTGTTGTTGTTGTGGTTGCCGTGCGCAGCATCACCCGGCCGCTGGCGGGCCTTGAAGATGCCATGGGGGAACTGGCGTCGGGCAATAGCAGCGTGGAAATAGAAGGGACGGACCGCAAGGACGAAATAGGTTCAATGGCGCAGGCAGTCGATGTGTTCAAACAGAACGCGCTCGAGCGCGAAAAGATGGAAGCCGAGCAAGCTAAGGCCCGCGAAGCTGAAGAAGCCCGGCTACGGGCGGAATCCGAGCGCGCGGAAAAGGTCAGCAAACTGATCGAGAACTTCGACGCCTCGGCCAAGCAAGTGCTGTCCAGCGTCACCAGTGCTGCCGACCAACTCAAATCGTCGGCCAACTCGATGACCACGACGGCAGATGAAGCAAGCCAGCGCTCGACAGCGGTGGCCGGTGCCTCGGAAGAGGCCTCGACGAATGTCCAGACCGTCGCTTCAGCAACCGAGGAAATGACGTCGTCGGTGCAAGAGATCTCGCGCCGTGTAACTCATTCGTCGGAGATCGCTAGTAGTGCGGTCAAGGAAGCCAATGCGGCGAACGCCAAGGTCGAGAGTCTAGCTGAGGCCGCCCAGAAAATTGGCGAGGTTGTAAGCTTGATCAACGATATCGCCGATCAGACCAATCTATTGGCGCTGAACGCTACCATCGAAGCCGCACGCGCCGGCGAAGCCGGTAAGGGCTTCGCCGTGGTAGCCTCTGAGGTCAAGTCCCTGGCTAGCCAGACGGCGACGGCAACCGAGGAAATCGGCGGTCAGATCGCCGCTATTCAGGCGTCGACGACGGATGCCGTTTCAGCGATCGGGGCGATTGCTAAGACAATCAGCGAGATCAGCGACGTTGCGACGACCGTGGCGTCGGCGGTCGAAGAGCAGGACGCGGCGACCCGCGAGATTGCTGAGAATATCCAGCAAGCGGCATCCGGTACCCAGGAAGTGTCCACCAACATCACCGAAGTATCACGCGGCGTGCAAGAGACCGGCGCGTCGGCGTCGCAGGTGCTCGAAGCGTCGGTGCAGTTGTCGCAGCAGGCCACCGAACTTCAGAGCGCAATCTCAACTTTCCTGGACAATGTGAAGGCTGCGTAGAGACAGCGTTCAAATTGCAGTTGAAAAGGCCACCCTCTCGGGTGGCCTTTTGCTGTGGATATTCGTAAGTGCCGAGCAGGCCGCGCGGCAATGCCGCGCTTCAGGCGAGACAGAGCGTTGCCGCTGCCCCGAAGCCCGGGGTATAGTCCCGGCCGCGGTCGGGACGTAGCGCAGTCTGGTAGCGCATCACACTGGGGGTGTGGGGGTCGCAGGTTCGAATCCTGCCGTCCCGACCATTTGGTTAAAGATTCCTCAATATTCGCTGTTCTCGGCGGTTGGGCCTGGCCCGATCTGCGGTGCTTCGAGGATTCGTTAACTAATTTCGCCGATTATGATTGTACCGTGCGTAGAATTCATCGAGGGTGTGAATAGTGACCGACACTGGGTCGCAAGTTCCAGCGGTCGTCGAAATTGACCACAACTTTTTCAAGGTCTTCAGCGAACCGTATTTCCGCATGTCCGAGCCGCCCAACGAGCAGCCAATTTTCTGTGCGATGTTGGGCGATCAGGAGGTGGCATTGCCCCTGCCTGGGATCTTGCGCGAGTTGAACCTCGAAGAGGGGAATCCCCTGCGGATTATGCTCGACGCGATCGGTATTAGCCTGCGCTATGTCACGGCCTTGCGCCCCGGCGACGAGATACCCGCGGAGGTAAGGACGGGTGAGGCGTCCTGGGAAGCCCAGACCGATCATCTCGAAATTGCCCGTCAGCGGCTGACGATGCAGCTGGTAACCTGGGTGTCGGGTCGCGAAACCATGATCAACGATCCGATGGAACTTCAGCAATTGTTTGAGGATCCGGCGACCAAGGAAAAGGTATCCAACGCGTTCAAAGAAGCAGCACAGCGTCTGGGTGTCGGGGATAAAGATGAAGTGGCCAACATGGTCGAAGGATTTGCGACCGAGCTGTCGTATATCGAAGCGCTGCGGGAACGCTATGGGCGCATTCGAGACTTGTTCGACCGGTTGTCGACGCTGCGTAAACACAGCAAGGACCAAAACAGCATCATCGATGAGATCGACCCGGTGATCCGGCTTATGCGCAAACCGGTGGCAGATTTTCAGGCTAAGTTCGACTTGGTCGACGCGCAAACCGGCGAAATCATGACCGTTCTCAGCAAGATCGAGATACAACGTCAGTTCGTTCGCGATGTGCGCGATGAACTGCATATCCGCTTCGAGGCGTGGCAGGATATCCTCGACCTGTGGGAGGGAGTCGATCCGCTGGATCCGCAGGGTTTCAATATTGGGAACGGTTTGCGCGACCTCTACCGGTTTCTCGCGCAACGCTATATGGAACCCGATGAATGGGTTTTGATGACGTCGCTCAAAGACCCCGGCGAAGGTCTGCAGTATGGCGGCGTGATGACCTGGTAACCACGCCGGCCCGGCGTGAACTGGACTAAAATTTCTTCTTCTTCGTTGCGAACATTCGCGTGTAGCGAAGCTGGTCGGCTTTGAGCAAGGCTACCCGCAGCGCCCAGCGTTCGGCCTCCTCAAGCATCCCGAGCAGGGTATTCTTGTTCGCTGCGTTCTCGCGGAGCGACTCTTGCAATGCAACCCAACCATCGAGTACCAAGCCGACATAGCGCTCGGTCATATCTTCGACGGCGCGTACGCTGAAACCGGTATCCTTGAGCAGCGCTCGCATTTCATCTTCGCCGGTCGTCGGCGCGAGCGCTTCCTCGCGCTTCAGCCAGGTTGCGGTCGCCTTGGCGTTGGTATCATCGCTGCTGGTGAAGTCGGTAAGAACCAGTTTGCCATTGTCCTTGAGCGCTTTGACGCAATGGTTCAGCAGTTGCGGTTTGTCGGCGATCTGCAGCAAAACTTCCTGACCGAAGATGGCGTCGTACTTCCGGTCAAACGCTTTGTCATCGTCGATGGCGATGTTCTTGATGGAGACCCGCGACATTCCTTTCACCACGGCCGCTCTTTCGGTGCTCGCTGCGGCCAATTCCGGATCTGGCTCGATCCCATCGATAAACGCACCGAACTCCTCGGCGATGCAGTTTGACGGACCGCCCATGCCCGCGTTGAGAACGAGAACGCTGGCCTTGCTGCCGAGATTTAACGGTTTGGTGAGCTCGGAGACGAAATCGATGCCGCCGGGCAGCAAGAATCCCTTACCCCATAATCGCTCCATCAATTCGATGCGCCAGTCGGCCCAGTGAACCTCAGGTTCGGCTTTGGCGGCGGGAGCTTTGGTGTCTGGCGATGCGTCCGATATGAGGTCCAGTGTTTGATCATCGACCTCTAACGGGGTCTGACTGTCGCGAAACAACAGGCGCCGTAGGCCGGGCAGACGAAATGGCGAGGCTAACTTCGATGATATGGATTGGATCGCGGTTGTCATCGAGTGTCTCTATACGCCGGTCAGTGTGAACACGCTAAAATTCACGTCACGAGCCAGGCCGCGTACAAACATCAAGACGACAGTGGTTTTACCACGCTCATTCTGCTGAACCGAAGGGTGATCCGTCCTCACAGACTGTCGAATAGCTTGTCGACGTCGTCCTGGCTGATACCTTCGCCCTCCAAAGAGGGGCCGTTCATAAGGTTGGCGTCCTCATCTTGCGGCTCGGTAATTTCAGGATCTTCGAATTCGGCGCCGAGAAGCCCCTGGAGCGACTCCAGATGTTCGTCGATCGCCTGCAACGTTGTCATGACCTTGCTAATGCGTTGTCCGGTCAAGTCTTGAAACGTGCAGGATTCAAAAATGCGCTGGCAAGAACCCTGCACAATGTCGCGGTACTCGTCGTTGAGGTCGTCGGGCATGGAATCGGCGATGGCCTCCGCCGATTCCATAATCGCGTTAGAAGCGTCTTCCGTCGTGCGGACGATCTCGTTCATTTCCTCGATCGCACGGGGCAAGTCCTGCTGCTTGAGGGCAGCGGGTCTTAGCTCGGCGATTTGCGCGCGCGCTTGTACAATGTCTCGCGCCAGGCCCCATACCTCTTGGTAGAGCGTATCGACCTTGCCGCGCAAATTCTCTGGGATCATTAAAACTCTCCGATGACCGCGGCAACTTTAGAGCGAAGTGTCGCTGCGTTGAACGGCTTCACGATGTAGTTGTTCACACCGGCCTTCTTTGCGGCGACCACGTTTTCGGTCTTCGATTCAGCGGTGACCATAATGAACGGGAGAGGCTTGAGTTGCTCATCCGCGCGCACTTCGCGCAGCAGATCGAGGCCCGTCATCGGCTCCATGTTCCAGTCCGAAATAACCAGGTCGTATTTCTTCGCGCGCAGCGATTCCAGCGCTTCGCTGCCGTCCGACGCTTCGTCGACATTTTTGAATCCGAGCTCCGCGAGCAAATTGCGAATAATTCTAAGCATTGTCTTATAGTCATCAACTATAAGAATTTTCATCGTTTCTTTGTTAACGGCCATGGTTTCTTCCTCGCTTCTCGATAGCCCGTTCTAAAACTTCAACAACGCGAATTCCGTTCCTCAGCATCAAGCGCGGAGGACTGCGGATATTTTGCGACTACAGGGATACGGCTTGCAGGTAAACGAGCGCTTAATTTCGCTAACGAATTTTGCCGGTAGGCCCGCCGAAACAGCGTTTGACGTTGGCTGATTTTGGTTACGAAAGCTCGGCCAAATTTTAGGAAACTTTAAGGTATTCCCCTCATTGTATGCGCGCTATTCCGGCGGAGGCGTCGCCTCTGTCCGCTACCGAAATAACTGCAGCAGAGACGTGCGTCATGGACGATTTACTAAGTGAATTTCTTGCGGAAGCTGTCGAAGGGATCGAAGTCCTCGATGCGGAGTTGATCTCCCTCGAGCAGAACCCAAATGATCCCGCGCTGCTCGGCAGTATTTTTCGAGTTCTTCACACCATAAAAGGAACGTCCGGCTTCCTCGACTTGCCGCGTTTGGAATCGGTAGCCCACGCTAGCGAGAATATTCTTGGTAAATTTCGCGATGGCGACTTGGAAGTTACACCCCACGCGGTAACCTTAATCCTTGAAGCCGTCGACGCTATTAAGGTGCTGGTTTCGGCAATCGGCGAAACGGGAACCGAACCGGCGGGTGACGATGCTGCCTTGATCGCAAAGCTCAATGCTTGGGCCGATGGAGAGACCCAGGCGGAGGAAACCGCGGATGCGCCGGCGGCTGAAGAGGCAGGCGACACGGAAGGATCCAGCGATACTAGCGATACTGAAGCGGCTAGCGAAGCCGATGAAGCCGATGAGGTTCAGGCCGACGCGGAAGCGGACGCTGCTCCCGAAACGGATGACAACGTCGATGTGTACAAGGAGATCGGTGGTCTTTCGACTCTCGACGGCGTTTTCGACAGTCTCTATCGCCGTGTGATGGATGACGAGCGGCTGAAGCCGATCTACAGCAAAGGCGATGTTGACGTCCTGCAACTTGTCCAATGCGCATATGTTTGCGAAGCCATTGGTGGCCCCAAGGCCGAGAAGAATTATAGCGTGTCGACAGTCCATGCCGACATGGTCAACGCCGGTTTGGATGACGAGCATTTCGATGCTGTGTTGGCGCATCTGGCAACCTCGCTTGAGGAACTGGAAGTGGCAGCCGGTCCGACGGCGAAGATCATCCAAGTCGTCGCCGATAGCCGCGAGATGATCCTCCGTCCTGGCACGGAAGGATCGGCCGAGGACGCTGCCGACGCGGCTCCGGCAGAGGAAGCTCCGGCGGAAGAAGGAAAGCCCGCCGAGGAAGAGGAAGCTGCTGCGGCGAAGGCGCCGCCGGCTGTCGTGCAATCGATTCGCGTAAATGTCGATGTGCTCGAAAGCTTGATGACCGTCGTCAGCGAGCTCGTGCTGACGCGCAACCAGCTCATGCAAATTCTGCGCGATCAGCGTAAGAGCGAGTTCGACGGGCCGTTACAGAGGCTCAACCAGGTTACGTCGGAGTTGCAGGAAAGCGTTATGCAGACGCGCATGCAGCCCATCGGCAATGCTTGGGGCAAGCTGCCGCGTATCGTTCGCGACCTGTCCCAGGAACTCGATAAGAAAATCGACCTCCAGATGATCGGTGCGGAAACCGAGCTCGACCGTCAAGTTCTCGAACTCATTCGCGACCCGCTAACCCACATGATTCGCAACTCAGGCGATCATGGACTGGAAACCCCCGCGCAGCGCTTGGAAGCCGGCAAGCCCGAGACCGGAACAATCACGCTCAGCGCGCGGCACGAAGGCGGACACATCATCATTGAGATCAAGGATGATGGCCGCGGTATCCCCGTTGCGAAGATCAAGGATAAAGCGATCGCTAATGGCTTGCTCGGTGAAGCCGAAGCGGAAACCCTGTCCGACCAGCAGATCCTGCAGTTCATCTTCAAGCCGGGTTTCTCGACCGCCGAACAGGTGACCAACGTCTCCGGACGCGGCGTCGGGATGGACGTGGTTCGCAGCAACATCACCAAGATTGGCGGAACCGTGGAACTCCAGTCGACGGAGGGGCAGGGCACGCGCTTCATCATCAAGATCCCGCTCACATTGGCGATCGTCTCGGCTTTGATCGTCGAAAGTTCTGGCGACCGGTATGCGATGCCGCAGAACTCGGTGACCGAGCTGGTCCGCACGACGGAATCGGCGGGACATAAGATAGAGAACATCAACAACACACCGGTTCTGCGCTTGCGCAACCGGCTATTGCCGCTGGTCTCGCTCAAATCATTGCTGAACACCGGCCAAGAGTCGGACGTCGAAGAGACCTACGTCATCGTTACGCAGGTCGGCACGTTCAGCTTCGGCATCATGGTCGACCGCGTCTTCGACACCGAAGAAATTGTCGTCAAGCCCGTGGCGCGCAATCTGCGCGACGTGTCCTTGTTCTCAGGCAACACGATCTTGGGCGACGGTAGCGTCGTCATGATTCTCGATCCCAATGGAATCGCCGCCGCGAGCAGCGGGCTCGGCGCTCTGCAGGGCGAGGAAGATACCGATGCCGCAGCGCACGAACTGCGTGGCGACGATAAGACGTCTCTACTGGTGTTCCGCGCCGGCGACGATACGCCGAAGGCCTTCCCCTTGGAGCTGGTTGCACGTATCGAAGAGATCGACCTGGCCAACGTCGAATACGCCAACGGTAGTGCGATGATCCAGTACCGCGAACATCTCATGCCGCTGGTCAGCGTCGACGGTACGGCGGCGATCAACGACAATGGAAATCGTCCGGTTCTGGTATTTGCTGACCGCGACCGCTCGATGGGTCTGATGGTCGACGAAATTGTCGACATCGTCGAATCGGCTGTGGAGATCGAAACAAAAGGCGCCATTCCTGGCACCATCGGCAGCGCCATCATCGATGGCAAGGCTACGGATCTTCTCGATGCTGGCCACTACATGCGCCTGGTTAATATGGGCAACAGTACCGTGGAGTCAGAAGCAGCGTTCGGTGAGGAACACGAGAGCCGCCGTATTCTGCTCGTCGACGACAGTCCATTCTTCCGCAACATGCTGACGCCACTGCTTCGCGCCGCCGGTTACGACATCGAAACCGTCGAGAACGCTCAGGTGGCGATGCAACTTCTCGAGCGTGACGGCAACTTCGATATCATCGTTTCCGATATTGAGATGCCCGGTATGAACGGCTTCGAGTTTGTCACCGCATTGCGGAACGAAGAGCGCTGGCGCGATACGCCAATCGTCGCCCTGTCGTCGCACAGCACGGAAAAAGATATCGAGCGTGGCCGTGAGGCCGGCTTCAACGACTATGTGGTCAAGATGGATCACGATGCGTTGCTCAGCGTGCTGACGGCCTCGGCCGATACGGCCAAACAGGCGGCTGCATAGGCGCCCAACGCCCACCGAGAGATACCCAGGTAGGTAACAGGAGAAATCGCCGTGAAGGAATTTGTAACAGTCACTATTGCCGATGAGCGGTTCGGCATCCCGGTGTTGAGCGTTCAGGATGTGCTGACCGAACAGCGACTTACCCACATCCCGATGGCACCTCCTGAGGTCGCCGGCGCTCTTAACTTGCGCGGACGGACCGTCACGGCGATCGACATTCGCACCAGGCTGGGCCTGGAGCCGCGCGAAGAGGGCGCCACGTGCATGAATGTTGTCGTCGAGTATGACGGCGAGCCGTTCAGCCTCATGGTCGACACCGTAGGCGATGTTCTCGCGCTATCCGACGAAGATTACGAGCCGAACCCAATCACTCTCGACCCGGTATGGCGCGAGATTGCCGATGGGCTCTATCGGCTGGAGGACGGCCTGCTGATCGTATTCGATGTGTCGCGCTTGTTCGACGAAGCGACGACCGAAGCCGCTTAGCCGCCCCCCCCAAAAAAGAAAAAGAGCAAAACACCACGCCGGAAAACTATGCGTTGAACGGTGTTATTGTATGTGATGCCTGCACGTAAGGTGAGGAAACCACTCTAACAACACGGATGGGAAACTCGGAAAAATTCACTCTATGTGTAGTCAAATTAACCACAAATTTATCACTTGAACGGTACACCAGTACTTAAAGCAGCCATTGGTTATCCATGCGTAGAACGTGGGCTAGTGGCTATAGACAGCTTGATCAGAAGGAGTAAGCGATGTCACTCGCTATCGATGTCGGAGCACAATCGCGTCCGTCAAAAGGAAAGTCCGGCGGTGTGTTGAGCATGTTCGGCTCCGCCGGTAAAGGCACAAGTGGCGGCCTTCATGCCACTATGCTGGATAATCTCCCCCTCAACGTGTTGTCGTGCGATCCCAATACGCTTGAGATCACTTACGCCAACCAGCAGAGCATTGAGACGCTGCGCTCTATTCAGCATCTGCTGCCGTCGGGCGTAACGGCCGACAATATCGTCGGCCAGTGCATCGATGTGTTCCATAAGAACCCGCAAATGCAGCGCGGTATTCTCTCGGACCCGGAGCGAAATTTGCCGCATCATGCGATCATCCGGCTCGGCCCGGAACAGCTGGAATTGGACATTTCGGCGATCCGCGGTTCCAACGGAAAAATCCAATCGCTTATGCTGTCCTGGACTGTCGTGACCGACCGCGAACGGCTCAAGCGCATGGTCGACAAGATGCCGATCAACGTGATGATGGCGGATCCGGAAACACTGGAAATCAACTTCATCAACGAAACCAGTGTCAACACCCTGACACCGCTCGAGAGCCTGTTGCCGGTCAAGGCGACAGAGTTGCTCGGCAGCTGCATTGATATCTTCCATAAAAACCCGGCCCACCAGCGCCAGATCCTCAAAGACCCGGCCAACCTGCCGCACAAGGCAAAGATCAAGCTGGGCGAAGAGGTTCTCTCGCTCGACGTCGCGGCGATCGTCGACGACAGCGGCTACTATATTGGCCCGATGCTCAGCTGGTCGGTGGTTACTGCCCAGACTCAACTCGCCAACTCGGTTGGTGAGGTGACCGAAGCGGTTGCCTCGGCCTCGAAGCAGCTGGAATCGGCTGCCACGACGCTCAGCTCCACTGCTGAGGAAGCCGGCAAGCAAGCGGCGGCCGTGTCTGCGGCCACCGAAGAGGCCACCACAAACGTTCATACGGTTGCTGCGGCGACCGAAGAGCTCTCGTCGTCGCTCGACGAGGTCGGCCGTCAGTCGGGGACCGCGGCGGAAGTCGCCAAGAATGCGGTGTCGCAAGCCAACGACACCAACGACAAGGTCGAGGCCTTGGCCGGTGCCGCCGACAAGATCGGCGAAGTTGTTACGCTGATCAGCGACATCGCCGACCAGACCAACTTGCTAGCGCTTAACGCTACCATCGAGGCGGCGCGCGCCGGTGAAGCCGGTAAGGGCTTTGCGGTTGTGGCGTCGGAGGTCAAGTCGCTGGCCAGCCAGACCGCCCAGGCGACCGATGAGATATCGACGCAAATCACGACGATCCAGAACGAGATCGGCGGCGCGGTCGATGCGATCAAGTCGATCGGCGAAGTGATCGGGTCGATCGACGAAGTGTCGACGGCGATTGCCTCGGCGGTCGAGGAGCAGACGGCGGCGGTGCGTGAGATTGCCACCAACTCGCAACAGGCCGCGCAGGGCACTCAGGACGTGTCGAGCAACATCTCTGGCGTTAGTCAGGGTGTGAATGAGACCGGCAGCCTCGCTGGCGAGGTATTGACGTCCGCGCAAGATCTCTCCGAGCGGTCGCAGAAACTGAAGTCCGAAATCGAAGCCTTTATGGCCGAATAGTCTGGTCACAAGCCTACTGTATTTTTATCGCCGCCGGTTCTGCCGGCGGCGATTTTTTTTGCCCATCGTGGTGGGCAGCTCAACTAAGTCGATCGGCGTTGCCAGCGTAATTTTCGGTTGAAATAGAAAAGCCCGCGCCTCTATGAGACGCGGGCTTTCGTTTGCCGTTTTCGCTTGGGGCCGGACGCGTTTCCAGCGGCCGGAATGGCGAACCTATAACAGTCCGACCTGTTCGAGTTTCAAACGCACAATGTCTTCATCGAAGGGCTTCATGATGTACTCGTCGGCGCCTTCGGTAATCGCCAGTTGGACATCTTCAAGCTCGTTATTGGCGGTGCAGAAAATGATCTTTGGATCCGTGCCGCCGGGCCGTTGACGCAGCTCTCGCATGAAATCGATACCTTCCATTCGAGGCATATTCCAATCCAATAGGATTGCGTCGGGCATGCTCTTCTCACAAGCTTCGAGCGCCGTGTCGCCGTCGTCGGCTTCACTGGTCTCAAAGCCTAGTTTGTCGAGGATGTCTTTGGCGACGTGGCGCACAAATTTTGAATCGTCGACGATGAGAAACGATCGCGCTGTCATCTCTCCAGCTCCTTGCTAATCGGAATGTCTGTTGGGAATTTCATGGACCTATGCCTGTGCTGCCGCCGCCACCGTACCGGCAGTGGTTGCCTTGCTCACGAGGGGTGAGCTTGTTGTGCCGGATGATTTTCGGTAAACGCCGTTCCGCCCCGGCTCGGTTTCGAACGCATCGGACAAGCCGAAAATCGTTTCCGCTGCGCCGAGTGTTAGGAATCCATCGGACTCCATCGCTTTGGCGATGCCATCGAGCACGGCGGTTTTGGTTTCCGGATCAAAGTAGATAAGAACGTTTCGGCAAAACACGATGTCGAACATGCCCAAAACGGCGGGGCTGTCGAGCAAGTTGAAGAAGCGGAAATCGACCATTTTCTTCAGGTCGTCGGAAATCCGCCACAGATCGTTGTCTTTCTCGAAGTATTGCACCAGGTACTTGGCGGGCAGGCCGCGCTGGACCTCGAACTGGGTGTAGCTGCCGTCCCGGGCGCGGTCCAAGATCGTGTGGGAGATGTCGGTCCCGATGATATCGATCTTCCACCCTTCCATTTTTGCGGCGAAATCCCTGAGGATCATCGCGAGCGAGTAGGGCTCCTGACCGCTCGAACAAGCGGCGCACCATATTCTGAGCGATTTTTTATTGGCGTTGGATTCCAGAATATGAGGCAACATAAGGTCACGGAATGCATCGAACGGCTTCTGGTCACGGAAGAAAAAGGACTCGTTGGTCGTCAGCGCGTCGGTAACTTCTTTGAGCAGCGCGTCGTCTTTGCTCTTGTGGAGCGCCTCCAAAAGCGCCGGAACGTCTGCATGCTCGTTGTGGCGGGCGATCGGGGCGAGACGGTTCTCAACCAGATAGGCCTTTTCGGGCGTCAAAACGATCCCCGAACGCTCCTTAACGGCAGCGCATAGATAATCAAAATCAGGACCGTTCACAGCTGGCCTCCCTTCGCGAAGGTGTTGACTGTTTCTGCAATTCGATCGAGCGGCTTGACGGCGGCGCAAATGCCCGCCGTGGCGACAGCACCGGGCATACCCCAGACAACACTCGATGCTTCATCCTGGGCGATCACCGTGCCACCCTTTTCAACGAGCTCTTGGCAACCGCCAAGGCCGTCATGACCCATTCCGGTAAGCATGACGGTCAGGAGGGCGGGCCCGTATATCTCGATCAAACTAACCAGCATCGGGTCGACCGACGGCCGGCAATAGTTTTCCCGTTCGGTTTGCGTCAATTTAATGGTGAGATTGTCCGCCTGGCCCATGATCAACATGTGATAATCGCCTGGGGCGATGTAGATTTCACCCGGTTTAACCTGCTGTCCGTCCTTCGCTTCGCAGACCATCCGCTTGGCGTCGCGCGACAAATGTTCGGCGAGGATCTGCGTGAAAGTGGCGGGCATGTGCTGGGTGATGAAGATTGGGTGCGGCAATGTGGCGTCCAGACCCTTCAGGACCGTCTCGAGTGCTTGCGGACCGCCGGTAGAACTGCCAATCGCGATCGCCCGCGGCGGGACGGTCGACGGCTTATGCAGCGAGATTGGGGCCCCCGGTTTGGCGGCAACTGGCTTCGCGGCGGCGGTCGCCGCTGATACTTTTTGAGTGGCGGCGGCTGTGGGGTTCACCGCGCCGCCGAGCGTCAACACCTTGGTGATCAACTCACGCTTGAAATCGGCGGAGCCGTGGATCTCCGACCCGGACGTCGGTTTGGCGACATAGTCGGAAGCGCCGGCCGATAGGGCTTTGAGGCTAATAACCGCGTTGGATTCGGTCAGAGTCGACGACATGACAATCTTAACCGAAGGCTTCTCCGCGAGTATCAGGGGGATCGCGGTAAGGCCATCCATGACCGGCATTTCAATATCGAGAACGATCACATCGACATCATTTGTCTTAACCATGTCGACGCCGTTTTTGCCGTTCGACGCGGTCGCCACGACTTCAATATTGGGGTTTTCTTCGAGGAATTTGCGCGTGAGGCCGCGGACCACCGCGGAATCGTCGACTACCATTACTTTAACAGTGGTGCCGCTACTTCCCGCGGGCGCCTTTACTTCAGCTAAACTCATGATCAGACAGCCTCTACCGCCGAGGTGCATCGGCGCCTTACGTATCCTGGTAGGCAGACAATAGGCCGCTAACGTAAAGGAGAGCTTAAATACGAGCCGAACCGCGGCGCTCACGGCCAAATAGATTGAATAGGCAGGCGCGGCACGGTGCCGCATGCGCCCGCTAATATATTAAACTAAAATATTAGAAAAATACGATAATACGCTGAATTATCTGAAAATATGATTTAGGCGCTAATTCAGCGCCGGCGCCTATGCCTTTTTCGCCAGGGCCCGACGGCCGGAATCGGTCAGCTTGCACACCATCCAGTCGGGCTTGATCGGGTTCTCGAACCAGGGCTCGGCCCATCCTTTGCGAATGCAACTCTTAATGGTGCGCTCGCTGATCTTTTGGCCATCGCGGTCGAAGAGGGGCAATTTACCGCCGGGCTGAGACAGGCCGCGGGCAAGCCACTCGCGCTGGGGCGCGGACAGCTTAACGACGTTAGCTGAAGTCTCTTTGCCGGTCTGGGCACGGCGGCGGTGTGGCTGGAGCGCCACTACATTGTCGCCGGGGCGCGGATTTATCCGTTGTCTGCGTGCGGACATTGTTTCCCCAAAACAACCCGGTGTTGCCCTTGAAAGGGTCCGATTGACCCTCGGTGCAACCGGTATTGATCGTAGTGTAGAATGGCGGCGACGCCAAGTATCTGCAGAGTAAATAGATAAGAGTTACACGCGAATGACAGCCGCTTCGTTAACCAATTCCGGGCATTCGGCCAGCATGATTTACGTTACCTGCGGCTCGCCGGAGGAGGCCGGCAAGATCGCCCGCGCCGTGGTCGAAGAGCGATTGGCGGCGTGCGCCAATATTCTCGGCGCCATGCGCTCGGTTTATCGGTGGGAGGGCCAGGTCACCGAGGATGACGAGGTGGTTCTGATCCTGAAGACCAAGGCGGAGAAGGTTGCGGCGCTGTCGGGCCGCGTCAAAGAACTGCACAGCTATGACGTGCCATGCGTGGTCGAAATTCCGCTCGGCGGCGGCAATGCGGCCTATTTCGATTGGATCGTCGCCGAGACCTCGGACGCCTAAACGATACCCGTCCGATAGGTCGCATAGTGGGGCGTCCAGCCGAGCGACCGCAGCTTGCCGTTGCGCACGCGAAACGACGGCAGGAAAGCGGCCCCGCCGGTCGCCGGCGGGGCCACGCCCTCCAGGGCACAGAGGTAATTGAAGAGAGCCTTATAGGTGGGCGGTTCGTCATCGCCTGCCATGTAGACTTGCCGCTCCGGCGAAGACTCCACGATGGCACAAACGGCATCCGCCAGATCGGAGATATGGATGAGCGACAGGTAGTCTTGGCCGTCGTCCGGCGACTGGAGTTCGCCGATCCTTGCCTGCTGCCGCCGGAATTCGTCGTGCCCGGTACCGGGGCCGTAGAACAGCGCCGCCCGCACGATGCGCCAGTCGAGGTCACACTCTTGCGCGATTGTTTCAAGATCGACCGCCGATTGGGTGTGGGGCAGGGCGTGGTAGGGCGAGCCTTCGTCAACCCAAGCGCCATCGTCGCTCTTGTTGATCATGGCGATACTCTGATGGACGACACGGGGTGTGCCCGCGGCCGTGGCGGCGGCGACGAACGACCGCGTGCCGTCGACCCGCACTCGCGTGTTTTCATCCCAGTCGAATGCTTCGCCGGGCCGCGGCACGGCCGTTGCCACGTTAATGGCGGCCTCGCAGCCTGCGAGAGCTTCCGTCAAAGCGCCGGTGTCGAAGATATCGGCCAGCGCTGTTTCGGCGCCGATAGCGGCAAATCGCGGCGCGGCGGTTTCGCGGCGCACGATGGCCCGCACCTCGTGGCCGTTGGCCAGCAAGCGCGGCACGATATTGCGCCCAAGGACGCCGGTGGCGCCGATAACACCAATTTTCATGATCCGGTCACTCCTGCCGTTCGCCTCGTTTCGAGGAACCTGCTATACTGCTTAATGCAATATTGGGGAGAACCCCGTTTAAGAAATTAGGACAAGGTCGATGAACGAAAAGGTCTGGAAAGTCTATCTATCGGGCGAAATTCACAGCGACTGGCGCGAGCAGATCGCCGACGGCGTCGCCAAGGCTGGCTTGCCGGTGGTGTTGAATGCGCCGATTACCGTGCACGAAGATTCCGACGATTGCGGCGTTGCCGTGTTCGGCAGCGAAGACTCCACATTCTGGCATGACCATAAAGGCGCTCTGCTGAATTCGGTGCGGACCGGTACACTCATCTCAGATGCAGACGTCGTTGTCGTGCGGTTTGGCGAGAAGTACAAGCAATGGAACGCGGCCTTCGATGCCGGCTACGCCGCTGCGCTTGGCAAGCCGCTGATCATCCTGCATCCGCCCGAGCACGACCACGCATTGAAAGAGGTCGATGCCGCAGCGAAAGCTGTCGCGCGCGAACCCCACCAGGTGGTCGAGGCGCTGGCCTACGCCATTCGTGGCGCCATGCCGGAGCAATGGTACGGCAAGCAGGCTGCCGAGTAGGCTGTTCAGATTCACCTTCGTGCAACTTACCCTCTCCCGGCGGGAGAGGGTGGCGAACGATAGTGAGCCGGGTGAGGGGTTAGGGACGGTTAGAGGATATCCTCGATATATCTTACCCCCTCACCCCAACCCCTCTCTTCATGGGAGAGGGGCTTTAGCGTTGAGGTTCCCCCTCTTGGGAGAATACCTACTCCGCCGCCTTGGCCAGCGCGTAGTCGAGCGCCTGGTCGAGGTCGGCGATGATGTCGTCGACCGTCTCGATCCCCACCGATATGCGCACCACGTCGGGCCCGGCCCCGGCGGCGATCCGCTGCTCCTCGGTGAGCTGGCGGTGGGTCGTCGACGCCGGGTGGATGATCAGCGTGCGCGTGTCGCCGAGATTGGCCAGGTGGGAAATGAGCTCGACGCTTTCCACCAGCTTGGTGCCGGCTTCGTAGCCGCCTTTGAGGCCGAAGGAGAACAGCGCGCCTGGGCCCTTGGGCAGGTATTTCTGGGCGAGGTCCCGATAGGGGCTCGATTTCAAACCCGCATAGGACACCCAGTCGACCGCCGGATGCGCTTCGAGATATTCGGCAACCGCTTGCGCGTTTTCCACGTGCTTTTCCATGCGTAGCGCCAGCGTTTCGATGCCGGTGAGGATGAGATAGGCGTTCATCGGCGCCAGCGTCGGCCCGAGATCGCGCAGGGCGACAGCGCGTCCTTTCGTCGAGAATCCGAAATCGCCGAAGGTCTCGTAGAAGGTGAGGCCGTGATAGGCGGGGTCGGGTTGGGTGAGGGACGGGAATTTATCGTTCTGCGCCCAGTCGAAGCGCCCGCTTTCGACGACGATCCCGCCCATGGCATTGCCATGGCCGCCGAGATATTTGGTCATCGAATGGATGATAATGTCGGCGCCCCAGTCGAACGGTTGCGCCAGGTAGGGGGTCGCGGTCGTGTTATCGACAATCAAGGGGATGCCGGCTTCGCGGGCGATCTCGGCTACCGGCTCGATGTCGATAACGATGCCGCCGGGGTTGGCCAGCAGTTCGAGGAAGATCGCTTTTGTGTCTTCGTCGATGGCGGCGCGGAAATTCTCCGGCGCGCTGGCGTCGACGAACTTGCAGTTCCAGCCGAACTTCTGGAACGTGTGGGTGAACTGGGTGACCGAGCCGCCGTACAGATTGCTCGACGACACGAAGTTCGCGCCCGGTTCCATCAGGATGTACATCGCCAGCATCTGCGCGGCGTGGCCGGTGGAGGTGGCAACGGCGGCGCGGCCATTTTCCAGCGCGGCGACCTTCTCTTCGAGCGCCGAAATGGTGGGGTTGCCGATGCGCGTGTAGATGTAGCCGAATGTCTGCAGGTTAAACAGCGACGCGGCGTGATCCACATCGTCGAACACATAGGCGTTCGACTGATAAATCGGCACGTTGCGCGCGCCCGTCGTGGGGTCGGGTGCGGCACCGGCGTGGATCGCCAGCGTCTCGAACCCGGGCGGTTTCGCGGGCTTGTTGTCGTTTGCCATTTGTCTCGTCCTATTGTCCTGCTGGGCTGATCGCAGGTCAGTGTGGTGCGCGGATTTCTTTCGAGCGGCGCGAGGTGAGGACGCGCGTGTTGATACCGCTCCAGCCAAGTTCGCCGCTCAAGCGGCCGAATTCGATCTTGGGGCAGCGGTCCATGATGACGGTAAGGCCCGCGTCTTCGGCTTTCTTGGCCGCCTCGTCGTGACGCACGGTGAGCTGCATCCAGATGATCTTGGCACCGATCTCGATGGCATCGTCGACGACTGGCGGCACCCGGTCCGAGCGCTGGAAAATATCCACCATTTCAACCGGTTCGGGGATGTCTTTAAGGCTGGCATAGACCGTTTCGCCGAGCAGTTCCTCGCCGGCCGCGCGTGGGTTGACCGGGATTACCCGGTAGCCCTTTTCCTGCAAATATTTCATCGCAAAGTAGCTCGGCCGGTTCCAGTTGGTGCTGGCGCCGACCATGGCGATCACGTCGGTGTCGCGCAGAATGCGGCGGATCTGCCAGTCGGGGTAATAAAGCGGTTCGATGCTCATATCTTGCGTCCCAGAAGCGCGTCTACGCCGCGCGTTGCAGCCTTGGTAACTCGATTGCGGGGCAACGGTCCATGACGACCGTCACACCTCGCGCTTCGGCTTTCGCGGCGGCTTGTTCGTCGATCACGTCGAGCTGCATCCATATATAGGGCGCGCCGGCGGCGAGGGCATCGTCGACCACGGGCGCGACCTTGCTGGAGCGGCGGAAGATATCGACCATGTCGATCTTCTCGGGCAAATCGGCGATCGAGGCGTAAACCTTTTCGCCGTGGATCTCCTGACCGAGCGCGTCGGGATTGACCGGATAGACCTTGTAGCCTTCCTGCTGGAGAAAGCGCATCACCCGCCAACTGGCGCGCTTTTCGCCACGCGGGCTGGCGCCCACCAGGGCAATGGTTTTGACATCGCTAAACAGCTTACGCAGCAGATCGTCGGAATAGGAGAAACGGCTCATGGGCGATCAGTCCTCTTTACGCTGGTCGTCGCGGGGGGACTGGTCCCACACCGGTTCCCGTTTCTCGATGAAGGCGTCGAACCCTTCGGCGGCGTCGCGGTCCATCACGTTGCGCGCCATCTCCGCGCTGGCGAACGCATAAGCGTCGCTGATCCCCATCTCGAGCTGGCGGTAATAGCCCTGCTTGCCGAGAGTCAGCCCGAAGGCGCTCTTGGACGCCAATTTCTCCGCCAGCGCGTCCGTCGCCGCGTCGAGTTCGCTGTCAGCGACCACCTGGTTGATCAGGCCGATCTCCTCGGCGCGGTGCGGGTCGACGAAATCGCCGGTCAACAGCATTTCCATGGCGTGCTTGCGCGAAACGTTGCGGCTCAGCGCGACGCCGGGGGTCGAGCAAAACAGGCCGTTATTGATGCCCGACGTGCCGAATTGGGCGGACTCTGCCGCCACCGCCAGATCGCAGGTCGCGACCAGCTGACAGCCCGCCGCCGTGGCTAGCCCCTGCACCTTGGCGATGACCGGCTGAGGCAGGCGGAGGATCGACAGCATCATGGTGCTGCATTTGCCAAACAGTTCGGTTTGATAGTCGTGGGTGTAGTTGGCCCGCATGTCTTTGAGGTTGTGGCCGGTGCAAAAGGCTTTGCCCTGGGCCGCCACGACGACCACGCGCACCGAGCGGTCGGCAGCGATATCGTCGAGCGCCGACTGCAGCGCGTCGAGCATCTCGTGCGACAACACGTTCATTTGCGCCGGCCCGTTGAGGGTCAGAGTCGCGATACCGCCGCGATCCTCGCGTAGCAGGTAAGGCGCACCGGCTTGTGTTTCTTCGACTGTCGCTGCGTCGCTCATGATCTTCGCGCTGCTTTGCCGTTGTGGTGATTGAGATGGGCTCGTTGTCCCTACCGGCAATGTGCATTGCCGGGTCGGGCAGGCGCAACCCTCAATGTGCAGCGAGTGAATACTATATTACCATATCTATAACCTATTCAGAAAAAACGCTAATTGCCGGTTGACTGTTCGTTTTGGCTGCCATAGAACCTCGCCGCGGCGCCCTTGGAAATTCATCCACGTGCCCCTAAACACGGAATTCGATACCATGCCTCTCCCGGCCCTTAAAACCTATAGCGCAAAGCCTTCGGACGTCGACGCCAAGTGGTGGCTCATCGACGCCGAAGATCTGGTGCTTGGCCGCATGGCGGTCATCGTGGCCGACCGGCTGCGCGGCAAGCACAAGCCCATGTATACGCCCAACATCGATTGCGGCGACCATGTGGTTATCGTCAACGCCGAGAAGGTTCACCTGACCGGCAATAAGAAAGCCGACAAGACCTACTACCGGCACACCGGTTATCCCGGTGGCATTAAAAGCCGCACGGCGGGCGCCATCCTGGAAGGCGAGCATCCCGACCGCGTCATCCGCAAAGCGGTCGAGCGCATGCTGCCGAAGACCAAGTTGGGCCGGGCGCAGCTGAGTAAGCTGCAGGTCTATGCCGGTGCCGAACATCCCCATGAAGCTCAGCAGCCCGAAGCCATCGATGTTGCCGCGCTGAACCGCAAGAACAAAAGGAAGGGCTAGCCATGAGCGACGAAACGGCACAAGCCTCCGAACCAAGCGAAACGCTAGCACCGGCGCCGGCGCCGGTTACAGCCGAGCCGCAGATCGACTCTGCCGGGCGCACTTACGCCACCGGCAAGCGCAAAGACGCGGTCGCGCGGGTATGGATCAAACCGGGGACCGGCGTCCTGACGGTCAACGGCCGGTCTGGCGAGCAATATTTTGCCCGGCCCGTGCTGCGCATGGTGCTCTCCCAGCCGTTCCAGGTGACCGAGCGGGTCGGTCAGTACGACATCATCTGCACGGTGACCGGCGGCGGCCTTTCCGGCCAAGCTGGTGCGGTGCGCCACGGCCTATCGAAGGCATTGAGCCTGCGCGAGCCCGATCTGCGCACGGTTTTGAAGAAGGCCGGCATGCTGACCCGCGACGCCCGCGTGGTCGAGCGTAAGAAATACGGTAAGGCGAAGGCCCGCCGCAGCTTCCAGTTCTCGAAACGCTAGGCTGCATATTATTCAAGGCGATGCGACGCCGGGGCTTGCAAACGCAGGCTCCGGCGTTTTGCTTTGACGTTTCGTTTACCATAACCGCCTAGCTTTCCCGGCAGCGGAACGGAGTTTGGCTCCCACAATGGCGCAGCAACTCATCATTATCGGTGCCGGCGGACACGGGCGTGTATGCGCGGAAATTGCCGCGCGCTGCGGCCATATCGTGACCGGCTTCTGCGATCCCTCATTTGCTCTGGGCGAGTGGATCAACGGCGTGCCTATCATCGAGGAAGAAGACGAGCGGTTGCTCGCCGAATGGACGGACAGAACTCAGCTATTTGTCGCGTTGGGCGACAATGCGCGGCGCGTTGAGGTTTGCGAGTTGGCGCGGGAGCGGGGTATCGAGCTCGCAACGCTGATCGATCCGTCGGCGATTGTTTCCGATACCGCGGAGATCGGGTCGGGGACCGTGCTCATGGCCAATGTGGTGGTCAACGTAAATGCCAGAATTGGCGCTCACTGTATCCTCAATACTGCATGCACCATCGACCATGACGGTAAACTCGCAAATGGGGTGCAGATCGGCCCCGGGGTCCATGCGGCCGGTGATGTGAGCATCGGTGAGCGGGCGCTTGTTGGTGTTGGCGCGTCTTTGTTGCCGGGCGTGCGTATCGGTTACGAAGCAATCGTTGGCGCGGGTGCTGCGGCCACAGCGGACGTAGCTGACGGGCTCACCGTGGCCGGTGTGCCAGCGCGCCCGATCAACCGATAAATCGGCATTCGGTAGTTGCGCCAATCCGGCCCTTTGCCCTAGTAAAGCGCAGGGCTTCGTGCCCCCAACCGCAATTTGGACCATTTTCTGGGAGTGCCCGCCATGGCGGCGCAATCGGCGAGTAATAAGCTCAAGATCGGCATACTGGGCGCCAGCGGCTATACCGGCGTCGAGCTGGTGCGCCTGCTCGTGCGCCATCCCAACGCGTCGATCGCGCTGATGACGGCAAACGCCCATGCCGGCAAGCCTTACGATGCGGTGTTTCCCCATCTGGGCGGCAACGACCTGCCGGACTTGATCAAGACCGAGGAAGCGTCGTGGGACGGCATCGATGTGGCGTTTTGCGCGCTGCCCCACGGCACCACCCAGGAAATCGTCCGCGAGCTGCCGGGTGACCTCAAGGTCGTCGACCTGTCGGCGGACTTCCGTCTCGAAGATACCGCCATCTATGCCGAATGGTACGGCCATGAACATTACGCACCGGCGCTGCAGCCCGATGCGGTCTACGGGCTTACCGAGTTCAACCGCGAGCGGATCGCCGCGGGCCGCCTCATCGCGTGCCCGGGCTGCTACCCGACCGCCGCGCTCCTTCAGCTATTGCCGCTGGTCGCGGCGCAGCAGATCGATGTCGACGATATCATCATCGATGCCAAATCCGGCGTTACCGGTGCCGGTCGCGCGTTGAAGGAAACCTCGCTGTTCGCTGAAGTCGCGGAGGGCATCCATCCCTATGGCGTGGCGCACCACCGGCACGCACCGGAGATCGAACAGGAGATCGGTAAGCTCGCGGGGCAGTCGGTCACCGTCAACTTCACGCCTCATCTGATGCCCATGAACCGGGGTGAGCTGGTGACGACATATGTGCGCCTGGCCAATGGCGCCACCGCCGACGATCTGCGGCAAACCCTGACCGAGCGGTACGCGGACGAGCCCTTCGTGCGGGTGGTGCCCGACGGGACGACCCCGGCGACCCGCCATGTACGGGGATCGAACTTCGTCGTGACCGGTGTGTTTGCCGACCGCATCGCCGGACGGGCCATCCTGGTGACGGCGATCGACAATCTGGTCAAAGGGTCGAGCGGCCAGGCGATCCAGAATATGAACCTGATGTTCGATATCGCCGAGGCGACGGGGTTGGAGCAGGAGCCTCTCTTCCCCTAAAAAGAACTACCATTCGATCACGAGTTTCGAGGAAATCATGCCCGGTCCGGTCAAGCCCTATCTCGGCGTCATGCCGACCATCGCCGACGACGTTTTTATCGCCGATACGGCTTCCGTCATCGGCGATGTTCACATCGGTGCGGGATCGAGTGTTTGGTACAACACGGTCATTCGCGGCGATGCCGGCAGCTTTATCCGCATCGGCGAGCGGGTGAACGTACAGGACGGAACGGTTATCCATCTCAACGGGCCGCGTGAAGACGGCACCGCGCATATGCCGACGATCATCGGCGACGAAATTACCATCGGCCATAGCGCGCTGATCCATGCCTGCACGCTGCAGTCGCGCTGCTTTATCGGGATGCGGTCGGTGGTGCTTGATGGCGCGGTGGTCGAGACCGGCGCGATGGTGGCAGCCGGCGCGGTAGTGTCGCCGGGCAAGGTGGTCAAGGCCGGCGAGCTGTGGGCGGGTATCCCGGCCAAGCCGTTGCGCGAGCTACGTCAGGAAGAGCTCGATTACTGGCCGGAGTCTGTTGCGACCTACTGCAAGCTCGCGGCCAACCACATCGAATCCGGAAATTCGGGCCGGTAGCGCCTAGTCTGTCTTGTCGAAGCGGGCCGAGGCGTAGCTGCCGGGTGCCGCTTCGATCACTTTCAGCTTGCCGTCGCCCGGTACACGGGCGTCGACCGATCCGCCGGCGTGTTTGCCGATCCATTTGCGCCAGGCGGGCCACCACGATCCGGTTTTTTCCCGCGCGCCTGCCAGCCACTCCTCCGGGTCGGCTGGATTTTCCTTATTTGTCCAGTAGCCGTACTTCTCGCTCGCCGGCGGGTTGACGACGCCCGCGATGTGGCCGGAGCCGGCCAGACAGAACTTTATCGGACCCTTATAGAGTTGCGTGGCGGCATAGGTCGATTTCCACGGCGCGATATGATCTTCGCGGGTGGAGAGAATAAATGTCGGGGTGTCGATCTTGCCGAGGTCGATCGGCACGCCGTCGAGCTCGATGCCGCCGGGCTCTACCAGCTTATTCTCCTGGTACATGTTGCGCAGATAAAAGCTGTGCATCTCGGCAGGCATGCGGGTCGAGTCCGCGTTCCAATACAGCAGATCGAACGGGAAGGGGTCGCGGCCCATCAAGTAGTTGTTGACCACGAACGACCAGATGAGATCGTTGGCGCGCAGCATGTTGAACGTGTTGGCCATGGCGGCGCCGTCGAGATAACCGTCGCCGCGCATGCGCTCTTCGAGCGATGCGAGCTGCTCTTCGTCGATGAACACTTCGAGCTCGCCCGGCTCTTCGAAATCGACCAGCGAGGTGAAGAAGGTGGCGCTCTCGAAGCCCTTTTCGCCCTTCGCCTCCATGTAGGCCAGCGTGCTGGCCAGCAGCGTGCCGCCGAGGCAATAGCCGATCACGTTGGCGTCGCGCTCGCCGGTGGCTTGTTCGATGGCATCGAGGGCGGCCAGGGGGCCTTCAAGCATGTAGTCGGCGAAGGATTTCTGGGCGAGTTTTTCGTCGGGATTGACCCAGGAGATGATGAAGACCGTCAGCCCCTGCTCGACGCACCACTTGATGAACGAGTTTTCCGGCTGCAGGTCGAGGATATAGTACTTGTTGATCCAGGGCGGGATGATCAGCAGCGGGCGCTTGTCGACCTGCTCGGTCGCCGGCTCGTACTGAATAAGCTGCATCAGGTCGTTTTGGTAGACGATTTTGCCCGGCGTCAACGCGATGTTGCGGCCGAGCTCGAAGGCATCCTCGTCGGTTTGCCGGATCCGCAGCTGCCCGCCGCCGCGCTCCATGTCGTCGAGCAGGTTCGCCAGGCCTTTGACCAAGTTTTCGCCTTTACTGTCGATAGTTTCGCGCAAAACTTTCGGATTGGTCATCAAGAAGTTCGACGGCGCCATCGCGTCGACGAACTGCCGGGTATAGAAGTCCACCTTCTTGGCGGTCTTGTCGTCGAGGCCCTCGACGTCGCGCACCGTATTCTGCAGCCAGCGCGCGGACAGCAGATAGGATTGCTTGACGTAGTCGAACAGGACGTTTTCGTCCCAATCTTCGCCGCGGAAGCGGCGGTCGTCGGCCTCAGGGCTGGCGACCGGCTCCGCCGTCTGGCCCATCATTTTTTGGCCGGTGGCTTGCCACAAATCCATATAGCCTTGCCAAAGCGCCATTTGGGCTTCCATCATCTTGGCGGGATTGGCCATCATGCGGGCGGTCAATTCGAGGAACGCGTTGCCGATATTCATCGGGTCGCCCATGCCGAATTGGTTGCCCTGCTGGGCCAGGAAATTGTTCACAAGGCGCTGGCTGCGCTCGGCGATGCTGGCGATGGCTTCGCCCATCTCCTCGGCCGCGGTCGAACCGCCGTCGCTGCCTGGTTGATCCGGCATTTGCCAATCCTTTATATTTGCGGTGTTTTTCACGATTCGCGTGCGAACCGAGCGCGCAACAGAGTTGGACGTGATATAACAAACCGCAGTTTATGTTGCACTGCAAAAATAGTTCATTAAAACGGCGATTTCCATAGCTCCGGCTTTGAATCGTACGATGGGAAGGATCCCGCGATGGTGGTTACGCACATGACGAACGCCCTGCCGATCAGGAAGACGTCTCACAAGAACGCGAAACGCGCGCGGACGTTGGTTGTCCTATCCCTCATGGCCGCATTGACGGGATGCGAGACGGCATCGGAGCTCGATGTATTCGGCGTCTTCGAAGACGATCCGCCGGTCGCCGAAGGACCGGGGCAAGCGAGCGTGCGCGAGCGCGGCGATCAAGAAAGCAGCGCTGCCAGCTCTCAATCCACACCCAGCCTGTCCAGCGTGCCGGCACGTCCCACAGCACCGTCTTCGGCCGACGCGCGCCAACGCGTCGTCGAAGGGCTCGCCGCCGACCGCGAGAACGCCCGCTACAGCGATGAACGAATTCGGCTGCAAGGCGAAAGCGCCGCCACCCCGGCAGCGCCGCCACCGCCGCCGCAGGTAAGCGCTCCCGCGGCACCGCAGGTAAGTGCTGCGCCGCAAGTGAGCGCCGCGCCGCCGCCCGCGCCGGCAAGCCCGACACAGATCGTACCGCCCACCCGGGTGCAGCCGGCGAGTGCGCCGCCGCCCGTACCTCTGCCGACGGGACCGACGCCGAGCGTGCAAATCGATGCAACGGCAATCGATGGCGGCCCGGCGCTGCCCGCGATCGCGTCGCGCGTGACTTTCGACGAACAAGTGGCGACGATCCATTTTGCCCACAGCTCGTCCAAGCTCGACGAACGCGACCGGCGCGTGATCGCCCAGGTTGTTTCGGCGCAGCGTGAGAACGACGCGGATATCGTCGTCGTTGGACACGCGAGCGGCCGCACCCAGCAACTCAACAAGGTGGAGCACGAGTTGGCGAATTTCCGCATTTCGCTGGCGCGCGCCAATCGTGTTGCCGAACAGATAATCGCGATGGGCGTGCCGGCGGAGAAAGTCTTGGTCGAGGCGGTGGCGGCGGAGAAGCCGGCCTTCGCCGAATCCATGCCGTCGGGCGAAGCCGGCAACCGGCGTGCCGAAATCTATTTTCGCCAGTAGATAGCTCTCGCCAGACGATTAACCGCCGATTAGAACAAACGCTAGAAGTATACGCGGGAGCAGCCTTTAATGAGGCGGCGTCCGTGCAACCTGGCGCATAGGTATCGATATGGAGACTGAATTTCACCGCATAAAGCGGCTACCGCCCTACGTTTTCGCTGAAGTCAACGCGATGAAGGCGGCGGCCCGCGCCAACGGTGACGACATCATCGACTTCGGCATGGGGAACCCGGATCTGCCGACGCCGGAACATATCGTCGATAAGCTGGTCGAGACCGTGCGCGATCCGCGTACCCACCGCTATTCCAATTCGCGCGGTATTCCCGGGTTGCGGCGCGCGCTGTGCGGCTACTACGAGCGTCGGTTCGATGTGTCGCTCGACCCCGAACGGGAGGCCATCGTTACTATCGGCTCGAAGGAAGGGCTCGCCAACCTGGCGCAGGCGATCACCAGCCCGGGCGACATTATGCTGGTGCCCAACCCGTCCTATCCGATCCACCAGTTCGGGTTCATCATCGCCGATGGTGCGGTTCGCTATGTGCCGGTGAAGCCCGACGCCGAGTTTTTATCGGCGTTGGAGCGTGCGGTTCTGCATTCGGTGCCCAAGCCGGTGGCGCTGGTTTTGTGCTACCCGGCCAATCCCACGGCTCAAGTTGCCGATCTCGATTTCTATCGGGCCGTCGTCGACTTCTGCAAACATCACGACATCTACATCCTTTCCGATCTGGCCTATGCGGAAATTTATTTCGATGACAATCCGCCGCCGTCGCTGCTGCAGGTGCCGGGCGCGCGCGATATCGCCGTGGAATTCACCTCGATGAGCAAGACCTACTCGATGCCGGGCTGGCGCATCGGGTTTGCCGCGGGCAATGCGAACCTCATTGCCGCCTTGGCGCGGGTGAAAAGCTATCTCGATTACGGTGCTTTCACGCCGATCCAAGTGGCCGCCGCGACGGCGCTCAACGGCCCGCAAGACTGCGTGGCCGAAACCCGCGCCACTTATAAAGCGCGCCGCGACGTTCTGGTCGGCGGGTTGGCGCGGGCCGGTTGGGACGTGCCGATGCCCACGGCTTCCATGTACGCCTGGGCCCCGATCCCCGAGCCGTTCGCCGAATTGGGCAGCCTGGAATTCTCCAAGCTGCTGCTCGAGCACGCCAAGGTCGCCGTGTCGCCGGGTCTTGGGTTCGGTGAAAATGGCGAGGGCTTTGTGCGCATCGCCTTCGTCGAGAACGAGCAGCGCATCCGCCAGGCCGTGCGCAGCATTCGGCAGTTCCTGAGCCGGGGCGACGATATTCTGGCCGAAGCGGCCGCGAGCAACGTGGCGCCGCTGGCCGCGTCGCGTAGCTAGAGGGATTGCCGTGGCCGACCCTTTGCGCATCGCGATTGCCGGGCTGGGGACCGTTGGCGCGGGGACCCTTCGGCTCCTCAACGAACATGTCGAAACCCTCGCCGCGCGCGCCGGACGGCCACTGACCGTTACCGCGGTTTCGGCGCGCAACAAATCGAAAGACCGCGGCGTCTCTGTCGAGGGGCTGGCTTGGTTCGACGACCCGGTGGCGATGGCGCGCGAGGCCGAGGCCGATGCGGTCGTCGAGTTGATCGGCGGCGAGGACGGACCGGCGAAGGCGGTTTGCGAAGCCGCGTTAGCGGCCGGCCGGCACGTGGTCACCGCGAACAAGGCGCTGATGGCGGTTCATGGGTCGGCGCTTGCCGACGCTGCCGAGCAAGCCGGGGCGGCGCTCAATTTCGAAGCCGCGGTGGCTGGTGGTATCCCCATCGTGAAGGCGTTGCGCGAAGGCCTCGCCGGCAACGAGATTACGCGCGTCTACGGCATCCTCAACGGCACCTGCAATTATATTTTGACCGAGATGCGTGAGCAGCGCCGCTCGTTTGAAGACGTGCTCGCCGAGGCGCAGAGCTTAGGCTATGCCGAGGCCGAACCGAGCATGGATGTCGACGGTATCGACGCCGGGCAAAAGCTGGCTCTACTGGCGAGCCTGGCGTTCGGCACGCGCGTCAACTTCGCCGGTGTCTACACCGAAGGAATCCGGCAGATCTCGTTGCTCGATATCGACTATGCCGAAGAGCTCGGTTACCGGATCAAACTGCTGGGCAGCGCCCGGCAGACGGATCACGGCCTCGAGCAGCGGGTCTATCCCTGCATGGTCGATCAGCGGTTCCCCATCGCCCATGTCGAAGGCGCCTATAACGCCGTCGTCGCAATCGGCGATTTCGTCGGCGACACCATGTTCCAAGGCCTCGGCGCGGGGGCGGGTCCGACGGCGTCAGCCGTAGTCGCCGATCTGGTCGATATCGCGCGCGGCCGTGGCGCGCCGACCCTGGGCATCTCGGCGGGCGATCTCGTGGAGGCGCCGGAAGCGGAACTGGGGCGGCACCGGGGCGGCTATTACGTTCGCCTGATGGTGAGCGACCGGCCCGGCGTGATCGCCGATGTTACGGCGGTGTTCCGCGACGAGAACGTGTCTATCGAGTCGATGATCCAGCGGGCGCGCTCGGAGACCGAAGCGGTGCCGGTGGTACTCAACATGCACGAGTGCGAAGAAGCGGCGATGCAGCGCGCCTTGTCGCGAATTGCGGCATTGGATTCTGTGCTCGAACAGCCGACAATGATTCGAATCGAATCCCTGGCGTAGGTACGAACGAGCCGGAAATCACATTCCGGCGACAAAGAATGTTGAGGGGGAGGGTGTCTCACAATGGCTGAAAGCGATACCGCAATCATGGACCGCAACATGGCCATCGAAGCAGCGCGGGTGACCGAAGCCGCAGCCATGGCCGCCTGGAAGTGGACAGGGCGCGGCGACGAGCGGTCGGCCGACGCGGCAGCGGTCGAGGCCATGCGGGCGGCATTGAACAAGCTCAATATCGATGGCACCGTCGTCATCGGCGAAGGCGAACGCGACGAGGCGCCGATGTTGTATATCGGCGAGAAAGTCGGCGCGGGCGGTCCCAAGCTGGATATCGCGCTCGATCCCCTCGAGGGCACCACGCTCACTGCCAAGGCCGACGCCAACGCCATGGCGACGCTGGCGCTGGCGCCGGAGGGCGGTTTCCTCAACGCGCCCGACGTTTATATGGAGAAGATCGCTGTCGGCGGCGGCCTGCCCGACAATCTGATCGATATTAACGCACCGCCGGCGGAGAATTTGGGCCGCTTGGCGGAAGCCAAAGGCGTTAAGGTGTCCGATCTGTTGATCTGCGTGCTCGACCGGCCGCGCCACCAGGAGTTGATCGCCGCCATCCGTGAGGCGGGCGCCCGTATTCAGCAGATATCGGACGGCGATATCTATGGCGTCATCGAGACCTCGCAGCCCCACAGCCGGGTCGACATGTATCTCGGCAGCGGCGGCGCGCCGGAAGGCGTGTTGGCGGCGGCGGCGCTGCAATGCATCGGCGGGCAAATGCAGGGCAAGCTTCTGTTCCGCAACGACGACGAACGCGGCCGGGCCGCGAAAATGGGCATCGAGAATTTCGACCGGGTCTACGACATCAACGATCTGGCTTCGGGCGATGTGATTTTTTCGGCCACCGGGGTGACCGACGGCGGCCTGCTGAAAGGTGTGAGCCGCACCGCCAACAGTGCCGAGACCCACTCTATCGTTATGCGCTCGATGACAGGCACCGTCCGCGAAATCGTCACCCAGCACGACTTCACCCGTAAGTCGAGCGGCGACTAGCGGCGTTATGGCCGCGCCTGAAGCTGTACTCCCGGACGACACCGATCATCCCTTAGAGATTGCCCGCTCGGTGACCGGCCGCCGCTGGGTCTACCGCGCGGGCGACGACCGCGCCGGCTTGATGCTGGCGCAGCGGTTGAACCTGCCGGAAGTTGTTGGGCGGTTGCTGGCGGCGCGCGGCGTTGGCGCCGACGCGGCGGAGCAGTTTCTCAATCCGACCCTGCGCGATGCGCTGCCCGACCCGAGCTGCCTGGCCGATATGGACCGGGCGGTCGAACGCCTGATCACGGCGGTCCGGGAGTCCGAGCCAATTGCCATCTTCGGCGATTACGACGTCGACGGCGCCACCTCGTCGGCCCTGCTGGCGCGGTTCTTTGCCGCCGCCGGCGCGCCGGTGCGCATCTATATTCCCGACCGTCTCCGCGAGGGCTACGGCCCCAACGCGCCAGCGCTGCTGCGCCTGCGCGCCGAGGGTATCAAGGTGGTCATTACGGTCGATTGCGGCATCACGGCGTTCGACGCCCTGAGCGACGCCGCCCAGGCCGAGCTGGACGTGATTGTCGTCGACCACCATGTTGCCGAACCCCAGCTTCCCGACGCCGCGGCGGTGATCAACCCGAACCGGCTCGACGACACCAGCGGCCTGGGAACACTGGCGGCGGTCGGCGTGTCGTTCTTATTGGCGGTCGCGCTCAACCGCGGCCTGCGCGACGCCGGCTGGTATGCCCAAGGCCGCCACCAAGAACCCGACCTGTTGCAATTGCTCGATCTGGTCGCGCTGGGGACGGTTTGCGATGTGGTCAGGCTCGAAGGCCTGAACCGGGCGTTCGTCTCCCAGGGCCTGCGCGTTATGGCCCGCCGCAACAATACCGGCCTGGCGGCGCTGGCCGATGCCGCGCGCATTACCGAGAAACCGAGCGAATATCACGCGGGCTACATTCTGGGGCCGCGGGTCAACGCGGGCGGGCGGGTCGGCGAAGCGTCGCTCGGCGCACGCTTGCTCAGCACCGGCGATGCGGGCGAGGCGGCCGAGCTGGCGGCGCAGCTCGATGGCTTCAATGCCGAGCGCCAGGCTATCGAGGCCGAAGTGCTGGAAGAAGCGCTCGCCATGGTCGAGGTGGAAAACTCCGACGCGCCGCTCGTCTGCGTGGCGGGCGAGGGCTGGCATGCCGGGGTTATCGGCATTGTCGCCAGCCGTCTGAAGGAGAAATATGCACGGCCCGCCCTGGTCGTCGGGCTCGAAGGAGATACCGGCAAGGGGTCGGGCCGTTCCGTCGAAGGCATCGATCTGGGCAGTGTCGTCATCGCCGCCCGCCAGGCGGGCCTACTGGTCGATGGGGGCGGCCATAAGATGGCGGCGGGGCTGACCGTGGAGCGCGGCCAGCTCGACGCGCTCAAGCATTTTCTGAACGAGCGCATCGCGGCGGCGGTGGCGGACGAGCCCATCACGCCGACGCTCAATGTCGATGCCCATATCCGCTTGGCCGGCGCCACCAACGATCTGCTCGGGTCGCTCCAGCAAATCGCGCCGTTCGGCGCCGGTAACCCCGAGCCGCGTTTTGTACTGCCGTCGGTGCGCGTGGCGAAGGCCGACGTGGTCGGCAAGGGCCATGTGCGCTGCATCCTCACCGATAGCGGCGGCGGGCGGCTCAAGGCGATCGCCTTCCGCGCGGTCGGCGAGCCCCTCGGCGAGGCGTTGCTCCACACCAGCGGGCTGGCGCTGCACCTGGCGGGCAAGCTCCGCGCCGATACCTGGCAGGGCCGCGACGGCGTGCAGTTCATCATCGACGACGCCGCGGCGGCTTAATTTGCCGTGTCGGGCACCAGACCCTTGATTTAGCCGCGGGCGCCCGCTATGTGGAGCGCGCTCATACGGCCACAGCGTCCCCATCGTCTAGAGGCCTAGGACACCGGCCTTTCACGCCGGCAACACGGGTTCGAATCCCGTTGGGGACGCCACTCTTCTATATAGATCATCGTCTTTGCGGCTGGCTCTCACGCCAGCTCGCCGCGTTTTAGAGATCGTTCACCCGCCAGTGCTAAATCAACCGCCGACTTTATCGGTTGATGGCGTGGTTATGGCGAACACCCTATTCGACGAACTCGGCGGCAAGCCGTGTTTGGAGCGGGTCCACGAGATTTTTTACGGCAAGCTCTTGAGCCATCCGTGGCTCAAGGAGTTTTTCAAGGGCGTGCCGCGCCAGCATCTCGAAGGGCAGCAGACCGATTTCATGATGGGGGTGTTCGGCGGTCCCAAGATTTACGGCGGCCGCGCGCCCAAATCGGCGCATACCCATATCTTTATCACCGAGGAGGTTTTCCTCACCCGCCATGGGCTGCTCGAGGAGTCGCTCACCGAGGCGAATATTCCCGCCCCACTAAAAGAGCGCTGGCTCGCCCACGATAAGGCGATGATGAAGGTGCTGGTCAAAAACGATATCTCGGAGTGCGAGGGCCGCTATACGACCGAGCCGATCATCGCGCCCGCCAAGCCGTAGTAGCGCCATTGGCCTTCGTCATACGTAGAGGTGCCGCGGTCTGCGGGAGCAGACGGCAAACGGAGATTTGCAGCTGCAGCGATCGTCAGAACGCTGCGCGCATTAAACCACCCCGGCTCTGATGGTTCACCCGTTAGGCCAGGCGGAATAGCTTGGCGTGTTTCAACCCAGTCTGGGCGGGTCGATTACATACAGAAGAAATTGAGCTTGTTCCCGTCCAGATCGCGGAAATAGCCGGCGTAGAAATCGAGCCCGCCGCGCGACCTGGGACCCGGAGCGCCTTCATCGGACGCGCCAAGCGAAAGCGCCTTGGCGTGCAACCGGTCGACGTCGTCGGGTCCCTCAGCGCCGAAGGAAGTCATCGAACCGTTGCCGACGGTGGCGGGCCTTCCATCAACCGGCTCGGCGATGCAGAAGAACGGCGTTCCTTCGGCGCCCGCGTACATAATAATGCCGCCAAGTTCCAACGCCCGCTTGCCGCCAATTTCGGCCAATAGGGCATCGTAGAAAGCAGCCGATTTTTCGAGATCCTTGGTTCCAACTACGGTATAGGCAATCATCGTCCTCTCCCGACTCTATTGGTTCACCAGCACCAACCAGCAAATGCGGTTGCGTGTGCCGCCTGAGCTCGTCAGCACCACGGTGAAGACTAACCCCGCAACGATCCTTGCGGCTAACCATTTATTAACCATGTTTGGGGCACTTGATTAGCACCCGAACCGGACGTACCTGTTTGCCGATTCTTGTATTCGGCGTCCGTTCGGTGTAGATGCCGTGACCATAGAGGCCGAGCCATCCGGAAATCGAAAGACTTGGCATCCGTTGGCGCCGCCTCCCGCCACCCATTTTATCCGCCGGCCGCCCGTGCGCGGCTTTTTTGATGTGATCCTGTAATGTCCGATACGCCTGAAAAGCTCCGCAACATCGCCATTGTCGCCCATGTCGACCATGGCAAGACCACGCTGGTCGACCAGCTCTTGCGCCAGTCGGGCACGCTGGCCAGCCATGGCGAGGCGGCGGGGCGCGAGCGTGTGATGGACTCCAACGACATCGAGCGCGAGCGCGGCATCACCATCCTGTCGAAAAACACCGCCATCGAGTGGCAGGGCTGGAACATCAATATCGTCGACACGCCCGGCCATGCCGATTTTGGCGGCGAGGTGGAACGCGTGCTGTCGATGGTGGATTCGGTGCTGCTGCTGGTCGACGCCGTCGAGGGGCCGATGCCGCAGACCGCCTTCGTCACCCGTAAGGCGCTCGAAGCGGGCCTCAAGCCGGTCGTCGTCGTCAATAAGGTCGACCGCACCGGCGCGCGGCCCGACTGGGTGGTAGACCAGACCTTCGATTTGTTCGACCGGTTGGGCGCCAGCGAAGATCAACTGGATTTCACCGCCGTCTTCGCCTCGGCGATCGAGGGTTGGGCCTCGGCGTCTTCGGATGCGCGCGGCGAGAACATGGATATCCTGTTCCAGACCATCGTCGACCATGTGACGCCGCCCGCCGTCGACCGGGACGGGCCCTTTAGAATGCAGGTCTCGTCGCTCGACTACTCCTCTTATGTTGGCGTGATCGGCATCGGGCGGGTGGAGCGCGGCCGCATTAAACGCAACGCGCCGGTCGCGGTGGTTGCCGCCGACGGCAGCGAGCGTCAGGGCCGGCTCTTGCAGATCCTCGGTTTCCACGGGCTCGAACGGGTCGAGCGCGAAGAGGCCGCCGCCGGCGATATCATCGCCTTTTCCGGCCTCGAGAAACTCAACATCTCCGATACCTTGTGCGACCCCGAGGCGGTGGAAGCGCTGCCGCCGCTCTCGGTCGATCAGCCGACTATCGCGATGACCTTCCAGGTCAACGATTCGCCCTTTGCCGGCAAGGAGGGCAAATACGTCACCAGCCGGAACATCCGCGACCGGCTCCAGGAGGAGCTGCTGCACAATGTGGCGCTGCGGGTCGAGGACACGGACTCCGCCGACCGCTTCAAAGTGTCGGGCCGGGGCGAGCTGCATCTCTCAATCCTTATCGAGAATATGCGCCGCGAGGGCTACGAGCTGGCGATCTCGCGGCCCGAGGTGATTCTCAAGGAGATCGACGGCGTCATCCACGAACCGTGGGAGACGCTGACCGTCGATGTGGAAGAGGAGCACCAGGGCGCGGTGATGGAGCTGCTCGGCCAACGCAAGGCCGAACTCAAGAACATGGTGCCCGATGGTGCGGGGCGGGTGCGCCTCGACTATCTGGTACCGACCCGCGGCCTGATCGGTGTGCGCTCGGCGTTCCTGACCCAGACCTCGGGCAGCGGGCTGATGTATCACGCCTTCGATCACTACGGGCCGCGCGTCGCCGGCGACCTGGCGCAACGCCAGCGTGGCGTCCTGGTCTCCCTCGACACCGGCATGGCGCGCGCCTACGCGCTGTTCAATTTGCAGGAGCGCGGCCAGCTGATGATCGGCCACGGCGCGCAGGTCTATGAGGGCATGGTCATCGGCATCAACAGCCGCGACAACGACCTCGTGGTCAATCCGCTGAAGGCCAAGCAACTCACGAATATCCGCGCCGCCGGGACGGACGAGAACCTGATCTTGACCCCGCCGGTGCGCGTGACCCTGGAATACGCGCTCGAGTTTATCGACGACGACGAACTGGTCGAGGTCACACCGGAGTCGATCCGCATCCGTAAGAAGTTCTTGAAAGAGCACGAACGCAAACGCGCCAGCCGCGCGGCTTGAGTTTAACGAACCTGCAGATCCCCCCCTCCCTAACCCTCCCCCTCCAGGGGGGAGGGAATGTTGGTGCGGTTCGCTCGCTATAACTCCCTCCCCCTTGAGGGGGGAGGGTTGGGGTGGGGGTGACGGACGTAGAGTCCCCATCCGAAGAGGCAGAGGCGCTACGTCTTCGCTCTCCCTCGCCGCGGGAACATCAGCCGTTCGATGGCGTCGAAGTCGCTGCTGGACAGGCCGGTGAACATGGCGCCGAACTTACCCGACGCGTAATAGATCCGCCGGATCTGGATGGAGACGGAAACCTGCTGGCCGTCGGGGCCGGTCAGGGAGAGGTTCGTATACTGACCTTGGCGGATATTTAGATTGGCGCTATCGCCGCGTACGATGAAGCGGCCGCCGACCCCGCCCAGGCTCAAATCCATCACTTCGACGCGTTCCCCGTCGACCGAGCCCCTCAGCGAGACCGGCCGGCGCTGGTCGCGCCGGTGCTCCGGTTTGATGACTGAAATTCTGGGTCTCATCGCATGGACCGTAGGGTTGCATATCCTTTCCCCCCGGGGTTGCGAGACTTCGAGCACCGTGAAATTCACGTTGTGAGGTGTTTGTAAGTATTAGGCGGGGTTCCTAGCCGCTCCTCAACAACTTATTCACGAATACAACAGTGAAACGCCAACTAGATCTATAGTATTAGATCGCTCCTGCCGATATCAATTTCGGCTGTATATGGTCGTTCATACAACTATACGTTCTTTTTAACGAATATCAATAGTTTTTACTTTGAAATCAATAAAATAAGCTAAGTAATATCGCAATATTTTAATAAAAATCGGGCCTTTGAACTTGCGAAAACTTGGCTTGGCGCACTTTCTTATATCTAACGGTATCGCGGACTGCTCGCCTTAAGCGCGCCCGGGTTTTGCCCGCGACACCGACAGTGCAAAATGACGTCTCGCAAGAGGGAAGGAAAAACACCATGAAAGCGATGGTACTGCATGCGGCGGACACACCGTTCGTACTCGAGGAGCGGCCTGACCCGGTGGCCGGCGAGGGCGAGATCGTCGCCCGCGTGCTGGCCTGCGGATCGGGGCTGACCATCCACCATGCGCTGCGCGGGCGCGGTGCGATGAGCTTCCCACGGGTGATCGGCCATGAAATTCTCGGCGAGATCGTCGAGACCGGTCCCGGCGTGGCGGGCTTCGTCGTCGGCGACCGCGTCACTACCCATGCTTACATGTCGTGCGGCACTTGCCGCTGGTGCAAGGCCGACCGTGAACCGCTGTGCGATAACCTCGCCGGGTTTGTCGGCCGGCAGGCCGATGGCGGCTATGCTGAATACGTCAAATTGCCGGCGCGGGTGTTTATCAAGGTGCCCGACGCGCTCGACGCCAGCAAGCCGCCGGCGGAAGTCGCCGTCATCTGCGATGCCATCGTCACGCCCTGGAAGGTTCTGCAGCGGGCGCGCATTACGCCGCTCGATACGGTGGCGGTCATCGGGGCGGGCGGCGGCCTCGGCATGCACATGGTGATGATGGCCAAATGGGCCCACGCCCGGGTCATCGCCGTCGATATCTTCGAAGACAAGCTGGCGGTATGCCGTGACAACGGCGCCGACACGACCATCGACGCGTCGCGCGAAGATGTCACGGCGGCGCTGAAGGACGCGACCGGCGGCGGAGTCGACGTGGTGGTCGATTTCGTCTCGAGCAAGGCGACCTTGGAGGCTGGTGTGCAAGCGCTCGGCAAGGGTGGCCGGCTGGTCACCCTGGGCGGCAACGCGGCGGTGCCGTTCGAAGTCTCGGGGGCGCATCTGCTCGCCAACGAGATCGACGTGCTCGGCAGCAAGGCGTTCACAGCGGGCGAGATCGGTGAGGCGCTGGACCTCTGCGCCCGTGGCGAAATCTGGCCGCTGGTGACCGAGACCTATGCTTTGGAAGAGGCCAACACCGTACACGACCGGCTCGAAGCCGAGGCCATCACGGGCCGCGCCGCCATCGTCATGTGAGCGCGGCCGTCAGGCCGCCACTGTTTCGCGCCGCGGGAACATCAGCTTTTCGACCATGTCGATATTCTTGCTCGTCAGACCGGTGAACGTAGCGCCGAACCCGCCCGAGGCGTAGGACATATGCGCGATCCGCACGGATAACACCGCCTGCCGGCCGTTTGCGCCGGTCAGAGTCAGGACCGCGTCCTGGCCTTCGCGAATATTCACGCGGGCGGTGTTGGCACGCAACACGAAACGGCCACCGGTGCCGCCGAAACTCAAATCGATCACCTGGACGCGAACGCCGTCGATAGACCCCACAATGGAGGCAGTGCGGCGTTGGTCGCTGCAATGTTCTTTGATGGTGAAACAAATGCTTCGTTTCATCGCTTTGGCCGTAGGGTCCACTGCCCTTCTTATCCCCCGGGGTTGCTAGACTACGTCGGTCGTTGAGCGCATTTACTAACGTTTAACTTAAAGAGTTACAACAATTATTGTGAGGTAAATCAAACAAATAAACTGCAATTTTTATAAATAACTTGAATAAAATTTGATCCATGGTTGATACAGGATCGAACGGCTGCCGTCGCCTATTACACCGGCCAGCGCGCCAGCTTCGGTCCTTGACGCAAATCCGGTTTCGGTGCTTCGATCCGCCGGTCCCTGGCTCAAGTGGCGGCTTCCTCTATGGTGCGTTGGTTGCAAATTGCTCTGCCGTTGGCGATCTTGCTGATCGCGGTGGTCACGCGCGGGGTCAATCCGGGGCTGTTCGAAACCCTGGACCTGAAGACCTTCGACTTCTATCAGCAGAAGTCGCCGCGGGTTTATAGCGAGGTCATCCCCGGCACCGAAGCGCCGATGCCGGTGAAGGTGATCGACATCGACGACGAGAGCTTGAGCCGGTTCGGGCAGTGGCCGTGGCCGCGCTCGCTGGTGTCCCAATTGGTCGAGGGGCTGCAGCGCGCCGGCGCGGTCGTGATCGCCTTCGACGTCGTGTTCGCCGAGCCGGACCGAACATCGCCGGCGCGCGTTGTAAAAACGTGGCCGGAATCACCGTTGCTCAAAGAGATCCGGCCGATTATCTCCGCGCTGCCCGACCATGACCGGGCGTTGGCCGAGACGATCAGCGATGCCCGCGTGGTGACCGGCTTCGTCTTGACCGGCGGCACGAGCGAGGACCGGCCGGAGGCAAAGACTGGCTTCGCCCAGGTCGGCGACGACCCGAGGGCGTTCGCGCAACCTATATATACGGCCGCTGTAACCAGCCTGCCGGAATTGGAAGAGGTGGCGGCCGGCAACGGCGCGCTGAACATCACGCCGGATGCCGACCAGATCATTCGGCGGGTGCCGGTGATCTTGCGCTACGGCGACGACCTGTATCCAAGCCTCGCTGCGGAGGCGCTGAGGGTCGCCCAGGGGGCGGGCACCATTATTATCAGGTCTACGGTCTCCGACGCCGACGGGTCGTTCGGGGGACAGCCGGGTATGCTCGACGCCAAGATCGGCAACGTTATCGTGCCGGTCGATCCCGATGGTCATCTATGGCTCCACCATACGGGCCCCGAGCCGCGCCGCGTGGTGCCGGCCTGGAAGCTTCTGCTCGCCGAATTCGATCCCGCGGATATCGCCGGGAAGATCGTTTTTGTCGGCGCGAGCGCTTCGGCGCTGAACGATCTGCGCGCCTCGCCGCTGCACCCTGCGACGGCGGGCGTCGAGTTTCATGCCCAAGTCGTCGAGCAGATCATTGCGCAGGACTTCCTGGCGCGGCCCGACTGGGCGGAAGGCGCCGAGATCGCCAGCGCGCTGGTGACGGGTTTGCTGGTTATCTTTGCCGTGTTCCGACTCGGTGCCGCGTGGGGCGGCATGGTCGCCTTGTCGTTCATTGCGGCGGGCAGCGCCTACTCGTGGCGCCTGTTCACCGACCAGGGGCTTCTTACAGCGCCCACCTATCCGGTGTTGGTGACGATCGCTGTTTTTGTCATTGCCTCGATGACCAGCTATTGGCAAAGCGAGTCCAGCCGCCGTCAGGTCAAATCCGCGTTCGGCCGTTATATGTCGCCGATCGTCCTCGAGCGGCTCGCTAAAAACCCGAAGCGGATCAGCCTCGGCGGCGAGCTGCGCGAGATGAGTATTCTGTTTTGCGATGTGCGGAACTTCACGCCGATATCCGAACGCCTGGACGCCGAAGCGCTGACCGGTTTCGTCAATTCGTTTTTGACCCCGATGACCAGCGCGATCCACAACCATGAGGGCACCGTCGATAAGTATATGGGCGATGCGGTGATGGCGTTTTGGAACGCGCCGCTGGACGACCCCGACCATGCGCGCCATGCCTGCTACACGGCGCTCGAAATGCGCAAGAACTTGCAGGCACTGAACGACGACATCGCCGGAGGCGCAACCGATGCGTTCAAGCTGGGGACGATCCGGATCGGCATCGGTATCGGCACCGGCATATGTTGTGTTGGCAATATGGGCTCGGAGCAGCGCTTCGACTATTCGGTGATCGGCGATAACGTCAATCTCACCTCGCGCCTGGAAGGGCTGACCAAGGTCTATCGTGTTGTCACCGTAATCAGCGAGGAAACCCGAAGCCAAGCGGTGGACCTGGCGTCGCTCGAGTTGGACCTGACGCGCGTGAAAGGAAAGTCGGAAACCACCCGCGTTTATGCCCTGCTGGGCGACGAGAGCCTGGCGGGCGATCCGCAGTTCGTTGATTTGCGGGTTGCACACGATGCCATGCTTACGGCCTACCGGGACCAAGACTGGCCGGCAGCGCGCGGGCGCGTGGCGCAAATTCGCTCGATGCCACTGACCCGCACCCTCGAACTCGATAATCTTTATGACGTCTATGAAGAGCGCATCGCCGGTTTCGAGTTAGTCCCGCCGGCGCCGCAATGGGATGGGGTCTTCACCGCCGAGACAAAATAGGCGGCCGCTGCCGGCGTAACATCACGCCGTCGAATTTGAACTTTCAGGGCGCAGCAACTCGAAAAATTTGTGCGGATCGAAAATTTTTTTTCACCGCGCTGTTCATTCGTGTGCACCGTTAATCGGATGATCGCTGTCGTTTTCAAGTAGCCGTTGCATCGGTCCATGAAAACACAGAGTGGCGAATGCCGTTGAAAACTAAGCAGAGCAAGCGTTTTGGCGGATGCTTACGAAGTTCTTTGCTGTTTGTGGGCCTGTTAGTGAACGATTAGTCGCGGCTCCGTGCTCGATAAAACGTCGATCAACGACCAATACAATCGTTTCTAATCGTTACCTTTTGTTAACCAGCGAGGATTACGCATGCGGGAGTTTATTACTGCTCACTCTCCGAGCGCCCTGGTTTACAACTACACAAGAGGCCATCCGATGGCTGTTGCAAAGAGAAAAACTGTTAAGGCTCGTAAGCCGAAAGCTAAGTCGACCGCACGACGTTCGACGGCTAGAAAGAGTACCGCTCGTTCGCGGACGACCGCTCGCAAGACGGTCAAGCGGAAAACAACCGCGCGTAAAAAGGTCGCTCGTAAGACGGTAGCACGTAAGTCGCCGGCTAAGCGTAAGACCACCGCCCGTAAGTCCCCCGCCAAGCGGAAGACTACGGCGCGTAAGAAAGTCGTTCGTAAGACCACGGCCCGCAAGTCGCCGGCCAAGCGTAAGACGACGGCTCGTAAGTCTCCCGCCAAGCGGAAGACCACGGCTCGTAAGAAAGTCGTTCGCAAGACGGCAGCGCGTCGCTCGCCGGCCAAGCGTAAGACCACGGCCCGTAAGAAAGTCGTTCGCAAGACGGCAGCGCGTCGCTCGCCGGCCAAGCGTAAGACTACGGCCCGTAAGACGGTTAAGCGGAAAACGACTGCTCGTCGTTCGCCGGCTAAGCGGAAAACCACCGCCCGTCGCAAAGTAGCCCGTAAGACCACGGCTCGCCGGTCGCCCGCCAAGCGGAAGACCACGGCCCGTAAGACGGTCAAGCGGAAAACTACGGCTCGTAAGAAGGTCGTTCGCAAGACGGCAAAGCGTCGTTCGCCGGCCAAGCGTAAGACTACGGCCCGTAAGACGGTTAAGCGGAAAACGACTGCTCGTCGTTCGCCGGCTAAGCGGAAAACCACCGCCCGTCGCAAAGTAGCCCGTAAGACCACGGCTCGCCGGTCGCCCGCCAAGCGGAAGACCACGGCCCGTAAGACGGTCAAGCGGAAAACTACGGCTCGTAAGAAGGTCGTTCGCAAGACGGCAAAGCGTCGTTCGCCGGCCAAGCGGAAAACAACCGCGCGTCGTAAGGTAGCCCGTAAGACCACGGCCCGCCGGTCGCCCGCCAAGCGGAAGACCACGGCTCGTAAGACGGTTAAGCGGAAAACTACTGCCCGTCGTAAGGTGGCCCGTAAGACTACGGCCCGCCGGTCCCCCGCCAAGCGGAAGACCACGGCCCGTAAGAAGGTCGTTCGTAAGACGGCAAAGCGTCGTTCGCCGGCTAAGCGTAAGACCACGGCCCGTAAGACGATCAAGCGGAAAACCACCGCGCGCCGGAAAGTCGCTCGTAAGACGACGGCCCGCCGTAAGGTAGCCCGTAAGACCACGGCCCGCCGGTCGCCCGCCAAGCGGAAGACCACGGCTCGTAAGAAGGTCGTTCGCAAGACCGCCAAGCGTAAGTCTCCTGCCAAGCGGAAGACCACGGCCCGCCGGAAAGTCGCTCGGAAGACGACCGCCCGTCGTAAGGTCGTTCGCAAGACGGCGAAGCGTCGTTCGCCGGCTAAGCGGAAAACTACCGCTCGTCGTAAAGTAGCCCGGAAGACGACCGCGCGTCGTTCGCCGGCTAAGCGGAAAACCACCGCGCGTCGTAAGGTAGCCCGTAAGACTACGGCCCGCCGGTCGCCCGCCAAGCGGAAGACCACGGCCCGTAAGACGGTTAAGCGGAAAACTACGGCCCGCCGGAAAGTCGCTCGTAAGACGACTGCCCGTCGTAAAGTAGCTCGTAAAACCACCGCTCGCCGCTCGCCGGCCAAGCGGAAAACCACAGCTCGTCGGAAGACTGGAAACCCGGTGCATAAGCAGCAGGCCCGTCTTCGTCGTGCCATGAAAGGCCGGAAAGTCGCTCGCAAGACGACTGCCCGTCGTCCCGCTCGTCGGACGATGCGGAGAGCTGCCTAAATCAGGCAGTCCGGTTTAGTGATGTTACGAAACGGCGGTCTTCGGGCCGCCGTTTTCTTTTGGAGGCTATTCCGCCGGCTCGCGTTTCTTAAACCAGTTGGGGAGATCTTCCTCTGCCGTTCCGGAAAAAATGCATTGCTTCAGCGACTGCGCAATTGCCTGCTTGTCTTCGCCAGCGTCCGGATCGGCGGCAGCCATGCCTGAGGTGAATGCGGGCGGCGGCGCATAGCAGGTTGCGCAGCGCCGTTTCTTGAGCGCTAAGGGCGGCTCGCCTTTTATCGATGCGATTTCGTCGATCGCCTTTTCGACGGCGGCGTCATCGCCGTTGACGGCTAGCACCACGGTACCTTCCGAGCCGGACACGCCACCGCCGCCCACATGGACCGCCGGCAGGTCGTAGAGGATATCGAAGGCTTGGATCTCGGTGATCACCGTGGCGTTGATCAGCGGCAGCATGCCGATCTTGGTGCCGTAGAAATAGTCCACCCTGGCGTGGCCCAACTCGGTGCAAGCCGCTTTGACCGATGGGATCAGTTTCTCCAGCCCGACGGGGACGATCAGGGGAATGCCCATACCGCAGATCTTGCCGTAGGCGAACCCGATGGTACCCGCGGCCTCATGGGCGTTAAAAATGGCGGCGTTAAACTCGGGATCGACGGCATTGGCGCCTTTGATGAACAAACAGGTTTCGTCCCAGCCGGCCATCGTCTCTTCCATCGTCGGCACCGGCGGTACCGGTTTGCCCTTCACCAGCCGCATGATGGCCGGTTTCTCGGCGGGCTCGGTCTGGCACAGGGTGCCGTTGATCACTTGGCCGGAGACGTAACGGTCGCGTTCCGGGCAATAGCCGAGCACTTCTTCGGCGACATATACGTTGGTCGAGCCGTGGGCGATTACCATTTGGCTATGCGCCAACGCATGCTGGACTTCCGGCAGTCGGGCGACGGCGCGGCCGATCAGGCGTTTCGATTCCCAGGGCGTTAATGAAAATACTGCGCGCATTCTATGTCCGTTGTGTCGTCTTCGAGAATGGAAGGGGCGCCTAGGGCGCCACCTGCCGCTTGATGAACCAGTCCGGCAGGTCTGCTTCGACGGTGCCGCTATAGATACAGGTCTTGGCGGTTTGCTCGAGCAACGGTGCGCCGTCGTCCGTGCGTAGCGCCGGGGTGGAGGGGATACAGGTCTCGCAGAGGGCTTTTTGCAGCGCCAAGGGCGGCTCGCCCTTTAGGGAATTGATATCCTCGATCGCTTGTTGGACAGCCGCGGCTTCGCCCTGCACGGACAGCACCACCGTGCCTTCCGAGCCGGACACGCCACCGCCGCCGACATGGGTCGCTGGCAGGCCGTAGAGAATGTCGAAGGCCTGAATTTCGGTGATCACCGTGGCGTTGATCAGCGGCAGCATGCCGATCTTCTGCCCATTAAAATAGTCGACGCGGGCGTGGCCCAGTTGGGTGCAGGCTTGCTTGACCGAGGGTATGAGTTTCTCCAACCCAACCGGCACGATCAACGGGATACCCATGCCGCAAATCCGGCCATAGGCGAACCCGATGGTGCCGGCGCCGGGATGGGCGTTGAAGACCGCGGCGTTGAATTCAGGGTCGACCGCGTTGGCGCCCTTGATGAAGATGCAGGTGTCGTCCCAGCCGGCCAGGGTTTCATCCATCGTCGGTACCGGGGGTACCGGCTTACCTTTGACCAGGCGCAGGATCGCTGGCTTTTCGGATGACTCCGTCTGGCACATGGTGCCGTTGATGACCTGTCCGGAAACGTACTTATCGCGCTCGGGGCAGTAGCCCAGTATTTCCTCGGCGACATAGACGTTGGTGGAGCCGTGGGCGATGACGATCTGGGTCTTGGCCAGCGCGTGCTGAACCTCGGGAAGACGCGCCACGGCCCGCCCGATCAGGCGTTTCGATTCCCACGGATTAAGGGCAAAAACAGCACGCATCGTCATCCATCCCCCGGACCTTTTGGGCCATTGGATAGGCGCGACGCTGCTTCGTCAATAGGTGGCCCGGCTCACAAGAGCGGCAGCTGGGTTAGCTGAATGCCGTTGTCGGATGCTGTCTCTGCGTCGGTTTCACTGTCGCCCAAGGAACTCACATCGACGAGCGCCAGGGTATTCAGATCGGCAACATTTTCATCGACTGAGGACGGCTCGATCGTCGCGATGTCGACCGGTTGCGGCGATGTTATGGCATCTCTGAACGGCGAGGGAACGACAATTCCGATCATGAGGGCAACGGCGGCAGCGGCGGCGTAGGGCAGGGTATTCAGCAATAGCCCCCCTGGCGTACTGGATTTGGCTGTTTCGGGAGTCGCGCCGATCGCCAAAACCCGCTCCGCAAGCGCTGGCGTGATATCCGCACCGGTCACCGCATCGAGTTCTGCGTCGAGATCGGCGGCGTCCTGCCACGCTGTACGCGCCGCCTCGGAGTCGACCAGGCATCGCACGGCGCCATTGCGGAAATCGGCGGGCCACCGGTCTAGGTTAGCGCCGTAGCTGGCAACCAGGTCATAAAAGCGATCGATCGGTAGGGCATCAGTCATGATGAGCTCCCAGTAGGTCGGCGCGGACGGGCGCCAAGGTATTGCGTAGTGTGCGCCGGGCGCGGGCGAGGAGAGATTCCAGCGCCTCGACGCTGATATCGAGGACCGAGGCAGCCTCGCTGCCGCTGAAGCCCTGGTAGTGAACCAGGACCAACGCCGCGCGCTGACGATCGGGCAGGCCGGCCAGAGCGGCTTCGATATGGCGTTTACGGTCGAGCGGGCCGTCGAGATTTGCCGGTTCGGGCACGTCGTCGACATCGGACAACGACGAGGGGCGCGCCGGTTTCCGCTGACGGTCGATACTGAGGTTGACGGTGACGCGGTGAAGCCAGGACGACAGGCCTTCTTCGCCGCCCTCCCAGGTAGAGAGCTTGTTATGCAGCTTCAGGAAGGTGTCCTGCGCCACGTCCTCGGCCTCTGTCGCGTCGCGCAGCATGTAAGCGGCGCAGCGGGTCACGGCGGGCAAATGCCGGTTAACTAAAGCCGCCCACGCGCCGGCATCGCCCGCGGCGGCGCGGGCGATGCGGCCTGGGTCGGCCGCTACCGGGAGGAGGGGACCACCCGGTAGCCGGCGTAACTCCACCACGTTGCCTGGGGTCAGCTTAGCGGTGGCGTCTTCCGAAGGTCTTACGGCCGTCGTTGAACTCTGCGGCATCGATGCTGCCATCGTTATTGGCGTCGCGTCGGGCGAACCAACGCTCCATCGGCTGGTTCAATTCAGCCTCGGAAATCTGCTGGTCGCCGTTGGTGTCAATTAAGTCGAAGAATGTGGTGCTTCCAAGGCGGATAAAGAACGTGCCACGGCGGCGGAATTCTTCGACCGAGAGCTGACCGTCGCCATTCACGTCGGCGGCGGCGAGAAGCCTGCCATGCTCTTGGGCGATCTCCTGCTGGCTTACGCCACCGCTCCCATCGGTATCGAGCAGGGTCAGTTGCCGGGTGGCAAAGCGGGACGGTTCCCCGTCGGCGTGGGGGCCGCCCTGCGCCAGAGCGCTTGCGGTCAAGCCGACGGTCAGGACACCGGCAAGAATGGCGGTGAGGCCGGGTTGGCGGGTAAAGGACATCGAGGTCTCCTCGGTTTGAATATCGACTGATCCTTACACGGGGTGGGGATCGATATTCCGTCGCAAGAAGACTCGATTTTTTTTCGATAATTTCCCCGTCGCCCTATTCGGCGACGCTGGTCTGCAGAAGCAATTGCCCGAAGCCGGGCAGGGGATCGGCGATACCGTGCTTGCGCAGAGCGTACCAGTAGGTTGCCGCATTGACCGAAATTACGGGTTTGCCGAAGCGTGCCTCGAGTTCCTCGATCATACCGACGATGCCGAGTGCCCCGCCGACGTGCAGAAGAGTGTCGACATCGTCATGGTCGATATCCGCGAGCCCGGCGTTGATCTCGTCGAGCGTCACTTTGATGATGTCTTCCGATCTTTTGACCATTAGCGATGTCGTGTAGGGAACTTCGAACCCGCCCGTCTCATAGTATTTCTGAGCGCTCTCAGAGTTCTCTGGCGACATCGGCGCCAGTATGCCGATCCGTTTGGCGCCGATCGTCCGCAGAGCGGCCTCGGTCGCGTCGGTTGATAGCACGGTGGGAATGTCGCCGGCTTGCTCGTTGAACTTGGCGCGGTAGTCGGCCTGCTGGTCGCGCGACCAGGCGTGCATCTCCATGGAAACGGTACCGATAATCATGTCGGGCCAGCACAGCTTGGAACCCGAGACCGCCTCGACGACCGCGTCCGACGCGGCGTTATGGGCGGAGATATCGAAGCGGTAAATCTGGTTGTTGATGCCCTCCGGCCGCATGGCTTCGAACTCGGGCTGCATGTTGGCGTTTTGCAGCGGAATGATCACCGCAAAGGTGCCGCGCGGGCCGAACCGGTCTGGCATGTCTCGCTCCCTCGTTGTTGCCGCACCCTATCGCACAAAGAGCGGGTGCGGCAGGACTGTCTAACATTCGCCTTCCACCGACTCCAGAAATCGGCAACGTTTCGGTTTCAGGTGCGCGGCGCCACCGATCTGCGAGGAGACCGAGAATGACGACCTTCTTTTGGTATGGCGCGGCGGCGCTCGCCGAAATCGCCGGCAGTTTCGCCTTTTGGGCGTGGCTGCGATTGGACAAGAGCGTGCTTTGGACAATTCCCGGCGCCGTGCTGCTTGTGTTGTTCGCGCTGGCGCTCACCCGGATCGACGCGGTGTTTGCCGGGCGCGCCTATGCCGCCTATGGCGGTGTTTATATCTTTTCGTCGCTGCTTTGGCTCTGGGCGGTCGAGGGCATGCGTCCGGACCGCTGGGACGCCATCGGCGGGATGGTGTGTATCGTCGGTGCGGTGATTATTCTCGCCGGGCCGCGGGCCGCCGCGTGAAAGAGCTACTCTAGCGCCTGCCGGGGATCTCACTTTCCAACTGGAAGAGCCGTAAGGAGCCGAAGCCCTTCACCTCGACTTCGCCGATTTCCCGGCACATGAACTCGTCTTTGATGAGTTCGTAGGTGTTCTCACACAAGGTGATCGTCATCGGCTCGGCGAACTCTTCCATGCGCGCCGCCAGGTTCACGCCGGGGCCGAAGATGTCATAGACGTATTTCTGGATACCGACGATCGATCCGATTACCGGACCTGAGTTGATGCCGATACGGCCGAGCCACTGTTCCGTGTGGGCCGCATTGCGTTTTTCCAGATAACGCTTCATGCGCAGCGCGACGCGGGCGACGTTCTGTGCGTGCTCGGGTGTTTCTTCCGGCACGCCGGATACCGCCATATAGGCGTCGCCGATGGTTTTAATGCGCTCGCAGCCGAACAGCTCGACGATGCGGTCGAAAGCGGAAAAGATGTCGTTGAGTTCGGCGATCAATCCGCTGGGGTCCTGCGAGATCGCCATTTCGGTGAAGTCGACGAAATCGAGCATCATCACCGTGGCGTCGTCGAAGCGTTGCGGGCTCGTCGTGCCGTAGTCCTTGAGTTCTTCGTAGATCGAGCGCGGCATAATGTTGAGCAACAGCTTTTCCACCCGCTCTTTTTCTTTCTGCAAATCGCGCGTGTGACGCTCGGACATGGTCGAATAGGATTCGAGCATGTATTCGGTCTCGCGTTGCTTGGAGATGTCGCGGCACTCCACCAGAACGCGGTCGTCGCCGTTGCCGGGCAATGTTTTAAATTCCACTGCGACCGGTATCGGGCGGGTCTCGGATCGGCTTTCCACCTCTACCCTGTAGGCGCGGGGGCCGCCGATGCGGTCCTTGACCCGTTGCAGGTTCAGGCCATTGACCCTTGCACCCAACGGTTCGTCGGTATCTTCGACCGGCGGGAACCATTGAAAAAATTTTGCGTTCTCGAACTCGACCGCCCAGGTTTCGGGGTCGACAATGGCGACACCGACGGCAAGCGACTGAACCAGATGTTTTAAGGTCGCGCCATCGGCGGCATCGATCGGTTGCGAGTGATCGTCCGGCATCCGTTATTACCGGGTCACGATATATTTGCCGCGCTGTTTCAATTCAGCGCCGATTGCTTTGATGTCGCTATCTTCGAACTCGAAATCTTCCAGCGTTTCGGAGAGGATTCCGATCATCTCGTCCAACGCATCCTGGTCGATGCCCAGCCGCGCATGGGCGCGTTCAAGCGCCTCGTTGGAAATTTCTCCGGGACCGCCCATCAGCGAGGCGATGAACTTGGTCTGGTGGTCGACCAGGCGCCGCATATCGGTGTTGTCGAAATAGCCCGCCAAATTAGGTGAATCCAGCATCCGGTCGTAGAACTCGGAAACCACGCGGCTTATCTTGGCGAAGCCGCCATAGTGTTCGAAAATCGATGTGCTCACTGCCGTTTTCCTCTGGCGGTAGGGCATAGCGAACCGACGCTTCGCGTCAGCAATCCCACGCCCTTTAAGCTATTCCCCGATAAAATTATAGCTCTGCTCCAAATATTCGCCAATGAAACATTTGTTTCATTTTGGAGAACTGCCCCGTCCTTGCCAGTGATGCCGGTCACAACAGTGTCGGGGAAGCCGGGTTGGCGCTGTGTCGTTGTCACAGGGACCCCAAAGCTCGCTTTAGATCGGGGGCGGTGTTAGGCTCGACAAAATACCGTTGCGCTGCGGCCAGGTGCCGCCAAGAGCGGAAAACCAACACGATGACGCCAGACCAACTATCGAGCCTGCCGCTCCGCGTATTAAGCCAGGATCAGCGCGCATTCTATCACACCAACGGCTACCTGCTGTTGGAGCGGCTGATCGACGCCGAAACAATTGCGCGATTGAACGAGGTGACCGATGCCTTCATTGAGCGCAGCCGCGGGCAAACCGAGTCCGACAGCACCTTCGACCTCGCCCCCGGTCATAGCTCTGAAAATCCGCAGGTGCGCCGCCTCAAGCGGCCCGACGAGCAGCATCCCCTCTATTGGGACGTGGCGACCGGGTTAATTGCCGATGTGGTCGCTGACCTGCTCGGGCCCGACGTGATCTACCATCACTCCAAACTGAACTTTAAGTGGCACGACGGCGACGACCGAGTGGCGTGGCACCAAGATATCCAGTTCTATCCGCACACCAATTACACGCCACTCACGGTCGGTATCTATTTGCGCGATACCGGCCTCGACGACGGACCGCTGACGGTGTTGCCCGGTAGCCAGGACGGTCCGCTCTACGACCAGTACGACGCGGACGGCGCGTGGACTGGCTGCCTGAGCGACGAAGAGGCAGCAAACCTCGACACCTCGAATGCTGCCGTGCTGGCCGGGCCAGCGGGCTCGGTGACGATCCATAATTGCCGCACCGTACATTCGTCACCGCCGAGCCAGCGTAATGACGGGCGTCCGCTATTGCTCCACGCCTATGCCGCCGGGGATGCCTTCGCCTATACGCCGCACCCCGACCCCTCGGTGCATGCCTACGAGGTGGTGCGGGGGACGCGGGCGCGCTGGGCCCGCCACGATCCGCGGCCGTGCCTCATTCCGCCGGATTGGTCGGGCGGCTACACCTCGATCTTTTCCGCCCAAGCCGGTGAGGATAAGACGGCGGCAGAGTAAGCCGCCGTTAGGTAGCGGCGAAGGCAGTTTTTAACGCGCTCACCGCCTGCTGCACGGCCGTGTTGGCTTGATCGGAAAAGCTGCCGAAATTGAAGAAGCCGTGCACCACGCCCTGATACAAATGGTATTGGGTCGGCACACCGGCGTTCTGTAGCTTCGAGGCGTAGGCGCGCCCCTCGTCGCGTAAGGGATCGATCTGAGCCGCGATCATCAGCGCCGGCGCCAAGCCGGAATGATCTTCGGCATGGATGGGGGAAGCGCGCGGGTCGAGCCGGTTATCCGGCGCGTGCATGGAGATCACCCATTGCAGCGTCCGGTCGTCGAGAAACATGGTTTCTTCGACGCGCGATGGTGAGAGACCAGCCATGTCGGCCATCGGATAGATCAAAATTTGCAATACCGGTTGCGGCGTATTGTTGCGCTTTGCTTCCAACGCAACCGCGGCAGTCAGATAGCCGCCGCCGCTATCGCCGGCGATGGCGACACGTGACGGGTCGCCGCCGATGTCGCCGGCATTTTCCTGCAGCCAGCGCAGCGTGGCGTAGCAATCCTCCAAGGGGGCCGGAAAAGGGAACTCCGGGGCGAGCCGATACTGCGGCACCACGACGATACAGTCCGCGTCGTCGGCGAGTTGCGTATTGGTGCCCTCATAGTCTTCGGGCGAGAGCAGACAGCAGCCGCCGCCATGGAAGTAGGCGAGCACCGGCAACGGGTCGCCGCCGGTACGGGGCGCGTAGACCTTGCAGCGGATGTCGCCGCGCGGCCCTTCGATTGTTATCTCATCGTTGCGTGCCAGGTCGCGGGTCGGCGGATTGACCGCTTGCCACAACTGGCTAAATCCCTCGCGGGCGCCCTCCAGTCCCATATCGACCGGGTGCGGTGAGTTTTGGGCAACGAGATCGTCGACAAACTGTTTGATTTGCGGATCAACGTACATAGCGCTCTCCCCTGATGTTTGTTTTATTAGCCGCCTAACGTTGTTCCCGCCATTGTTCGGGATATAACCTGTCGCAGTCAAATATTTGCTCAGGCGCGAGAGCTGCCTGCGTGCCTTGGGGAGTGACTGAACGATGTCGAGCTATTTGGAATTCGATCCGTCCGAGATTGAGCGGCGGGAGGTCTATCGCCTGCTGACCGGGGCGGTGGTGCCGCGGCCCATCGGCTGGGCCTCGACGGTCGATGGGCAGGGCAGAAACAATCTTGCGCCGTTCAGCTTCTTCACCGTCGTTTGCGTGGCGCCGCCAATGATCTCGCTAACGATTGCCCGTAACCCCGACGGGTCGGAGAAGCATACGTTGAAGAACATCAAGGAGGTCGGCGATTTCTGTTTCAACGTCGTCACCGAGCCGGTGTGGCAGGAAATGGTCGACTCCGCCAACGCGATCCCCGAAGGCGAAAGCGAATTCGAGGCGACGGGTCTAACACCAATCCCGGCGGTCAAGGTCAAATCGCCCCGGGTCAAGGAAGTGCCGATCCATTTCGAGTGCAAGTTGCACCAGGTGATCGAACTTGGCCCCAATCGCCACCCGCTGGCGATCGGTGAAGTGGTTTACTTCCATGTCGACCCTGAGTGTATGACCAACGGCTACATCGACATGACGAAACTTCACCCCATCGGGCGCCTGAATGGGTTTTTCTACTCGACCCTGGGTGAAATTTTCGAACGCGAGTTCCACGACGGCCAACCGCGGTAGAACGCGGCTGGCCCGTCGCTAAGCTGCTCTAGTAGGGCGTGACTTCTTGCTGGCCCAATTGATTGATCAGCACGTTCTCGTTGGGTGCCGGCTTGCCGTTCACCCGGTCGAGGCACCAATCGGCGAGCATGGTGTACCAGTTCTCGCCCATATAGGCCGCCTGGCCGCCGCCGATGGCATGACGTTCGCCTTCGTAGAACACCAGTTTTTTCGGCACCTGTAGTTTCTCGATTAGATCCTCAGTGCATTCGATCGGACTTAGCTCCTCGTCCTGGCCGGCCTGAACCAGCACCGGGCATTTGATTTGGTCGACGATGGGATCGAGCGAGAACTCGCTAATGAACTTATCGAACTCGTCTTCGTTGTCGTAGTCGCTCATGAACATGAAGCGCAGCTTGAACGACGGCGCCGCCATGTTGAAGATCGTGTAACAACCGGGCTCGTGACAAACGAAGGTGACGGCGGCGCCGAGCACCTTATCACCCAGTTGGGCGGCGGCCTGCATGCCGAAGAACGATCCGAAGCTAAGTCCGAAGATGACCAGCCGGTCGGCATCAATAGCGGGATGCTCAACCAGCCAGTCATAGACGGCTTGGGCGGCATCCATGTGATTGTCCTTGGTGACATAGACGCCATTCACCGGACACTCGCCCTGGCCGGGCCCGTCATAAACGAAGCTTGCCATGCCGCGCTCGAGCATCTTGTCGCCGTACATCGAACACATGATCTCCTTCGAGCCGTCCATGCCGTCGATGCCGATGGCGCACGGGAACCGCTCGCCGTCCTTCGGTTCGTGGGGCAGGGCGAGGTAGCCAGGGAGAACACCGTCACCGAACGGGATTTCAACCCGTTCGATGGGCCGCGGCGCGTACTCGATATACTTGTTGTAGCAATCGACCATGGCCCGGTTGTAGTCGATGTGAAGGTCGCTCGCTTCGAAGATCGGCCAGCGTGCGGCCGAATAGAGCATCGAGGCGATAAAATAGCTTTCGCGGGCAGAGACCAACCGGTCCTGATCTTCGAACGCCTTGGCCTTGGCTTCGCGCCGCCGCGCCGCACCGGCGAATTCGCGATGCATATCGGCGAATTTCTTAGTGCGCATGCCGACGGTGCGGAAATCGCCCACTGCATCCGGACCGCACGGATACATGGTATAGCCCAGCCGCGGCTGATCCCACTCCATGCCGACGCTGGAAATAATGGCGTCGAGGATCCAGCGCTGTTCCGCCCAACGCGTCATCTTTTGTTCGGTGAATGCTCGCATCATGATTTTCTCTCCCCGGAAAATTTTTATTATCCGACAATAGAAAAGCATGCCTGCGCGGGGATGTCAGGCCAAAACGGTGCGGTGGATATCTACGCTGGGGGGTCGCGATGGAGCAGATCGCAGGATAGCGCGATCAGGTCTTCGGTGCGTTGCGTGGTGTCCGCCAAGCGCCGGTTGATGACGAAACCGTCGAACGCCATCAGGAACAGGTGGGAGAGGAGTTCGGCGTGGCGGGCACCGTTGTCGGGCGGCAAACAATCTTCGATGAGAGCGGCCACCCGAGCTTCGACGGTGCTCAGCAGATCGCGGCTATAGCCGTCCACATCGTCGATCGTGGAGACCGCCTGCATGATGTTGTTCGCGAGGCCATTTTCCTCAGCAGGGATATCTATCCATAGCGCGCGCAAAGTTTGGGCGAGGCGCTCGCGCGGGTCGGCAATCGCCGCCACATCGTCGCTCAATAGGTCGAGACGCTGGCGCAGCCAGGGATCGCAGATCGCCCAAAGCACGGCGAGCTTGGAGGGGAAATAGACATAGATATTGGATTTGGAGACGCCGGCGGCGGCGGCGATCTGGGCCATCGTTGTGTCGATATAGCCCTGTTCAGAGAACAAACCGTGTGCGGCTGCAACAATTGCCTTTTCGATCTCGGCTTTCTTGACCTGCGCCATAACTAATAACGACCGTCGTTCGGTATTGACTTGGCGACGATATCGGCTAGCATGCGCGCAGACAAGAGCATTCTTTGCATCGATGGAGAGGGAGACAGACGATGCGGATATCGGCAGGCGTACGTCACCAGGAATTAAACCCCGGCCGACTGACCGGGCTGTTCGTCAAACAATTCAACATGTCCAAAGTGACCAAGGGCGAGACGATGGTTCTGCTATCGGACCTCACGTCGCGGCCGGAATATGTGGAGGCGGCGTTCGCGGCTGCCGACGAATTGGGAGTCGATGCCTACGAAATGCGGGTCAATATGGTGCCGTCCTGGACCAAGGTGGGTGTGGACACGATCGGCAACACCAAGGGTTTGATGGATGCCCTGAAGGCGGCCGATATCGTCGTTGCGCTGCACATTCCGTTGTTTACGAGTTGGCTGCGCGAAGTGATGAGCACAGGCACGCGCTTCCTGATGATCATCGATGCGCCCGACGATCTGGAAATGCTGCTGGCGCCGAAGGGCTTGAAGGAGGCGGTCAAGCATTCCGAATCTCGGCTTGCCGCGACCAAAGAGGTTCGGGTGCTCAGCGATTCCGGCACCGACCTGACCTATTCGTGCGGCGAATATCCGGTGATGAGCCAATGGGGCTTTTCCGACGAGCCCGGCCATTTCGACCATTGGGGTGTCGGTTTGATCCACACCTTCCCCAATGAGGGAACGGCCAACGGCACCGTGGTCATGGCGCCGGGCGATATCGTCATCTTACCCTACTGCCGCTACGTCCATGACGAAGTCCGCCTTGAGATTCGCGACGGGTTTATTCGCAAGGTCGAGGGCGGGCTCGATGCCAAGCTGATGACTGACTGGTTGGACGACAACAAGGCGTCGGAAGACGATATCGATCCCTACGCCGTGTCGCATCTGGGGTGGGGCCTCAACCCGCAGGCGCTCTGGTACAATATTGCCCTCAACGGCGACGATCCCGAACGCTCGCACGCCGCCGCCCGGGTATTCCCGGGTAATTTCCTGTTCTCGACAGGACCCAACACGCAAGGCGGCGGCACGCGCAATACCAAAGGGCACTACGACGTGCCGATGCGCGACTGCACCGTGATCCTCGACAACGACGTGGTCATCGAGCGGGGCAAGTTCCGCGATGAAGCCATGATCGTCGAACGGGAGGCTCGGTAGATGCCGCTGCGCGACATCGACAGCTACCCGCCGCAGGAGCCGTTCTCCGAGGTTGGTGCCAAATACAATGTCGAGGTGCAGAAACTCGGTGCCGGGATCGACGGCGACGTGTTCGCCTACGGCGACGACCCTTACCAAGAAGTCGCTGTGTTTACGGCACCCGATCCCAACGGCACCGTGCTCGCTTTCATGCATGGCGGCGGCTGGGTCAACGGCTACAAAGAATGGCCAGCGTTTATGGCGCCGGCGCTGAATGCTGCCGGGATCACCTTTGTGAGCATCGGCTACCGGCTGGCGCCTGGCGTCACATGGCCGACCGGTCTCATGGATGCCGCCAGCGCGGTGTGCTGGATTAACGAGAACATCGCGAAGCATGGCGGCGACCCGTCGCGCATTTTCATCAGTGGGCACTCTGCGGGCGGCCACTACGCGTCGTGGCTTGCTGTTCGCGACGACTGGCAGGACAAGGCCGGCGTTCCGGCGGATGTTATCCGCGGTGCGCTTCCGGTTTCCGGTGTCTACGATTTCACACCCGGCAACGGCATGGCCATGCGGCCCCGCTTTCTCGACGGCGACGGTGCAGACGACCGCGACGCGAGTCCGCTCCATACCATCGCCAAGACACCGCCGTTCTTCCTGGCATGGGGCGACAACGACTTCCCGCATTTGATCCCGCAGGCGGAGCAAATGGCCGGCGCGTTACGCGCCGCCGGTGGCGACGTGTCGACGCTTACGCTGACCGGCTGCGATCATCTGGAAGCGTCTTACGATTGCGGTAAGCCGGACGGTCAGTGGCTGCCCGTCGCCCTCGACTGGATGGCGTCGCACTAGTCGCCTTCAGCACTGCCATGCGGATCTTGGTCACCGGTGTGAATGGCATGACCGGTCATGCCGTGATCCGCCAGCTTGTGGCACGCGGCGCCGATGTCACCGGACTCGTCAGCCGAGATGACTCCCGGGTGGCGATCGAACGATTGGGCGCCACGCCCGTTGTCGGTGACTTGCGAGACAGCACAGCGCTGAAGCGGGCGATGGCCGCCGCCGAGCGAGTCTATCATATCTGCCCGGCTTGGGTTCCCGATGAACTCGAGATCGGCGAGGCGGTAATCGACGCGGCGCGCGCTTCCGATATCTCGTTGTTCGGATATCACAGCGTTATTGCGCCGCACGTCGAGGAGATACCGTCTCACTGGGCGAAGATGCAGGTACAGATGGCGCTTATGCGGGCTGAGCTTCCATTCTCAATCGTTCAGCCCGCCGCCTATATGCAGAATCTCGCCGTTGCCCTGGACGGTGCGCGCGACAACGGCCGGCTGGAAGTTCCCTATCGTGTCGACGCGCCGCTAACCTGGGTCGATGCCGAAGATGTCGGCGAAGCAATCGCCATCTTGATGACGCGACCCGAACAGCGTGGCGGCACCTATGAACTCTGCGGGACGGCTGCTCCCATGACATCACTCGAGGTTGCGGCGGCTATAGGGCGTGCGCTCGGGCGCGATGTCGAAGCCGTGGCTTGCTCGCTGGAGGAGCACGCACGCAAATTACTGGGCGGCAATCTCAGCTCCGAGCAGATGGACCGGTTCAAGTCCTACATCCGCTTCGTCGATCAGTTCGGCATGCGGGCGGGCGGCCCAAAGGTCTTAACCGAAATTCTTGGGCGCCCGCCGGCGCCGTTCGAGACATTCATCGAACGTCACTTCCGAAGTGCTGAAAATACGGTTTCCTAGTTGTCGATACCGGCGTCGAAATTGAACCCGATGTCGTTCATCTGAGCGACCGTCGCTGCTCCGAAATGTTTGGCAATTTCTTCGCCAACGCTGGGCGTGAACGCCACCTTGTCGAATGCGTCACCCTCCGGCGTCTGGATCACCACCAACAAATAGGCAGTGTCGTCGGATATGTTGGTAAAGTTGCGCGCGACGCCAGGGGGAACGGAAATGAAATCGAGCGGCTCGAGGATCGAACTGTGTTCGCCATTGTCACCCCAGGTGATTTCAAAGCGGCCGTTCACGCAGAAAAAGTTCTCGACCGTATTTTCATGGGCATGCAAGCCGGGGTTGTCTCCAGGCGGACATTCGGCCAGTGACACGGTGATCCCGGGCGCGCCCTTTACTGGTGCGATGCCGTTACGCCCGGCCCAACCTTCTGGAGACATCACCGGGTAGACGCTCTTGGCGGAAACCATCTCCATCGCCTCCGGCGGAATTCCCTTAGCGTCGTTTTGCGTCTGCTTGTACGGCCTCAACTCGCTGAACCGGGCGGTGCGGCGGTTCATTTCTTCTTCGGAAATATCGATCGTTTTCATCGCAAGCTCCTCCAGCTAGTTTTGCGACGATAATGGACCGCCGCCAGGGCGGGGTCAAAGGCGTTCACCGTCAAGGGGCACTACGCGCGATGATCTTGATCACCGGAGCCAACGGTAACGCGGGGCGGGCGACACTCAAGCACCTGTCGGGCCGCGGCATTGCGGTACGCGCCTTGGTGAGCAATCCGAAATCAGCGGACAACGTCGCAGATCTCGGGGCGGACCCGGTCGTTGGCGATATGCGCGATGTGGACGTGCAACGCAGCGCGATGGCGGGGGTCGAAACGATCTACCATATTGCGCCCGGGTTGATGGCCGAGGAGCTCGAAGTGGGCCGTCAGATGATTGCCCAGGCGCGCGATGAGGGTGTCGAGCGCTTCGTCCTTCACGGGGTTAGCTATCCTTATGCACCGGCGATCAGCTTCCATTGGATTAAGATGAAGCTGGAGGCGGAACTGCTCAAATCCGGGTTGTCCTACACGGTTATTCGGCCGACCCAGTTCATGCAGAACATTACCTGGTCATTACCGCAGATCCTGAAATCCGGGGAGTTTGCTCTGCCCTATGCCCCGGACCGGAAGATGGGTTTTGTTCATACCGACGACCTCGGCAAAGCCGTGGCGCATGTGCTCTCCGAGCCGGGTTATGGGGGTGCGACCTACGAGATTTGCAGCACGGCTCGGCCGATCGACCGCCACGACATGGCGGCGGCTCTTTCAGCGGCTTTTGGCGCGGAAATAAGGGCCGTGGAGTGCACGATGGACGACTTGCAGGGGTCTCACTTCTTCGCGAGCCTAACGCCCGCCCAGCGGCAGCAATTGGGCAATATGTACGCGCATATCGGCCGCTTTGGGACCGCGTATTTCAACAATCAAGTTACCGAGATGTTAACCGGTGAGCCTACAACCTCGTATTGCGAATTTGCGCAAGAACTGGCGAGGACATTCGATGTAGCGGTCTCTTAAGCCCACGAAAACGGTATCTCGGCGTGTATCATTTTTAAACTTTGGTAACTCATCTGCCGGCACACGGTATTCTAGTATTTGAGTCAAATTTGATCGCCCATAGTGGCTAAAAGCCGCGGTTTTTAACGAATCATTGAATTGTTCCCTTGTAATTTGCGACCCCAACGAAAAGCGGCCGCACGATTGCTGCCGCGTCCACGATTTGGGCAGCCACGATCGGCAAGATGGACTCTAACGAAGAGACAAAGGCTTCGGCCTCGGGCGGTCCCGACGCTACCGAGCGTGACATGCTGTTGAGCGCGCTCGATACTCTTGCCGGTGGTCTAATCATAATTGACGCTGAACAGCGCATCGTCGCCGCCAACAAGCTAGCGCCCAAGCTCTTGGATATCCCCGAGGCGTTGGTGCAGCCGGGGCAGCCCTTTGGCGAATTTGCGCGCTTTGCCGCCGAACGCGGCGACTATGGCGAAGGCGATGTTGAAGAAAATTTGCAGCGCGCGCTGTCGGTTCTCGACCGCTTGGAACCCTACGAGATGACCCGCCGCCGGCCGGACGGTGTCACTCTGGAAATAAACGGCCAGCCGATACCCGGTGGCGGTTTCGTGACCCGGTTTCGCGATGTTACGGCTGCGCTGCAACAGGAAGCCGATCTCGCCGACGCGACCCAGTCGAAGCAGCGCTATCAAAGATTTTTTGAACTATCCCAAGAAATGATGGGGATCGCCGACCGCGACGGGCGGCTTCACACGATGAACAGCGCTTGGAGCAGGCAGCTGGGCTGGACAAGCGAAGATCTGGGCGCGAAACCTTTTATCGAGTTTGTGGCGGCCAGCGATGTCCCGACGGTCCGGGCAGCGCTGGACCGTTTGATCGCCGGTGAGAATACCACCGAATTTTCTGCAAGATTTGCTTCCAAAGCCGGCGATCAACGATGGTTCGAGTGGCACGTCACCCCCGACAACGACGGCCAGCTTTTCTGTGTTGCGCACGACGTGGACGAGGCGCGACACCGTCAGGACGAATTGGAGCAAGCGCACGCTGCTGCAGAGCAGGCGGCAAGTTCCAAAGCGGATTTCTTGGCGACGATGAGCCACGAAATTCGTACGCCGATGAACGGTATTATCGGCATGGCGAACCTGTTGCTTGACACGACTTTGGAGGCCGAGCAACGGCACTACACCCAGTCGGTGGTGGAATCGGGCGAGGCGCTTTTAGCGATTATCGATGAGATCTTGGACATTTCGAAGATCGAAGCCGGCAAGCTGGAAATCGACGAGCAGGATTTCGGTGTCGAGAAGGTTGTTCGCTCGGTCATCGATGTTTTAACGCCGCGAGCTTTGGAGAAGCGGCTCGAACTGGCAACGTTCATAGCGCCGGAAATGGCAGACACTCTGCGTGGCGATTCCGGCAAACTTCGACAGATACTACTCAATCTGCTTGGTAACGCGATTAAATTCACCGACCGAGGGGCGGTTTCAGTTCGCGTTACCATAGATCGCGAGGACGACATGCATCAATTGGTACGCTTCGAAGTCAAGGATACGGGGATCGGTATACCCGAGGCGGTGCGCAGTCAGCTCTTCACGCGCTACAACCAAGGCGACGCCGCGACCACGCAAAAATACGGTGGCACCGGGCTTGGCCTCTCCATCTGTAAGCAATTGACCGAATTGATGAACGGCGAGATTGGTTTCGATAGCGAAGCGGATGTCGGTAGCACGTTCTGGTTTACCGCCCATTTCGGCAAGACGAATGCCGAGGGCGGGGAACTTACTCAGCGCGAGGACGCCGCAGACGGTGGCGCGGATATTCCAGCGGTATTGGCCAGCGATGCCGGGCAAACACCCCCCGATCAGCCCGAAGAACCCGACCAACAGGACGAGAAGGAAGATACTATGCCGAGCGCGTTACGCGTGCTGCTGGTAGAGGATAACGCGGTCAACCAGATGCTCGCGATGGCGATCCTCAAAAAGGCAGGTCACCGGGTCGACCTAGCGACGGACGGTATCGAAGCCGTCGACGCGGTAAAAAGCAATCTCTATGACGTGGTCCTGATGGATATTCAGATGCCGAACATGGATGGCTTGGAAGCCACCCGTCAGATTCGCGCGATGGACGATCCGACAAAGAACAACGTCTATATCGTCGCTATCACCGCGAACGCTTTGTTGGGCGACCGCGAGACCTGCTTGTCGGCGGGTATGAACGATTACCTCCCCAAACCGATCGATCAAAAGCGTTTGCTTGCGGCTCTCGATTTGGTGCAGTCCGAAACGCCTGCCGAGCCCGCGTCGGACGAGGCGGAAGAGAAACAGGAAGCCGTTATCGACGATGCCGTTTTCAAGAACCTCGAGGAAACGGTCGGCGCCGATGCCGTTGCCAACATGGTCGGTATCACGCTGTCCAGCGCGCCGGCGACAATGGCGTTGATTCAGGCGGCCAACGCCGAAGGCGATCTCGAAAAAATGTATAAAGAGGCCCATGATATGGGCAACAATTTCGGCAATCTCGGGGCCGCGCGGTTGAACGCGCATATCGTTGAGTTGACGACGGCCTGTCGCGAAGGCCGCGCCGCACGGGCCAGCCTGCTGGCAAACCAGATGCCCGAAATACTCGAGGAAGCGGTTACGGAAATCAAAACCCGTTTAGACGATTCGGTTTCCCGCGTGGCTTAAGGGTCCACGTTTAGCTGGTTGAACACGCCCAGCCGACCGTACCGGCGCTAATCGCCGGGCAGCAGCTCCGGCATCATCAGGCATGCTACGTCGATAATGTAGCTGCCCGTGGTTTCCGCCCGCAGCAATAGATCGTCGCGATCGCAGGCCAAACTTGTCAGCCATCGCAGATGTCCCAACACATTGCCGTCACCCAGCGACGCCCAGATATCTTCTGAGGCGAGATCCTCGTTTGTCAGGTCGCAGACCCGCAACGCGAATGGCGGCGGGGCGATGTGAATTGCCCAGGGGCCGTCGTCGGTAACGGTGGTGTCGCTTTCATGGAGCACGCCAACCACGAACCCCAGCGGAATATCCTCTAGCTCGATATCCATCGAGGAGGGGTTGAAGGGGATCGTATCGAAGCCGAGGCGCCGCGCAACTTCTTCATCGCTTATAGCCTGGATCGCGGATCCCACCAGCTCCGCCACGGCTCGCGGATCGGCGGGGCGCGGTTCGAGGAATACCAGATTGCCGATGGCAAACCGGCTGTCGCTTTCGAGCGGAAAGTACAAATCGCTCAGTTCGCCGCTAGGAATGGCGTCTTCGGGCCGATGGATGACACGCATGATGAACACCGGGTCATCCACGTGCACGACCCAGACATCGTCGCCGTCCTCTGCAAAATCGGGCCAGCCGAACAGGCGCCCCAAGATGAACTCTGCCATGAACAACAGGTGCCAAAGACGCTGGCCGGGCGCAAGCGCCGAATACGTTGATTTAAGGCGAAACACCGGTTCTTATAAGAACCCAAGCGCACTTAGATGTGCAGTAGCAGCAAGCGGGGGAGAAGTTCGTGAAAGCCCAGATACTTTATAAAGCCGGCGATGAATTTTCATTGGAGGACCGGCCCGATCCGAAACCCGGTCCGGGCGAAGCGGTGGCCAAGGTATTGGCGTGCGGATCGGGGTTGACGATCCACCACATCAAGGCCGGCCGCGGCGAGGCTAATTTTCCGATCATTATCGGCCATGAAATTACCGGCGAGATCGTCGAACTCGGCTCGGACGGCGGCGGGCCGGACAATCTTGCGGTCGGCGATCCGGTAACGGCCTACTTCTATTTGATCGACGGCGAAGACAAATGGACGCGGAGCGGGCGCGCGCCGATCTCGACCGTCAACCGCGGCTATATCGGACGGCAGATCGATGGCGGCTATGCCGAATACATCAAGCTGCCGACGTACAATTTTATCAAGCTGCCGGAAGGCCTCGATTACAAGAACAAGCCCGCCGATGTCGGCGTTATCAGCGACGCCATCGCGACGCCGTACAAGGTTTTGAGCCGGGCCCGCGTGGCGCCCACCGACACAGTCGCCGTGTTCGGCGCGGGCGGTGGGCTTGGCGTCCACCAGGTCATGATGTGCAAATGGGCGCATGCCAACGTCATCGCCGTCGACGTCATGGCCGACAAGCTGAAGGTCTGTAAGGATCTTGGCGCGGATATGCTGGTCGATGCGTCGGACGACAACGTCGTCGCGCAGGTGATGGACCTTACCGACGGCGCCGGCGTTGATGTGGCGATCGACTATGTGTCGACCACCAACACCCAACAGCAGGCGGTCGATTGTCTCGGTATCGGCGGCAGGTTTGTAACGCTGGGCGGGGCAGGGCAACCGTTTCAGGCGCCGGCGCCGCAGATGCTGTCCAAGGAGCTGGAACTCTTAGGAAGCCGCTATTGCAGCCGCCAGCAGGTGATCGAGTCACTGGAAATTTGCGCCCGCGGCGACGTTTGGCCTTTGGTGACCGAAACCTATCCGCTGGAGGAGGCGGAAACCGTCCACCAGCGCTTGGATCAGGGGTTGGTCACGGGGCGCGCGGCGTTGGTTATGAACGGCTAGCGCCGGCCCGCTTAATCGGCTTCGATGGGGTTGGTCAGCACGCCGACCCCGGAGATCTCGACTTCCACCGTGTCGCCCGGCTTCATCCAAAGCGGCGGTTGGCGCACGTGGCCGACCCCGCTCGGCGTACCGGTGACGATAACGTCGCCGGGCCGCAGCTCGATGAATGTCGAGATGTAATGGATGAGTTGGGGCACGTTGAAGATCAGGTCGTCGACGCCTTCGCGCTGAACCACCTCGCCGTTGAGTCGGGTTTCCAGGGTTAGCTTTGAAGGATCGGGGATTTCGTCGGCGGTTGCCAGACACGGCCCGAACGCGCCCGAGTGGAAGAAATTCTTGCCCGCCAGGTATGTCGACGAATGCCGCTGCCAATCGCGGATCGAGCCTTCATTGTAGCAGCTGTAGCCCCCGACATAATCGAGCGCTTCACTTTCCGGTACGCGCCGCGCGGTCTTGCCGATGATGACGGCCAATTCGCCTTCATAGTCGAAGCGTTCGGACTCGCGCGGTGCCAGCATCGGTTGGCCGTGGGCGACGTGGGTCTCCGGCCAGCGCGGGAACAAAACGGGCTTTGACGGTATCGCGTTGCCGGTTTCCTCGGCATGCTTGCGGTAGTTCAGCCCCACGCAAATGATCTTGCCGGGGTTGGGTATCGGCGGTTGCAGGGTGACGTCTTTCAGAGGGAAATCCGATGTTTTTCCACCGCCGCCGCCGAAGCCGGATTTCAGATATTCGTCGACCTTTGCTTTCTGGCCGTCGTCGGCCGTCAGATAGTCGACCAGGGTGGGCATCGACGTGATGAACTCCGCGCCCAGATCGATCACCCCGCCGTCCGGGCCATAAACCCCCCAAGTGTCGCGATTCACAATTCGAAAGCTAATGAGTTTCATGAAGTTACCTGTCCATCTTGATGTGGTTTCTAATTTTTCGCTTGAGCGTCGCGCAGCATGTTACGGGCGATGACAAGCTGTTGGATCTGCGAGGTGCCCTCGTAGATTCGCAGCAGCCGGACGTCGCGGTAAAACCGCTCGATGGGATACTCGGCCATGTAGCCCGCACCGCCGAATATCTGCACTGCCCGGTCGGCGACGCGGCCGACCATCTCCGTCGTGTAGAGCTTGCAGCACGCCGCTTCGGTGCCGATGGTCTCGCCTGCGTCGAACCGTTGCGCGGCATCCATCACCATGGTCCGGCCGGCGTAGGCCTCGGTACGGCTGTCGGCAAGCATCGCTTGGACCAGCTGAAATTCGCCGATCGTTTTACCGAACTGGCGGCGTTCACCGGCGTAGCGCACGCATTCGTCGATCAGCCGCTCGGCCATGCCCACCGCGATGGCACCCATATGAAGGCGGCCACGGTCGAGGACTTTCATCGCCGTCTTGAAACCCTGGTCGGCGACGCCGCCGATGATGGCCGTGGCGGGTACCCGGCAGTTCTCCAGGATGACATCGGCGGTATGGGCGCCTTGCTGGCCCATCTTCTTATCCGGCGTACCAACCGAGAGCCCCGGTATATCCCGTTCGACGATAAAGGCCGAAATACCGCGCGCGCCCGGTTCGTCTGTGTTGGTGCGGGCCATCAGGGTGAAAATGCCCGCATGAGGCGCGTTGGTGATGAAACGCTTGGTGCCGTTGAGCACATAGTGGTCGCCGTTGAGACGGGCCGAGGTGCGCAGGGACCCGGCGTCGGATCCCGATTCCGGCTCGGTGAGGGCGAATGAGGCGATCAACTCGCCGCTGGCCAGTTTTGGTAGATAGTGCGCCTTCTGCTCCTCGGTCCCATCGATCACGATGCCCTGAGAGCCGATGCCCACATTGGTGCCGAACACCGAGCGGAAGGCCGGCGAGGTCCAGCCCAATTCCAGCACCACCCGGACTTCTTCGACCATGCTCAGGCCGAGCCCACCATATTCGGTGGGGATCGACAGGCCGAACAGGCCCAGTTCGCGCATTTCGGCGATAATTTCCGGCGGTACGGCGTCGTTCGCCGCCACCTCGGCCTCGCGCGGCACTAGCCGCTCGCGCACGAACCGGTGCACGGTGGTTAACAGCAGATCGAGTGTGTCTTTCTCCAGGGCCATTAATTAATTTCGTTTCTCGTTTGGCCGTCGCCCTTGTTTATATCGGTATTGGGCGGGCCGACCAATGCCCCCGGCCGTAATTGCCATTGGGGTGCCCGCCCGCGCTGGACTTGCTATGCTGGAAGGCCATATCAGAGCGATCTTCTCGAATGGAGGAAATGAATGGACGTGCCAATGCGGGTCCCCGAGCCCAATGACGTAATATCGCCGGCCAAGTTCGCCCATATCGTGTTGTACACGAAGCGGTTTCAGGAAATGGTCGACTGGTACTGTCATTTTCTCGGCGCCACCGTTATGGGCGCGTCGCAAGGCCTGGCGTTCATTACCTATGACGACGAACATCACCGCATCGCCATTATCGAGACACCGGACTACAAGGACCGGGAGCCGAATACCGTCGGCATGGCTCACTTCGCGTACTCTTATGCGACCCTCGGCGATATGGTTCACCAGTATGAGCGGCTGAAGGCGTCGGGCGTGATGCCGGCGCGCACCATCAACCACGGCCCGACCACCTCAATGTACTACCGCGATCCGGATCAGAACGCAGTGGAAATTCAGGTCGATAATTTTCCCTCTGTCGACGCGCTCAACGAGTGGTTTGCAACGGGGGTGTTCAACCGCAATCCGATCGGCGTCACCTTCGATTTCGAAGAGATCGTCGAACGGCACAAAGCGGGTGAGCCGGAAGAAGTTCTCTTACGTCCACGCGACGGTGAAACGGCGGCGCTTCTCTCCGCCAACGACAAATAGCAAAGAAGGATAGTTAGCGATGGGAATGCTTATCGATGGTGCGTGGCAGGAAGGTGACAATGCTGCGGTATCGCGTGAAACCGCGAAAGATGGAAATTTCAAACGCACCGAAAGCCAATTCCGCAACTGGGTCACCGCCGATGGATCACCGGGGCCGACGGGCGAGGGCGGCTATAAGGCGGAGCCCGGCCGCTATCACCTCTATTTGGCGCATACCTGCCCGTGGGCGCACCGGGCGCTGATTTTTCGCTCGCTAAAGAAGCTCGACAACGCCATCTCGGTGTCTTTCGCCTTGCCGGGGCGACACGCCGGCGGATGGACCTATCGTGAAGACCCGCAGTTTCCCGACTGTACTCCCGACACGGTCAATGGCTTCGAGCATTTGTACGAGGCCTATGCGGCATCACAGTCCGACTACACGGGCAAGGTCACGGTGCCGACCCTGTGGGACAAGGAGACGAGCCGGGTCATCAACAACGAATCGTCTGAGATCATTCGCATGTTCAACACGGCGTTCGATGCGCACACCAATGCCGGCGAGGACTACTACCCCGAAGAGCTGCGCGGCGAGATCGACGAGATCAACGACGTGATCTATGCCACCGTCAATAACGGCGTGTACCGGTGCGGCTTCGCCCAATCGCAAGAGGCGTACAACACGGCCGTGACCGCGTTGTTCAACACCCTCGACGACCTCGAAGTTCGTCTCAGTAAGCAGCGCTATCTCGTCGGCGACCAGTTGACCGAGGCGGATTGGCGGCTGTTTCCGACGCTTATTCGGTTCGACGCCTGCTATGTCGGCGCCTTCAAGTGTAATCTGCGGCGGTTGAGCGATTATCCCAATCTGACCAATTTTACCCGCGAGCTTTACCAGGTGCCCGGTATCGCGGAGACGTTCAGTTTCGATTACGCCAAGCGGAACTATTACGGCATCGAGCGCGTGAACTCCAACGGCATCATCCCCATGGGGCCGGCCGGCATCGAAGAGTTTTATCGCCAGCCGCACGACCGCGACCGTTTCTAGTCCACGGGAGAGGGGGGCGATATGGACAAAGAACGGTTCGAGAAGGGGCTGGCAGTCCGCAAGGAAGTGCTGGGCGCCGAGTATGTCGAGCGGGCGCTCGGCAATGTCGACGAATTCAGCCGCGAATTCCAAGAGCAAGTTGTTACGGAGTTCGGCTGGGGCGGAACCTGGGCGCGCGGCGTCTTAGAGCGCCGCGAGCGCAGCATTCTAAACTTGGGTATGCTGGCGGGGATGGGCCGGCTTACCGAGTTCGAAACTCATTTCCGCGGCGCGCTGCGCAACGGCATCAGCCAAGACGAGGCGAAAGAGATTTTGATGCAGATCGCCGTCTATTGCGGCGTGCCCATGGGCATGGAGGTCTTCCGGATCGCCCGCCGGGTGCTCGACGAAGAGTCCTAGCCGCTGGCATTTTACTAAATAGCGGAACGATTGCTGTCCGATAGACCGCCTCGCTGCATACCCCGTTAAGTCTATTCCTGTACGGTCCCCCGGGCTCAACAAGTCCGAGGCAAACCGCCCCTTCCATGAAACCGTCAGATATTGCCGGCATTCTCAATAAGCACCTGCTTTGGGTGACCCAAGCAGGCGGCGGCAAACGCGCTGATCTGTCGTTGAAGGATTTGCGTCACTTCAACTTCGACGAAGTGAATCTCGCGCGGGCGAAATTGGCGGGCACCAGTTTTTACAAATGCCGTATGCGGCGCGCCAACTTTGCCGGCGCCGATATGTTTTCCGTCATGCTCGACGGTGCCGACTTGAGCGGTGCCACCTTCGATAACGCCGACATGCGCGGCGCACACATGCGTGGCGTGAAATTGCGGCTTGCCAGCCTGGTCGGTACCGATTTACGCGGCGGCGCCCTGATGCTGGCGGCTGAGCCGGACGACGACGAGGCCGCCTACGCCGTACTCGATCATGCAAACCTGGAGAATGCGAACATAGCCGGCGCCGACCTTACCGGCTCTTCGATGATGGGCAGCCGGCTGCGCGGCGCTAACATGTCGGGTGCAAACCTGACGTCGGGCGTTATGAGCAATGCCGACATGGACGGGGTGGACCTGTCCGGTGCCAACCTGGCGCGCGCCAACCTGTCGGGTGCGAGTCTGGTGGGGGCCGATCTAAGCGGGGTGATCTTCGACGACACCGACTTGTCCAACGCGAATTTGGAAGGCGCAAAGCTCAGCGGTGTCGACCTGGCGGGCGCCAACCTGGAAGGCGCGCGCATATCCAAGCCGCGAAGCGAATTTCCCAAGGATATTCAGTTGCTCCTGACCAACCACTTCGCCTGGATCAACAGCGATGGCCGCTATGGCGAACGGGCCGATCTCTCGCACGCCGATCTGGAGCGCATCGATCTACCCGGTATGGAGCTCAACGGGGCTGTTTTGAGGGGCACCCATATGAGCGGTGCGAACCTGCGCGGCGCCCGGTTCATCATGAGCGACATGACCGGGATTTACTTGGTCGGTGCCAATCTAAATGACGCGGACTTGCAAGGGGCGACCTTGGAAGGCGCCGATCTACGCGCGGTCAACTTGTCAGGGGCCCGATTGGTCGCGATGTTGCTGACGGACACGAAGGGCAAACGCAAGAGTCGTCGCTGGCCCGCCAACTTGTCGGGTGCCGATCTCACCGGCGCGAACCTCGTCGGCGCCGATCTCAGTGACGCGCGTTTGAACGGCGCCAACCTGGCGAACGCCAACCTTACCAACGCTAACCTTAAGGACGCGGTGCTCGACGAAGCTATTCTTGCCGGCACTATTCTCGACGGTGCCAACCTCGATGGCGCTAGCCTGAAAAATACGCGCGATACTGTGCCGCCACCCGAAGAAGAACCAGAAGAAGAGATATACGTCGATGGCGGCGAAGTTTGGATCGGCGTCTGATTTGCCGTCCTTGCTTCCATATTCCTAAAACAGAATTGGCTTGAGTTTTAGCGGTTGTGCGGGCAAGTCACTCTCTCATTGTTTTAACGAGGGAGAGTTGGCCGATGGCCAAGGCATTCGCGAGCGCAGCCGATCTCGCACCGAAGAAAGTAACCTTCGATAAGCTCGCCGATGGCGTCTACGCCTGCACCGCTGAGGGGGATCCCAACACCGGCGTCATCGTCGGCGATAACGAAGTGTTGGTGTTCGACGCGCAAGCCACGCCCGTGATGGCGCAACGTATCGTCAAGCGCATCCGCCGCGTGACGAAGAAACCGATCAAGTATGTGGTTTTAAGCCACTACCATGCGGTGCGCGTGTTGGGGGCGTCCGGCTTCGACGCCGACCATATCGTCACCAGCAGGGCGACCCGCGAACTGATCGCCGAGCGCGGCGCTCAGGATTTCAAGTCGGAAGCCGACCGGTTCCCGCGCTTGTTCGAGGCCATCGAAACGGTGCCCGGCCTGACCTGGCCGACTATGACCTTTGAGCGTGAGATGACCCTGTGGCTCGGCAAGCGCGAAGTACGAATCATCCATCCCGGCCGCGGCCATACCAAGGGCGACACAATCATTTGGTTGCCCAAAGAGAAGATCCTGTTCGCCGGCGATCTCGTCGAAGCTCACGCTGCGCTCTACTGCGGCGACGCCCATCTGAGCGACTGGCCGCAGACATTGAAATATCTGCGCGCGCTGAAACCGCGAAAGCTGATCCCCGGCCGCGGCCCGGCGACCCAGACGCCGAAGCAATGTCAGGCGGCGTTCGACCAAACCGAGGGGTTCGTGCGCGATCTGTTCCGCCATGCCAAATACGGCGTCAAAAACAAACTATCGCTGAAAGAAACTTTCGACCGGGCCTACAAGCAGATGACGCCGAAATACGGCGATTGGGCGATCTACGAGCATTGCATTCCGTTCAATGTCAGCCGGGCTTACGACGAGGCGGGCGGCCTCGACCACCCGCGCATTTGGACGGCGGCACGCGACAAGGTGTTGTGGCGGGAGCTACAGGGCTGAGGCTGGACCGCCACGCCCTGAATCGCGAATTAGGGGGCGTGGCGTAAGGCAGCCGAAGCTGAAACACCTCGATCCTTCGAGACGCCCTTTCGCCTCACCCTGAGGAGGGCCGCCAGGCCCGTCTCGAAGGGCGAGCGAAAGGGCTCCTCAGGATGAGGTGTTTCGGGCCTCATACTTCGTCCCTCGACAAGCTCGGGATGAGGAAGCTCAGCATGAGACCCATACCTTTGCCGCGCGCTGACGGTCACCCCTGTATCTTTGAGGAGAGGGTTTGGGCAGTGCCAGAGGCCAATCCCTCCCGCGCGGCAGCGAGCGCCTCGGCGAGAACCGCGCCGTCGCCGATATGGTTTGCCAGAAGCAGTACAAGCTTCGCGTTGAGCAATTCGCTCTGTTCGTCGCTCAATCCCGCATGGGCATCGATCAGCGACTGGTAAAAATCGTCGGGGGCATCCAGGCCGAGGTCCGTCCGAAGCTTTGCTGACACGGGTGAGCCTCCCTTAGTTCTTTGCGAGTGCACGATCGAGCGCTCGTTCGATTTGCGGCGTGTCACAGCGCCGCCAGCGGGCGGCGACATGCTGATCGGGCCGTATGAGATAGCAAGTGCCGCGAGCGGCATCGTAGCGGAACGCAGCGATGCCCCACTGGTCGATCAAATCGCTGCCGGAATTGGCGGCTTCTTCCGGGGCGATGCGTAACAGCCGAACCGGCGGCGCACATCGCGCCAGTTCGGTTTGCACACTCGCCCAATCGGTGTCGTCATCATCGAAAGCCAAGAGGGCGAAATCCCCGCCGAGCCGATCGATCAGCCAGAGGCGCTCGCCGGGCGCGTCCGGGGTCGATACCGGTGCATCAATCGCCGGTGCGCCGGGCGGCGGGCCTTGCTCGAATGGATCGGTGTCGCCGGTATTGAGCGGAGAGTTTTCGTAGGTTGCGGGTGTCGATAGCCGGCCGCTGTTGACCAGCCGGCGGGCGAACTCGTGCGACCGGGCCAGATCGAGTACGGCATCGCGGTAGATCCCGCTGACTTTGCTCTTCGGGGTCATGAAATCGGTGCTGCGGGTCGAGTTCAGAATGTTCTCGTCGGTCGCCGGAATGCGCTCATCTTCATAGGTTGCAAGCAGCGCTTCGGGCGCCGTGCCCACCGTGACGAGCGCCAGCTTCCAAATCAGATTATCGGCGTCCTGCAACCCGCCATTGCCGCCGCGCGCGCCGAAGGGGGACACCACGTGGGCGCTATCGCCGAGAAAAAACACCCGGTCTTGCCGGAACCGCTCCATGCGCCTGCAGGTGAAGGTGTAGACCGAGGTCCAAGCGATTTCGAACTCGATATCCCCCAACATCCGCTTGAGCCGCGGTATAACGCGCTCGGGTTCCTGCTCTTCGTCCGGGTCGGCGTCCCAGCCCAGTTGCATGTCGACCCGCCACACATTGTCCGCCTGTTTGTGGAGCAATGTCGACTGCCCGTCGAAAAAGGTGGGGTCGAACCAGAACCGCCGTATCGCGGGAAAGTCGACCTCCATACGGATATCGGAAATCAGGAAACGGTCTTGGAAAACCCGTCCGGCGAAATCGAGGCCGAGCGCGCTCCTCACCGAACTGCGCACGCCATCGCAGGCCAGCAACCAATCGCACTCGAGGGTATAACTGCCGTCGGGCGTGCCAACTTCGATCTCCACATGATCGTCGTGGGCCGTGAGACCGGTCGCCTGGTGTTGCCAACGCAAGTCGATCTCGGGCAACGACTGAGCGCGTTCGATCATCCGCTGCTCGAAGTGAAACTGCTGCAGATTGATGAAAGCGGGGCGGTGATGGTCTGGCTCGGGCAGCAGATTGAAGCTGTAAATGAGCTGGTCGCCGTGGAAGACCTCGCCCTCGTTCCAGGTGACACCTTGCTCGACCAGTTTGTCGCCGATGCCGAGCCGGTCGCAGATTTCGAGACTGCGCTTCGCCCAACAGATCGCCCGGCTGCCGTCGCTGACCGACGACTTGCCGTCGATAACCACGACCGGTACGCCGTGCAACGCCAGGTCCACCGCCGCGGTCAGTCCCACCGGCCCGGCGCCGACAATCGCGACCGTATGCCGGATGCGCTCGCCCGCCAGTTCGGGACAGGACGCAAATGCGAATTGTGCCGGATCAGGCTCTGGCCCGCCCATGGCGTTCTAGGTGAAGGCTTTGAAGGTGATGAGCGTGAACGTGTCTTTCACGCCCGGCAGCGTTTGGATGCTGTTGGTGACGAAATGGCCGATGTCCACGTCGTCCGGCAGGTAGCATTTCATCAGCAGATCGTACTGGCCCGATGTTGAATGAACCTCGGAGACCTGCTCGACTTCGAGCGCTGCTGCGTCGGCCACGTCATAAGCGCGGCCCAACTCACATTTCACTTGTACGAAGATCGTTTGCATGGCGTCAGACTAAAGCAGTATCTGACCGGATGGAACCATTCAGGCGGGCGATGGCCGCCATCCGGCGTTTAACCTACCGTTGCAGAAAGGCGGGGACGTGGTCGCCCATGCCGCGGACGGGCTTGTCGTTCTGCTGGCCGCCGCGCTTACCGCTTTGCGGTTTGGCCTTCTCTTTTTTCGGTGATTGTGCCTCCGACGGTGATTTTGCCGAGGCTTTCGTGCCGCTCTTGGTCTCCGAGCGGCGCCGGCTGGAGCTCCGCTTGCGCCGTGGCTTGTCGGCGCTGTCCTTGCTTTCCTCGGCAGGCGCCGGCGCGGCTTCCGAAGCTTGACCGGAGCTGTCGGCGACGTCGATTTTCGCCCCGATCAGTTTTTCGATCTGCTGGAGGTACTTGCTGTCTGCCGAGGTGGCTAGCGTGTAGGAATGGCCCTCGCGTCCAGCCCGGCCGGTACGGCCGATTCGGTGGATATAGTCTTCCGGGTTCATCGGCACGTCGAAGTTGAAGACGTGGCTCATATCGTCGATGTCGAGGCCACGGGCGGCGACGTCGCTGGCGACTAGAATCGTGATCTCGCCCGCTTTGAACTTTTCCAGGGTCGCCATGCGCATCGCTTGTGGCAGATCGCCATGCAGGGACTCGGCATTGAAACCGTGTTTGCGCAGCGACTGATCGACGACCTTGACGTCGCGCTTGCGATTGCAGAACACGATGGCGTTGCGCACGTTCTCGGACCTGAGCAAATCGCGCAGCGCTTTCCGTTTCTCGGGGAAGCCGCCTTGTACTTTGACCAGCCGTTGCACCACCGTTTCGGCGGCCGAGGCCTGCCGCGCTACTTCGACCTTGCGCGGGTTCATCATGTAGGAATCGGTCAGCCGTTTAACTTCCGCGGGCATGGTGGCGGAGAACATGGCGGTTTGCCGCAGCGGCGGCAGCAGTTTCATGATTTTCTCGACATCGGGAATGAAACCCATATCGAGCATCCGGTCGGCTTCGTCGACGACCAGCACTTTGATGTCCGCCAGCAGAATTCTGCCACGCTCGAATTGATCGAGCAGGCGTCCGGGTGTTGCGATCAAAACGTCGACGCCGCGGTCGAGCTTCTCGTTCTGCTCGACAAACGACACGCCGCCGATCAACAACGCCATGGATAGCTTGTGATTCTTGCCGTAGATCGCAAAATTTTCGGCAACTTGAGCCGCCAATTCGCGGGTCGGCTCGAGGATCAACGACCGCGGCATGCGCGCCCGCGCGCGTCCGGCGGCCAGAATCTCGATCATCGGCAGGGTAAACCCGGCGGTCTTGCCGGTGCCTGTTTGGGCAATGCCCAGTACGTCGCGTCCGGCCAACAAATGCGGAATTGCCTGGGCTTGAATGGGGGTTGGTTCGGTATAGCCGGCGTCGTTAATCGCGCTCAGCAAATCAGGACTTAATCCTAGGTCTTCAAATGTCATGTGGTCTTTCAAATTATACAAATGTGCGGCTCGATGCTGCACCGCACATAAATTGTCTCTGCATGATGTAATGTCCAGCCTTTATTTCCGATATACCGCGCAGGCCAGACATTTGGTATCCGCTGGACTTTACGATTTCGGCGCGCAGAAGAACATACTTTGTTAATTTGGTTAATTTTATATTTCAATCGATTGCCAGCAAACGTTGAGTGCGAGAATGAATTTGATCCTGGTGCCGGGTCTGTTGTGCGACGCCGACTTATGGGCCCATCAAACGCAATTTCTCGCCGATGTTGCGGACTCCGCGGTCGCTACCGTGTCTGACGACGATACGGTTGAAGATATGGCGGCGCGCGTATTAGCTGGCGCGCCTGAGCGGTTTGCCTTGGCCGGTCTGTCGATGGGCGGCTATGTGTGCCACGCGATTATGCGGCAAGCGCCGGCGCGGGTGAGAAAGCTGGCGCTACTGGACACCTCTGCGCGCGCCGATACGGCCGATCAAACCGAGCGCCGCCGTCAGCTCATTTCGATGAGCCAATTCGGTAAGTTCCGCGGCGTCACCGACCGCCTGCTACCGCTTCTCGTGGCGTCCGCCGGCTTGGAAGACGAGGTGCTAACCGGCCGCGTTAAAGCGATGGCGGGGCGGATTGGCGCCGATGCCTTCTACCGGCAACAGAATGCGATCATGGAGCGTCCCGACAGCCGGGATCAATTAGTCGACTATGACCTGCCGACCTTGGTTGCGTGCGGACGCCAGGATGCGCTGACCCCTGTCGAGCTGCACGAAGAGATGGCAGCGGCGATCCCCGGTGCCCGGCTGGCCATCGTCGAAGAGTGTGGCCACTTATCAACGATGGAACAGCCGCAGGCGTTAACAGCCCTGCTGCGGCAATGGCTGCTCTACGACTGATCCGCTAGGGCAGCGGAACGGGCGATTCATCCAGCCGCCGGTGCGGATTTTCATCCGGGAATAGCGCAATCGCCAATTGCGCCATGAGCTGCTGGAACTGCGCCGAGTTCGTTCCGGTAACGGCACCGGAACGCGCGGTCGCTTGGGTAATGTACTGATCGCCCGCACAATAGACGCCGGTCACCGTGAGTTGGCCGCCGGTATTCTCAACCGTTTCCGCATTGGCCGAACGCGTGCACAGTTCGTCAGCTTGCTGCACACTGGCAGGATTGAACGCCAAGACGACGTGGCGTTTGCGCTTATCCTCGTTTTGCGGATTGGTCGACAGGTTGAGCCGCGGGCCGAAGTTCTTTCCTTCGAGGCTCGCCAACACTGCGGCTTCGAACGCGTCCTTCGGCATATCGAATGGCCGGCCGACGATAACCGCACGTAGTTCCTTATCGCCGGTGGCGACGACGTAGAGTTCTTCCGGCAAGTAGCTTTGCGCGACATTCTCGCGCGATATCGTTACGCCGCCGAACGTCGCACAGGCGGTCAAGGCGATCGCAGCGGCTGCCGTCATCAAACCGGGTTTGAGAGGGGAGAGGGTCATTTTCATGGGTCCGTATCCGCTTAGCTTCTGGCTTCAGATATATGTACGTCTGTGGCCGATAAACAGATGGTGTGGAGAATTATTTCCTCGACCGGGAAAAGAACACAACTGTGGCCCGATGACGCTGGGCGCCGCTCCGGGGTCTGCGCTGGGTTAGACGTCGACGTCGTCGACGAAGCGGGCGTTTTCCTGAATATAGGCGAACCGTTTTTCGGCCTTACGCCCCATCAGTTGCTCGACGAGCTGTGCCGTGGCTTTGGCTTCCTTGGCGTCGTTTTTATTTTCCGCCGTCGCGCGGGGTAACTTCACCTGGATGAGTGCCCGCTTTTCCGGGTTCATCGTGGTTTCTTTGAGTTGCGCGGGTGGCATCTCACCGAGCCCTTTGAAGCGGCTGATTTCGACTTTGCCGCTGCCGGAAAACTCATCGGCAAGCAGCCGTTCGCGCTCCTTATCGTCGATGGCGTAACGAACCTCGCCGCCGCGTGCCAGGCGATACAGCGGCGGCACCGCCAAGAACAAATGGCCATCGGTGACCAGTTTCGGCATTTCGCGATAGAAGAAGGTCATCAGCAACGAGGCGATATGGGCGCCGTCGACATCGGCGTCGGTCATGATAATGACGCGCTCGTAGCGCAGCTTCTTGAGGTCGAAGGTTTTTCCCGAACCGCAGCCGAGCGCTTGGATCAAATCGCGCAGCTCCTGGTTGGCGGCCAGCTTGTCGGCCGTGGCGCTGGCAACGTTTAAGATTTTGCCGCGCAGGGGAAGGATCGCCTGGGTTTCCCGGTTGCGTGCCTGTTTGGCCGATCCGCCGGCGCTGTCGCCCTCGACGATGAACAGCTCGGTGCCTTCCGCGGTGCTGCGCGAACAATCGGCCAGCTTGCCCGGCAGGCGCACTTTGCGGGTCGCGGTTTTGCGGGCGAGTTCGCGGGTTTCACGCCGTCGCCGCCGTTCCTCGGCACGCTCGATCGCCCAATCGAGCAGGGCGTCGGCAGTACCGGGGTCGCCCGATAGAAACAGATCGAAATGATCCTTGATCTGCGCTTCGACGACGCGCGCCGCTTCCGGCATCGACAGCTTTTCCTTGGTTTGCCCCTGGAATTGGGGCTCGCCGATAAACAGCGACAGCATGACCGAGGCGCCGTCGAACACATCGTCGGCGGTGACCCGGCTGGCGCGCCGGTTGTTAGTGAGCTCACCGTAGCCTTTGACGCCCTTAGTCAGTGCCGCGCGGATGCCGGCGACATGGCTGCCGCCTTCGACCGTGGGAACGGTGTTGCAGTACGATTTGACGAATCCGTCGCCGTCGGCGGGCCAGCAAACCGCCCATTCCACCTGGCCCTTGGTGCCATTGAGGTCGCTGCGCCCGCTGAATATGGCCGCGCCAACCAGAAGACGGTCGCCCATGGTGGTGCGCAAATAGTCGAGGATGCCGTCGGGGAAATGGAAAGTTTCCTGAGCGGGCACATCGGCGCCGTCGGCCAGTTTGTCTGGGCATGACCAGCGGATCTGCACGCCGCGGAACAGATAGGCCTTCGAGCGCGCCATCTCGTAGAGCCGGCGGGGCTGGAACTGCGCCTTCTCGCCGAATATATCGGGGTCGGGCCGGAAGGTGATCGAGGTACCACGCCGATTTTGCGACGCCTTTACCTTCTTCAGCTTGGATTTCGGTTTTCCGCGCTGATAATCCTGTGCCCATATTTGGCGGTCACGCGCAACTTCCACATGAAGGCTTTCCGATAAAGCATTGACAACACTCACGCCAACGCCGTGCAAGCCGCCCGAAGTCTGGTAGACGTTGTCGCTGAACTTGCCGCCGGAATGCAGCGTGGTGAGGATCACCTCGAGGGCGGATTTGGTCTTGAATTTCGGGTGGGGGTCGACCGGAATGCCGCGGCCGTTGTCAGTGACCGTGAGCGTGCTGTCATCGGCCAGGGCGACCTCGATCCGGTCGGCGTGACCGGCCACCGCCTCGTCCATCGCGTTGTCGAGTACCTCGGCGGCGAGATGGTGCAGCGCGCGTTCGTCGGTGCCGCCGATATACATGCCGGGGCGCTTGCGCACGGGCTCAAGGCCTTCGAGAACCTCGATGTCTTTCGCCGTATAGCCGCGGCCTTTTTTCGGTGCGCTGTCCGCTGCGCCGTCGAATAGGTCGGCGGTTTTCTTTTTGGCTGCCTTCGCCACTTTGACCAAATCCTGATATGGATTAACTGATGCTGCGTGCCGCTGAGAGCGGCACATGGTGTCTTATTGGCGCAACGGCAAGAGATTCGCCAAGGGCAGGGGGCACGTAATGGCAGATTCCAAGCCACAGGAACAGGAACCGCGCGGTGAGCTATCCATTCAAACCGCGGCGATGCCCGCTGACACCAACGCCAACGGCGACATCTTCGGCGGCTGGCTACTGTCGCAAATGGATATCGCCGGCGGTATCGCGGCGCGCAACCATTCGCAGGGCCGCGCCGTGACCATCGCGGTAGAGTCGATGACCTTCCGCAAACCGGTCAAAGTGGGCGATGTGGTGTCCTGCTACGCCGACCTCATCAAGACCGGCACCACGTCGATGACCTACCGCGTCGAGGCCTGGGCACTCCGTTCTGCCACATTCGTGCGCGAAAAAGTGACCGAAGGGGTGTTCACCTATGTGGCAATAGGAGGTGATGGACGGCCCCGCAAAATAGATCAGGACATTGCAGACGCATGAGACAATTAATCTTCGCAATAGCTTTCGGCACCACCGCGCTTGTGGCCGGCGGTGCCATGGCGGGAGAGGCCGACGTGGTCGGCGTCCAAGTCACCAAAACCGGCGATACCTTCAGGTTTAGCGTGACGGTACGCCACGCCGATGCCGGCTGGGAGCACTTCGCCAACAATTGGGAGGTGGTCGCCCCCGACGGCACGGTGCTCGATACGCGCGTTCTGGCGCACCCCCACGACAACGAGCAGCCGTTTACGCGCAGCCTTGGCAGTGTTCGCATTCCGGCAGGCGTTTCGACGGTGCGGGTACGCGCACACGATAACGTGCATGGGCATGGTGGCCGCGAGATGGAAGTGAACATAGATACCGGCGAGACACGCCCCGTAGGAGGACAATCATGAGCATTGCCGAAGAGAGCACTACGGCGACGGCGGGGCCGGGACCCGGCTACCGCGAGAACCCCGAACACTTCGTGGAATTCGAGCCGAGCCCGAAACGGGTGCGCGTGACATTCGCGGGCGAGACCATCGTCGACACCACAGACGCGCTGATCCTGTACGAAGCGCGCCATGTGCCAGTCTACTACTTCCCGCGCAAGGACGTGACGATGGAGCGGCTGGTGCCGACCGACCATTCAACCCACTGTCCCTTCAAGGGCGATGCCAATTATTTCTCCGTCGTGATCGACGGTAAGACGGCTGAGAACGCCGTGTGGACCTACGAGCTGCCGTTCGACGAAGTGGCCGGCCTCAAGGATTATGTGGCGTTGTACTGGAACCGGGTCGACCACTGGTACGAGGAAGACGAGGAGGTGTTCGTTCACGCCCGTAGTCCGAGAGTGCGCGTCGACATTCTCGACAGCTCGCGGCCGGTCCGCGTCACCCTAGACGGTGAGACCGTGGCGGAGACCAACCGGGCGCGCTTTCTGTTCGAGACCGGTTTGCCGACGCGCTACTACATCCCGCGCGAGGATGTCAGCGCCGAACTGTTGCCGTCGGATACCAGCACCCGGTGCCCCTATAAGGGCACGGCGAGCTACCACTCGGTGAAAGTGGGCGACACCGTTCACGAGGACATTGTCTGGTATTACACCGACCCAGTGCACGAGAGCGCCAAAATCAAAGACTATCTGTGCTTCTTCAACGAAAAGGTCGATGCGGTCTATATCGACGGCGTGGCCGAGGAAAAACCGCAGACCAAATGGTCGTAGTCCTTTTAGACCGAATTCCTAGATAGAAGAAGAAAGGCCCCGCCGGTATCCGGCGGGGCCTTTCGTTACATAAGCGGCGGTGTTTATGCCGAGTAGTACATCTGGAACTCGACCGGATGGGGCGACTGCTCGAATGCCAGCGTTTCTTCCATCTTGAGATCGATGTAGCCGTCGATCAGGTGATCGGTGAAGACATCGCCCTTCTTGAGGAAGTCGCGGTCGGCGTCCAGCGATTCAATGGCTTGGCGCAGCGAGGCGCAAACCGTCGGCACGTCCTTCAACTCCTCGGGCGGCAGGTCGTAGAGATCCTTGTCCATCGGATCGCCCGGATGAATCCGGTTTTCGATGCCGTCGAGGCCGGCCATCAACATGGCGGAAAATGCCAGGTAGGGGTTGGCCGTCGCGTCGGGGAAGCGCACTTCGACGCGTTTGGCATTGGGACTGGACGCGAACGGAATGCGGCAGGACGCCGAACGGTTGCGGGCCGAATAGGCCAGCAGCACCGGCGCCTCGAAGCCGGGGACCAGCCGCTTGTAGCTGTTGGTTCCCGGATTGGAGAACGCGTTGATCGCGCGCGCGTGTTTGATGATGCCGCCGATATAGTAGAGCGCGGTTTCCGACAGATCCGCGTAGCCCGAGCCGGCAAACAGCGGTTTGCCGTCTCTCCAGATCGACTGGTGAACGTGCATGCCCGAACCGTTGTCGTCGAGAACCGGTTTCGGCATGAATGTGGCGGTCTTGCCGTACTGGTGCGCGACCATGTGGACGACATACTTATAAATCTGCATCTGGTCGGCGGTGGTCACCAGCGTGTTGAACTTCTGGCCCAACTCGTTTTGGCTCGGCGCGACCTCATGGTGGTGTTTTTCCATCTCGAGGCCCATACCAACCATCTGGGTCACCATCTCGGCGCGCAGGTCGGTCATTGAATCGACCGGCGGCACCGGGAAGTAGCCGCCCTTGACGCCCGGCCGATGGCCGAAGTTACCTTCGGGAAAATCGTTGCCGGAGTTGTAGGGGCCTTCGTCGCTGTCGATCTGGTAGAATGTCTGGTTCATCGACACGTCGAAGCGCACATCGTCGAAGACGAAGAATTCGGCCTCGGGACCGAAATAGGCCGTATCAGCGGCACCCGACGAGTTCATGAATGCTTCGGCCTTTTTCGCCGTGCTGCGCGGATCGCGCGCATAGGGCTCGCCGGTCGACGGCTCGAGCACGTCGCAGAACAAAATGAGTTGCGGCTGCGCCGTAAACGGATCCATCGTCGCCGTTGCGGGGTCGGGCATTAGCGTCATGTCGGATTCGTTGATTGCCTTCCAGCCGGCGATCGACGAACCGTCGAACATAATGCCGTCGGTGAAGAAGTCGTCGTTGATCGTCGAGACATGCTGCGCGGTGTGCTGCCACTTGCCGCGCGGATCGGTGAAACGGAGATCGACGAATTCAACGTCGTGCTCCTTGATCATATCCATGACGTTTTGGATGGACATTATGTGGGTACCCCCTGTCGGTTTTCGTTAACTGGATCCGGTCGTGCGTTGTGCCTAGTCAGAGACAAATGCTCTGAAAGCAGCCTGTCAGACCGCGTCTGCGCCGCGTTCGCCGGTGCGAATGCGTATTGCTTCGTCGATTGTCGAGACAAATATTTTGCCATCGCCGATGCGCCCCGTATGGGCGGCTTCCTGGATCGCTTCGATCGCGCGCTCGGCCAGGTTGTCGTCGATCACGAGTTCGATTTTCACCTTCGGCAGAAAATCAACGACGTATTCGGCGCCGCGGTAAAGCTCGGTATGGCCTTTTTGGCGGCCGAACCCGCGCGCTTCGATCACCGTTAAACCCTGGAGGCCGACCTCGTTCAAAGCCTCCTTAACCTCATCGAGCTTGAACGGTTTGATGATTGCCTCGATTTTTTTCATCGGCCTTGTTGCTTTCCCTTGTGCGGCCGCGTTGCGGCGCGGATATGTGAGTACTCTTTGCTAATACTAAGCACGAAGCGTGCCAGCCGCCGTTTGCCTTTCAAATGACCAAACTTATTGAAATAGCGCCGGTTTGTCCTGTTTTTTGCCAGCACACCTGCCTAAATTTTAGTCACTTCGATGAAATAACAGGCAGCACTTTCTCAGCTCTCGTTCGCAAGAGTTTCTGCGACGCGGGCGAGAGCGGTCCGAATATTGTCGACCGAGTTGGCATAGGAGAACCGGACATAGCCTTCACCGAGATGGCCGAAGCTGGTGCCGGCGACGGTTGCTACCCCGGCCTGTTCCAGCAGCGTGTCTTGAATCTCGCGTGCGCTCCGACCGGTGCCCGTAATATTGGGGAAGGCATAGAACGCCCCGTTGGGCGTCCGGCACGAGAAGCCAGGAATATCGTTCAACCCGTCGACGATCACCGAGCGCCGCTCATCGAACGCCGCGACCATCTCGTGCACTGAATCCTGCGGTCCTTCGAGTGCGGCGATCCCGGCGAATTGGGTCGCCGCGTTGACGCAGGAGTGGCAGTTGATTGCCAGCCGCGTCGCCGGATCGACTAAAGCTTCCGGCCATACCGCGTAGCCCAGGCGCCAGCCGGTCATCGCGTAGGTCTTGCTCCACCCGTCAAGCAGGATCAAGCGGTCGCGCAAGCTCTCGAACGGCAGCAGGCTGACATGCTCGTGGTTGTCATAGGTCATCTGGGAGTAAATCTCGTCGGCCAGAATGGCGACGTGGGGATGTTGCTCGAGGCCGGCGACCAGTTTTTCCATCTCGTCGCGGGGCACGGCGCCGCCGGTCGGGTTGGTCGGCGTGTTGAGGATCATCAACCGGGTCCTCGGGGTGATCAGCGACAGCACTTCCTCCGCGTCGAACGAGAAATCCTTTTCCTCGATCAGCGGGATCGGCACCGCCGTGGCGCCCGAGTAGTTGATCACCGATTCATAGATGGGGAAGCCGGGGTTGGGATACATGATCTCTGCGCCCGGCTCGCCGAACAGCAGAATGCTGAAAAACATCGTCACCTTACCGCCGGGCACGCAGACGATGTGTTCGGGATTGACGGTTACACCGCGATGACGCGCGATGTCGGCGGCAACGGCCTCGCGCAGCGGCAAGATACCCGGGGCAGGGGTGTAGCCATGGTGGCCGTCATGCAGCGCCTTCACCGCCGCCTCGACGATATGCTCGGGCGTGCGGAAGTCGGGTTGGCCGATGCCGAGATTGATAATGTCGTGGCCTTTCTGGCGCAGCGCCTCGGCGCGGGCGAGCACCTCGAAAGCGGACTCGGTTCCCAACCTCGAAATGTTTTCAGCCAATTGCAGCATGGTCCGTGCTCTTCGTTCGATTGTCTTGTGGTTACCTGCCGTGAAGCCGGCGCACTATGGCGTAGCGTCCGTCACGGGGCAAATTTCAGCAGTCGTTTTGAGGCCATCACCGAATGGTGAAATGACACGCTGCAAGGCTTTTATATATAAATTACCTAATATACCAAGCCGGCTAATCGGCCCGCCGTTCGCGATGGAGAAATGATCATGCGCAAAATTCTTCCCGCTTCGTTTGTATTTGCCGCGTTCGTGATGTTTGCAGTGCCGCCTGCCGTCGCACAATCGGCGAATGCACCCCAGCTCACCATCCGGCCGATCGAGGATGTGTTCGCCGACGGGCCGCCGCGGATAACCGATTTAACGGGACAGGACGGTGTGCTGCGGTTCATCTCCTCCGTCCCCTTGGCGTGTTCTGTGGTCTACGGCGAAACCACGGCCTTCGGACAGGTGTCGGTGGATCAAGACATGAACGGTGGCGCGCATACCGATCACCATCCCGCCCTGGGTGGCCTCAAACCGGACACGACTTACTACTACCGGGTCCAGGGAACGGCAGCCGACGGTACGTTGTACGCGAGTTCGGTCATGACTTTCCGCACGCCGAAAGCCGCGGCCGCAGGCCCGGTCAATCTGGCGGGCCTTGAGGCTGGCGCCCAGGTGATTAACGTCAGCAGTAACTTCGGCGGTGGCGCCAACGACGCGTCCTGGGGCGCCAATAGCGCGATCGACGGGCGGCGGACCACCGAGTGGTCGACCAACGGCGACGGCGATGCCGGTTTCGTCGAGATTGCCTTGGCGCGCGAGGCGCGGCTCGGCGCCGTGGAAGTATGGACCCGCACCATGAGCAATAATACGGCGCGGATTTTCGAATTTACCCTGACCACCGACAGCGGCGAGGTGCTTGGCCCTTATACGCTGCCCGATGCCAGTAAGCCTTATCGCTTCGAGGTCGACGTTACGGCGAAGTCGCTGCGCCTCGATGTCGTCGCCAGTAATGGCGGCAATGTGGGCCTTGTTGAATTCGCCGCCTACGAGGCGCAATAGAATATCTCCGGGAAATCGGCTGCCGGTTTGCTTGACGCCGACCGGCAGGGCGGACTACACAATCGCAGCTCTCGGCGGTGGCTGTAGCTCAGTTGGTTAGAGCGCCTGGTTGTGGTCCAGGAGGCCGTGGGTTCAAATCCCATCAGCCACCCCATTTCCTATCGATCGGCGTTATCGCTGCGCAAGGTACGCTCGAGTTCTTCGAGCTTGTACGGCCATCCGGATCGGAAGGCTTCGACGATTTCGCTCGGACGGTCGCCGCTGTGCTCCACTGTCAAACGCGTCCCGTCGTCGACCCCCTCGAGACGGAACTCGACGAAGGTTTCGCCTTCGTCTTGACGCCCGTCGAGTAGCCACGACCAAACCATTCGATGCGGCGGCTCTAGCGCGAGCACCTTGCAAAGATAGTGATCGGTGCCGCCGTGCCCATCGTCGCACCACATCTGAAAGTCTCGTCCTGCTTCGGGCACGAAGTCGGTTTCCATGAGCCACTTACCGATCGCCTCTGGATCGATAAGAGCCTGCCAAACCTTCTCCACGGGGTGCGGGTAGGTCTCGCTGAACGCTATTCGAAACTCCATTATTTCTCGTCCAAATAAGTGCCAAGTCGCTTGAGGCTGGACTGCCATAGGGTCTCGTATTGCGCGGTCCAGTCGTAAACTTCTTTCAGGGCGTGTGGCTGGGCGCGGTAAAACCGATGTCGTCCCTGCTTACGTCGGACGACGAGACCGGCGTTCAACAGAACCTTCAAATGCTGGGATACAGCGCCGATCGTAATACCCAGATGCGGGACCAAGTCCTGCACACATCGTTCCTGCTCGCGAAGTAGATCCAGCAATTTCCGTCGGTTCGCGTCTGCAATGGCGTGAAAAGTGTCGGGGAGGTCGATTAGTGTAGCGTCAGTCATATTATAGTAATGACTAAAATATCGGAATATGGCAACATCGATGCGCTGATTTGGCGTTTTTTTGAGCCTTGGATACTGGTCGCCAGGGAGGGGAGAGAAAGATGGAAGCATCCAAAATCGTATCGCACGAAGAGTGGGTTACGGCCCGCAAGTCATTTCTTGAGAAGGAAAAGGAATTCACGCGGGCGCGCGACGCGCTTGCGCGGGAGCTGCGGACTTTGCCCTGGGAGCGGGTTGAGAAGAGCTATGTGTTCGATGGGCCCGACGGCAAGGAGTCGCTATCCGACTTGTTTGATGGCCGGAGCCAGTTGATCGTTTATCACTTTATGTACGGCCCTGACTGGGACGAGGGGTGCAAAAGCTGTTCGTACATTACCGACCACTTCAACCCGGCGATCGTTCATTTGAACCATCGCGACGTTTCCATGGTGGCTATTTCGCGGGCGCCCTTTCCCATTCTCGCGGCGTTCAGAAGGCGCATGGGTTGGACGATGAAATGGCTCTCATCGTTCGAGAACGACTTTAACCGCGACTTCCATGTGTCCTTCACGCAGGAGGAAATCGACCGTGGGGACGCCTACTACAATTACGAACCGGGCGGCTTCTCGAGCACCGAAGGACCGGGCGTGAGCGTGTTCTATAGAGACTCCGGCGGAGACATTTTCCATACCTACTCGGCCTATCAGCGTGGGCTGGACAGGTTCATCACCGCCTACCATTACCTCGACATCGTGCCGAAGGGGCGCGACGAGGACGATTTCCAATACACAATGGACTGGCTGCGCTTGCACGACGCTTACGACTAGCGTTAGGCACTATTGCGACGGTATTCAGCTCTCCTTCTACGGCGACCAGGTGTGTTTCATCACCCAGCCGCGCCAATAATACGGCTCGCTGCGCAACCGCGCGGCCAGTCTGTGCGCAAATACGTCCACAATTTGCTGTTGGCGTTCTTCTTCGCTGCCGTGTTCCGCGATCTCAAGCGGTGGCTCGAAGTCGATTTCGTATCGCGGCGCATTTTTGATCGAAAGCCATGCCGGAATAATCGGTGCGCCCGTAACGACCGCCATTTTCGGTACGCCCCGCGCCACTTTTAGGGTGCCACCCAAAAAGGGAGTCGTGAGCGGATCGTCGCCCGATCCGATTGCCGCGACCCAAACAATCCCGTTTTTTCGCAGCAACATCATAAGGCGCACCATGGCCCATTCGAAGGCGTCAGGGGCTAGCAGAACCGTGTCAGCCAAGTGACGGCGTTCGATATGCGTGCGCAGCCGGTTGAGCACTGCGGCGCCGAACGCCGTTCCCGAGAACGGGTGGTTCGCGCTTTGCAGCCGGGTTACCGGCAAACCAGCTTCAGTAAACGCGCGTAGCGAGATCACTTGTGCGCCGCAATTGGGCACGTTCCACAGAATAACGCCGCGGCCTTTCTGCAACGCGCGTTCGATATTCTCGAGACCGCTGACAACGATCTCGCTGCCGCTCCGGAATGCGAGATATTCGCTCAGGGCTTCGATGTTTTCGAGATAGGTTCCGGCGAGTAATTTGATGCCGATCTGCTCTTGAGAAGCCTCCAGGCCGGCGTCGTTTAGGGTGTTTGCGGTTGCGGCGAGATCGGGCGGCTTTACACAATAATGGAGACGCCCCAGACCTCGCGTAATACCGGGCCATGCGGATCGCGGAAAAATAAGGGCGCAAAAGAACAGTAACAGCAGCGTCAGCAACGTAACGATATCGTTGAGCGAAACTTTCCGGACCGGATCGACACTTGCCGGGTTTGTGGCGATTGTTCCACCCGCGGCAGTTGATGGGCCCCCGGTGTCGTTTGACTGATTCATGCTCAATCACATTCCGCTGCGACGATTCTAGCACTCGCCGAATCATGGCATAGAGGCGGCTTAATCGGTGCCTGAGAACCTGGACCGGTTGCGAGAATTCGGCGTTTACAGGCTGTTAACCATATTTGTCATACTCATCTGGGGATATTTGCACAAAGTTACTAAGAAGCTCAGGCTGCTGGAAAAAGAGGCTGCCACATGGGGAACCATACCATTGGGATCATCGGCGCGGGGGTTATGGGCGCCGGTGTTGCCGAAGATTTCGCCCGGCACGGATATCGGGCGGTTTTGGTCGATCTGACCGACGAGATACTCGAACAGGCCCAGAAAAATATTCGCCGCAGCGTTCGCGCGGCGCGCATGCTTGATAAGTCCGCCGCCGTCGGGTCGCCCGAAGAGGTTCTGTCGCAAATAGAATTCACGACCGATCTGGCGGACCTCGCCGACGCCGATTTCGTCGTCGAAAACGCCACCGAGGATGCCGCGATCAAGGAACCGATCTACCGGGACTTGAACCGCATCTGCGCGAACGACTGCATCTTCATCGTCAATACGTCGTGCATTCCGATCGCCACGCTCGGCGCGGCGGCGGAGCGGCCGGACCGGGTGATCGGGGTCCACTTCATGAACCCGGTTCCGATGAAGCCTACGGTCGAGGTGATCCCGAGCGAACAGACGTCGCCGCAGACGGTTGCCGCTGTGACGGATCTTCTGGCGGATGTGGGCAAAGACTATGTTCTGGTGAAAGACCAAGCCGGCTTCGTGTCCAACCGGGTGCTCATGGTCACGATCAACGAGGCTATTCGCTTGGTGGAAGAAGGTGTCGCCGATGCCGAGGGCGTGGACAAAGTGTTTCGATCCTGCTTCGGCCACCCGATGGGGCCTCTGGCGACGGGCGATTTGATCGGCCTGGACACCATTAAACGCTCGCTCGACGTGCTCTACGACAGCTACGGCGAGGAGAAGTATCAAGCCTGCAATCTGCTGAAAGAAATGGTCGAAAAAAATCGTCACGGCCGCAAAACCGGCGAAGGATTCTTCGAATATGTCTGACACGCCCGTAAGTACGACCATCCGAGACTACCTGGTGCGGGTTTCCCGCCAGCCCGAACTCAGCGACGATCACGACATATTCGGCAGTGGTTTGGTCAACTCGCTTTTTGCCGTTGAGATCGTTTGCTTTATCGAGGAGACCTTCGATCTAACGGTCGAGAACGAAGACCTCGACATAGCTAATTTCTGCTCGGTCGATGCGTTGACCCGGTTCGTCGAAGGAAAAACCGCCGGCGCGCAGGCCGACTAGGATATCTACCTGCGATGGAAACCACCCTCCGCGCAGAATTCCGCGAATTCGCCGCGACCGAGATCGCGCCGCACGCCGCCGCGGTCGACCGTGACGAGCAATATCCCGATAGCCTTTTAGAAAAAGTGGCGCAGCGCGGATATCTCGCACCCTGGCTATCCGAGCGCAACGGCGGGCGGGATTTCGATGCCCTGTCGCTCGGTCTCCTTCATGAGGAGATCGGCACGGTTTGTACAGCGACGCGGAGCCTGCTGACTGCCCATGGCATGGTGGTTCAGGCCCTCGACCGTTGGGGCCAAGATGGGCGCAAGTCGGAGCTATTGGGCGGCCTTGCGTCGGGCGGCAAGATCGGTGCGTTCGCGCTTACCGAACCGAATATCGGCAGCGATGCCGCTAATCCGCAAACGGTCGCGCGAAAGGTTGACGGGGGCTACCGGCTCAACGGCGAGAAGCGTTGGATCACGTTTGCTCAGCGCGCCGATGTGTTCCTTATTCTCGCCGCCGTCGAGGACAAGCCGGCGGCATTCATCGTCACGCGCGACAATCCAGGACTGACCGTCGAGCCCATGGAAGGGTTGATGGGGGCACGCGGCGCGATGCTGGCGTCCCTTAAACTGGACGATTGCCATGTCGAAGACGCCGACTTGCTGGGTAAGGTGGGGTTCGGTTTTACGATGGTGGCAGCGTCTGCGCTCGATCTCGGGCGATATTCCATTGCCTGGGGGTGCACCGGCTTGCTGCGCGCTTGCATGGAAGCCACAGTCGCCTACACATCCGAGCGCGAGCAGTTCGGCGTGGAACTCCGGAAACACCAGCTGGTCGCCCAGAAAATCACCCACATGATGACCGCGTATCGGTGTGCCGATCTTCTGTGCCGCCGTGCCGCCATGTTGCGCGAGCGTAGGGATCATACCGCCGTCCAGGAGACCATGATCGCCAAATATTATGCGTCGACGGCGGCGATGCAGGTGGCCAATGACGCCGTGCAACTGCATGGCGCCAACGGGGTGAGCGACGAGTACCCCGTTGCCCGCTTTTTCCGTGACGCCAAGATCATGGAAATCATCGAGGGCAGCACGCAGATTCTGGAAATGGTCATCGCGCGGTTCGCGCAAACCGAAGCCGCCCCAGTCGTGCCTGATACACAGCCGGCGGCCAATGCCTGACGCGAACGAAAAGACCATCAAGTGCGTGGTCTGGGATCTCGACAACACAGTGTGGGACGGCGTGCTGTTGGAAGAAAAGGTGACGCTGAGACCGGATGCGGTCGCCGCCATCAAGGCGTTCGACCAGCGCGGCATTCTGCAGTCGATCGCCAGCCGCAACGATTACGACCTCGCCATGTCGACGCTCGCCGAGCACGGTATCCAGGAGTATTTCCTGGTGCCGCAAATTGGTTGGGATGCGAAATCCGCCTCGGTCGGCGCAATCGCCGAAAAGCTTAATCTGGGCTTGGACACGTTTGCTTTTGTTGACGATGACGCGTTCGAGCGTGCCGAAGTCGCCGACGCCCACCCCAAGGTGCTTTGTCTCGATGGCAAGGCGCCCTTGGAACCCCTTTTGGATACGCCGCGATTCATCCCGCAATTCGCCACAGCTGATGCCGCGCGCCGGCGTCTTATGTATCAGGAGGATTTCGTTCGGCAGGAGGCGGAGCAGGCTTTTACCGGCCCGGCAGAGTCTTTTTTGGCGACGCTGGATATGGACCTTTCCATTACCCGCGCCACCGAAAACGATTTGCAGCGCGCCCACGAGTTGACCGAGCGCACGAACCAGCTCAACTCGACCGGCTACACCTACTCCTATGAGGAGCTGGCGGCGTTGAGTAAATCGCCGGATCATCTGTTGCTGGTGTCCGAACTCACCGACAAATTCGGTAGCTACGGCCGTATCGGCCTTTCACTTGTCGAGTGTTCGCCCGACAAGTGGACGCTCAAGCTGCTGATTGTATCGTGCCGTGTGATGTCGCGCGGCGTCGGCGCGATCATGTTGAACGATGTGATGCGCCGGGCGAAATCGGCGGGAGCGGAGTTCTATGCTGAGTTCCGTGACACCGGCCGTAACCGTATGATGAATGTGACCTATCGGTTCGCCGGTTTTTCCTCAGCCCAGGAGAAAGACGACTACACGCTTTTCACCCACCCGCTGACCGATATCCCCGAACCTCCGTCCTATATGCGGGTGAACTCAGCCGGCACCTAAATTGCCGCATGTGCCTATTCGGATTTCCGCTCGAATAACCTGTCGCCTTCCAGATCGATGATCTGCCGCGCCTTGGCAATCGAGAACTCGATGGCGTTGTCCTTGCTCGGATAAAAATCGCCGCGCACGAACCGATGCTCGCGTTCAACGCCGTCGATTGTTTTGGTGATCACGCCGGCGGTGATCCATTGGGCACCGTCTTTCCGCGGGGCGGCCTGAATCCGGTACTCTCCATGGACGGCAGTTTCCTCGACCCGAGGTGCCGCTTCTTTACGCGGCCCCGCGCCGATAAGGCGGCGCAACGTTTCGCCGATACCCGGTGCCATCGCTGTCTCCTGCAACCTGTTTCGATATGCCCGTCACTGTACCACGGCCAGGCGCGACAATTGGTACATAAGATAGATGGGGTAAAGCGCGCGCCGCTTGCGTTAAACTTGGCGCGAAGGATGTGGGCTCTTGAGGAAGGTGATGCCGTGACCGCCCGTTGGATCGAAAGCGCGCCTGAAATTCTAGCCGTCGCAGAGATGTACCGAGCCGACGAGGCGGCAATCGCCGGCGGCGTCGCCGGTCTCGACCTCATGGAAGCGGCGGGCGCGGCGGTCGCCGAAACCGTTCAGGCCGGGTGGCCGGGCGGCGCGGTGGTGGTGCTCTGCGGGCCGGGCAACAATGGCGGCGATGGCTTCGTGGTCGCGCGCCTTCTCGCTGAGGCGGGGCGGAAGGTTCGCCTGGCCTTGCTCGGACCGGTCGACAAGCTTGCCGGTGACGCTGCTGCCAATGCAGCGCGTTGGGACGGGGAAGTTGTTCCGTTAGCGCCCGCTTTACTCGATGGCGCTGATGTCGTCGTCGACGCGCTGTTCGGCGCGGGCTTGGTGCGGCCCCTCGATGGTGCTGCGCGGCAGACCGTCGAGGCTTTGAATGATGCCGGTACTCCTTGCGTCGCGGTCGACGTCCCGAGTGGGGTGCATGGCGATACCGGCCGCGTTCTCGGCGCGGCACCGCAAGCCGCCGCCACCGTGACCTTCTTTCGCCGTAAGCCGGCGCACTTGCTCTATCCCGGCCGCGGCCTTTGCGGCGAGGTGCGCGTCGCCGATATCGGTATCCCCGAGTTGGTCTTGGCGGGCATTCAGCCCCGGTGCGCCGAAAACCTGCCGGTCCGATGGCGAAACCTGCTGCCACGCCCGGAGCCCCACGGTCACAAATACCATCGCGGCCATGCCGTTATTGCTGGCGGGGAGGTGTTGACCGGCGCGGCCCGGCTGGCGAGCCACGCCGCGTTGAGAGCGGGGGCAGGTCTGGTGACCATCGCGGCCCCGCCGGCGGCGGGGCCGGTCTATCGCGCCGGGCGGCCGGCGATCATGGTGCGCGATGTCGCCGATGGTGACGCGTTCGATGCGGTGTTGGCGGACGCGAAGGTCAGCGCAGTCCTGGTTGGGCCGGGCAATGGGGTTACGGACGAAACCACCGATCGCGTATTGCGGGCCCTCGCGATACGGCCCTGTGTGCTCGATGCCGACGCGCTCACCGCCTTCGCGGGGCGGCCCGACCGGCTGTTTGACGCATTGTCTGCCGCTCCTGCGGGAGTCAGCGTGCTCACGCCTCACGAGGGGGAGTTCGCGCGGTTATTCGGCGAGGGATCGGCGAGCGCCGGGAAAATAGAGCGCGCCGTTGCCGCCGCAACCAAGGCGGGCGCGGTGGTCCTTTTGAAAGGGGCCGACACGGTGATCGCTGCCCCGGATGGACGCGTGGCGATCAACGCCAACGCGCCGCCTTACCTGGCGACCGCGGGCTCGGGCGATGTTTTGGCCGGATTTATTACCGGCCTGATGGCGCAAAACATGCCGGCCTTTGAAGCGGCCTGCGCTGGCGCTTGGCTTCACGGCGCGTGCGCCACGGCGTTTGGGCCCGGTCTGATTGCCGAGGATCTGGCCGATATGCTGCCAAGGGTACTGCAAGAGAATCTATAGTAATAAATAACAATCGGTTGTGACTTTAACCTCAAGTAATATATTAGACTGAATCCTAAGATTTTGCGTCGCCGACGAGCCTCGGTCGAGCCTTGATTGGCGTAAATGGGCGGTCCCTAACGCCCGTCGCGCCGCGGCGTTTACTCGTGCGGTGCGATGGTATAGGTAGACCGCGACCGGCCATGGGGTTTATGGCTGATCGGAGAAAGCGCCGGGGTCGGCGGATCATATAGTTGGGCGGGCGTGGCGGAACTGGTAGACGCGCCAGGTTTAGGTCCTGGTGACTGAAAGGTCGTGGGGGTTCGAGTCCCTTCGCCCGCACCACTCCGGCTCTTCGACCGGTGCCAAAGGGCGCTGAACTTTCGGACCGGCGGGCGGGTTCACCGGACGGCCGCAAATCGCTAGTGTTGGCGTAGTGAAATCATGCTGATGAGCTACACCGCAAAACAAACGCAACAAGTTTAGAGTAATCGAAAAATGGAAGTGCTCGAGACCAATTCAGAGAGTTTGCTCAAAGACTTCAAGGTGACCGTTGCGGCGGCCGATATCGAGGCGCGGATCGACGACCGTTTGACCGAAGTCGGTCAGGACGCCCGGATACCGGGATTCCGTCCTGGCAAGGTGCCGGTGCAGGTGCTGCGGCAGCGTTTCGGCCCGGCGGTGCGTGGCGAAGTTCTCGAAGCGACGTTGCGCGACAGCACGCAAGAGCTACTTGCGGAGCGCGGTTTGCGGCCGGCGAGCCAGCCGAAGGTCGAGGTGACCTCCTATGAAGAAGGCAACGATCTCGAATACGACCTTTCGGTAGAACTACTGCCGGAGATCACCGATCTCGATTTCTCCTCGCTCGAGTTGGAGCGCGTCAAGGTCTCAGCGACGGACACCGAAATCAGCGAAACGTTGGAGCGCCTCTCAGAACAGAACAAACAAAGCAAACCCATCGAGACCGCGCGGGCGGCCAAGAAGGGCGATATTGTCGTCGTGAACTTCGTCGGCAAGATCGACGGCGAGGCGTTCGACGGCGGTACCGGCAACGACATCAATATCGAACTCGGCGCCAACCAGTTCATCCCGGGCTTCGAAGACCAGTTGATCGGGGCGAAGGCCGGGCAGTCGCTCGACGTCAATGTCACGTTCCCAGAAGATTATGGCAGCGCGGAGCTGGCCGGTAAGGACGCGACGTTCGCGTGCGAAGTGACAGAGCTTCGCGAGCCGATCCCCGCCGAACTCAATGACGATTTCGCCAAGACGCTGGGCTTGGACTCAATCGATGCGTTGAAAGAGGCGGTACGCGAACAGCTCGATGGCGAATACGCCCAGTACACCCGCGAGAAGATAAAACGCGAATTGCTCGACGAGTTGTCCAACAAATATGATTTCGAGGTGCCGCCGCGCATGCTCGAGTCCGAGTTCGAACAGATTTGGGGTCAGGTCGAAGAGGCGCGCGAGAAGGGCACGCTCGATGAAGAGGACAAGAACCGGAGCGAAGAAGAGTTACGCGAACAATACAACTCGATCGCCGAACGCCGCGTTCGCCTCGGGTTGCTGTTGTCTCACGTCGGCGAAAGCAACGAGCTGACGGTCACGCAGGAAGAGATCAACCGCGCCATTATGGAGCAGGCACGCCAGCTCCCGGGCCAGGAGCAACAGGTGATCGATTTCTACCGCAGCAACGCCGAAGCCCAGGCCTCGCTGCAAGCACCGATCTTCGAAGACAAGGTGGTGAACTTCATCTTGGAGATGGCGACCGTGAGCGAGCGCGAAATTACGCCGGAAGAGTTGCGCGCCGAGACCGAGGCGGAAGCCGCGGCGGCTGAAAAACCGAAAAAAGCGCCAGCGAAGAAAAAGGCGAGCGCCAAGGCGGCGGCCAAACCGAAGGCATCGGGCGCCAAGGGAGGCAGTAAAAGCAAGAAGGCGGCTACCACTAAAGGCGACGCCAAGCCCGATACGGACGCCGAATAATATGAACCATCGGCACTTGCGCTCTTGCGCAGAATCGCCGGTTCCTTATTTAACGGCGATACATTCACTATGAAGCCAGGACAAACGATGCCATGCCCATTGCCGATGGACCGTCCATGAACGCCCTGATCCCCATGGTGGTCGAGCAGACCAACCGCGGTGAGCGGGCGTTCGATATCTATTCGCGCTTGCTGAAAGAGCGGATCATCTTCTTGACCGGCCCTGTGATGGACGAGGTTGCCAGCGTCATTTGTGCGCAACTGCTGTTTCTCGAGGCCGATAATCCCAACAAGGATATCTCGTTCTATATCAACTCGCCGGGTGGCGTGGTTACGGCGGGTCTGTCGATCTACGACACCATGCAATACATCCGGCCCGAAGTGACGACGCTGTGCATCGGGCAGGCGGCCTCGATGGGCTCGTTACTGCTCGCCGGCGGCGCGGCGGGCAAACGGTTCTCGCTGCCCAACTCGCGAATCATGGTCCACCAGCCTTCGGGCGGGTTCCAGGGCCAGGCGACGGATATCGAGATCCACGCCAAGGAGATTTTGCAGGTCCGCGAAAGATTGAACGAAATTTATGCAAAACATACCGGGCAAAAGATCGAAGCTATTGCCGATGCCTTGGAGCGGGACAAGTTTTATACCGCCGAAGAGGCCAAGGATTTCGGCCTGATCGACGAGGTGGTCGATCAACGGCCGGCCGTGAAACCGGATAATGAGACAACCGCGGAAGACGGGGACAAAGACGGTTAACGATAGGTGGACTTCAAAAATCCCGCACTTAACTAATTATTGATTGCGGGATGGTAGCTAGTGTTCAATTCGAATGAGACCCGAGTCGCCGTGTGATACAGCATGACGGATCACCGGGTCGGAAGCCCAAACACGGGGTTCATTTATGAGTAAGTCTGGCGGTAGCGATTCGAAAAACACGCTCTACTGCTCGTTCTGCGGCAAGAGCCAGCACGAGGTCCGTAAGCTAATTGCGGGCCCGACCGTATTCATCTGCGATGAATGCGTCGAGTTGTGCATGGACATCATCCGTGAAGAGCACAAATCGACCCTGGTCAAGTCGCGCGACGGCGTGCCGACGCCCAAAGAGATCTGCCAGGTCCTCGACGATTACGTGATCGGGCAGGCGCAGGCCAAGCGGGTGTTGTCCGTTGCCGTTCATAACCACTACAAGCGGTTGAGCTCAGCGCCTAAAGGCAACGATGTCGAGATCGCCAAGTCGAATATTCTTCTCATCGGCCCGACCGGTTGCGGCAAGACGCTGCTGGCGCAGACGCTGGCGCGCATTCTCGATGTGCCGTTCACGATGGCCGATGCAACGACGCTCACCGAAGCGGGTTATGTCGGTGAGGACGTCGAGAACATCATTCTCAAATTGCTGCAGTCAGCCGACTACAATGTCGAGCGCGCGCAGCGCGGCATCGTCTATATCGATGAGGTCGATAAGATCAGCCGCAAGTCGGACAACCCGTCGATCACCCGTGACGTGTCGGGCGAGGGCGTGCAGCAGGCGCTGTTGAAAATCATGGAAGGCACCGTTGCGTCGGTGCCGCCGCAGGGTGGGCGCAAGCATCCCCAGCAGGAGTTCCTGCAGGTCGACACCACGAATATTCTGTTCATCGTCGGTGGCGCGTTCGCCGGGCTGGAGAAAATCATCTCGGGCCGCGGTAAGGATACGTCTATCGGTTTCGGCGCCGACGTGCGCAGCGCCGACGACCGGCGCACCGGCGAGATCTTGCGTAACGTCGAACCGGAAGACTTGCTGAAGTTCGGTTTGATTCCTGAATTTGTCGGCCGCTTGCCGGTGATCGCCACGCTGGAAGATCTCGACGAGAGCGCGCTGATCGAAATTCTCACGACGCCGAAGAACGCCCTGGTCAAGCAGTATCAGCGTCTCTTCGATATGGAAGGCGTTGAGCTGACGTTTGCCGAGGATGCGCTCAAGTCGGTCGCGAAAAAGGCGATTGCGCGCAAAACCGGCGCGCGTGGCTTGCGCTCGATCCTCGAAGGTATCCTCCTCGATACGATGTACGATTTGCCCGAACTGGGCGGCGTCGAAGAAGTGGTTATCAACGCCGAGGTCGTCGACGGGAATGCCAAACCGCTGCATATCTACGTCGATCAGCGCGAAGATTTGGGCACCAGCGCTTAGAATATTTAGACGCTGGCCCTTAGCCGCCCACAACAAATTGTGTGTCATTCGTCTCAGCCGGGCTTGATTGCCGGGCTGATGTGGACCAAATATTGGTTACGGTACGATTTACCGTTCCGAGTCGGCACTCTATGACGGCGCTAGCGGTAAATCTCGATTCATCATTTTGTGGTTATCTTTTGTTGCGGTAACCCCTTCCTAGGACCTGTCATGCTTGAACATCCCAAAGGCGCGCTTTTCCCCGTTTTGCCCTTGCGCGATATCGTCGTCTTCCCGCACATGATCGTGCCGCTGTTCGTCGGCCGCGATAAGTCGGTGCGTGCGCTCGAAGACGTCATGAAGGACGACAAGCAGATTCTTCTGGTGACCCAGAAGACGGCCGCCCAGGACGACCCGGCGCCGACTGACCTGTACGACGTGGGGACGATCGGCACCATCTTGCAGCTCCTCAAGCTGCCCGATGGCACCGTGAAGGTTCTGGTCGAAGGCAGTGAGCGCGCTCAGATTAGCGAGTTCACCGACAACGAAGAATTTTTCCAGGCCTATGCCAGCGCGATGCCCGACGCCGAGGCCGATGAGAAAGAACTCGCCGCGTTGAGCCGGTCGGTGGTCGGCCAGTTCGAGCAGTACATCAAGCTCAACCGCAAGGTGCCGCCCGAGGTGCTGGTGTCGATCAATCAGATCGACGAACCCGGCAAACTCGCCGACACGATCGCATCGCATCTGGCGCTCAAGATTTCCGAGAAGCAGGAACTGCTCGAAGCCGAAACCGTTCAGGCCCGGCTTGAGAAAATCCATGGCTTCATGGAAGGCGAGATCGGTGTGCTGCAGGTCGAGAAACGCATCCGCGGGCGTGTTAAGCGCCAGATGGAGAAGACCCAGCGCGAGTATTATTTGAACGAGCAGCTCAAGGCGATCCAGAAAGAGCTCGGTGAAGGCGAAGACGGCCGCGACGAGGTTCAGGAACTCGAAGAGCGCATCAGCAAGACCAAGTTTCACAAGGAAGCCCGGGAAAAGGCGACGCAGGAACTCAAGAAGCTGCGCAATATGAGCCCGATGTCGGCGGAAGCGACGGTTGTTCGCAACTATCTCGACTGGATGCTGAACATTCCGTGGAAAAAACGCTCACGGGTCAAAAAAGACATCGCCGGCGCCGAAGTGATTTTGAACGAAGACCATTACGGTCTCGACAAGGTCAAAGAGCGGATCCTCGAATACCTCGCCGTGCAGCAGCGCATGTCGAAGATCAAAGGTCCGATCCTGTGCCTGGTCGGCCCTCCGGGCGTCGGTAAAACCTCACTGGGCAAATCGGTTGCCCGGGCGACGGGGCGTAATTTCGTGCGTATGTCGCTGGGCGGTGTGCGCGACGAAGCGGAAATCCGCGGCCACCGCCGGACCTATATCGGCTCCATGCCGGGTAAGGTTATTCAGGGCATGAAGAAGGCCAAGACGTCGAACCCGCTGTTCCTGCTCGATGAGATCGACAAGCTGGGCGCCGACTGGCGTGGCGATCCGTCGTCGGCCTTGCTGGAAGTGCTCGACCCGGAACAGAACCACACGTTCCAGGACCACTATCTGGAGGTCGATTACGACTTGTCCGACGTGATGTTCGTGTGCACGGCCAACACCATGCGCATGCCCCAGCCGTTGCTCGACCGCATGGAGATCATCCGGCTGCCGGGCTACACCGAGGACGAGAAGGTCGAAATTGCCAAGCGCCATCTGCTGCCCAAGCAACTCAAAGAGAATGGGCTGAAAGAAGACGAGTGGCAGATCTCAGAATCGGCCCTGCGCGACCTCATCCGCTACTACACGCGCGAAGCCGGTGTGCGGAACCTCGAGCGCGAAATCGCCAATCTGGCGCGTAAAGCGGTCAAGGAAATTGCCGTCGAGGCGGATGTGTCGGCCGTCAAGGTTACGGTGCGCAACCTCGATAAATATGCCGGGGTTCGGAAGTACCGGTTCGGCGAAACCGAAAATGAAGATCTGGTCGGCATCGTTACCGGTCTGGCGTGGACGGAAGTCGGCGGCGAGTTGCTGACGGTCGAAGCCATTCTGGTACCCGGTAAGGGCAAGATGACGATCACCGGCAAGCTCGGCGATGTCATGCAGGAGTCGATCCAAGCGGCCAACGCCTATGTACGGTCGCGCGCCACCGAGTTCGGCATCGAGCCGCCGATATTCGACAAGCGGGATATCCATGTCCATGTGCCCGAAGGGGCGGTGCCGAAGGACGGCCCGTCCGCCGGCGTTGCCATGATCACGACGATGGTCTCGGTGCTGACCGGCATTCCGGTGCGCAAGGATGTTGCCATGACCGGCGAGATTTCACTGCGCGGGCGCGTGCTGCCGATCGGCGGTTTGAAAGAGAAAATGCTCGCGGCGCTGCGCGGCGGCGTTAAGACGGTGATCATTCCGAAAGACAATGAGAAGGATCTCGTCGAGATTCCCGACACCGTGAAGAAGGGCCTCAACATCGTCATTGCGTCGACGGTCGATGAGGTTCTCGAACACTCTTTGGCCAAACCGTTGGTGCCGATAGAGTGGAACGAATCGGACAGCGACTCGCAAGCTGTGCGGTCGTCTGACGACGATTCAGACGCCCCTGGAGTGGTCCGTCACTGAAAATAAGGCGGAATTCTCCCCTTTATTTCCGATTCGACTCGGAAAATCGTCTAAAAAGCCCGGTTTTCCGGGCTTTTTCATTTGACGGGATTCAAAACCGCACTTTACATTCGCTCATGTTTGGATTCGGTCTTCACGCTCCAGACATTGAGCGAACCATCCCAAAGGGGGTCCTAAAGTGAACAAAAATGATCTTGTCTCCGCCGTGTCAGATTCGGCTGGTCTCTCGAAGGCCGACGCAACCAAGGCGGTTGATAGTGTATTCGACAATATTACGAGCTCGTTGCAGGGCGGTAGCGAGGTTCGCCTCGTCGGCTTTGGCACGTTCTCGGTCGCACAACGTAAGGCGACGACTGGCCGTAACCCGCGTACGGGCGAAACCATCCAGATCAAAGCCTCGAAGCAGCCCAAGTTTAAGGCAGGCAAAGCGCTAAAAGAAGCCGTTAACTAACCGGAACATATCTCCGACATATTGAATCAGGCCGGTTGCGGTGGGTCGCGGCCGGCCTGTTTTATTTTCGGCTTAAACTCGACGGGTTGCGTGCGCTAGCGTGCACAGATAGAACCCGGTCGTGGTCATCGCAGGGTAGCCTGCGCGAAGGGCGATTAGCTCAGCTGGGAGAGCACCTCGTTTACACCGAGGGGGTCGGCGGTTCGATCCCGTCATCGCCCACCATCACCCAACCCATCAATCTGCGTCTCTTTGCGCTGCCTGCTTGGCGCGATTAGACCTTGTCCGACTCAATCGGGTTCCGAGTAGTGTTGGAAGTTGTGCTCCAAGACTCTACGGGTAGCTGCTTATGCCAAGCCTGGTTGAAATGAGCGACCACGACAGCCTTCATGTTTTGCCGCTCTCGATGATCCCGCTGCGGGTGAAGGCGCTTCAGAAAACGCGGCTCATCAAGAACGCCAGATTGGAAGGCGCGGTCGAACTCTACAGCGGCGGTGCGACCGGCCGGGGCTTGGTATCACCGAAGGCGTTGGAACGGGTCTTCGACTTTTCCGGTGACCGCGCGATCGACCTGGAGATCGTCAAGAAACTTGCCGTGCTGCCCAGCTACGATGTCTACAGCTTGCGGGTCGGCCTGCGGGAGTTGAACATTCCCATCGACGATGTCGAAAGCCTCAAACTCTCCGACGAGATGGCCCAGAGCCTGCTAGCCCATATGACCGCGTTTACACGGCCATTGATTCTCAAGATCTACGGCGATGCGAATATGACCACAGGCTCGTTTCGTGATGTACTGACGCTGTTCACCGATCCGAACGCCGATGTCGCCCGGAACAATTTGCGCGAGCTGGCGAAGTCGCTGGATATCCAACTGATGCAAATTCCCAAGTTTCTCGAGGACTATGCCGACGTCTATTTATCGCTGTCGTTTTACCAAAAGTGCCATGACGACTCACGAGCCGACCTCGAGGACTTTCTAAGCGATATGTACGAGCTGGCCCATAGCCCCGGCTTGGCGCATCACGCCGCAGCCACGCGGGATATCGAAAGCGTTGCCTCCAAGATTCGCGGGCTGCATCGCAATGTCGCACACGTCGTCGAATTGTTTCGCGTGCGCACGGAGGGCATGTGGCAGGATATTTCGCCCGAGCGGTACCGCAGGGTATCGCAGATGGTGGCCACCCATCAGGAGAAAATCGGGGCCAATCTGTGCGCCCTCTCGGTAAAGCTCGATGCTTGGAAGCAGAAGGCTCCCGCGTCGTGGTCGAGCGACGTTACCGAGAAGGTTAGTTTCGTCACGCGGGAAATCGGTTATGGGTTGCAGGGCCTGTCCACTCTCCAACTCCAGGATCTATGAGCGCGCTCGCGTGTTATAGTGTCGCGCGTGAATCGCCGGGGATGCGCCATCGGCGCGAGCTTGCTTGACACATGTCAGCACCAGCAGTACTTACCCTCGATCCTCACGGACCGATGTGGGGGGTGTAGCTCAGTTGGTTAGAGCGCCGGCCTGTCACGCCGGAGGCCGCGGGTTCGAGTCCCGTCACTCCCGCCACCGTTTCATCGATAACTCGTTGCGCGTACTGTCGTATTCACGGCCGGTGCGGTGATTCGCCTCAGCGCGAATTGATACATCGGCTGGCGAACTCCGACTACAATCGCTTTAACCCTCAGTTAGTGCGGGTTTTGCGAGACTCGGAAAGCTGTTGTTTCTAACGGGAACGCTGTCTTGCACGGCGCACGAACGTCGTGTATGGCTGCGCCGCAGGCGCCGATTGGCTCGACCTTTTGCAGCCGCGGCCATATGTAACGCATAACGATATTGGCGGGCGCCAACTATGGAAGAGTTGCTCCTCGAATATTTGCCGATCTTGATCTTTATCGGTTTGGCCGTCGGGCTCTCCGCCGTGATGGTGGCAGCATCGTTTTTTGTTGGGCCGAGCAACCCCGACGTCGAAAAGAACTCGGCCTACGAATGCGGCTTCGAGCCGTTCGACGATGCGCGCATGAAGTTCGACGTGCGTTTCTATCTCGTGGCGATCCTGTTCATCATTTTCGACCTCGAGGTTGCGTTCCTGTTTCCGTGGGCGATTACGCTCGGCGATACCGGCATCTTCGGCTTTTGGTCGATGGTCGTTTTCCTGGCCATCCTGACCGTGGGCTTTGTCTATGAGTGGCGGAAAGGGGCGCTCGAATGGGAGTAGAACCAGACCCGAGGGGCGGTGTCACACCCACATTCACCACCGGACCCGACCAGGACGCAGCCTTAAAGGCGGTCACCGACGAGCTGACCGACAAGGGTTTTGTTATCGCCCAGATGGATAAGCTGGTGAACTGGGCGCGCAGCGGCTCCATGTGGCCGATGACGTTCGGGCTGGCCTGCTGCGCTGTCGAGATGATGCATACGGCAGCGTCGCGCTACGATCTCGACCGGTTCGGCATTGTGTTCCGGCCTAGTCCGCGGCAATCCGATGTGATGATTGTTGCCGGCACGCTCACCAACAAGATGGCGCCGGCTCTGCGCAAGGTCTACGACCAGATGGCCGAACCGCGCTGGGTGATCTCTATGGGGTCGTGCGCCAACGGCGGCGGCTATTACCACTACTCCTATTCGGTGGTTCGCGGCTGCGACCGCATCGTGCCGGTCGATATTTATGTGCCGGGCTGTCCGCCGACGGCGGAAGCCCTGCTGTACGGCATTCTGCAGCTGCAGAAAAAAATACGCCGCACCAGCACGATTGCGCGTTAACCGGATTGGGCAGGATTTAGCGAAACACAATGGATCAGGCCCTCCAGGACCTTGGTGACTATATTGCTGCGGCGCTTCCCCGCGACGTGATCCGCACCGCGGACGAATGCGGCGAGCTGGCGGTGTTCGTGCGCACGGCGGCGATTACCGACGTGTTGACGTTTCTGCGCAACGACAGCAACTGTCAGTTCAAGGTTCTGGTCGACGTTTGCGGGGCCGACTACCCGCAGCGCGATCCGCGTTTCGACGTGGTCTACAACTTGCTCTCGCTGACCCAGAATCAGCGCATCCGTGTGAAAGTGTCTACCGACGAGGAAACGCCGGTGCCGACGGCCACAACGGTCTTCAGTTCAGCCGGTTGGTTCGAACGCGAGACCTGGGATCTCTACGGCATAATGTTCTCCGACCATCCCGACTTGCGGCGTATTCTCACCGACTACGGTTTCGAGGGGCATCCGCTGCGCAAGGATTTCCCGCTGACCGGCCGCGTCGAGGTGCGCTACGACGAAGCGCAAAAACGCGTCGTCTATGATCCCGTTCAGTTGACCCAAGACTTCCGCACCTTCGATTTCCTGAGCCCCTGGGAGGGCATGAATAAGGTGCTGCCGGGCGACGAGAAAGCCGAGGCAGAAGATGGGGCGGCGGAAGAGGGCGCCACATGAGCGAAGTCGCGATCAAAAACCTAACGATGAACTTCGGGCCGCAGCATCCCGCGGCCCATGGCGTCTTGCGGCTGGTTCTCGAAATGGACGGCGAAGTCGTGGAGCGCGCGGATCCCCATATCGGGCTCCTGCATCGCGGCACGGAAAAGCTCATCGAGTACAAGACCTATTTGCAGGCGGTGCCGTACTTCGACCGGCTCGACTACGTGTCGCCCATGTGCCAGGAGCACGCTTTTGCCCTGGCGACCGAAAAGCTGCTCGGCCTCGAAGTGCCGGAGCGCGGCCAGTATATCCGCGTGCTCTTCTCCGAGATCACCCGCATCCTCAACCATATTATGAACCTCACCACCTACGCGCTCGACGTGGGTGCGATGACGCCGTTGCTGTGGGGCTTCGAGGAACGGGAACGGCTGATGGAGTTCTACGAGCGGGTGTCCGGCGCGCGGCTCCACGCGGCCTACTTCCGGCCCGGCGGAGTGCACCAAGACCTGCCGACTGGACTGGCCGACGATATCTACGAGTTCTGCGAGACCTATCCGAAGTTCATCGACGATATGGAAGATCTCTTGAGCGGTAATCGGATTTTCCGCCAGCGCACCGTCGATATCGGACATATCAGTGCGGAGGAAGCGCAGGATTGGGGCATGAGCGGACCGGTTCTACGCGCCTCGGGCCTGGCCTGGGATCTTCGCAAGGCGCAGCCCTATGACGTTTACGACAAGGTCGATTTCGATGTGCCCGTGGGCAAGACCGGCGATTGTTACGCGCGCTTCCTGGTGCGGGTGGCGGAAATGCGCGAGAGCCTGCGCATCATGCGCCAGTGTCTCGACGATATGCCCGACGGCCCGGTAATCGCTACCGACTACAAGATTACGCCGCCGCGCCGCGGCGAAATGAAACATTCGATGGAAGCGCTAATCCATCATTTCAAACTATATACAGAAGGGTACCACGTACCCGCCGGCGAGACGTACACCGCGGTCGAAGCGCCGAAAGGCGAATTCGGGGTCTACTTGATCTCCGACGGTACAAACCGGCCCTACCGCTGCAAGATCCGCGCACCTGGCTTCGCCTTCATGCAAGCGATGGATTTCCTGACCCGGGGGCACATGCTGGCCGATGTTCCCGCGGTTATCGGCAGCCTCGATATCGTGTTTGGTGAGGTCGACCGGTGAGCGACATCGATACCTTTGAATTTTCCGATGCGGGCAAGACGCGGTGCGACGACGTCATCGCGCGGTATCCCGAGGGACGTCAGCAGAGCGCGGTGATTCCGCTGCTCGATCTGGCGCAGCGCGAGTGCGGCGGCTGGCTGCCCACCGCGGCGATCGAACATGTCGCTGAGCGTCTCGATATGGCGAAAATCCGCGTGCTCGAGGTGGCAACGTTCTACTCGATGTTCAATCTCGAACCGGTCGGCAAGAACTTCATTCAAGTTTGCCGCACCACGCCCTGCTGGCTGCGCGGCTCTGACGATTTGCGGCAGGTTGCGGCCGACGTCACCGGTTGTGGTCTTGGTGAGAGTAGCGAAGACGGATTGTTCACGGTTGTCGAGGTCGAATGCCTCGGGGCGTGCTGCAACGCGCCGATGGTGCAGATCAATGACGAGTATTACGAGGACCTGACGCCGGAAAATTTCCGCGCGCTCCTGGAAGCGATGAAGCGTGGTGAATCGCCGAAAGCCGGTTCGCAGACCGGACGGGTTGGTTCCGAACCGACGGGTGAGCTTACCAGTCTTGCCGGCGGAGGAGACGATTGATGCTGGCCGATCAAGACCGCATCTTTAAAAACCTTTACGGCCAGGACGATTGGCGTCTCGACGGCGCGCGCCGCCGCGGTATCTGGGACAACACCAAGGCGCTGCTCGAACTCGGCCGCGAAAAGCTGGTCGAAGAGATTAAGGAATCTGGACTACGCGGGCGCGGCGGCGCCGGTTTCCCGACCGGCGTCAAATGGTCGTTCATGCCGCCCGAAGACCGGCGCGATGGGCGGCCGCACTATCTGGTGGTCAACGCCGACGAATCCGAGCCAGGCACCTGCAAAGACCGCGAGATCTTGCGCTATGACCCGCATATTTTAATCGAAGGGTGCCTGGTTGCCGGTTTCGCGATGGGGGCAAATGCCGCTTACATCTACATAAGGGGCGAATTCTTCAGTGAAGCATCGCACGTTAGCCAGGCCATCGAAGAGGCTTACGACGCCGGGCTCATCGGCAAGAATGCGAGCGGTTCGGGCTGGGATTTCGACGTCTATCTGCACCGTGGCGCGGGCGCCTACATCTGCGGTGAGGAAACTGCGCTGCTCGAGAGCCTTGAGGGCAAGAAGGGCCAGCCGCGGCTGAAACCGCCGTTTCCGGCGGCCTGCGGCCTCTATGGCTGCCCGACAACGGTCAACAATGTCGAGACCATTGCCGTGGCGCCGACGATCATTCGGCGCGGCGCGGCATGGTTTGCCGGCATTGGGCGTGAGAACAACACCGGCACCAAGATTTTCTCGATCTCCGGCCACGTCAACAATCCCTGCAATGTCGAGGAAGCTATGAGCATTCCGCTCAAGGAGCTGATCGACAAGCATGCCGGCGGCGTGCGCGGCGGTTGGGACAACCTGCTGGCCGTGATCCCCGGTGGCTCCTCGACCCCGTGTATAGCTAAAGGAATCTGCGACGACATCTTGATGGATTTCGATTCCTTGCGCGAACAAAGCACCGGATTGGGCACGGCCGCGGTTATCGTCATGGATCAGTCGACCGATATCGTCGAAGCCATTGCACGGCTTAGCCATTTTTACCGCCATGAAAGCTGCGGCCAATGCACGCCCTGCCGCGAGGGAATGGGCTGGGTCTATCGGGTGATGCAGCGGCTGGTGACCGGTGATGCCGAAATCAACGAGATCGACATGCTGTGGGACCTCACCAAGCAGATCGAGGGCCATACGATTTGCGCGCTGGCCGACGGTGGGGTTTGGCCGGTGCAGGGGTTGATCCGCCATTTCCGGCCCGAGCTGGAACGCCGCATCGTCGAGCGCAAAACCGCGGCCGGGGAACCGATGCCGGTTGCCGCGGCGGCGGCCGAGTAGGGCGGGGGAACGGACGTTATGCCGAAGGTCACCATCGACGGTGCGGAAATTGAAGTTCCCGACGGGATCACCGTGCTCCAGGCCTGCGAGATGGCCGGTAAGGAGATACCACGGTTCTGCTACCACGAACGCCTGTCGATCGCCGGTAACTGCCGCATGTGCCTGGTCGAGGTGTCGCCCGGCCCGCCCAAGCCGGCAGCGTCGTGTGCCATGCCGGTGGGCGAGGGCATGGAGATCAAAACAGACTCCGAGATGGTGCAGAAGGCGCGCAACGGCGTGATGGAGTTCTTGCTGATCAACCATCCGCTCGATTGCCCGATTTGCGACCAGGGCGGTGAGTGCGACCTGCAAGACCAGGCGATGGCCTACGGCTACGACCATTCGCGCTACCGGGAAAATAAGCGCGCGGTCAAAGACAAGCATATGGGGCCGCTGGTCAAAACGATCATGACCCGCTGCATCCACTGCACTCGCTGCGTGCGGTTCGCCACCGAAATCGCCGGCGTGCCGGACCTCGGGCTGCTTGGCCGCGGCGAACACGCCGAGATCACGACCTATTTGGAGAAGTCGCTCGATTCCGAACTCAGCGCCAACGTCATCGACTTATGTCCGGTGGGCGCGCTGACCTCGAAGCCCTATGCCTTCGTGTCGCGGCCCTGGGAGCTCACCAAGACCGAATCCATCGACGTGATGGATGCGGTCGGCAGCGCCATCCGGGTCGACTCCCGGCAGACCGAAGTGCTGCGCGCGCTGCCCCGCTTGAACGAAGACGTCAACGAAGAGTGGATCGCCGACAAGGCCCGCTACGCCGTCGACGGCTTGGCCCGGCAGCGCCTCGACCGGCCGTATCTGCGGATCGGCGGCAAGCTGCGCGAAACCAGCTGGCAGGAAGCGTTTGCCGCCATCGGCGACCGCATCAAGGCGACCACGGGCGATCGCATCGCCGCCATCGCCGGCGATCAATGCGACGCTGAGTCCATGATCGCTTTGAAAGACCTGATGACGGCGTTGGGGTCGCCCCATATCGACTGCCGTCAGGACGGCGCCAAATTGCCGGCGTCGCCGCGCGCGGCCTATCTCACCAACTCGACCATCGCCGGGCTGGAAACCGCCGACGCGGTGCTCCTGGTCGGCACCAACCCGCGCTGGGAAGCGCCGCTGGTCAATGCCCGGCTGCGCAAGGCCTGGCTGCAGGGGAATTTGAAAGCGGCGGCAATCGGTCCCGATGTCGATTTGACCTATCCGGTCGACTATCTCGGCGCCGGCCCGGACACGCTGGCCGCCGTTGCCGACGGCAGCAACGCCTTCGCCGATGTACTTAAAAACGCCGAGCGTGGCGCGATTATTGTAGGTATGGGCGCCCTGGGGCGGCCCGACGGCGCGGCAATTTTGGCGACGGCCCGCAAGATCGCCGACGATTGCGGCCTGGTGAGCGACGATTGGAACGGCTTCAACGTGTTGCACACTGCCGCGTCGCGGGTCGGCGGTCTCGATCTGGGCTTCACGCCCGGCGCGGGCGGTCTGGATGTCGAGGGCATTATCGACGGCGCCACCGGCGGCGACATCGACGTGGTGTACCTGTTGGCTGCCGACGAGATCGATGTGACGAGCCTCGGCAGTGCCTTTGTCATCTATCAGGGCCACCATGGCGACCAGGGCGCGCACCGCGCCGATGTCATTCTGCCAGGCGCGGCGTATACCGAGAAAAACGGCACCTATGTGAACACCGAAGGCCGCGTGCAGTTTGCGCGTCAGGCGGTGCAGCCGCCGGGCGATGCGCGCGAAGATTGGGCGATTATCCGCGCCCTTTCCGACGTTATCGGCGGCGGCTTGGATTTCGCAACACTGGGCGATGTGCGCGCGCGGCTCGTTGAGGTCAATCCGGTGTTCGATCAGGTGGGCGAGATCGTTCTCGCCTACTGGGAGGCCTTCGGCGAAGCCGGGCCGATGTCGAGCGACCCCCTGACCAGTCCCATTTCGAACTACTACATGACGTGCCCGATCAGCCGGGCGTCGGAAACCATGGCCGAGTGCAGCCGCGAGTTCGTGGGCGGCGACGGCGAAAGGACCGGCACCGATGGCTGAATTCTGGACGAATTACGCCTGGCCGACGATCTGGATCCTTATCCAGATCCTGTTCATCGTGGTGCCGCTGCTGGTCGCGGTGGCGTATCTCACTTATGCCGAGCGCAAAGTGATCGGGTTCATTCAGTTGCGCATGGGCCCGAACGTGGTGGGGCCATTCGGCTTGCTGCAGCCGTTTGCCGATGGCCTCAAGCTGTTGGCGAAGGAAGCGATCATTCCCACCGGGTCAAACCGCGTGGTTTTTCTGCTGGCGCCGATGCTGACCTTCTCGCTGGCGATGGTGGGATGGGCCGTGATCCCGGTGGCCGATGGCTGGGTGCTGTCGGACATCAATGTTGGCATCCTCTATCTCTTCGCCATCAGCTCGCTCGGCGTCTACGGCATCATCATGGCGGGCTGGGCGTCGAACTCGATCTATCCGTTCCTCGGCGCGTTGCGCTCGGCGGCGCAGATGGTCTCCTACGAAGTCTCCATCGGCTTCGTCATCATCACGGTGTTGCTCGCTGTCGGCTCGCTCAACCTGACCGATATCGTCATGGCGCAGCAGAACGTCTGGTTCTTCATTCCGCTGTTCCCGATGTTCGTCATCTTCTTCGTCTCCACATTGGCGGAAACCAACCGCGCGCCGTTCGATCTGCCGGAGGCCGAAGCCGAACTCGTGTCGGGCTACAACGTTGAATATTCGGCGATGGCGTTCGCTCTGTTCTTCCTCGGCGAATACGCCAACATGATTTTGATGAGCGGCATGACGGTCATTCTGTTCCTCGGCGGCTGGCTGCCGCCGTTCGACATCGCGCCGTTCAATTGGCTGCCGGGCGTCGTCTGGTTCGCGCTCAAGGTGTCGTTCGTGCTGTTCGTCTTCCTATGGGTGCGGGCGACCCTGCCGCGCTACCGCTACGACCAGCTCATGCGCCTTGGCTGGAAGGTCTTCCTGCCGTTCTCGCTGTTGTGGGTGGTGGTAACCGCCGGCGCCATCGTCGCTTTCGATTGGTTCCCGAAATGAGCGGCCGCGCCGGAAGGGAGTGCTGAGCATGGCGTTTCTCGATCGCACCGCGCGTGGCTTGTTGCTGACCGAAATCGTGGCCGGCATGTGGATGACCCTGCGCTATTTCTTCAAGCGCAAGGTGACGGTCAACTATCCTTATGAGAAAGGCCCGCTGAGCCCGCGGTTTCGCGGCGAGCATGTGCTGCGGCGCTATCCTAACGGCGAGGAGCGCTGTATCGCGTGCAAGCTTTGCGAGGCGATTTGCCCGGCGCAGGCGATCACCATCGAGGCCGAACCACGCGAAGACGGCAGCCGGCGCACGACGCGCTACGACATCGACATGACCAAGTGCATCTATTGCGGTTTCTGTCAGGAAGCGTGCCCGGTCGATGCGATCGTCGAGGGACCGAACTTCGAGTTCGCTACCGAGACCCGCGAGGAGCTCATGTACAACAAGGACAAGCTGCTCGAGAACGGCGACCGGTGGGAAGCCGAGATTGCCGCGGCCTTGTCCGCTGACGCCCCCTACCGATAAGCCGACCGAATGATCATCCAAGCCCTCGCATTCTATTTGTTCGCGTTCGTCGCCATTGCCGCGGGCGTGATGGTCATCTCGGCGCGCAATCCCGTGCACTCGGTGCTGTTTCTCATCCTCGCCTTTTTCAACTCCGCCGGATTGTTCGTGCTGATCGGCGCGGAGTTCCTGGCGATGATTCTGGTTGTCGTTTATGTCGGCGCGGTCGCGGTGCTGTTCCTGTTCGTTGTCATGATGCTCGACATCAACTTCGCCGAACTGCGCGAAGGATTTCTGCAATATCTGCCTATCGGCGCGCTGGTCGGTGTCATTCTGGCCGCCGAGCTGGTGCTGATTTTCGGCGGGTGGGTCGTGAACCCCGACGCGGCCCGCATTATCGCCGCGCCCAGTGCCGCGCCGAGCGAAATCACCAACACCCATGCGCTCGGCCAGATCATCTACACCGATTATGTCTACCTGTTCCAAGCCGCCGGGCTGGTGCTGCTCATCGCCATGATCGGCGCCATCGTCCTGACCCTGCGCACGCGGCCCAATGTCCATCGCCAGCGCATCGCCGAACAGGTGTCGCGCCCGGTTGAAGAGGTTATCGAGATCAAGGACATTCCCACGGGGAGCGGTATCTGATGCTCGCAATCGGCCTGCCGCACTATCTGACCGTTGCCGCCATCCTGTTTACGCTCGGCATCTTCGGCATCTTCTTAAACCGCAAGAACGTCATCATCATCATGATGTCGATCGAGTTGATGCTGCTCGCGGTCAACCTCAACCTGGTGGCGTTCTCCGTCCACCTGCAGGATTTGGTGGGGCAGGTCTTCGCCATGTTCGTACTCACCGTCGCCGCCGCCGAAGCGGCGATCGGGCTCGCCATTCTCGTCGTTTACTTCCGTAACCGCGGCTCGATCCGGGTCGAAGACGTCAACATGATGAAAGGATAGCGGCCAGGTGTTTACGGCAACCATATTCCTGCCGCTGCTCGGCGCGATCGCCGCCGGTTTCTTCGGGAACCGGCTGGGCGACCGGTTCGCGCAACTCGTCACCGTGTTGCCGATGCTCGTGTCGGCGGTCCTGTCGTGCATCATCCTCTATACGGTCGGTTTCGAGGGCCAGAGCCATACGGAGCAGCTGTTCACCTGGATCGATGTTGGCACGCTGGAGGTGAGCTGGGCGCTGCGCTTCGATACCTTGTCCGCGGTTATGGTGTTCGTGGTCACCGTCGTGTCGGCGATGGTCCATGTCTATTCCATCGGCTACATGTCGCACGACCCGCACATCCCGCGCTTTATGGCCTATCTGAGCCTGTTCACCTTTTTCATGCTGACGCTGGTGACGGCCGATAACTTCGTTCAGATGTTCTTCGGCTGGGAAGGCGTCGGCCTATCGTCGTACCTGTTGATCGGCTTCTGGTTCGAGAGACCGAGCGCCAACGCGGCGGCGATTAAGGCGTTTGTGGTCAACCGGGTTGGCGACTTTGGCTTCACCTTGGGCATCTTGGGCGTGTTCTTCGCCTTTGGCACGCTCGACTTCGATACCGTCTTCGCCGCCGTTCCCGGCATGGCCGGTCAAACGTTCAACTTTCTCGGCATGAACGTCGATATCGTGACCACCCTGTGCCTGTTGTTGTTCATCGGCGCGATGGGCAAATCGGCGCAGCTCGGGCTTCACACCTGGCTGCCTGATGCCATGGAAGGCCCAACGCCGGTGTCGGCGCTGATCCACGCCGCGACCATGGTGACCGCCGGGGTATTCATGGTGGCGCGATTGTCGCCGATGTTCGAGTTCGCCCCGATCGCCCTCACGGTCGTCGTCATCATCGGCGCGACCACCGCCTTCTTCGCCGCGACAGTTGGCCTTACGCAATGGGACATCAAGCGGGTGATCGCCTACTCGACCTGCTCCCAGCTGGGCTACATGTTCTTCGCCCTCGGCGTCGGCGCTTATCCGGCGGCGATCTTCCACCTGATGACCCATGCCTTCTTCAAGGCGCTCCTGTTCCTCGGCTCCGGCAGCGTCATTCACGGCATGCACGATGAGCAGGACATGCGCCATATGGGCGGGCTGTTCTCGAAGATGAAGGTGACCGGGGTGTTGATGTGGATCGGCAGCCTGTCGCTGGCGGGCGTGCCGCTATTCGCCGGGTTCTTCTCCAAGGACATTATTCTGGAATCGGCGTTTGCGGTGCATACCGGCTGGGGGCTTTATGCGTTCTGGCTGGGAATTGCGGCCGCCTTGATGACGGCGTTTTACTCGTGGCGGCTCTTGTTCCTAACGTTCCACGGCAAGACCCGCGCCGATGATCACACCTACGCCGAAGCCCATGAATCACCACCGATTATGATTGCGCCGCTCTTGGTGCTGGCGCTTGGCGCGATTTTCGCTGGGTGGCTGGCGAAAAAGCATTTCGTCGGCGACAAGATGGCCGACTTCTGGGGCAATTCTATGGTGTTGGGCAAGGAGGTCATCGAAGCGGCGCACCACGCGCCCGCTTGGGTCGTTTGGCTGCCGGCCGGGGTCGCCGCTGTTGGCATCATTGCCGCGTGGATCATGTATATGGTCATGCCGGGGTTGCCAGGGCAGTTGGCGGCGCGGCTACGCCCCATCTACCAGTTCATTTTCAGTAAATGGTACTTCGATGAGCTGTACGACATGATGTTCGTGCGGCCGTCGTTCTACCTGGGCCGCGGGTTGTGGAAGTCGGGCGATGGCGCGGTGATCGACGGCGTCGGTCCCGACGGCGTTGCCGAGGCCACCCGCGGTATCGCCGCGCGGGCGGGCCGCATGCAGTCGGGCTACGTCTACCACTACGCCTTCGCGATGCTGATCGGCATCGTCGTGTTCGCGACGTGGTTCCTCTTCGGGTTCTTCCAGTAGGGCGCCGTCGAGATGGAATCCTTCCCCGTATTATCGCTGACAACCTTCCTGCCGCTCGTCGGGGTGTTGTTCATCCTGATCGTGCGCGGCGACGACGAAACGGTTGCCCGCAACGCGCGTTATGCCGCCCTGTGGACGTCGATCGCCACCTTCATCGTCAGTTTGTTCCTCTGGTTCAACTTCGACTATACGACGGCGGACTTCCAGTTTGTCGAAAAGGTCGATTGGATCCCGGCGTTCAATATCTCCTACCATCTCGGCGTCGACGGCATCTCGATGTTCTTCGTGCTGCTGTCGACCGCCCTGACGCCGCTGTGCGTCCTGGCCTCGTGGAAGGCGATCAAGTCGCGCGTGCGCGAATATATGATCGCGTTCCTGATCCTCGAGACCATGATGATCGGCACGTTCTCGGCGCTCGATTTCGTGCTGTTCTACATTTTCTTCGAGGGTGTCCTTATCCCGATGTTCATCATCATCGGGGTGTGGGGCGGCGAACGGCGGGTCTATTCGGCCTTCAAGTTCTTCCTCTATACGCTGGCGGGTTCGGTGTTGCTGCTGGCAGCGCTTTTGGCGCTCTACTTCGAAGCCGGCACTACGGACATCCCGACATTGTTGGCATTCTCCGTGCCGGCGGGCATGCAGATCTGGCTCTGGCTGGCCTTCTTTGCCTCGTTCGCCGTGAAGCTGCCCATGTGGCCGGTCCACACCTGGCTGCCGGATGCCCATGTCGAGGCGCCCACCGCGGGGTCGGTCATTCTGGCGGGCGTGCTCCTGAAAATGGGCGGCTACGGCTTCCTGCGCTTCTCGCTGCCCATGCTGCCGCTGGCCTCCGACCAGTTCACGCCGCTGATCTACACGCTGTCGGTGATCGCCATCATCTACACGTCGCTTGTGGCGCTGGCGCAGGAGGACATGAAGAAGCTGATCGCGTATTCCTCGGTTGCGCATATGGGCTTCGTGACCATCGGCATCTTCACCGCGACGCAGCAAGGCATCGTCGGTGGCATCTTCCAGATGCTGAGCCACGGCATTATTTCCGCCGCGCTGTTCTTGTGTGTCGGCATCGTCTACGACCGCATTCATAGCCGAGAGATCGCCCGCTATGGCGGGCTGGTCGAGCGAATGCCGAAATACGCCTTCGTTTTCATGGTGTTTATGCTCGGCTCGGTCGGATTGCCCGGCACCAGCGGGTTTATCGGCGAATTCCTGGTCCTGGTCGGTGCCTTTCAGGACAACACCTGGGTGGCGTTGCTGGCCACCACCGGCATCATCCTCGGCGCGGCGTATATGCTCTACCTGTTCCGCCGGGTGATCTTCGGTAAGCTCGAAAAAACCGACCTTAAAGGAATTCTCGATCTCGAAACCCGCGAAGTCGCGATTTTCGCACCGCTGCTCGTGCTCGTGCTGTGGATGGGACTATGGCCCGCGCCGTTCCTCGATGTGATGGAGGTCAGCGTCGCCAACCTATTGCAAAACTATCAAACGGCGCTCAGCGCCGTTGAGCCGGTCACCCTGGTCGGCCGGTAACGGAAGGATTGCAGCCCGTGAACCTCGCCGTTGATGTAACGCTCGCCTGGCCGGAACTCTTCATCGCCGTCGCCGCCATGTTCTTACTGATGGTCGGCGCGTTCCGCGGAAATCAATCGACCCACTTGATCTCGTGGTTGTCGGTAGGCGTTCTGTTTATTGCCGGTGTGTTGGTTCTGGCCGGCCCGGCGGGCCGGGTTGTCGGCTTCAACGACCTCTTCGTCGTGGATGACTTCGCCAATTTCGCCAAGGTTCTGCTGTTACTGGGGGCCGCGCTCACCCTCATTCTCGCGATGCCCTTCAACGTGCGCGAGGGCATTCCCCAGTTCGAGTTCCCGATTTTGGTCGTCTTCGCCGTACTCGGCATGATGATGATGGTCTCGGCCAACGATCTGATTTCGCTTTATCTCGGCATCGAGCTGCAGAGCTTGTCGCTATACGTGTTGGCGGCAATCCGCCGCGACGCGGTTCGCTCGGCCGAGGCAGGACTCAAATACTTCGTTCTTGGGGCGTTGAGCTCGGGCATTCTGCTCTACGGCATGACGCTGGTTTACGGTTTCGCGGGATCGACCGGGTTTGACGACTTGGCCGCCGTGTTTGCCGATGGTTCGCAGGACGGGGCGCCCATCGGCGTGATCGTCGGCGTCGTCTTTATTATCGCCGGCCTGGCCTTCAAGGTGTCCGCCGTGCCGTTCCACATGTGGACGCCGGACGTTTACGAGGGCGCGCCGACGCCGATCACCGCATTTTTTGCTGTCGCGCCGAAAATTGCCGCGATGGCGATGTTCGTCCGCGTCATGCTGGAGCCGTTTGGCGACCTGGCGGGCCAGTGGCAGCAGGTGATCTGGTTCGTCTCTCTCGCGTCGATGCTGCTGGGGGCATTTGCGGCGATCGGGCAGACCAACATCAAGCGGCTGATGGCTTACAGCTCGATCGGCCATATGGGGTTCGTTCTGGTCGGTCTTGCCGCCGGCAACGAAACCGGCGCCCAAGGCGTGCTGATCTATCTGACCATCTACCTCTTTATGAATGTCGGTACCTTTGCCTGCATCCTGGCGATGCGGCGGCAGGAGCGGATGGTCGAGGATATCGACCAGCTTGCCGGGCTGAGCCGCACCAACCCCAAAATGGCGCTGGCATTGGCGATCTTCATGTTCTCGATGGCGGGTATTCCGCCGCTCGCCGGTTTCTTTGGCAAGCTCTACGTCTTTCTTGCCGCCATCGAGGCCGAATTGTACACGCTGGTCGTCGTTGGCCTGCTCTCCAGCGTCGTCGCCGCGTTTTACTATTTGCGCATCGTCAAGCTGATGTATTTCGACGAGCCTCTCGATTCGTTCGATCAGCCGGTTGGCCGAGAAATCTCGACCATCGTCGTCGGCACTAGTGTCGTCACGGTATTGTTCATATTCGCATTGAAGCCGGTGCTCGATAGCGCCGGCATCGCAGCGGCAACGCTCTTCGGCGCATGACGTCAGCGCAGCCGGATGTGCCCGCCGGCTGTCACCTGATCGCCCGCGACAGCGTCGGCAGCACCAACGAGGAAGCGAAAGCGCTCGCGCAGTCGGGCGCTGAGGCCGGCACGGTCGTTTGGGCCCAGAGCCAGGCCGCCGGCAAGGGACGCCATGGCCGCGTTTGGGACTCGCCGCCGGGAAACCTCTATCTCTCGATCGTTCAGCGCCCCAAATGCCCGCCTGCCGACGCGCCGCAACTGGGCTTCGTAACTGGCGTTGCCCTCGCCGATGCGTTAGGGCGGCTCACCGACGTGCCGGCCGCCCTTAAATGGCCCAACGATTTGATGATCAACGGTAGAAAAGCGTCCGGCATATTGCTGGAGAGTGCCGCCGACGCCGAGGGCCGCCTGGCCTGGGTGGTGATCGGCACGGGGGTTAACGTGGCGCTCAGCCCCGCAGATTTACCCGAGGTGACCAGCCTTCGCGAGGAAGGGGCCGATCTAGCGGTGGCGGACTTGCTGACCGCCTTTCTGGATCGGTTCTTCTGGTATGCCGGGCAATGGCAAGAGCACGGTTTTCAGGCTATTCGGGAGCGCTGGATGGCGTTTGCGCTGCCCGAAGGCTCGGATATGCGGGTACGCTTGCCGAGCGGTGAGTTGTTTGGCAGGTTTTCCGGCATCGACGAGCGCGGTAGTTTAATGCTCGAAACCAGCGGCGGTGCGCGGCGGATCGATATGGGCGATGTGTTTCCGCTGCCGCCGAAACCTGAAGGCACCCGGTAATGCTCCTGGCAATCGATTGCGGCAATACGAATACGGTGTTCGCCGTCTATGACGGCGACGATCAGCGCGGCGTTTGGCGCATTTCGACCGAAGCGCAACGCACCAGCGACGAATATGCGGTGTGGCTAACCCAGCTGATGTCGCTGGCGTCGTTGTCGGTTTCCGTGGTCACCGAGGCCATCATAACCACGGTGGTGCCGGGAACGCGCCGTCATTTGTCGGCCTTGGTCAACGGTCATTTCGGTGTCGAACCCCTGGTGGTACGCGATGCTAACGTCGATCTGGGTATCAAGATCAAGGTCGAACGGCCCGAGCAGGTGGGCGCCGATCGGCTGGTGTCCGCGGTCGGCGCACATACGCGTTATCCCGGCGATCTGATCGTGATCGACTTCGGCACGGGGACCACCTTCGACATCGTCGACAGCCAGGGCAGTTTCTGCGGCGGCATCATCGCGCCGGGCATAAATCTATCGGTCGAGGCGCTCTATATGACCGGCGCCCTGCTGCCGCGGGTGAATATCGAAAAGCCGGACAAGGTCATCGGCGGGGCCACCGTGCCGGCCATGCAATCGGGTATCTTCTGGGGCTATGTGTCGATGATCGAAGGCATGGTGCCGCGCATCGTCGCCGAATACGGCAAGCCCATGAAAGTTATCGCGACCGGCGGGTTGGCACAGCTATTCGCCGATGTGACCGACGTTATCGAGGCCATCGAGCCCAACCTGACCCTGCTGGGGCTGGTTGAAATCAATCGGCGTAATCCGCGCTAATGGCTCCGTCCGACTGGCAAACACCGTCCGGGGTCGGTCCGGTACCCGGCAAAGACGATTTGCTGTTCCTGCCCCTCGGCGGAACCGGCGAGATCGGCATGAACCTGAACCTCTACGGTCATGCCGGTAAATGGCTGATGATCGATTGCGGCGTTACCTTTGGCGACGACAACGCGCCGGGGGTCGACGTCATTATGCCCGATCCCGATTTCATCGAGCGCCGGCGCGACAATCTGGTGGCGCTGGTCCTGACCCATGCCCATGAAGACCATATCGGCGCCGTGCCGTATCTTTGGAAGCGGCTGCGTTGCCCCGTCTACGCCACGCCGTTTACCGCCGCTGTCTTGCGCAAGAAGCTCGAAGAGGCAGGGCTGCTCGGCGAGGTGCCGCTCACCGAGATTGGTATGTCGGACCGCTTCGAGATCGCCCCGTTCGACCTCCAGCTCATCACCTTGACCCACTCGATCCCAGAGCCCAACGCCGTCGTGTTGCGAACGCCCTTAGGCACGGTTTTGCACACCGGCGATTGGAAGCTCGATCCCGATCCATTGGTCGGCGACACCACCGACGAGGCCGCCCTTAAACAACTGGGCGATGACGGCGTGCTGGCGATGATCGGCGATTCGACCAATGCCTTGGTCGAAGGCGAAAGCGGCTCCGAAAGCGAGGTGCGCGATAGCCTGATGGCGCTGGTGGGCGAGTATAAAACGCGGGTCGCGGTCGCCTGCTTCGCCAGCAACATCGCGCGCGTGCAAACCATTGCCGAGGTCGCCGCCGCCCATGGCCGTAGTGTGGTATTGGCCGGCCGCTCGCTGTGGCGGATCACCGAGGCGGCGCGCGCCACCGGTTACCTTGGCGATGTTGCGCCGTTCGTATCGGAAGACGAGGCGTCGACGCTGCCCCGCGACAAGGTTTTGCTGGTCTGCACAGGGAGTCAGGGCGAACCGCGGGCCGCTTTGCCACGGATCGCCCGCGACGATCACCCGAACGTCAAACTGGAACGGGACGATGTGGTGATATTCTCGTCGCGCATCATTCCGGGCAACGAGGTTTCGATTGGCCATCTGCAGAACCAGCTGGCGCTTATGGGCGTAAAGGTGATCACCGAGCGCGATCATTTCGTGCATGTATCGGGGCATCCGGCGCGCGACGAGCTGATCCATATGTACCAATGGGTGCGGCCCTCGATTGCCGTTCCGGTGCACGGTGAGACGCGCCATCTCTACGGTCACGCCGAGCTAGCCCGGGCGTGCCAGGTGCCGCACGCGCCGATCATCGCCAACGGCGACGTATTGCGCCTTAGCGCCGACGGTCCGGAACTGGTCGGTCAGGTGCAAACCGGCCGGCTGGCGGCGGACGGTACCGAGTTGGTGGCTGTGGAGGACGAAACCTTGCGTAGCCGCAACCGCATGGTGCGCAACGGCTTTGCGGTTTTGACCCTGGCAGTGGATCGCTCGGGCCGCATCTTAGACGAGCCGCAGCTATCGGCACCGGGCATCCTCGGCGATAGCGATAGCGACTTCGATACCGCCGACGATATTATCGACGACGTGCTGGACATGGTGTCGAGCCTGCCGCCGTCGCAGCGGCGCGACGACGAGGTACTGTGCGAGCAGGCGCGGCGTGTCGTGCGGCGCGGGTTTCGCGAACGGCGTGGCAAGAACCCCACCACCGAAGTGCATCTCGTCCGGTTGTCGTAGCGGGACGGTTAGGGAAGACTGGAAGCATGCTTGGACGGTTAAACCATGTGGCCATCGTTGTGCCCGACCTTACGGCGGCCGCCGCGACGTATACCGATATGCTCGGTGCGAACGTGTCACAGCCGGTCGATTTACCTGCGCATGGCGTGACAACGGTGTTCGTCGAGCTGCCCAACAGCAAAATCGAACTCCTCTATCCGCTCGGCGAGGACTCACCGATTCAGTCGTTCCTCGATCGCAACCCCTCGGGCGGCATTCACCATATCTGCTACGAAGTCGACGATATTTACGCCGCCCGCGATCATTTGCGGGAGCAGGGCGCGCGGGTGCTCGGCGACGGCGAACCCAAACCCGGTGCTCATGACAAGCCGGTGCTGTTTCTCCATCCCAAAGACTTCAACGGCACCCTCATCGAACTAGAGCAGGTGTAAGAGCCCATGAATCCGGTCAGCGCCGTCGTCGTCTTCATCGTCATCTGGTGGCTCGTCCTGTTCATAACGCTGCCGTTCGGTGTTCGCCGGGTCGAAGCGCCAGAAGAAGGCCACGATGCGGGCGCGCCGCAACAGCCGATGATGTGGCGCAAGGTGGGGGTGACAACGGCGGTCACGATCGTTCTTTGGGCCGTCGTCTTTTTGATTGTCGAGCTTGAGCTCATCGGGTTGAGCGATCTGGCGATCGAGCTTTAGCCGGCGAGCATGGTCCCGGCAGCGGCCGAAAACAGAACGATAAATATAACCGGTATCCGTCCCCAGGCGAGCAGCGCGACGCCGACGATCACCACCGCGAAATCGGCTAGGGACAACACCGAGGTTGTCCACACCGGATCGATGAATACCGCGAGCAGCAGGCCGACAACGGCGGCGTTAACCCCGGCCATCGCCGTCCGCAGCGCCGGTTTCTCGCGCAAGTGCTGCCAGTAGGGCAGGGCGGCGGTCAGAATGAGAAACGAGGGCAGGAAAATCGCGATCAGAGCGATAAGGCCGCCTAGCCAGCCGCCCGCGCCCGCAGCGCCCGGTGTGGCGACGGCGCCGAGATAGCCCGCGAACGCGAACATCGGTCCCGGCAGGGCTTGCGCCGCGCCGTAGCCCGCGAGGAATGTATCGCCGGTAACCCAGCCCGGTGGCACGACTTCGGCTTGCAAGAGCGGCAAGACAACGTGCCCGCCACCGAAGACGAGAGAGCCAACGCGGAAGAAGCTCGAAAACACGTCGAGACCAGCCATGCCGCTCAGCGCCGCCGCGATCGGCAGAAGGATCAGCGCGCCGACGAGCAGGACCGCCGAAATCGTCCCGAAGGCGTGGGAAAAAGGCACGCCTGCGCTAGCCGATGCCGCGAGCGATTGCGGTTTGATCAAAACGCGCCCGGCTAGGGCAGCACCCGCGATAACGGCGATCTGTATCCACACCAGGTTGGTGAACAGCATGACGATGCAGGCCGCGGCGGCGAACGCGATACGGGTTGTGTCCCGGCACGAGATTTGCGCCATCTGCCAAAGCGCCCAGGCGATGATGGAAACGGCGGCGAGTTTGAGTCCGTGCACCAGCGATGGCGGCAGTCCGCCTTCGAACAGATTGGTGCCGACCCCCAAACCGATCATCAAAATCGCCGACGGTGTGGTGAAACCCAGCCAGGCCGCAAGACCGCCTGGCACGCGCCCTTTCAGCATGCCGATGGCGAAACCCACCTGGCTTGACATGGGTCCCGGCAAGAATTGGCACAGGGCGACCAAATCCTGAAACTGTTCGGCGTCGATCCATTTGCGACGCTCAACAAAGTCGGTGCGGAAATAGCCTATGTGCGCCACCGGCCCGCCGAACGCGGTTAGGCCGAGCGCGAGGAACGCCAGAAAAATTTTCCATGCTGACAGAAGTGGGACGTCGCTTGCGGTAGAAGTACGCATTCGCGCGATTGACCTATATGTGAACCTTACCCAACGGAATACAGGCTATGACCAGTTACTGCGATTTTGCACCCGAGCATCCCTGGCACGGACCTTACCATGATACCGAGTATGGATTTCCGGTGCGTGACGATTCAGTACTATTCGAACGCCTCGTACTTGAGATCAACCAAGCCGGTCTGAGCTGGCTGACGATCTTGAAAAAACGCGAAGGCTTCAGCGCCGCCTACGAAGGTTTCGATATCGACCGGGTGGCGGCCTATGGCGCGCGCGACAAGAAGCGGCTGCTTGCCGATGCCAGCATTATCCGCAATCGCCTGAAGGTGGATGCGGCGATCCATAACGCCCAGTGCCTTCAAGAGATCAGGCAGAGCCATGGCAGCTTTGCCGATTGGCTCGACAGCCATCACCCCTTGCCGAAGGATGAGTGGGTGAAGCTGTTCAAGAAGACCTTCAAATTCACCGGTGGCGAGATCACCGGCGAGTTCCTTATGAGCACCGGCTATTTGCCCGGCGCCCACCGGGAGAACTGCCCGGTTTTTGCCGAAATCTCCGCCGAAAAGCCGCCCTGGCAGGCGAAAACTTAGCGGTTCGGCCGGGTTACCAATTCGTTAACGGCTCCGGGCTATACTTCGCCCATGCGAACTCTGCTGATAGCCGTGCTTTTCCTCATCGGTGCGACCACCGCCTCGAGCGCACAAATCATCGTCGAAATTACCGAGCAGGGCTGCGACCAGCTGGTGCGCCATGTGGCCTCGGGCGATGTTGCGTTCCAGCCCGGCGTCGATGTGAACGGCAACGCTGTGGCACCCGCTGATCTCAATGGATCGCAGCAAATTCCGGTGCCCGAGGTGGTCTCCTTTCCGCTAACGCTCGATCTTGCCGACCGGCTGGGCATTCCCGTAGCCGGCGATGCGGATTTTCTCGCCCGTCCGGTGATCGGCGAGGTGGGAATCAGCGCCGAGGGGCGGATTACCTTCAATGGTACCCCACTGACCAGCGATGCTCAGCACGAGTTGGCGCAAAAATGTCAGCAGACGAGCAAACAAGTCAAATAACGGGTTGATAAGTGCCTGAATTTGCCCGTAATCACGCCCTATCGGTGTGTTAAATCGCACAACAATTATTCCAATGGGTTTTTAGCGGGTGAACACGATGGCGTCTCCCATCGCGACCGACGACTTGGCCAATGTTGCCGGGCGGACCACCGCCCGGATCAGGCGGGCATTTCAGCGGGAAGAAATCGCCGGTCTTAAGCTGGCGGCGCAGGCGCGCGCCGTCGCCATAGTCGTTATCGCAATCTGGTCGTTTTCGATAAGCGGGATTTTCGCGTGGTACTTCATGCCCTATCTCGTGGTTTTTGTCGGCACGGGGTTCGCCAACTACGCCCTGGCGAAGAGCAGTTACGGCCGGCCATGGCATACCTTTGCTATTCACGGCTTCGACGCGGTTCTTCTGACCGTCCTGTTGCTCGTGCCAAATCCGCTTCTTGATGCGTCGTTCGACTATCAATGGCCGATCCAAACGATGTTCCGTTTCGAGAATTTCCTTTGGTACTTTGTCCTTCTTGCACTTGCCACGCTCGGAAGCTACTCGGGGCGGGTTTTGATTTGGGTTGGTGCGGTGAGCGTCGCGGCTTGGACGGCCGGGTTTATTTGGATGTTGCGCCTACCCGATACGATCGCGGGCGGACCGAATTTCGAAGACCGTCAGGCGGAGCTTATTCGGTTTCTCGATCCGCATTTTCTGTCGATCGAACTGCGTATCCAAGAGGCGGTCGCTATGTTGATCGTCACCGCGATCTTGGCCGTCGCCGCGTGGCGGTCGCGCAAAATGGTGGCGCGCGAGATTGTGGCCACTCGGGCCCGCTCCAACTTGGCGCGTTACTTCCCGCCCAACATGGTCGAGCAGTTGGCCGACGTCGATAATCCGTTCAGCAATGTGCGGTCCCAGTCGGTCGCGGTTTTGTTCGCCGATATCGTCGGCTTCACCAATATGGCCGAACAGGTCACGCCGCACGAGATCGTCGAGATGCTGCGCGCTTATCACCGGCGTACCGAACGGCTGGTGTTCGAGAACAACGGCACTCTCGACAAGTTCTTGGGCGACGGCGTGATGGCGACCTTTGGCACGCCCACGGAAAGCCCGTCCGATGCGGGGAACGCATTGGCATGCGCGCGCGATCTCATCGCCGAAGTCGACGAGTGGAACGGGCTCCGAGAAGCTGCCGGGTATCCGGCTGTGCGGCTCTCTATCGGCGTCCACTATGGCACCGTGGTTCGCGGCGATATTGGCACCGAGCGCCGCCTCGAATACGCCGTAATCGGCGACACGGTCAACGTCGCGTCGCGGCTGGAGGAGCTAACCCGAACGCTTCATTGCGCGATCATCGTAAGCGACGCTCTTGTGACGGCGATCCGCGACTCCGGCGATCCGCGCGCCGACGATCTGCTGGACGGTTTCACCAAATGCAAACCCCAGCGGTTACGCGGGCGGGAAGCCCTTACCGAGCTCTGGGCTTATGGCTCGGATGCTCGGCCGTAAGGGACGGGGCTTTGGCGATTCGCGCGGTTAGCGTACATTCCCGCCCGATTATTGACGTTTCAGCGAGATGCTAATGCGGCGCACCCAGCTGTTCCTGCCGACTTTGAAGGAAACCCCGGCGGAGGCGCAGATCGTCTCCCACCGGCTCATGCTGCGTGCCGGCATGGTGCGCCAGTCCGCGGCCGGTATCTATACCTGGTTGCCCATGGGCCTTCGGGTCTTGCAAAAGATCGCCCAGATCGTCCGCGAAGAGCAGGACGCGACGGGGGCGCAGGAAGTGCTCATGCCGACGATCCAGTCGGCGGATCTGTGGCGAAAATCCGGCCGCCACAACGATTATGGGCCGGAGATGCTTCGCCTGATCGACCGCCATGGCCGCGACATGTTGTACGGGCCGACGGCGGAAGAGGTGATTACCGATATCGTCGCCAACGAGATATCGAGCTACCGCGATCTGCCGAAGAACCTCTACAACATTCAATGGAAATTTCGTGACGAGGTACGGCCCCGCTTCGGCGTCATGCGCGGGCGCGAATTCCTCATGAAGGACAACTATTCCTTCGATCTGGACTATGCCGGGGCGCGCCATTCCTACAACAAGATGTTTGTCGCCTATTTGCGCACCTATGCCCGTATGGGGCTCAAGGCCATACCGATGGCCGCCGATACCGGGCCCATCGGCGGCGATCTAAGCCACGAGTTCATCATTCTGGCGGAGACTGGCGAGAGCGAAGTGTTCTGCGACCGCGCGCTGCTCGATCTCGACGCGCCGGGTACGGATGTCGATTATTCCGGCGACCTGCAACCGCTGGTCGATCAATGGACATCGTTCTACGCCGCCACCGACGAAAAGCACGATGCCGCTAATTGCCCGGTTGCGGCGGACGATCTGGTGACGGCGCGCGGAATCGAAGTCGGTCACATCTTCTATTTTGGCACCAAATATTCCGAACCGCTCGGTGCGGTGGTGCAAGGACCGGACGGCAACCAGATCACCCTCGAGATGGGCTCCTACGGCATCGGCGTATCGCGGCTGGTCGGCGGTATCATTGAGGCGTCCCACGATGACGACGGCATCATCTGGCCCGAATCCGTTGCGCCGTGGACGGTTGGCTTGATCAATTTGAAAGTCGGCGACGATGAGTGTGACGCGACCTGTGAGGCCTTGTATGCCGAGGCACAGCGGCTCGGTGTCGATATGCTCTATGACGACCGCGACGAGCGTGCCGGCGGCAAGTTCGCCGATATGGATCTGATCGGCTTGCCGTGGCAGATCGCGGTAGGGCCACGCGGCCTGAAAGACGGTGTGGTGGAGCTCAAGCACCGCAGCGACGGCGAGCGCTCGACGCTTTCGCTCGACGACGCCAAGGCCTGGCTGGCCGAAAGGGTATCTGCGTGACCGGTTGGCGCCGCCTACCGTTCCTGCCGACGGGCGAGGACCGCTAGTGTTTACGCCGGTCGAATGGATGCTCGCCGGGCGCTATGTGCGCGCGCGCCGGGCCGAGGGTTTCATTTCGGTGATCGCGGCGTTTTCCTTTCTCGGCATCATGCTCGGGGTCGGCACGCTGATCATCGTATTGTCGGTGCAGAACGGATTGCGCGCCGAGCTCGTCAAAAGCGTGCTCGGCTTCAAGGGGCATATCACCGTGTTGTCGACGGAGCGCAGCGTGCGCAACTATACGGCGCTCGCCGAGCTAATAAGCCAGTTCGATCAGGTTCGCTCCGTGACGCCGTTGATCGAAGGTCAGATTTTAGCCACCAACAACGGCCGCTCATCCGGCGCCCTGGTACGGGCGATGAGCCGGGAAGACCTGGAAAAGCGGCCGTTGATTGCCGGCAATATCCGTAGCGGCAGCCTTGCTGGGTTCCACGGCAATGACGCTGTGATCGTGGGGACCCGCCTGGCACGGGCGCTGGGCGCCGGGCTCGGCGACCAAATCACGCTGGTATCGCCGGACGGCACGGCAACCGCCTTCGGAACCGTGCCCCGCATGAAGGCGTATACCATCGTCGGGATGTTCGAGGTCGGTCACTTCCAGTTCGACCGCAGTTTTATCTTTATGCCCCTGGCGGCGGCGCAGCGTTACTTCCGTTTGGATGGCGGCGTGTCGATGCTCGAGGTTTTCGTCGATGATCCCGACGCATTGCAGGTGCCGCGCCGGGCAATCCTGAGCGCGCTTGACGCCAACGAGAGATTATTCGACTGGCAGCAGGAAAATCGCGCCGTGTTCAACGCGCTGCAAGTCCAGAAGAACGTGATGTTCCTGATCGTCACGCTGATCATTCTCGTGGCGACGTTCAACATCATTTCCAGCCTGATCATGTTGGTAAAGGATAAGGGCTCGGCGATCGCCATTTTGCGGACTGTCGGCGCATCACGCGGCATGATCATGCGGGTGTTTTTCATCGCGGGCACGAGCATCGGCTTTGCCGGAACGGCGGTCGGTACCGTGGGCGGGCTGCTAATTACCAACAATATCGCCGCCATTCAGAAGTGGCTGGAAGGCCTGTCCGGCGCCGATCTCTTCTCGCCGGAGATTTTTTTCTTCAGCCAGCTGCCGTCCGAGGTCGATCCCGGCGAAGTTGTCGCGATAGCCGTTATGGCTCTGGTGCTGTCGGTTCTGGCGACGCTTTACCCGAGCTGGCGGGCGGCGCGGCTCGATCCCGTGGAAGCGCTGCGCTATGAGTGAGCCGGCGATAGCGCTCACCGGCGTGGTTCGCACTTTTTCGCAAGGCGAGAGCCGCCTCGAGGTCCTGCGGGGCGCGTCGCTGGCGATCATGCCGGGCGAGATTGTCGCCCTTGTGGGGCCGTCGGGGGCGGGCAAGTCGACGCTGCTCCATGTCGCCGGTCTTTTGGAACCGCCCCAGGAGGGCGACGTGTTGATTGCCGGCGCCTCTTGCGGTGGTCTCGACGATACCCAGCGAACGCAGCTCCGGCGGGACCATCTGGGCTTCGTCTATCAATCCCACCACTTGCTGCCTGAGTTCTCGGCGCGCGAGAACATCGTGCTGCCGCAAATGATCGCGGGCGTCACAAAGCGCAATGCCGGGCAGCGGGCCGACGAGCTACTCGCGTCTGTCGGGCTAGAAGCGCGCGCCGGCCACCGGCCCGGTAAGTTGAGCGGTGGTGAGCGCCAGCGGGTCGCCATTGCCCGGGCACTCGCCAACAATCCGGCCGTGCTGTTGGCTGACGAGCCGACCGGCAATCTCGATCCGGAAACGGCGGATGGCGTGTTCGAGCAGCTCTTGATGTTGGTTCGGGAGAAAAACTTGGCGGCGCTGGTAGCGACCCACAACATGGCGTTGGCCGCGCGCATGGACCGCACCTTGTCGCTTCGCAACGGGCAGATTTCCCCCGCTAGCTAGCTTTTTCCACACGCAGGACCGATATCGAATCTCACTGGGGGCGTTAGAATGACCGCCGGAGGTTCTTTCATGACATCAGAGTTCGTTCATTTACGCGTCCATTCCGCCTATTCGCTGGCCGAGGGCGCGGTGCGGATTCCCGAATTGGTGGCGTTGTGCCGCGAACACGATATGCCGGCGGTGGCGGTCACCGACACGGCGAACATGTTCGGTGCGTTGGAGTTTTCCCTGGCCGCGGCCAAGGGCGGTGTGCAGCCGATTGTCGGCTGCCAATTCGCCATTATCGACGATGGCGATGAGGCGGGGGAGGCGGCGGCTGCCAGTGCGCAACGCGCGAGCGAGGCGAGCGAGCTTGTCGTTTTGGTTCAGTCTGAGGCCGGCTACCGCAATCTGCTCCACTTGGTCAGTAAATCCTACGCGTCCGAAGATCCGCTGCGCCGTGCGCAGCTCTCTCTCCGCGACCTTTCAGGCCGCACCGATGGACTCATCGCGCTCACCGGCGGCGTGAACGGCGAGATTGCCCGGCTGTTGGCAAACGGTCAGCGCCAGGCGGCCGAGCGCGCGCTGCAGGCGTTAGCCGAGCTCTTTCCCGGCCGTTTGTACGTCGAGCTGCAGCGCCATGGCCTCGACAGCGAAGCCCGCGTCGAGACGCCTCTAATCGATCTGGCCTACGCCAACGATCTGCCTTTGGTGGCGACCAACGAAGTCTTCTTCAGCGACGAGTCGATGTACGAGGCTCACGATGCGCTGCTGTGCATCTCACAGAGCGCCTATGTCTCGCAGTCCGACCGCCGCCGGGTGACGCCGGAACACCGCTTCAAGTCGGCGGCGGAGATGCGGGCGCTCTTTGCCGATCTGCCCGAAGCCATCGATAACACGATGGTCATCGCCCGGCGCTGCAGCTTCATGCCCGAAGCCAGCGCGCCGAAGCTGCCGCCCTATGATGCGAGCGATGACGCCGATGAGAATGCCGAACTGCACCGCCAGGCCGAAGCAGGGTTGGAAGACAGGCTGGCAGCCCATGTCTTCGACGATGGGATGGATGAAGCGGCGCGCGAGGCGGCCGCTCAGCCCTATCGGGAACGGCTGAAGTTCGAGCTCGAAGTCATTGAAAACATGGGGTATTCCGGATACTTCCTGATTGTCTCCGATTTTATCAAATGGGCCAAGTCCAACGATATCGCGGTCGGGCCGGGCCGCGGATCGGGCGCCGGGTCGGTGGTGGCGTGGTCGCTCACGGTCACTGACCTCGACCCCCTGCGGTGGGGCCTGTTTTTCGAGCGGTTCCTCAATCCTGAACGCGTGTCGATGCCCGATTTCGACATCGATTTTTGCCAGGAGCGCCGCGACGAAGTGATCCGCTACGTCCAGGAGCGCTATGGGCACGACCGGGTGGCGCAGATCATCACCTTCGGTAAGCTGCAGGCGCGCGCGGTGGTGCGCGATGTGGGGCGCGTTCTGGAAATGCCCTATGGCCAGGTCGACCGCATCGCCAAGCTGGTGCCCAACAACCCGGCCAATCCGGTTTCGCTGCAGCAGGCGCTCGACAGCGAGGCGCAGCTTCAGGAACTTCGGAGCAGCGACGAAAACATCGCTCATCTGCTCGATCTGGCCTTGAAGCTCGAAGGCTTGTACCGGAATTCGTCGACCCACGCCGCCGGTGTGGTGATCGGCGACCGGCCTCTGGAAGAGACCATTCCGCTCTACCGCGATCCGCGCTCGGAGACCTTGGCGACCCAATTCTCGATGAAGTATGTCGAGTTGGCGGGCTTGGTGAAGTTCGATTTTCTCGGCCTCAAAACCCTCGATGTTTTGCAAAAAACGGTGGCGCTGCTGGCCAACCGCGGCATTGCCATCGATCTGGAAAGCCTGCCCCTCGACGATGCCGGCACGTTCGAGATGCTCAGTCAGGGCGACACGACCGGCGTGTTCCAATGTGAATCGTCGGGCGTGCGCGATGTTCTGCGCAAGCTGAAACCGGACCGGTTCGAAGACATTATCGCCGTTGTGGCGCTCTATCGGCCCGGCCCGATGGACAACATCCCGAGCTACATCAATCGCAAGCACGGCCACGAAGAGGTCGACTTTCTGCACGACGATATCGAGGAATGCCTGGCCGAGACCTACGGCATTCCGATTTACCAGGAACAGGTCATGCAAATGGCGCAGGCCCTGGCCGGCTTCACCCTGGGCGGCGCCGATTTGCTGCGCCGCGCGATGGGCAAGAAGATCAAGGCGGAGATGGATGCCCAGCGCGATGCGTTCGTGTCCGGCGCCAAGGAGCGCGGCGTTGCCGAGCACACCGCGATCCGCATTTTCGAGACCATGGCCAAGTTTGCCGGCTACGGCTTCAACAAAGCCCATGCCGCCGCCTATGCCCTGATCGCCTACCAGACCGCCTATTTGAAGGCGAACTATCCGGTCGAATTTTTCGCCGCCTCGATGACCCTCGATATGGGTAACACCGACAAGCTGGCGCTTTATCAGCAGGAACTGGAGCGGCAGAACATCGCGCTGCTGCCACCGGATATGAACGGCTCAGAGGTAGAGTTTTCCGTCGACAACGCCGAGGTCGTGGAGCATGAGCACTCTTCCGACGGCGAAAAGCAAATAGGCGCGATCCGCTACGCGCTGGCGGCGATCAAGGGCGTCGGTCCGGCGGCGATGGCCGAGGTTGTGCGCGAGCGCACCGAGAACGGGACGTTCGGCAGCGTATTCGACCTCGCGGGCCGGGTAGACCCGCACGCTCTCAATAAGCGCATGTTGGAGCATCTCGTGGCGGCGGGGGCGTTCGATTCACTCGACGGCAACCGCGCTCAGGTATTTCTCGGTATCGACCGGATTATCGGCCATTCCCATTCCTTGCACTCGGAACGCCAGAGCGGGCAGTTCAATCTGCTCGGCGACGTGCAGGCTGGTGGGGTCGCCGATACGCCACGGCTCGAGCCGGTGGCCGATTGGCCGCAGACGGAGCGTTTGGAACGCGAACTCGACGCCGTCGGTTTCTACCTGTCGGCTCATCCGCTCGACGACTACGCCAACGCCTTGGAGCGCCTAGGCGTGCTGCGTTACGACAATTTGTTGAAAACGGTCGAGGCCAATCGCGACGCGATGCTCGTGATGCTGGCGGGAACCGTCCTCAGCATCCAAAACCGCACGTCGCAGCGCGGTAGCAAATACGCGTTCATTCAGCTTTCCGACTCTTCCGGTGCCTATGAAGTGACCGCGTTTTCCGAAGTTCTGGCGGCCAACCGCGAGCTGCTTGAAGGCGGTAAACCGATCCTGTTGCAGGTCTCGGCGCGCTTGGAAGAAGGGCAGCTGAGGTTGACCGTACAATCCATTCGCGATCTGGAAACCGCTGCGGCGTCGGCGCCGACGGTGACCAAGATATGGATCGACGATGAGGCGCCGCTCTCGTCGTTGAAAACCATCATCGACCGCGATGCGACGGGCGACAACGGCGGCGAGGCCGGCGGCCGCATCAGCTTGATAATCCCCCGCCCGGACCGGGAAACCGAGGTGCGCCTGGAAGGCGCCTATGTATGTACCCCGCAGATTCGAGCGGCGATCCGCGCCATCCCCGGCGTCATCGAAGTCCAGGAGGCGTGACGCAAGCCTCTGGATGACGCGATCCGGGCTCTTCCCTATACTGGTTGACGTTATAGGGAGGACGCCAATGGCTGAACTGTTGAAAGAAAAGGCTGCGTCCGGGCACCCGGCGGCGACATCCAAGGTGCTGCACGAGGACGAGAGATCGCGGATCACCCAATGGTCGATTAAGCGGGGTGAGGTGATCGACTGGCATTTCCACGAATTCGAATATCTGATCGTTCAGCAGTCCGAGGGCCGGTTGCGCATCGAGCGCGGCGACGGGTCGGCGGACGAATTCGACTACACGCCCGGCGGCGTGTTGGTGGGCCAGGCGCCGATCGAACACAAAGCCACCAATGTCGGCGATGTCGATATCGTGTCGCTGGAGATCGAATACAAAAAATAGGGGAAACAGGAGAGGGGACGAACCGCTATGTCGCAGCATTTAAGAGAGAAGACCGAAGCGCAAATTCCGGCCGAAAGCCAAGGCCACTACGAAGTGTTGCTCGACAACGACAGCACCCGGATCACCTTTCACCGTATCCGGCCGGGCGAACAGTCGGGCTGGCATATCCACGATACCAACTATGTGGGCTATCACATCGAGGCCGCCGATCTGCAGTATGAGCGCGCCGACGGTTCGATCGGCAAGATCAGCTCCGAGCCGGGCAAGGCGTTTTTCTACGATGTCGGCGACGGTTTCGAGCACAATGTGACCAATATCGGCGATACCGACATGGTCGCGCTGGAGATCGAGTACAAGAACGGCTAACCGGCGGAATCCGGCCAAATCCGGCCAAGTTAAGGGCCGCGGTAACGCTTGCAATTATCGGCCGGGCGGTCTATCACCCTCCGCGCGGGCGGGCCCTCGGGGCTGCGCCGGCAAATTCACATGTGGGATTTGCGGCAGGATGGGGAGACATCCCATCATTGTCGCTCCGGTGCCCGGCAACGGGCGACGTCCTGCAGAAGCCTAACCGGAGAAGGAGAGACCATGGCGGTCCCGACGTTTACCATGCGTCAGCTGCTCGAAGCTGGCGTCCATTTCGGCCACCACACGCGCCGATGGAACCGAAGATGGAGCAATACATCTTCGGCGTTCGCAATAAAGTTCACATTATCGATCTTCAGCAGACCGTGCCCATGCTTTACGCGGCGCTGAATACGACCCGCGATATCGCCGCCGGCGGCGGGCGCGTGCTCTTCGTCGGCACCAAGCGGGCGGCCAGCGAGATCGTGGCGGAATCGGCCAAAAAGTGCGGCCAGTACTACGTTAACCACCGTTGGCTCGGCGGCATGCTGACCAACTGGAAGACCATTTCGCAGTCGATCAAGACCCTGCGTGAGCTCGAATCTCATCTAAGCTCCGAGGAAAGCGGTGGTTTGACCAAAAAGGAATTGCTCAATCTCACGCGCCAGCGCGACAAGCTCGATCTCGCGCTCGGCGGCATTAAGGAGATGGGCGGCCGGCCCGATATGCTGGTGGTGATCGATACCAACAAGGAAGATATCGCCATTCGCGAGGCCAACAAGTTGGGGATTCCGATCGCCGCCGTGGTCGATTCCAACTCGGATCCGAGCAATATCAGCCTGCCGATTCCCGGCAACGACGATGCCATGCGGGCGATCCAGCTTTACTGCGATCTGTTTGCCGGCGCCGTTCTCGATGGCCTGCAGCAGGAATTGGCCACCAGCGGCGTCGATATCGGCGAAGCGGAAGCGCCGCCGGCCGAGAACCTCGGCGCGGCGGCCGGTGATGGCGCCAACGGTGAGGCGGCCGCAGAGCCTGAGGCTGAGCCAGCGGCGGAGGCTGCGGTTGTCGCGGAACAGACAGAAGCTGCCGAGACCGAGGCTAAGTCAGCTTAAACATTGCGCTAAACCAAGCGTTTAATAGATATCCTTGATATGGAGAATGAGTAATGGCTGAGATCACAGCCGCTGCCGTTAAGGCGCTGCGCGAGCAATCGGGCGCCGGCATGATGGATTGCAAGACCGCTTTGGTCGAAACCGACGGCGATATCGACGCCGCGATGGACCTGCTGCGCACCAAGGGGCTTGCAGCCGCCGCGAAAAAGGCCGGCCGTGCTGCATCCGAAGGCCTTGTTGGCTTGAAAACCGAGGGTACGGTCGGCGCCATTGTGGAAGTTAATTCGGAAACCGACTTCGTCGCGCGCAACGAAGGATTCCAAGCGTTCGTCGAAACGGTAACCGGGGTGGCGGTCGGCGTAGACGGCGACTTCGAAGCCCTCAAAGCGGCGCCCTTTCCGGGTAGCGAGCGTAACGTCGAGGAAGAGGCGGTTCAGCTTGTCGCGACGATTGGCGAAAACATCAGTTTGCGCCGGAGCGCCGGCTTGCGGGTTTCTAAAGGTCTCGTCGCCGAATACGTGCACAACCATGTCGCGCCGGGCCTCGGCAAGATCGGCGTTTTGGTGGCGCTGGAGTCGGACGCGCCGGCGGACAAGTTGGCCCAGATCGGCCGGCAACTGGCAATGCACATTTCCTTCGCCGACCCGCAAGCCATCGACATCGCTTCGGTCGACCCGGCGGCGCTCGACCGCGAGCGTAAAATCCTAGCCGACCAGGCCCGCGAGTCGGGCAAGCCCGACGATATCGTCGAAAAGATGGTCGAAGGGCGGCTGCGCAAATACTACGAGGAAATCGTCCTGCTGGAGCAGGCATTCGTCCACGACACCGACACCAAGGTTGGCAAGGCGGTCGAGGCGGCGGCGAAAGAGGCGGGGGCCGACATCAAAGTTACCGGCTATATCCGTTTCAACCTGGGCGAAGGCCTGGAGCGCAAGGAAGACGATTTCGCCGAGGAAGTCGCCCGGCTGACCGACTAAATATCCCGGAATTTTACGGGTTTCACCGGGATCGCGGCTTGATCCCGCGCGGTGTAAGCGGCTAACAAGGGTCAAGCCGCTTCGGCTGTCGCTTGCCTGACCGGCCGGCGCTCTTGCGGCCCCTCGAATGCCTCGGCTCCAAAGGTCGTTTTATGTCAGATCCACAAAACTATCGTCGGGTTCTTCTCAAGATATCCGGCGAGGTATTGATGGGCGACCAGGAGTTCGGACTCGACCCGGCGACCGTGAACCGTATCGCGGAAGACGTTCGCGAAGTCTGCGATACCGGGGTTCAGCTTTGCCTTGTCGTCGGTGGGGGCAATATATTCCGGGGAATTTCGGGCGCCGCTGCCGGCATGGAGCGCGCCGGTGCGGACTTCATGGGCATGTTGGCCACGGTGATCAACGCGCTGGCGCTGCAAAATGCCTTGGAGAATCTAGGCGTGGATACGCGCGTTCAGTCGGCCATCCCGATGGCGACCGTGTGCGAGCCCTATATTCGTCGGCGCGCCATCCGGCATATGGAGCGCAACCGCGTGGTGATATTCGCTGCCGGTACCGGCAATCCCTATTTTACTACTGATACGGCGGCGGCCTTGCGCGCATCTGAGATGTCGTGCGATTGCTTGCTTAAAGGCACCAAAGTAGATGGGGTCTACTCCGCCGATCCGGCAAGCGACCCGAACGCCGAGCGCTACGAAAAACTCAGTCATTTCGAAGTGTTACGCAATGACCTGCAGGTTATGGACGCGGCGGCGATTACACTTTGCCGCGAAAACAACATTCCGATTTTGGTGTTTTCGATACACAATAAGGGCGAGGTGAAGCGGGTCATCAACGGTGAGGGCCGGTTCACGTTAGTCGAGGGAGGACAGTGAGGTGTCAGCAGATCCAAAAGATCTAATGCGCCGAATGGACGGCGCGATTGAAGCGTTGCGTAAGGAATTCGCCGGGTTGCGTACGGGACGGGCGTCCACGGCATTGCTCGAGAATGTGAACGTCGACGCCTACGGGGCAAAAATGCCGATGAACCAGGTGGGGTCGATCAGCGTTCCCGAGCCAAGAATGCTCACCGTGCAGGTATGGGACAATTCGCTGGTGAAGGAAGCCGAGAAGGCGATCCGTGAGTCCGATCTCGGCCTCAACCCCCAGACGGAAGGAAACCTGATCCGCGTTCCGCTGCCTGAGCTGAGCGAGGAACGCCGCGTCGAACTAACCAAGGTTGCTGCCAAATTTGGCGAGCAGGCCCGTGTCGCGGTACGCAACGTGCGCCGCGACGGCATGGATACGCTGAAAAAGAACGAGAAAGACGGCGATATATCCAAGGACGAGCAGCGTGCGCGCGGTGAGGAAATTCAAAAGCTCACCGACGATCACATTGCAAGTATCGACAAGATGCTCGAGGAAAAAGAGCAGGAGATTCTTCAGGTTTAAGTCGATGACGGTGACCGACTTTTCGCAATTGCGCATCCCCCGGCACATCGCCCTCATCATGGACGGCAACGGCCGGTGGGCGAAGGCGCGGGGGTTGCCGCGCACCGATGGGCACCGGCGCGGCATCGATGCCGTCAAGCGGACGGTCGAGGCCGCCGGCGAATTCGGCGTGGAGTACCTGACTCTGTTTGGGTTCAGTTCGGAGAACTGGAAACGCCCCAGCGTCGAAATCGACGATCTGATGTGGCTGCTCCGCCGTTTTCTCCAGAGTGAAACGGCGCGCATGCATGAAAATAATGTTCGCATCCGCGTGATCGGCGACCGTTCTTCATTCTCATCGGACATCGTTCGCCTTATCGACAATGCCGAGCAGATGACCGCGGAAAACACCGCGATGCACCTGACCGCGGCGCTGAGCTATGGCAGCCGTCAAGAAATTATTGCCGCCGTACGCCGGCTCGCCGGTGATGTTGCCGAGGGCCGCCTGGCGCCGGACGATATCGATAGCGACGGGTTCGAGAACTATCTGGCGACCGCCGGTCTCCCCGACCCCGACTTGCTGATCCGCACAAGCGGCGAGCAACGAATAAGCAATTTTCTGTTGTGGCAGATCGCCTACACCGAATTGGTATTCAGCGACGTTTTGTGGCCCGACTTCGATCGGCAGCATCTGGAATCGGCCATCCACGAGTTCAACGGACGCGAGCGACGGTTCGGCGCAGTTGCCGGCTAGCCGATAATGACCCAATCCGGGCGTGCCCAATCGCCGCTGGGCCCGGCGTCCTCTAAACCAGAGCTTACAGTGCGTGTCATAACGGCGGTTGTGCTTGCGCCTGTCGTCCTAGTGGCCGCTTGGGCGGGCGGTATTTGGTTTGCGCTTTTGGTGGCAATCGGGGTGGGGCTTGCTGGATACGAATGGTCGCGCCTTATAGGGACCAGCGGTCCCGTTCTCGTCACCTTGCTAGTGTCCGTCGGCCTTGTGGCCGCAATAGCGCTTCTGGCGATTGGATCGGCCGCTCTCCTATTGGCTCTCGTCGCGCTTGCCGCCGCGGCGAGTATCGCCAGCACCACAAACCGGGTTTGGCCGCTTATTGGCGTGGTCTACTTGGGCCTTCCGGCGGCGGCCATTTTGACCCTGCGTGCGGACTCGCAAGCCGGGCTGGAGGCTCTCTTTTTCCTGTTCGGCGTGGTCTGGCTGACGGATATCGGGGCCTATTTCTGTGGCCGGGCCATCGGGGGGCCGCGGCTGGCGCCGGCGATTAGCCCGGGGAAAACCTGGGCCGGCGCTATTGGCGGCCTGGCGCTTGCTGTCGTGGCGGCTTATTTTGCCGCGGATTTCATGGAAACGCCGCTGCCGTTTGGCGCCGTGCTGCTGGCGATTTGCCTGTCTGTCGCCACACAATGTGGTGATCTGTTCGAATCCTGGGTCAAGCGCCGGTTCGATAAGAAGGACTCAGGCACAATAATACCGGGGCATGGTGGTATACTGGACCGAATTGACGGCCTATTGTTCGCCGCGCCCGTGATGGCGGCCATCACATTTGCCCAGCGAGGAACGGTGCCTTTATGGCCCTGACCAATCCCGAACAGCTTCCCCGGACAACAGCCGCGCCGCGCACCGTTAGCGTGTTGGGCGCAACCGGCTCGGTGGGCTGCAATACGGTCGACCTGTTGGCCCGCAACCGCGAGCAGTTCCGTACCGTCGCGTTAACCGCCAACACGAACGTTCGGCTGCTCGCCGAACAGGCCCATCTGCTGGAGCCGGAGGTCGCCATCATCGGCGACGCCGACAAGCTGGGCGATCTGCGCGACGCCTTGCAAGGCACTTCGGTTGAGGCGATGGCGGGCGAGGCAGCCATTATCGAAGCGGCGAGCCGGCCGGTGGATATTGTGGTTGCGGCGATCGTCGGCGCTGCAGGGCTCCGCCCCACTTTAACGGCGAGCCGGCAGGGGTCGGTCGTCGCGATTGCCAACAAGGAATGCCTTGTTTGCGCCGGGGACTTGGTGATGGCGGAAGTCGAGCGGTCCGGTTCGACCTTGTTGCCGGTCGATTCCGAACACAACGCGATCTTCCAGGTCTTCGAAACGACCAATGCAAACGAGGTCGAGCGGCTGATTCTAACCGCCTCGGGTGGGCCGTTCCGCACCTGGAGTCTAGAGGATATGGCGGCGGCGACGGCGGCTCAGGCGGTGGCCCATCCCAACTGGGATATGGGCCGGAAGATTTCCGTCGATTCGGCGACCTTAATGAATAAGGGCCTGGAACTTATCGAGGCAGCCTACCTATTTCCCGTGCCGGCGGAGCAAATTGAAGTGCTGGTGCACCCGCAATCGGTGGTCCATTCGATGGTCGCCTATGTCGATGGGTCGGTTTTGGCGCAGCTCGGCACGCCGGATATGCGCACGCCCATCGCGTACACATTATCGTGGCCGGAGCGGATGGCGGCGCCGGCCAAGCGGTTGAACCTGGCGGAAATCGGACAGCTTTCCTTCGAGGAACCGGATACGAGGCGTTTCCCGGCGCTGAACCTGGCCCGCACAGCATTGAGCCGCGGCAATGGCAGTACGGCTATACTAAACGCGGCGAATGAGGTGGCGGTCGCCAGCTTTCTGGCGGAACAAATCGGCTTTCTCGATATCACGGCGGTCGTCGAGGAGACCCTCGACCGGGTGTCTGCACGCCCCGTTACCTCGCTGGAAGAGTTCGAGCAAATTGACGCGGAAGCCCGCCGGATCGCTCAAATGCTTGTAAAAGAACGCTTCTAGCGCCATCTTCAAAGCACCGAAATTTACAAATCGTAAAGAAGTAGCCTGCTAGTGGAGACCTTATGGGTGGCACAGTAGAGACAATATTCTGGTTCCTGATTGTGTTGACGCCGCTCGTGTTCGTTCACGAGTTCGGCCACTATTGGGTTGCACGGCGCAACGGTGTCCGGGTCGAGACATTTTCGGTCGGCTTCGGTAAAGAGCTTTTCGGGTGGACCGACAAGGCAGGAACTCGCTGGAAGTTCAGTGTTTTGCCGCTCGGCGGTTATGTGAAGATGTTCGGGCAGAACGATTTGGGCCCGGATGACGACGGATCGAAACTGACGCCTGAAGAAGAGGCCGTTTCGTTCAATCACAAACGTCTTGGACAGAAGGCGGCGATAGTAGCCGCTGGTCCGGCCGCGAATATCCTTTTTGCGATCCTTATTTTTGCGATTTCGTTTATGACAATCGGGCAGGCCTTCACGCCGGCGCGCATATCTTTGGTCAATCCGGATTCCGCCGCCGCGGAGGCCGGATTTCAGGAAGGCGATCTGTTTGTCGAGGTGGCCGGACGCAAGGTCGAGCGCTTCGAGGAAGTGCAGCAGTTGGTTCGGCTGCACCCGGGTATTCCAATTGTTGTCGTGGTTGAGCGCGACGGGCAGGAGGTTGTCATACCGGTAACGCCGCGCGTCGATATCCAGGTCGATGCGTTGGGCGACGAACAGCGCCTTGGCCTGTTGGGTGTACGTGGATTAGAGCGTGAGTTTGAGCACCACGGTCCGGTAGACGCGGTTTGGCAGTCTTTGCGGGAAACTGGCCGGCTCACGTCGTTGACGGTTACGGCCATCGGCCAAATGTTTTCTGGCGAACGCAGCGTCCGAGAGCTGGGTGGCCCGGTGCGTATTGCTCAGATGTCGGACAGCGCGGCCGAGGCCGGCATCTCTGCATTGGTCGTATTTGCCGCCTTCCTATCGATCAATCTCGGCCTGATAAATTTGCTTCCCATCCCTTTGTTAGATGGCGGACATCTATTATTCTACGCCTACGAAGCCGTGTTCCGCAGGCCTCCTCAGCCGTGGATGATGGATTTCGGACTAAGAATCGGACTGGTCCTGATAGCGAGCCTCATGCTATTCGCCACGTTCAACGATATAGTCCGGCTGCCGGTGGTTCAGCGATTAGTGGAGCTGGTCACGTAACGAGCCGGTAATAGGGATAGGGAAGGCATCTAATAATGCGGCGAGGGTCATTAGCGCGTGCCGCCGTAACGATTATTATTGCCTTTGGCGCTTGGGCTGGAGGTACCCCTGCGCTTATGCCCGATGCAGTGGCGCAGCAGGGTGCTCCGACAATTACCGAAATTCGGGTCGTCGGCACCAGACGCATCGATCCCTCAACGGTCAATTCCTACGTCCAGCTTCAGCCGGGACAAACCTACGATGCGGCGCGTGTCGACGCATCGCTCAAGGCTCTCTTCGATACCGGGCTATTCGCCGATATAACGCTACGCCGCGAAGGCAGCGCGCTGATCATTCAGGTTGTCGAAAACCCGATCATCAACCGCATCGCATTCGAAGGAAACCGGCGGCTCGACGATGAAATCCTCGACGCCGAGGTGTCGTTGCGCTCGCGCGTCGTCTATACGCGCACGAAGGTGCAGAACGACGTCAAACGGCTGCTCGATATCTATCGGCGTTCGGGCCGGTTTGGCGCCACCGTCGAACCGAAGGTCATCCAGCTGCCGGAAAACCGGGTCGATCTGGTTTTCGAGATAGACGAGGGCCCGTCGACGGGTATCCGCGCGATCAACTTCATCGGCAACAAGCGGTTCTCCGATGGCACGTTGCGCGACGTCATTCAAACTGACGAGTCGGCCTTTTACCGCTTCCTGACATCGAACGACACCTACGATCCCGATCGGTTGTCGTTCGACCGCGAACTGCTGCGCCGGTTCTATCTTTCGGAGGGCCATGCCGACTTCCGCGTGGTGTCGGCGATTGCGGAACTGACCGATGACCGGGAAGATTTCGTGATTACCTTCACGGTCGAAGAGGGCCCCGAATACACCTTCGGCAAGGTCGGGGTGACGAGCCGGATGCGCGACGTCGAACCTGCCGAATTGGAGTCACTCATCGTCGGCGCCGAGGGCGAGCAGTACAACGCCGATGAGGTCGAGGAAACCGTCCAATCGCTAACCTCGAGCCTCGGCGCGCGCGGATTTGCGTTCGTCGATGTGCGGCCACGGGTTAATCGGGATCGCGCGCAGCGAACGCTCGACGTCACGTACGAAATAAGCGAAGGCCCCCGTGTCTTCGTTGAGCGCATCGACATTAGCGGCAATGTCCGTACGTTGGATAAAGTGATCCGGCGCGAGTTTACGATTGCCGAAGGCGATGCCTTCAATACCGCCAAACTTAGAGGGACCCGTCAACGCCTCGAAAATCTTGGGTTTTTCTCGCGCGTCGATATCACCAACGATCCGGGCGATGCGCCGGACCGTACGGTAATCAACGTCTCTGTCGAAGAGCAATCCACCGGCGAGCTATCGATCGGCGCCGGGTTTTCGTCCACGTCGGGCCCGCTCGGCGACATCAGTATCCGCGAGCGCAATCTTCTGGGGCGGGGCCAGGACTTGCGCCTTGGACTGTCCCTGGGAACCGAGCAACAGCGCATCGATCTGAGCTTTACGGAACCGTATTTTCTCGACCGCGATTTGGCGGCTGGCGTTGATGCCTTCATTCGCACGACCGACCTGTCGGACGAAAGTTCGTTTGAGGAGGACGAGCAGGGCGGCGCTCTCAGAATGGGCTACCAGCTCGAACCGGACCTACGGCACACGGTGCGGTATCTGCTGTCGCAACAGAAAGTCGACGATGTCGAGGCGACGGCGTCTCCAGTCGTGCAAGCCCAGCAAGGTAGTCACGTCACCTCCAGCGTCAGCAATGAGTTTTTCCTCGACCGGCTCAACCGCCGGTTTAATCCGACCGATGGGTATTTCGGTTCGTTGAATGTTCAGGTGGCTGGGCTCGGTGGATCGCAGCAGTTCCTACGCACCCAGGTGAGCAGCGGTATCTACATGCCGCTGTTCGACGCCCAAGTTATCGCGAGCTTGACCGGTGAGGCCGGCAATATATTCACGTTCGACGGCGACGACGTCCGGCTCACGGACCGGTTTTATCTTGGCGGTAGCTCACTGCGTGGTTTCGAGAACGCTGGTGTCGGTCCCCGTGATGTCTCAACCGACGATGCAATCGGCGGCAAGCAATTCTATGCCGGCACGGCCGAGTTGACGTTCCCTCTCGGGCTGCCGGAGGAGTTCGACATTAAGGGAAGCGTTTTCAGCGATTTTGGCAGCAGTTGGGGGATTGACGACCCGTTTCCCAACCTCGTCGACGAAGCTTCGCCGCGGGCGGCGGTGGGAGTGGGCCTCGGCTGGGTTTCGCCTTTCGGCCCGTTGCGGGTTGATTTCGCCAGTGCCGTCGTCAAGGAAGATTTTGATAAAACGGAATTTTTCAGCTTCAACTTTGGAACGCGCTTCTAAAGCGACAGGACTAAACTGAAATGATGCGTATTGGATCGGTTATTTGCGGGCTGATTATGGCGTTTGCCGTGCTTGGGACATCGCAGGCTAATGCTCAGGCGAAGTTCGATGCACCGGCGCCAAAGATCGCTATCGTCGATGTTCAGGCAATCCTGCGCGCGTCGCTCGCTGGCAAGTCGGTACGCGAGCAAATGGATTCTGTCGCCCGCTCGGAACAAGCGGAATTGGCGGAAGAAGAAAAACGGTTACGCGCACTCGATCAGGAGTTGCAGTCGCAGCGTGCGCTGCTGACACCGGAAGTTTTCGCCCAGCGCCAACAAGCGCTGCAAGCCGATGTTGGCCGCCTTCAACGGCGATCGCGTAGTTTTAGGCTCACTCTGGACCAGGCTTTTCAGCGCACCATGAATGAAGTTCAGCGGTTTTTGCTTATTGAAATACGCGAACTTTCTGACGAGCTTGACTTGAATCTAGTTTTGCCCCGGTCGCAGATTGTGATCGCCGTCGACGACTTCGACATTACCAAGGCCGCCTTGGAGCGCCTCGACAAGCGACTGCCGTCGATCGAGCTTAAGTTGCAGAAGACTGAAGCTACCGGAAATGCGAACTGAAGAAACGGCCTCGCTATGGCGGATTCTCGATTCTTCACCAACCGGGGGCCTTTGAAGCTCGCAGAATTGGCACGCATCGCCAACGCCGAATTGAGCGCTGGTTCCGATCCGGAGCAGCTCATCTACGATGTGTCGCCGCTTGATACCGCCGGTGCCGATACCGTCAGTTTCCTCGATAATCCGAAATATACCGACGCCTTTCGCGCTAGCGGCGCCGGCGCTTGTGTCGTCGCGGCCAAGCTGGCGGACGAAGCACCTGATGGAATGGCGCTTCTAATCAGCGAACAGCCCTACCGGTCCTACGCGCTGATTGCCAAAGCGTTCTACCCGGACTTGAGCCAGCAGGAACGGGGGCGCCATCCAAGTGCCGTTATCGATCCGGCTGCGACGATCGGGGACAGTTGCAACATTGGCGCTAACGCCGTGATCGGCGTTGACGTCGTGTTAGGCGAGGGTGTCACGGTGGGCGCCGGTACGGTGATCGAACGTGCGGTGTCGGTCGGTGAGGGCAGCGAGATCGGCGCGAACTCGACCTTGAGCCACTGTGACATTGGGGCGCGTTGCCTGCTTCACCCCGGTGTTCGGATCGGTCAACGGGGGTTCGGTTTCGACATGTCGCCGGAAGGGCATCTCGATGTGCCGCAACTCGGCCGTGTGATCATTGGCGACGACGTCGAAATTGGCGCCAATTCATGCGTCGACCGGGGGGCAGGGCCCGACACGGTTATCAGCGATGGGTGCAAGATTGATAATCTGGTGCAGATCGGGCACAACGTCCATCTGGGTCGGGGGTGTGTTGTTGTCGCCCAGGTTGGCATTGCGGGGAGTGCTCACCTAGAGGAGTTCGTTGTTCTAGCCGGTCAGTCGGGGGTCGCTGGCCACATTCGAATTGCAGCGGGAACACAGCTTGCGGCGCGCAGTGGCGTCATGCGAGATAGCGAACCGGGCGAAAAACTGGCGGGGAACCCGGCGATTCCGGCACGAGAGTATTTTCGCCAGATGACGGCGTTAGCGAGGCTGGTAAAGGACAAGTAATCATAGCGGCAATGCCACCGAACCTTATCGTGGCGTGCCCTGGAATCAGCGACATGAGCACCAACTTACAAACCACCGAAGTAGATCCCGAACCCCGAACGTCGATCGACGTCCTAGAGATAATGGAGCTGATTCCTCATCGGCCGCCGTTTCTAATGATCGACCGTGTCGAGGACATCGTGCAGCGCGTGAGCGCGGTGGGCGTGAAAAACATCACGATCAACGAGCCCTTTTTTGCCGGCCATTTTCCGAGGCGGCCGGTTATGCCCGGGGTTCTCATTGTCGAAGCGATGGCGCAAACCGCCGGTGTACTTGTAGTTGAATCACTCGGGCCCGAGTCGAGAGGGAAGTTGGTGTACTTCATGACAATCGACGATGCGCGGTTTCGCAAGCCGGTGGTGCCCGGCGATCAGTTGCGGCTAGAGGTAAAGGTGCAGCGCAATCGCGCGGCGGTGTGGAAGTTCACAGGTGAAGCGAAGGTCGATGGGCAAACCGTCGCCGAGGCAACCTACTCGGCGATGATCATGGATGACTGAATGACCGACATTCATCCTACCGCGATCGTCGCGGCGGAAGCGCAACTCGGCGATGGCGTCAAAATCGGTCCCTATTGCATTGTGGGTTCTGACGTCGTTTTGGGCGCTGGCGTTCATCTGCATTCGCACGTCGTCGTCGATGGGCGAACTCAGATTGGTGAGCAAACGATGATCTATCCGTTTGCGTCGATCGGAACCCGGCCACAGGATTTGAAATATCAGGGTGAACCGTCCGAACTCATAATTGGCGCCCGCAACCAAATTCGCGAGCACGTGACCATGAACCCTGGCACCAAAGGCGGGGGGATGGAGACGCGGGTCGGTGACGACTGCCTATTCATGATGGCCGCGCACGTTGCGCACGATTGCATCATCGGCAACAACGTCATCATGGCGAACAACGCGACCTTGGGAGGCCATGTCGATGTTGGCGATTTTGCGATTATCGGTGGACTGGCTGCCGTCCATCAATTTGTGCGTATCGGCGCCCACGCTATGGTCGGCGGCATGTCGGGGCTCGAACAAGACCTCATTCCCTACGGTTCGGCAATGGGCGCGCGCGCGCGATTGCGGGGACTGAACCTTGTCGGGCTGCAGCGGCGAAACTTCTCGCGTGACGACATTCACACCCTGCGAACCGTCTACCGTCTGATGTTTGCCCAAGAGGGTACTTTGTCGGAGCGCACCGACGATGTCGTCGAGTTGTACGGCGACAACAGCACGGTGATGGAGATCGTCGAGTTTGTCCGTGCCGACACGCAACGCGCCGTCCTGCAGCCGAAATCTACCAATGGCAGCTAAACTCGGCATCTTGGCCGGGGGCGGCCCGCTTCCCGGATATCTCATTGAAGCCTGCAGATCGAGCGGGCGGGATTATTTTGTCTTGGCTTTTTCCGACCAAGCCGAGCCCCAAATTATCGGCGAAGCGCCGCAGGCTTGGGTGCGGCTTGGGGCGGTTGAAGAGGCGATCGGCCGGCTCCACGCCGAAAATTGCGAGGAGCTCGTGTTGGCGGGACCGGTCCGGCGGCCGTCGCTGGCCGAACTCCGGCCCGACCGGCGCGCGGCACGGTTTCTTGCCCGGGGTCTACTGAGCAAGGGGGACAATGGGCTCCTGGGCGCCATCGTCCGTATATTGGAGGAAGAGGAAGGCTTTCGCGTCGTTGGTGCCGATACCATCTTGGCCGATTTGCGAGCCGGTGCGGGCGCGTTCGGAAAGCATCGGCCAGCAAGCGAGGATGAAGCCGATATTGCCCGCGGGGTCGATGTGGTCCATCAGATCGGCAAACTCGATATTGGTCAGGCCGCGGTGGTTCGCCGGGGATTGGTGCTGGGCGTCGAGGCCGCTGAAGGAACCGAAATGTTGCTGAACCGCTGCGGGGAGCTGCAGGGCGAAAGACACGGTGGTGTATTGGTTAAACTGCCGAAACCGGGGCAGGAAAAACGCGCCGATTTGCCCGCGATCGGGCCTAGGACGGTCGCCGGCGCGGCGGCGGCCAACCTAGCCGGTATCGCGGTCGCCGCAGGAGCAACGCTGGTTTTCGAACCGGTCCGGGTCGCCGCCGATGCGGACGCCGCGGGTCTGTTTATTGTCGGGATCAAACCCGAAGACTATCGCAGCGACTACGACCTCGGATAAGCGCCAGAGCTTACGGATCCGTTATGGCGACTCCCGGTGAGCGTTTGCACATTCTAATCATTGTCGGCGAGCCTTCCGGCGATGTTCTCGGCGCGCGTCTGATGAAAGCTCTTAGCGCGGCGACGGCCGGTGGCGTGACATTTTCCGGTGTCGGCGGGCCGCAAATGGCGGCGCAGGGCCTCGATAGCCTGTTCGACTATCGTGAACTCGCGGTCATGGGCTTTTGGGAGGTTCTGCCCCGGGTGTCGCAGCTATTGCAGCGTGTCCGGCAAGTCGCCACGGCGATCGAAACGCTGAAGCCCGACGCAATCATCACGATTGATGCGCCGAGCTTTGCGTTTGCCGTGTTAAAGCGGCTGAAAACGCGCAGCCAGCCCCGCATTCACTATGTCGCACCGCAAGTGTGGGCGTGGCGGCCCAAACGGGTCAATAAGTACAAGAAATATGTCGACCATATTCTGGCGCTGTTTCCGTTCGAGCCGGCATATTTCGATGCCGTTGGTATGCCGTGCACCTTTGTTAGTCACCCGGTGGTGGAGAATATCGCAACCAAGGAGGCAGGCGAGGCGTTCCGGGTCCGGCACGGTATCGATCCCGGCGCGTTTGTGCTCTGTGCGTTGCCGGGAAGCCGGCGTACGGAAGTCCATAAACTGAGACCTGTGATTATCGAGTCGATTTCCCAGCTCGCATCGATTCATAAGAACTTGCACGTTGTCATCCCGACGGTGTCCACGGTTCTTGAAGACGTGCGAGCGATCTCGTCTGCGGGTGCGCCGGTCACCATCGTTCAAGAGGCGGCCGAGAGGTCGGCCGCCATGGCGGCTTCCGACGTTGCGATCTCGGCGTCCGGCACGGCCACGCTCGAACTTGCCTGCGCCGGCGTGCCCGGCGTGGTCATTTACAAAGTTGCGCGCCTAACCGGTTGGCTTGGACGATGGTTGGTAAACGTCGCGCATGCGTCGATCGTAAATATTCTGGCAGAACGGGAGATCTTGCCTGAGTTTCTGCAGTGGGACTGTAAGCCGGAAAACATCGTTCCCGCGATCGACGAGATGATTTCAAACGAGGATCGCCGCCGCGAGGTGATTGACGCCGAGTTGGCGACCGTCGCCAAGCTCAAATTCGCAGGCCAAACACCGAGCGAACGGGCGGCGCGCGAAGTGCTGCGGATAGTTGGTGAGTTTCAAAGTCGGTAGCGCCGCCTAAGTTCTGCTAATATCTCAGGACGACACAACTTTGGATCGGTCAACATCATGACAGCAACATCCGAGCCCACGGCGGGCGCCGCGGCGGCCGGAACGTATCGGCTCCTCCATACGATGATCCGGGTCAAGGACCTCGAACGGTCAATCGACTTCTACACACGTCTGCTCGGTATGCGCGTTCTGCGTCACAAAGACTTCGAAGGCGGGCGTTTCACCAACGTTTTTGTCGGCTACGGCGATGAGGACAGCGAAACGGTACTCGAGCTGACCCACAACTGGGATCAAGATGAGCCTTACTCCCATGGTAGCGGGTTTGGCCATCTGGCGGTTGGCGTACCCGATATCTATGCGACCTGTGAGGCGCTTGCGGCGGAGGGCGTCAGCATTCCCCGCCCGCCGGGCCCCATGAAGCACGGAACGACTGTCATCGCCTTTATTGAGGATCCCGACGGTTACAAAATCGAGTTGATTGAGCGCAGTTAGCGGAGCCTCTCATGACATCGGAAAAAATGGATATTGCGCAGCTTATCGTCGATCCGAAGTCGGTTTCCCCCGATAGCGGATCGCCGTACCCGCCGCCGTACAATGAATCGGTCAAGGGCCGTCACCGGCACCGGTTGTCGCCCGCCATCGGTCTTAGCAAATTTGGTGTCAACCTTGTTCGCCTCGAGCCCGGCTCGGCGTCGTCGGCGCGCCATTGGCACACAGAGCAAGACGAGTTCGTCTATATCGTCGCAGGTACCGCGACCCTGGTGAGCGACGAAGGCGAGACCGAGTTGGCGCAGGGGATGGCGGCAGGTTTTCCGGCGGGAAATCCAAACGGGCACCAGGTCGCCAATCGAAGCAGCGAGGACGTTTGGTATTTGGAAGTGGGCGACCGTCCGCGGAACGAAGACGTGACCTATCCCGATATCGATATGGCCAATGCCGTGCGCGACGGACGACCACACTTCACGCGCAAGGATGGTTCCGCTTTCGAATAGATGGTGCCGTTTTAGACCAGCGCCCACAAAACGAGCGCTAGGACAACTAAACTAAGGGCTGCCGCAAGCATTCGTTGGCCGAGCTTCGGCGGCATCGGCGTTTCGCGTTCCGGGTCGCGCACCAACGGTGCCCATCGGTCTGTGACGGATACATTGCGCAAACCGGCCGGTTTTTCGGAGGGCGGCGTCTCCGGTGGTTCCGGAGCACCGTCGGGCCGGTCGTTCACTGGCGCTACTTTCGTTTGTCGATCGGAACGAATTCGCGGGTGACGTGGCCGTTATAGAGTTGCCGGGGCCGACCGATGCGTTGGCCCGGATCTTCGATCATTTCTTTCCATTGCGCGATCCAACCCGCAGTGCGCGCCAACGCAAACAGAACGGTGAACATGCTGGTCGGGAAGCCAATCGCGCTCAAGATAATACCGGAGTAGAAATCGACATTGGGGAACAGTTTGCGCTCGACGAAGTAATCGTCTTCCAAGGCGATCCGCTCAAGTTCCATCGCCAGTTCGAGCAACGGGTCTTCGATCCCCACCTCGGCGAGCACTTCGTGGGTCGATTGCTTTAGAACGCCGGCGCGCGGATCGTAGTTCTTGTATACCCGGTGGCCGAAGCCCATGAGGCGGAATGGGTCGTCCTTGTCTTTGGCGCGCTCGATAAATTCGGGAATGCGGTCCTTGCTGCCAACCTGTTCGAGCATTTCCAGCACCGCCTGATTGGCGCCGCCATGCGCCGGTCCCCAAAGGGTGGCAATGCCGGCGGCGATGCAGGCGAACGGATTGGCGCCCGACGAGCCCGCAAGGCGCACAGTAGAAGTTGAGGCGTTCTGCTCATGGTCGGCATGCAGGATGAAAATGCGGTCTAGGGCTTTGGCGATTGCCGGGCTGGCTTCATAGTCCTCTGCGGGAACACCAAACGTCATATGGAGAAAGTTTTCCGCGTACCGCATATCGTTGCGGGGATACATGAACGGCTGGCCCACCGAGAATTTGTAAGCCATGGCGGCCATGGTGGGCATTTTGGCGATCAGGCGATGGCTTGCGATCAGGCGCTGTTGGGGGTCGGAGATGTCCGTGGAGTCATGATAGAAGGCGGACATGGCACCGACGACGCCGATCATGATCGCCATCGGATGGGCATCCCGGCGGAATCCACGATAGAGATACTGCAACTGTTCGTGGATCATCGTGTGATACGTGATCGTGTGTTCGAAGTCGTCCATCTGGGCTTGATCCGGCAGCTCGCCGTGAAGCAGGAGATAGCAGACCTCGAGAAACGTACTCTTCTCGGCTAATTCCTCGATTGAGTAGCCGCCATGGCGCAGGATGCCGACCTCGCCGTCGATATAAGTGATCGAAGAATCGCAGCTCGCCGTCGACGTGTAACTGGGGTCGTAGGTGAACATGCCGGTTTGCGAATAGAGTTGTCGCACATCGATTACCCGCGGTCCCTCGGTCCCATCAAGAATGGGCAACTCGATCGTTTCACCAGTGCTGTTGATGGTGACGGAAACCGTATCGCCGGATTTCGTGTCGTTCATGTCTCTCGCATCCCCAATAAGCTTGCATACGATTCAACCGCATGAAGGGGCTGAAACCGTTCTGAATATGTTGCGGCGCACTCTAATTGCCGCGAGGCCGAAGGGCAATCGCGGGTTGGCCATCATAAAAGTTGATTCAGGCCAAACTTTTACCCGCTGCCCGCATGCGGGCCAACGCTTCCTCGCGCCCGAGCACCTCGATCACCTCGAATATGCCGGGCGAGACGGTTGATCCGGTAAGCGCGGCGCGCAGCGGTTGGGCGATTTGACCGAGCTTAATCGCCTTCGCGTCGGCGAAGTCTCGAACGCTCGATTCCAGCGTTTGCACATCCCAAGAAGTAAGCTTTTCGAGCTCATTGGCCAGTGCGCCCAGATTCTGGATCGCGTCGCCGTCTAACAATTTCGCCGCTTTGTCGGTGAACGGAAGCGGTATGTCCCGGCAATAAAACAGCGAGCTCCCAGCGAGTTCGTTAAGGTCTTTAGCGCGTTGCTTCAGTCCCTCGATACCCGCGTGCAAGCGCGTTTTGGCGGCATCTGTAAGCGGCCCCTCCAAGAGCTTTTCGATGAGCGGGAGAACATCGTCCAGCAGTTCTGTATTGTCGCTTTCGCGAATGTAGTGCGCGTTCAGGCTGGTTAGCTTTTCGGTGTCGAAGCGGGAGGGCGATCGCCCGACCGCGGACAAGTCGAACCATTCGATGGCTTGATCGGTAGAGATAATTTCATCGTCGCCGTGGGACCAACCGAGCCGCAGCAGGTAGTTGCGCATCGCCGCGGGCAGAATTCCCATCTCCTGATAGGCCTCCACTCCTAATGCGCCGTGACGTTTCGACAATTTAGCGCCGTCTGCGCCATGGATCAGCGGAATGTGGGCGAATGCGGGCACATCCCACTCGCAAGCGCTGAACACATGGTATTGCCGGAAAGCGTTGTTTAGATGGTCGTCGCCGCGAATAATGTGGGTGACACCCATGTCATGGTCGTCGACGACAACGGCGAGCATGTACGTCGGCGTGCCGTCAGGCCGTAGTATGATGAAATCGTCCAAATTGTCGTTGACGACCCGGACCTCACCCTGAACCAGGTCGTCGATCACAGTTTCACCTTCGATGGGCATTTTGACCCGCACCGAGGGCGCAATGCCCTCAGGCGCCTCCTCAGGGTCGCGGTCGCGCCAGCGTCGGTCGTAGAGACGGGTCCGGCCCTCTGCCCGTGCTACCTCGCGCATTTCTGTTAACTCCTCTGGGGTGCAGTAGCAGCGATAGGCTTTGCCCTCGGTGAGTAACTTTTCCGCGACAGCGGTGTGCCTGGCGGCGTTTTGCGACTGAAAGACCGGTTCGCCGTCGCTCTCGAGCGCGAGCCAGGAAAGCCCGGAAAATATCTTCTGAACCGCGTCTTCGGTGGAACGTTTACGGTCGGTATCCTCGACCCGCAGGCGATAGCTGCCGCCGTGATGACGGGCGAACAACCAGTTAAACAGAGCCGTGCGCGCGCCACCGATATGTAGATATCCGGTGGGTGAGGGCGCAAAGCGGGTTACGACCGTCATCGAGCTTCAGACCTTTCGTAAAGCCGCCATTTGCGGCGGCCCGGGCCCCGTATGGCTCTTTGGGAGGCCTGCCGTCAAGCGGGGCGACACGGAGCGCTACAACCAGTGCTATAGTACCGCAGATCCAACATAACCAGATCGATTACCGTCGGAGAGCTTGCGACTTTATTGCTATTTCTTCGATATTACGGCAAGTGAAGAGTCAGGCGTTTTTTTGGTTGGGAGAGTCGGATGCGGAGCTTGCGAACCCTGAGCGTGATTGTCGGCGTACTCATCCTGACGGGATGTGCGACGCAGGCAAAATTCACGACCGATAAGCTTGAGCGCCGGGCGTCAGGCACCGATGAGCACCGCATATTACTCATGCCCGTCGATGTCGAATTGAGCGTTCTCCAGGCCAGCGGGTTGCTGGAACCGCGGGCCGATTGGACCGAGCAAGCCAGGACTCATATGACCGCGGCGCTCCGAGAAAAACTTAAGGCTCTCGAGGGACGTCTGATCAGGATGGAAGAGGTAGACCCCAACTACGCCGATGACGACCGGCAGCTGCAGCTTATCAAGCTGAACGAGGCAGTCGGCCGGTCGATCCTGGTTCATCAGTATCAAGGGGCGCCCACAATTCAGTTGCCGACTAAGAAGGATACCTTTGAGTGGACGCTCGGGCCCGAAGCCCGCTATCTCAAGGAGAAGTACCAAGCCGATTATGCGCTTAACGTGTTTGTCCGCGATTCCTATTCCAGCGGCGGGCGGACAGCTCTTATCATTGTCGGCGTGCTGTTCGGCGTTAGCATTCCCGGCGGCGTGCAGGTGGGGTTCGCAAACTTGGTCGATTTAGAGACCGGCGAAGTCGTTTGGTTCAACCGCTTGGCGCGCACGGAAGGCGATCTGCGCACGGCGGAAGCGGCAAAAGTATCGACTGAGCTTCTCATGACCTCCTTTCCCCAATAAGGCGATGCGCCGCTCTATTTCTATTTTTCGGGCGACTGCGTTAGCCCTTTTGGTGTCGGGCTGCAGTTCCGCGGGCGGCTTTAAGGCGCCGTTGGTGGCCGGAGGGGTGCTCACGCCAGAGGAAGCCGCGGCGGTTGAAGAGAAAAAACAGAAGGTCGACGAAAGCAGCACCAGCGCCTCGGTGAACGACGATCCATACAGTGTTGAACCTGGCGCTATTACCTATCGGAGTAACACTTACAGGCTTCGCGACCTCAATCCCGGCGAACGTCCGTCTTTGGATACCGACGAGGCAGGTCTGTGGATGCAATCCGACCGGCTCGAACGGCAGATAAGAACATCCGGCAATTTGGTTCGGGATGAGGAAATCAATGCCTATCTCCAAGAACTCACCTGTGAGTTGGCTGCCGAACATTGCGCCGACATTCGCATCTATCTTTCGCAGACACCGTATTTCAACGCCTTCATGGCGCCGAATGGTTTAATGAATGTTTGGACCGGCCTGCTTCTGCGCGTCGACAACGAAGCGCAATTGGCCGCCGTTATCGCGCATGAGATCGGCCACTATTTGCGCCGTCATTCAGTGCAGCGGCTCAGGGATACAAGAGACAAGGCGAACGCCGGTGCTTTTCTGGCCGTTGGACTTGGCGCGTTCGGTCCGATTGCCCAGTTGGGTTTGCTCGGTACGGTTTTCGCCTATCAACGCGATATGGAACGCGAGGCGGATGGGTATAGCCTGCTTTTGATGGCGCGCGCGGGCTATGATCCCCGAGAGGCCCACAAGATCTGGGCGAGAATACTGGCGGAAAAGGAAGCCGATCCCGACGCAGAGCAAGCTCCGGTGATCTATGCCTCGCATCCGCCGTCGGTCGAACGGCGCGATGCGCTCGCCGATTTGGGCCAGAAGGTTTTCGATAAGCTCGGTGCCGATAAGATCGAGACCGACCGGTTTCAGACGATTGTCGAGCCGTACAAGAACGAACTCTTGCGCGACGAGGTCAACCTTCGCAATTTTGATCGCTCGATCGCGCTATTCGACATGTTGCTTGCAAACGATTCCAACCCCGCAAAACTCATTTTCTTCAAAGGTGAATTGCATCGGGTCCGCAATGACAGCGACGAGGGTGACGTGGAGAAGGCTCTGGAGTTCTACGCAGAGGCCCTTGCTGCGGAAGGTTCGCCGCCGCCGGAAATCTACCGTTCCCAAGGTCTGCTGCATCGGCGAGTGGACAATGCCGAAGCGGCCGCTGCGGCGTTTCGCCGGTATCTAGAACTCGTACCGGACAGCGTCGAGCGTCCCTTTATTCAAACGTATATTGAAGAGCTTGAAACCTCATGATCGTGCGCCTCAGACAGAAACTGATCCTTGTTGCCGTCCTACTCATCGCCGGCTGTACCCAGTATCAGCTCGTCAGCGAGGGCGACCAGATCCATATGGGCGATGCGTTTACGCTAACCCCGCAACGCACCTGGAGCCGGCTCGATCATGGCAGGATCGAGCAGTGGACAGTCAACGGGCCACTCCTCGAGGAAGTTATTGTCTACAAGGGAATCGAGGATGGCGAGGATCTTCTCATTCCGAACCCGGTAGGCAAGAAACCCGACGATTTCCCCACATTTCAGAAAACGATGACCGCTCTAGAGGTGCGTGACCTTCTGGAGGCGACGTTCGCCCGGGCGCAAGAGGTGGATATCCGCACGTTCGATATGAAGCCCTGGAAGTTCGCCGACAGGAACGGCTTCCGCTTCGAGTACCGGTATACGACCAAGTCGGGACTTCGTAAGCGCGGGTTCACCGTCGGCGCCATCCATGAGGAAAAACTCTTCATGATCGTCTTCGCGGCGGCTGAATTGCACTACTACGACCAATTCGAGAGCGAGCTCGAGCGGCTCATGTCGACGATCGAGCGGCGCGCCTAGGCAGGTACATACGTCTACTTGATTACCGGCGTGCAGCTCAGGCCCAGCCCATATTGTATAGGCCCGATATCAGGTGCCGCGCTCTTATAGGGCTGATTGCAAATATCCAAGCCGCCATCTTCGATCGCGGTTCCCAGTCCCAAAACTTCTTCCAGGTCATTGAGCCGGAAGTCGCCTTTTTGCGGATCGGAGTAAACATCGGCGCTGACTTGGCTCAATAGAACCGCGTTAAACGCGCTTACGATATTGCTCGCCTCTGAGAACGTGCCGCCATTGCGGGACAGAATTCTTCCGTCGATGATGTTGTTCAGGATCACCGCGTCGGTTTCTTCGAAACGCACATCAATGCCACGCGTATTGATCAGCAAATTGTTGTGCACCTGCGTGTCGGCGCTTTTGTTGAGATAGATGGCAACATCGTTGGGGCAGTTCATGATGATGTTGTTTCGCACGATCCCGTTTCGGTGCTCGACGCCGCATTTCCCGTCGCGGCAGGCCGAATCGGTTGTACCGCCGCCCCCGAAGGAGAAGCCGACGCGCGTTCCGCCGCGGTGGCGCCACTCGCACCGCACCAGGTTCTGCTCGAAAATATTGTTCTCACCGGCGCCCTTGAAAAAAGCGCCGTAGCTGGTGCGGTCACCGCCGTCTTTGGCGAAGTCGGCGATCACATTTTTCTGCACGCGCCAGCCGCTCGCCGCCACGATATCCAAGGTGGTTACGGAATTGGAGGTTTGCCGCGGCCGTTCGTTTATAAAGGCATTGCTGAGGAGTAATCCGCCATCGGGAAACTTTCCGTTGGCGGCATTGACCTTTACCGGCGCGTTGAAATTGGTGACCCAATTGTTGCGGATCACCACGCCCGCGCCCTCGCCGACCACGTGAAAAGCGTGTTCGCAGGCGCTATCGCGTTCACAAACCCCGTCGATGACCAGGTTCTCGAAGGTCCAATTGGGCGCCAAAACGTGAAATCCCTCGAGAAGGTCGAACTTGAGCTGCACGGTCCCCAGCTCGGCTGCCCGCAAAACGATCGGATTATCGGGCTCTCCCGGTCTGTTGATCGTTAGAGCGCGGCCGGAGAATTCATATTCGCCAGGTAATATCTGGATTACCGTTCCCGGCTGGGCTGACTTTAGCGCGGCTCTAAATCCTTGCGTGCTGGCGACGACGACGGCCTCTTGACCGGCAGGGCCAGGATCGCCGGCTTGGGGCGCTTGCGGCCCTGCCAGGTCGCTATCCCAAGCGGCAGGATTCGGCAGCGGCGGCGCGGCGTCGGCGACGTCGAACCGGTCGCGGGGGTCGGTTCGAACAAACACCCACTCCAGAATGTTGAACGCCCACTCGACTGACGGATATTTTTGTTTCTGCCAGCGGATTTCGGGCGCCAGATAGCGGCTCCAGGTGACATGAGCGGGTTCTTGAAAGAGGTAGTGGGTTGTGAGCGTTAGCGCGCCGGCGGCGATCAGGCCGGCGATGCCAAGGTAAATGCCCAGTTTGGTTAAACGCCTGATCAAATTACGGAGCATTTACGCTTTCCTCGCCAATTTCGCGCGCCGCAATCGTATCAAAACGTGCCAGCCATTGATATCGCTACGCTTTGCGTTGGCGCTGGTCGGCAATGCTCATTTGGCGTCGGCAGGCGAGGGGACAACGGCGTCGAGAGAGGCAAAGCAACTCTTGACCCAATCGATGACCGTGCGGGTCACGGCATCGTGCTTGAGGTGCGATTGCACTAACAGCCACACGCCGCGCCTCTCCGGCAGGCGGCTGACGCGAAAGGCATTATCCTTGATGAGGTCCCGGCACATGTAGCTCGGCAAAATTCCGCTGCAATGCCGCGACTCGATCAGTTTCCGCGACACCAGGAGGTTCTTGGTCGTACAGGAGGCGCGTTGCTGAAGGCCCTTGCTCATCAAATACTGAGACTCCGGTGTCAGGTCCAGGTCCTCCGGGTAGACGCATACGAGGTTGGCGTCGCCAGGGGTCTCCTTCGCTGGTTCGAACAAGTAGAGGGCGATATCGGCGAGTTTTGAGATAACGAAATCGCCTTTTTCGGGTTTTTGCAGACGCACGGCGATATCTGCTTCCCAGCGTGAAAAATTCACGTTTGCCGTAGAGGCCAGGAAATCCACGACCACTCCCGGATGTTCCATCAAGAATGCTGCTGCGTTCGGCGCTAAGACCTCCGTCGCCAGCGAATCCGTTGTGGCGATTCGGCGGCGGCCAATTAGCCCGGTCTCCGCATCGCCGACCCGGGCAATCTGCTCGGCATGGTCGGCCATCATCGCCGTGAGGCCGACGATTTCTTCGCATTGCACGGTTGGCGTGCGGACGCCGTCGACCGCCTCGAAGAGAGTCACGCCGAGATCCTGCTGTAGTCGCGCGAGGCGGCGCGCGACCGTAGTTTCGTTTATGCGCAGCCGGGCGCCCGCCGCTGCATAACTACCGGTCTCGTAAACGGCGCGCGCAACGCGTAGATCGTCCCAGTCCATTGGTCCAGTATCCTCTAATCCTGCAAAAATGCAACCTTCCGCCGCAATAATGCTGCGTGTATGCAGGAATATCTTTGCCTACATGTCCTCTCATAAGGCGCGTAGCCGACGGTTGTGTTGAACATCAACTGTGATGCTACGCCGGAAGTCATCACCGGAGGACTGATCGATGAGTATTGCTAAACACCCCGCGCAGATGAAAGTCGTCGACGCTTATAACGCCGCAGCCGACCATTTCGATGAAGCGCCGCTGGCGTTCTGGGATCGCCACGGCCAGCGGACCGTTGGCATGATAGGCCTTCGCGCGGGAGACGAGGTATTGGATGTTGGTTGCGGCACCGGAGCGTCGGCGCTGCCGGCGGCGCTTGCCGTCGGTCCGCGGGGCCATGTTACCGGGATCGACGTCGCCGAAAACATGCTCGTGCGGGCGCGTCAAAAAGCCAACGAGTTCGGCCTCGGCAATACCCTGTTTCGATGCGCGGATATGTCGGACGCGGGTTTTCCCGACGAAAGCTTCGATGCCGTCATTAGCGTGTTCTCGGTATTTTTCGTGTCCGATATCGAGGGACAGATTGCCGAGTTCTGGCGTCTGCTACGGCCCGGTGGCCGGCTCGCGGTCACGGTGTGGGGACGCGACGCATTCGAACCCTGGGTGTCGGTATTTGGTGAAGAGTTAAACAACGTCAGGCCCGATTTAGTCGTTAAAGGCCGGCCCTGGGAACGCTTGACGGACCCGGAGGGATTGCGCCGCGCCTTCGCAGATAGCGGCGTCGCCGAACCGACGGTCCAAGCCGTTCGCGACCGCCAGTCCTTGCCGGACCCCGAAGATTGGTGGAGCATGGCCCTGGGCGGCGGCTTCCGGTGGGAGATCGATCAGCTCAGCTTGGCCGAACGGAAGGTCGTGAAGGCCAACACGCTGGGCCGCCTGTCCGAAATAGGGGCGCGCGCCATGGAAACAGGGGCAAACTACGGAAACGCGCGCAAACCAGCGTGATTGTTTCACGTCCGTACGGATAGAGATATTCGGCGGCAAATACGCATCGTGCGAAAAAAAGTACCCCCTATTATCTTGCATTTTAGCAAAATTGAATAATACGGATTTTGGCGCCCTGAATATGCTAGATAAATCCGGGCTGCATACAGTTTTATTCATATATTGCAATAGAATACGGGGTTTAAATACTTAATCGAGTTTTATATTTAACGCGCCGTTAATACTCTCCGACTAATGTCTGCGCGTCGTTTCGTGTCGAAAGGAGAGTAACGATGCTTAAGTTGATTGCTAAACTACAAGCTGACATATCCGGCGCGACCGCTATCGAATATGGCCTGATTGCCGCGCTGGTGTCGGTTGCGTCGATCGGTGCGTTGAGCCTGATGGGCGGTTCGCTCGATACCATGTTCACGGCCGTCTCTGGCCAGCTGGATACCGCTGTATCGGCGATGCCGACCACCTAACGGTCGACACCAGAATACCAACCCGCTTGGTTTAACGCTGTCGTCCCGTGCCCTGGCGGCGCGCGGCAACCATTATGGTTGTCGCTTGTCGGCGGGGCCACATGGGCCCGATAGCCTCGCGAACCACGCGTGGTTTTGGAACCTTAAAAACCCGCTGCTTCGGCAGCGGGTTTTTTCTTGTGTCACCAAAAGTTATCCACCAATCGCGCCGTTCTGGACCGTGCGCAACGGCGCTGAGGTAACTATCGTGGCCGCTGCAATGGCCGCGCACACCACATGGCATTCCGTCCGCTCTAACGGTCTTGACCGGCATAGCCGGTGGTCCTGGGTCAGAGAAACGCTAGTGACCGAGCGCGAGCGCTGGATCCTTTGGATGCCGGTCGCGCTGGGTATTGGTATTGCGCTCTACTTTCTACCGGCGGGCGAGCCACCGGCCTCGGCGGGCTGGATACTCGCCGTTGGTGCCCTTCTCGCACTGATCGCCTCGGCGCGGGCGTTTCGCTATCTCGTGGCGGCGATAGGCCTCGCGTGCGTCGCGCTGGGGTTTGCCGTCGCCCAATGGCGAACCCATGACGTCGCTGCCCCGGTAATCGCCGACGAGCTGCGCCATCGCTATGTTACCGGTGATATCGTAGCGGTCGAGCCTCGCGGCAAGCGCTTCCGTGTCACCCTCGACGTCGTATCGCTCGCCGGGCTCAACCCCAACGAAACGCCCAAACGGGTTCGGCTCACCGTGTCCGCCGGCCAATATGGCGGGGTGTCGCCGGGAGATAGGGTCTCCGTTCGCGCGACCCTGCGGCCACCGCCCCGGCCGGCGATACCGGGCGGGTTCGATTTTCGCCGCAGCGCATGGTTTCAGCAGCTCGGGGCGGTGGGGTTTGCTACGGGCCGATTCGACGTCGACCCGTCCGAACCTGCCGCTCGCCGCGGGGTGCTGAAAACGGTTTCGAATACCATCCAGTCGACCCGCTTGCGGGTTGCCGAGCAGGTTCGCGCGGCATTGCCAGGGGTGTCCGGCGCGGTCGCTGCGGCGTTGATGGTGGGCGAACGGGGCGCCATTCCCGATCATGTGCGCGAGGCAATGCAGCGCTCCGGCCTGGCTCACCTGCTGGCGATATCGGGCCTGCATGTGGGATTGGTCGCGGGCTTTGTCTTTTTTGCCGTACGGATCGCATTCGCCGCCGTGCCCGGCATTGTTCTGCGCTATCCCGTGAAGAAATGGGCCGCCGCCGCGGCGATCGTTGCGAGCGCGGTCTATCTCATGCTGGCAGGGGCAACCGTGCCCACCCAGCGGGCATTCATCATGACCGGGGTCGTCCTGGTGGCGGTGATGATCGACCGGCGGGGGATTTCGATGCGCCTGGTCGCTTGGGCCGCTGTTATCGTCTTGCTGTTTCGGCCCGAGGCGCTGCTCAGCGTCAGTTTTCAAATGTCGTTTGCGGCGGTGATTGCCCTAGTCGCCGTCTATGAAGTGGTGGGCGACCGGTTTCGCCAGACGCTCGGCGGGCCGAGCCGGAGACGCCGGGTTGCGGTCTATCTCGCCAGCATATTGCTCACCACCGTCGTTGCCTCGCTGGCGACGGCGCCGTTCGCAGTTTTTCATTTCAATCAGTTTGCCACGTATTCGGTCGCCGCGAACCTTGTGGCCGTTCCGGTTGCGGCGTTTTGGGTGATGCCGTTGATCGTGGTGTCCTTTCTGCTCATGCCGCTCGGCCTCGAGGGCTTGGTCTTTCCTCTGCTGGGTTTCGGTATCGAATTCATTGTCGGTGTTGCCACCTGGGTGTCTACCTGGCCGGGCGCCAGCTTGAACGTCGCGGCGCCGCCGCTGGCTGGCTTGGCGCTGGTGATTGGTGGCGGGCTCTGGCTGACTTTGTGGCAAACCCGTTGGCGTTTAGCCGGTGTACTGCCGATCGTCGGTGGCCTGCTTTCAGTTGGGACCGTAACGGTGCCGGACATCCTGATCGCGCCCGATGGCAAACTCACGGGCGTTCTCACCCGCGACAATGTGCTGCTCGTGTCGAACCCGCGGGCGCAGCGTTTTGTCCGCGAGCAGTGGGTGCGCAGAACGGGGGCGGATGAGGTTCTAGGCTACCCAAAGCCAAGAGAGGGGAGGGATAACGGGCTGCAATGCGATATCGCGGGTTGTCTCTTTGTCGATGGCGATAGAACTGTCGCCGTCGTTACAGACGCGAGAGCTTTAGCCGAAGATTGTCGGGCGGCCGATATCTTAATTGCCCGGTTTACGGTGCCGCGCGACTGCAATGGCCCTGCCGTGGTGATCGACCGGCGTGCGCTGCGCGAGAACGGCAGTCATGCGATCTGGTGGCCGGAGGGCCAGGACAGGTCGGCGATCACTGTTGAAACCGGAGAGGGGCAGGCGGGCGGACGCGTTTGGCTGCGCCGCGCCGCAGATCAGTAGCTGATCAGTAGACGCGCACGAGGCCGACCAGCCGGCCTTGCACCTCGACCTGATCGGGCCCGAAGATGCGCGTCTCGTAGTTTTCGTTGGCCGGTTCCAGAGCGACGGAATTGTGGCGCTTGCGCAAGCGCTTGAGGGTCACCTCCTGGCCGTCGACGAGGGCGACGACAATCGTGCCGGTGTCGGCGTTGTCGGTGCGCTCGATGACCACGGTGTCGCCGTCGAGAATGCCGGCTTCGACCATCGAATCGCCATCGACTTCCAGGCAATAATATTCACCACGGCCGACCAGGTCGCCGGGCACGTCGACGAAGCGGGTCGGATCGCTCAACGCCTCGATCGGCGTACCGGCGGCGATTCGGCCCAGCAACGGTAGTTCGATCGACGACTTGCCGTTCTGCGGCGCTTTGCCGTCCCGGGCGGCGCCGCCTTGAATCACGCGCGGCGCAAATTTTTGCTGCCCGGTTCCCGGTACCGACACATCGTCGGGCAGGCGCAGCACCTCCAGCGCGCGCGCCCGATGGGGCAGGCGGCGGATGAACTCACGTTCCTCGAGCCCCGTTATCAAGCGGTGGATGCCCGACTTGGACTTTAGGCCGAGCGCTTCCTTCATTTCGTCGAACGAAGGTGAGACACCGGTCTCCTCGAGCCGCTGGTTGATAAAGAGCAGAAGCTGGTGCTGCTTGCGCGTCAACATCGGTCATTTTCCCCCACGGCCGGCATTTATTCGCCCCGACCACTACATATAGAACAAACCAAAAACATCACACATGTTCTAGTCCTGTTCTTTTTGGGGGTCAAGCGGAAAGCGACGCCCGGAGACGCAAAAATTTCGATTTTTAGATTTTATCGGCCAGGCCGGGGCTCAAGCGCCGATGACGCCGCCGCCGAGCGCGATATAGGAAACTGTTTCGCCGGCGGTGGCGGGCGGCGCGTGGGGCGCCCGCACAATCAGGCAATCGGCTTGCGCGAGGCGGCTGAACATAGAGCTGTCTTGAACCGGAAACGGGGTGGCGACCCGGTTGCCATGGGTATCGCGGCTCAGGGTGGCGCGCAGATAGTCCTCGCGCCGGTCGTTTTCGCCCAAATCGGCACCGAGCAGCGCCGTTTCGAGCTGTGGCTCGGTGTCGGGAACCGTCAACATTTTCGAGAGGGCTGGGCGCAGAAACAGCATGCCACAGACCATCGAGGAGACCGGGTTGCCCGGGAAGCCAAGCATCGGCGTTGCGCCGAGCCGACCGAACATCAAGGGTTTGCCGGGCCGCATGGCGATCTGCCAGAAATCGATCTTGAGCCCCAAGTCGGCCAGGGCTTCTTGCACCAGATCGTGCTCGCCGACCGACGCGCCGCCGGTGGTGACCAGAATGTCGGCGCCCTTTGCGCTCTCGGCCAAGGCGCGAATCGACTCGAGATTGTCCGCGGCGATGCCCAGCGTGATCGGGATACCGCCTGAGGCGCGCACCAGTCCATCCAGCGCGAAGGTATTGGAGCTGACAATATCGTTGGGGCCGGCGTCTTCGCCCGGCAGCACGATTTCGTCGCCGGTCGCGAGCAAGGCGACCCGCGGCTGGCGGCGCACCCGTAGCCAGGGCACATTCATCGCCGCGGCCAAACCCAGATCGCGGGCGTTCAGCACCCGTCCGGCTTCGAGCAACACGTCGCCGGTTTGAAAATCGAGCCCCGCTGCGCGCACGTAACGCCCGGCGGCAACGCCTTCCTTGACGGTGACCTTATCGCCGTCGCGCTCGGTGTCTTCCTGGATAACGATGGCGTCGGCGCCTGCAGGCACGGCGGCCCCGGTAAAGATCCGCACCGCGGTTCCCTCGACGACCGAACCGTCGAACGGTGCGCCGGCGGGGGCGGTACCGATAACATCTAAGGTGGCGGGCACGGTTGCCACGTCGGCGGCGCGCACCGCGTACCCGTCCATCGCCGAGGCGGCTTGCGGCGGCTGGGTGCGTCGCGAGGCAATGTCTTCAGCAAGTACCCGGCCCAGCGCGTCGTTAAGTCCCACCTGTTCCGTCGGCATCGCCGGCAGATCGGCGAGAATGCGCTGGCGCGCTTCGGCAACCGGGATCATCTTGCGCGCCTCAGCTCGCCCGGAATTCGCCGGACTTGCCGCCCGCCTTATGCACGAGACGGATGTCGGTAATGGTGGTGCCACGATCAACCGCTTTCACCATGTCGTAGACGGTGAGTGCGGCGACGCTCGCGGCGGTCAACGCTTCCATCTCGACTCCGGTCTTCCCATCGACCTTCACCGTCGCGTCGATATCGACGGCGTCGCGCCCGCGGTCGACGGTCAGGTTTACCTCGATGGAAGTGGGATTGAGCGGGTGGCACAGCGGTATCAGGTCGGCTGTACGTTTGGCCGCCATGATGCCGGCCAACCGGGCCACCGACAGCACATCGCCTTTTTTTACCGCGCCGTCTTGGATCATCGCGATAGTCTCAGGCTGCATCAGTACGGTGCAACACGCCGTCGCGGTACGCTCGGTGACGTTCTTGTCGGACACGTCGACCATGGCCGCTTGCCCGTCGGCGTCGAGATGGCTAAAGCGCGGTTCCTGCTTGCGGGCCATCAGGCGCTCGCTTGCGTTGCCGCCGGCACTGCCAACAGGTCGCGTACTGCGCCGGCGATATCGGTCTGGCGCATCAGCGATTCGCCAATCAAAAAACAGCGCGCGCCCACCCGGGCCATGCGGTCCAGATCGTCGCGGGTGAACAGCCCGCTCTCGCAGACCAAGACGCGGTCGCTCGGCACCTCAGGTGCGAGCTGCTCGGTGGTGGCGAGATCGACGTCGAGCGTCTTGAGGTTGCGATTGTTGATGCCGACCAGGTCGGCGTCGACGCGCAGGGCCCGCTCGAGTTCGGCGCCGTCATGGACTTCGATCAAGACGTCCATGCCCCAGTCGTGGGCCGCGGCCGCCAGCTCCCCGGCGAGACCATCGTCGAGCGCTGCCATGATCAGCAAGATGCAATCCGCGCCCAGCGCCCGCGCTTCGGGCACCTGGTAAGGGTCGATCATGAAATCCTTGCGCAGAGCGGGCAGGGACACGGCGTCGCGTGCCGCGACGAGATCGGCATCCTGGCCTTGAAAGTAGGGCTCGTCGGTCAACACCGAGAGGCAGGCCGCGCCGCCCTCCTGGTAGGCGCGCGCGATCGCCGGCGGATCGAAATCCGCGCGGATCAGACCCTTGCTCGGACTCGCTTTCTTGATTTCGGCAATCAGGCCGAACCCGCCGCCTTGTGCGTGCGCCGTGAGGTTTTTGGCGAATCCGCGCGGTGCGCCGGCGGCTTTTGCGGCGGCCTCCACCTCGGCGAGCGGCCGGCGTGCTTTTTGCGCCGCCACATGGGTGCGCTTGTCGTCGCAAATGCGGTCGAGAACGTCGCTCATGCGTCACCGTCCGCGGCGCCTTCAACCGGCCGGTTGGTGATCTCGACCAACTTATTCAAGGTTTCCTGTGCTGCGCCGCTGTCGATCGCCTGCGCCGCCATCGCCGCGCCTGCGGCCAAGTCTTCGGCTTTGCCGGCAACGATCAGAGAACCTGCAGCGGTGAGCACGACGATATCGCGGAATGCCCCTGGTTTGCCCTCGAGCATGTCGCGCATCGCCGCGGCATTCTGTTCGGGATCGCCGCCACGAATATCGTCGAGGGTCGCGCGGGCAAGGTCCGCATCTTCTGGGGTTACCTCGAAGGTCGTTACTTTACCGTCTTTGAGTTCGGCGACGTGGGTTGGGCCGGTGGTCGACAACTCATCGAGGCCGTCGGCGCCGTGCACTACCCAGGCCCGTTCGAGGCCGAGATTGGCGAACACGTGAGCCATCGGCTCGACCCACCGGTCGGCGAATACGCCAACCATCTGGCGGCTGACTTGCGCCGGGTTCGAAAGGGGGCCGAGGATATTGAAAATCGTCCGCGTTGCCAGCTCGACGCGCACGCCGCCAACGTTGCGCATGGCGCTGTGATGACGCGGCGCCATCAGGAAGCCTAGATTGTTTTCCCAGATCGACTCCCGCACCAGCGCGAAATCGGCGTCGATGTTCACGCCCAACGCGGTCAGCACATCGGCCGCGCCGGTTTTCGAGCTCAGCGCCCGGTTGCCGTGCTTGGCGACCGGCACGCCACAGGCGGCGACGACGAAACTCGCGCCAGTGGAAACGTTTAGGGTGCCCTTGGCGTCGCCGCCGGTGCCCACAATATCGATTGCATCGGCAGGCGCATCGATCGCATGGGCCTTGGCGCGCATGATCCGCGCCGCGCCGGTAATCTCGTCGACAGTTTCGCCGCGCACCCGCAGCGCCATCAGAAAGGCGCCGATCTGGGCCGGCGTCGCATCGCCCGACATAATGATGTCGAAGGCGGTTTCGGCTTGGCTCTGGTCGAGGCTCTGGCCATCGGCGACCAGCCCGATCAGCGCTTTCAGGTCGGTGAGATCGCCGCTCATAACGCCACCATTTCGCCGGCCCGGCTTTCCGTTTCGTAACCTTCGACCGGCTTACCCGTCGCCAGCTCGATGAAGTTGGCCAGCAAGTCATGCCCCGCCGTGGTCGCGATACTCTCCGGGTGAAACTGCAGGCCGTGGACCGGCAGTTCCTTATGGACCAAGCCCATGATCAAACCATCGGTCGTCTGCGCGGTGACGGAGAGGCACTCCGGCAGGGTTTCCGCCTCTACTACCAGCGAGTGATAGCGCGTCGCGACGAGCGGGTTGGAGAGTCCCTGAAACAGGTCCACGCCCTTGTGACGGATATCGTCGACCTTGCCGTGCATCGGCTCCGGCGCGCGGATTACCTTGCCGCCGAAGGCCTGGCCGATCGTTTGGTGGCCCAGGCATACGCCCAAGAGGGGGATTTGCCGCTCGGCGGCGCGCGCGACTAGATCGAGGCAGATGCCGGCGCTGTCCGGCACCCCAGGGCCGGGCGATATGACGATGGCTTCCGGCGCCAGAGCTAAGGCCTCGTCGACGCTCAAGACGTCGTTTCGCCGAACCTCGGTGCCGACCCCCAGTTCACCCAGATAGTGAACCAAGTTGTAGGTAAAGCTATCGTAGTTGTCGATTAGCAAAAACATTTCAAAGAGTTACGTTTTCTTTCTAATAAATCAATGCAAATACAATGATCGCCGTGGAGCCGACTTATATCAGCGATCCCTAAGTCAGGAAAGCAATCGGCGGGTGGGTTTTTGAACGTCGGGCGGTCGAATCTGTCATAACGATGCCCCATTGTGGGCCGATAGGGAGGGCAAATATCCCAATGCGGCCCGATAGACTGCGTCCTCCAGGCGAATTTACCGAATTAGCGTGACCCAGAGACCCCGCAAGACCAAGCAGCGCGCCCGCAAGCGCCCGTCCGGCAGTCACGGCGGCTGGCGGCTTTGGCAAACGGCTGAGGGCCGGGTTGCCGCCGGGCTTATTGTTGTGGTCGCGCTGGTGGCGGGTTTCATTGTGTTTAGCGGCACGCCGGAGGAGACGCCCGGCACAGCGCCTCTGGCCAGTGTTCCCATCGGCGAGGCGCCACCGCCGGCGGCCCCTGACGCCGTAGAGCGCGAGGACGGTGTGGCGTCACGACCGCCGCTATCGCGCGATCCCCACGCCCGGTTGCCTGAGACCGAGGCCTGGCTGAAAAACGCCGTCGCGTCGGCGGTGCCCGATGACCGGCCGATGATTGCCATCGTCATCGACGATGTCGGCCTTGACCGCTCCCGCTCGCGCCGCGCCATGGCGTTACCCGCGCCTGTCACAATCGCGCTGATGGCCTATGCCGAAGACGCGCGGGCGCAGGCTGCAACAGCCCGCGATGCGGGGCATGAACTTATCGTTCATCTCCCGATGGAGCCTCACAACAGGGGTGTAGATCCGGGGCCCAATGCTCTGTTGAGCGACCTCCCGGCGGACGAGTTCGAGCGCCGGCTCGAATGGAACTTGTCGCGTTTCGCAGGCTATGTGGGCGTCAACAATCACATGGGCAGCAAACTCACCAGCGATCCCGCGGCGCTGGCGCCAGTAATGCAGGCGTTGAAGCGGCGCGGTCTGTTGTTCCTCGATAGCCGGACCAGCAAAGAAACCCAGGCGCTATCGCTTGCCCGGCGTTTCGGGGTGCCGTCGGTCGAGCGCGATGTATTCATCGATCACGACCCGTCGCCCATCGGCGTGCGCACCGCGCTCATCCGTGCCGAAGATGTAGCCCAGCGCAATGGATTCGCGATTGCTATCGGTCATCCCAAAGACACGACCCTTGATGCTTTGGAGGAATGGCTGCCGGAGATCAAGGCGCGGGGATTCGCCGTCGTGCCGCTGACCGCCATCGTCCGCCACGTCGCGTCTGAGGGTTAACCTCCGGAAGCTAGCCCGACGTATTGGCGTAGCGCTGGGCTTCCGCGGCGGCGCGGAGTAGCGCCTTCGCCTTATTGCGGCTTTCCTGATACTCGGCTTCCGGATCGGAGTCGGCGACGACACCGCCGCCGGCCTGCACATGCATGATGCCGTCGCGCACCAGCGCGGTACGCAGAGTGATGCAGGTATCCATGTCGCCGTTCGCGCCGAAATATCCGACCGCGCCGGCGTAGAAACTGCGGCGCTCGCTTTCCAGTTCGTCGATGATTTCCATCGCCCGAATTTTCGGCGCACCCGAGACGGTGCCCGCGGGGAAGCCGGCGATCAGCGCTTGCAGGCCGTCCAACGCCGACTTCAGCTGTCCCTGCACGTTGGAGACGATGTGCATGACGTGGCTATAGCGCTCGATGCTGAAACTCTCGGTCACTTCGACCGTACCGATCTCGGCGACACGGCCCACATCGTTGCGGCCCAGATCGAGCAACATCAAATGTTCGGCCTGTTCCTTCGGGTCGGCGAGCAATTCGTCGGCCAGCGCTTGATCGCGGTCTGTGGTTTCGCCGCGCGGACGGGTCCCGGCGATCGGCCGTACGGTGACCGTCTCGTCGCGCAGCCGCACCAAGATCTCGGGGCTCGATCCCACCAGCGAGAAGTCGTCCATATTGACGATGAACAGGAACGGCGAGGGGTTGAGGCGGCGCAGCGCCCGGTAGAGCGCCATCGGTGGCGCGTTCAGCGGTAAGCTAAAACGCTGCGACGGGACCACCTGGAAGATGTCGCCGGCGCGAATGTATTCCTTCGCCCGCTCGACCATGCCGTGATAGGTCTCGCGCGTCGTGTTGGACACTGGCTCGGCCAAGTCGGGCACGGCGGCTGACGCAAGCGGCCCGCCGGGGACGCTCCGGTCGAGGCCGGCGACGACGGCATCGATGCGTGCCCCCGCCGCCGCGTAGGCGGCGCCGACATCGAGGTCTGGCTCGGGCCACACCGGCGTGACGATCGTTACCTTGTCGGCGACATTGTCGAACACCGCGGTGACCCGGGGGCGGATAAAGATCGCATCGGGTATGCCGATGACGTCGGGGTTGGAGTCCGGCAGGCGCTCCATCAGGCGCACCATGTCGTAGCTCATATAGCCGAAAAGGCCGACGGCCGAGGGCGGCACGCCGTCGGGCAGGTCGATCTTGCATTCCGCAATGAGCGAGGACAGCGCAACCAGGCTGGTGTCGTCACAGGCCTCGAATTCGGGTTTCGCGCCCGTGCTCAAGCGTGCGATCTCGGCGCGTTCGCCGACACACTGCCACACCAGGTCGGGATCGAAGCCGAGGACCGAATAGCGGCCGCGTACCGCACCGCCTTCGACGGATTCCAACAGGAAGCTGTAGCGCTGCCCCGACGCCAGCTTGAGCATCGCCGAGACCGGGGTCTCCAAGTCGGCGACCAGTTCGGTCCAAACAACTTGCGGCCGTTGATCCGAGTAGTTCTTTGCAAAGACGTCGGCGGCCGGGAATAGCGTCATTGGGGGAGCAGTGATTCTTCGATTGTGTCGACGTCGATATCGACCGAATAGCGCTCGCGCAGCGCCGCCGTGAGTTGCGCGGCGATATCGCCGTTGATGGCTTGAGCGAGTTCGAGACGCACCTCGTCGCGCTCGAAATCGTCGCCACCTTCGATTTTTTCGATCTCGACCAAGCGGGCGATGCTGACGCCGGTTTCCGTTTCCGCTTGGACGATATCGCCTTCGTTGGCGTCGAAGATCGGTGTAATCAGCGGGCCGGCGATTGTCGATCCTTGGCCGGTGCGGTCGAAAGGCTGAGTGATTTCGAACGTCGCGCCGAAATCCTTCGCCAGTTTTGCAAGGTCACCGCCGGCACGGGCGCGGTCGACGATCGTATTCGCGCGCTCGGTCGCGATGCGGATCCGCTCGGACGCCGTCCACGCGTTGACAACGCGGTCACGCACCTGGTCGAGCGGCTCGACCTGCGGCGGAATGATGGAATCCGTCCGCGCGACGAAGAAACCGCCAGTTCGGGTTTCGACAACCTCGCCGACTTCGCCTTCCTCGGTCGTGAAGACGGCATTCACGAGTTCAGGTAAAGCCTCGAACGACACGGACTCGCCGCTGCCGCGCGAAAGGCCACCGGCGTTGAAGGCGTCGATCCGTTGCACGTCGACCCCGACGTTGCGGGCGATCTCTTCCAGCGTCGAGCCCGCTGCGAGGCTATCTTCAATGTCGGCCAGCACGTCGAAAATCTCGTCGCGAGCCTGTTCCAGCGCAACCACTTGCCGCAGATTGTCCGAGACTTCCTCCAGCGGTTGGGTTTGTTCGGGCAGGACCGAAATGACCGAGAGCAACTGCCAGCCCAGATCGGTCTCGATCGGGCCTGCGACCGCGCCGGCGCCTGTCGAGAACGCCGCTTCAGCGAGGTCCGCTTCGGTGATTTCGGTACGTTGCACCGTACCCATGGAGACCGGTGGGAACCCGGCAATTTCCTCGACCACCTCGGCGAACGGGCGGCCTTGAGCAATCGCTTCATGCGCTTTCTTCGCACTTTCCTCATCGAGGAAGATGCCCTGGAGAATTTCCCGGCGCTCGCCCTGACGGAACAGGTCGATGCGGTTGGCGTAGAGGTCGGCGATCTCTTGCTCATCGACATTGATGTTGGACGCAAGTTCTTCGACGGTGAGCGCGATCAGGGTAGCGGAGCGATATTCAGGCGCCTCGAAGAGCAGTTCGTTCTCTTCGTAGAACTTTGACAGTTCGGCGTCGCCCGGCGTGCCGACACCGTCGATCGATGCCGCGCTGATGGTCACCAGATCGGCAATCCGCCGTTCGGCGCGGTAGCGGTAGACGGCGTCCACCATCGCGTCCGGCGCGGCGATGCTGGCGGTGAGGCTTCCCAGATACTGGTTGCGCCGCAAATCTTCGCGCGCGCCGGCAATGAACTGGGCTTCGCTAATGCCCGAATGCAGCAGATAAGTACTGAACAATGACGGGTCGAAGCTGCCATTGGGTCCGGCAAATGCGGGAATTTGAACGATGCTGCTGCGCACGGCGTTGTCCGACGCCGAAACGCCGAGGTCGCGCGCGGCGAGATCGTACAAAGTGCGGGTGACCATCGCTTGTATGGTCTGGTCGAGCAGGGCTGGCGCGAGCGGCGATTGTAAGCTGAAGGGCTGCCCGGTGGCCTGCGATACCCGCTGGATTTGCGAATTGAACTCCCGGCCGATCTGATGCAGCGAAAAATCGACATTGTCGACTTCGAGCAGCGCGTTGGTATTGCGCGAGCTTTGGCCGCCGCCGTGTCCACCACCGAAATCGCTGGCGCCGAAGAAGACAACAAACGTCAGAGCGAGAAGACCGAGAACGATCTTCATCGGCCAGCCTTTTGTCATGCGGCGTAGTGCTTCAAGCATGTAAACCCGGTCCCTTCACGTGGATCCCCGGCGGCGGTGTTTGGCATGCCGGTGGGGTCGGCGGCGCATCATAGTGGGGGCAATATAGCCCGGCAAGCGAGGCTCAGCGCTTAATCCTGGCCGCGCCATTGGCCAGAATCGCGCGCTGTGATAGAGCCTCAGTGCCCAATTTGGCGAATTTACCGCCAAGTAAAACGCAAATTTTGGTGAGATCATGACGGGGCCACGCAAACTAATCGCCGGTAATTGGAAAATGAACAACCTGGCCGCCGAAGGCTTGGCGCTGGCTGGCGATGTCGGCGACTTCGCGGAGACCGCCGATTCGCCCGATTGCGACCTGCTGGTGTGCCCCCCCGCGACCATTTTGCGGGCGGTGGCCGAGGAGCTTGACGATAGCCTGGTCGCCGTCGGCGGTCAGAATTGCCATGCCGAGCCGAGCGGCGCCTATACCGGCGAGGTCAGCGCCTCGATGCTCGCCGATGCGGGCGCGACCTACGTGATTCTGGGGCATTCGGAGCGCCGGCACGGCCTGGGCGAGACCGATGCGATGGTCCAGGCTAAGGTGGCCGCCGCGCTCACCGCCGATCTCACCGCTATCGTGTGTATCGGCGAGACCGAGGCCGAGCGCGATTCAGGGCAAACGCTCACGGTCTTGGCGAGCCAGCTCGATGGGTCGCTGCCGCCGGGTGAGGGGATGTTGACCGGTGACAATCTGGTGGTGGCCTATGAGCCGGTCTGGGCCATCGGCACCGGGCGGACGCCCACCGACGATGAGATCGCCGCCGCGCACAGCCACATCCGCGCCCATCTCCAAGGCCAGATAGGACCGGAAGCGGACCAAGTGCGGCTGCTCTACGGCGGATCGATGAAGCCCAGCAATGCCGCCGCGATACTGGCGATCGACGACGTCGATGGCGGCCTGATCGGCGGCGCCAGTCTCAAGGCCAGCGACTTTTGCGCCATCGCCGAGGCCACCGACGCGTGAGGCCCTATTCAACTCCTGGCGTTTAGCACTGGAATTCAAGCGTCAGAGGCATTAAATACCCGCCAGGCTGCGTCAAGGCGCTTGGCGCGGCTTTATCTGGGGATGCGGTAAGAACGAACGATGCAAACCATTATTCTTGTGGTCCACCTGCTGCTGGCGCTCGCGCTGGTCGGCGTCGTTCTGCTGCAACGCTCCGAAGGCGGCCTCGGCGGGCTGGGCGGCGGTGGCGGCCCCGGCGGTGGTGGCATGGGCGGCCTGATGGGCGGCCGGGCGGCGGCTAACTTGTTGACCCGCGCAACCGGTGTTCTCGCCGCTTCGTTCTTCACCACCAGCATCGTTTTGGCGATATTGGCGGGCGGCAATGACGGACCTGTCTCTATAATTCAGGATCCGGCTAACGCCACAGAGCAGGCGCCGATGGCGCCGCACACGCCGGCGCAGCCTCCGCAACCCGCGGTGCCAACCGGCGAATGACCGGGCAGCGCGCACAGCGGCACAACAGACAGATCAAGGCGGCACCCGTGCCGCCTTTTTCAGTGGCGGGGCGCCATCCACAGGAATTTACCATGTGGATGAATGACCTTTGTCGGCGCGCCGCTAAATTGGGTACAAGGTAGGGTCATGGCGACTCGGTTTATCTTCATCACGGGCGGGGTTGTGTCGTCCCTCGGCAAGGGCTTGGCGTCAGCCGCGCTCGGCGCGCTGCTGCAATCGCGCGGGTTCCGGGTGCGCGTGCGTAAGCTCGACCCCTATCTCAATATCGATCCGGGCACTATGAGCCCGATCGAGCATGGCGAGGTTTACGTCACCGACGATGGCGCCGAAACCGACCTCGATCTGGGACACTACGAGCGTTTCACCGGCGTAGCCGCCAGTAAATCCGATAACGTGACGACCGGGCGGATTTACTCGGACGTTTTGGGCAAGGAGCGCCGCGGTGACTATCTCGGCGGCACCGTTCAGGTGATTCCCCATGTGACCGACGCCATCAAGAAATTCGTCGTCGCCGATCTGCATGGCGAAGACTTCGTGATTTGCGAGATCGGCGGCACGGTCGGCGATATCGAAAGCCTCCCGTTCCTCGAAGCCATCCGCCAGCTCGGCAACGAGTTGGGCCGCAACCGTGCGATGTTTATTCATCTGACGCTGGTGCCCTATTTGCCGGCCGCTGGGGAGCTTAAGACCAAGCCGACCCAGCATTCGGTAAAAGAGCTGCAAAGCGTCGGCATTCGCCCCGACATGGTGGTTTGCCGCTGCGACCGGCCGATTCCCGAGCCCCAGCGCGGCAAGATCGCCCTGTTTTGCAACATCCGTCCCGAGGCGGTCGTGCCGGCGCTCGATGTGGACACGATCTATCAAGTACCGGTCGACTATCACCAGGACGGTCTCGACGGCCAAGTGCTGCGCCATTTTGGTTTCGAATCGGTGCCGCCGCCGGATCTCGACTCCTGGCGTCAGATTGTCGAGCGGATCCGCTTTCCCGATGGGGAAGTCCGGATCGCCGTGGTCGGCAAGTACACCGACCTGCCGGATGCCTATAAGTCGCTGTCGGAGGCGTTGTCTCATGGCGGCATCGCCAACAACGCCCGGGTCAATCTCGATTGGATCGCCTCGGAGACGTTCGAGGAAGAAAACACCGTCGAGCAGTTGAGCGATGTGCACGGCATTTTGGTGCCGGGCGGGTTCGGCGAGCGCGGCGCGGTGGGCAAGATGCGCGCGGCGCAGTTCGCGCGCGAGCATATGCTGCCTTACTTCGGCATCTGTTTCGGTATGCAGATGGCGGTAATCGAGGCGGCGCGCAATCTGGCCGGTCTTTCCGAGGCGGGTTCGACGGAGTTTGGCCCCTGCGCCGATCCGGTGGTTGGTCTGATGACCGAATGGCAAAAGGGCAACGAGGTGGAGCGCCGCTCCAGCGGCGACAATCTGGGCGGCACCATGCGACTGGGCTCCTATCCTGCGATTCTCGAAGAGCGCACTCATATTGCGGAAATCTACGGTATCTCCGAGATCGCCGAGCGCCACCGCCATCGCTACGAGGTCAACATCAACTACCGAGAGCCGCTCGAGGCCGCCGGCATGAAGTTCTCCGGCCTATCGCCCGACGGCGCCTTGCCGGAGACGGTCGAGCTGGTCGACCATCCGTGGTTCATCGGCGTTCAGTTCCACCCCGAACTGAAATCGAAACCGTTCGACCCCCATCCGTTGTTTAGCTCGTTTGTTGCCGCCGCCCTCGATCAGTCGCGGCTGGTCTAACCATGACGGCGAACCGACATGTGACGATCGGCAACGTCGTCGTCGGCAACGATTTACCGCTGGCGCTGATTGCCGGCCCGTGCCAGCTCGAATCGCGGGCGCACGCGCTGGAGATGAGCGCCGCTTTAGCGGAGATGGGTAAGAAGCTCGGCGTCGGCATCATTTATAAAACGAGCTTCGATAAGGCCAACCGCACCTCGCTCGATACTCCGCGCGGCCTCGGGCTCGAGGAATGTTTGCCGATCTTCGCCGAAATCGGCGAGACCAGCGGCCTGCCGGTGCTGACCGATGTTCATAGCCCCGAGCACTGCGCGCGCGTGGCCGAAGCCGTCGACGTGTTGCAGATACCAGCGTTTTTGTGCCGCCAGACCGATTTGGTGGTCGCCGCCGCCGAGACCGGCAAGGCGCTTCATATCAAGAAGGGCCAGTTCTTGGCGCCGTGGGACATGAAGAACGTCGTGGCCAAGGCGCGCGCTGCCGGCAACGAGCAAGTGCTGGTCTGCGAGCGAGGCGCCAGCTTCGGCTACAACACGCTGGTGTCCGACATGCGCTCGCTGCCGATTATGGCCAGCCAAACCGAATGCCCGGTCGTCTACGATGCTACCCATTCGGTGCAGCAGCCGGGAGGGCAGGGTACCTCGAGCGGTGGCCAGCGGGAGTTCGCCCCGGTGTTGGCGCGCGCCGCCGTCGCCGTCGGTGTGGCCGCCGTGTTCATGGAAACCCACGAAGACCCCGACCGGGCGCCCAGCGATGGCCCCAACATGATCCGGCTCAAGGAGTTGCCGGCGATTGTCGAGACGCTGCTTGAGATCGACAAAGTGGCCAAAGCCAGCCCCATCGCCCTGTAATCTGTAGTAGATAAATCCGAAACCGATAACTGTTAGAACGTGACCTATGAGTGCAATTGCAAACATTGAAGGGCGGGAGATTCTCGACAGCCGCGGCAATCCGACGGTCGAGGTGGATGTGACGTTGGAGACCGGCGCCTTCGGCCGAGCGGCGGTGCCGTCGGGCGCGTCCACCGGCGCCCATGAAGCGGTCGAGCTGCGCGACGGCGATGCGGAACGCTATGGCGGCAAAGGCGTGCTCGAGGCCGTCGATGCGGTCAATAACGAGATCTTCGAAGCCTTATCGGGGATGGACGCCGACGACCAGGAATATCTGGATTCACTGATGCGCGATCTCGACGGGACGCCCAACAAGGCCCGGCTCGGCGCCAACGCGATCCTCGGCGCCTCGCTGGCGATCGCAAAGGCGGCGGCGGAAGATTCCGAACTGCCGCTTTACCGCTATGTCGGCGGCAGCAACGCGCGCACGCTGCCGGTGCCAATGATGAACATCATCAACGGCGGCGCCCATGCCGATAACCCGATCGACATTCAGGAATTCATGATCATGCCGGTGGGCGTCGACGATATGGCCGACGCGGTGCGGGTTGGCTCGGAAGTCTTTCATGCGTTGCGTCGGCAACTGTCCGATGCCGGCCACAACACCAATGTGGGCGACGAAGGCGGCTTCGCGCCCAATCTGCAAAGCGCCGACGAAGCCCTTGGGTTCGTTCTGAAAGCCATCGAAGGTGCCGGCTACAAACCGGGCGACGATGTCTATCTCGCCCTCGATCCGGCCTCGACGGAATTCTATGCCGACGGCATCTACAACTTAGCGGGTGAAGGCAAGAAGCTGAATTCCGGTGAGATGGCAGAGTATTACAAGGATTTGTGCGACCGCTATCCGATCATCTCGATCGAAGACGGTATGGCGGAAGACGATTGGGAAGGCTGGCGCGTGTTGACCGAGCTGATCGGCGACCGCGTTCAACTGGTCGGCGACGATCTATTCGTCACCAACCCGGCGCGGCTGCGCGCCGGCATCGAGAAAGGCGTCGCCAACGCCATTCTCATCAAGGTGAACCAGATCGGCACCCTGTCGGAAACCTTGGAAGCAGTGGAGACCGCGCATAAAGCGGCTTACCGCGCTGTCATGTCCCACCGGTCGGGTGAAACCGAGGATGCGACCATCGCCGACCTCGCCGTCGCTACCAATTGCGGGCAGATCAAGACCGGCTCGCTCAGCCGGTCCGACCGCCTGGCCAAGTACAATCAGTTGCTCAGAATCGAAGATCAACTCGGCCCGGCGGCGCGCTACGCTGGCCGCTCCGTCCTTCCGGGATAACGTCTCCACACGGCTTTATTGCTTGACGACGCGAATCCCATTGTGATTCCATGATCTTATGACTGTGTTTGAAGACATTCGTTTGCGCGCGCGCCATATCTGGCTAACCGTCTTCGGCGCGCTCGTGCTGGCGTACTTCTCGTACAACATGATTCAGGGAAATCATGGCGTTATCGCGCTGCTCGAACTTCAGTCCAAAGTTGCGATAGCGGAAGCCATCCAATCGCAGACCGCCGCCGAGCATCAGCGCCTGATCGAGCAGGTAGCCCTGTTGCGGCCCGACAATCTCGATCCCGATATGCTCGAGGAACGCGCCCGGGTGATGCTGAATTACGTCCACCCCGACGAAATCGTCATCATTTCACCGGACCAACAGCGATAGGTTAGACCGGTACGCCGGTCCGGCCTTCCGATAGAAAATATTCAAGCCGTTTGCGGACGGGCGTAACTTTGCGCGGTAAGAAATAAATTTGCCCGACGCATGATCGCGGTACTATGGAAATCGGTATGCGCAATATCTGGCATCGTGTTCGCGTTGTAACGAATTTATGTTTCTTACCCGAATCGAGTGGTTAACCAATATCGAGTAAATTCCTGCTATTTCCCCGTGATTATTGACTTTTTGGGCATTTCTGACTTGCCCGAAAGGCCGGGGTCACCTACTTGTCGTTAACCATAGATGGCCCTGAATTGATCCATGGGGGAGCGATAATGGCAACAGCGGCGCAAAGTTCGAGTGGTAAGGGCGCGAAAAAACGCGCAACCCGGTCCCGGCGGCAGCAAAAAAGTACTCCAGTCGAACATAGCGCCGAAGAGCTCCTCGGCTTTTACCGTGAAATGCTGATGATCCGGCGGTTCGAAGAAAAAGCCGGGCAAATGTACGGCATGGGCCTGATCGGTGGCTTCTGCCATCTCTATATCGGCCAAGAGGCGGTTGTCATCGGCATGCAGGCTGCTCTCGAACCTCAAGACACTGTCATCACCACCTACCGCGACCATGGCCATATGCTGGCGTGCGGCATGGAGCCCCGCGGCGTGATGGCCGAACTTACGGGGCGCATCGGCGGCTACTCCAAGGGGAAGGGGGGCTCGATGCATATGTTCTCGAAGGAGAAGAATTTCTATGGCGGTCACGGCATCGTCGGCGCCAATGTACCGCTCGGCACCGGTATCGCTTTCGCCCACAAGTACCGCCAGGACAACGGCGTCTGCCTTACCTATTTCGGCGACGGTGCGGTGAACCAGGGCCAGGTCTACGAATCGTTCAACATGGCGGCGCTGTGGCAACTGCCGGTGATCTACATCATCGAGAATAACCGCTACGGCATGGGCACCTCCGTCGAGCGCGCGTCGGCCGGCACCCAACTGTGGCAACGCGGGCAGGCCTATGGCATTCCCGGCGAACAGCCCGACGGCATGGATGTCTGTGCGGTCAACGCGGCGGCGCGGAGCGCCATCGCCCATGTGCGCGGCGGCAACGGCCCGTTCATTCTGGAAATGCAGACCTACCGCTATCGCGGGCATTCCATGTCCGACCCGGCGAAGTACCGGACGAAGGAAGAAGTGCAAAAGATCCGGACCGAGAAAGACCCATTGGATACGTTGAAAGCGGTTCTCCTCGAACGGGGCGACGCCACCGAGGACGATCTGAAAGCCTTCGACCGCGAAGTGCGCGAGATCGTCAACGAAGCTGCCGATTTCGCGCAAGAAAGTCCCGAGCCCGATCCGTCGGAGCTCTATACCGACGTGCTGCTGGAAGCCTAGGGGTTATCAATGAGTGTTCAAGTTTTGATGCCGGCGCTGTCGCCGACGATGACCGAAGGCAACCTGGCGCGGTGGCTCAAGGCCGAAGGCGATACCGTCGCCCCGGGCGATGTGCTTGCGGAGATCGAAACCGATAAAGCGACCATGGAGGTCGAAGCGGTCGACGAGGGCGTGCTCGGCAAAATATTGGTGCCGGAAGGCGCCGAGGATGTTGCCGTGAATACGCCCATCGCGGTGATCCTTGAAGACGGCGAGAGCGCGGCAGACATTGCCGCCACCGATACCCCGGCGCCGGCTGTGTCGGCACCGGCGGAGCCTGCGCCCGCCGGCAACGGCCACGATACCGGCGCGGTTGCCGCTGCGGCGCCCATCGCAGCGCCGGTGCGCGCGGAGGAGACCTACACGGGCGAGACACACGAAATCACCGTGCGCGAAGCGCTGCGCGATGCCATGGCGGAAGAAATGCGCCGCGACGGCGACGTTTTCCTCATGGGCGAAGAGGTCGCCCAGTATCAGGGCGCGTACAAAGTCAGCCAAGGTCTGCTCGACGAGTTCGGCGACGGACGGGTTATCGATACACCGATTACTGAACAAGGATTTACCGGTGTGGGGGTCGGCGCGGCATTTGCCGGTCTGCGGCCGATCGTCGAGTTCATGACCTTCAACTTCGCCATGCAGGCGATCGACCAAATCATCAACTCGGCGGCGAAAACCCTTTACATGTCGGGCGGTCAAATGGGCGCACCGGTGGTGTTCCGCGGGCCCAACGGGGCGGCGGCGCGCGTCGGTGCCCAGCATTCGCAATGCTATGCCAGCTGGTATGCCCATTGTCCGGGCCTCAAGGTGGTCGCGCCCTATTCGGGCGCCGATGCCAAGGGTTTGCTGAAATCGGCGATCCGCGATCCTAACCCGATCATCTTCCTCGAAAACGAAATCCTCTACGGTCAGAGTTTCGACGTACCGACGTCGGACGACTTCACCGTGCCCATCGGCAGCGCCAAGGTGTTGCGCGAGGGTAGCGACGTAACGATCACCGCGTTTTCGCTCATGGTCGCCCGCGCGCTCGAAGCGGCCGACGCTTTGGCGGCGGAAGGTATCTCGGCCGAGGTAATCGACCTGCGCACGCTGCGGCCGCTCGATACGGCGACCATCGTTGAATCGGTGAAAAAGACCAACCGGCTGGTGTCGGTGGAAGAGGGCTGGCCGTTTGCCGGCATCGGTTCTGAAATGGCGGCGATTATGATGGAACAGGCGTTCGACTGGCTTGACGCACCGGTCGCCCGCGTACACGGCGCCGATGTACCGATGCCGTATGCGGCGAACTTGGAACAACTGGCGGTGCCGCAAACCGGCGACATTGTCAGCGCGGCGAAAAACGTGACCTACCGGGCCTAGCGCCGAACGTCGATTTCACACTCGTCAGCTTGATTGGCATAAACCACTAACAATAAGCGATATCCATGCTGTTTATTGCAATTCCAGAACGTAAATTGGCGCAGTTCGCAATGACGGCACGCCCGGGGCGCAATACAATCCGCCCCCGACGCGCGTAGGAAACGAGATCATGCCCATCCCCATTTTGATGCCCGCTTTGTCGCCCACCATGACCGAGGGCAACCTCGCCCGCTGGTTGAAGAACGAAGGCGATAGCGTTGCCCCCGGCGACATTCTTGCCGAAATCGAAACCGACAAGGCGACCATGGAGGTCGAATCCGTCGACGAAGGGGTTCTGGGCAAGATACTGGTCGCTGAAGGCGCTGAAGAAGTCGCTGTCAACACGCCGATCGCCGTCTTACTCGAAGAGGGTGAGGACAGCAGCGCACTGGCGGACTTCAAGGCCGACGCTGCCGCGCCGTCACCGCCAGCCCCAGAGCCAGCGGCTGTGCCCGAGACGGCGCCCGCTGCCGAACCTGCGCCCGCGCCCGCGGCAACGTCCGCCCCGGCGCCGCAAGCAGCTACGAGCGCTCCGGCGAATAAGGGTGACCGCATTTTCGCCAGCCCCTTGGCCCGGCGCATGGCCGAGCAGCAGGGCATCGACCTTGCAACGGTTTCCGGCACGGGGCCGAATGGGCGCATCGTCAAAGCCGATATCGAGGCTTACGCCGGCGGCGCGCCGGCTGTGGCGGCTGCTGCGGCGCCTGCGGCCGCACCGGTGCCGTCGGCGCCGATTGCCGGCGAGGCACCCTACGATCTCATTCCGGTCAACAATATCCGCAAGGTGGTCGCCCGCCGCCTGACGGAATCCAAACAACAGGTGCCGCACTTCTATCTGACGGTGGATTGCGAGATCGACGAGCTGTTGAAAGTGCGCGCCGATCTCAATTCCCGCGCCAAGGACGGTGAGTTCAAGCTTTCGGTCAACGACATGGTCGTTAAGGCCGCTGCTGTGGCGCTAATGCAAGTGCCCGCGGCAAACGCCTCATGGTCCGACGAGGGCATCAAACGTTACCGCCAAGCCGATATTTCGGTTGCTGTCGCCATCGACGATGGCTTGATTACGCCGATCGTACGCAACGCGAATGGCAAGGGACTGCGCGCCATCTCCGACGAGATGCGCGATCTGGCGACCCGCGCCCGCGAAGGCAAGCTGGCGCCTGACGAGTTCCAGGGCGGCACGTTTTCCATTTCCAATCTGGGCATGTACGGCATCAAGGATTTCCAGGCGGTGATCAACCCGCCGCAGGGCTGCATCCTGGCGGTCGGCGCCGGTGAGCAACGGCCCATCGTCAAGGACGGGGCGCTCGCGATTGCGACTGTGATGTCGTGCACGCTGTCGGTCGATCACCGGGTGGTCGATGGCGCGGTCGGTGCGGAATATCTCGCCGCCCTCAAGGCCCTTATCGAAGACCCGCTCGGGCTGTTGCTCTAGGGCGCTTGGCCGCGCTGAGGACATTACATTGGCAGACACTAAATTCGATCTCATCGTCGTCGGGGGTGGACCCGGCGGTTATGTCGCGGCGATCCGCGCTGCGCAGCTTGGCATGAAAGCTGCGGTCGTCGAGGCCAATCATTTGGGCGGCATCTGTCTGAACTGGGGTTGCATTCCCACCAAGGCGCTGCTGCGCACTTCGGAGATCTATCACAATATCCAGCACGCCGATCAGTTCGGCCTGGCGGTTACCGGTGTTTCCTTCGACCTCGATAAGGTGGTGAAACGCTCGCGCGGGGTCGCCGATCAGCTCAGCGGCGGCGTCGACTATCTGCTCAAGAAGAATAAGGTTCCGGTGTTCGATGGCTGGGGCAAATTGGCCGGCGGCGGCGCGGGGGCGCGCAAACTGACCGTCGAGAAAGACGGCAAGAAGATCGCCGACCTGGAAGCCAAGAATATCATCCTGGCGACCGGTGCGCGGGCCCGCCAACTGCCGGGACTGGAGGCCGACGGTAAGCTGATCTGGACTTATCGCGAAGCCATGGTGCCCGATGTCATGCCGAAGTCGCTCCTGGTCGTCGGTTCCGGCGCTATCGGGATCGAATTCGCCTCGTTCTACCGCACCCTCGGCGCCGAGGTGACGGTGGTGGAAGTGCTCGACCGGGTGCTGCCGGTGGAAGACGAAGAGATTTCAGCGTTCGCCCACAAGGCGTTCGAAAAGCAGGGCATGACGATTCATACCGGCGCTAACGTGACCGCGTTGAAACCGGGTAAGAATAACGTCACCGCCACCATCGAAGCCGGCGGCAAGAAATCCGACCAGACCTTCGACCGCGTCATCATGGCCGTCGGTATCGTCGGCAATGTCGAGAATATCGGGCTGGAAAACACCAAGGTGAAGGTCGACCGCGCCCATGTGGAGATCGACGAATGGGGCGCCACCGCCGAACCCGGCATCTGGGCGATCGGCGATTTGACCGGGCCGCCCTGGCTGGCGCACAAGGCGAGCCACGAGGGCGTTATCTGCGTCGAGAAGATCGCCGGCGTTGAAGGTATTCATCCCCTCGACACGTCGCGTATCCCCGGCTGCACCTATTGCATGCCGCAGGTCGCCTCGATCGGTCTCACCGAAGCGGCGGCGAAAGAGAAAGGACATAAGGTGCGGGTCGGCCGGTTTCCGTTTATAGGAAATGGTAAGGCGATTGCCTTAGGAGAAACCGAAGGGTTGGTCAAAACCGTCTTCGACGCCGATACCGGCGAGTTGCTGGGCGCCCACATGGTCGGCGCGGAGGTGACCGAGCTGATCCAAGGCTTCGGCATTGCCAAGACCCTGGAGACCACCGAGCAGGAGCTGATGCACGCCGTGTTCCCCCATCCGACCTTGAGCGAAATGATGCACGAGTCGGTGCTTGACGCCTATGACCGCGTTATCCACTTTTAGCCCATGACCGACGCCCCCCAGACAGACCGCGCCACCGCGGCGGCGTTGCGCCACCCGGAAAAGCGCAACCGGCCGGATAATCCGATTCAGCGCAAACCCAGCTGGATCCGGGTCAAAGCGCCGACCAGTCCGGTGTACAACGAGACGCGCAAGCTGATGCGCGATCTCAACCTGGTCACCGTGTGCGAAGAGGCGGCGTGCCCCAATATCGGCGAATGCTGGGCCAAGAAGCACGCCACCATGATGATCATGGGCGATACCTGCACGCGCGCCTGTGCGTTTTGCAATGTGGCGACCGGTACGCCGAAGCCCCTCGACACCAACGAACCGGCCAACGTGGCGCTATCCGTGGCGACGCTGGGGCTGGAGCATGTGGTGATCACCTCGGTCGACCGCGACGATCTGGACGATGGCGGGGCGGAGCACTTCGCGCAGGTCATCCAGGCGATCCGCGCATCGGCGCCGGAAACGACCATCGAAATCCTCACCCCTGATTTCAAGGACAAGCCCGGCGCCATCGAAACGTTCGCGGCTAGTCCGCCCGACGTGTTCAACCACAATCTGGAAACGGTGCCGCGGCTCTATCCGACGATTCGCCCCGGCGCGCGCTATTTCACCAGCTTGAACCTGCTCGCTGAGATCAAGCGCCAGTTGCCGCGTATGTTCACCAAATCCGGCCTGATGGTCGGCCTCGGTGAAACGCGGGAAGAGGTTGGGCAGGTGATGGACGATCTGCGCGCCGCCGACGTCGATTTTCTCACCATCGGCCAATATTTGCAGCCGACGCCCAAGCACGCGCCGATCGACCGGTTCGTCACGCCCGACGAGTTCGAGGGGTACGCGGCGCTGGCGCGGGGTAAAGGCTTTTTGCTGGTGTCGGCGACCCCGCTGACCCGGTCGAGCTATCATGCCGGTGACGATTTCGCCAAGCTGCGCGCTGCCCGCGACGCCAAGCTGGCCGCAACGGCGGCTGAATAAGAACCGATAGCAGTCCAAGCGTGCCAACCCATAAAGAAATCAGGGTTGTCCCGCACAGCCCGAGCCAGCTCTACGATCTCGTCGCCGATATAGAGAAGTATCCCGACTTTTTGCCGTGGTGTATCGCGGCGCGTAATTGTTCCTATGAACCGCTGGAAGACGGCGAGTTGGTCACCGCCGATATGGTGATCGGCTTCAAGATGTTCCGCGAACGGGTCCGCTCCAAGGTCACGCTGCATCCGCCGGACGAAAACGGCGCTGGCGGGCGTATCGACGTGGAATATGTCGAGGGCCCGCTCAGATATCTGCAGAACCACTGGGTGTTCCTACCGGCTGACGATGGCGGCTGCGAGATCGATTTTTTCGTCGATTTCGAGTTTCGCTCGCGACTGCTGCAGAAGATCGTCGGCGCACTGTTCCACGAAGCGGTGAGCCGTATGGTCGCCGCGTTCGAGCGCCGCGCCACGGCGCTTTACGGGCCAGCAGGATCGGATTAGCGGCTTTCGGCCAATCTCAAGTTCCGTTCTTGCAGTAATTTACCGTTATTTAGCATCAATACGATGTGTGGCTGGCCGAACGCCTTGCTACCGCGTTTTGACTGTGCTGCAGTGGCCGCAACTATAAATTTGATGGGAGGGTGATGATGTCGGAAAGCAAAAAGCCCGAAACCGGCGCTTTAGACAAAGAAGCCGAAGCGCGGCGCGACTTTCTAAAAAAGACGGCGACGATCGGTGCCACCGCCCCTGCTGCGGTCGCGCTTCTGCTGGCGGCTAAACCCGATAAGGCGCAAGCGCAGATCTATGGCGGATGTGCTACCCCATCGGACCGCCGCCTAAAGCGGGACATCGCGCTGGTGTCGCGGCTCGATAACGGCCTCGGTCTCTATCGCTACCGCTATCAGTGGAGCGATCAGGTCTATGTCGGGGTCATGGCGCAAGAAGTTCAAAAGGTCATACCGAGCGCCGTTGCGCGCACCGCGACCGGCTTTTTGAGCGTCGATTACCGGCAACTCGGCTTGCAACTCATGACATGGCAGGAATGGTCGGGGTCAGCAAACGCCACACTTGCTGTTGCAGCATAGCAATCGCCGAGTACATATAAAACCAAGCGCGAACTTAATGGGGTGAGATATCATGACGGAAGATAAGCGGCCGGACACCGGCGTTTTAGATGAAGAAGCCGCAGCGCGGCGCGATTTTCTGAAAAAGACGGCGACGATCGGCGCTACTGCGCCGGCTGCGGTAGCGCTCCTGTTATCGGCTAAACCCAACAAGGCGCAAGCGCAGATCTATGGTGGTTGCGACATATCCGACATCCGCCTGAAGCGAGACATCGCGCTGCTGTCACGTCTCGACAACGGGCTGGGCGTCTATCGCTACCGCTATCAGTGGAGCGACCAGGTGTATGTCGGCGTCATGGCGCAGGAGGTGGAGCAGGTTATGCCAGATGCCGTAGTGCGCAGTTCGACCGGTTACCTTGCTGTCGACTACGGCCAGCTCGGCTTGCAGATGATGACATGGGAGGAATGGTCGGAATCAGCGAACGCCACACTTGCCGTTGCGGCATAAAGCTCATCTGAAATACCCGAAAAAAGCCCCGCTTCGGCGGGGCTTTTGCGTTGCGTCACTCAACCGCGTCCCAGAGCGACTTCACCTTTGGAAACGCTTGCTGGCCCAATTCGATACGCTTCTGCGACGTCGTATCGCCCCATTCGGTTACGGCGGCGATATAGGACGGCCGGGCGGCGATGCGCTCGTTCCAACTTCGCAGGGCGGCAAGGTCGTCCCATAACGGCGCCATCTGAAACGAGGTAAGGCGGTTGACGTAGACCACCATCGAGATGTCGGCCAGCGAGAACATGTTCCCGACCAGCCAATCCCGGTCGGCCAGGGTTTGATCGATTTCTTCAAACAAGTGCTTGAAGGTCGCAATCGCTGAAGGGAGCAGGGGCGACTCTACGCCGAGTTCGTTGTTGATCAGGTCGTTGTCGCGCCGGACGGCCTCGGGCATTTGACGATAGTGCTTTTCCACCACCGCCGGATCGGCTTCCAGGAACCGGTAGCGCATGGCGATGCATTGGCCGAGGGTGCGGCTATCGATGTGCAGGCCATCGTCGACGCGCCGCGTCCACAAACGCATTTCCGCCCGCTCGAACGGGTCATCGGGGCGCAAAGGGTGTTCGGGAAATACATCCTCTAGGTACTCGAGAATAACATTGGACTCGCGAACCACCCGGCCATCGTGGACGAGCGTGGGCACGACACCGCGCGGGTTCAATTTAAGATACTCGGGATCGTGCTGGTCGCGCTTGTCGAGGCTGGTTTCGATGTGATGGCTCTCCCACTCGAGCCCTTTTTCGGCCAATGAAAGGCGTACCTTCTGCGCGGCGGTCGACCGGTCAAAATGATAAAGCTCGAGCATTTCAATAACTCTCCAAAACCTGTGCCGCGGATTGTTCTCCGACAACCTCGGGGCATGAGCCGACACTACGACAAGCCAATCGGTTTAACAATAAAATCGACTGGTTCAACAATTAAACCATTGGCTAACCCGGCGATACCGAGGTCATTGCCAAGTCGGCGCTTACATCCGCGCTGGCGCGCAAAACATGAGGCACCATCTCGTCCATGAACGCGTCGGTCATCCGAACATCGGGCCCACGTAAGACGACGGATGCGACAACCAAGCCGCGGTTATCCAAAACGGGCGCGGCGATCGCCGATGTACCCGTCTCGACTTCGCCGCGCAGCAGCGCGTAGCCTTGCTCTCGGACGTCGGAAAGACGGGACAGAAAACTCTTCTTGTTTGTAAGCGTCTTATCGGTCAAAGCCTCCAACTCGACGCCGTCGAGTATCCGTGAGGCTTCCGCTTCCGGCCGAAAAGCTAACAACACGGCACCGGAGGCGCCGCCGTAGATCGGCTGGATCTTACCGATTGGCGCGACGACCCGCAGGTCGCGGTCGGGGTGAACCGCGTCGACGCAAATTCTCGCCGCATCGCCGCGCGGCATGATGAGGCAGGCCGTCTCTTCGCTAACGCTCGTCAATGTTTCCAGATAGGGCCGCGCCATGCGGCTCACTTCGTCGGGCCAAAGGCTGTAAAGGCCGGCGCCGCGCGAGTAGCGGCGCGTTTCCGGATCCTGCTGCAGAAAATTCAGATTGGTCAACGAAGACAGCAATCGCAGCGTGGTTGCTTTATCGAGACCGGCCTCGCGGCTAATCTCCGTCAATCCCAATGGGGATTTGCTCTGGCAAACCAATAACAACAATCCGACCGCTCTTTCGACGGAACGATTGGAGCGAACATAATCCTTGCTCATTTGGTTCTGGTCTCCACTCGAATTCGATGACCCATCTTAATAGCATTGGTTTAATAATTGAACCAATAACTTATATTGTTAAACCGATTGGCTTGTCGTAGTCTTCGGGCAAAGTTTCAAGGGAGGCAATCGGATGAAAAGAAAATCGATCATCTCTTTTATGGCTGCGGGTGTCGCCGCCGTCGCCATGATGGCTGGCAGCGCGCCGGCGAATGCTCAGTATTACGAAGGCAAGACAATCAACGTGATTATGGGCCTCGGCCCGTCGTCGGGAGGCGCGACCGTTGGCCGGCTTCTCAGCGAGCATCTGGAAAAACACATCGAGGGCAATCCCACCCTCGTGGTGCAGCACATGCCCGGCGCGGCATTGATGAAGGCGCATAATTTCGTTTTGTCCAAAGCGCCGAAAGATGGCACGACCATCTACTACGGACCGCGCTCGCCGATCGGCGAACTTCTTCAGTTGCCGGGTGTCAATTTCAAATACACCGATTTTAACGTCCTCGGCGGCATTCAGGTGGCTGCGCTGGTGATCTACGCGCGCAGCGACACCGCGCCCGGCGGCCTCAAGCAGCCGGCCGATATCTCGAAAGCCAAGGGCTTGATCTATGGCGGCTTGTCCGCTGTTCAGGCGCGGATGTTGATCAGCATGATCGGGCTCGATCTGATCGGCGCCGACTACACCTTCGTTCCGGGCTACCGGGGCAGCGGAAAAATTCGTGCGGCAATCATCAACGGTGAAATCAATGTCGCGACCGACGCGGCGCATGCCTACCGCAACCGTGTCGTGCCGCAGTTGGTCGACAAAGGGAATGCGATTCCGCTGTTCAGCATCCCCGAGCTGGGTGCAGACGGTAAGCTGGTTAAAAGCAACATTGTGCCGGACGTTCCTTCGCTTCCCGAGCTTCATCAGCAAATCAAGGGAACGCCGCCGTCAGGCCCGGCTTGGGACGCAATCAAAGCGTTGATCGAGGTGGACCAGACGATGCAGCACGTCTTCCTGGGACCGCCAGGGATGAACGAAGAGGCGATTGCGGCCATCCGCAAGGCTTTCATGCCCGCGTTTACCAACGATGCGTTCAAGGAAGATGCCAAAAAGGTTCTGACTTATGTGCCGCGGCCCGTTGGGCATGAGCGGGCGGAACAGATTCTCGGTGCAACGGCCAATATTTCGTCGGACGACCTCGATTTTATTAAGGCCAAGGTTGCCCAGCACCGGAAGAAATAACCACGTCTCCTTCGTATTTGCTCGGCCCCGTACCTCGCTAGCGGTACGGGGTCACTTTTTTTTGGGGGGAATTTGGCCGGACCGGCTTAATCCTCCGCCGCGACACATTCCACTTCGATCTGAAACTCCGGATAGGCGAGACGGCTGACGCAAAGCAGCGTATGCGCGGGGCTGTGATCGCCGAGTATTCTCTTCCGCACTTCGCGCATTTTCGGCAGGTTGTCGGGGTCGAGAATAAACGTCGTCGCCTTGATGATGTTCTCCAGCCCCATGCCGGCATCGTTCAAGATCGCTTCAATATTGCGGTAGGTGTATTCGGTCTGGGTTTCGAAATCTTCGGGGATGGTGCCGTCGGGGGCGACGCCGGCTTGACCCGCCAGATAAATCAATCGGCTGCCGGCTTGAACCTCGGCACCGTGGCTATAAGGGTTGAACGGCTCGCGAATGGTCGACGGGTTGAAAAATCTCGGCATGGGACATCTCCTCGGGTCGGGCTAGTGGATGACAGGGACGGGCGGCCGGCTCCTCTACAGAACCACCCAGATGGGAAACCAATCGGGCAGGACGGCCCGCAACGGCGGCGCGAGCCAGAACGGATGGAACACCAGGTGCAGCAGCTTGTCGTAGAATACGACGATGAAAGCCCATGCGGCCAGCGCGTATCCCAGCGATATTCGCCAGCCATATGCCCCCCATCGCCACAGGTAGATGGCAATGAACAAGGGCAGGGCGATCTTCTGGCCGACCACCAACGTCAACAACAGGATACAGATCAGATATCCGAAAAATTGGCTGGCTTTGTAGAATTCCTCATTACCGAGCAACGATGGACGGTCCGATTGGAGAGAGCCCGCGTCTCGGCGCCGTGCTATCAGGCTTTTGGAATCGGTAATTAGACATAAAGCCGCAAGCACGGTGGCGGGAAGCGCCACGGCGAGGGGGAACTGTTTCACTTCGGCCGGCCACTGCAGCGATTCAAGCGCCATCCACGCAAACATGATCAACAGGATCGCGGCAAAGGGCAGCGAGATCGCCGGATTGCGTTCCGATCCTTCACCGGCAACCTTTTTGTCGGCCGCCCGCCGTTGCTTGATCACGTTCCAGACGGCGAATATTAGCGTCAGCACGATCAGCGCGATGATGATCAGAACGATCGGCCGTAGCAGCCAGCCCGGTCCTTGATGAATGCGCGAACTGATCTGGAATGAGTTCTCGAGGATATTCCCCAATATCAGCGCGAGAATCAGCGGCGGCCGGGGCCAACCGCCGCGTTTCATGACGAAGCCGACGAGGCCCATCGTCAGACAGACCACCCAGTCGCCAATCGACGCGCCGCCGAGCCACGCGCCCATGAGCACGAACACGATCACGCCGGGGACGACGAGATGCCCCGGCACGAAGGCAACCTTGGCCACCTGTTTGCTCACGACCATCAAGAATCCGGCGGCGAAGATGTTGGCCACGACGATCATCCAAACCAGGCTGAAGGTGATGTGCAGGTTGGCATCGAGCATGTTGGGCCCGGGGCGCAGCCCTTGGATAATCAGCGCGCCCAGCAAAATCGCCGTGCCCAGACTGCCGGGAATGCCGAGCGCCAGTGTGGGGATGAGGGCGCCGCCCTTGATGGCGTTGTTGGCGGCCTCGGGCGCGATCACGCCGCGGATGTCGCCCTGACCGAACTGCGACTTGTCCTTGGCGCTCTGCACCGCGTGACCGTAGGCGATCCAATCGACAATCGAGGCGCCGAGACCGGGCAGGAGGCCCACATAGGTGCCGATGGCGCTGCACCGGATGACCAGCCACCAATGGCGCACCGCGTCGCGCACGCCGTCCATGATCCCGCCGCCTTCGGCCTGGTCCTTGGGGATGCGCGAGATCGAAACGTTGCGCACGGCTAGTTCCAGAAGTTCCGGGATCGCGAAGAGGCCCAGAACCACGGGGATAAGGGGCAACTCGTCGGTGAGATAAAGCGTGCCGAGTGTGTAACGGGGGATGGCCTCGGATTCGGCGAAGCCGATTGTGCCCAGCATCAAGCCGAGGGTTGCGGCGGTAAGACCTTTGAGGACCGACGCGCCGCTGAGAGAGCCGACCATGGTCAAGCCCAGCATGCCGAGCATGAATAGCTCGGGCGATTTGAATGCCAGGATAACCGGTAGGACAATCGGCAGCGCAATCGCCAGCATGGCGGCGCCGAACACGCCGCCGAACGCCGACACTGTGAACGCGGCACCGAAGGCGCGGCCCGCTTGGCCTTTCTTCGCGAGCGGGTAGCCGTCGAGGATGGTCGCTTGCGAGGCGGCTGTGCCGGGTATGCCCAGCATCACCGAAGCGATGGTGTCGCTGGTCGCGGTGACCGTCCACAAACCGATGAGCAAGGCCATGGCCGGAACGGGGTCCATGCCGAACGTGAAGGGGAGGAGCAGGACAAGACCGATGATGCCGCCCAACCCCGGAACGGCGCCGATCCAAAGCCCGATGACACAGCCCAGCAGGAGGAAGGCGACGGCTGGCCATTGAAAGACCAAGACCAGCCCGGTCCAAAGCGCTTCCAACATTTAGATTACCGCGGCGGGTGTATGCGGCGCTCGGCGCGGTTTAATAGTTGAAACAAAAAAGCCTCCCTAACCGATTATTATTTCAGGAAGTTTAGGCGATGCCGGGTGATTAGGTAAGCGTTACTTGCAGCGAAAGCGGGAATATTATCCCCAGGGGTTTCTGTTACGGCATAAAACGATAATTTGTCGGCAAACTCGTGCGCCGCCGCGCTTTACGGACTAGTGATTCAGCCGGCTTAGCTTAATTAGTTGCGGAAGCTTAATCGCGGAGCGACATCAAAGTTCTTTGGAACGGTGCGGTTGCCAGTTCGCTATCAAAATACTGATCACGATAAGAACGAACCCCGCAAGCACACGTAATGTCACCGGCTCGCTGAGTATCACAGCGCCGAGCAAGATTGCTGTTAGCGGGTTGAGGCCGACCGTGATCGCTGCGCTCATGGGTGTGATCAGTTCCAAGGCCTTACCGTAAGCAAACGTCATGAAGGCGGCGCCCGGAATCGCCAGCGCCAGCATGATAATCCAGCCTCGCAGGGAAAAGTCGAGCGCGCCCGTGGCGGCACCGCCAACGGTGAAGGCCAGCGCCATAAGGACGATCGATCCAAGCAGCATGGTCCACACGGTAATCGCGAGTACGCCGTAGCGGATGAGGTAGCGCCGCGCGAAAACGTTGTAGGCGGATGCGACGAGGATCGCCAAAAACATGAACGCATCGCCGCGCAGCGCATCCGGTGCGGCGGGCCCGACGCGTTCGCCCAGCGCCAGCGCGACGCCGGTCATGGCGATGACAACAGCCGCAGACTTCATCCAAGTCAGCTTTTCGACCTGGACAGCCGCGGCGATCAAAATGGTCACCAACGGCATGGAGGCGAACAGCAGGGCGCCGCGCGCCGCGGTGGTGTCTTCTAGTGCCCGGGCCATGAAGAACGGAAACCCGGTGAACATAATAACGCCGAGCACCGATATAATTATGAAATCGCGGCGGGTGATGCGCGGGATGCGGGTCGTGACGATCAGAACGACGGCGAGGAACAGGGCGGCAATGCCGTAACGCACGAAGGCTAAGGTGAGAGCATCGGTCTCCGCAATGACGAACCGGGTCAAGACAACTGTGACGCCGCCCAGCGACGTCGACAGACTGGCGAGGCCGACACCGGTCAATGTTGCGCGCAGGGACGGGGACAACGGAAACACGGCTGAACGACGCCTCAGTTTGAACGGGAGTTTGGTGCCGCCGCTGTGGCTTGGTCGCTCTGCGGCGTTTCGTCGTTTGCCGGATCGGCCGCGGGCGTGCCGGTGTCGGCAGACGGCGGCGCATCGGCGACGCGGCGGTAGGCGAGCAGTACCAGCAAAAGCGCCACCGCCAGGGCGCCAAACATGGTGCGGTAGGCAATTGCTGGACTACGGCCCGCTTCGTCGACCGGAAAAGCGTCGAGGATGACGCCGGTTCCCATCTGCAGCAGGAACACGCCGGACCATGTGCAAACGTTGATCGCGGTAAAGACGCGGCCGGCATAGTGATCCGGGTAGAGGCTGCGCGCGTGGGCGAAAATGGGCGACGCCATCGCCGACACCAGACTGAATATAGCTAAGAGTAGGGTAACGACGATCACCGATGGGCTCGCGTTCAGCGCGAGAGCGGCGGTCGCCGCTGCAAACGCAAGCAGCCCACCGGTCACCACCCCCCGCCGCGTATCGAACCAACGGTCGAGCGGTCCATACGTCAGCGCGCTCAAGATCCACGTCACCGACACGATGAAAATGATGTGACCACGCGCGATGGTATCGAGCGCGAACACGTCGTTGAGGTAGGGGCCGATCCACAGATTGCGTACGGTCACCAGCGTGCCGACCGATACCGCCGTTACCGCGGCAAAGGAGTAGATACGGACATCGCCGAGCACCAGCCGCAGGCCCATAATCGTCTCGAGTAGCGTTCCGCCGTCGGCGGGGGCCCGGGCATCCGCGGGCCGGTCGCGTACCACCATGAACAAGGCGGCGGCGACCGCGAAAGTGCCGATGCCGACCACCGCCAGCGTCGCGCGCCAGCCGAACAATTCGGTCGCCGCGGCGAAGGGCGAGGCGGAGAGCAGCATGCCGACGCCGCCCACCGCGATCGAGATTGCCGTCGCTGTCGCCAGCCGGTCCCGCGCGACCCAGCGCGACAGGAGAACGATCACACCCATGAAAATCGGTGCAGCCCCGCAGCCGATCAGAAACAGCGCCAACGCCAGCCCGACGATGCCTTGCGCCGTGGCGAACACCAGGGTGCCGGCCGCCGCGATGACGACGAAACCGGCCATGGTCCGCCGCGGCCCGAAGCGGTCGAGCAAGACGCCGACCGGCAGTTGCATCAGCGCTGCGCCGAGAAAGATCGCCGCGGGCAAGCTGGAGAGCTGGCCTGGCGTGAGCGCCAGCTCCGCTCGCAAATCGGGCGCGATCACGGCGGGCGCCGAGCGCAGAAAATGCGCGAGGATGAATGCGATGCCGAGTACCGGCGCCATGCGGGCGATTGCGGCGCCACGACGATAGGGTTGGGTCACAATAGTGTTTTGCTCGAACCGGGGTGTATTGCAGCCGCGCACGGTGGCCGCAGGAAAGCTATACACTAACGTTTGGCGCGCCGCGACTTTTGCCGATGGCGTGCGGAGACTTGACCGCCGGGGCTAAATCGGCGGACAAGCAGGAAGCCTTATCCAGTAAACCCGAGGTCCGTCATGTCCTTCGCAACCTATCCTAGCCTGAAAAACGCCGTGGTTTACGTCACCGGTGGTGCGTCGGGCATCGGCGCCGAGATTGTTCGGGCTTTCGCCGGGCAAGGCTCGCATGTCGGTTTCGTCGACTTGGACGAGGCGGGCGGCCGGGCGCTCGCCGATGAGCTGTCAGCGGACGGCGCCAAGATCCATTTCGAAGCGTGCGATCTGCGCGACATCGATGCGCTCAAATCGAGTTTCAAAGCTTTGGACTCGGCGCTTGGGCCGGCGACCGTGCTGGTCAACAATGCCGCGCGCGACGACCGGCACGGATGGGACGAGGTAACGCCCGACTATTACGACGATCGCATCGCCACGCTCATTCGCCACATGTTTTTCGCCATCCAGGCGGTGGCGCCGGGCATGATCGCGGCGGGCAAGGGCTCGATCATCAATTTCGGTTCGAACTCCTGGTGGGAAGCGCAAGGCGGCATGCCCGTCTACACCACGTCGAAGGCCGGCGTGCACGGGATGACGCGCTCCTTCGCGCGCGATCTCGGCAAGCACCGTATCCGGGTCAACACCGTGGTGCCCGGCTGGGTGATGACTGAGCGTCAGAAGGAGCTGTGGGTGACGCCGGAGTCCTTAGAAAAAGCGCTCGACCGGCAGTGCCTGCCCGATGCAATCGAGCCGGTCTATCTCGCTCGCATGGTGTTATTCCTGGCGTCCGACGATTCCGCTATGTGCAGCGCCAACAACTATATGGTCGAGGCGGGCTCGATCTGATTATTTGATCGGGAAGAACGACCGAGGGACGGACAGATGACGGACAAACGGATCGCGGTTGTGGGCACCGGCGCCAATGGTGCGGCCTTCGGCGCCGATATGATCCGTGCCGGGCTGGATGTCACCTTCATCGAGCAGTGGCCGGCCCATGTCGAGGCGATGCGCGCTGGCCGCCTGCGTGTCGAAATGCCGGAGGAGACGCAGACCACGGAAGTGCGCGTATTCCATATGTGCGAAGTGGCGACCCTGCGCGAGCCCTTCGATATCGTTTTGCTCGGCGTCAAAGCCTACGACACGCGCTGGGCGTGCGAACTGATCAAGCCGCTGGTTGCCGAGGATGGGCTGGTCGCTGGGCTGCAAAACGGCATGACCCTCGACGATGTAGCCGAGATCATGGGCCCGGAGCGCACCCTTGGTGCGGTGATCGAGGTGGCGGCCGGCATGTACGAACCCGGCGTCGTGATACGGCAGACCGGCCCGTCCGGAACCTGGTTCGGCGTCGGCGCCTATGACGAGACGACGCGCGGCCGCGAGGGCGAGGTGGTCGACGTGCTGCAGCATGCCGGCAAGGCCGAGATCCGGGACGACATCCGCTCGGCCAAGTGGATGAAGCTGGTGGTCAACGCGTCGGAGTTCCTGCCGTCCTCGATCCTCAACCTGCCGCTCGCCGAGGCGATTAAACTGCCCGGCATCCGCGATGTGATGATGGCGTCGGGCCGGGAAGCGGTGCGCACGGCGCTGGCGCTCGGCCACGAAGTCGTGCCGATTTTCGGCCATGAGCGCATCGAAGCGAACGATCCCGACAGCTACGCGACGGTGCTGCTCGACGCGGTGCTGAGCGACTGGACGCTCCCCGATACCAAGGTGACGGTGCTGCAGGACTGGCTCAAGGAGCGGCGCGCCGAGGTCGACGATATCAACGGCCTCGTGGTGCGCGAGCAAGCGCGGCTCGGCGGCGAAGCGCCAGTCAACGCGGCGTTAGTCGAGATCGCCCACCGCATCGAGCGCGGCGACCTCAAAGCCGATCCGTCGAACGCCGATTTGCTGCGCGCGCTGCTCGATTAGGTCGTACCGATCTGCTTTCTGCGCCGGCGACTCAACACGCCCAGCCCCGCAAGGCCGACACCGAACAGGCCGATGGTGGCGGGTTCGGGTATGGCGGAGACGCTGTGGCGCGTGTCCAAGTTTATTGTCAGTGTTTGCCCCAACCCCCAAGTGTTGGCTCCCAAAAAATTCACCGTCGCTGAGTCGGCGGTAAACGATGTTATCGCGGAGAAAGCGGTTAAGTTTTCAACGACATTGACGCCGATCACTTCACCGGGGTCCGGTAGCCAGTCCAGGTTGGAAAAGGAAATCTCGTTTCCATCGGAAAAGGAAATTTCTGTGCCGCTTCCGATGACAAATTCATCGAATGTGATACTCACCCCGTCACTAAACGGGTCAACACTGAAACTCACGAAGGGACTCGTCAGCGCAAACGCATCGCTATTGTCCGCCGCGACCGTGGTTGAACCGGTTTCATCGATGAAACCGGCGGGGAAGCCGATCGTCATTCTCAGATCAACTTCGTCACCGATTAAAGAGGCTTCTGCACGGCCGATCAGGACCAGCCCCATCGCGGCACCGATTAGCGCTTGAGCAAAAACCCGTCGCTGTATTTTCCCGACCATCTTTGGCGACTCCCCCGGCCTCTGGCAATTCCTCCGATCCACGCCAACTTCCTTGTAAGCATTCTATAAGCAATGGATCATCCGGAGAAATCAGGGATAACGCGTTTGTGAGCGCGGGAATTCATTGTGAAACGCAGCGAGCTTCCCTGCGTTTTCGCTCTCCTTCGAGACGGGCCTAGCGGCCCTCCTCAGGATGAGGCGAAAGGGCGTCTCGAAGGATGAAGGCGCTCATCGGGATATAATAATCCCAAGTTAACGCTACGCCGCAATCACCTGCCACTAAACTTCGCTGCGCACCATGCGGCGCAACAACGACAGTGCGGTCTGAACGGTCGCGTCGCGGATGGCGGCGCGGTCGCCGGGAAACACTTCGCGGTGATGTAGCGTCGGGCGGCCGCGCCCGGCACACGCGAAATGGACCAGCCCGACCGGTTTTTCCGGAGACCCGCCGCTCGGCCCGGCGACCCCGGTGACGGCGACGGTGACATCCGCCATCGAGCGCGACAGCGCGCCCTCCGCCATGGCGCGCGCGACCTCCTCGCTGACCGCGCCATGCAGCGCGATCAACATCGTCGGTACGCCGACCAGCTCGGTCTTGGCTTCGTTGGAATAGGTCACGAACCCCCGGTCGACCACGTCTGACGAGCCGGCAATCTCGGTAAGGCAGCCGATGATCAGCCCGCCGGTGCACGATTCCGCTGTCGCCAGCTTGATATCGGCACGCCGGCAAAGTTCGAGCAGTTCGGCGGCGTCATGGAGCAGTTGGGTATCGAACATGGAGCTTATCCAAAACTTATCCGAATAGGCGGGGCAGGGTCTGCGCGGCGCCGAGCCACGCGGCGATGATCCAGGTGAGAATACCGGCGTACACCCCGGCGACGATATCGTCGAGCATAATGCCCAGGCCGCCCGCGGCGCGTTCGGCGGGCCGGCAGGGCCAGGGCTTGGTGATATCGGTGAAGCGAAACAACACGAAGGCGACGATGTAGTAACGCCAGTCCAAAGCGACCGGCAGGATGGCCAGCCATTGCCCGGCGAACTCGTCGATGACGACGCTACCCGGGTCGGTGCGGCCGGTCGCGGTGGCATAGCGCCCGCTCGCCCACACGCCGACCACGAAGGCGACCAGGATTGCGATCGACAGCAACCACGGTCCGCCGATAATCGCCAGAATGGCGGCGCAGGGCAGGGCGGCCAAGGAGCCCCAGGTGCCCGGCGCGACCGGTAGATTGCCGCTGCCGCCGCCGGTCGCGATGAAGGACACCAGCGGCGAGGGTTGGTCGGTATCCGGTTTTTCGTTATCCGGCGCCGTCATGTCAGAAACGCCCTTCATTCGGCAACATCAGGGTCGCGGTCGCCTGTGCGGCGATGCCTTCGCCACGCCCGGTGAAGCCGAGCCCTTCGGTGGTGGTCGCTTTGATGCTCACCCGTTCAGGAGACAAGCCGAGCATGCCAGCGAGACTAGCCGCCATGGCGGCCCGGTGAGGCGAGAGTTTCGGGCGTTCGCAGATCACGGTGATATCGAGATGGGCGATGCGTCCGTTCCGCGCCGCCATAAGCTCAGCGGCGTGGCGCAAGAAGTGGCGGGAGTCGGCATTCTGCCATGCCGGATCGCTTGGCGGGAAATGCTCGCCGATATCGCCGGCGCCAAGCGCGCCGAGGATGGCGTCGGTCACCGAATGGAGCACCACATCGGCGTCGGAGTGTCCTAACAGGCTTTGGTTGTGGGCGATGTCGATGCCGGCGAGCCGCACGCTGTCACCCGGCCCGAAGCGATGAACATCGAAGCCGGAGCCCACACGTGTTTCGCTCGCCGACCCGATCCACCGGTCCACGCGCCTCAAATCGTCTTCGGTGGTAATTTTGACGTTCTCCTCCGCCCCGGCGACGATTTTGATTGGTATACCGCCCGCTTCGGCCACCGCCGCATCGTCGGAATAGCTCCCGCCGGCCGCCGCGTCGTGCATCTCGTAGATGGCGCCGAAGTGGAAGCCCTGAGGCGTTTGCGCGCGCCATAGATCTGTCCGGTCGACGGTCGCCGAGACAATATGGTGTGAACCTCGTTTCAGGGTATCGCTCACCGGCAGGGCCGGAATGGCCGCGGGGCCGTCATCGAGGGCCGCGATTACACGATCGATCAGCGGCGAAGGGATAATTGGGCGTGCCCCGTCGTGAATCAGTACCTTAGCGGGCACATCTTCGGTCAGTGCTTTAAGTCCGTTGCGTACTGAGTCCTGTCGCGTTTCGCCCCCTTCGACCGGCGGCGGCAAGTTCAAACCCGCCACCGCGTTGCGGTAGAGCGCTTCGTCCTCGCGGTTGTAAACGATCTGCACCCGGTCGACTGCCGGATGCGCCAGGAATGCGTCCACGCTCCAGCGCAAGACCTGCCGTCCGGCCAATTGGCGGTATTGTTTCGGCCGGTCGCCCGGTAGGCGCCGGCCCCGGCCGGCGGCGACGATTAACGCTGCGGTAGTTTCCACGATGAGCCAACAAAGGTTCGATCAAGCTGCGGCACCGTAACGATGCGCCAGAACCTTGCCAAGCCAAGGATTTCCTGGGTTCCGGCGGCAAGGAACTTCTTGGCGATCTCCTGTTGTGCACCGCACAATATCGACTATAATAATGCTCATATTTTACGCAGAGACAGTTGTTGCCTAATAAATGAGCATTTCTGAGCCCCTTACTATCGGTGGCGTCGTCATCCCCAACCGGGTGTTTTTGGCGCCGATGTCCGGCGTGAGCGACCAGCCGTTCCGGCGCCTGGCCCGCCAATACCATGCCGGGCTGGTGTTCTCCGAGATGGTGGCAAGCCGGGAGATGCTCCGCCATACCCGCCAGTCGGAACGCAAGTCGCGGATCACCGGCGAAATCGGCCCGATTGCCGTGCAACTCGCCGGCACCGACCCGGACGTGATGGGCGATGCGGCGCGCGCCGTGGCTGCGCGGGGGGCGGAGATTATCGATATCAACTTCGGCTGTCCCGCCAAGAAGGTGGTCCGCAAGGCGTCGGGATCGGCGTTGATGCGCGATGAGCCGCTGGCCACCGCGATCATGAAGTCGGTGGTCGCCGCCGTCGACGTGCCGGTGACCGTCAAAATGCGCACCGGCTGGGACGACGATAGCCGCAATGCGCCGAAGCTGGCGCGGATCGCCGAGGATTGCGGCGTTCAGATGATTACCGTTCATGGGCGCACCCGGTGTCAGTTCTATACCGGTAAGGCCGACTGGTCGTTCATCCGAACGGTAAAAGAGGCGGTCAATGTTCCGGTTATCGCCAATGGCGACATTACAAGCTGCGCCGAGGCCCAAGAGTGCCTCGCACTATCGGGCGCGGACGGCGTGATGATCGGCCGGGCGGCGCAGGGGCGGCCCTGGTTCCCCGGCCAAGTCGCGCAGTATCTGGCGACCGGTGATCATGTCCTCGATCCGTCGCTCGAGGAACGCCAGCGCATCGCCAAGACCCATTTTTCGGAGATGCTGAGCTATTACGGGATCGAGACGGGAATCCGGAACGCGCGCAAGCATATGGGCTGGTATGCCGCCGGGCTGCCCGATGCGGCGGCGTTTCGCAATCTGGTGAACAACACCATGGATCCGGCCGTCGTCGAAACGGCGATCCGCCGCTTCTTCGGCACATCCGTTGCCGCCGTGGCCGCCGCATGAGCTACGCTCCCGACACCGCCCCGCCGGTCAATCCTGCGAACTCCATCGATCCGGAGTCCTTGCTCAATTCGCTTGGTGAGGCGGTCGTCGCCGTGGGCGGCGACAACCGCATCCGGTTCGTCAATCACGCCGCCGAGCATCTGCTGGGGGCCGGTGCGCCGTTGCTCAACGGCCAAGCGCTAACCGAGCTGGTGCCCGCCGACACACCGCTGATTGCCATTGTCGAGCAGTGCCGGCGGACCGGTTCGTCGGTGGCGGAGTCCGAAGTTCACTTGGAAAGCCCGCGCATCGGCACCCACGAGGTCGATGTTTGCGCCACCTGCTGGTCGTCGAACCCCGACGTGATCATCCTCACCTTGCAGAAGCGGTCGATTGCGCGGCAGATCGACCGGCACATCACTCAGCGCGGAGCGGCCCGTTCGGTCTCGGCGATGGCCGCGATGCTGGCGCACGAGGTCAAGAATCCGCTGTCCGGCATTCGCGGCGCGGCGCAGCTTCTCGAAGATTCGGTGGGCGACGATAACCGCCAGCTCACGCAGCTCATTTGTAACGAGACCGACCGCATCGTCGCGTTGGTCAACCGCATGGATTCGTTCGCCGACGACCGGCCGCCCGAGCGCGAAGCGGTGAACATTCACGAAGTTCTCGATCATGTTCGCCGCCTGGCCGAGAACGGGTTCGCCCGGCAGCTCTCCATCGTCGAGCTATACGATCCTTCGCTGCCGCCGGTTTACGGCAGCCGCGACCAGCTGGTGCAGGTGTTCCTCAATCTCGTTAAGAACGCCGCTGAAGCTGCCCCCGAGGCGGGCGGCGAAATTCAGTTGCAGACCCGATATCGCCACGGTACCCGGATCGCCGTCCCCGGCGGCAACGAATATGTCGATCTGCCGCTTGAGATTACGGTCCGCGATAACGGTACGGGGATCCCCGACGACATAAAGACCTCGCTGTTCGATCCGTTTGTGACCACCAAGCAAAACGGCACCGGCCTTGGCCTCGCGCTGGTGGCGAAGATCATCGACGACCATGGCGGTATGATCGATGTGGAGTCGACACCGCGGCGCACCGAATTCCGGGTACTGCTGCCCAAACCGCCCAAGCAACAAGGAAACGGCACGTGAGCGCGGCGACGATCCTGATAGCCGACGACGATCAAGGCATCAGAACGGTGCTGAGCCACGCGTTGGGCCGGTTGGGCCACGATGTCCGCACCACCAGCACGGCGGCAAACCTGTGGCGGTGGGTCTCCGACGGCGAGGGCGATTTGGTGATCACCGACGTCGTGATGCCGGATGAAAACGGCCTGGATATGGTGCCGCGGATCCGCAAGCTACGGCCCGATTTGCGCGTTATCGTGATGAGTGCGCAGAACACGCTGCTGACGGCGGTGCGCGCGACCGAACGCGGTGCCTTCGAGTACTTACCCAAACCGTTCGATCTCAAGGAACTGATCGAGGTTGTCCAACGGGCGCTGACGGCGCCGGCGGATGTCGAGACACCGGATGCTTCCGAAGCCGATTGGGACGAGGAAGAAAAACTGCCGCTTATCGGCCGTTCGCCGGCGATGCAGGAAATCTATCGCGTGCTGGCGCGGCTCATGGGCACCGACCTCACGGTGATGATCACCGGTGAATCGGGAACCGGTAAGGAGCTGGTGGCGCGCGCGCTGCACGATTACGGCAAGCGCTCTTACGGGCCGTTTGTCGCTATTAACATGGCGGCCATCCCCCGCGAGCTCATCGAGAGCGAGTTATTCGGGCATGAGAAGGGGGCCTTTACCGGCGCCGCTGCGCGGTATGCCGGTCGCTTCGAACAAGCCGAGGGCGGTACGCTCTTTCTCGACGAAATTGGCGACATGCCGATCGAGGCACAGACCCGGCTGCTTCGAGTGTTGCAGGAGGGGGAATACACGACCGTAGGCGGGCGCGCGCCGATCACCGCGAACGTGCGTATCATTGCGGCGACCCATCGCGACTTGCGCACCGCCGTCCGCCAAGGTCTGTTCCGCGAAGACTTGTACTACCGCCTCAACGTCGTGCCGCTGCGAATTCCGCCCCTGCGCGAGCGCAGCGAGGATATACCCGAACTTGTCGCGCACTTTTTGGCGCAAACGAGCGACGATGCGTTGCCGCCTAAGACCATCGAACCGCAAGCGATCGAGCGCTTACAACGCCACCGCTGGCCCGGCAATGTCCGCGAATTGGAGAATCTGATACAGCGTCTGGTGGCGCTTTATAGTCAGCAGGTTATCGATGTGAGCACTATCGAAGCCGAACTCGCCGACACCTCGTTGGCGAGCCAACCGAGCGATAGCGGAGACGATCAGTCGTTGAGCGACTCCGTCGAGCGCCATCTACGGCCGCTGTTTTCCGCCGGCGACGGCCTTCCCGCGCCGGGTGTCTATGCCCGTGCGCTGCGCGAGTTCGAAAAACCGTTGATCACGCTTGCGTTGGAGGCGACCGGCGGCAATCAGATCAAAGCCGCGGGTGTACTTGGCGTTAACCGTAATACGCTACGTAAGAAGATCCGCGAGTTAGACATCGAGGTGATGCGCAGCGTAAAATAGCGCTGAGACGACTTTTCGACCGGGCAAAACCATCAGTGCGGCGCTAAACCTTACGTTGGCGCCGCTTGGGAGACCCGCGATACGCCGTAGGATGGGTGTGGATAGCGAAAAGACCCTGAGAGTCGGTCACAACCTGAAGATTAGCGCAGAAGACCCTGCCGAGTTCTCCGGCGGGGCCGGACGGCGCGACTCTACACTGTTGCGGTGGCTGGGCCGGCTGGCGAGCGGTGGCGCGCTCGGCCGCCGCCTGTCGATTGCCTTGATGATTACGGCGGCATTGGCCGGTGCGGCGACATTTTTCGCCATCACCAATGTCTCGCGGTTCGGGATCACCGAAGACATCGTCTCGGCTCTGATCGTCGTCGATCTCGCGCTCGTTCTATTGCTCGGTCTGACGATTACCTGGGTGCTGGTCCGCCTGTGGACCCAGCGGCAGGCCGGCTCCGTTGGGGCGCGGCTCCACATAAAGCTGGTCTCGCTGTTTTCGCTGGTCGCCGTGGCGCCGGCCATCATCATTGTGATCCTGGCGGCGCTGTTTTTTAACACCCAGGTTCAGGCGTGGTTTAACGAGCGGGTCCGCACCGCGGTCGAAAATTCGGTTGTTGTTGCCGATGCGTATCTTGCCGAGCACAAGCGCGCGATCTTGACAGATGCCGATGCCATGGCGCGCGACCTCTCCCAATCGTGGCCGCGCCTTGCCGTTAACCTTCCTCGTGTCGAACGCCGGCTGAGATTCCAAGCGCAGCTCCGTCTCGTCCCCGAAGCGATTGTCTTCGACACAGGAGGCCGAATCATCGCGCGCGCGGGATTGACCTCATCGCTTGAGCTCGAGTTGCCGCCGCGAACGGCCATCGAGGCAGCGGAGAACGGCGAGAACGTCATTCTAACTAGCGACGATGGAGGCGCTGTTCGTGCGTTGGTTGCTCTCGATACATCTCCGCGAACGTTCCTTTACGCGGGCCGGTTTATCGACGCTAACGTTCTGCCTCATATCGACCGAACCCAACAAGCGGCGCAGGCCTATACCGACCTTGCTGCCGGGCGCACCGGAGTGTTGCTGAAGTTTGCGACCATATTCGTGATTGTTACATTGCTCCTGTTGCTCATTGCCGTTGGTGTCGGGCTGGGGTTTGCCAATCAAATGACACGGCCCATCACGCGTTTGGTGCGCGGTGCCGAGTTGGTGCGCTCCGGCAATCTCGGCGTGCGGATCGATGAAGCCCAGGCATCCGATGAATTCGGCATGCTGACCCGCGCCTTCAACCGGATGACGCGCCAGCTGGACGAGCAACGCAGCGAGCTTGTCGAAGCCAACCGCCAGCTCGAAGACCGGCGGCGATTCACGGAAGCCGTTTTAGCCGGCGTTTCGGCAGGGGTTGTCGGGCTCGACCGGGAAGGGCGGGTCAATCTGCCCAATCGCTCGGCAACCGCTCTACTAGGTGCCGAGATGGGAGAGCTGGCCGGGCGATTGCTGGCCGATGTGGTGCCTGAGATGGCACCCTCGATCGCCAGTGCTATTGCCAATCCGGACCGGCTGGTCGAAGACGATGTGACGCTTAGCGTTGGCGACGAAAGCCGCACTTTGCATGTTCGGATAGCCGCCGAGCGCGACAACAAGAACAGTGTTATTGGATTTGTCGTGACCTTCGACGACATGACCGAGCTGTTGTCGGCACAACGAAAAGCGGCCTGGGCTGATGTCGCGCGGCGCATCGCCCACGAAATCAAAAACCCGCTGACACCGATCCAATTGTCCGCCGAACGGTTGAAGCGCAAATATGCCGGCGAGATCAGCTCCGATCGCGACACGTTCGAGCAGTGCACCGAAACCATCGTGCGCCAAGTCACCGATATCGGACGCATGGTCGACGAGTTCTCAGCGTTCGCCCGCATGCCCAACCCGGTCTTCGCCGATACCAGTCTAGCGGCGATCTGCCGCCACGCGGTTGTTCTGCAACAGGGTGCGCACCCCGATATCGAAATCAGGATCGATGTTCCCGAAGATGCGTCGACAGTGGCGTGTGATGGTGGACTGATTACGCAAGCGGTTACCAACCTGCTGCGCAATGCCATCGAAGCGATCGAAGGCCGCTCACCTCCGGCGGATGGCGAAACGCTGCCTGATGGAGAAGTATCTGTTACGCTTAAGTTCGAGCCTGAGGAAGCACAAATCGTCGTCGAAGATAACGGCCGCGGTCTCCCAGAGACGCAGCGCGACCGTCTGACCGAGCCTTACATTACGACACGGGCCAAGGGCACAGGCCTTGGCCTTGCCATTGTGAAACGGATCATGGAACAGCATGAAGGCGATTTGCGTTTGGATGACCGGGCCGATTGTGATGCGCCGGCGAACAGCCGAGGCGCCCGGGTGACTTTGATTCTGCCGACTAGAAGCGAATCTCCGGCGGCTGATAACAGTGACGCTCCAGCGTCGGCAACTCTCACCGACGGCCGGTAAACCGCCATGGCACACGACATACTCATCGTTGACGACGAAGACGATATCCGCTTGCTGATTGCGGGTATTCTCGAAGACGAGGGTTACGAAACCCGCGACGCCAACAATAGCGCAGTTGCGTTGGCGCAAATTGGCTCGCGCCGGCCGAGCCTCATTATCCTCGATATTTGGCTCGAAGGCAGCGACCTCGATGGCATGCAACTACTGGAGGTGTTGCAGCGCGATCATCCTCAGGTTCCCATCGTCATGATCAGCGGCCATGGCTCGATCGAAATGGCCGTGCAAGCCATTAAGATGGGCGCTTATGATTTCATCGAGAAACCGTTCAAGTCCGATCGCCTCCTCGTCATCGTTTCGCGGGCGATCGAAGCGGCCCAGCTCAAGCGTGAAAATGAAGAGCTTCGGCTGCGCGCCGGTGCCGAGGGCGAACTCACCGGAAACTCGTCGGCGATCAATCAGCTACGCCAAGCGATCGAGAAAGCCGCGCCGACCGGCAGCCGGGTGTTGATTTCCGGACCCGCGGGTTCCGGTAAAGAGGTGGCGGCGCGCATGCTGCACAAATTATCGCACCGCGCCGCCCAACCCTTTGTCGTCATCAACTGCGCAACAATGGCGCCGGAAAGTATGGAACTCGAACTGTTCGGGTCGGAGGCTGACGCGACGAATGGCGACCCGACCGCGGCGCGGGTTGGACTGTTCGAACAGGCCCACGCCGGCACGTTGCTGCTCGACGAAGTCGGCGATATGCCGCTTGAAACGCAGGGTAAAATCGTCCGGGCGTTGCAGGAGCAAACGTTTGTCCGCATCGGCGGCAACCAGAAGATCCATGTGGATGTGCGGGTCGTGGCGACCACCACACGCGATTTACAAGCCGAAATTGGGGCGGGGAATTTTCGCGAAGACCTGTATTACCGGTTGAACGTGGTGCCGCTCGAGGTGCCGAACCTGGCGCAACGGCGCGAAGACGTTCCGTTGCTGATAGAGCATTTCATGCTTAAGTCCGCGCAGGTAGCCGGTCTGCCGCCCCGTAAGATCGGAACGGATGCCATGGCGTCGCTGCAAAGCTATTCATGGCCGGGCAATGTCAGACAGTTGCGCAACGTTATCGACTGGCTATTGATCATGACTCCGGCCGATGACGATAAGCCGATTCAAGTAGATATGTTGCCGCCGGAAATCGGCGCGATATCGCCGGCGATCCTGCGGCAGGATACGAGCGTGGAGCTCTTGAGCTTACCGTTGCGGGACGCCCGCGAAGAGTTCGAGCGCCAGTATCTAAGTGCTCAGGTCACTCGATTTGGCGGCAATATTTCGCGAACGGCCAGCTTCGTCGGCATGGAGCGGTCGGCCTTGCACCGGAAATTAAAGTTGCTCGGCGTTCCCAGCAATGTCGTCGCTGGCGGACGGGGCAGCAATGGCGCTGTCGAGGACGCCGCCAGTTCGGGCACCTAGCCGGTCTTCCGACGCTCTCACACCTGACGTTCGACGATAGGGTAATCGACTTCTCATGAAAGCAATTATTTGCGGCGCTGGCCAAGTCGGCTCAAATATCGCGCGTGAACTCGCCAGCGAGCGGGTCGACGTTACAGTCGTCGACCAAAGTGCGGAGCTCATCCACCGGATCCGCGACACGCTCGACGTTCGCGCCATGGTCGGTCATGCGTCGCTACCCGATGTGCTCGAGGCGGCTGGTGCGAGCGATGCCGACATGATTATCGCCGTGACGTTCGCTGACGAAGTGAACATGATCGCCTGTCAGGTCGCGCACTCGTTGTTCAACGTGCCGACCAAGATCGCACGGGTGCGGGCGCAAAGCTATCGGCAGCCGATTTGGTCGGACCTGTTCAGCCGCGATCATATGCCGATCGACGTGATCATTTCGCCCGAGATCGAGGTCGCCCACGCGATCAGCCGCCGTTTCACGGTGCCCGGTTCGTTTGAAATGATCCCGCTCGCTGACAACAAGCTCCGGTTGATCGGCGTGCGCTGCGACGAGGAGTGTCCGATCCTCAACACGCCGCTGCGGCAGCTCACGAACCTGTTTCCCGACCTCCACATCTCGATTGTCGGCATCATCCGCCAGAACAAATCGATCGTGCCGAGGGGCGACGACCATCTGGAAGCGGGCGATGAGGTTTACCTTGTGGTCGATGCAACCCATGTGGCGCGCGCCATGTCGGCGTTCGGGCATGACGAACCCGAGGCGAGGCGCGTCGTTATCATCGGCGGCGGCAATATCGGCCAGAGCCTGGCGGCGGATATCGAGGAGCAGTTTGCCGGTGTGAGTGCGCGGCTTATCGAGATTGACAAGGAGCGCGCCACTGCCGTTGCACAAACGCTGTCGAAAACGACGGTGATCAATGGCGATGCGCTGGATCCGGAAATTCTGGTCGAGGCCAATATCGGCAGCTCGGCGACCGTCGTCGCGGTTTCCAACGACGACGAAGTCAATATTCTGGCATCGCTGCTGGCCAAGCGATATGGGGCGGAACGCGCCGTCACATTGGTGAACAGCACTACATATACGCCGTTGCTGGCACCGCTGGGGATCGATGTCGTTGTCAGCCCGCGCGCCATAACGGTGTCGACAATTTTGCAGTACGTGCGGCGGGGCCGGATACGCTCGGTGCACTCGATTGGCGAAAACTTTGGCGAGGTGATCGAAGCCGAAGCCCTGGAAACGTCAAGCTTGGTGGGTCACTCGATCCTTGATGCCCGGCTTCCCTCCGGCGTGATCGTTGCGGCGATCCTACGTAAGGACGAAGTGCAAAGGGTCGACAAAGACACCGTGATCCAAGTCGGCGACCGGGTGGTGTTGTTTGCCACCAAAGAGGCAATCCGCAAGGTTGAGCGGATGTTCGCCGTCCGTCTGGAATTTTTCTAGAGTATTTATGTATGCAACTTGCGGTTGGTAACACGGATTTGATGGCGCATTAATCCAGTCTTCATGCCGATGTTCCTACCGTTCCCGGGACCGAATATCAGTTCGACCGGATTTCCGACCCGTGGACAACCCGCCAAGCCATACTCCGCGCGCCAAAGCGTCGCCCCTGAGCGGACTATCGGCTTACCTGCGCTGCCGCATTTGCTGGCAACTGGCGCTAACGGTGTTCATAAGCATCGTCGTTATTGAGGCAGCGATCCTTGTTCCGTCGGTTCGGTCTTTCGAGCGCGATTTACTACTTCGGCTTGAGGAATCCAGCCTGAGCGCTCTGGCGGCCGTCGTGGAAATTCACGGAAGCGTCGCCACCAGCGAAGATCTCGAGCGTTTCGAGGCGCCGCTCGCCCGCGCAACGCCTATTCGCGGCGGCGTTTTGTTGGGACCGGACCATCAACCTGTTAGAGCGTTTGGGGAACGGCCGGACCTGACTATCGAAACGGCGCCGACCAGCTCTAGTCGGGTGAGTCGTTTCATCTATGGCCATGCCCGGGCGGAGAACGGTACGCGCTATGACATCCGCTGGTCGAGCGAGATGACCGGCCTCACCGGCGATATCGTCGTGCGCCTCGACGCAACGATGATCGGACCGGAGCTTGTCGCATTCGTGTTGCGTATCTCTATGTTGGTGTTGATGATTTCCGTGTTTGTTAGCGGCGGGGCGATGATCGTTTTGGGCCGTTCGATTCTCACCCCGATGCTCGAAGTCCGCAAAGCGGTGTTGGCGGCCGGAGACGATCCGGCGCGCGCCGATACATACGGGCCTGTTTATAGCCGACGGAACGAGATGGGCGAACTCGTCGCGGCGCTAAATCGGCTGCTCGTGCGAATTTCACGAACACACCGCGAAGAACTCGCCATGCTCAACGCCATGGTGAGCGAGACGACCGTGGCGATTACTGCGTGCGACGATGGTGGTGTGGCGGTTTATGCCAATGAAGCGGCGCTGCTGCTTTTCGGGTGCCACTCCCTCGATGAAATGAGGAAAAAGGGCCTGCCAAGATTCGACCGGCCCGGCGGTGATGGCGCACCGGTCAGCTTAAACGAACTCCTGGCCTATGGCGGATATTCGGGTGAGGCGATGAGTCACTCGGCGATCGGTGCCCCTGTGCCGAGCTACGTGAATGCTGGTATCCTCACCGATGAGAACGATGAACCTCTTCGTTATTACGCAACGATTGCCGACATATCCGATATCCGCGAAGCCCAGGAGGGCTTGCGTCAGCGCAATCTCGAACTCGCGGCGGCCGAACGGGCTAAATCCAGATTCCTGGCTAATATGAGCCACGAATTCCGCACGCCGCTCAACGCCATCATCGGTTTCTCCGAACTCATCGGCGATGAGCTCACGGCGGCCAACAGCGATATTAGGTATCGAACGCATATTGAGGATATCCGCAAAAGCGGCGTGCATTTGCTCGGCATCATCAACGATGTGCTCGATATGGCGACGGTCGAGTCCGGCGCGATGAAGGTTCAACTCAACGAAGTGAATGTGACCGACGTCATCGACGATGCCCTGCGTATGGTCACTCAACAGATCGAGGAGAACCGGCTCACGGTCTCCGTTGATTTCGACAAGCATGTGCCGCCAGTGCATGCCGACGAGCTGAAATTCCGCCAAATCCTGGTCAATCTCTTGTCGAACGCCGCCAAGTTCACGCCGGCAGGCGGCACAATCTTGGTGAGCGCCGCGCCCGGCTATACGGAAACGCTCGGCGACTGCCTAAAGATTACGGTCGCCGATACCGGTGTCGGCATTGCGCCAGAGGAGTTGAAGACGGTTCTAAAGCCTTTCGATCAGGCGGCGGCAACGGGCAAATTGCAGCTCGGTGGCACCGGCTTGGGCTTGCCATTGTGCAAGGCTCTGGCGGAAGCCCATCAGGGCACCTTCTCGATCGACAGCAAGCTCGGCGAGGGGACGACGGCAACCCTTTATTTGCCGCTCATACACGCCGCGGAGAACGCCGCGTAGAATCCGGTTGTTGGCGCTATACTGGACCTTCCGTAAAAACCCGCCGAGCCGGAGTTCGATTAATGCCGCGTGTTGCCTACGTAAACGGCGCCTATCTGCCCCATCGACATGCCGCTGTGCATGTCGAGGATCGCGGTTATCAATTCGCCGATGGCGTTTACGAGGTGGTCCACGCTTTTCGCGGGCGGTTGATCGACGAAATTCCGCACTTGGAACGGCTCGGCCGGTCGCTTTCGGAATTGGCGATCGCCTGGCCGATGACCCAACAAGCGATGCGGCTGGTAATGCGCGAGGTCGTGCGCCGCAACCGAATGACGACCGGGTTACTCTATATACAAGTTACCCGGGGCGTTGCGCGGCGCGATCACAAGTTTCCAGACTGGAGTAAGTCCGCGCTGGTGATGACCGCACGCTCGATCCCGGAATTTCCGCAAGAGATGCGCGAAGAAGGCGTGAAGGTTGTCACGATCCCGGATATTCGGTGGGGCCGCTGCGACATTAAAAGTATTGCGCTGCTGCCTAATATTTTAGGTAAGCAGGCCGCAGAGGAGGCGGGCGCCTACGAATCCTGGATGTTCGATGAAAACGAAGCTGTGACCGAGGGCTCGTCGTCGAACGCGTGGATAGTGACGGCGGATAATATTTTAGTTACACCACCGAAGGGGCATCGTGTACTCGCGGGCATTACCCGGCAGGCGCTTTTAAAACTGGCCGATGAGCTGGGGCATCGGATCGAGGAACGCGCCTTCACGCTTACCGAAGCTTATGAGGCGAAGGAGGCGTTTATGAGTAACTCCTCTCACTTCGTCACACCGGTAACGCAGCTCGATGATCGGGTGATCGCCAACGGTAAACCGGGATCGCTAACGCTAGCATTGCATGAGCGGTATATTCTCTTTATGGAGGAATCTAGTCCTTTAAGCTCACTTGCGGACTAACATAAAATTTTTTAAGACTCGCACTGGAATTCCTGAACCTATCGCATAAGGTATAGGTCACCATAAAATAATAAATTGACCAAAGCCGGGGGAACGCGTTCCGGCGGATTAGTCCGCTTTAATACAACAACAATAAAACAAGGCCGAGGTGAGAAATATGGCTGCGGAGAAATCCCAAAACGTTCAAGATGTCTTCCTGAATCATATTCGAAAGACCAAAGTTCCCGTTACGGTTTTTCTGGTCAACGGCGTGAAACTACAAGGCGTCGTTACGTGGTTTGACAACTTTTGCGTTCTTTTACGCCGGGATGCGCATTCGCAGCTCGTATATAAACACGCAATTTCAACGATCATGCCTTCGGCTCCGGTGCAGTTGTTCGAACCGGAAACCGAAGAAGCCGACGCTGCGGAGTAACGCGCCAGCCTTGGCTAAACTCAACGGTCACGATTCAAAAGCAACCGGCGCACCGCCGACGCCGACCATCGTTCTGCAACCCGAGTTGCGGACGTCTTCTGTCGAGCAGCGTTCTTCCGCTGCTGCACTGGAGGAGACGGTCGGTTTGGCGGAGGCGATCGGAGTCGAGGTCGTCGAAGCGCGGGCCGTGACGATTGCCAAGCCGCGTCCGGCAACGCTGTTCGGTTCCGGCATTGTCTCGGAGTTCGCCGAGCGTATTAAGCAGTTCGAGGCCGAGTTGGTGATTGTCGGCGCGCCGCTGACACCGGTGCAGCAACGTAATCTGGAGCGCGCCTGGCACGCCAAGGTAATCGACCGGACGGGCTTGATCCTCGAGATCTTCGGCGACCGGGCGCGCACCCGTGAAGGTATTCTCCAGGTCGATCTTGCGGCGCTGTCCTACCAGCGCAGCCGGCTGGTGCGGTCCTGGACCCATCTCGAGCGCCAACGCGGCGGCGCCGGTTTTCTCGGCGGTCCTGGTGAAAGCCAACTCGAAATCGACAGACGGCTGATCGATCAGCGTATCGCCAAGCTGAAACGGCAGTTGGAGCAGGTGCGGCGTACGCGCGGCCTGCAGCGCGCGGCGCGCCAGCGTGTCCCCTATCCGGTGGTTTCCTTGGTCGGCTACACCAATGCCGGTAAGTCGACGCTGTTCAATCGGCTGACCGAGGCCGAGGTTCTGGCTGAAGATATGCTCTTCGCGACCCTCGACCCCACCATGCGGGCGCTCGATCTTCCTTCGGGCCAAACGGTTATCCTGTCCGACACGGTTGGATTTATCCAAGATCTGCCGCCGCATCTCGTCGCCGCTTTCCGGGCAACCTTGGAAGAACTCATGGCATCTGATTTGGTTTTACACGTACGCGACATCGCGCATCCGGAAACCGGCGCGCAGCGGGACGATGTAAACGAAATACTGACCGACGTGTTCGATGTCGATGAACTCGAATCCGACGCTGTGCCGCCTATTCTCGAAGTTCTAAACAAGATCGATCTGCTCGATGCGGGGCGGCGTGAAGTGATCGATAACCAAGCGTCGCGCGATGCCGATGTCGTAACGGTGTCCGCGCTCTCGGGTGAGGGATGTCCGGCGCTGCTGAAGCAAATCGACGAACGTTTATTGGCGCATCACATCGTCACCGATATCGACATACCGCTGTCCGACGGAGCGACACTGGCGTGGCTGTACCGGCGCGGTGATGTGATTGACCGCGACGACCGGGATATGACCGCCCATGTACGTGTGCGCTTGAGCTCTGCCGACCGGGCCCGGCTTGCCCAACGTCAATTGAGCGAAAGCGGAACCAGCTAGGCCGTGGCACGCCGTACCCCCGGATCGACCGTCGATATTGAGAGAGTTTCCGTCCTGCTAAAGCAGGTCGCGGCGGAGATAATTCTGCCGCGTCACCGGCAGCTGGGCGACGACGATATCTCCGAAAAAGACCATGGCGAGCTCGTGACCGTCGCCGATGTCGAAACGGAAGAGTGGCTTAGCCGCGAGCTCGTTCATCTATTGCCGGGCAGCACTGTTGTGGGCGAAGAAGCTGCCTTCGCTGACAAGGCGGTTTTCGATCGCCTGTTGGATAGCGATCCCGTTTGGGTCATCGATCCGATCGACGGCACCTATAATTTCGCCCATGGCCGCGAGATATTCGCGACCATTGTGGCGCTCGTGGTCAGCGGCGAAACCGTTGCCGGTTGGATATACGAACCGTTCGACGGAACCTTGGCTCGAGGTGAGCGTGGCGCCGGTATCGAGCTCGACAAAAAGCAAGTTGTGTTGGGATCGCCGGTGGAAAACACGCATTGCGACGGCGTTGCCGCACGCCAGCTTTTCGAGCGGGCGGACCGCGACGACAGCTTTATCGGCGATGTATATCGGCCCAATTGCGCCGGGCATGAATACGTTCAAATTTTGCGTGGCGAACGCTGCTTTACCGCCTACACCAGGCTGATGCCGTGGGATCATGCCGCCGGAAGCTTCATGATCCGGGAAGCCGGGGGGCATAGCGCCTTGCTCGACGGCAGCCGCTATGATGTGGCGCATCCGGTCGGTAATCTGCTCAGCGCCAGCGACGAAGCATCCTGGCGCCGCGTTCAATCGATTCTCAGTGACGAGACGGAAGGAAACTAGAAAATGGCTGACGGCATCAAAGTCGCGTTCGTCGGGCTCGGCGTCATGGGTTACCCCATGGCGGGCTATCTGGCATCCGGTGGCCACACTGTGACGGTCTATAATCGGACTGCCGCGAAAGCCGACGCCTGGGTATCTCAGCATGGCGGTCAAGCGGCGGCGACACCGCGTGCGGCGGCGGAGGGGGCGGAAATCGTGTTTACGTGCGTCGGCAACGACGACGATGTGCGCAGCGTAACCCTCGGGGACGATGGGGTCCTTGGCGCCATGGCGTCGGGTTCCATTCTGGTCGATCATACGACCGCGTCAGCCGATTTGGCGCGCGAACTCTATAAGGAAACCAGTGAACGCGGCGTCGGCTTCCTCGACGCGCCGGTCTCGGGCGGGGAGGCGGGCGCCGTAAACGGCGCTTTGACGGTGATGGTCGGCGGCGATGACGAAGTTTTCGAGCGCGCGCGGCCGGTGATCGATTGCTACGCCCGCGCCTGCGAAAGAATGGGCCAGGCGGGGAGCGGTCAGTTGGCCAAGATGGTCAACCAGATATGCATCGCCGGCGTCGTGCAGGGTCTTTCCGAGGCGATAAATTTCGGCCTCAAGGCCGATCTCGACATGACCAAGGTGATCGACGTGATCTCTAAGGGGGCGGCTCAATCGTGGCAGATGGAAAACCGTTGGGAGACCATGGTCGAGGGTAAGTTCGACTATGGCTTCGCGGTCGATTGGATGCGCAAAGATTTAGCGATTGTCCTCGCTGAGGGCGACAAGAATAACGCGCGCCTACCCATGACAGCTCTGGTCGACCAGTTCTACGCCCATGTTCAGGCGCGCGGCGGCAATCGCTGGGATACGTCGAGCCTTATCCACCTGCTAGCCAACGACTAATTTTCAGGCCGCTGCGGATTCTGGCGCGCTTTCCAACGTTTTCAGGAAGCGCAGATCTGGCCATTCCTTGGCGGCGTTCTCCAGATGCCACGCGTTGCGGGCCAGAAACACCGGAGTGCCGTCATGGTCGTCGGCGATGGCGGAAGTGTTTTGGTCGATGAATTTTTTCATCGCATGCGGGGAGTCCGCCTCGAGCCACCGCGCGGTATGTAGCGCGACCGGGCTGAACCGCACCGCCACGCCGTATTCCGTACGGATGCGGTCGGCCATGACCTCGAACTGAAGCGCGCCGAGAACGCCGACGATCCAATTGGAGCCAAGCCGGGTTCGGAATACCCGCGCCACGCCTTCCTCGGCGAGCTGGGTCAGCGCGCGGGCGAGGTGTTTTACCTGCATGGGATCGACCGGGCTGACCGATTGCAGGAGTTCCGGCGCAAAGCTCGGCACACCGGCGAATTCGATCTTCTCACCTTCGGTCAGCGTATCGCCGATCCGCAGATTACCGTGGTTGGGGATACCGATAATGTCGCCCGGCCAAGCATCCTCCGCCGTTTCGCGGTCTTGCGCGAGGAACATCATCGGGTTGTGCAGGTTGATGGACTTACCGCTGCGCACCGCCAGCAACTTCATGCCGCGCCTAAAATGACCTGAGGTCACGCGGAAAAAAGCCACGCGGTCGCGGTGTTTGGGGTCCATATTGGCTTGGATCTTGAACACGAAGCCCGAAACCTTGTCCTCGTCGGGCGTCACGAAGCGTGCGGGCGCGGCCCGGCCACCGGGCGGTGGCGCCAAGCTCACTAATCCGTTGAGCAGTTCGCGGACGCCGAAGTTGTTGACGGCAGAGCCGAAGAAAACCGGGCTGAGATGACCCTCCCGAAAGGCGTCGATTTCGAGCGGCGGGCACAATTCACGGACCATCGGGACTTGATCGCGCAATTGCGCTACCGCGTCGGCCGGCAGGAGGGTATCCAGGGTTGGATCGTCGACGCCATCGCACTGGGCGGCGTCGTCGGGATCCTCATCGAGCGAGCCGGCGGCGCGGCCCTTTTTCATCAGCACCAGCCGGTCGCCGATGATGTCGTAACAGCCGTGGAAATTACGGCCCATGCCGATCGGCCAGCTCGCCGGGGTAACATCGAGCGCCAGCGTCTGCTCGATCTCCTCCATCAGATCGAATGGGTCGCGGCCTTCGCGGTCGAGCTTGTTGATAAACGTAATGATGGGAACGTCGCGCAGACGGCAGACTTCGAACAGTTTGCGGGTCTGGGTTTCGATGCCCCTGGCGGCGTCGATCACCATCACGGCGGAATCGACCGCCGACAGGGTGCGGTAGGTGTCTTCGCTGAAATCTTCATGGCCCGGCGTGTCGAGCAGGTTGAAGATGCAGCCGCCGTACTCGTAGGTCATCACCGAGGAAGCCACCGAGATGCCGCGCTCGGCCTCGACCTTCATCCAGTCGGAGCGCGAACGCCGCGCCTTACCGCGTGCTTTGACCGCGCCGGAAAGCTGGATCGCGCCCCCGAACAGCAGCAGCTTCTCGGTGAGCGTGGTCTTGCCCGCGTCGGGGTGGGAGATAATGGCGAAAGTGCGCCGCCGGGCGATTTCGCCCTGAAGCTTGGTCATAAACTATCGGGGTAGCTGGACTAGAAGGGCGGTATATAGGCGCTTTTGCCGCGCTTTTACAGGGGTTTACCTAGGTTGTGACCTTCGCGCGCTGCCATAGCGCCTCCAGCTCCTCCAAGTCGGCGTCTTTCGGTTGCCGGTCCTCAGCGGCCAACGCCGCCTCGACAGCGTGAAACCGGCGCTCGAACTTGGCATTAGCGGAGCGCAACGAAGCTTCAGGATCAACTTTCAAATGTCGGAGTAAGTTCACGCAACTAAACAATAAATCGCCTGCTTCTTCGCTCAACCGGGTGGCATCGCTCCCGGCGTTTATTTCGGCTTTCAGCTCCGCCAGTTCTTCCATAACCTTATCGATGACCGGGGCCACATCGGGCCAGTCGAAACCCACCCGAGCGGCGCGTTTTTGCAGCTTTTCCGCCCGCATCAACGCAGGGAAAGCCGCCGGTACGTCGTCCAATACGCTCGCCGGCCGGCCATCTTCGGCGGCCTTACTGGCCCGCTCGCCCGCCTTGATGCTTTCCCACGTTTCTTTCACCTCGGCGCCGTCATTGGCTTCGCCGGTACCGAAGACGTGGGGATGGCGGCGGATCAGCTTTTCCGAGATGGCGCCGGCGACGTCGTCGAATGCGAAGTCGTCCTGCTCTTCGGCCATGCGGGCGTGAAACACGACTTGGAGCAGCAAGTCGCCCAGTTCGTCACGCAGTGCGCCCATATCGCCACGCTCGACGGCCTCTGCAACCTCGTAGGCCTCTTCGATGGTATAGGGGACAATGGTCTCGAAGGTCTGTTCAACGTCCCACGGACAGCCCTCGGTCGGGTGCCGGAGACGCGCCATCACGCCGATCAACTTTTCGATATTCGCGAGGGGCATGGGCATCGGTCCTGTCAGTGGGCTGAAGCGGGAGCCTAGTGAAGGGCAGGGGGCAGATAAAGCCCGGCAACGTAATGTCTGGGGGAGAAATCGGGATAAATCCACCGCCGCCAGCCGATGCCGTTCGCAGTACCGGTTGGTGTTCCAGCGATCAATCGCAGTGCGACTCAGGACTCAAAGTTTAACGTGAAACAATTAGGGCCCTATTTTAGGGGTTTATTAACCCTACTTGCGATTTTCCACTAAAATGGTGCTCCATCCTAATATTATGGATAAATTTTTGAATAATTGAACGTATAGATCGGCCGGCGACGACAAAATTGGGTCTTTTGGGCGCCATGAACGAAGTCGAACCGAATTATGATTAAAAATTGGAGGCTAATTTTGCCAACGGTATATGCGCAGGCGGATTGGGGTATTTACCGATTATCGGCCTATGCCGGCGACCTTCTGACGGACGGTGATACTGGAAAAGTCCCGAATTTCTGAGGCTTAGCGGCAGGCAACGTCATTAAGGCTTGGGTTTCAGGGGATGGTTCAAATTTTATCTAAATTTTATGTAGAAACATAATATTTATATCCTATACACTTATTATTACATCGGTAAATTACGATTATTACTGAAATACATTGGACGAGTAAGGTAATTCTAGACCCTTTCCTCTTGTTTTATTTAACTCTCCATTAATCTCTTGCCCTCATCCTGCACGTGTCGTTTTCGTGTCCAAAGGAGAGCAGAGATGCTTAAGTTGATTGCCAAACTACAAGCCGACATATCCGGCGCGACCGCTATCGAATACGGTCTTATCGCCGCGCTTGTGTCGGTTGCCTCGATCGGCGCGCTTAGCCTGATGGGCGGTTCGCTCGATACGATGTTCACCGCCGTCTCTGGCCAGCTCGATACAGCTGTGTCGGCGATGCCGAGCACCTAATCATCTAAAGAAGGTTCCTAGGAGGGCGGGCCGTCCAGGATGGCTCGACCTGCTCTCCTACTTCTTTAGGTTCAGTAACCGGTACCCGTCATGATGACCGCAACCAAGGTTCTGAAGAATTCCGCAAAATCGATTTGCGGACAATTCGATATAGCGACCACGGGTTCTAGCGCATCTGCAATCGGGAGGTGCGCACCATGAATGCTCGTCTCATTATCCTACTGCTGGTAGCAGCGATCGCCGCAGGCGGCGCCGGCCTTGCAGCCAATAGTTGGCTTGCGGCTCAGCGCGACGCCTTGGAGGCGGCGCGGCAAGTGCAACCGGCTGTCGAATCCAACGAAGTCCGAGTTCTCGTGGCCAAGCAAGCGCTGCCCGCGGGCACCCTGATCAAGAAAAACCATTTGCGCTGGCAACCATGGCCCAAATCCGGCCTTTCTGATGCTTACAAGCGCGAAGGCACCATTACGCCGGAAGATTTCGAAGGCGCCGTCGTGCGCGTCGGGTTTACGGTCGGCGAACCGATCACCGAAGCTCGCGTGGTGAAGCCCGGTGAGCGCGGTTTCCTCGCCGCTGTTGTGCGTCCGGGTTTCCGGGCGATGACGGTTCCCGTTAACGCGACGAGCGGGATCGCGGGTTTTGTATTCCCGGGAGACCGGGTCGATCTCGTGCTTTCCCACAAGCTGGAACGCAAAGGGGACGGCGGCCGCTCGCTGCGCGCATCGGAAACGGTGCTGACGGACATCCGCGTTCTCGCTATCGACCAATCGACCAACGACCAGGCGGAAGAGCCTAATCCGGCGAAGAACGTCACCATTGAGGTTACGCCGAAGCAGGTCGAGATGGTGTCCTTGATTACCGATTTGGGTCGGCTGTCGCTCAGTCTGCGAAGCCTGCAGAAAGACGAAGGCTCGATCCTTGAGGAAGGTGATGAGGACGGCATTAGTCCCGTGCTCGCCCGCTTGATCAACGGCGAGAAGCCGGAGCGGGGCAGGGGGCATACGCTTGATAGCGAAGTAAGCCGTCTTCTGCAGTCGCCCCGCTCGAAAGGCAATGTGCGTCGCGTACAAGTAGTGCGTGGTGGCGAAGCAGCCGTCCTTGAGTTTGCACGGTGATTGCCATGAACGGATTCGCTTATAGACTCGCTCCGACCCTTGGTTTGATTACGGCCGCCATGCTGGCGCTCCTGACGCTGGTATTCATCAGTGCTGTCAGCCCGCCGGCGCTGGCGCAATCGAGCATTCGCAGCCTGAACACCGGTGACGAATTGCTCGAGCTGGAGGTCAACAAAGGTATTTTGGTTCGCCTGCCGAAACCGGCCAGCGCGGTGTTCGTTGCCAACCCCGAGTTTGCCGATATCGCGGTCAAGTCGCCGACGTTGGTCTACGTCATGGGCAAGCGGACTGGGGTGACCACGCTGTTTGCCGTCGACGGACAAGACCGCGTTCTGGCCGACGTCAACTTGGTGGTCAATCACAACCTGACCGACATTCGTTCATCGATCGGCGCAGTGCTTCCCGATACGCAGGTAGAGGCCCGCTCGGTACCTGGCGGTTTGTTGCTCACAGGCATGGTCAACTCGACTCGCGAGGCGGAGGAGGCGCGGCGGATCGGCGCGCGCTTCCTGGCCGAAAACGAGGCGTTGATAAACCAGATTCACATTGTCGGTCCGAACCAGGTGAATTTGCGGGTTCGCATCGCCGAGGTATCGCGTAACACGCTAAAGCGTCTTGGCTTCAACTTCGACATCCTGGGCACGGTCGGTAACTTTGCTTTCGGTCTCGCGACGGGGCGCACGTTCGTCAGCGGCATCGGCACCGCGGCAGGCCTTGTCGACACCGGCGCTATTTCCGGCTCGTTCGACGGCTCGAGTTTCGACGCCAACGCCATTATCGACGCGTTGGAGGATGAAGGCCTTGTCACGCTGCTTGCCGAGCCGAACTTGACGGCGTTGTCGGGCGAAACCGCCAGTTTCCTCGCCGGTGGTGAATTCCCTATCCCGATCGCTCAGGAAGACAACAGAGTTACCGTTCAATTCAAGTCGTTTGGCGTTTCTCTGGCATTCACGCCGACCATCGTCAGCGACGACCGCATCAGCCTCAAAGTGCTTCCCGAGGTGAGTGCGTTGACGTCCGCGGGCGCCGTGTCAATTGGTGGCTTCACCATCCCGGCGCTTACCACACGGCGCGCCGACACCACGGTTGAGCTTGGCAGCGGTCAGAGTTTTGCCATTGCCGGACTTCTCCAGTCGGATAGCAACCAGAGCGTCAACGAGTTTCCCGGGCTCGCCGATATTCCGATCCTCGGCGCGTTGTTCCGCTCGACGAACTTCCAGCGCAGCGAGACCGAACTGGTGATCATCGTGACGCCTTATCTGGTCCGCCCAGTGTCGACGTCGGCGCTGTCGATCCCGACGGATGGGTTCGAGATTCCCGACGACTATGACCGTGTAATCAATGGAGAGATGCGCCGGCAGCAGCAACCCCCGGCGCAACGCAAACCGCAAACCGGCGATGTCGATGGTTTCAATGGAACCAACGGCTTCGAACTAGACTGAGGAGGGAGCGACGATGAGAACACGGCACAACCGACGCATGTTCCGGCACAATCGCCGCCGGCGTATGACTCTCCTTGCAGCGTTGGCTGTGATCGTCGCAGGTTGCGCGCAGACCGTCGCCGACTGGACGCCCGACGCGACACCGAATGAGTTGCAGGTAAAGTGGGTGACGCACGAGCATTCGGTTCGTTTCTCCGGCGCGGCGACCCTCCTCACGAAACAGGAATTGCGGAGTCTCGATCGATTCCTTGCCGAGATCGATCTGCGGCCCAGCGACCGTGTGTTCGTCGATGTGGGCCCGCAAACCGGCGAAGTCGTCAATGACGAGCGGATCGGCGCGATCAACGAGCAGCTTCGTCACCACGTTCCGGACGCCCGTGCCATGGCGATTACCGGCGAGAAGGGTACGGGCAACAATATCCGGCTGATTATCGGGCGCTATATCGTTTTGCCGCCCAACTGCCCGAACTTCTCGAAATCTTCAGCAAGAAACCCCGGTAACACTGCAGACAGCAACCTCGGTTGCTCGACCCAGCGGAATCTGGGGCTGATGCTGGCCGATCCGGGTGATTTGCTGCGCGGGCGTACACTTGGCCCGGGCGACGGCGAAGCTCTGAGCCGTGGCCTCCGTGACTATCGCGCAGGGGAAGTCGCGGTCCCCGGCGAACAAACCACGACGTCGCAATAATGTCTGCTCCAGCCTACGATATCCGCCCCGGCACTGGCGTCTCGCTCGCGGCGTTTGTCGGCGATGAGGAAACGGCGACCAAGCTAAGCAATATCGCCAATTTTCACTGGCCGGGCGCCGTCATCAACCGTGGCGACTGCCAAGCCGCCGGCGCGTATTTGCGCTCGTCGCCGTCGCCCGACCTGTTGGTGGTCGATGTCGACGCCAGCGACAAGCCTTTCGACGACCTGCAACCTCTGGCCGAACTTTGCGACCCCACGACCCAGGTGGTCGTGCTCGGCGTGGTCAACGATTTGGCGCTGTACAAGCAGTTTATCGCCGCCGGCGTGGCTGATTACCTAGTTAAGCCGATTAGCGAACAGGATCTGGAAACGGCACTTCTCGCCGCCACTTTCGTCGAGGAGGAAGCGGCCAACGACGACAATGCCAAACCGGTAGGTAAGGTTATCGTGACCGTCGGTGCCCGTGGCGGTGTAGGCGCGTCGACCGTCGCGCTCAACAGCGCGTGGTTGCTTGCTGAGGAGATGGGGCATCGCGTTGCGTTGCTCGATCTCGACCTACAGTTTGGCACCACCGCCCTCTCGCTCGACCTCGTGCCCAGTAGCGGCATGATCGAAACGCTACGCCAGCCCGACCGCATGGACAGCTTGTTCATGTCGAGTGCCGTGTTGCCGAAAACCGAGCACCTCTCGGTCTTGGCGGCGGAGGAAGACTTATCGCGCCAGTTGGAAATACAGGGCGGCGGTGTTTCAAGACTGATCGAAGAGCTGCGCCGCAATTTCGATTGGGTCTGGATCGATTTGCCGCGCACGTTGTGCCACCTGCATGCAAGCGTGCTGCGCGAAGCGGCGCACGTTCATGTGGTGTCCGATCTGACGCTCGCCGGTATGCGCGACACCATGCGCATCGTCAATCTCTACAAGGAGGTCGGCGGTGACGGCGATATTGGCGTCATCATCAATCACGCGCGGCGTAGCAAAGGTATGCCCAAGAATGAATTCTCCAAGGGCGTATCGTGCCAGGTTCTCGCCCAATTGGCCGATGAGCCGAAGGCCCTGCAGGCGGCCACGGTCGGAAAGCCGCTTGCTCAGACTGCGGCCCGCGGCAAGTTCGTCAGCGAGTTACGCAAGCTAACCCAGGATATCGCCCCGACGGTGAAGGAGCCGCGGCGCGGTTTCCTTGGCGGTCTGAAGGCGAAAAAAGACAAGGACTAGGGTCGTGGGTTTCGGAAGGCGAACCGGCGATAGACCTGTTAACGGTAGCGCCCCGGATAACGCGTCACAGCCGGCGGCCGTGTCGTTTGCGGCAGTGGAAGCCGCGGCGGCGTCGGACGATGCTTCCGATAGTGACGCGCTTGCGGCGCAAGTTGTCGACGCGATAAACGAGGCGGCCGAGTCCCCCGACTTTGCCGCCATGTCGCGCTCCGACGTTGCAAAGTTTGCAACGGCGGCCACCGAAAAAGCACTCGGTAAAGCATACGCAAATCTGAACTTGCTGAAGCAGCGCGACGTCGTGACCCATGTGGTCAATCAGCTCTACGTCGTGCCGGAAGTCGAGGAAGAACCGGAACCCAAGGGCAATAGTATTCCAGAGCTGCCCATCGCTGCGGTCTGGGGTACCAATGACCGCGCCAATGCGGCGAGCGAGCGCGTTATCAGTTCGTCGAGCGTTGCGTTGGCGCGCAATAAGGTGCAACCGGTTCTGTTCGAACGCATCGATATCAGTGCCGCTCTCGCCTTGCCGCGCGAGGAGTTAACCCGCGAAATTTCCGACCTCGTTCTGGATATCTCGCTCGAGGAGAAGCTTCAGCTCAACAAGATCGAGCAGGAAGACCTGGTCAAGGTTCTGCTCGACGAAATGTTGGGGCTCGGTCCTCTAGAACCGCTTCTTGCCGACGAGTCCATCACCGATATCATGGTGAACGGCCACAACCAGGTCTACGTCGAGCGCAAGGGTAAGCTTGAGCTCTCCGACGTTAGGTTCCGCGACGACCGTCATGTGATGAACGTCGCGACGCGCATCGTGTCGCAGATCGGCCGGCGTGTGGACGAATCCTCGCCGCTGGTCGACGCGCGCCTCGCCGACGGCAGCCGCGTCAATATCATCATTCCGCCGCTGGCGATCGATGGACCGTCCATATCCATTCGTAAGTTCTCCAAGAAGAAAATTACGCTGGACGTCATGGAGCAGCAGCAAAACCTGTCGCCCTCCATGGCGACGGTTCTCAAAATCGCTGCCCGCTCGAAGCTCAATATCCTGATCTCCGGCGGTACCGGTTCCGGTAAAACGACGCTGCTCAACGCCATGTCGCAAATGATCGACCATGGCGATCGCATCGTTACCATCGAGGATGCTGCGGAGCTTCAACTCCAGCAGCCCCACGTGGTGCGCCTCGAAACGCGTCCGGCCAACCTCGAAGGTCAGGGTTCGATCACGATGCGCGATCTCGTCAAGAACGCCCTGCGTATGCGCCCCGACCGCATCATCCTCGGTGAGGTTCGTGGATCGGAAGCCCTTGATATGCTGCAGGCCATGAACACCGGTCATGAAGGTTCGATGAGTACGGTCCATGCCAACAGACCCCGCGAGGCGCTGACGCGGCTGGAAAACATGGTCAGCATGGCCGGCGTGAGCTTGCCGCCGAAGGCGGTGCGCACACAGATTGCGGCGGCGATCGATATCATCATCCAGATCAGCCGTATGCGCGACGGTGTGCGGCGTATCACCCATGTCATGGAAGTGGTGGGCATGGAAGACGACATCGTAACCACTCAGGATCTGTTCAACTTCGAATATGCCGGCGAGAACGCCGCCGGCATGATCCAGGGCAACTTCAAGTACACCGGCGTACGGCCGAACTTCAGCTCGAAGGCGGAGTATTTCGGGCTCGACAGAGCGCTCCTAGAGGGACTGCGTTAGTCATGGCAGGGCTTGGGGATCTACTGCGCGCGGGTGATTTGGCAACGGTGATCATTATTGGTGCCGTGATTCTCGCGACCTTGGCACTTTTTCTGGTGGCCGTTCTGATGGTATCGGACGAGCAGCGGCGGGCGCGCCGGCGGATCGCTGATGTGGTTCAGGGTGGCCAATCCATGGCCGCGGTTGCGGCCGGTGGCGGCAATGTTCGCCTGACGCAATTTGATTCATCGTTGCCGACGGTAGAGCGGATCCTGAAGCAGATATTGCCGCGGCCGGAATTGCTGCGGCAGCGGTTGACCCGCACCGGCCTGCCACTGACGATTGCGCACTATGCCATTGGTTGTGTGTTGGCCGGTATCCTGTCCGGGTTTTTCGCGTCGTTCGCACTCGATCGTACCTTGGCGATGTCTATTTTTGCCGGCATCGCCAGCGGTTTCCTGTTGCCCCATATGATCGTCGGCTTCCTGGGGCGGCGGCGCCAGAACATATTCACCACCCAGTTTCCCGAGGCGATCGATCTCATCGTGCGCGGCCTACGCTCGGGTCTGCCGGCAATCGAGTCGATCAATACGGTCGGGCGCGAAATGGACAAGCCGATCGGCGTCGAGTTCCAGAAGATCGCTGACGCAGTGAAGTTCGGTAAGACGCTGGAGGATGCGTTGACTGACGCGATTCCGCGGGTCGATACGGCGGAGTTTAAATTCTTCGTCGTCGCCCTCGCTGTACAGCGCGAAACGGGCGGTAATCTGGCCGAGACGTTGGAAAACCTGTCCGACGTGCTGCGTAAACGCCGGCAGATGAAGAAACGAATTAAGGCCATGGCCTCGGAGCCGAAGGCGAGCGCCTGGATCCTCGGCAGCCTGCCGTTCATCATGTTCGCGATTATCTTTTTCGTGAATACCGGCTACGTCATGCAGCTCTTCATCGATCCGCGCGGTCATACCCTGATCTGGTTTGGACTGGTTAGTCAGTCGATCGGTATCGCGATCATGGCGAAGATGGTGAGGTTCGAGATATGAACGCCATTATGCAAGCGATTGGCGACGATCTCGCCGTGTGGATGAGCGCGTTTTCCGTATTCACCGCTGTATTTATTGTCTGGAGTAGTTTGATTGCGCCGCGAACGATGCGGGCGCGGATCAAATCGCTGACCGACCGCCGGGATATGTTGCGCCGGCAGCGCCTTGAGCTGCGCGCCCATCCGCTGCGCGGCGGTATGTTGGATCTCGCCGGCTTCGTCGTTCGGAAACTGAGGTTGTTGCGCACATCGCAGACCCGGAAAATCGAAGACAAGTTGGTGCAGGCCGGTTACCGCGGTGGCGACGCCATGGTGATCTATCTGTTTCTCAAACTGTCGCTGCCTGCCGTGTTCGGCGTTGTCGCGGTTATTTTCCTTTACGTTCTCGACGTGACCGATATGCCGGATATCGCCCGGTTGATGGTGGCGTTGATCGCTGTCATCGCCGGTGCCTACGCGCCCGATCTCTTCGTTTCCAACACCATGCAGAAGCGCCGCAAGAAGATCGAGAAGGCGCTGCCCGATGGGCTCGACCTGATGGTTATTTGCGCCGAGGCAGGCCTGAGCGTCGACGCCACTCTCAACAGGGTGAGCAGCGAGCTCGGGGCGTCCTGGCCGGAATTCTCCGATGAGTTGGGGCTGACGGCGATTGAGATCGGGTTCTTGCCCGAACGCGCTCAGGCGCTATCCAACCTGGCCCGCCGGGTTAAGCTCGACGGCATCAAGGGGATCGTCAACACGCTGGCCCAGACCGAACGCTACGGCACGCCGTTGGCGCAAGCGCTTCGGGTGTTGTCTGCCGAGTTGCGTACCAACCGGCTGATGAAGGCGGAAGAGAAGGCGGCCCGCCTGCCGGCCGTGCTCACGGTTCCCATGATCATATTCATTATGCCGGCGCTCTTCGTTGTCCTGATCGGCCCTGGCGCCCTGCGCACGGTAGATGCGCTGCGCGCCCAAGGGTTTATGTAGAAGTTTCATCGGCGGTCGGGCGGTACGGCCGCCCGGTCACCATCTCTCCACGTACACAAAACGCACAGCCAAAAAAAGATGACCCCAAAACGGGGTCATCTTCGGCTGTTTATTTGTCTCGGTTAGGAGAGGGCGGTACTGCCGGTCTAGCGGTCGGCTCTTATTGGGTCACCAGCGAGGTTTGCACGGCAAGTCCGCCGGAGGGCATTCCGGCATTGGTGTGCGCCCCAATGGCCGCCACCTTTGCCGCATGATCGGGCATATCGGCGACCAGCCGGTAGAACGCCAGGTTGCGTTGCACCGATAGTTCGTCGAGATCCTGACGGCCGACCGTTTGGGCGCGCTCGGAGAAACCGGCGAGACCATAGGCAAGGGCCAGGTTCTGGCGGTGCCGGATACCGGCATCGCGATCTTCAACCGCGGTTTCGAGCATTTCGATCGCTTCGGTGTGTTCGCCCGTCAAGGCCAGCGAGAGGCCGAGATTGTTCATCAGCCGCAGGCTGTCGGGGTCGATTGCCAGGCCGTTGCGGTACGCCGCCTGAGCCTCGACAGGGTTGCCCAGCATATCTTGCGCAACCCCCATGCCGTTCAGCAGGGTGGTCGATTCGCCGATAGCATTGGCCCGCTCGAAATGCTCCAGGGCCAATTGGGGAAGGCCCATGGCGGCCAACGTGTTGCCGTAGCCGACCAGCGCGTCGAAGTTTTGCGGATCGAGGCGCAGGATCTCGACCCAAGCGTCACCGGCCTCCTCATAGGCCCCCAATTGGTTGAAGGTTTCGGCGATCCGGATGATCGTCGCGACGTTCTGGGGGTCGAGGCGATGAGCTCTCTGATAGAGCGGCAATGCGGTGGCCGGGTTTCCGGCCTCGCGCGCGGCGTCGCCGACGCGCACCATGGTCGCGGAATCGCCACCGACAGTGCCGTCGCGGTGCGCCATCGGCGAACAAGCGGAGACCAACAACACGGCGGCGACCGCCAGCTGCAACCGGGAACGCCTACTTTTCTCGCCAGATAAGCGCATTCGAACTACTCCGAGAGTGAGATAATGAAGCGCATGTTAAGGCCGATTGGGTTAGCGGGCGGTAAATGCCAGCTCCTAAAACCATTGGAATTTATGCAATCTTCTCAATGATATAGCGGGAATTTCAGGCATTTGAGCTAGCCTATCATGGCCGCTGAGAACGGCCGGCGCCGGGCCCGTGCCGATTTCGTTAACGAATTGAGTCGATAGGCCACAATTAGAGGGAATTTGAGTCTGAATTTCGTTCCGCCGCTCTTGCCAAGGCTAGGCGAAATAACGGTTCTTTAACATACAATGCGCTAAAACATCGCCATGCCTGATGCGTCTGGAGATGTTGTCGCCAACACTTATGGCGAAATTACGCGCCTCGTCGAACGGCTTCACCGCCGCTATCTCGACGTGATCCGCTATGAGCTGAGCAAGCTCGGCATTGACGATATCAATGCCGTGCAAGCGCTGTTGCTGATGAACGTCCAGGATACGGAAGTTTCGATCCGTGAGCTGGTCGACCGCGGCTATTATATCGGTTCCAACGTGACCTATAACGTGCGTCACCTGGTCGACACCGGTTATCTGATGCAAAACCGCTCGGAGCGCGACCGGCGCTCGGTGCGCATCCATGCCACCGAAAAGGGCAAGGAGATGTGCCGCGGTCTTCGTGAAATGGAGATGCGTCACGCTAGCTCCATCGACATCGGCCCCGAAGACATCGATTCAGCACGTAACTATCTGCGCGGCCTCGAGCGCGTGTGGTCCGACAGCATCCAATTCGGCCGCGGCTAATAAATCCCCGCTTCGGGGCTTTCCTAAACACACTGCTTCGATATCGCGTAGCCTCGCGTCTTCGCGCTGCGTGCGTTTAGTCGAGGGCAGGGTGGTGCCATGCCGCCATGCTGCCTTGCTGGGCTATCGGCGTGACGTTTGTCGCAAGAATTCAATCGCCTTGTCGACCGTACCAAATCTCGCGAGGTCGTTGTGGCCGGCGCCGTCGATCTCCAAAAATTTGGTTTCACTATTTGCCAGTTCGACAAGCCGAATACCGCGTTCTATGGGGACCACATTATCGCGGCTGCCATGCATCATGAGTAGGGGCGCTTGTACGTCGGCGATCACCCGGTCGGATTGGAACCTGTGTTTCAAAAACAGACTGACCGGTAACCACGGAAAATGCCGCTGGGCAACCGCTTCCAGCGAATCAAAAGGCGATTCCAGAACGAGCGCGAAAACCGGCCGCTCCGATGCAAGATTTACCGCGACGGCAGTGCCCAAGGAATGAGCGTAGAGCCCTATCGGTTGCGGTGTCTGCTCCCGGACAAAATCGTAGGACGCCCGGCCATCGATGAACAATCCCTTTTCAGACGGCTTGCCGGTGCTGCCGGCGTAGCCGCGATACTCGGCCAGAAGGACGCCAAAGCCAGCTTGAGCCAGTGCGGTCCCTTTGATCTCCTGGTAGATGGCGGCGTCGCCGTTGCCGTGAAAGACGAGCACAGTCGCTTCGCCGTCTTCGGGCGGGTGATAGAACGCCGCAAGCGTTTCCCCATCCGGTGTCGGAATCGAGACAGGCTCGAAGCCGTCTCCCGGGAATGTCGGGATAACGATGTTCGGGGCAGGAAAGATCAAACGGTCTTGCAACACGAAAGAGGCACCAGCTGTTGACGCGAAAACCGCGAATAGAATAACGGCGAGCGTCATTATGGATCGAATTAGTACCGTCAATTGAATCTCAATCCTGTCGCGCCGGATTTTCGGGGCACCAGGCAGGGAGGGCGATAATTCTGATGTGTGCGGGATCCATCAGGACATCAATAAATATCGCATAATATATATTATGTTAAATTTAGGTATCTCTACGACAGCCCTGCGTTACGGCGCTTAATGGGTGCTTGTGTTGGCGTTACTGGTTTGGGCCAAGCTGAACTCCCCTGACGTCCAGGCGTCGAGCGTCGGCCTGATGTCGCCGAACGGCCGATAACCAACCGTCAACGCCCCCATATGCTGGTCTTCGCGTAGAACCACCGTGGGAAACCCGGTCACGCCGGCTTGTTGGCACCACGCGAAGTCCTCCAGGGTTTCCTGGCGCATGGCGTCGGACTCGAACGCGGCTTTAAACGCGTCGCCCTCAATGCCTTCGCGTTCGGCATACGTAATAAAGGTCTCCAGCGCGGTCGTGTCGGTATCCTCGACGTAATAGCCTTTATGGATCGACTCATAGAACGGCCAGACGGAAGCGGGTTTGATATTGCGCACCGTCACCGTGGCGCGGCATGCGGGCTCGGTATCCAGCACAAAGCCTTTACGGTCGAAAAAGGCGTAATTGAACGGCTGAGCGGTCGCCTCGGCGACATGTTCCCAGTGCGAGCGGATTTGCGCTTTGTATTCCTCGCTCATGGGCTCGGAATCGAACGCATGCAGGCCGCCGACGATCACGCGCATGGGTGCCATGGCGTCATAATTTTGGCGGATCTGATCCAATACCGGCGAAAACCCCCAACACCAGGAGCACATGGGATCGCCGACATAGATAATTTCCTTTTCGGACATGGTGTTTCCTTTCTGAGGCCCGTTTTCGCCGTCTTGGCACAGTTTAGGCTACAGGCCTGTGAATTGGCGACTATTCATCCGCCCCGTTATCGGACAGGTCGATTACCATGCCGTCATAGGCCGGTTCGACGCCCGGTGGCAGTTTGGCGGTCAACTGCCCGTAATCCATATTGTGGCTCAGATGGTTGAGAATCGCGCGTTTTGGGCCCACGCGGGCGATCCAGTCGAGCGTCTGCGCCAAATGGCTGTGGCTCGGATGCGGCGTTTCAGACAGGCAATCGACAATCCACACCTCGATGCCGTCGAGTGTCGCAAAGGCGTCGTCGGATAATGCTTTAACATCAGTGGAATAAGCAAATTTATTAAAGCGAAAACCGAGCGACGGCATGCGCCCATGCTCCTGCTCGAACGGCACGATATCCAGAGAGCCGATTTGGAACGGCCCGTCGATTTCGCGGGGCGTTAAACAAGGCCGAAAGAACTTCGCCGACGCCCCATAGGGCTCGAAGACGTAGGCGAACCGTTCTGCCAGCGTATCCAGGGTTTGCCGGCTGGCATAGGCGTCGAGCGCTCCCCGGCGGTGATAGTTCAAGGAGCGGATATCGTCGATCCCGTTGACGTGGTCGGCGTGGGCATGGGTGTAGAGCACTGCGTCGACACTCCAGACCCCCGCATCCAGGAGCTGTTCGCGCAGATCCGGCGAGGTATCGACAAGGAGCCGTGTGTCGCCGTCTTCCACGATGATCGACGGACGGCGGCGGCGGTTTTTCGGGTTGGCGGGGTCGCAGGCACCCCATCCGCCAGGGCCGAGCATGGGAGTGCCGCCCGAACTGCCGCTTCCCAGAACGGTGATGCGCACTCCCGCCTCCCTGCCCGGCCTTTACCCGACGGGCTGGGCCCGGTTGAACAACCGGTAGAAATTATCGGTGGTGAGCTGCGCCAATTCCGCGCTGCTGAGGTCCCTCACCTTGGCCAGTTGCGCTGCCGTATGAACGACGAACGACGGCTCGTTGCGCTTACCCCGGTTGGGGACCGGCGCGAGGAAGGGCGCGTCGGTTTCAACCAGCAGCCGGTCCGGCGGCACATTTTTGGCGATCGTGCGTACTTCCTCGGCCTTGTTGAACGTGAGAATGCCGGAAAAACTGATGTAGAGGCCGATCTCAAGCGCCGCTTCGGCGAGCGCCGGACCGCTGCTGAAGCAGTGCATCACGCCGCTGAAAGGCCCGGTGGCATACTCTTCGTGCAGGATCTCGGCCATCTCATCGTCGGCGTCGCGCGAATGGACGATCAGCGGCAGCCCCGTTTCCCGCGCCGCGGCAATATGGGCGCGGAAGCTCTGCCGCTGGGCGTCGCGCGGACTATGTTCGTAGTAATAGTCGAGCCCGGTCTCGCCGATACCGACGACCTTCGGATGATCGGCAAGCGACACCAGCGTGTCGGCGGCTTTTTGCCCCTCGCTGCCGGCTTCGTGGGGGTGCACACCGACGCTGCACCAGATGTTGTCGTACTTCTCGGCGACCCCCCTCACCCCCTCGAACTTGCTGAGATGGGTACAGATGGTCACCATGGCGCCCACGCCATTGGCCTTGGCGCGCGCGACGACATCGTCGATATCGTCGCCAAAGTCGTCGAAATCGAGATGGCAGTGGCTATCGACCAGCATGGTCACGCGTCCACTTCTTCGTCCACATAGCGGGGGAAAACCGGGCTCGGCTTGGGCAGTTCGGTGCCGGGCGCGACCGCGTGGCCGTCTCCCAACGCGCTAAACGACCGCCGGTCGGCGGGGACCGCCAACTGGTCGAGCATGCGCGACGCTGCGTCCGGCATGATTGGCTGCACCAACAGGGCGAGCCGCCTTATGACGTCGGCGAGCACATAAAGCACCGTCGCCATGCGCTCGGGATCGGTTTTGCGCAGTTCCCACGGCGCTTGTGCGTCGACATACCGGTTGGCGTCGCCGACGATCTTCCAGATCGCTTCCAAGCCGCGGTGAAAGGCCTGACGGTTGAACTCGTCGCGCACAGCGTCGAGCGCACCGGCCGCGGCGGCGAGAATGGTCTCGTCGTCGGGCGTTAGGGCCTGCGGCTGCGGCACCTTGGCGTCGCAGTTCTTGTTGATCATCGACAGCACGCGCTGCGCCAGATTGCCGAGGTCGTTGGCGAGATCGCCGTTGATCCGGCCAACCATGGTCTCATGACTGATATAGCCATCCTGGCCGAAGGGCACTTCGCGCATCAGGTAGTAGCGCACCGGGTCGAGACCGTAGCGCTCCACCAGATCGGCTGCGGTTACGACGTTGCCCAGCGACTTTGACATTTTTTCGCCGCGGTTAAGCAGCCAGCCATGGGCGAACACCCGCTTTGGCGGCTTGAGGCCGGCCGCCATCAGAAAGGCCGGCCAGTACACCGCGTGAAAGCGCAGGATATCCTTGCCCACCATGTGGAGGTCGGCGGGCCAATATTTCGAATACATATCGCTATCCGCGTCCGGATAGCCGACGGCCGTTTGGTAGTTGTTCAGCGCGTCGAGCCACACATACATGATGTGATCGGGATCGTCGGGAACGGGAATGCCCCATTTGAAGCTGGTGCGGCTGACCGACAGGTCGTTGAGCCCGCCCTTGACGAAGCTGATTACCTCGTTGCGCCGCGTCTCCGGCCCGATGAAATCGGGGTTCGCCTCGTAGAAGTCGAGCAAGGGCTGCTGCCATTTCGAGAGATCGAAGAAGTAGGAAGGCTCCTTGACCCATTCGACCTCGGCGCCCGACGGCGCGACCTTATTGCCGTTCTCGTCCTTGGTGAGTTCGGATTCGGCATAGAACGCTTCGTCGCGCACTGCGTACCAGCCCTCATAATGGCCCAGATAGATATGGCCATTGTCGCGGATGGCGCGCCATAGTGCCTGACTGGCGTGGATGTGGCGGGCTTCGGTGGTGCGGATGAAGTCGTCATTGGAATAGTTCATGTCCTCCGCGAGGCGGCGGAAGTTCTGGCTGACCTGATCGGTAAACACCTGCGGGTCCACGCCCGCCGCCTGCGCCGATTTTTCGACCTTCTGGCCGTGCTCGTCGGTGCCGGTGAGAAAATGCACGTCATCGCCGTCGAGCCGGTGAAAGCGCGCCAGCACGTCGCACGCCAACGTCGTGTAAGCATGCCCGATATGGGGCTTATCGTTGACGTAGTAGATCGGCGTCGTCAGGTAATAGGGCTGCTTAGCCACGTCGGGTCCGTTTCAATATCAAGAAAACAAAAAAGGAGATGCTCACGCGCCTCTATTCCGGCTTTCGCCGGCCGCTTCGGCATTCATTCGCGCTTTATATTTGTGGCCAAACCAAACCGCCGCAAGAAGCGGCCACAGAGCCAACAGGTTCAACTGCGCCACGGGCCGGGGCAGAAACTCGATCCAGAAATGATCGATTCCGCCGACAGCGAGCATGATATATAGCGCGTACGTAAGCGGGGCTAAATATCGTGCGAGTAACTCGCCCATATTCTTAATCCTTCCACCCCCGGGTTACTCCGCAAGTCGCCCCGCTTAGGCTATCCGCGAGCGGCGGTCGCCAGTTCGAAAAAAGTGTTCAAAACCACCTGCTTGCGGTCCAAATTTACCGCGTCCGCCCGGGTGGTTAGTTCGGCGACTTTCTCCCACGCTTTGAGCCAAGGCTCAAGCCCGCGCTGGGTTAACCGTACTGTGAGATCGCCCTCGCCCGGCACCACCTCCTCGAAGCCGCTGTCCGCCTTGCTGGCTGCGGCCCGAATGGCCCGGCTCAGCCACCATTGCAGCAAGGCCACGAAAGTCCGGTAGGCAGGCTCGCCCGACGCGCCGGCGAACCGGTCGGCCGTCTTGTGCAGTTGCACGCCGTCGAGCTGGGGCAAGCTAGCCAGTAAATCGATCAGGTTGCGGTAGAGGTCAAGACCGCCGGCGTCGGCGAGGTCGAGCGCCCAGCCGGGTGCGCCGTCGGCCAGCCTCGCTAAAAGCTGGCGGTCGGCGTCGGATAGGTCGAGCTCATGCTGCGCCATAACCGTCGCGACCTGGTCTTCAGAGAGCGGGCGCAGGTTTAGGGTGCGGCAGCGCGAGCGCACCGTCGGTAATAACCGCGACGGTGCATGACAGACCAGCAACAGCAACGTGCGCGGCGGCGGCTCTTCGAGCACTTTCAGCAGCGCGTTCTGGGCGTTCAAGTTCATCGCATCGGCGGAATCGACGATCACCGAGCGCCACCCGCCCATCGCGGCGGTATGGCGCAAAAACTGACCGACCGCACGGACATCCTCGACCGATATTTCAGTACGCAGCCGGTGCGGCGCACGGGAGGCTTGGCTGCGGCGCACTAGGCGGCAGTCTGGATGGCCCCCGGCAATCACTTGGCGCACGGCAGGGTGCTTCAGGTCGTGAGAAAGACCTCCCTCGCCCGCTGGTTCGCCGCCGCCGGCCACGAAACGCACGAATTGCCAGGCTAGGGTCGCTTTGCCGATACCCGGCGGACCGGCGAGCATCCAGGCATGGGCAAGCCGCTCGCTATGCCAGGCGTCGGCCAAAGCCGCTGCCGCGGCCTCGTGGCCAATCAACGCCGGTGCCGCGCGGGGCGCTTCGATGCGGGCGATGATGTCGTCGCTCATGGTCTACCCTTTTGCCGTTCCGGCCGCCGCTAGATCGTCGGCAAGCTTACCGGATACGGCGGCCCAAATACGACCCGCCACCTCGTCTGGATCGCCGCTCGCATCGATCACCGCACAGCGGTCGGGCTCGTCAGCGGCAATCGCTAAAAAACCCGCGCGCAATCGCTCATGAAACGCGACGTCCATGCGCTCGTAGCGGTCTTCAGCCTCATCGCCTTTGCCGTTACGTTGCTGGGCCCGCCGCAGCCCCTCGTCGACGGGCAGGTCGAGCACGAGTGTGAGATCGGGCCGGAAATCGCCCACCGCGGCGCGGTAGAGCGTGGCGATCAGTTCCCGGTCGACTCCGTGTCCATAGCCTTGGTAGGCCATGGTCGAGTCGGCGAAGCGGTCGGAGATTACCCAGCCGCCGCGTTCCATCGTCGGCCAAATTGTCCGAATGAGATGCTCCCGGCGGGCAGCGAAGTTCAGCAAGGCCTCCGACATCGGGTCCCACCGGTCGGTCGCACCGGAGACGAGAATGGAGCGGATGGTATCGGCGCCAGGCGCGCCGCCCGGTTCGCGGGTGGTGATGACGTTGATGCCGGCCTTTTGCAGGCGTTCGGCCAGTTTGGCGATCTGGGTCGACTTACCCGTCCCCTCGCCGCCTTCCAGCGTAATAAACCGTCCCTGCTGCGCCGTCGCCATCATAGAGAGGGACGTGTCACACAGCGGGGCCGTGCGTCAACTGCTGGGGGCGCCGAAAATGATGTATTTAATCGCGCTGCCCACTCGGCCGAAAAAGGCGAGCTGCCCCACATCCTCGGCGGCGTAGAGTGGCCGCTCGACCGTATCGAACCCCGGTCCGGACACTTCCAACGTCGCGATCTGGGCGCCTTTGGCGATAGGCGTTGAAATTGGCGCCTGGTACTTCACCACGACCTTCATCGACGGCCGGCTGCCACGGGGCAGCGTCACAGTGAGATCGTCTTCGACAACGAGCGGAACGGTTGTCTTATCGCCCAGCCATACGGCGGCGGTCTCCACGGTTTCACCTGCTTTGAAGAGATCGTAGTTGTCGAACTCGCGAAAGCCCCAATCGAACAGGCGGCGCGATTCCTGGCTGCGTGCGCGGATGCTGTCGAGGCCGTGGATTACCATCACGAGCCGGCGGCCATCGCGAACGCCGGAAGCTGTCAGTCCAAAACCGGCTGCTTCGGTATGTCCGGTTTTGAGTCCGTCCGCGCCGCCGCCTTGATACAGCAACGGGTTGCGGTTGCTTTGGGTGATGGGCTTGCCGTCGAGGCTTTTGCCGTAGGTGAACTCAAGCTCCGAGTAGTAGCTGTAGTTCTCCGGATATTCGCGGATTACATAGCTTGCAAGTTTCGCCATGTCGCTCGCGGTGGTCACATGGTCGGGGTCGGGCCAGCCCGTAGCATTGCGAAAAACCGTGTTTTCAAGGCCGATTTCGCGGGCGCGCTTGGTCATCATCTCGGCGAAGGCTTCTTCGCTCCCGCCGATCGCTTCCGCAACGACGATCGAGGCATCGTTGCCCGATTGGACGATGATTCCGCGCAGCAGATCCTCCACGGTAACCTCGTCGCCAACCTTAACGAACATCTTCGAGCCGCCCATGCGCCAGGCTTTTTCGGAAACCTGAAACTTGGTGTCGAGGGTCAGGCCGCCGTCGCGCAAACGGTCGAAAACCAGCAATGCGGTCATGATTTTGCTCATCGAGGCCGGGAACATCGAAGAGTCGGCGCTTTTATTGAATAGAACCACTCCGGTATCATGATCGATCAGAAGCGCCTGCTTGGCCGGCGTCTTGAAGTCTTGCCCGGCGGCCGGTCCCGCAACCGCGATAGCTAAAACTAATCCTGCGGCGATTGACGTTAAACGGGCCATGGTCACTCCAATCGTTGCGGTATGCGGCTTTTATTCAACGACGAGCCGCGCATCCGCGACGCCCGCATTGGTTAGGCGGCGCAGCGTCGAATCAGCGTCGGCCACCGTTGCCAACGGCCCGATGCGGACCCGGAACACCTCGGCGCCACCGGCCTGAAAGCGGCTGATTTGCGTCGGCCCCATCGCATAAATCCGGTCGCGCATGCGCAACGCGTTTGACAGGTTGGAGAAGGCTCCGGTCTGCACGAAAATACCGGTGGGGCTGACCGGCAAGACCTCGACTTCCTGCGACAATAACGGGATCGTCGAGGCGCTGCGTGCGGCCGCGGTCGCCGAGCCCCCCGCTGGTGTATTCGCAGCCTGTTGCACCGGTTGTCCCGAGTTCGGGATCGGCGTCGCGACAACGACTTCACGCGGCGACGAAGCGACTTGAGGCTGATCCAGCGGTGCTGTGCCGCCGTTTATGGCCGCGAGTTTCAGCCGCCGGCTTTCGTCGGGCAAAATATTGACGCGCACCTTCGCGGTGCCCTTCTTTTCAAAGCCGAGCAATTGTGCCGCCCGGCGCGAGACATCGATGATCCGGCCGCGGGCGAACGGGCCACGGTCGTTGACTCGCAACGTGATGCTGCGGCCGTTTTCCAGGTTGGTCACGCGGACGGCGCTGGGCAACGGTAGTGTGGGGTGCGCGGCGGTGACCAGGTGTTGATTAAAGCGCTCGCCGTTGGCCGTGCGCTTGCCGTGAAAGTTCGGGCCATACCAGGAGGCGATGCCGGTTTCCACGTACTCGTAGTTTTCGGTGGGATAGTACCAATTGCCGTTGATCTGGTAGGGCTTGCCGACCTTGTAGTCGCCGACCGGGGCGGGCGTGGCGTCACTGCGCACGGACTTCGCCGTGTGGACAAGGAACTCCGTTTCCGCGCACGCGGCTAGGACAAAAAGGCTGAAGAAGGAAAGGATTAAGGGGCGCTTATGAAAAGCCGTAATCATGTGAGGCATGCCGTTCTAGGTGGGTTACTCGCCGATGGACCCAAGTCGCACCCTATCGCCCCGCGATCTTGTCCGACAACAAACCAACAGCTGTGGCAAAATATAGCGAGCGATTCCAGCGTAACAAGGCGCGGTAATTGTCATAAATGATGTAAGCGGGACCGCCGACCGCACCGGGAAATATTACCGAAGCCTCTAAATCGCGGTCCGGCAGGTCACGGCCATCGGCGCGGCGTACGCCCAAGGTCTGCCATTCGCCCAGCCGCTTGACCACTTTGAGATCGGCCAAGGCGGGGTCGAAACCTTCCGGCAGACGGACTTCGCGGCCCCAGGTGATATCCGAACGCCAGCCGACGCCGGAGAGATAGTTTGCGGCGGAGGCAAAGACGTCGGCGGACGTATTCCAGATGTCTTTGGCGCCGTCGCCGTCATAGTCATAAGCGAAATTCATGAAGCTCGACGGCATGAACTGGCTCTGACCCATGGCGCCGGCCCAGCTACCCTTCATATTCTCGGGCCGGATATGTCCTTCATCGATGATCCGTAACGCATCGAGCAATTCGCGGCGGAAAAACTGGCTGCGGCGGCCGTCATAGGCCAGTGTCGCCAGCGCGGCGATGACCGAGAAGCCGCCGGTGTTCTGTCCGAAGTTGGTCTCGATGCCCCACAACGCCACGATAAACCGGGGCTGCACACCGAACTTGGCCGCGACTTCCTGCAGCAGCGGTGAGTTTTCCTGCAACCGGGCGCGGCCGCGGTTGATGCGGGTGTTGCTGACGATCAGTTCGACATACCGTTCGAACGTGATGGTATTTTCCGGCTGCTTGCGGTCCAGCTCGATGACGCGGGGAATCGGCGCGACGCCCTTAAAACTGTCGTCGAGCACCTCCTTGCGAATACCGGCCTCGAGGGCTTCGGCCCGGAGTTCCGCCAGCCACGTCTCGAATGCCGGGTCGTTTTGGGCAGAGGCCGGCGCGGCGGCGATCAGCGCACCGAAGGCAACGGCAATGGCGGTAATCCTGAAATTCACTCCACTTCTCCATTAGCGACTCAGGAACGCTTACTCCACTTGCCGTCTGGCACAGTGTCGGCGCTCGCGCAATCGCGAATGCAGCATTTAATGGTTACTATTCTACTTCTTTTTGTTGGTGAGTCGTTTGTTGTGACCCCGTTGGCCGCACGTGCCAACAATGGTAGTCACATGCAAAACCAAATCTTCGGGGCGGGGGCCAATGAAACTCGGATTTTTTACCCAACCGGTTCATCCCATCACGCGCGACTATCGCGAAATCCTTAAGGAGGATCAGGACGCCATTATCCTGGCCGACGAGTTGGGCTATTGCGATGCCTTCGTCGGCGAGCATATGACCGATTTGGCCGAGCCGATCACCAATTGCCTAGTGTTTTTGGCCACCTTGATCGACAAAACCAAGCAAATAAAGCTGGGCAGCGGCGTGGTGAACCTGCCGAGCTATCACCCGGTTCACGTCGCCGCCCACATCGCCATGATCGACCATCTGCTCGATGGACGGTTCATCTTCGGCATCGGTCCCGGCGGCCTGCCGTCGGATGTCGAGGTGTTCGGCAATATGGACCTCGATAAGAACGAAAAGATGGTCGAGGCGATCGATCAAATTCTAGCGATCTGGGCCGGGGAGCCGCCCTACAACCTCAAAGGCAAATATTTTACGACCTCGACGGAGCGCACGCTCTATCCGGAAATCGGCCAGGGCATCGTTCCCAAGCCGTTGCAAAAACCCCATCCCGAGATCGTATTCACCGCCTTGGCCCCCTACTCCAAGGGAATCACGGCTGCGGCCGAGCGGGGCTGGCGTGGTATCTCGTCGAACTATGTGCAGCCCTTTTGGGTCGCCACGCATTTGCCGAAGTTTCTCGAAGGGCAACGGAACATTGGGCAGCCCGAAGACCCCTCCCGGTGGAGCATCGCTAAGAGTATTTTCGTGGCCGACGATGAGGAAACGGCGCGTAAGTACGCCAAGAGCGAAGATGGGCCCTACGGGTTCTACTTCCAGAACATCATGCGCAAGATCGAGCGTGCCGGGCGGATGGACCTTTTCAAGGCCTATCCCGATCAGCCAGATTCGGAGATATCGGTCCAGCATTCGTTGGACACCGAGGTGCTCGCGGGCACCGTCGATAGCGTCGTAGAGCAAATATTGGCGTTTCGCGAGATCGTCGGCCCCTTCGGTACCCTGATGTACACCGGCCACGATTGGGCCGATATTCCGCTGGCGCGCCGGTCGATGGAGCTGATGGCCACCGAGGTGATGCCCAAAGTCAACAAAGAGCTAGGCGAAGAAAACTAGCGCAACCAGGAAGCTGTCCCATGCCGCTTTATGAAGGTCCGATCGTCGATTCCCATCACCACACAATCTGGAATCGTGAGGCGAACTATCCGTGGATGAATGCCCCCATGCGCCCAATGATTTTTGGCGACGATTGGTCGGGCATGAAACAGGATTATTCCATCGAAGACCTGATTGCCGATGGCGCCTCCCATAACCTCGCGCAGTCGGTTCACGTGCAGGCCAACTTCGATATGTCGCGGCCCGCCGATGAAACCAAAGGCCTGCAAGGCTTCGCCGATCAGCACGGATTTCCCCACGGGATCGTCGCCTATGCCGACCTTACGGACTCCAATGTCGAGAAAACCCTCGCTGCACACCTCGAATACGCCAACACTCGCGGTATCCGTCAGCAGGTCTACTGGCATCCGGAGAACGAGTATTGGCGTTTCGTCGAGCAGCCCGATTTCTGCCTGTCGAACGCGTTCCGCCGCGGCCTGTCGGCGCTGGCGGATCATGGTCTCACCTTCGATTGGCAGGGCTTTCCAAATCAGTTCGGTGAGCTGGCGGAGTTGGCCAAATCTCACTCGGGGCTGCAGTTTTGCCTGGTCCATGCGGGCATGCTGACGAGCCTCGACCGGTCGACCGTCATCGGCTGGACCGAAGCCTTGCGTCAGTTGGTGCCGCTGGACAATGTGTTCATCAAGGTTTCCGGGCTGAACACCTTCTCGCGCAAACTCGACGAGCCGCTGATGACCCATGTAACCGAGGCCGTGCTGAACCTGTTTGGGGTCGAGCGGTGCTTCTTCGGTTCGAACTTCCCGGTCGAGCGCATGTGGACCTCGCTGGAGGATTACATATCGGCGCAGAAACGAGCCATGGCAAACCAATCGGACGCGGTGAACGAGAAGTTCTTCCACGACATTGCGAAGTCGTTCTACCGCATTTGAGCTGTTTGGTCGTTTGCGCGGCATTCTCTGAATGCCGTCGCCGTTTCGCGGAATCGTGTTTTTCATCTTGATGAATTTCACGCGCACCCAATGTACAATTGGCGATACCGGCTCATCAGGAGGAACCGCCGATGATCTTCCGCCAACTGTTCGATAGCGAATCTTCCACCTACACCTATCTCATCGCCAGCCGGCGTGGTGGCGAGGCGCTGATTATCGACCCGGTTTTGGAACGGGTCGACCGCTACATGCAACTGCTCGACGAGCTCGACCTCCGGCTGATCAAAGCCATCGATACGCACGTTCACGCCGACCACATCACCGGGCTGGGCGCGCTGCGCGACCGCACCAAATGCATCACCGTGATGGGCGATAAGAGCGGCGTCGATGTGGTGTCGCTTCGGGTTGCCGAGGGCGACACCATCGATGTGGAAGGGATCAGCCTCGACGTCCTTTACACGCCGGGCCACACCGACGACTCATACAGTTTTCTGTTCGGCGACCGGGTGTTCACCGGCGACACGCTGTTGATTCGTGGCACGGGACGCACCGACTTCCAGCATGGCAGCGCCCGCGATCAGTACGACTCCCTGTTCAACAAGCTGCTGAAACTGCCAGAAGAGACCCTGGTCTACCCGGCGCACGACTATAAGGGCGATACGGTGAGCACGATTGGCGAGGAGAAAGCCTATAACCCCCGCCTCCAGGTCAGCTCGGTCGACGAGTATGTGGAGATTATGGACAATCTCAATCTCGCCAACCCGAAGATGATGGATATCGCTGTGCCGGCAAACTTGAAGGTGGGGTTAAATCAGGACGATCTGGCGGCGATGGGTCTGGCGATCAGTTGCGACGAAGGCGCCAAATCGCTAGTCGGCAATTCGGAGATCATCCTGGTCGATCTGCGCGATAACAGTGAACGCGAAAAGAATGGCGTGATTCCCGGCTCGATCCATGCTCCCTACCCCGACCTCGATGAGAACGTCCACCCGGGCGGCATGCTCCACGAGTTGGCGAAGACCTCGGGCAAGCGCGTAATATTTTACTGCGCGTTCGGCGAGCGCTCGGCGATGGCGGTGCAGGCCGCGCGTGAAGCCGGCCTCGACTCCACGTGCAACCTCACCGGCGGCATCGATGCCTGGAAAAAGGTTGGCGGCCCGCTGGAGTAGCTAGGCCGGCGCGGGCCGGTCGAGCACCATGTAGTCGACCAGTTTGTAATGGTAGGTGCGTTGCTCGACGAAGGTTAGACCAACCTTTTCAAGGATATGCTTCGAGACAGTGTGGCTGGGCTCGACGATGGCGACGATCCGGCCCAGTCCTAACGTGGAAAATCCTTTGGCGATCCAGGCCGTTGCCGCCTCGGTCGCATATCCCCTGCCCCACCGGTCGCGCCGTAAACGATAAGCCAACTCCAAATCGTCGCTTTCTCCGTCTTCGTCGAGCTCGATCAGCCCGGCCATGCCGATGAGTTCGTTGGTCTCCCGCTCGATGACCGCCCATATTCCGAACCCACGGCGGCGGTGGTGGGCGATAAAAAGACGCAAAAATTCTTGGGTTTGATCGATGGTCGCGTGAACGCCGTGGGCGCTGTACTCCATCACCTCGGGATCGCCGAAAAAGGCAAATGCGGCTTCCGCATCGCTTCGGCGGAACGGCCGGTAGTAGAGGCGCTCGCTGTAAAACGGTTGCATTGGCGTGGCCCGCAGCCTTTCATGCCGGAACGTGAGGTTGGGAGACTATAATGGATCGGGTAGCGGACAAAATTGCCCTTGTGACCGGCGGCGCTTCGGGGATTGGCCGTGCCACGGCGCGCCTGCTCGCCGCTGAAGGTGCCCGTGTCGCGGTGAGCGACATCAACGTCGAGGGCGCCCGGGCGACCGCGGCGGACATCGGTAACGGCGCGTTTGCGTTCGAACATGACGTAACCGGCGAGACGTCCTGGAAAAACGTTCTTGCCGAGGCCGAACGCCAGCTCGGCGGCCTCCATATACTGGTCAACAGCGCCGGGATCGTCAGCGTCGGTACGGTCGAGGAAACCACCCTCGAGGACTGGCGCAAGATTCACGCCGTCGATCTCGATAGCGTGTTTCTAGGCTGTAAAATGGCGGTGCCGGCAATCGCGCGCCACGGTGGCGGTTCCATCGTCAACCTGTCTTCGATCTCCGGTATCGTCGCCGGTCACAATCTGGCCGCCTATAATTCCGCCAAGGCCGGTGTGCGTCATCTCACCAAGTCGGTGGCGCTCCATTGCGCCCGGCAGGGCTACGACATCCGCTGTAACTCGGTTCATCCAGCCTTCATCGATACGTCCATGCTCGACGACATCTTGCACCGTGGCAGCCGCGAAGAAGGGCTCGAACGGCTGGCCCGTCAGGTGCCCTTAGGCCGGGTCGGCAGCGTCGACGATGTGGCTTGGGCCATTGTCTACCTGGCAAGCGACGAGTCACGGTTTATGACCGGTGCCGAGCTCGTGCTGGACGGCGGCATTAGCGCCATGTAGCCGCCCGGCCCTGCGCCTCCCACATGGCTGGCCTGCGGCGCTGCTGTATCAATTTTTTTGAAGCAAGTTATCAAGATTTTTCGTTTGTCTGTGCGCGGGCGCGTCATACCTAGCGGAGTGTCCCCAGAACGGAGGTTACCCTAGCCCAAAGGACGTTGATCATGACCAGACGAAACCACATTCCCGCACCGGACCAGGCTCAAGTCTACATCGCCGAAGCCCGCCGCATGCGAAACAAGACCATCGCCGGTGCGATCGCCCGGCTGTTTCGGCCCGCCCGGCACGACCCGGATAAATCGGGTTCGCTTTAAGGCGGACTTCGGCAGCCGCGAGACGGTCCCTCGCGCGGTCGCCTCATACTTCATCCTCGGACGACAAATCACGAAGTGACAGGATGCCCGTCAAACTGTTCCGCGCCGTCACAGATTTCGTACCAGGAGGGTTTTTCGGCGACAAACTCGTGGAAGCGATTTTTCAAGACAAGTCCGCTGTCTAGGGCATTCGCCGCAATCGGAAAGCTATCTGCTTCGGACAGGATTTCGCCTAAAGACGTGCCACAAATTTTGCAGAAGCAACGACCGTATTTGTAAGGAGAAACTGGCTCAAAAAGTTCGACGCAATCCCGTCCTTGAATCCATGTCAGGTCCTCTCTCTTTACAAATACGAAAGCGCTCGCGCCGACCTTGCGGCACCGCGTGCAGTGGCATGTCCCCAACATCGATGGTTGAGCCGATAGCTCAAATTTTATTGCGCCACAGCAGCAGCTTCCTTGAATCATTAAGCAACTCCCTCCCAAAAACGGGTCCTCATCAAAGAAAACAAAACATGAACATTTTGTTGTGTCAATGTCCTGATTACTTCGAAGTAACAACATGACGTTTTCGATCAGCTTGTGGGTTCTAACCTTAGCTGCCGATACGCTTGCTCCGCACTTTCCCCACGGACACAATGCCCCAAAATAAACCAACTTTGGGGGAGCGGCATGGCGACACAACACCGGCTTACTTCGGCGACCGAACATTTGCACTGGGGTGCCTTCTCGGCGGAATTTCCCGCCGCCATCGAGGTCGATCCCGGCGATCAAGTGGTCATCGAAACGATTTCTGGCGGCCCCGACCAAGTGCCGGCGGACAAACGCGATACGTTGCTGCCCGATCACGCCGCGTTCATTGCCGACGGGCGCAAGCCCATCCTGCCCGGCCATATCCTCACCGGCCCGGTCGCCGTTCGGGGGGCGGAGCCCGGCGATGTGTTGGAAGTACGCGTCATCGATGTGCAACTGCGCCAGGACTGGGCGTGGAACATGATCGCGCCCTTGAAGGGCTCGTTGCCGGAGGATTTCGGCAACACCAAGCGCGTCATTCCCATCGATCTCGACGAGGCTGCCGGCACGGCGACGCCGCCCTGGGGCATCGAGCTGCCGCTCAATCCCTTCTTCGGCGTGATGGGCGTGGCGCCGCCGCCGGAATGGGGCACGATCACGTCCATCGTGCCGCAGCCTCATGGCGGCAACCTCGACATCAAGGAACTGGGCGCGGGCGCGACGGTTTATTTCCCGGTCTACAATTCCGGCGGCATGTTCTCGACCGGCGACGGCCACGCGCTACAGGGAGACGGCGAGAGTTGTCTCTCCGCCGCCGAGACGGCGCTGATCGGCACCTTCGAGTTCCACGTGCGCAAAGACCTGTCGCTCAAGATGCCCCGTGCCGAAACCGAGACCCACTACCTCACTCTCGGTGTGGATGTGGACTTAGACGATGCCGCCAAGCAGGCGCTGCGCGATATGATCGTGCTGATCACCGAGCGTACTAATCTGTCGCGCGAGGACGCTTACAGTTTGATCAGTTTGGCCGGCGACGTGCGCATCTCGCAGTTGGTCAACGTGAACAAGGGTTGCCACGTGATGCTGCCCAAGGCGGCGCTGCATGGTGCGGACGCCGCCGGCCATCGGCTATGAGGATCGCACCATGACCGGAAAGCTCGACGGCAAGGTGGCCATCGTCACCGGCGCCGGATCGATCGGTCCCGGCTGGGGCAATGGCAAGGCGACGGCGGTGCTGTTCGCGCGCGAAGGGGCTAAGGTTCTCTGCACCGATATCAACCCCGACGCCGCGGAAGAAACCGCCGGCATCATTCGCGAGGAAGGCGGCGAAGTAAGCGTCATCGGTGGTGATGTCAGCCAGGCCGGACCGGTTCAGGCGATTGTCGATGCTTGCCTCGACAACTATGGCCGCATCGACATCCTGCACAACAATGTCGGCATCGTCGCGCCGGGCGGCGCGGTGGAACAAACCGAGGAAGACTGGGACCGCGTCGTGGCGGTGAACCTCAAATCCATGTTCCTCACCTGCAAGCACGTGATTCCCCATATGCAGGCGCAGAACAGCGGCGCCATCAACAATCTGTCGTCCATATCGGCGCTGCGCTACATGGGGATCAACTACGTCTCCTACCCCACCACCAAAGCGGCGATCATTCAGTTCACCAAGGTCACGGCGGCCCAGTACGGCCCCTGGAACATACGGGTGAACGCCATCCTGCCGGGCTTTAACCGAACGCCTATGGTCGATCATGCGGTGGTCGAGATGCTCAAACGCAGCACCAACGCCGATATGACGGTGGAGAAGTATCTCGCCTGGCGCGAAGAAAAAATCCCGCTGCGCCGGTGGGGCGATGCGTGGGACATCGCCAAAGCGGCGCTATTTTTAGCGTCGGACGACGCGGCCTATATCACCGGGTTGGAAATGGTGGTCGACGGCGGCGCCACGCTGATCTTGGACTAAGCCGGGCGAATAGCCGCGTCAGCCCTCATCCCAAACCGGCCGGCGTACTTCGGGGTCGACGAGGCGGCGATTCTTATCGCGCAGAGTGCCGATCTGCTCCATCTCATCGTCGCTGAGGGTGAAGTCGAACAGGCCGATATTCTCCTCGATCTCCGTGAAACTAAGCGCGCGCGGCACAACCGCGATATCCGGCTGCTGGACCAGCCAGCGCAGCGCCACCTGTGCCGCCGTTTTGCCGTGTGCCGCCGCGACGGCGACGATCACCGGATCGTCGAGCAATGTGCCGCGGGCCAATGGCACGTGGCAGGTGACGAGGAGTTCATGGCGCTTGCAGGCGGCAATTAGCCTATCCTGACGAATGTAGGCGTGATACTCGATCTGGTTGGTGACAAGCGGCTCCGGGCAAACTTTGACCGCCTCGTCGAGCAGCGCAATCGTGAAGTTCGACACGCCGATATGGCGTGCCAGCCCGTCGCGTTTGGCCTTCGCCAGCGCGCCGAGCGTTTCTTCCAGGGGCACGCGCGGTTGCGGCCAGTGTATCAGCAGCAGGTCGACATGATCGAGGCCCAGGGTCTCCAGACTGGTGTCGACGGAACGCGCGAAATCGGCCGCGTGCGCGTCCTCCTCGGTTACTTTGGTGGTGACGAATAGTTCATCGCGGTTGATGCCACTGGCGCGGATAGCTTCGCCGACCCATTGTTCGGAGCCGTATTTACGTGCCGTGTCGATGTGACGATATCCGCTCTCGATGGCGTGGACGATCAGATCGACCGCGTGCTCGGGTTCGGGAAACAGCATCGTGCCGTAGCCGACGGCGGGCATCGCGAAGTCCGCTCCGGCATTCGCGGACGGCAGCGTTGGTGCGAAAACCGGAGTTGCGTTGTCTGCTGGCATTTGATTCCTCAAATCGATTTGTCCGGCTGGATGGTTGGCGGCGCCGTCACGCTAGTTTCGGACTAAACCTATTACTCCGCGACCTGTCGGACTTCCGGATAGTCGGTGAGTTCGTCGAGCGCGGGTTTCACCTCTTCCATAAATAGCCGCAGGTTTTCGATCACGCTGTCCTTCGGCTGCTGGGCGTAGTGGTAGATTAGGATCACGTACTCCGCGGGGAGATGGCGCCATTGTTCGATGAACTGGTCACGGATTTCGCTCGGCGAACCGCCCATGAACAGCCCGGTCTCGATCATCGGATCAACCAGCGCTTCCAACGGCGTATCGGGCTGAACGTCCATCTTGGCGCGCAGCGGCGCCGGTAGGAAGTTCTCGTAGAAATGCTTGAAGATCATACCGTCATAGGCGGCGATATCGGCGCGTGCTTCTTCCTTTGAGCCAGCAATCCGCGGCATGCGCACGATCGCTTGGTTCTGGCCGAGCGCGAAATTGTACCCGGCGGCTTGCGCCGTTTTCACGTAGGACGGCCCGAAATCGGCGACTTGGCTCATTTTCGAGAAATAGGCGGGAATGAAGCCGTGGCGGCCAGCATATTCCACTGTAGTTTCGCTGGCGTTTGAGGCGATAAATACCGGCGGATGGGGTTTGGTGTAGGGCGATGGCACCACGCTGATGCGCCGTAGCTCGCCTTCCGGGCCCACTTCGCCCGGCGCACCCATCTTCTCGGTCCACGGCGCCATGAACCAGCCGCGATGGCCGCCCTCGTAGGGGTATGGTATCTGCCAGCGCTCGGAATTGTGCTCGATACTGTCTTGAGTCCAGGCCTTGAGCACAATCTCGACCGCTTCCTCGAAAATTTCGCGGTTCAAGCGGTCGTTGTCGCTGCCGTCCGATAACGTTGCCTTGGTGCCGATATGCTGGCCGAGCAGATCGGTCCAGCGGGACTGAAAGCCGCGCGAGAAGCCGACGAAGGTGCGGCCTTCCATTAGGTGATCGAGGATCGCCGTTTCTTCGGCGACCCGGATCGGGTTGGCCGCTGACATCACATAGCCGAGCTGGCCGATATGGATGTTCTCGGTGCGCGCGCCCCAAAAGGCGTTCATCACACCGGGATTGGGGCTCACCTCATAGCCTTCCGAGTGGAAATGGTGCTCGATGGCGGTCACCCCCCACAGGCCCATCCGGTCGGCCTCTTCGACGATATCGCACCAGCCGCGCAAGGTTTCCTGGTAACGCTCGGCGTTGCGGCCGATGGGCCGCAGCTCCATACGCTCCTGCTCGCTTGCCGCCGGGATGACCGGGTACATCTGAACGATAACTTTAACCATAACGGACCTGCGTCTGGCGTCCTGAACGGGGGTGATGCCATCTTTTATGGGCCAGTGGCCCCCTCTTGTCACGCTGGACGCGGCTTCCAGCCTGCCCTCCACTCCGCTTTTCCGCCGATTTACACCTAATATTAACCCTCCGAAGGCACTTTGGAGCCCAATGGGAGCCGGTCCCTATCGGCCGCTTCTCGACGGAGGAATTTCATGGCGCGAAGAATGTTCAGGCCCAGCGAGCGGGCGCAGCGGCGCGACCAGCGCCGGCCGGTCTCCCGGACGGGCACGATCAACGGGGTCGAGGTCGAGCTCTTCGATTTAAGCCTCACCGGCATCGGTGTGGGCACTCTATCGTTCGAAGATGTATCCAAGCTGGATTTGAAGGAAGGCGAGCAGACGACGATCGAACTCCCCGGTCCCGACGGTGAAAAACTGTCGTTATCACTCGAGATTCAGCGCGTCGATCGTGAGGTGCGCGAGATCGGTGCCACGTTTGCGCAACTCTCCGACGAGGATTTTGACGCGATCGAAAAGCTGATGTTTCCGCGCCGGGTCAAAGCGGCGGCCAAGGCAAAGGTTTAGCTCTTTCCTATCGAGCGCGCGCGTCCTTCTTCCGCTTCAAAGAACTCAATCCACGAGACGTTTTCCCCTTCAAATTCAGAGCGCTGCCTTCCCTCACCGTTTTCAGTTTGTAGATGTAATGTTAGCAAGTGGTAATATAGTGTTCAGCTTCTTTCCGTCTCCGAGGTCCCGATGGCAGACGATGTAGCTAAGGGCACCCGGGCGCAGCGGCGCAATCAACGCCGGCCCGTATCGAGACGAGGCTGGATCGACGGAATCCCGGTCGACCTATTCGATTTGAGTTGCACCGGTTTTGGCGCTGGCACACCAGATCTTGGATCGCCGAACGGCCCGAACATCGAAAGCGGCCTGGAGACTACTCTGAAGCTCGCTGGACCCGATGGCGAGGAAATGAACCTGCCGATTACGATCCATGGCATCGATTATAGGCTCAAGCAATTCGGCGCTTCGTTCGCCATGCTCTCCGAGCGCGACGCCGATGCGATCGAAAAGTTGATGTTCCCGCGCCGGATCAAAGCGGCGAAAAAGGCCAAGTCTTAACGAGCGTTTGCCGGCCGGGCAAAGCCGCTCCGGAACTCCAAGCAATTTAGCTTCTCCCCTCGACGGCGGGTGACCCGCGCGTAGAATGCGCAGGCGGACGCATGTGTGTAAGCGCGTGCCGCGAAACTTCACAATTTGCCCGGAGAAGGCCCATGTCCAAACTCACCGAACGCCGCCGCGACAACCAGCAATGGATGCTCGACTGGATCATCAAGACCACGGGCCGCGTACAGAACTTTGCTTATGATAACCGCGTGGTGCCGCCCGAGGTAAAATCTTACGCCCAGATCCACCGCATCGCCGACAAACACGGCCGTCACGTGATCTCGATTGCCGAGCGCGCCGAAGCTGCCGGGCACACGCAAACTGCCGCCGAACTCTACTGGGCGGCCAGCGAGCATTATCGCGAAGCGCAGCACACGATCTTCGAGGACGACAACCCGGAGAAAATCTACCTGCACGGTATGCTGCTGAAGTGCTTCGATAAGGTGATGCAGTACGCCGACCATCCCATCGAGCGGGTCGAGATCCCGTTCGAGGGTAATTACATCCAGGGCGTCTTGCACATGCTGCCGGGCCGTCCCAAGGCGCCGACCGCGGTGTTTTGCCCCGGCATGGATATGACCAAGGAAGCGTTCATCGACGCCCTGCATCATCCGTTCGTGGCGCGCGGCATGAACTGCCTGCATCTGGACGGACCAGGTCAGGGCACCAGCAACATCCGCAAGATCCGCGTGACGCTGGACAATTACGAGCGCGCCGGCTCTGCCGCCATCGACTATCTGAGCGAGCGTCCCGAGGTCGATCCCGACAAGATCGTCGTGTCGGGTTTCTCCATGGGCTCCTATTGGGGCATGCGTCTGGCCGCGCTCGACAAGCGGGTTAAAGCCGTGGCGACGGCGGCGGCGTGTTACGGACCGAAGACAGCGATCTTCGAGCAGGCCTCGCCGCGTTTCAAACAGGTATTCATGTACATGGCGGGCATCCATGACGAAGACGCGTTCGACGACTTCGCCTCGCAAATGGTGCTCGATGATGTGGCCGGCGAGGTCACCTGCCCTGCTCTTCAAGTAACGGGCGAGTACGACCCGTTAGCGCCGCTCGAGACCGTACTGCCGATCTACGAAAAGGTTGCCGGACCCAAGGAGCTATGGGTGATCGAAAACGACTTCCACAACCCACGCAACCGGCCGAATTTCGGCGGTATCGACTTCTTCGGCTACCTCGCCGATTGGCTTAACGATGCGCTTGCCGGCAAAATTCCAGCTAACCATAAACGTGAGGTCCTGGTGCCCGAGCACGCGCCCGGCGGTCCCTATGTCGGCCAAATGGACGGCGGCTTTATGTTGCCCGAACGGGTCGGCGCGGCGGCGGGCCTGAGCTCCGACCAGCTCGGCCCGGCGGGTGTTCAGGAAGGATAGAGGCTGGTTTGAACTCCTACGATGGTGTTCACGTAGAGGTTGCGCTCACTGCATAATGTGATAACTCTGAGATGTGGTGGACGGAAGCATTCATTGTGTCGCTCCGGTGCTTGGAATCTGCAATTGCAGGAGTTTGGTTTCCTTTTTCATCTGTTCGGATAAGAGGCTTTTGAATTAATAAAATGGCTTGATTGAAGTGAATGACTATTGACCTCACTGTACTCCTCCGACGCACAGATCATTCGAAAACTATCTTGTTGTTCGGAGCTGGTTCCTCGATACCGTCAGGAGGTCCATCGTCGCAGGCTTTAGTGGCTCAGTTGGCTGAGAAATTTGCGATTGATATTTCGCAGCCACTTACTCTGTCTGATTTGGCCACTATCGTCGAAGCCAGACATACACGGCGCGAATTGGTCGAAGCACTTGCAGACATTTTGTCACGACTGCAACCTACTCGGGGCATTTTGAATTTACCGGACTTCGACTGGGCGGGGTTGTACACGACAAACTATGATGAACTCATTGAAAAATCATACGCGAGGCAAAACAAAACCTTGCAAGTGATCTGCTCGAATTTCGACTTTGGACTACGAACCGATGCAAATGAAACTCATCTTTACAAACTTCATGGCTCGATAGGATATGACATAAGCCTTGGACATCAGCACCGCCTAATCCTAACGGCATCCGATTATGATATTGCGAGCGAATATCGCGAAGGATTGTACGCACGGTTCACAGAGCAATTATTCACAAACGATGCAATTATTATTGGTCACTCGCTTGGTGACCCAGATCTTCGAAGCATTATCGAAGAAGCTATTCGTGTGAAGCGGCATAAAGGCGCGCCCGGGAAAATCACCTTGTTCGTCTACGAAGCCGATGAAAACCAAGCAATAATTTACGAAGCTCGTGGTCTCGATGTTTGTTTCGGCGGGATCGACGAATTTTTTGCCGAGATGGCCAAGACCCTTGCGCCAGAGAAACTATTACCGGGTATTTCAGACGACCCACTTGATCGAGCACGGGACGTTTACCCAAGCACGTTATCAGTATCGTCAGCGCGTGCTAACCAGACAGGAAATTTGGCGCGCATGTTCAACGGTAGCCCGGCGAACTATGCCGACATAATGCGTGGATGGACCTTTGAACGAGATTTTGCCGACCGTTTGGAAACGCAACTTGCAGATGAGAACGGCAAAAGAATTGCATATGTCCTCGGAGCAGCCGGTTCCGGTAAAACTACTGGTGTTCGAAAAGCCCTTACCCAGCTTGTCGACCGCGGAATTGAGTGCTGGGAGCACATAAACGACCTACCATTGCCAGCCAATTCATGGAGTTCAATTGACGACGAGCTACGTAAGCGGAATCAGGTCGGCGTTTTATTGATCGACGACGCTCATGAACGTCTCCATGAAGTTAACACACTGGTCGAAGATATCTGCACGGATGAAAAGTCAGCACTGAAGGTCGTTCTTGTCTCAAGCAAACCGAATTGGAATCCACGCTTAAAAGCGGCAGCAATTTTTTCGCAGGGAGATGCCTACGAGCTAGGTGCCCTATCGAATCAAGAAATAATCTCCCTGTTGGATATCCTTGACCATCGTTCCGAAGTTGCCGCTCTCGTGGAACGTAGTTTTTTGGGCTTTAATCGCGCAGAACGCGAGCGAAGACTTGCCGAGCGCTGTCGGTCCGACATGTTTGTTTGTTTGCGGAATATATTCGGTTCGGAGGCGTTCGACGATATTATCCTCCGTGAGTATGCCGAGCTCACTACTGACTATCAGGAAGTTTATAGGCGAGTAGCTGGTATGGAGTCGGCTGGCGTTAGGGTGCATCGTCAGCTAGTGCTGCGCACCATAGGGATACAAGCCACCCAGGTCGCGAGATATCTAGACGATCTTCAAGGAATAATCGAAGAACAGACGCTCAATGTGCGCCAAGGTATTTTTGCTTGGCGTATTAGACATGGAGTCATCGCCGACATTATCGCAAAACACAAAATTGCCCATGAGGGCGAGTATTTCATGCTGCTTGAACACACGATTGATAATTTAATTCCATCTTATGGCATCGAAATCGCGTCCATGAACGATATGTGCGATTTAAACAAAGGGCTCGGGCGGATCCATAGTAAAGAAAGACAGAACGTACTGCTTCGCAAAATGATTTCTCTAGCGCCTCGCGAACGTGTTCCAAGACATCGTTTAATCACTAATCTTATATCGCTCGGTGAGTATGAAAACGCGAGCGCCGAGATAAGAATTTTTGAGAATGAACTTCGTCTTGATGGACCTGTCCAACGTTACAAGATCAAGCTTTTGATAGAGCGCGCTAAGCGAGCGGAGGGTCTCCTTCAAGAAGACCGCGCTGCAATGATTCGAGAAGCAGCCAGCCTTGCAGAGGCGGGTGTAGAGCGCTTCTCCGATGATAAGAATTTATACCGCGTCTACTTAGAAGCAGGTGTTGCTTATCTGCGATACGAACCGAATCGCAGTATATTTGATCAGGCGATGAAGAGAGCTAAGTCGGCATACGAGAACCTTCTTGATCCCGATCTCGCTCGAACAATAAGGCAATTCGAAAGAGTAGCGGAGCGCTTCACGGTCTAAATTTGTGACGAGGCGACAAGTCCTCCAAAAAAATAGAAACTCTCAAAGATGCGTTCGAATGTGTCCCTATGTCGGCCGGATGGAAGGTGGCTTTATGCTGCCCGAACGTGTCGGCCCGGCGGGCATTCAGGAAGGGTAATCTGGGTCATCGGCAGGCAGCCCGTAGTACGTAACGCTAAAAGGGTTCGTTGCGCACAGCGATACTGCTCGTCAGCGTCAAGTTGCCGATTGCCGGGCGCAACAGGTCGGTAAGCAGGCCCCACGTATAGTCGACCCGGTAAACCACCACGTCGCTGGGACCGCCGAGACCGGCCGCGCCCATGTCGGCGTCCCAGGTACCGTTGCCGTTGACGTCGGTGAAGTCCTCGCCGCCGTCGTAGCTGCCGTTGGTGTTTGCATCGACATAGGGCTCGGGCTGACCGATTGAATCGAAGGTGGGGTAGACCAGCGTGGTCACGTCCGCCGGCTCGATGGTGATAAGCCCGAAGCCATGCTGATTGAGGACATCGACCACCATTTCTTCGCGCGTCATACCCGGCGGTGTCGAGCCGATGGCCCCGCCGCGCGACGCGTTGATAACGCCCGCTTCCAAGGCAGCATTGAGGAAAAGCACAATCGAAAACTCGATGATGCCCATAATGATAATAAAAAATGGTGCCGCGATGAGCCCGAACTCGAGCGCGGCGGCGCCCTCGCATTTACGCCAAAACGATCTCACGGAATTTCGGCCAGCGCTCCCTCCGGCCGCCGTTAGGTCAGCCATAGCAAATCGCCTGTTGTGAAATCAGAGCGAAATTGTCATCTTTTTGGGCTGAAAAAGAAAGTAATATAGATGGTGATTAGAGAGTTTATTGTTTCTTTTATAGAATAAATTTCAATATATATTTTATACAATAATATTTGTATGCACAATATATTTAGAGTATTGAATTATATCGATTCTTGAATACTTTGCTCGTCGTTGGTAATCCATATGTGTTGATCTTGTGCATTTTGCGAGGCCCTTGGCACACGGCGGTCATAGGCACCAGTGAACTATTGAGCCGACGTGATCACTCGACGCGTCAAGCCGAACAATAGGCGCATCCGTTGTTGGACGGATATTAAACTTGGCACCCACGTTCGGGAGAAAGCTGATATTGGTTAGTTCATAGAGCCGGAAGATTTCTTTCCAGAAATTGAAGTTCGCGAACCTGACCTATATGAGAGTTCGCAGACAACTACATTGCGTCGAAAACTTTGAGACGCCTGCGATGCAAGAGGCTCAGCCCCGCAAGGCCAATAACGAACAAGCCAACCGACGAGGGCTCCGGCACGGTGATGATATCGCCGTCTCGAACCGGCAGGGCGCGAAATATATTTAGGTCCAGCGAACTCCCAGTGTTGGAAAAACCTTCATTAAAATTAAAAACATCGCCTGGATTCAGAGCCCAATAGTGACCCCCGCCGACATTGAAGAAAGGCTCCATGTTCTCATTTCCTGGAATCCAACCCGGCTGATTGCGGCGCACGAAGCCAAATTCACTGAAGAAAAGATGTTCCATCTCCGTTTGAGTAGGTAGGCGCCAATCGTCAAGCTCTTCGTAGACCAGATCTTCGATCCATGCAGACGCCTCAAAAAACGTCATTCTTCCTTGGTTGAAGAAAGCGGTTGGCAAAGTGTCGCTGAAGCCACTGGTTTTGGCAAAGTTCCCATCTTGGAGCCAAGTAATATTGATATCATCATCGAAAATGAGGCCGTTGCCTCTGTCGATTAGCGCTGCGCTAGATTGATTTGACGCTCCAGCAACCAACCACAGAACAACAGCGAATGGGAGGACGGCGCGTATCATGGCGTTCACTTAAAGTTTAGTAATTTTGCAAGAGCACAACTATCGATGCCCCGTTTACCTTGGTCAAGATGGGAGTTCACTTTCGAGTTCGTGGCAACAGTCTAGTTCAACGAGACGCCACAGGCGCAGCGGACACAAAGTATGATTTGACCATAACGGCATTGGAGTGCGCGTGCCATTCGGCTGTAATTCAGGGTTTATCGCCAATCGCGAATGAGCTAAGCACGCGAAATCTTGAATTGGATGGGTGGCCGAGTGGTTGAAGGCACCGGTCTTGAAAACCGGCAGGCGTGCGAGCGTCTCGTGGGTTCGAATCCCACCCCATCCGCCACCCTACGCTCTTCGAGCTTCGGGTGGCTTACGCCAGTAAGCCGCATGAAGCCGGCAGAGCTAGGAGTGTGTCCTCCGGAGCTTTATCGAAGGAGGACTGTTTCGATATTACCCTCCCATGGTCCGTCATCCCGCTCAGCGTTTCGCAGGATTTGCCGTATCTCCTAATTCGAAGCAGGATGTTCTTCAAAGCATGAGCAACGAAGGACCAACATCGTGCACTATGTTTACCTTATTAAGAGTGTGGCCTCGCCGCCGCAAAGATATATCGGCTCGACTGCTGACCTTCGGAAAAGATTGACAGACCATAACTCCGGCAAATCCACGCACACGGCTAAGTTCAAACCCTGGGAGCTCGTAACCTACGTGGCCTTTTCAAACCAAGCAAAAGCGAAATCGTTCGAACGCTACTTAAAATCCGGTTCCGGCCACGCATTTGCCAACCGCCGTTTGTGGTAACTTTGTCCTGACACGAGGTCATGACCGATCCTGCTCCCGATCACGCCAACATACGCATACCGCCGCCGGTGCTGTGGTTGGTGCTAGTCGCCGTCGGCTACGGCCTCGACCGCTGGCTTTTGCCGCTGCCCTTTGTGACCGAGGGATACCCCGGCGTGTTTGTCGGCATCATCATCTGGTTGCTGGGTTTTGGCCTCGCGGTCATTGCCATTGTGCAATTCCGCCGCGCCGGCACCGATGTCAGAACCGAAACGCCGACCGATGCCATTGTCGGCACCGGTGTGTTCGCGTGGTCGCGCAATCCGATCTATATCGGCGCCCATATCGGCATCGTCGGAGTCGCCATCGCCCTCGACAGCCTGTGGGTCTTAGCGATGCTGGTGCCGTTTTACCTGGTGATCCGCTACGCGGTGGTCGCGCGCGAAGAAGCGTACTTGGAACGCAAGTTCGGTCAAACCTATCTGGACTATAAGGCGCGGGTCAGACGGTGGATTTGATCAGGGCGTTCGGGTCAGCGCCGGGCGCCAACTAGGCCGCGCGCCGCTCGGCCTCGCGCGCTTCCGCCTCGCCGAGACGGCGGTAGATCTCGCCGGCGCTAGCGCCGAGCAACAGCCAAAAGAACAACGCCGCCACCAACGCCCAAACGACATAAAGCGATGCCAACTCGGGAGGTACCGGCCCCGGCTCGAGCCCGACCGGCCGTGGCGCGCCGATGAGATGCGGCAGCAGGATGATCGGAATGCCGATTGCGCGCAGCCATAGGGGCTTGGCGAAGACCAGTAGACCGAGACCAACCGCGGTGGCCGCCATTGCGCCGAACCACCAGAACTGACGAACTTCCAAATCCGCCGCTGCGGCACCCGGCACTTCCGGCGGTAAGCCCAGTGACGGACCCAGCGCGAAGATGGCGTAACCTGCCGCCCCCCACCAAAGCCCGGATCGCATATCGACCGGTTTGCCGCGAATGGCGAACGCCGCCACCATGACAAACGCAAATCCAACGGCGGTGACGATATTGGCGAGGAAGGTAAAACCATAGCGCTCGATACCGTCCGCTGGCGACCAGGGTTCGGCGGACTCCGTTACGGCAGGATCTGCGCCGGCGCCTTCCTCGGTTCCGTCGTGCAGATGAGTTGCGCCGTCGTCATGGATGTGCACGCGCGGTCCATGGCTGTGGCCACCCGCGGCTTGCTCATAGACTTCCGCTTCGAAAATCAGCGGCGTGACGGTAAACGCCTGTACGACGCTATAGATTAGCGCTGTGAGAAAGCCGGCGAACAGACCGGTCTGAACCATCCGGCGCAGCATAACGATTCAGCCTAGTGGCAGGGAAAAACCAGACTGTGACGGGAATCGTGCGCGCCATTGTGAAGAACGTCGGCATTGGCAAAACCCGACACCCAAACCAGCGATAATCCGAAAAAGGCCAGCAGTACCGCCGTCGCTACGGTCGACGCACGCGGCGTGGTCCGAACTTGCGGAATTGATTGTGCAGTTGCCACTCTAATCCCCCTCGACTTTGCGTCGTTAGAGTTTCTCCTCCGATTACGCCTATTGGGCCACGACAAAGCCCAATGGGCAAGGGCCGCGATGACGCAGCGGATGAATTTTCAAGCAAAATTGATCCGCGGCGCGGTACTTACGTCCCCTAAAGCCAATCGCGAACTTACCGGCCGATACCCTCGATAAGCCCTTTGACCGCGTCGCCGGCACCCTCAACGGCGCCTTCGGCTTCCTTCGCCGCATCGCCGCCGACGCTCTCCAGCGCTTTCTGCGCTTCTTCGGCGACTTCTTCCGCCGCGCCGGTGATGGCGCCGATATCGATGTTGGCGCTGGCGACGGCGTTGCTCGCGCCGGCAAGAATGGCATCGACCGTCTGCCGTGCGATCGTGCCCGGCGTCGCGCCCTGGTCTTCCTTGCCAATGTCGGTCAGGTGGATCGTCGGCAGCGGAATGGAGATTTTCTCGTCGAGCAAGGGCGCTTGCACCGCGACCTTACCGTCGCGCAAGAACAAGTTTTCGATGACGATTTTCTTGCCCTCTTCCGAGCTGCTGCTGCTGCCGCCGGAACCCGTTTTCGATTGAACGTTCTTGTTGATCCGGTCGAGGTTGGTGCCGCTGTCGCCGAACTCGTAGACCACCTCGGGACCGATAATCACGACCTCCTTGATGATGACCGGGTCGCTTAGAATTGAGGCGGCATCGATGGTCACGCTCACTTCATCGAACTTGAAGGCGTCGGCGTTGCTGAAACCGTCGGGGTTGGTGACGCGGAAACCCCGCAACGTTCCCTTGCCCGAGGTTTCTTCGATGCTGACATCGTTCAGGCTGACCTCGGTTCCGGTGAGATCGGAGCCAATCTTCTCGATTGCTGCTTTAACGATGCTGTCGAGGTTACCGAGCAGAAAAAATGCACCTGCCGCAACGATAACAACCAGAACGGCAATGCCGATTAGAACCTTTTTCATCGTGCCTCTTCTCCATGATCCGGAAGCGGTTTATCCGTCCATTTTAAGACAAGTCCCGGCCCCAAATATGGTGACCGGGACATTGAATAACATACTACCGTCAAAAGAAGGCGATTCTAAGACACTTCGCGGGTGCCTTCGGCAAAGTTGACCTTCACGGTGATGGAGCCCTCGTTGATCAGCCAGGGACGTACCTTGAACGACCGCGCGCCGCTGGCGTGCATCGGGTCTTCTTCGGCGATGCGCCTCGCGTCGGCGAGATCCTTGGCGCGCACGACGATCAGGCCTTCGCCTTCCCAGGTCTCCTCATCATCGGCCCAGTGCGGTCCGGCGGCGATGTAAACGCCCTCTTTTTCCATGCGCGCTTGATACTCGAGATGGGGACCGATGTTTTCCATCACCGGGCCCAGACCGTCGGTCGGGAAGGTGTGGATGGCATAGACCTGCCATTTGAGCATGTCGCCGCTCGCGGCAAGAATTTGACTTCGTGTTGGGGGGCCGTCGGCCATTTTGGTCTCCTCCGTGGCTTGTTGTTTCGCATGCGGGCATACGCCCCTACGACGATTGGCGCCAATGTAGGCCGTTCGCTGAAAGGCTTACAAGCCCTTCCCATGGCGAGTGGCAGCAGAGAGTTCTTAGGACTGGGGTTTTATTGCCCGCAGCGATACCCCTGTATGCCGGCGCTAACGCGCTGTTAACCCCAAATAGGGATAACTAAAGATTAACGCTGCTAGTTCCTTTTTAGCTGCGTGTGAAGCGGCGGGATTTAGCAGAAACGAGCGGTTGCCGCTCTTCCATGCGTTAGTGCAGGTTGTATGACAACTCGACACGCCGACGTGAGCCAGGTACCGCAGGTTAACCGTGACGCTGTTGACCACCTGCTCCGCCATTGCGGCGGTCTGTGCGCGGATGAATCGCTCCTGATCGTCTACGATTCGACAACGCGCGATATTGCGGAGGTGTTCGCTCAACGGGCGCAGCCGCTCACCTACTACGTCGGCCTGCATGAGGTAGCGGATCTTGATATTCACGGTCAGGAACCGCCGGACGCTATCGCCAAGGCCATGCTCGAAGCCGATCTGATTTTGGGCATGACCCAGATGTCGATGGCGCACACCCGAGCCCGACTTGCCGCCAGCCATAAAGGCGCCCGCTATCTCAGTATGCCTGACTACGATCTGGCGTTGCTGCAAAACCCGGCGGTCACGACCGACTATTATGCCGCAGCGCCGCTTGTGCGCCGCTTTGCTGAAGCCCTCGATTCAGGCGTCCGCGTCAGTGTCGTCACCGAACGCGGTACCGATATCCAAATCAATATCGACGGCCGGAAAGCGAATTTCTGCCCGGGGTTTGTCAATGTGCCAGGCGCATTGGGCTCGCCGCCGGATATTGAAGCCAATATCTCGCCGGTCGAAACGGACTCGAATGGCACGATTGTCGTCGACGGCTCCATTCCTTGCCGCGAAGTCGGCCTTCTATCGACTCCGGTCACGCTCGAGGTGCGTGACGGGAAGATGTGCGATATCGCCACCGAAAACGATGCCCTTCATACCCGCTTGACCGGCTTGTTCGAGCGCGTCGGCTCGGCCAACGCCTATATTTTGGGCGAGTGCGGTATCGGCCTTAATCCGGCGGCCGATCTGACCGGCAACATGTTGACCGACGAGGGTGCGTTCGGCTGCGTTCATTTCGGTTTCGGCTCGAACGCGACCGTAGGCGGTACCAACGACGTGCCGTTCCACCTCGACTTCGTGCTCCGCGAGCCGACGCTAAGGGTCGATGGCGAAATGCTGATCGATGCGGGAGAGGTTCTGCTGTGACCGTCGCGATGACCCGCTTTCACGACGATATCCGTGCCCGGGCAAGGCTTGAGCCCGCCGCGCCAGCTATCCTCGACATGCGCGACCTCAAGACTTGGAGCTACAGCGAATTGCTCTGTCTGATCGAAAGCTGCAACGGGTTTTTCGCCGCCAATCGCGCATCGCCGACACGTCCGATCATGTCACTATTGCCCAACTCGGTCGAAGCGCTGGTGGCTTTTCTGGCCGCGCTGGACGGCGGACAGGGATTTGCCCCCTATGCGCCGGAAGCCACGGCGCGCGAGGTACGGCGGTGGGTAACGCTGGTCAAACCAGTCTTGTGCCTAGTCTGTGAGACAACCGAAGACGCGATCCTCGATGCACTCCGCGACGAAAAAGTGCAAACGGTCATGGTTTCCCTTGATGGGAATTTTCACTGGTGCAGTACAGGTGGTGCTGTTGCCGCACCACCGTCCAGCTCGGCACGGATATATTTGACGACGAGCGGCTCGACCGGCGATCCGCGTGCGCTGGTTATCGACGGCGACCGCTTATGGTCGAGCGGTCGAGCATTTTGCGATGTTCACGAGTTTCTCGATAGCAGCGCCCGGTTTTTTAACATTCTGCCGATGTCGTATCTCGGTGGTCTGTTTAACCTGGGCCTTATCCCGCTTGCGGTCGGTGGTAGCGTGGTGATTGCACCGGCCTTTTCCGGCCGTTCTTTCTTGAGCTTCTGGCAGGACGTCGAACGTTGCGAGGTGAACATCCTATGGCTGGTACCGACAATTGTCCGCGGCCTGCTGTCAATCGCTGAGCGAACGCGCCGCCACGAAACGGTTTCCGGTTTCCACGGTGTGCGCGGATGTTTCATTGGAACGGCGCCCATCGATTTGTCGATCAAGGAGCGGTTCGAATCTCTGTTCGACATTCCCATGCTGGAGAATTACGGCCTCTCCGAAACCACCTTCCTGACATCGGAAACATTGAATACGAGAACCCAGCGGCGGCAGGGTTCGGTCGGTGTTGTGTTGCCCTATGTGGAATTGGATTTCGCCGCCGCACCATCTGACGATCCGGCTGCACAGGGTGATGAGCCGCTCTCGCAAGTGCGAGCCAAAACGCCCTTTATGTTCCTCGGCTACCTCACCGCCGACGGAGCCCTCGATACCCAAATCGACGATGCCGGGTTTATCGCCACCGGGGACCTTGGCGAACTGACATCAGAAGATCTGCTGGTTCTTGGTGGCCGCCTGCGCGACATCATCAAAAAGGGCGGCTATATGGTGCCGCTGCGCGAAATCGAGACATTGGCCGAGCGTCACCCCGCTGTCGAGGAAGCCATCGCGGTGGGCCTCGCTCACGACTTTTACGGCGAAAGCTATAACCTGCTGCTCCGCCTCGTCGATGACGGTGAATCCAATGCGACCATCGACAGCTTCGGCACTTGGTTGCGCAACAGCCTGGTGCGCTACAAATGGCCCGAGGCGGTATCCGCCATAACCGAAGTGCCCCGAACCGCAAGTGGTAAGGTTCGCAAACACTTTCTCGCCGAGCAGATTGCCAGTGGAGGTGCCGGATGACCGCGGCGCATGCCACTTTGCAGGGCTTCGAAAACCAGCGAGCTGTTGACGAGCCAAGGCTTGCCAATTCGCCGCTGCCAGACATGAAGTTCAGCGCACGGGTCGAAGCCGTTCCGCAGGCGTTGTCGATTTATATTAACCAGTTGGTCTATGACTTGAAGCGACGCGGGCACGATATCGTTGCGCTATCGCTCGGCGAGGCGTTTTTCGACATTCCGCTGTTCGATTTCAAAAAGCTGGATATAAACAAATGCTATCACTATTCGGATAGCCGCGGCATTCCAGAGTTGCGCGCTAAAATCGCCGAATATTATCTGCGCCACTACAACGCGCTGGTCGATTCCGATTCCGAGCTGCTGATTACCGCAGGTTCAAAACCAGCCATTTTCATGGCCATGCAGGCGACTCTTGACCCTGGCGATGACGTGCTGATTCACGAACCCGCCTGGCTCAGCTACCCTGAGCAGGTTCAATTGGTCGGTGCCAGGCCGCGGTTCATTCCTTACGACACGCCGGTCGGCGATTTCAGCCAACATATCGGCCCGCATACCCGCATGGTCGTGATCAATAATCCGAATAATCCGGCGGGGCGCCTATACAGCCGCGACGACTTGCAGGCGCTGTATGCGCTTTGCCGTCAGCGCGGCGTCTATATCTTGGTCGATGAAGCCTACAGCGATTTCGTGAGCGGCGACGGCTTTACGTCGATGGCATCGTTGGTGCCCGACAAAGATGGGGTCATCGTTGTCAACTCGCTGTCGAAGAATATGGGCATGTCGGGTTGGCGCGTCGGCTATGCCATTGGGTCGCCGCCTCTTATCGACCGGATGTTGAAGCTGAACCAGCATATCATCACCTGTGCGCCGTCGATTCTGGTTTACTATCTGGCGCAATATTTCGACCAGATAACCGCCATCACCCTGCCCCAGGTGCGCGAGGTGGTGGAAAAACGCCACCGCGTGTCTCAGTTGATCGATGAGGCCGGACTCGCTCGGCTCGACGGTTCGTCGACGTTCTATTTCTTCGTATCGCTCGACGACTTCCCGGGCTCGTCACTCGACTTTTCCCTGTTCATGTTGCTCAACAAAGGGATCGCGGTGGTACCGGGTTTGGCCTACGGCGAGAGCACCAGCCGGTTTGTGCGCTTATCGATCGGTACCGAATCCGAAGAACGCATTCGTCAATCGCTGTTGATCATGAAGGATACGATCACAGCCGATACCTTCGATTCCGCTGCAGTGCAGAGCAAACTGAATAGCCTCGGCCTGCCGTCGTTTTCGGCGGGAAATGGCGGGGAGCACGAATGAATGTCCGGTAACGGCAGCGAAAACATCCGCGCCTGCACCGACGCCCTGCTTCATTGCGTCGATGGCGCCTGGATATTGTCGAACCCGCGCACGCGGTGTCACATCGAACTCGATGGCGCGGCAATCGCCGCGTTTACCGAACTTGCGGCCGGTGCGCCGGCGGAACTTTGGCACGACGCCCTTGCACCCGCCCACGGCCGCGATCGCACCGCATCTGCCGGTGAAACCGGGCTGTGGGGTGACCCCACCGGCTTAGCTTCGTTCGACGGTGGGGAAGTAAGTGGCGAAGCGTTGTTTGCGCTGCTGCGCGAGCATTTGTTTTTGCTGCGCGATGGCGCGGACGAATATGAGCGCTTTCTCGCACCGCGAACGTCGCCGCTCGACGATGCGCATCTCGGCACTTTTCATCAGCGTGTCGGCCAGGCATTGCTGCGGAATCGCGTGCGCGAGCGCTGGCGCTGGTGGCACGATCAGAAATTCGTCGACGACGGAACCGCTATCCATTCGCCGCCATATCGGTTGGTTCAAGAGACCTTCTTCGATCGCTACTTCGGCGATGCGGAGATCGCTGGGGAACGTATTCTCGACTTCGCTTGCGGCAATGGTTATTTCGCCGCCAAGCTGGCCGGGCTGGGCGCCGATGTCATCGGCATCGACACCGCCGAACCGCTTATCGACAGCGCCCGCCGGAACTATGGCGCTGTTGCTGAGTTCGTTCACATCGCCGATCCGGATGCCGGTTTGGACTGGCTGGACGCCCAGGAAGCAAGTAGCTTCGACCGAATTTATATGTCCGATATATTTCTGCTGCTGTTGTCACCGGAAGACGGTAAGGCCGATACGGATGGTATCGGCCGCCTCTTAGCGGCTCTGGGCCGCATTCTTCGCACCGGTGGCCAACTGCACATGATGGAACCCAACGGTATGGCCTGGCTCGCCGGCCGATATGGCGGGGAGGCCGGCCAGCGTTACCTGATCGTACCGGAATATCGCCGGCCGGTCTTCAACGTGGCGCCGACCCTGGACCGCGCGATGGAACTACTCGGCGACGCGGGATTTGTACTCGCCGAATATCGGCATCCAGAGATCAGCGATGATGGTAGCGCGGATCCGACGTTATTAGAGCACGCAAACGAATATCCCCTGTGGGATTTCCTGACGTTCCGGCAATGGCCGAAGGAAGGCGACCGCCATGCGCACGCTTGACGACATCGTCGACCTTTGCGCCACACTGCTCGGCGACGGTGAGGATGGCCGTCCGGTCGTCGTTTACGCCGCGATGTGGCCTTTAGCACGGCTACTCGGCACCCGTGACCGCGCGCTTTCGGATCGGTTTTGTGCCCGCCTCGAAACGGTCGTCGGCGAGAACCGTTCCTTGTTCATGCCGACCTTCGTTCGGGGGCACACCGACGGGCTATGCGATCTCGAGACGGTGCCGAGCTACACGGGCCACCTCAGTGAAGCCTTCCGCCAGCGTCCTGGGGTGCGCCGGACGGTGAGCGCTTTTTTCCCCTTTGCCGTGCGCGGACCCGACACCGACGCAGTTGTCGCCCTGCGCCCACGACAAGCCTGGGGCGCAGGTTCGCTCTATGAATGGTTCGAACAAACCAATGCCCGTTTCCTCATGTTGGGAACCCATCCGACCCATTGCAGCTTTCTGCATCTCATAGAACAGCGTGTCGGCGTGCCATACCGCTACGAAAAATCTTTCTCCACTACCGTTCGCCATGAAAACCAAGAGTTTGAACTCGCCGAAAACTTATATGTCCGAACTCTGGAGCCGCTTGCCTTAAACGATTTCACGGTGCTTCAGAGTGCGTTGCGCGCCGGCGGAATGAGAATTCACTCGATCGACGGTTTACCGGTGGCCGAGATGGGTGCCGTCGCCATGCGCGACGCGTTCCTGCCGATGCTGCAGGCCGACCCGCTTTGTGTCGTCCAGAACCGAACCGAATTCACCCACCTTCTCTACCCGGAAACGAGGAGTATCGCCCGATGAGCAATCAAACTATCCCTAGTTCGATCGAGCGCGATGTTCGGCAAATCCTCGATGAGGTCGTCAAAACCGAAATATCAGGCGTCGCGTCAGATACGGATCTGTTCCACAGCGAAATTATCGACTCGTTCAACATGATCGAGCTCATCGAACATCTCGAAGAGCGCTTCCTGATCGGCATCGTCATGGAAGACCTGACCGTTCAGAACTTCGGCACCATCAACGCCATATCAAACACGGTGCAGAATTACCTGGACCGGGCATCGGCGGCCTGAATGCGTTCTGCTGTGCAGATTGGGCTCGCGCCCGCCGCGACCGAGAAATTTAGCGTTAGTCCGGTGAACTTGCAGCGGTGAACAGCGGCGACATGTCGGCGACCGGCGCCGGCATCATCAGCTTGCTTTCCTGCGCCACCACCAGCGGGCGGATCGTTTCGAGGAAGTCGTGCCACCGCGGGTCCATGGAAACGGCGTTGTGGCGGCGCTGGCGGTCGGCCATGTCGTCGAAATACCAAAAATGGAATACCTGGTGCAGGCCGCCGATGAGCGTGAAGAAACAGCCGATCAGATTGGTCTCCAGCGGCGAGACCGCCGCCAGCGCGTGTTCCTCGTAAGCTGCCCAGTATTTCGGCAAACCGCCGGGAATCAGCGAAATCGTTTGTTCTTCGACCAGCAAGTTCGGCAAACGCTCCCGGTCGGCCAGCGGCGGACTGCCGGGCCGCCAATCGCGCCCCGCGCCGTAAAGCGGTGATATCGCGTCGATCGGCGCCGGTGAGAGGAACTTGTTCTCTTGCTTTAGCATTAAGGGGCGTACCTGCTCGAAATAGGGTTGCAGCTCCGGTACGGCGTAAACATCGGCATAGCGCGTCCGCCAATCCTCCAGATCGTCGAGGGAGTACAGGTGGACCACCTGCTCGTTGGGGCCGCTTACGGTCGCGAAATAGCCGATCAGGCACTCGCGCATGATCGGCGCCATCGGGCCATCGAACCCGCGCTCGACCTGCGTCTCGTAAAACCGGGCAAGATTGCCCGGTTTCATGGTGTACGCCCGGTGCTCGATAACCATAGATTGCCCTCCAAACCCCTCGTAATAGGCCCACTTTAGTATGACCGAACACCTATCGGCGACGAAAGGCTTGACCTCGCGCCACAGCAATCGCACGCTGCGCCGATGGTCCAAATCGACGTCTATGCTGATCCGGTCTGCCCCTGGTGTTTTATCGGCAAACGCCGCCTGGAGCGTACGTTGGCCGTGCGTGAGGACGTGACGGCGACGATCAATTGGCGCCCTTTCCAGCTCAATCCCGATATGCCGGCGGAGGGGGTGGATCAGGTGAGCTATCTCAGTTCGAAGTTCGGCGGTATGGAGCGCGCGGCTAAGTTCTACGATGCGATCGCCGAAGCCGGGCGCAGCGAACGGATCGCCTTCGATTTCGACGCCATCCAGCATACGCCCAACACGCTCGACGCCCACCGGCTCGTTCGTTTTGCCGGTGGTTATGGCCTTCAGTCGGATGTGGTGGAGGCACTGTTCTCTGCCCATTTTTTGACAGGCGAGAATATCGGCGATCATGGCGTGCTCACGCGGATTGCCTTTGCCACGGGGCTCGACGGTCACGCGGTGAAAACGTATCTGGCCGGTGACACCGACCGGGCGGAGGTGGCCGCGGAAGATTTGCGGGCGCGGCGCATGAGCATCGACGCGGTGCCGTGCTTCATCATCAACGGCCAATACGCGATCTCCGGTGCCCAAGAACCGGAAGCGTTCTTTCCTCTCCTCGACCTGGCGAACTTTAGCGCCCAGGCGGCCGAATAACGCTACTGCGCGGCAGTCGCTGTCGGCTTCGTTGCCAAATCAGCCAATTGCGACATCAGCCGGCGCACGCCGCGCAAGCGCTGCGCATCGTCCGCCCACTCCCGCTGATAGACCAGCTTGTGATCGGGCCGCAGCTTCACGGTGCCGACCTGGCTAGTGATGAATTCGATCAGCGCCGCGGGATCGGCGAAAGAATTGTCGCGGAAACTGATGACCGCGCCCTTGGGGCCGGCGTCGAGTTTTTCGACGCCGGCATCGCGGCATAGCTTTTTGAGCGTTACCACTTGGAGCAGGTTCTCGACTTCATCGGGCAACGGGCCGAACCGGTCGATCGCTTCTGCCGCGAACGCCTCGATCTCCTCCGGTTCGACGAGCGCGGCGATGCGTCGGTAGAGACTCAGGCGCAAGCCGAGATCGGCGACATAGCTCTCGGGAATGAGGATCGGTGTGCCCAGCGCGATTACCGGCGTCCATTCCGCCGCCGCCTCGCCGCTACCGGAATCGCGCGCGGCTGCTACCGCCTCTTCGAGCATCTGCTGGTAAAGCTCGACCCCGACTTCGCGAATATGGCCCGACTGCTCCTCGCCCAGCAGGTTACCGGCGCCACGGATATCGAGATCGTGGCTGGCCAGACTGAAGCCTGCGCCCAGCGTATCCAGGGTTTGCATTACGTCGAGGCGTTTGCGCGCCGCTTCCGACAGTTGCCGGTCGGGTGAGAGAGTTAGGTAGGCATAGGCCCGCACTTTGGCGCGCCCCACCCGGCCCCGCAGCTGGTAGAGCTGCGACAGGCCGAACATGTCGGCGCGGTGAATGATGATGGTGTTGGCCGACGGCAGATCGAGGCCGGATTCGACGATGTTGGTACACAACAGAACGTCGTAGTCGCCATCGTAGAAGGACGACATCACCCGTTCGAGCGCCTGGGCCGGCATCTGGCCGTGGGCGACGATGAATTTCACTTCCGGCACCAGGGTGCGCAGCCGTTCTTCCAAGCGCGAGATATCGGCGATACGCGGGCAAACATAGAAGGTTTGGCCGCCGCGGAAATGTTCACGCATGATGGCTTCGCGAATGGTCACAGGGTCGTAGGGCAGCACGAAGGTACGCACGGCGAGCCGGTCGGCCGGCGGCGTCGCGATGAGGCTGAGCTCGCGCACGCCGGTGAGCGCCAGTTGCAGTGTGCGTGGGATCGGCGTCGCCGTCAGGGTCAACACATGAACGTTGGAGCGCAGTTTTTTGAGGCGTTCCTTTTGCGCGACGCCGAAATGCTGCTCCTCGTCGACGATGAGCAAGGCGAGATCGCGAAACTCGATGCTTTTGCTCAGCAGCGCGTGAGTGCCGATGACGATATCGATCTTGCCGTTGGCGATGCCGGCGCGCACGTCGCTGGCTTCCTGGCCCGTTACCAGCCGCGACAAGTGGCCGATCTCGACCGGCAGCCCGGCGAAGCGTTCCCGGAAGGTTTGGTAGTGCTGGCGAGCGAGTAACGTCGTTGGCGCCACGATGGCGACTTGCCGGCCGTTCAGCGCCGCGACGAACGCCGCCCGCAAGGCGACTTCGGTTTTGCCGAAGCCGACATCGCCGCACACCAGCCGGTCCATCGGGCGGCCGCTCGACAATGCTGCGATCGTGTCGTCGATAGCGCGGGCCTGATCGTCGGTCTCATTGAAGGGGAAGCGCGCGCAGAATTCCTCGTAGAGCCCCGGCGGGGGTGGCAGTTTCGCGCCGTCGCGCAGTTGCCGTTCGGCGGCGATGCGCAGCAACTCGCCGGCGATTTCCTTGATCCGCTCTTTAACCTTGGCGCGGCGCGCCTGCCAGCCGACGCCCCCCAGCTTGTCGAGCTGCGCCATCGCTTCTTCCGACCCGAAGCGCGACAACAGCTCCAAATTCTCGACCGGCAGATACAATTTGTCGTCGTTGGCGTAGAGCAGGCGCAGGCAATCGTGGGGTGCGCCCCCTATTTCGAGGGTTTCCAGGCCGTTGAAGCGCCCGATGCCGTGATCGACATGAACCACCAAGTCGCCTTCCGACAGGCTGGCGACTTCGGCGATAAAGTTTTCGGCCCGCCGGGTCCGTCGGGCACGCCGCACTAGCCGGTCGCCCAGTATGTCTTGCTCGGTGTAGATGGTGAGCCCGGCAGCGGAAAAACCGGTATCGAGCCCGAGCACAAAGACCGGAAGCTGATCGGCCGCGGCTCTGCCCACGTCAGCCCAAGTATCGACGCACACCGCGTCGGGCATGCCGTTATCGTGCATGAGCTGCACCATGCGGTCGCGCGAACCCACGCTATAGGCCGCAACCGCGATATTCTGACCGTTCGCCCGGTCGTTGACGACCCGCTGCCCGACCGCTTCGAACAGATTTACATCGGGCCGGTTGCGGGCGTCGGCGAAATCGTGAGCGCGGCGGCCATCGATATTCACTGTGTTCGCGGCGGTGTCCGGCGCGTGAAAAACATCGAGACGCCCGACGGGGCGTTCGTCGAGACGCGCCTGCCATTCGTCTTCCGTCAGGTACAACGCGTCGGGCGGCAGCGGGTTGTAGATGGTGTCGTCGTCGGCCTGTTGACCTTTGTTGTTTTCAGGCGAGAACGCGAGGCGGGCATTGTAATAGTCTGCGATCAGTTCCTGCCGCGCGGTTAACGCTTCGGCGGTTTGCAACCCGACAACGACCGGCCCCCCGACATAATCGAAGACAGTCGCGACGCTTTCGTAGAACAGCGGTAGCCAATGCTCCATCCCCGGGTGCCGGACGCCGGCGCTGACCGCCTCATAGAGTGCGTCGTTGCGGCGGGCGGGACCGAACATCTCCCGGTACCGGTGACGGAACATTTCATTGTGCTCCTCCGCCAATATCACTTCGCTGGCCGGCATCAGATCCAGCCTGTCGCGCTCAGCGACGGTTCTCTGGCTCAAGGCATCGAAGCCGCGGATGCCTTCCAGCACATCGCCGAACAGATCGAGCCGCAGCGGGTCTTCCGTGCCCGGTGGGAAGATATCGATGATACCGCCGCGCACGGCGAATTCGCCCGGCTCGCGGACGGTGTCGGTGCGCAGATACCCGTTTTCGGTCAGAAACAGAATGAGCGCGTCGGGGTCGATGGTATCGCCGGGCTTGGCGGAATAGTGGTTTGCTGCGACGATTTCGGGTGTGGGCACCCGCTGCAGCGCCGCACTCGCGGTAGTAACAACGACCGCCGGGAGGCTGTTCTCATCCGGTTTTGCGAGTGCGCTCAGTGTTGCCAGGCGGGTTGCCATCAGTTCGTGGCGCGGCGGCACCCGGTCGTAGGGTAAACAGTCCCATGCCGGCAGTAACAAGACCTCTAGCTCAGGCGCAAAAAACCGGACCGCGTCGGCGGTCCGGGCCATCGCCGCGTCGTCGCTGGCGACGTACAGCACCGTTTGCGGCGGCTTGGTTCGCGTGGCCTCGATAAGCTCGGCCAACAGCAGAGCGTCGCACCCTTCGGGAACGCCGGCGAACGTTAAGACACGGGCTTCTTCGAACGGGTTATTCCTGAAAAACAACGGCGTGCTACCCGGTTCGGAAGTTTTGCAGCATTGCCATCACGGGCGTATCCCATTCCGGCGGAACCGGCTTGCGGCCGCTAATCCACATATAGAGATCGGGATCGCTGTTCTCGATCAACGCTTCGTACTGGTCGAGCATTTCCGGCGATAATTCCGCCAAATGGCGCGCAGCAAATTGCGCCAGCAACACATCGGTCTCTTTGGTGCCGGTGTAGGTGCTGCGGTAGCGCAGGCGCTTGATCCGAACGTCTTCAGGTTCCACGGATCGAGGATCTCCAATAGCGATAAGCCCCACCGCCCGATCGCGTGACGATTGCTGGCGGGCGGCGTGGCACTGCCTTAGGATATAGCCGCCTTGTTCCACGCTGTCAGCCATTGATGCGCAGCCACACGGGTCCCAACTGGGGTCATATCCATTGTCTGCCCGCTCGCGTCCTGAAATCCTGTTTCCCGCCTTCACGCCGGTCACGTCGATCAAGGGCGTGGGGCCACGTATCGGCGCTTTAATCGATCGGCTTACAGGTCCGCATATCATCGATTTGCTGTGGCACTTGCCGACCGGATTGCTCGACCGCCGCTATGCGCCGTCGGTGGGTGACGCCGAACCCGGCCGTATCGCCACCCTGACCGTTTATGTCGATGAGCACCGCCCGCCCCCGGTCGCTAACCGGCGCATCCCTTACAAGATCCGCTGTCATGACGAGAGCGGCGACATCGGCTTGGTGTTTTTCCACGCCCGGCCGGACTATCTCGAAAAAACTCTTCCGCCCGGGGAACAGCGGGTCATCAGCGGTACGGTCGAGCTGTTCGACGGCGCCTTGCAAATGACCCATCCCGACATCATCGCACCGGTTTCGGAACGGGAGTCGGTGATGCAAGTGCATCCGACTTATCCGCTCACCGAAGGGTTGTCGCAGAACGTGCTGCGGCGCGCGATCGTCGCGGCCGTAGAGCGAACCCCCAGCCTGCCGGAATGGCTCGATCCGGCGTTGGCAAAGCAGCGCGATTGGCCGCAATGGCACGAAGCGATCGCCCAGGTTCATGCGCCCACCGATGGGGCGGATTTGGACCCATCTCACGCGGCGCGGCAGCGGCTGGCCTATGACGAATTGTTGGCGAGCCAGCTCGCCATTGGCCTTGTGCGGGCAAAGACGCGCAAACGGCCCGGCCAGCCAACGGTGGGCGATGGAGGCCTGCGGGCGAAGGCGATTGCCGCCCTCCCCTTCGAATTGACGTCGAGCCAACGCCAAGCCGTCGACGACATCGCCCGCGATATGGCGTCGGACATTCGTATGCTGCGCCTGCTGCAAGGCGATGTGGGTAGCGGCAAAACCGTCGTTGCCCTGTTGGCGATGCTCAACGCCATCGAAGCGGGCCGGCAAGCCGCTTTGATGGCGCCGACTGAAATTCTGGCCCAGCAGCATTTCGCCACGATTGCGCCGCTCGCCGAGGCGATTGGCGTGTCGGCGGTGATGTTGACCGGGCGCGACAAGGGAAAGGCACGGCAGCAAATCCTCGACCGGCTTGCTGCCGGCGAAATCTCCATCGCTGTCGGCACGCACGCCCTCTTCCAGCAAGACATCGCCTTTCGCGATTTGGCGCTCGCGGTGGTGGATGAGCAGCACCGGTTCGGTGTTCATCAACGGTTGTTGCTCGCCGAGAAAGGCGCGGCAACAGATGTGCTGCTGATGACGGCAACCCCCATCCCGCGCACGCTCATGCTGGCCTTCTATGGCGATCTCGATGAATCGCGGTTGACGGAGAAGCCGGCGGGGCGCCTGCCCATCGACACGCGAACGATTCCGATGGCGCGCCTCGACGAGGTGGTTGCCGCGGTCGGCCGCAAGCTGGCCGAGGGGGCCAAGGTCTATTGGGTCTGCCCGCTTGTCGAGGAATCGGAAAGCATCGATCTTGCCGCTGCGACCGCCCGGCACGCGGCTTTGGCGAAGATCTTCGGCGACCGGGTCGGATTGGTGCATGGCCGTCTCGGTGCACGCGAGAAAGACGCTGTGATGGCCCGCTTCAGCGGGACCGTCGAAGACGGGCCGCCGGTCGATCTTTTGGTGGCGACCACGGTTATCGAAGTCGGGGTCGACGTGCCCGACGCTACCGTTATGGTCATCGAACACGCCGAGCGCTTTGGGCTTGCGCAGCTCCATCAGCTGCGTGGCCGCATTGGCCGCGGCGTCAAGCCATCCACGTGCTTGCTGGTCTATAACGACGAAATCGGCCAAACCGCGCGATCGCGGCTTACCATACTGCGCGAAACCGATGACGGGTTTCGCATCGCGGAGGAAGATCTGCGTTTGCGCGGTGCCGGCGATATGCTCGGCACCCGCCAATCCGGCCTACCCGACTTTCGCTTGGCGGATTTGGAGAGTCATGGCGAATTGTTGGCGGTCGCGCGCGACGACGCGCGGTTGATCATCGACCGCGATTCCACGCTCGAGAGCAGCCGCGGCGAAGCCTTGCGTATTTTGCTTTACTTGTTTGAACGGGACGCCGCGGTTCGGCTGGCGCGCGCCGGCTGATTGGCGAAGCGGCCTAATCGGCGTCGACCGTTTCCTTATCGGGCTTGCTCGGGTTTTTCCGGCTGCCGTCGATGGTTGCCGTGTTTCCGTCGGCTTGGGCGACCAATTTTACTTCCTGCACCTCAGGCGGCCGCAAGTCCTCCGGCGTTACGATACCGCCGGAAATGATCATCTTGATGGCGTCTTCGACGCTCATCGAAAGCTCGATCAACTCGCGGCGCGGCAGAAACAGCAAAAAACCAGAGGTCGGGTTCGGTGTTGTCGGCAGAAAGACATTAACCACCTCGTCCTCGGTCATGTTCTGCACTTCACCAAGCGTTTTTCCGGTGACAAATCCGACGGCCCAGATTCCGCGCCGCGGATACTCGAACAAGACCGCTTGGCGAAAGGCGTCCGATTGGTGCGCCAAGACCGTTTCAACGATTTGTTTGGTCGCCCCGTAAATGGTGCGCACGACCGGCATGCGGCTTAACAGATGCTCGCCGCCGCGCACGATCCAACGCCCCAAAAGGACGCGGGTGAGCACACCGACAAAGGTGATAAACAAGACCAGGACCAGTACCCCGAGACCCGGGATACCAAACGGCACATAGGTGTTGGGGTTATAGGCTTCGGGGATAAGCGGCGTGACGCGCGCATCGATGAAGGTCAGCACCAGCCAGCTCAGCCAAAAGGTGATGCCGATCGGCGCGACCACCAGCAAGCCGGCCAGAAAATAGCCGCGCATTCGGCCCCAAACGCCGGGCCGATGATGATGCCGTCTGTCTTTGTTTGACATTCCCGCTAATCCGTTGGGCCCACACCTATCACATAGCCCATATAGGCACTAATACCGCTTCCTGCTACGGCGCAGGGAAATTTCACCAAGATTTTGACGTAAATCTATCCCTTTGGGGGACAAGAGTATTTTGCGCCGAAGTTGGCTAACAAACGAAGAAAATGGTGCGGCTGAGAAGACTCGAACTTCCACGGGGTTGCCCCCACTGGCACCTGAAGCCAGCGCGTCTACCAATTCCGCCACAGCCGCACGGCAACGAAGACGGTCCGCCTGATACGTCACCCGGCGCCGCGGATCAAGATAATGCGCGAAGCGCATCCGTCCGCTGGACCATCCCGGTGGTGCGGCAGAGAGGACTTGAACCTCCACGGGGTTTCCCCCACAACGCCCTCAACGTTGCGCGTCTACCAATTCCGCCACTGCCGCGCCTTTTCGGAACCGCGGTTATGTACCCGAAGGCCGTCACCGAGGCAACCGGGCTCCGACCATAGTCTCATGGCCGAGAAGCCCGTCATGCTTGCTCTTCGGGACGGTGCGAGGCCATTATGCCCATCCAGGTGAATGGTGGGGTGGCAGGTCTCAAATGGCATACAAATCGATTCTCGTACCGCTCGAGGAAAGCGACGGTTTGGCGTCGGTGCTGGCGACATCGTTGCTCGTGGCACGGCAGTTCGACAGCTATATCGAAGGGCTCTGTATACGGCCTTCCCTCGCTGGAGCCATAGCAGTCGGCTTCGAGGGGGGTGTTGCCGCTTTGGCGGGAACGGAGGAGCAGTTCGAGCAGGAACAGGAAACGCGGACCCGCCGCCTGAAAGATCAGTTTGCCGCGTTTACCGGCGACAACGGGCTACCCGCCGCTACAAGCGCAGATGCTCCCGGGGCGTGCGCGCGGTGGGTCGAGGACGAAGCACCCGGTATCGGCGTCTTTGGTCAACGCGGCCGCGTGTTCGATTTGATTGTCGTAGGCCGGCCGACGCCTGGTGTTCTCACCCCGGCCATGAACACTCTGGAAACGGTGCTGTTCGAGTCCGGGCGTCCGGTGCTCATTGCGCCGCCGGCGGCGCCGCAATCCGTCGCCAGCAATGTGCTTATCGCCTGGAATGGCAGCACCGAGACCGCACGGGCCGTGGCTTTCGGAATGCCCTTCTTGCAGGGCGCCCAGAAGGTCACCGTGCTCGAGGTCGAGGGCGCGCTGGTTCCTGGTCCGAACGGTAACGAGGTTGCGGACAGTCTGCGGCGCAATGGCGTGAACGCGGACGCCGCAAGCTCTCCAGGCAAGCGGTCGCCCGCTGCCGCCGGCGCCGTGATGCTCGAGGAGGCGGCAAAGCGGGGCGCCGATCTATTGATCAAGGGCGGTTATACCCAGAGCCGGCTCCGGCAGATGATTTTCGGTGGTGCGACCAACCATATTCTGAACGAAGCGCAACTGCCGGTGCTGATGGCGCACTGAGCGCGCTTCGGCTTATTGTGCGGTCGCCGTACGTCTTTCGAGAGTATCGATCAAAAGAACGACTGCCGAGCGCAGCGCGGCGAATTTACCTTCGGCGCGGTCGGCTCGTTCGATCAACAGACGGTTGTCGGTCTCCACAGGCTCGGGTGCCGGTAGGGTCCGCTGCGCGGCCAGCTTATCCAGTGCGGCCTGCATTTGCTGCCGCAACACCTGTTCGCGCTCGTGCAGCCGCAATAGCTGGTCCACCCGGTCGTTCAAGCGCTGCTGCTCGCGCAACAGCCGGCTGAGCTCGGTGCGTTGCAGCTCGATGACAACTGTCTGGCTGGCCTCGGACAAGACGGACTCGTCGCCGGATTGATCCTCCAACCGGGCTCGCCTCGCTTGTTTCGCTTCCTTGGCCAGCCGGGCTTTTTTCGATGCTTTCGCCCGCTTCGAACGTTTGGATTTCTTGGACCGCTTACGGTCGCCGGAATCGCCCATTCGATTACCTTTCCCCGTCGCGCAGCGCGACTACGCGTCTAGTCTTTGCCGAATTGGAGGAGTTCCTCGACCAGGATGTCGGGCGCTTCTTCGTGCACATAGTGTCCGCAATCATCAATGCCGCGTCCTGTGACGTTTGGCGCATCGGGGCGCCACATCTCCAACACATCGAAGGGACCTCCCATGCCACCGCTGTTACCCCAAATACAATGGATCGGATCCTCGATGGTCTTACCTAAACTCTCTTCGTCGAGTCGCCGGTTCTCTTCGAACATCGCCTTGTAATAGGCGAACCCGCCCCGCAGGGCGCCAGGCTTCGAATAGGCGCGCGCGTAAGCGTCGATAGCGTCGTCGAGATCGGCGGGATTGTGGTATTTCGGCCGGCAAAAGGCCTGCAGGAAACCGCGGACGTCGTGCGCCACCAAGGCTTCGGGCATGTCGGGCACGGCATTGAAGAAGTAGTGCCAGGCACCGCGCGCATACTCGACGGTGAAGTTTTTGAATATCTGTTCGTGCGGCACGATATCGACGATGGCATAGCGCGCCGCCTCACCCGGCCAATCGAGCGCGTACCGGCGGGCGACCAAGCCGCCCCAATCGGCGCCGACGATATATGGGTTTTCGAGCCCCAGTCGCGCGATGAGCTGACGGATATCGGTTGCAACCGTGCGCATATCGTAGCCATCGACGGGTTTGTCGGAATCCCCCATCCCGCGCAGATCGGGCGCGACGACGCGGTAACGCTCGGATAACGGAGAAATGACCTTGCGCCATGCGTGGGACGTTTGCGGCCATCCGTGGAGTAAAACCATGGCTGGCCCTTGCCCGGCCTCGCGGTAGTGCAGGTTAATCCCGTTGGCTTTCACGATGTTTCGGGTGATGTCGGTCATCAAGCGCCTCTCAACGAATCAGCCAAATTATCGGCGAGCAGCGGCTGAACTGCAAAGACTGTCTGTGCGCGCAAGGGTTGGACGCGGTGACGGCAGATGGACTAGTCTTTAGCCATAGTTAGGGCTTGCGGTATAATTTCTATCCAGCCGGACGACGAAAAATGACAGATTTCTCAAATCAACGCCTCTACGACAGCATTTCCCTGGTGCCACGGGTGGGCAACCGTGGCGACAACGAACTCTGCGTCATGTCGTTGGTGGCGCTACTTGCCGGCGAGCGTCATACCGACCGGCCGCAGGCCGCATGTCCGGTCATCGCGACCTTCGCGATCAAGATAAACGACAGTATCGACTGCGACGCGCGGCAGACGCTGAAACCGTTCGCGCCTCGGATCATCGGAACGCGGGACGGATTATCGCGCGAGCGGGCTTGGCTGCTGACCAATAGTATCCTCACGGAGGCGCTGCCGCGCCGTGCCGAAGATGCGGGCCATGACGTACCGGCTGCGCTCGTCGACCAGTTACGCATTCGCTGCTCGTTTTTCGATCCCGAGGAGCTTCAAGACATTTATGCCGTGTTGCGGCGTGAGGCTTCTACCCTCGGGCTCGATCGGGGCCGTCTCGGCGACCTCAAATATTTGCTGCGGGCTTGCGCTCGCGGTAGCGACGAGCTTGTTGCCAACTCCTGTTCGGCCATTTTGTCGGACTTCGCGCGCCATCCGGCAAAGCCGGAATACGCCGCGTGGTACTGGAACAAGGCTATCGAACTGATCGACCGGATTTGCGATGTGGGCGAAGGCCCGGCGCTGCAAGGCGAGCAGATCGAGCATCACGCCAATACTCAGGCGCAAAAGATCCGGGCGCAGGAAACCTACGGGCCGCTGTTCCGCCGGCTGTTCGGTAAGCGCACGAAGATGGTCGCTTAATATACTGATTTATAATTCTTTTTTGGATTTGTGCGGCGGTGACCGATAAGGTTCGCTGTTGTAATCGGGTATGTTATCCCCCACATGATAGATATCGTGAACGGCAGATGGGGAAGCTGTGGGCATCGCTGAGACTATTGCTCTTACACTAGGCGTCGCTTGGGCCAGCGGCATCAATCTCTACGCGGCGATTTTAACTTTGGGCCTGCTCGGCGCCACCGGTAACATCGACTTGCCCCCCGATCTGCTGATTCTGCAAAACCCGCTGGTGATCGCCGCTGCGGGGCTGATGTATCTGGTCGAGTTCTGCGCCGATAAGGTACCGGGCGTCGACACGGGCTGGGATACCATCCACACATTCGTTCGAATTCCCGCCGGCGCCGTTCTCGCTGCTGCGGCCGTTGGCGATGTGAGCGCCGGCGCCGAACTGGCGGCGATGCTCGTTGGCGGCACCCTGGCCGGCGCGACACATGCGACCAAGGCCGGTTCGCGGGCACTCATCAATACATCGCCGGAACCCTTCTCCAACTGGACGGCGTCGATTGCCGAAGATCTCGCGGTCATCGGCGGCCTGTGGGTCGCCCTGCATCATCCGTGGGTTTTCGTCGGGCTGCTCGTTGCCTTCGTCCTCCTGATGATCTGGCTGTTGCCGAAGATTTGGCGCGGTATCAAGGCAGTAGCGCGCACGATTGGCCGGTGGGTCGGCCGCACACCGGAACCGGCGGCGGCAACGTCCGGCGCCGGACCGGCCGCTGATCGCGAAGTCGGCGCGCCCGGCGGGATCACGCTCTCGCTCCCATCGGACAGGGACGAGCCCCGGTAACACCGGCTTTTCCCATTCACCCGGAGGCATGCTAGCCTCGGGGGCATGAGACTGATTTTTCTTTCATTCGCGTTGCTGCTCGCGGCTGTCTCGACCGCTTCGGGCGCCCCTTCCCTTGCGGCCCAAGAGGGCCAATGGGTGTGCTTGCCCGACGACCAGACCGCACCGCAGATCATGGTCGACTTCGAAGAGCGGGTGTACCGCCGGTGCGACCAGAACACCTGCTCGCTCTACGACATAGTTGGCGTGCACCGGCGCGACGCCGCCACGGAAATCGCGTTCGCGCCCGGCGCGCTCTTACGCACAGGCGACAGTGGTGGGCGCTATATAGAGACGTTGTAGGTGGGCGGCGCTACAGTCCGCGCTACCGGCGAATGTTCCTTCCGGGGGCCTGACTCGGGCGTGTTGGACTCGGGTGCGCCGGTATCGTCCGATTAGCCGCACACCGGCTCTTTGCTCGGCAACTGAAGTGAGATAAGCGCACTAAATAGATTGTTGCTGCGCGACGCGAAACTTCTGATATACGACGCTGGTTCTGGCCACTTTCCAAGCGGCTCGTCTCACAGAGATTCTGCTTACAAGGTGTCAAAGATGGCTCAACTCGCGCGGAAAATTACTTTGTTCGACCTTCAGCCCGGTTACAGGCTGGGAGGTAAATACATTGTCGAGCAATTTATGGGCGGCGGGATACAGGGCGAAGTCTATAAAGTTGTCGAACCTCGCACCCGGATCCGACGGGCTGCCAAGCTGTTCTATCCGCGTGGTAATGAACGGGACCGCGCCGCCTTAAGTTACGCCCGTAAGCTCGATCGCCTACGGCACTGCCAAATGGTTATCCAGTATCACCATGCCGAGACCCTTACGATCGAGGGCGTACCGATCAGCTGCATATTCAGCGATTTTATCGACGGCGTTCTATTGTCAGATTTTGTTGCATCACACCGTGGCGGCCGGTTGCATCCCTTCGAAGCGCTTCATGTGATCTATCCGATCGTTTGCGGCATCGAACAGATCCACGCCGCGAATGAATATCATGGTGACCTGCACGAGCAGAACGTCCTGATTAGGCCATCGGGAATTTTTTTCGATATTAAGATTGTCGACTTCTATGATCTCGGCCGGCCAACGGCCTCGCTACGCCGCGACGACGTTGTCGATATCACCCACCTCCTCTATACAATCGTCGGCGGGCACCGGTTCTACGCGCAACAGTCAGCGGCGATCAAATCGATCTGCCTCGGCCGCCGCCGTGACCGAATCAACGAGCACTTTCCGACTGCAGCCAGATTGCGAAGACATCTGGAAAAGTTTTCGTGGCTGGAATTGGTTTGAGCTTTGGGCTCGTTTTCTCCTTTGGTCATAATTTGCGCCGCGCGATACTGCATAAAGCCAGCCCGGTTTGTGGATTGACTCACCGCGACGCGGTAAGAAAACGGGAGACTCTTAGAATTTTTTGATATGTCAAAAGCAATTCGCACAGCGGTGGTCGGCGTCGGCCATTTCGGCAAGTACCACGCGGAGAAGTACGCGCGGCTAAACGGCAGCGCGTTCGTCGCCGTTGCCGATACTGATATTGAGCGCGCGAAGGAAGTTGCCGAGATGCATGGCGTTGAGGCAGTTTCCGACTACCGAGAACTGTTCGATCGCGTCGATGCCGTGAGCGTTGCGGTGCCGACCCACGCCCATTTCGACGTCGTGCGCGAGTTCCTAAACCGCGGCATCCATGTGCTGGTCGAAAAACCCATCACCGACAGTGTCGACAGCGCCAACGAGCTTATCGAAACCGCGGCGCGCAACGATGTGTTGCTCCAGGTTGGCCACATCGAACGGTTCTCGGGCGTCTACACATCCTTGGCCGAGCATGTCGACCGGCCCCTTTACATCGAATGCCATCGCATCGCGCCGTTTCTGTCGCGCGGAACGGATGTGAATGTAATCCTCGATGTGATGATCCACGATATCGATCTGATCCTGGCGTTGGTCGATGCACCGGTGACGTCGGTGTCGGCGATCGGGGCGCCCGTTTTGACCGAGTCAGAGGATATCGCCAACGCGCGCTTGGAGTTCGCCAACGGGTGCGTCGCCACCATCACGGCCAGCCGCGTCAGTATGAAGACCGAACGCAAGATGCGCATTTTCCAGCCCGACTGCTACATCACCGTCGACTTTAAAGAATCGACGATGGCGCGGCTATCGGCGGAGGGAACGTTGGGGTCGTCGCGCTTGCCCAAGATCAACCGCAACGAATGGACTTATCCCGAAACCGATAGCCTGGAGCTTGAGGTCGCTGATTTTATTCAGGCGGTGCAAGGGCAAACGCCGGTCAAAGTCGACGGTGTTGCCGGGCGCAATGCGCTGCAAACGGCGGCGATGATATCCGACAGCCTCCAGGCACACCGCAAGCTCGTCGAAGCGGCCTATCAGTAGCGCTTAGCCGGCCGCTCTTTCTACGGGCGGACAACGGCGTAGTTGACGACCTTGGCGACCCCCTCGGTTTCCCCGACGACGGTAAGAGCCTTGTTGAGCTCTTCTTGTGACCGGGCCCGGCCTAGCAGATAGGCCGTGCTGAATGAGTCGACAGCGCTGCGAAAATTCACGTCGGCGACGCCGCGTGTTCCGACCAAATTGACGTCGACCTTTGCGTTGAGCAGTACCGCATCGGGCCAATCCAGTATCTCAGCGTCGCGGCGTTTGCGTTCTTCTTTGTCGATGAAAACCACGTGCCAATAGAGCTCTTTAATGCCGTCGACTTTCTCGACCTTGGCGCGGAAATCATCGAACAGTTTCTTGTCGTCGAAGATTCCGGTGATCAGTAGGCGTTGCTCGTAGATTTCCGTCGACGCTTTCAGGGTCGTGTACTCGACCATGATTTTGTTCACGTCGATGACAATCCGGTTGTCGATGACGATGTCTTCGGAACTGCGCGCCTCGATGGCGCGATCTATCAGCGTTTTCGGCGCTTTCAGAACATCGCTTAGTTGAGCGGATGCCGGTGGCGCCATTGCACCGGCGAAAAATCCAGCCACGATGAAAAGAATGAGACGTCTCAGCGTCATCGCCATTCTACGCTCCCGCTAGTCATGATTTGCCCCGGACCACGCGCCCAACCGGTATTAGAGCTACAAATAGTGGCAAAAAACGGGCCGCACAATGGCGGCCCGTTTCCTAACTCCTGTAAGCTTTGAACCTACTCTTTATCCCACTGGCGCAGCATCGGCTGATTCGTCGAGCGCATCGTGTCCATATAGGAAGTTAAGATTTTCGTGCCGGGCAGTCCTTTAGCGTCCTGCGCCGTCGCCCATTCCTTGGCGATATTGGGCATCATCATCGCCCACTTCTTGCGCTCTTCGTCACCCATTACCGACGCTTTGGTGCCGAATTCCTTCTCGCACCGCGCCAGCCCGCCGGCAGCGCCATTGACGACACGGTCGACATTGTCGACATGCCATGCTTCGCCGGCATCGATGAAGGCTTTGCGGACTTCGGGGTCTAAGCCCTCGAAAAAGTCCAGGTTGACGTTGAGAATGTTACTTTGGATGGCGCCAAGACCTGGATCGACCATGAACGGCGCCGGTTCGCATAGCTTGAACGCGCCCATCGCCTGCTTCCAAACGACCATGTTGTCATAAATACCGGTCGATAGGCTGTTGTAAGCTTCCGCCAGGTTGGTTTGCACGCCAGCCGCACCAACCGCGCGTACCCAAGGCAGGTTCGGACCTGCCGCACCGACTTTTCGTCCATCAAGGTCGGAAAGCGATTTGATCGGCGATTTGGAAATCACGATGTAGTTTTCCACCGACCCGGTGGGATACAGACTGAACTGGTTAAATTTCTTCCAGCCCGCTTGATACTCCGGAAATGTTTCTTCCAACTTTTTGGTCGTGCGGGCGACCAGATCCATGTCTTTGGTGGTGAACGGTGTTTTGTAGGAAACTTCGTAGAGCGGCACTTTGTCCGCATGGAATGCTGTGACCACGAGCGCGATATCGCCCAACCCGGTTTCGAGGCCTTCGAGTTCACCGCGCGGCTTCACGATCTGGCCGCTATGCGCCAAGTTCCAATTGATCTTGAAGTTACCGGTCTTCGCGAGCGCCGCGTCGACTGTGGGGACATAAGTGTCGAGAACCGCGCCGACGACTGTCGCGGGCGGCGGAAAACCGGATAGCAATGTAACGTCGATTGTTTGTTGTGCATGAGCCGTGCCGCCCAGCGACGCAAAAGCGACTGCGGCGGCCATCGATTTAAGTGCAAACTTTTGATTACGTGTCATACCGTCCTCCCTTTTTTTAGTTACCAAGACTATGACAGCGGTACTGGAGCGAGCGCAACTCCGCCGCCGAGCTTTGCTATAGCAACTTAGCGGCGAAGGACTTTCACGAAAGTGAGAGTTTTCACTATACTACAACTGAAACGGCGGCGTCGCGCCGGCCCTCGCCTAGCCTGGCGAGGTATTCAACGATCAGATTCAAGAGTTCTCTGGGAGGAGACAGACGGTGAAAAAGGCGAAGAAGGTCCATTCCAAGGATGCCAAGAGAAAGAACAAATATCTCGACAAACAGTCTTGGACGAATGTTTGGGACGGCATGCGCATCGATTGGGATGTCCCGATCAAAATGGACGATGGCATCGTGTTGCGCTGCGATGTTTACCGCCCGATCGAGGATGGCAAGTACCCGGTCATTATGACCTACGGGCCCTATGGCAAGTTCCTTCACTTCGAGGATTTGTACACCGATCAATGGGAAATCATGTGCCGGGAACACCCCGACGTGCCGGCCAACTCCACCAACAAGTACCAGAACTGGGAAGTTGTCGATCCGGAGAAATGGGTGCCCGACGGCTACGTTTGTATCCGCGTCGATTCCCGCGGCGCTGGGCGCTCGCCCGGTGTCATCGACATTTGGTCGCTCCGCGAAGCACAGGACCTAGCGATCTGCGTCGACTGGGCCGGCGTTCAGGAATGGTCGAACGGCAAGGTGGGCTTGAACGGTATTTCCTATTACGCGGAGAACCAGTGGCAGTGCGCCGCTTTGCAGCCCAAGCATCTCGCCGCGATCTGTCCCTGGGAAGGCGCCGCCGACTTCTACCGCGACATGGCGCACCATGGCGGCATCTATTGTAACGGTTTCTCCCATGATTGGTCGGTGCACCAAGTCTGGTCGGTGCAGCACGGCAAAGGCGAGAACGGGTTCCAGTCGCGTCTCAATGGTGATTGGGTGTCCGGCCCGCCAACCCTGAGCGAGGAAGAGCTGGGCAACAACCGCGTTGATTTCCATACTGAGAACCGCAAGCGCAAACTCGACACCGACGAGTACTGGCAGTCGCGCATGCCCGATTGGAATAAGGTCGAAGTACCGATCCTGTCTACCGCGAACTGGGGCGGCCAGGGCCTGCATCCGCGCGGCAATTTCGAGGGCTTCGTGCGCTCCAAGTCGAAAGAGAAATATCTCGAAGTCCACGGCATCGAGCACTGGACGGAGTTCTATACCGACTACGGCGTGGAGCTGCAGAAGAAGTTCTTCGGCCACTATCTCAAGGGCGAGGACACCGGCTGGAAACGCCAACCCAAGGTTCAACTCCAGATCCGCCATGTCGACGGCACGTTCACGGAGCGCAAGGAGCGGGAATGGCCGCTCAAGCGGACCAAGTGGACGAAATATTTCCTCGACGCTTCCGACAATTCGCTGGCGACGACTGGCCCCAAAAAAGACGCCAAGGTAACCTATGGCGGGTTCAGCGACGGCGTGACCTTCACGACCCCGCCGCTCAAGCGCGACATCGAGATCACCGGCCCGATCGCCTCCAAGCTTTGGGTATCGTCGGCGACGAGCGACGCCGATTTATTCGTCGTCGTGCGGGCGTTCACACCCGAGATGGAAGAAATTGTATTCCAGGGCGCGCTCGACCCCCACACCCCCATCGCCCAGGGCTGGCTGCGTGTCTCACACCGCAAGCTGGATAAGGAACTCACCCTGCCCTACCGGCCCTACCACACCCATGATGAAGAGCAGCCCATGAAGAAGGGCGAAGTCTATGAGGTGGATGTGGAAATTTGGCCGACTTGTGTGGTGCTGCCCGAGGGTACGCGCCTGGCGTTCTCGGTTCGCGGCAAGGACTACGTCTATCCCGGCGATTCCTTCATGGAAACGCCCTATGGCAAGTGGACCGGTTGCGCCATTTTCCGCCACGACGACCCGGTTGACCGCCCCGCCGAAATATTCGGCGGCGACGTTACGCTACACACCGGGCCGAAGCGGCGCGCGTACGTCATGTTACCAGTGATACCCGAGAAATAGCTTTTAACTGTTTTCGGGGGAAAGTTGGAGGCCGCACCGGGATAGCCGCGCGGCCTCTTTCTTTGTGCCTTTATGTGCGGCCGGTCTGCGAGGCGCGCCAAGCGGCCAGCATGATGCCTTCGCGGTCGCCCCAATTATCCGCCACCGCCGCATCGTAGGCCTGCCGTGCTGCATCGGTGACCGGCGCGGTGATACCGCGAGCCGACGCAACATCGCTCATCAGACCCAGATCCTTCGCCATGGCGGCGAGACTAAAAGCGGTCGCTTCCGGGGCGCTGCCCCTCACCGCTTCGGCAATGCCGGGGAGCCGGCCGGGCGCCACCTTAATCGTGCCCGACGTATCGCCCAGAATGTCGGCGGCCTGCGCCAGATCGATACCGGCGCTATCGGCGATCGCTAACGCCTCGCCGACCGCTTCCCAATAGACGACCAGGGGTAAATTGACGGCGAGCTTCATCGCTGCGCCGGTGCCGATTTCGCCGACATGATCGAGGCGCCGGCAGAGTTGTTCCAGAACGGGGCGGGCCGCCTCGACATCCGCCGCCGCGCCACCGGCCAGGCCGAGCAATTGTCCGTTACGGGCCGGTTGTACGCTGCCGCCCACCGGGCATTCGACGAATCGCCCGCCGGCATCGCGCACGCCTGCCGCAATCCGCTGGGTGGTTTCCGGCATGACCGTGCTCATGTCGATGATAAGCGTATTGCCGAGATCGCCGGACAGCAGGCCGCCTTCGCCTTCGTAAACTGCTGCTATGGCGTTGTCGTCGATCACGATCGAGATCACCGCGTCACATGCTGCCACCAGTGCGGCTGGACTCTCCATAAACGCCGCACCGTGATCGAGCAAAGGCTGTGCGCGCTCGCGTGTCCGGTTCCAAACCGAGACCTGCCGGCCTTCTTCCATCAACCGCTCGGCCATCGCCGAGCCCATTTTTCCGGTGCCGCATATACCAACGTGCATGGGGTCCTCTCTCGTTATTGTTCGAACGCCCCGGCGCCGGGCGCTAAAGCTTGGTGCCTCATAGACGACCGAGACCCTGCGGTCTACAGGACGGTCTCGAACGGTGCTAACGCGAGCCGCAACATCAACCCGAGGCCGTCGACGTCGTCAGACCAGGCCGAGGCTTAATCCATAAGTTGCATAATCTCGCACAGCATCAGGCCTTTTGCCTTGATCCGCCTCAAATCCAAAGATTGCCCCGTCCCGGCCGCCTCGGTTTCTAAAATAACCCTTAACTTTTTAGGGGTTTAATTGGACATACAACGGTAAGGAATACAAAAGTAAGGACCAACCGTAATGAGCCGTGAAACCGTGCCCCTGACGGGCGTTGAACGGGAGTTTGCTGAAGACGAAATCATCGTCAGCAAGACCGATCCCAAGGGCCGAATTACCTATGTGAACGACGTTTTCTCGCAAGTTAGCGGTTTTAGCGAAGAAGAGGTTCTGGGCGAGCCGCATTCAATCATCCGCCATCCCGAGATGCCGCGCTGCGTTTTCAAATTGCTGTGGGACACCGTAACGGCGGGACAGGAAATTTTCGCTTACGTCAATAATTGCGCCAAGAACGGCGACAATTATTGGGTGCTGGCGCATGTGACGCCGACGTTCGACGCCAACAACAAAATCGTCAGCTTCCATTCCAGCCGCCGGTCGCCGCGACGCGACGCGGTGAACGCAGTTGTTCCTATCTACAAGCAATTGATCGAAATCGAGCGGTCCCAACCCGACCGCAAAGTTGGCATGCAGCGCTCCTTCGACGCCATGGTCGAACTGCTCGAGAAAAACGGTGTCTCCTATGACGAATTTGTTCTCTCGCTTTAGCCCCCGCGTGGCGGTTTTCGCCGCTGCCGGGATCATATTTTTTGCGGCCGCTGCTGCGGCGATAGAGGCCAACTGGCTTGCCGCCGGCATCGCTGCCGCCGCTCTTCTGCCTCTCGTGTATGCCGCGCGTCCCGCCAAAGGTGAGACGGCGCGCAGCGCCGATAGCGATGACGACAAGCTCAAGCGCTGTGTCGATGTCGTTACGGCTGCGGCGCAGGGTGACCTCGATGTGCGGGTACTTCATTTGCAGGCCGAGGAAGGAGATATCGGCCGCTTGGCAAATGGCCTCAACCGTCTACTCGACCTTACCGAGGCGTTCACCAAGGAAGCCAATACGGCGATGGAATACGCCAACAACCGCAAGTATTTTCGCCGCATCATTCCGACGGGTCTGCGCGGCAGCTTCATTTATTACGCCGATACCATCAACAAGTCGCTCGGCCTGATGGAGGAGCGCGACCGTGAATTCACCGGCTTCGTAACCGAAAATGTGGTGCCGGTGGCCAATACGGTCTCGCTTGCTGCGGGCAATCTGACCACGAGCGCGACGACGATGGCCGAGCTATCGGACGATACGCAGAAGCAGGCCGTTTCCGCGGCCGCCGATACGTCAAAAGTATCCGACAACATCAATGCTGTCTCGGCGGCCATGGAAGAGTTTTCCGCCTCCATCGCTGAAATCACCGACCAGATTCACTCGTCGGCACGTGTATCCGCCGAAGCTGTCGCCGAGGTGTCACAGGCGAACGAAACGGTTAACAGTCTCGACGAAGCCGCGGAGAAAATCGGTTCGGTAATCGAGCTGATCAACAAGATCGCTGCGCAGACCAATCTGTTGGCCCTGAACGCGACAATCGAGGCCGCACGGGCGGGTGAAGCCGGCAAGGGCTTTGCCGTCGTCGCCGGTGAAGTGAAGACGCTCGCAGGACAGACCGCGGAAGCGACCCAGGAGATCAGTTCGCAAATTCTCCGAATCCAAGAGGTTGTCAGCGAAACAGGAACGGCGATTCGCAGCATCGGCACAACTGTCCAAACGATCGAAGAAGCCTCGTCTGCCGTCGCCAGTGCCATCGAACAGCAGCGCGCCGCGACGCAGGAGATTGCCCGCAACGTGACCAGCGTTACCGAGGCCGCGACGTCGGTATCCAACGCGATTGCCTCGGTCGATGCGGCCTGTAAACAAACCGGTGAAAGCACCGATAGCGTCGCTTCCGCAGCCTCCGAACTATCGGAACATGCGACCTCTTTGAACACTCGAATTGAAGATTTTCTGGGGAAAATGCAGACGGCCGCCTAGCTGCGGAACCATCTGAATTAAAGCGCTTTTGCTAGCCCGCCGGCCGACTGGTCCGGCGGGCTTTTTGTGATGTCTGCGCACATCGCTTGAGCCATAGTCCGGTTTTTGTCACGGACTTGTGGCACAATCGCAAGTCTGCGCCATTCGGTCGTACACCGAAGCCACGCCTTGCACGCGATTCCGAGGAGAAAGGCTATGAAAACCATCGAGATTGGCCCTGAAGAAATGCAGCGCTACATCGCCCGCTACGACGAGCTGACACCCAATAAGGCGCGCACCGCCGGGAACATTCCGCCGGAAGCCCGCGAGATGATGACCGCGCGCGAGACCAAGACCGTAATCGCCTACGAAGGTGCGAAGGATACGCCGTGGGGCGACGGTCCGATCCCTGGTCCGAAGAGTTTCGCCGTGGTTATTGCCGAATGCGAGCCGGGGAACGGCCCCGGACTGCACGTTCACCAAAACACGACCGAGACCTTCACCTGTATTAAAGGCCGGTTCCGCATCGAGTGGGGCGATGACGGCCAACATGCGACGGAACTCGACCTATTCGACACGATTTCGGTACCGCCGGGCGTGATGCGCCGTTTCCACAACATCAGCGACGAGAGCGGCCTGCTCTACGTCATCCTGCAGGGCGGTGAGCGCAATCTGCGCGATGTCGAATACGCCCCGAAGATGGTCGACGAGCTCGAAAACCGGTTTGGCCCAGAGATCGTGCGCGAGCTGGAAGGCCTGGGCTATTCGTTTCGCGCCGGCCTCGACGATTAGACCGCCGCCACGATATCGGAAAACTCGGCATCGGTAAGCTGACGCCGAACCGATTGAATCTGGCTGCGGAGTTTTTCAATCACCTGCTCTTCGCGGCCGTCGGGAATGGTCAGGCCCAATTCCTTAGCTTTGGCCCGCACCGCCCAGGGCCCGGAATAGTGGCCGAGCAGATTGTGCTGCGTGTTGCCGAAGACTTCCGGTTTCATGCACAGGTAGGACCAGAACCCCTCCTCCGTGTCGGGCACGCAGTAATGTACCTCCACCAGATGGGAAAACGCGGTCCTGCCGACGAATGGCATGGTGTCGGGCATGGGCCACGGCATGGTTTCGGCGACCAACTGCGATAGCGCGGTCATCTTGTCGAGCTTGATGCCACAATCGAGGCCGTAATAGAGCTGGATCACCGAGGCCACCTCGGCGAAACACGCGATATGGGCGCGTTCGCCCAGCCCGTTGACGCAGGCATCGATGATATCGGCGCCGCCTTCGAGCCCGGCATAAAGAGCCGCGGCGGCCATACCGATATCGTTGTGGGTGTGCAGCGCGATCTCGGTGCCCGGCAGGCGGCGCTTCATTTCACGCACCACATGAGTATAGACCCGGTAGATCGCCATGCCGTTGATATCGTCCAAGCGGATCATATCGGCGCCAGCATCGACCAGCTTGCCGCACACTTCGGCCAGACGGTCGACCGGGATGCGCGTACAATCTTGGATCAGGGCGCCCACCTTGCGGTCTGGGCCCGCCTTCTCCTTGGCGTAGGCGATCGACCCCATGGCGCGGTCGATCGCTTCTTCGATAGAGATGCGCGCGCCCGCCATGGATTCAAACAGGCACATCTGGTGCTCCGAAAAGGAAAAGCACAGCGACGCATAGTCGGCGCCGTGGTCGTAGTTCAAGTCGACCTCCGGCTTGGCCAGTTCCGGGTTGAGAACGGCGGTGGGATGCACCAGCGCGTCGATCAGCATGTGGGGGTGGCGCTTCTTGACCTCCGCCATCTCCTGGGGGTCGTCATGATGCATCTGCACCATGGTGACGCCAGCCTCGGATAGCGCGTCGGCGATGCGGATCACCTGGTCACGGGTGAGCGACACGCCGGGCAATTGCCGGCCTTCGCGCAGGGTGATGTCGCAGAGCTGCACCTTTTCCGGCAGTGTCATCTCGGCGCGGATTTCATCGGCGAAACATTGCTGCGAGATGCGCCACATGTCCGTCGTGGCTTCCAACTTGTCGTTTACGGGATATCCTGCCATTGCGTCCTCCCCTGCACCCTCATACTTCGAGATGGCGCCATGCGCCTCCTCAGTATGAGGGCGTTGTGCGATAAACTAATATGACCTCACCCTGAGGAGGGCCGAAGGCCCATCTCGAAGGGTGAACGCTTTAAAGCTGTAAATTCTGCGTCGAACCGAGGTGTCCCCTACTCCGCGGCGATGGCGTAGTCGGGGACGTCGAGTTCGGGCACCACCTTCTCCATGAACAGCCGCATTTCTTCGAGCACTTCGTCCTTGGGCTGCTGGGCGAAATGCCAGATCAGCGTGATGTACTCGAACGGCGCTTGATCGAAGATGCCACGCCAATAGCGGATGCAATCGTCGATCGTGCCGCCGGTCAGGAAGCTGGTGTTTTTCATCGCGTTGAACGCTGCGTCATCATCGCCTTCTGCGGGATCGACGTTGTGGTTGGCGAACATCGAGTAGAAGTTCTTGAAAATATCAACGTCGTATTTCTTCACCCGGCGCTCGAACTCTTCAGCGTTCTTGGCGATACGGGTCTGCCGTACGATGTTCTGACGTTCGCCCAGGCGGAAGTTGTGACCGTGCTTGGCCGCCTCCTCGACATACATCTTCGACAAATCGATGACCGCATCGGTCGGGTTGAAGTAACACGGGTGGAAGCCGTGCTTGGCGCAAAACTCGATGGTCGCCGGGCTTTTGTGGACACCGATAAACACCGGCGGATGGGGCTTCTGGTACGGCTTCGGCACCACGCAGACCGCCTGGATGTTGTCGTTGTCACCCACCTCGCCCGGCGCTCCTGCTTCGCTGGCAAGCTTGGTGCCGGGATAGCCCACCACGCCGGTATCGAGGGGGTACGGTGCCTGGTAGTGCTTGCCTTCAAGACGGTTCAACTCATTGGTCCAGCAATCGAGCACCATCTCAACGCGCTCTTCGAAAATCTCGCGGTTGAGCTGGTCGATATCGCCGCCGTCGGACGACGTCGCCATGGCGCCCGAATACTGGCCGAGAATATTGGTCCAGCGCGCCTGGTAGCCACGGGCGAAGCCGACGAAGTACTTGCCGTTGGTCAGGTGGTCGATAATCGCGGTTTCCTCGGCGACGCGGATCGGATCGTTTGTACCGATCACATAGCCCAGCGCGCCGACGCGCATATTGGTGAGGTGGTTAGCCCAATAAGCGTTGAGCACACCGGGGTTGGGGCCAACCTCGTAGCCTTCCGAGTGCAGGTGATGCTCGATGGTCGAACACCCCCACACCCCCATGGCGTCGGCTTCCTTGATGATGTCGGTCCATTCGTGAATGACTTTGTTGTAGAGGTCGGAATCGGCGCCAAGCGGGCGTTTAGCTCTGCGGTCCTCTTCACCGTCCGACGGCATCATTGGATAGAGCTGTACGATAACTTTCGGCGCTGCCATGGTGTTCACTCCCCGAGATAAGATGTCGCGGCTTCGCCCACCGCTGCGGATTTGGCCGGAGTCTAGCCAATTCGAGCTAGAGCGCAGGAATAGTAATTCCTGATATTTCCTATCTTCAATGCCTATAGGAATATATTTGAGAACGCCGACATCGCAGCGCTTCTCTAAACAGGTAACGGCGGCCCAAAGGCCGCCGCTATAAAAGAGGGATCGAGAGGCTTGCTACACAAGTCTCCGCCGCCGGCGCCCCACGGCTAATCCGGCGAGGCCGATGCCGAATATAATCAGAGTACTGGGTTCCGGGATGGCGAATGGGTTCACGTCTTCGCCGCTGAGCGCGTACTCGAAACTATTGTCGAACAGAGCCCGTCCGGCACCGCCATTGCCGCGCGCGTTCACGGTCAATGAGCTTTCCAGAATGTAATCGACTCCCGGCGTCAGAAATGCGCTGAAACTGAGAAATTCGGCGACATCCACTTCGACCAACTGTCCCAACTCAGATTCGGCGGCGATATTAGCGTTGTCGCCGCCCAAAGCATTGCCGCCAGTATCGGTCAGGGACAGGCTTGCCTGCACACTGGCCTCGCCCAAATTATCGCCGACCAGAAACCCGTCGAGCAGCGCAAATATGAAAACTTCAACGGGTTCGGTTTCGCCGTCGACGGAGAATGTAAACCGCCGCTGCGCCGTACTCGTCTCGGAGGCCGGTGCCGCTGCGCCGACGGATTGCGCCGAAAGCTTGTGAACGGCGCCGAGATCGCGCCGCTGCACGGCGTCGGGATCACCGGCGAGAACGTTTACCGCGTCAAGTTCGAACTCCGGCTCCGGATCGCCGCCACCGCCGCCATTGCCATGGTCGGTTTCGATGGTGAAGCCGCCGCTTGCGCCGCCGCCCCAGGCGAAGCCGGTGGCATCGATGGTGATGGAATCATCCGTGAAACTAATCTTGTTCTCGGTAAATCCGGCGACACCGCTACTCGAGAAGTTGGAAATTCCCGTAATCCGCCCGTTGGGATTATCCTGCCATTCCAACCCGCTGAAAATTATGGACGTGGAGGGGTTGGGTGAATAGCTGAGCCCAGGCGCGATCACGCTAAATGATATGGAGGACGCGTCTAGGTCAAAAAATATACGGCCGAAGTCGTTGAACTCGACGCCTGGGCCGACAACGGTCGTCTGATCCTGGATGGGGAAAACCTGGAAGATCCTTTGAAACCTTACGGAGTCGCCGATCAACGTTGCGTTGGCAGCGCTCGGCATCGCCGCTGCAGTGGCGAGAACCGCCGCAAACGGCAGCGCCTTGATTATTTTTGAATTTCCTCTCCTCACAACGATACCCCTGGTAGCCGTAAATCGAATGCTTTTGCATTCTTGTTGCCACCAGTGTGTAACGGCGTGCCGAGTGGTTCCACTGAACTAACTAATGCAAATCAATTACTTGATGGGCACCATTGAACGGCCTGCATGAACATGGCTTGTGCCATTCAATTCCGCCGTGCAACGCAATGTGTTGAGGCTAAAGACTAATTTAGAATCATATGGTTAACGGCCGAAATTCGAGTGAGGCTTCACTTGTCCAGCGCCATGCGACATCACGTCGACGTTACCCGCCCCTAGGAGCCGTGCAGAATGCTTAAGAAGCGACGGCGTAGGGTTCCGGGCCTGGGTTTTTGGCTAGATGTTCGATCAGGTCGATCTGCGACACCACGCCGACCACCTTGCCGCCATCGACGACGACCGCAACATGGTCGGAATCGAACAGGTGGAACAGTTCTTCGATCCGCGCCTTGGGGTAGATCAGCCCGCCGATCGGGTTGGCCACCTCGCGGGCATGCGATTGCGGGTTAATGCTGCCGTCGCGCAGGCCGCTGATAATATCGGATTCGTGCACCATTGACGTGATCTTGCTGCTTTCGATCACCGGTATTTGCGACACGCCGTGATTGCGCATGAGTTGGATGATTTCCAAAACCGGCGTGTCGGCGCCCGCCGTGACCGGTGACATGTTGCGCTCGGTAAGCAACTCCTCGACCAGACCCAGTTCGGGACCGCCCTCGAGAAAGCCGTGATCGCGCATCCAATCGTCAGAGAGGAACTTGGTAATGTAGCGGGTGCCGGAATCGCACAAGGTCACAACGATGGTCTTGCCGGCGCCAATTTCTTTGGCAACCTCGACGGCGGCGTGGACGATCGAGCCCGATGAGCCGCCGACAAACAAGCCCTCCTCGCGCACCAGGCGGCGGGCCATGTCGAAGGATTGCTTGTCATTAACCTGACGCATGTCGTCGACCACGGAGAAATCCATGGCGTCGCACTTGATATCCTCGCCGATACCCTCGACTCCGTAGACATAAGCCGTCGGCAAGCTGCCGGTATGGAACAGGTGGTAGTGGACCGAGCCCAACGGATCGACACCGATGATTTTCACGCCGGGCGCGTGCTCCTTGAACCACCGGCCCACCCCGGACACGGTACCCCCAGTCCCCGTGCCGCCCATGAACACGTCGAACTTACCGCCGTCGGTTTGCTCGTAAATTTCCCGGCCCGTGAAATGATAATGCGCCTCGATATTCCATTGCGTGTGGTACTGGTTGACGTAGAAGGCACCAGGCGTTTCCTCGGCGATCCGCTTCGCCGTGTTGACGTAATGATCGGGTGAATCGCCGGGTACGTCGGTCGGTGTAATCACCACCTCCGCGCCATAGGCCTTCATCATGTCGATCTTTTCCTGGCTCATCTTGTCGGGCAGCGTAAAGACGCAGCGATAACCCTTAACCGCCGCTACCATCGCCAGGCTCTGGCCGGTATTGCCTGACGTGTTCTCGACAATCGTACCGCCCGGTGTGAGCAAACCTTCCTTTTCCGCCTGTTCGATGATGTAGGACGCCATGCGGTCCTTAATCGAACCGGTCGGGTTCATGTACTCGCATTTCGCCAGGATGGTGGCCGCACCGTCCGGCACCACCTTGTTGAGGCGTACGAGCGGGGTCCGCCCGACCGCATCGATAATGTTGTCAAAAACTTCCATGGGCTTACCCGTTCGCTAGGTGGGGTTTGATCACAGCCGGGCTGGCTTAGGCGGCTTGTTTCTGCGGAATACCGCCCTTCTCGACCCAGCTATAACGCTCGTCCAACAACGAGGCCAAGGGCCGCCGCTTCGCGTCGTCGAGCGCGATCCACATACGCAGCAAATGGCGCTTACGCTCTGGCTCGTCAAAATCTTCGAACGCAGACCGCCCATGCAGCGTCGTATGGTTGGAGAGGAATTGCATGTCGCCCGGCTCCATCGTCATGGACAAGCGCAGTTCCGGCCGCCGGGCGACTTCCTGCGCAAAATCGATCGCTTCGAGCTGCACCTCACTGGCGGCCAAACCCTCGTCGTGGCGGGTCACCGAATGGACGAACCGGCGGCTGGTAATCCGCGACGTTACCTTGCCGTCGCGCACGCTGAACATGGGCATGGTGTACCAGGGCTTCGACCCTTCCGGCTCTTCGCCATGCCAGTCGATATTGAAGGGTTGATACAACGCTTCCAGATAATCCGGCCGTTCCTCGCGGATCACGTTATGCACGCTCTGGGCGCTGACAACGTAGCTTTCGCCGCCTGACTTCGCCGCGTTCACGCAGAACAGGCCGAGCACATCGACCGGCAGCAGGTCGCAATGGAAATCCATCTTCGAAGCGGTCTGATACGGGCGCGCGCCCATATCGCTCAAAACACGCCCTTCGTCGCGCACATGGCCCAGAAGGTGGCCGCGGGCGTTTTGCGAGACCGGCCGCCCGATATGGGTCCCGATACCCCAGTAAATAAGTTCGCAGTCCGCCGCGCTGTAGCGCTCACGCGGCAAGCCGCGCACGAGGCACAAACCCCGCCCGTGAGACAGACGGTCGACGACTTCGTCGATTTTTTCCGTGAAGTTCGGAAGGGGAAATGCATCGGCGGCGTAGGGGATCGATACGCCAGCCTGCTTCACCGCCGCCAGCGCCGCATCGATCTCGTCGATGTCGGCGCCCTCGAGGGGCATAATCCAGCTCTCGTCGTTCTGTAGTTCCGGCCCTGTCCAGGCACCGGGTCCGCTCAGCGTTTCGGTCATCATTTCGACTGTCATGGCCGCCCTCCAAAATTTCTTATCGGCGCCGCTTCGGTCCCACCGGACCGGGCTTCATCCTTGGTTTTTAGCATATGCGAACCCTTGCCGTTCAACAATTGGACGTCACCGCTGCCTGCGACGTAATATCGGCACAACAACCATAACGCGGCCCTGGCCGCTTCTTCAGGAGAGTAAGTAGATGGCAATCGAAGTGGCCAAAGTCGAACTCAAAAGCGTCAACGACGCATCCGGTCTGGTCGCGTGCATCGACGCCGGTCAATTTACCGCCGATGAAGTCGTGGCCGTGATCGGCAAAACGGAGGGCAACGGCGGGGTCAACGATTTCACACGTATCCTCGCCGATGAGGCGTTTCGCGCGGCATTGGCCGAACGGGGCAGCCGCAGCACCGAAGAGCTGGCACAGATACCCATGGTCTGGTCGGGCGGCTGCGACGGGGTGATTACCCCCCATGCGACGGTTTTTGCGCAAAACGATCAGACTGGCCCGGCGGATGAGGCGCGGCTGGTCATCGGCACCGCGATGAGTGCCGAACTTTTGCCCGAAGATATCGGCCGGGTGGCGATGGTCGAAAAAGTCGCCGACGGCGTGCGTGCCGCGATGGCCGACGCCGGTATCGATGATCCCGCGGACGTGCACTACGTTCAGACCAAGACCCCCCTGCTGACCATCGACAGTGTGGCCGACGCGGCTCGCCGCGGCCAAACCGTGGCTTGCGAGGTTCACGATTCCATGGGGGTGTCGAACGGCACCACGGCGCTCGGCATCGGCGTCGCGCTCGGCGAAATTGCGATGCCGACGGCTGAGCAGATCTGTAAAGACCTCGATCTTTACTCCGCCGTGTCGTCTTGTTCGTCGGGCGTCGAGCTTACCCAAGCGCAGATCGTTCTACTCGGGAATCGCGCCGGCGCCGGCGGCCGCTATACGATCGGTCACAGCGTGATGAAGGATGCGCTCGATATCGACGGCATCTACGACGGTATCCGCAACGCGGGACTGGAGTTGCCCGAGCGCGCCCGCTCGGAAGATTTGGGCGGCCGTCTGGTGAACGTGTTCATCAAGTGCGAGGCCGATCATCGCGGACAACTGCGCGGCCGGCGGCAGATCATGCTCGACGATTCCGATGTCCATCACCATCGCCACGCCAAAGCTGCGGTCGGCGGAGTCGCGGCGACGGCAATCGGCGATGCTGCTGTGTTCGTCTCAGTCGACGCCATGCATCAAGGCCCCCACGGCGGGGGCCCCGTCATCGCCATCGTTGACCAGGGCTAACCCTTGATCATTGGCGGGTTAGGCATAGGTTTGGTACTCTAACCGTTCAATTATTCCAAAACGGCAAGGAAGAAGCCCATGGACCACCAGGCCGAACACGCACAGGACACGGGAACCGTTACGGCGGCGCTCAATTTTTACGTCGACGATGGCACGACCCCGATCAACCGCGTGACCGAGAAAGGTTTGGAGCGCGGTGGCGAGTACCGGCAACACCTGTTGGCCGTGCGCGACGGCCGCGCGGTCCGGGATAGCCTATCGCTCGAGCGCGAAGGGTTCGAGTTATGGGGTCACGATACCAAGGTCAAAGACTTCTTCGACATGGACGAAGTGGAACGAGTTTATAACCCCGAGGTCGAAGCCTTGATCAAGAAGGCCACGGGCGCCAAGCGTGTGGTCGTCTTCGACCATACGGTGCGGGTGGAAAATGAAGAAGTGCGCGGCGAAAAGGGTGTGCGCGAGCCGGTGCTATTCGTCCATAACGACTATACCCATGAATCAGGCCCCCAACGGGTACGCGACTTCCTGCCGGACGAAGCGGACGACTTGCTGCAACGGCGCTTTGCCGTCGTCCAGGTGTGGCGCTCCATCGCCGGACCGATCCAAACCACCCCGCTGGCCCTTTGCGATGCGCAAACCATCGCGCCCGAGCAGCTCATTACCGCCGAACGGCGGACCAAGGATCGGGTCGGCCATACCCAATGCATGACCTATAGCGACGATAATCGCTGGTACTATTTCCCGGATCTGAGCCGCGACGAGGCGTTACTGATAAAGACCTATGAGTCCGACGAGGCAAATCATGGCGGCCCGTCGGGCCACTCGGCCTTCGCCAATCCCGACGCCCCTGCCGACGCTGCGCCGCGCCAGAGCATCGAAACCCGCACCTTCGCGTTTTTCGACTAGGACCTGAACGTTTCAGGCTCAGCGTGGCCTTGGACGAAATATCCCTATCGCTCGACTACCGGGGAAAGACCGTGCCCAGTTAGGCATTCCACGTACCCGCACATCCAACGGTCGGTAAATCGCGTATAAGCATCGATATCCGATTTTGAGTTTTCGCACGATGCGCCGCCGCCTTCTCCCGTTGCTGACCTTGATGGCTGTGCTGTCCGGCTGCTCGGGCGCAGATGTGGTCAATGCCTTGGTGCCGTCCGACGGCTACCGGGTTATCTCCGGCCTCGGCTATGACGACGGACCGCGCCACAAGCTCGATCTATATGTGCCGGATGGCGCCAATGACGGCGCGCCGCTAATCGTTTTCTTCTATGGCGGCGGTTGGGAGTCCGGTGAGCGGGACGATTACCGTTTCGTCGGCGAGGCCTTCGCTTCGCGGGGATATATCGTTGCCATTCCCGATTACCGTCTTTATCCGGAAATCCGTTATCCGGCGTTTCTCGAAGACGCCGCCGCCGCGCTCGCTTGGATTAGACAGAAAGCAAGCGCGATAACAAACTTGGAGCCTGGGGTCCTTTATCTCGCGGGCCATTCCGCCGGCGCCTATATCGCGGTCATGCTCTCCATCGATCCGCGTTGGTTTGCGGCGGAGGGGCTAAAGGCCTGCGATGTTATCAGCGCCACCGCCGGACTGGCGGGCCCGTACGATTTCCTGCCCTTGTCGAGTGCCACGCTCAAGGCGATATTCGGCGACCCGGCGCCGCCCGAAACCCAGCCGATACATCATGTTGACGGCGCGGCGCCGCCGCTGTTGCTGATCGCGGGCGCGACGGACACCACGGTGCGCCCGCGCAACACAACCGCTTTGACGGCAGCTGTTAAAGACGCCGGAGGTTCGGTGGAGCAACGGATCTACCAGGACATCGGTCATGTTTCCCTGGTCGCCTCGCTGGCCAAGCCTCTTCGAGGTCTCGCGCCCACTCTCGAGGATATCGACAACTACTTGGCGCAATACCCTAAAGTGCCCGGATGCGGGGCGGTTAGTCCAAACTAACATTTGGCCAATAGCCGATTTAAATCGCTACGCTTTTGAATCCAATTTTTTCGAAATAGGGCGTCGCCCGGCCTTCGTTGCCGGTGTTTCCGGGACCGATCGAAAATTGCGGCGTTTATCGAGATATTTTCCCGAATTTTCTTATCCGAATATCCCTAAACAGTCGCCCGAATTGGAATCGATAAGGAAGGCGAAAACCCACAACTGATGGCAGGCTTGTCCGACCAGCCAGTCTTGAATCGTTTCGATGGAGCTAAGGACATGCCGTTGATTTGGATAAAGAGCGGCGCAATGTGCGCGCCGTGGGGCACCCAATATCGGGGTGGGTTCAACTATATTCGCGGCACGCGGGACGCCGACACGCTGACCGGTACCGACGGCGCCGATTGGCTTTCGGGCCGGGCTGGTGACGACGACCTATCCGGTGGCCTGGGCGATGACCGGCTTTACGGCGGCAGCGGCAATGACACGCTCGACGGCGGAGACGGCGACGATCGGCTCCGTGGCGGGAGTGGCGATGACACGCTCGATGGTGGCGATGGAGACGACCGTCTCTCGGGCGGTCGTGGTAACGATACGCTCAACGGCGGCGATGGCGATGACCGCGCTTATGGCGGCAGCGGTGACGACATCGTCGATGGCGGCGACGGCGACGATCGCATCTCGGGTGGCAGTGGCAACGATACGCTCAACGGCGGAGATGGCGATGACCGCGCTTATGGCGGCAGTGGCGACGATGTCGTCGATGGCGGCGATGGCGACGACCGCATCTCGGGCGGTAGCGGCGACGATACGCTCAACGGCGGTGATGGTGATGACCGGGTCTATGGTGGCCGCGGCGATGACATACTCAATGGCGGCGAAGGAGACGATCGTCTCCATGGCGGCAGCGGCGACGATACCCTGATCGGTGGCGCCGGCGACGACAAGCTGATTGGCGGCCATGGTGTCGACACGGCGCTTTATCTGAAGAACACATCGGCGGAGATTTCCGACGACCCCAACGATTATTACTCGGTCCTGGATTACGATATCTCGATTGGCGGCCGGAAAACTTACATTACCGATCTTAATAGCGCCGATGACGATACCGGCACCGACAAGCTCTGGCGCGTGGAGAAGGCCGTATTTTCCGATGGCGATGCCGACGGTGACGGAACGGCTGAACTGCTGACCGTTCACCTCGATGGCGAGAACAACGCTGTCCTCACGGTTGCCGATTCCGGTGAAACGGCGGAAGACACCGAAATCGTCTTTCAGGCTGCCGATTTGATCGCCAACGATGTCGACTTCGACGGCGATAGTATCGAGATTATCGAGGTCGGCGGCGCCATAAATGGTGCTGTTTTGATGGCGGATGATGGCACCATCACATTCACGCCCGATGCCGACTTCTCCGGCGAAGCCGGATTCACCTATACCGCGTCCGACGGCCATGGCGGTACGAGCACGCAATTCGTCACGGTACATGTCGCTGCCGTTGCCGATGCGGCGGAAGTTTCAACCGGTGCCGCGGCCGGCGACGAAGACACTGCGATTGCGCTGAATGTATCGGCCAATCTAACCGATACCGATGGCTCGGAAACTTTGATCTCGTTGACCGTATCCGACATCCCAGCCGGCGCAACGCTGTCGGATGGAACGAACAACTTCACCGCAACGGCAGGCGATACCGAAGTGGATATCGCCGCTTGGTCGTTGGGTTCGCTTACCATAACCCCGCCCGCCAATAGCGATGCGGATTTCGAGTTGGCGGTGGCGGCGGTGGTAACCGAAGCTTCGAACGGCGACACGAAAACGGCGTTCGACGCCATCGGCGTCACCGTCAACGCCGTTGCCGATGCACCGGAAATCTTAACCGGTTCGGCGATTGGCGACGAAGGCACCGCGATCGCCCTGAGTTTATCGGCCAATCTAACCGATACCGATGGGTCGGAAGCGCTAACGGAACTGGTGGTATCCGCCATACCGGAAGGTGCCGAACTTTCCGACGGTATTAATTCTTTCATCGCTACCGCTGTCGATAACGATACCGACATCGTTGGCTGGAATCTGGCAGCGCTCACGATAACTCCGCCAGTGGGCAGCGACGCGGAATTTCAATTACAAATTCGCGCGACCTCGACCGAGGCGTCCAACGGCGACACGGCATCCTCGCTGGGATCTATCGACGTTGCGGTGACCGGCGAAAGCGGAGGCAGTAGCGGGGGCGGCGAACCCGTCGAGACTGTCGGGATCGATCTGGCCGACCGAAGCGGGTTCGACGGCTTCGTTATCTCCGGTGTCGACGGGGGCGACCAGTCGGGTTGGTCGGTATCTACAGCCGGCGACATCAACAATGACGGGTTCGACGACGTCATCGTAAGTGCTCTGTTCGGCGACGGATTGGATGACAAACTTGGCGGCGGCAAGAACGGTGCGGGCGAGAGCTATGTCATTTTCGGTAACGGCAGCAACCTGACCGACATCGATTTGGGCGCTCTCACGCCGTCCGATGGGTTTATGATTGCCGGCGCGAGCGCCTTCGACGGCTCGGGCAGCGAAGTTGCCGCCGCTGGCGACGTCAATGGCGATGGTTTCGGCGATATCATCATCGGGGCCTCGAACGCCGCCGGTGCCGGCGACCTGGAGTTCGGCGCCGGCGACAGCTACGTCATTTACGGTAAGGCCGGCGGATTTACCGACATCGATCTCAGCGCCCTGCCCCCCAGCGACGGGTTCGCCATCTACGGCGCCGACCCTGGGGATGAGTCTGGCTTTTCGGTTGCTGGCGCCGGCGATATCAACGGCGACGGTTTGAGCGATCTCGTTGTTGGCGCTCATCTCGCCGACCGTGCCGGCGGCGATGAGGAAGACAATTTCGGCGAAGCCTATGTGGTCTTCGGGAAAACCGGCGGATCCGCGGATGTCGATTTGGGAACGCTGTCGAACGCCGACGGTTTCACGATTACCGGTGCTTTCTTCGGTGACGAATTAGGCACCTCCGTGTCATCGGCGGGCGATATCAACGGCGACGGCCTTGACGATGTGATTCTTGGCGCGCCGTGGGCCGACGGTGGCGGCAGTTTCAACAACGGCGGAAGCTACGTGCTGTTCGGCAAAGTGGACGGCTTTACCGATATCGACCTGAGCTCGCTGGCGCCTGGTGATGGTTTCGCCATATTTGGCGCGGATTCCAACGACCGTGCTGGTGGCGCGGTCTCATCGGCCGGCGATGTTAATGGCGACGGCTATGAGGACGTCATCATTGGCGCTGCCGGGGCCGATGGGCAAGACAACTTGAAGAGTGGTTCCGGTGAGGCCTATGTCGTATTCGGCAAGGCGGGCGGCCATACCGATGTCGATCTCGGCGCGTTGAGCGCGGCGGACGGTTTCACTATTCGCGGCGGTGACGATTTCGACGCCCTGGGGCAGTCGGTGTCCGCGGCCGGCGACTTCAACGGCGACGGCTACGACGACATTATTGTCGGCGCGCAATCTGCCGATGGGGCCGGCAATGCCAAATCCTTGGCTGGCGATACCTATGTGATCTTCGGCAAGGCCTCGGGTTTTGGCATGATCAATGTCGACTCAATGGATCCGAGCGATGGTTTCGCCATCTATGGCGCCGATGACAACGACCGGTCGGGAGCGTCCGTTGCGGCGGCTGGGGACGTCAACGGCGACGGCTTCGACGATCTTATCGTCGGTTCCCCGTTCGCCTGGGGCATCGGCAACGCCAATGCGGTCGCCGGCGAAAGCTATGTGATCTACGGCAACGATACCATGACGGGGTCCGTGACCCACCAAGGCACGGAGATCGACGACACGCTGAACGGCGGCGCTGGCGCTGATGTCATGGTTGCCGGTCAGGGCGACGATACCGTGAACGGTGACGGTGGGGCCGACGTTATCCGTGGCGGCGCCGGCGACGATTTGTTGACGGTCGGCGATACGGCCTTCGCGCGGATCGATGGCGGGGCGGGCTATGACACGCTGGCGCTCGATACCGCCGGCGAAACGCTCGATCTCACATCGTTGGGATCGAGCGAGATCGAAGGCGTCGAAGCGGTCGACCTGTCGGGGTCGGGCGCCAACGGGCTGACGTTGAGCGTACAAGACGTGTTGCAACTGTCCGACGAGACCAACGATCTGCACGTGTTCGGCAATGGCGACGACAGCGTGACGCTCGAGGGCGATTTCGCGGCGGCGGGCCAGGAGGACGTGAGCGGTACCACTTTCAATGTCTACACGTCTGCCAGTACCGAGGCACGCGTGCTGACGGAAGCCACAGACGTCAACGTCAATCTGGTGGTTGCGTAGCCCCCGGCTGGCAGGTAGCTCCGGGGTGCGACCTCACGGGACCTCGATGTTGAAATGGGCGACGTCTTCGCGGGTGCCCAGCTTCGTGTACAACGCCTCCGCCGGCGGATCGGGCACATCGGACTCGATGATGATCACATAGGCGCCGCGTCCGGCTGCGATCGGCTTTAAGTGTTCGATCAGAGCTGTCGCGACACCCTTGCGGCGATGCGCAGCGTCGACTGCCAAGTCGTAAATAAACACTTCGCTGCGCTCCTGCTCGTATTTCTTGAGCTCGTATGCCGTGAGGCCGCCGATAACGGTGTCCCCCTGCAGCGCCACCACCGCGATGAAAATATTCCCGTCCAACAACTCTTCGAGATAGGCATCGCCCGGTTGGGCGCGGGTATAGGTTTCCATTTCCTCGAAGGCTTTACCGAAAACGGCGAGGAGATCGCGGAACAATTTGGTTTCGCCCGTTGCGAGTTGGCGAACCGTGTATGGAGATCGGTCGTTCATTGATAGCTGACCCGTTGGTTGGACCAGCCGGTAATGTGGGGAGCCGCCCCGGTGTCAAAAAGGGGTGAGTTTCACCTACTGCCCTACTCCGCCGCCTGCTTTTGGTACTTTTCGGGGATATCCAGGTTGAAAATACGGGCGGCGTTGTAGCCCAGGATGTTGCGCTTCGCGTCTTCGTCCAGGAACGGCAGATCCCAAATGCGCGACGGCAGATCGAAGTCCCAATGGGGCCAGTCCGACGCAAACAAAAGTTGGCTCTTGGCGTTGATCGCCTCCATGGTCGCCGACAACAGAGCATCGCTGGTGTGCTCCATGGGCTGCGAGGTGAAAAACATCTCGCGAATGTACTCGCTGGGCGGTTTTCTGAGCAACGGCGCTTCGGACGACCGCATCATGTATTCATGGTCGAGACGCTGCATGATGAAGGGCAGCCAAGCCAGGCCGCTCTCGATCCATAACACGTTCAGCTTGGGGAAACGCTCGGGCAACCCATTGATCACCCAGTTGGTGAGATGCACCAGATTACACAGCACGAACGAGATGGCGTGCATCGACAAGAACCGGTTGAGCTGAGAGGTGTACTCGTCCTGCCAGTTCAGGTGGGTGTGGAACGCGAGCACCTGGCCGGTTTCCTCGAGCATGGCATAGAGGCGCATATACTCGTTGGCGTGCACCGGTTTGTGGCGCGATGACGTAATCAGGAAGCCGGCCACTCCCGGCTTGCCGAGGAACCGCTTCACGGTTTCTTCCGCATCCTCCGGCGAGTTGAACGGCAGGTAGAGCATCGCCTGGACCCGGTTGTCGTGGGGCAGCACATGTTCCACCAGCCAGCGGTTGTAGGCGGTCGCGAGGTGGATTTCCATTTCACGCACCGGATGCATGCCCAGAAACAGCAAAGCATTGGGAAACACCACCTGATAATCGAGGCTCATCTGATCGATGCAGCGGCGCGCCAGCTCGATCTCTCGCGGGATGTCGCTTGCCTCGATGGGCTCCTTCAGCCCTTGCCCGTGGGGAATGCGGCCCCAGACGTTCTGCCACTGCAGGCCTTGCGCGCCGTTCATAAACGCGCCGCGCTTGCTGCCGTCGCCGAATGCCGACGCCGCCTCGCGGATCACCGGGTCTTCGATATAGTCCATGACTTCGGGCCAGTTGCGCCCGTCGTCGATATGGGAATCGATATCGACGATAAACACGTCTTCGAAACCGCGCCGGTCAGCCTGTTGACGCGCATGAGCCAGAATTTCCCGGCTGTCGGTCCAATCGTCGATCTGCGAGAGATCGCGGGGTTTGCCGCCGATTGTGTCCATCTTGGGGTCTCCTTCTAACGGGATTTAGGCGGGGGCGTCCGGCCGCGGCCGGTTCGACCACATGGCAAGATCGAAGGTGTTCAGGTTCACCGCGCGCAGCAGGTCGGTCACGGTCACCGCGATGTCTGTCGCCGTCGCGGCATTCGGGCCGGTCAGCGGCGAGAAAGACCGGCCTTCCTGCTCGCACTTGTGAGCGAACAATAACGTGCCGGCGGTCAACAGGCGTTGCACCGTAAGGTCCGAGATTTCTGCGGTGTCGCCGCCTGCCAGCGCAGCCTCTGCTGCTTCCAACGCTGTTTGGGCGGCTGTTTCGAGGGTTTGCAGATCAGACGCGGACATAGACCGCTCCATCGCGCAGTTCGACCTCGAAGCCTTTGAGGCGCGTGTCGGCATGACCGGGGTGGACGCCGGTCCTGATATTGAACTCGAACCCGTGCCACGGACACACAATGTGTACGTCCTCGTCGACGAAGCGAAAGCCCTTGCTGCGCCGCTCGCCGTCGAGCACTTCGTCGACCCGGTTCATGACCCGGCCCTGGCAAACCGGGCCGCCCATATGGGGGCAGTTGCTTTCCCAGGCGAAGTATTCGTCGCCGAGGCGAAACACGCCGATCTCAAGGTCTTCGTCGATGATCACCTTGCGGTCGCGGTCGGCGATTTCGTCGGCCCGCGCTACATAGATTTCCCGCACTGTGTTACCTCCAATTCGTTTATTGTTTTTATTGTACGCGGCGTGTGCGCCCTAGTCGCCGCCGCCGAGGCCGACCGGTTGGGTGGTCGAGCTCACCTCCCGCCCTTCATCGATGATGCGCGAAACCCGGCGTTCTAGATCCTCATCCTCCGGTCTGACTTGCCCGTTGGCGTCCAAGGTATAGGACCCGATATCCACCGGGTGGCCGGCGACAAGTTTGGCGAGCGAGACCGTATTCGTCCCGCCCTGAAGGCTGGCGGAAATCACAAATCTCTCGCCTTCAAATTCGTAGATCGTTCGTGAAATCTGGTTGCCGAACCCCACACAAGCGGCAAGAAACAACGCCATCGCCAGCGCAAAGATACGGCCTGGAATGCATTTCATGGGTCGGTCTCCGTGCATCTCCTATCAGGGAACATCATAGCGTTTCCGGGGTGCCGCGTCGCCATAGCCAGATAAGTCCGAAATTGAGCTATACTGGCCTCAATAAGAGCGCCACCGGGGAACCGCCATGACCGCTACCGCCGACGCGTTAAACGAATCCGACTTCGCCCGCAGTGCCCGCGATCTACCGCGCAAGGCGCTGCCGGTTATCGATGTCGGCCGCGCCCGGATGGGCGATGCCGGTGCGATCGAAGACGCCGCCAAGCAGTGGCGCGAGGTTTGGGAAACCCTCGGATTTCTATGCATCGTCAATCACGGCATACCGCCGGAGAAGATCACCGGCATGACCGAAGCCGCCAAGCGCTTCCACGATCTGCCGTTGGAAACCAAGATGTCGGTCGCCGTAACGCACGACCAGAAGGGTTACGTGCCGGCGCGCGGCGGCCTGACGACCCATTCCAAGTTCCACAAAAGCAAGAAACTCAATACCGTCGAATGCCTGGTGCTGGCCACCGACTACCCCGCCGACGATCCCAATGTGATGGCGGGCAAACGCTTCTACGGCCACACCCCGTGGCTGCCCGAGGATGTGTTGCCGGGCTTTCGCGCCACCTGCGAAGACTACATGGCGACAATAACGACGCTCGGTAAATCGCTGTTGCCGGTTTGGGCGCGCTCGCTCGAACTTGAGGCCGACTTCTTCAAGCCCTTCTTCGAGCGCAGCTACACCTATTTCCGCGTCGCCAAATACCCGCCGAAAAACGATCTCGAAGACGGCGAGATGGGCTCCAACGCCCATTGCGATACCGGGTTCAACACCTATCTGCCGCCGGCCAACGAGGAAGGCTTGCAGATCCTCGATACCGACAACGAAACCTGGTTTTGGCCGGAGCTGCCCGAGGGCGCGATCATCGTCAATATGGGCATGTTTCTCGAGCGATGGACCAACAAACGTTTCCGGGCGACGCCTCATCGGGTTGTGCCGCCGCGCGAAAACGACCGCTATTCCTTCGCCTGTTTCGTCAATCCGCACTTCGAGACGGTCGGCGAATGTTTATCGACATGTACCAATGCGGATAATCCGCCGCAGTTTCCCACCCAGACCTACTGGGAATTCTTCGACTGGTATATGAAAAACTCCTACACGCATTACGGCAAGCTGAAGACGCGGGAGAACAACGAGGTCGAGGCCTAGTTAAGTCTTTCCTGCACACTGGGGCAAATGGGGGCTCTATTGGTTGGGGGGGCGCTAGCCAAGAAGCGCCAACAGGTCCGAAACTCAGAATATCCCCGCATCGAGACCCGCAGCCATCGCTGCGCCCAACTCGCGGCATTGATCGACGAAGGCGTCCTGCCATTCACCGCGGCAAATGAGCGGTTCTTGTACCGCACGCCATCGAAGACCCGTTGCGATCGATTCCACACCGCGCCGGGTCCCTGTGCCGTCCTGACCGGCCCGTACATAGAGGCAATAGGGCAGCCCCTGCGATTTCTCCAGGCAGGGATAGTAGCTTCTGTCGAAAAAGTCCTTTAGCGCCCCGCTCATGTAGCCCAGATTTTCCGTGGTGCCGAGAATGACCGCGTTCGCGGTAAGCACATCTTCCGGTCCTGCGTCGAAGGGACCTAGAGCGACCACCTTTACGCTCTGATTATCGTCGGACCCTGCGCCTTCGACCGCAGCATCGAACAGCCTTCGCGTATTCGTGGATGGAGCGTGGGCAACGATAAGGAGCTGTTTCTGGGTCATGCTGCTGTTGCTGCGGGCTTCGCTGACTGCTCGAATTAGTCAAACGTGGACGTTACACCAGTGTTTGGTTCCCTTATCGTCTACACAGTTGGCAACTGTAATGATACGCCGGTGGTAGAGTTAGTGTTGCGGTGGTGCAAGCAAACAAGAGGACGGCCGTGGAGACGCCTCGAACGCACTACACAAAAACGAACGGTCTGAACATCGCCTATCAGGTCTTTGGCGAGGGCGAGATCGATCTTGTCTACGTGCCGGGCTGGGTATCCAACATCGATTCCATGTGGGAGGACCCGGACCTCGCGGGGCTGCTGCAGGCCCTCGGCCGATTTTGCCGCGTTATCTTGTTCGACAAGCGGGGGACGGGCTTATCCGATAGGGATGTCGGATTCCCGACCCTCGACGAACGGATGGACGATTTGACGGCGGTCATGGATGCCGCGGACTCAAAACGTGCGGCTTTCTTCGGACATTCCGAAGGCGGAAACCTTGCGATGCTGTTTGCCGCGAGCTTCCCGGACAAAACAAGTCACCTCATTCTGTTCAGTTGCTTTGCCCGGCGGCTTTGGACGCCGGACTACCCCTGGGCACCGAAGCCGGAAGACCGTGAAGCCTGGATTCAAAAAAACGAAGCGGTCTGGGGGGAAAGCGTAGATCTATCGAAGTTGGCACCCAGCCGCGCTAATGACGCCGCGTTCAGCGAGCGGCTATCGGCATACTTCCGTCATGCGGCGAGCCCTGGTGCCGCAATCAAAATCCTCCGGCTGAACACGGAGATTGACGTCCGTGAAATACTACCCACGATTTCCGTTCCCACCCTGGTTATGAGCCGCCGAGACGATGTTCATGTGAAGTTGGCCGAGTCAGAGTACCTCGCCCAGCGTATCCCCGGTGCGCGGCTCGTCGCCCTACCCGGCCAGGATCATCTGCCGTGGTCGGAGGACTATTCGCTAATTGTCCGGGAAATCGAGCTGTTTCTGACCGGAACGCAACGCGAAGCCGAGCCGGAGCGGATACTCGCGACGATCCTGTTTACAGATATCGTCAACTCCACCGAAATCGCGGCGGCGATGGGCGACGAGTCGTGGCGTCAAAAACTGAAGCAGCACAACGATATAGTTCGATCGTTACTTTCCCGGCATCGTGGCCGGGAGATAAACACGACCGGTGATGGGTTTGTTGCCGCTTTCGATGCGCCCGGCCGCGCGATTTCGTGTGCCTCGGATATCGTCGAACGGCAGTCTGAAATCGATCTGCAGGTGCGTGCCGGTGTGCACACTGGCGAGTGTTATCTCGACGGCGATACCTTGGGTGGAATTGCCGTCCATATAAGTGCACGCGTAACCGATCTCGCAACGACGGGCGAGGTGCTCGTTTCGAGTACCGTGAAAGACCTGGTCGTCGGATCGGGGTTCGGCTTTAGCGAACGTGGTACTCACCAGCTTAAAGGGGTGCCGGACACCTGGACCCTGTTCGCGGCTGCACGCGGCGAAAAAATCTGACATCTCCGGTGCCGATTGATAGCGCGATCACGGCGTTTATTTCGGCCCATCGATGTATCCCCTTTCGCTATAATATTCTCCACGCTTGCACCGCAGTTGGTTATCGGTGAGCATGAGCAGAATCGACCCGACTGGCGGCGCAAGAATGACTCACGCGCTCTCCAAGAGGGTACGAGGAGGCAGTTGTAACCGTTTGTTTTTTAACAATAATAACGGAGCGGGAACATGAAGCACTGCTGGTTCCACCTGATGCCCTACACCGAGCTGCCCGAAGATTTCCGGGAGAACCACGAATCTGTCTGGGTCGATATCGATTCCAGCCTGTTCGACCCCGAACGGGCCCACCACATGTACAACGATTTCCTCGACGAAATGGAATTCGCCGCTGATATGGGCTTCGACGCCATTTGCGTAAACGAGCACCATAACAACGGCTACGGCCTCATGCCGTCGCCCAACATCATGCTCGCCTCGCTGGCCCGCCGCGCTAACCCCGATACCGCGTTGTGCGTGCTTGGCAACTCGATCGCGCTGTACAACCCGCCGACCCGCGTGGCGGAAGAAATGGCGATGCTCGACTGCATTTCCGGCGGCAGGCTCATCGCCGGATTCCCCGTCGGTTCGCCGATGGATACCTGCTACGCCTACGGCCAGAACCCGTCGCAACTGCGCGAACGCTACTACGAGGCGCACAACTTCATCACCAAGGCGTGGACCGAGCCCGATACGTTCAGCTTCAACGGCCGCTTCAACCAGCAGCGCTACATCAATATCTGGCCGCGCCCGGTGCAGAAGCCGCACCCGCCGATCTGGGTGCCCGGCGGCGGCTCGGTCGAGACGTGGCGCTGGTGCGCCGAGATGGATTACGTCTATTGCTATCTGTCCTACTACGGCTTCAAAGCCGCGCGGGCGACCATGCAGGGTTTCTGGGACGAGATGGACCGGCTCGGCAAGGACCGCAACCCCTACCGTGCCGGATTCCTGCAGTTCGTCGGCGTCGCCGAAACCGAAGAGCAGGCTTGGGAGCTCTACCAGGAGCCGGCGGAATATTTCTACGACCGCTGTCTGCGCGTCAGCGCCCGCTACGCCAACCCGCCCGGCTACGTCACCGAAGCGACCCAGCGCGCCGGGATCGAGAGCCAGGTTGCGGCGGCGGCGAGCGACGGCCCCGACGCGGCGGCCAATACCAGCGCCAGGCCCGGCATTCAGAAAGTTTCGACGGTCGACAAAAGCGCCCGCGAAATGAAATCCATCGTCGAGAACGGCTATGTGATCATCGGCACGCCGGACCAAGTGGCCGAGCAACTGCGCGACGTGGTCACCGACTTACGTTTCGGCCATCTCATGTTGCTGCAGCAGTTCGGCAACATGAGCAAGGAACTCGCCAACTACAACACGCGGCTCTACGCCGAGCAGGTGATGCCGCAGCTGGCCGATCTTTGGTCCGACTGGGAGGACCATTGGTGGCCGAAACCGATGGCCGGCGCCGACCGGGCAACGCCGGACCGGGCGGTGATCGCTGCCGCTGCCGAGTGAACCTTCGCCGGCGGAAGCCGGCGCAACGACAATAATAAGGGCGAAGACGATGGAAACGCCTGCGGTATCTCATGTCGACGTCAACGGCCATCCGTGCCGGGTATGGAGTAAGGGAACCGGCCAACGCGTCGGTTTTCTCGCCGGGTTCGGCGGCCTGCCGAAATGGATCCCGTTTCTCGACCAATTAGCCGATAGCTACGAAGTGGTGGTGCCGTCGATACCGGGGTTTCCCGGCGCGACGGGGCATACGAGCTGCGATACGCATCTCGATTGGGTGATGGCGGTCGGCGATTTGTTGCGCGGCGCCGGATTGATGGCCGGCGCGCCTCTGATCGGCTCGGGGCCGGGTGGTTCGCTGACGGCCGAAATGGCGGCGTTCTGGCCCAACGAGATCGAGCGGCTGGTGCTTATATCGCCGTGGGGTTTGTCTGTCGAGGAAACCCCCATGGCCGACCCCTGGGCGCGCCGTCCCAACGAAGTGGGTCCATTGCTGTGCGAAACGCCGGAACATTGGACAGAATTGAAAGCCGAGCCCGAGGGCGCCAATTCCGTCGAATGGCCGATCGAACAATCGCGGGCGCTCGAAGCCAGCGCCCGTATCTTCTGGCCTTTAGGCAACACCGGGCTGGGCAAACGTCTCAATCACATCACCTGCCCCACTCTGCTGATCCGCGGCGAGGCCGACCGGGTCATCCCCTCAAACTACATGGAGATGTTCCGTGACGGCGCCGGTGGCGAAACATCGATCCAGACAATCGCCGGTGCCGGCCACCTCGCCGAACTGGACCAACCGCAAGCGGTCGCCGATGCGATCCGCAGTTTCCTCCGATAGGGTGGACGGATAAACCGCTGGACACGTTTGGACGAAAAACCCTCTCCCTACGGGAGAGGGTGGCGAGCGGATGCGAGCCGGGTGAGGGGAAAAGTACTAGTCCGGTTCTTTCAAAGATGAACAGATATCAGCGAGAACGCCATCGACGTTGCTTAACACTTCATTGTTCCAATAGCGCAAAACGCGATAACCGAACTTATTGATGTACTCTGTCCGTTCGTTGTTTTGCAGAGCTTGTTTGTCGTGCTGGCCGCCATCCAGTTCAACAACCAACCTTTCCTCTTCACAGCAGAAATCGACAATGTAACGGCCGACTGGGTGTTGGCGTCGAAACTTTAGTCCGCCTAGCTCACGGTTACGGATGTGTTTCCACAAAAGAATTTCTGCATCCGTCGGAACGCGGCGCAATCTTCGCGCGTATAGAATACTCATATCCCCTCACCCCAACCCCTCTCCCCAAGGAGAGGGGCTTTATTACCGCCTTTCTTTAAAGCTCTACTCCACCCCATAAGGGTTGGTCGCCAGTGCCGGGAACAGATCGGTGCGCGGCGGCGAGAAGAATTCGACGATCTCGCAGTCCTCGCGGTACCACACCTCGTGGTCGACCCCGCCGGGAATGACCAGAACCGTTCCGGCCTCGCAGGTTTGCTCCTCGCCGGTGCCGAGTACGTAGTCCAGCTTTCCTTTGACCAGCCAAGTGATCTGCTCGTTGGGATGAGAGTGATTGGGCACGTGGCTACCGGCGTCGATCTTGCCCCACAGCACCATGGTTTGTTTGCCGCCTAGGATCTGCAGGCCGCCGATTTCCATATCGTGGACCGGAATATCGGCGAGTTGATGAAAACTGGACATAGCGGTTCTCCTTCCCCGTTTGTGCGTTGTTGCGTCATTGTTACACTAAAGGCCAACCAACATAAGAATGAACGCAGGGGAGAGAGACATGCGCCTGGAAAATCGGGTGGCGTTTGTCACCGGCGGTTCGGGCGGAATAGGCCAAGCGATTGCTGAGCGATTCATCGCGGAGGGCGCAGCCGTCGTGGCCGCAGACATTGACGCCGAACGCCTCGACGGGATGGCAAGCGAAATCGGTTCCAACCGTTTCTCAACCGCGGTCCTCGACGTTTCCGGCTACGATGACGTGAAAGCCGCGATCGATCAGGCGATTTCCGCTCACGGACGTCTCGATATCCTCATCAACAATGCCGGTTTCTCGCCGAAAAAAGACTGGCTCGAATATTCGGTTGAAGAATGGCAACACGTCCTCGACGTTAATCTGAGTGGCGAGTTCTACGGCGCACGCGCCGTCGCCGAACATATGATGGAACGCAAATATGGCCGGATCATCAATATTTCGTCGTCGGCCTGGCGCCACGGCGGGGTCGCCCGTGGTGGCGGTGTCCCCTACGCCTCATCGAAAGCCGGCGTGGTGGGGCTCACCCGCTCGCTGGCGAAAAATCTCGGTGCGTACGGCATTACCGTCAACGCCATTGCGCCCGGCCCCACCCATTCGCCGATGACCGAGAGTTGGCTACCGGATACCGAAGCGACCCTCATCGAACATATTCCCCTTGGCCGCGTTGGCCAGCCGGTCGATATCGCCAACGCCGCGTTGTTCCTGGCGTCCGACGAAGCATCGTACATCACCGGGCAGTGCCTCGACGTGAATGGTGGTTTAACCTTCAGCTAAAGACAGGAGCCCGACGGGGGAGTTCGTTATGGCAAATCTCGATATCGATACAGCCTCGCTGGAAAGCATCGTAGGCGCGCTGCGCAATGGCGACCTGACGGCGGCTGGGTTGGCTGAATGGGCCATCGCCAATCATGAACGGCGCGGCGAGGCCTTCCACGCTTACAAAACCTGGGAGCCGGATAAGGTGCGCGGCGAAGCTGCCGCCGCTGACGCCGTGTTCGGCGCCGGTATCGACCTCGGCGCGCTGCAGGGCATTCCGGTCTCGATAAAAGACCTTATTGGGGTGTCCGGCTATCCCATCTTCGCCGGCTGCCCGCGCCCGCTGCCGGAGAAATGGCAGACCGAAGGGCCCGTGGTGCAGGCGATCCGCCACCAGCTCGGGGTGATTTCCGGGAAAACTCACACCGTACAATTCGCCTTTGGCGGCCTTGGGTTCAATCAACATTGGGGACCGCCGCGCAACCCGTGGGATGCGACCGTTCACCGCTCGCCCGGCGGTTCCAGTTCCGGCGCCGGCGTCAGCCTTGGTGAAGGCTCCGCCCTCTTGGCGATCGGCAGCGACACCGCGGGTTCGGTGCGTATCCCGGCATCGATGACCGGCGTTGCGGGACTACGGCCGACTGCGGGCCGCTGGTCGACGGCGGGTATCGTGCCGCTGGCTTCCACCCTCGATACCGCTGGCCCCCTCACCCGCACGGTGGCCGACTTGGCGCTGGCCTTTGCGGCGATCGATCCGGTGATCGATGACGATCCCCTATCGTTTATCGGGCGGCTTGGAAACGCGTCGCTGGCGGATTTCCACGTCGGTGTGTGCGATTGGTATTTCGATGACTGCGAGCCGGGCATCGCGGAAGGCGCGAAAGCGGCCGTCGATGAATTGGTGAAGAAAGGCTTGCGCGTATCGCCGGTGACCATGCCGCACTTCGACGCGGTGACCGAGATGTTCGACAAGGGCGGATTGCATATAGGCGAGTTTGCTGCGTTCATGAATGGCGAAATGCGCGACTATCGCGACGACCTCGATGCCACCGTCGCCATTCGTATCGAACAAGCGGCAGATTTTCCGGCGAGCGAGCACATCGCGCGGCAGAAGACGGTCGACCGTTTAGCGCCCGAGACGAATGCCGCCTTCGCGGGTTTCCATGCGATTGTCGGACCGACCCTGCCGATCTCGCCGCCCAAGATGGCGGACCTGGAAGACCCGGCGGAGCATCTGGCCGCCAACATGGCGTTGGTGCGCAATACCAATACCGCAAGCTTGCTCAAGCTGTGCGCGGCGACGATCCCCGTTGCCCTCGACGGCAACAACATGCCGGTCGGCCTGCACATCGTGTGCCCGGGCGGGCATGACGAAACCGCGCTCGCCATCGCTATGGCGTTCGAGAAGGCGTTGGGCACGGCGCGCGAGCGGCTCGGTGTACCGCCGCTGCGCCAGGCTTTATAAGAATTTTTTCCCGGGCCGGTTAGTTATTTCGCTTCCAGCCCCACCAGGCGCAGACGGCGTCGCCCATGACCAGGCGCTTGTCGTCCTCGCTGAGCCAGGGGAGCTCCTCGGTAAACATAGTGATGCACTCGCGCCACGAGCACGGCATCTTCGTGATGTCGGTGCCCCAGAACGTCCGCTCGGGCCCGAAAGCGTCGAAAATTTGCCGAACGTAAGTAAGCATAATCGGGAAAGGATAGGCTTCGGCCGAATAGCTCGGCGCGCCCGTCGCCTTGACCCCCACATTGGGGTGTTTCGCCAGCGCCAGCAAATCCGGCATATGCGCCATCGCGTCGTGATCCTTCAGCGTGGTCAAGCCGCCGCGGCCGCCGAGATGGTCGATGGTGAGCCGCAGACCGGGATGGCGCTCGGCGACGCGGCCGATCAGATCCAGGGAATCGGTCGCCAGCAGGGCGATTGGCACGCCGGCCGCCTCGGCCGCCGGCCACAACCAGTCGAACGCGCCATCGTGCAGCCATTGCCGCGCCGGCTCGCTGAGCAAGACGTAACGCAGGCCGAGTAGGCCCGGTTGAGCGAGCCAATCGGTCATGCGGTCTTTTAATTGAGGGTCGGTGGGGTCCGGCTCGCCGAGCATCGCGAAGCGGTCCGGATACGTCTCGACCGCGTCTACCGCCACCTGGTGGCCGTTCGGATCCCACGGCGCTAGATGGATGACCGCGGCGTCGACACCGGCTTCATCCATCAGGGTGATGGCTTCCTCCGCTGTGAAGGACGTTACCTGCCGGTGAGCAGCGCTCGGCTGCCCCTGGCTCCATAAGTGTATTTGTGCATCGACAATCTGCATGACGTTGTCATTTGTCATTCACTTCGCTCCCCCCGAGCGACGCGCAATCTAAGAGAACAGCTTCTCCTGCGCTTCCCGCGCGGCGTCTTCCATGGTCATGAAGTCAGCGCCTTCGGCCTGCAGCTTGTCCAACAGGCCTTCGAGCGCGAACATGCGGAAACCGCGGCCGATCACGTAAGGGTGCATGGTGTAGGTGAGGATGCCCCAATCGAGGTTCTTTTTCATGTAGCGCCACTCGTCGTACCAGCTATCCATCACCACGCGCGCCGAGCGCAGGCCCGGCATGACGAAATCGGGCGTACGCAAATATTCGAAATGGGGATGGTCGTCGAGGGACCAGCTGATCGGCATTTCGATGAGCGACGTTTCTTCGCCGTATTGATAAGGCTCGCCCAGCTTGAACGTGTCCTTGCGGCGCGCCCGATAGGGAATGTAATCGGCGCCCATCAGGCTCGAATCATAGAGAAACCCATTTTCGATCAACAGATCGATGGTGCTGTCGCTGAGATCCCAGGATGGCGAGCGGTAGCCTCGCGCCTTCTGGCCGGTGAGACGCTCGATCGCCTCGTTGGCCCGCACCATGTCCGCCTCTTCTTCCTCGCGGGTCTGCTCGGCGGGTGGGATGTGGGCCCAGCTATGGTGGGCAATCTCGTGCCCCCCTTCGAGCACGGCTTCGCACTCACGCGGATGGCTTTCGATGGTAAAGCCCGGCACGTACCAGGTCGACGGCAGGCCGCGCGCTTCCAGCATGCCGAGAATCCGGTCGGACGCCACGCGGCTGCCGAATTCGCCGCGTGACAACGGCGTCTGCGTGGTTAGCCCGCGGGCGATAAAACCCGACTGAGTATCGAAATCGAAGGTCAAACATACGATATGGCGCGCCATGGCACTCTCCCCCTAAAAATCCGTCCATTGGTATCGCAATTCGCGCGCTCAGTGTAGTAAGCCTAGGGCCTAGATTTCGCATGGCTACGGCCAGCTAAGGGCATAAGGACACTCAAATGGCGGCGCAAAGCCTGGGTATTATCCTCCATGGCGCGACCGGGCGCATTTGCTCGACGCAGCATCTACAGAATGCGCTGGCACCGATTATTGCCGAGGGCGGCCTGCCCGTCGGCGACGATACGGTGGTGCCCCGCCTGCTCCTGGTGGGCCGCAACGAGGAAAAGCTGGCTGAGATCGCCAGGGCCAACGATGTGGCCGATTGGACCACCGACCTCGATGCGGCCCTCGCCGATCCCAATTACACGGTCTTCTTCGAGGCCGCGGCGACCCATCAACGCTTGGCGACCTTGGGCAGAGCGATCGCCGCCGGTAAACACATCTACAGCGAAAAACCCGTCGCGCCGACCGTTGCCCAAGGGCTCGATCTCGTGCGCGATGTCGAGGCCGCCGGGCTGAAGCACGGTACGGTCGAAGACAAACTCTATTTACCCGGATTTCAGAAACTCACCAGCTTGATCGAAAGCGGTTTCATAGGCCGTATCGTCGGTTTCCGCTTGGAGTTCGGCTGGTGGGTGTTCGACGGCAAGCGGGTTACCGCACAGCGCCCAAGCTGGAACTACCAAAAGTCGGGCGGCGGCGGGCTGCTGTCCGACATGCATCCCCATTGGCGCTATGTAATCGAGAATATTCTTGGGCCGATCCGACAGGTCGCCGCGACGGCGTGGACGGCGCAGCCCGAACGGATCGATGAAAATGGCGAAAGCTATACCGTCGATGTCGAGGACAGCACGACGACCCTGATCGAATTGGAAAACGGCGCCTTCGGCACCATTCTAAGCTCATGGGCGACGCGGGTGCGGCGCGATGATCTGGTGACCTTCCAGGTCGACGGTACCGAAGGTTCGGCAGTCGCCGGCCTGCGGCGCTGCTGGGCGCAAGGCGCGAATGACACCCCCATGGTGCGTGGTTTCGATCTGGGCGGCAAAGCCAATGAGGGCAAGGACGGCGCCCAGTGGCTCGACGATTGGCAGGAGGTCGACGAGGCGGTCGCCTACAAAAACCCCTACCGCGTCGGCTGGGAAGGATTTATCCGCCATGTCGTTGCGGACGACCCCTTCGCGTCGGACTTGCGCGCCGGTGTCCGTGACGTCCAGCTCGCCGAGGCCTGCAGCCAGGCTGCTGCCGAGCGGGTTTGGGTGCCCCTCCCCCAGCATTAGCCCGGCCATTGAGCGGGCTCGCCCCGATCATGGTATACTGCTTCTCGAACCCCATGAGGACGCAATGACCGCACTGCCCATACTCGATCTCGGCGACGACCCCTTTGAACGGGGCGTCACCCATGGCCGCGAGCTCGCGCCGATGATCGCCGACAATATCAATACCTATCTGGCCCGCTTCGAAGCCGGCGGTCTCGACAAAGACGCCGCCCGCAAGGAAGGCGAGACCTGGGTCGGCGTGATCGCCGGGCAGAACGCCGAATATTCGGAAGAAATGCGCGGCGTTGCCGAAGGCGCCGGCCTGCCGCTGGGCGACATCGCGATGTTAAATGCGCGCTATGAGATCACCTTCGGCCTGTTCGGCCGGGAAGCGCGCGCGAACGATCTGGCGGAAGAAGCCGACGGTTGCACCACCTTCGGCGCGCTGCCGGAAGCGACGGCGAGCGGTCACACAATCCTCGGCCAAAACTGGGATTGGCTTGCTGGCGTGCACGGGCGTTGCGCCGCGTTGCGCATCCGCCGCAAGTCGGGGCCGAATCTCATCTGTTACACCGAGGCAGGCATCGTCGGCGGCAAGATGGGGGTCAACGAACACGGCATCGGGTTGGTGGAAAACGGTATCGTGTCCGACCATGACGGCCGTAACGCTTACGAAAAACCGTTCCACATGCGCTGCCGCGAAATTCTCGACGCCGAGACTTACGACTATGCGCTTAAACCCATAGTCGAGACGCGCCGGGTGTGCTCGGCCAACTTCGTGGTCGGCCATGCCGATGGCGAGATTATCGACCTGGAAACCAGCCCCGACGCGGTGTCGTACCACTATCCGCAGGACGGCTTAGTAACCCATTCGAATCACTTCCTCGATACACGTCACGGGCCGTCGCAGATGGAGCGTTTGTCGACGAGCACGCTCTACCGCGCTAACCGGCTCGACCGGCTGCTGCGCCAGCATATCGGCAAACTCGACGACACCGTAATTCACGCGGCACTCGCCGATCATTTTGGCTATCCCAACGCGATTTGCCGCCACCCGGACGAGCGCCAGCCGGAAGCCAAACGCACCATGACCAATGCGGCGTTCGTCATCGACCTGAACACGCGTACCATGCAAATCGCCAATGGCCCGCCCTGCTCCCACGCCTTCGAAACGCTGGCGTTGGATGCCGAGGAAATCAGCCGCGCCGCCGAGTAACATTCACTCTTTCGAAAGATAGTCATCATGCGATGGACCGCCCGCCGCGAACGCTTTCGCGCCCTCATTTCCGGCGACGCTTGCGTCCATCCCGGTTCGGTTTACGACGCCATCTCGGCACGGATCGCCGAAGACCTCGGCTTCGAGACCGGCATGTTCGCCGGTTCGATCGCCTCGATGACGGTGTTGGGAGCTCCCGATATCGTGGTGCTGACCTTGAGCGAATTCGCCGATCAGACACACCGCATCTGCCGCGCCGGTGAGTTGCCGCTCATCGTCGATGCCGATCACGGCTACGGCAACGCATTGAATGTGATGCGTACTGTGGAATCGCTGGAAAATGCCGGGGTTGCCGCGCTCTCGCTCGAAGACACCGAGCTGCCCCCCGCCTATGACAGCAGCCGAAAGAAGCGGCTGATCTCCCTCGAGGAAGGTGTGGCGAAGATGAAGGCGGCGCTCGAAGCGCGGCGCGACCCGAACTTGGTTATCATGGGCCGTACCAGCGCCACGGCAATCACCGGGGTCGACGACGCCATCGTGCGTGCCCGCGCCTATCAGGAAGCCGGCGTCGACATGGTGTTCTTCGCCGGTATGAAAACCCGCGATGAGCTTGAGGCCATCGCCCCTCAGATCGACATTCCAATTATGCTCGGCGGGTCGGGCCCGGAACTTTCTGACCGCGATTATCTCGCCTCCCATGGCGTTCGGATCGCGTTGCAGAGCCATCTGCCGTTCTCCGCGGGAGTCGGCGCGGTCTACGAAGCCTTGAGGGCGCTGCGCGAAGGCACGGCGCCGGCCGATATCGCGCACACGGGCTCGAAGGAGCTTCTGGCGCGAGTACTGCGCGAAGACGACTACGACCGGTGGACCGACGATTATTTGGGCGAAAGCGGATAACTTTCAGGGGTTGCTTAGAATAGCCCCTCGACCAGCCCGTTTTCATCGAGACCGATGTTGTTCGCTGCGGGCACTTTTGGCAAACCCGGCAGGGTCATGATGTCGCCGCAGATGGCGACGACGAACTCCGCACCCGCCGACAGCCGCACATCGCGGATCGGCACGACATGGTCGCTCGGCACACCTTTCAGGTTGGGATCGGTCGAGAAGCTATACTGGGTTTTCGCCATACACACCGGAAAATGGCCGTAGCCGTCGGCTTCCCATCGCCGCAACTTATCGCGTACGGTCTTGTCGGCGATAGCCTCACTCGCGCCGTACATCTTGCGGCTGATGATATCGATTTTCTGGAATAAGCCGGCGTCGTCCGGATAGAGGGGCTTGAACGAAGCTGCGCCGCTCTCGGCCGCCGCGACGACTTTGTGTGCCAGCGCTTCGATACCGGCCGATCCATCGGCCCAATGGGTGCATTCGGCAACTTCGACGCCCGCGAGCTCTTGCTTGATGACAGCGATCTCCGCGTCGGTATCGGCGGTGAAACGGTTGATCCCCACCACCACCGGCACACCGAATTGCTCGACGTTGACGATATGACGGCGCAAATTGGCAAGCCCTTTGACGACCGCATCGGTGTTTTCGGTGGCCAAGTTTTCGCGCGCCACCCCGCCGTGCATTTTTAAGGCGCGCACGGTTGCGACCACCACCGCCGCTGCCGGTTCCAGACCGGCTTTGCGGCACTTGATGTCGAAAAACTTCTCCGCGCCCAGGTCGGCACCGAAGCCCGCTTCGGTAACCACATAGTCCGCCGACCGCAGGGCCGTGTCCGTTGCAATAACCGAGTTGCAGCCATGGGCGATGTTGGCGAACGGGCCGCCGTGAACGAACGCGGGATTGTTCTCCAGCGTCTGCACCAAGTTGGGCATTAGCGCATCCTTGAGCAGCACGGCCATAGCGCCATCGCCCGAAAGGTCGCGCACGGTGATCGCCCCGCCGTCGCTGGTGGTGCCGATGACGATGTTGCCCAAGCGCTGTTCGAGATCTTTCAGGGAGGTCGCCAGGCAGAAGATCGCCATCACCTCCGACGCCACCGTGATGTCGAAGCCGGTCTCGCGGGAAAAACCGTTGGCCGGACCGCCGAGGCCTAGAACCGTATGACGCAGCGCGCGGTCGTTGATATCGAGGACCCGCCGCCACGCCACCCGGCGGGCATCGATTTCCAACTCGTTGCCCCAATGGATGTGATTGTCGATCAGTGCGCTCATCAGATTATGCGCCGCACCGATGGCATGGATATCGCCGGTGAAGTGAAGATTGATGTCTTCCATCGGCACCACTTGAGCATGGCCGCCGCCCGCCGCACCGCCCTTGATGCCGAAACATGGCCCTAACGACGGTTCGCGGATGCAGATGGCGGCTTTCTTGCCGATGCGGTTGAGGGCGTCGCCGAGGCCGACGGTCGTTGTCGTCTTGCCTTCGCCTGCCGGGGTCGGGGTAATGGCGGTTACCAGCACCAGCTTGCCGCGCGGGCGGTTTTGCACTGTCTCCACATAGTCCAGCCCGACCTTGGCTTTGTGCGGGCCGTACTGGTGCAAGGCGCTCTCGGGAATTCCCAACGCCGCGCCGATTTCGGTAATCGGCCGGACACGCGCCTGGCGGGCGATCTCGATATCTGGTTTTTGCGCACTCATAACCGCTTCTCCCTCACGTCGACCCTAAGGGCTAGCACAATCCTTGTGGTCACTGGAACGTGGTGCGGTTGCGCATGCCCAAAGGGCTGCCCGTGTCTTTAGTGGCGCAGCGGAGAAATACCGAGCTTTTTCGTAAAAATCAGCGCGTTTCCCGATGGGGCCGATCGTCCGCCCGGTGACAAATTCCACCCTCAACAAAGCGTAATCCGTTGCGAACCGCGGGGTTGCCCGCGCATTGCCACGGGTCGGACGTGTTTTCGTCAAATGCGTCGCGCATTTTATCCGAACCGCGTTGACCCCAGTGCCAAAGACCTGCAAGCAGGTGCCAAATAAGCCCTGGGGGTCCACCTCAGGCACAACCGACCAATCGGCCTATCGCAGCGCGGTGGGCCACAAGAGGAGAGCACAGTGATTCATATTTTGAGCGGGCGTTGGGACGCCCGCTGCAGTGACAAATTCCCAGCGGCAGCAAGCCGACCGGAAGAGCGTGCCGCATGATGTTTTCAGCAGCAACGCTCCTTGGCTTTATCTACGGCGCCATCGCGGCGCTCGCCGTCTGGGGGCTACACAAACGCCAGACCGGACCGTGGCTTGCCTGGAGTGTGATTGTCGCTTCTGGGATGATGTTTCGCGCCGTCGGCCCGTAACGGCCGGTTTCCGACACGTCGGTCTAGAAGACTTATACGCGGGCGCTCCTGCGACGGCGCGTCATCACGCCGAGACCCGCTAAACCGAAACCAAACAGGGCCAAGGTCGAGGGTTCCGGTATCTGAGTGACTTCTTTTTTTAAGGTCCCGGCAAACTGCCATGAGTCCTTATCTTCTAGAGTCCCCGGGATTCCTTGGTATTTGATGGGGAAAGTATCCAAGGTGAGGCCTGCCGTCATAAGAGAACCGGAAAAGCCCGAAAGGGTCACGCGCATCGTATCGGTTTCGCCGCTTTTCAACCCAGCGTTCCCGGGGCCATCCTCCTCGATAGACAGCGCGCTCGGATTGAAGTTCGGGAAGTTGACGTTGACGTTCGCGCCCCAATCAAGAGACAGGGGTGAGCCGCTATTGTCGATTGAAACCGCGCCCGGTCCCGGTGTCATGAATTGGGTACCAAACTGAGTAACGCGGTCGCCATTGCCGGGGAGATCGGGTGTCGTATTCATAATCGTGATATCGAACACGATCTCACCGGCATCGATACTGAAAACCGTCCAGAAGGACATGGCCGTCATGGTGGTTAGCGGCAAACCCTCGCCGCCGCAGTCCGTATTGGCCGCACACGAATAGTTCACACCGAAGGTGTCGCCGGCTGCGTTGACGGTGACACTGGTTGGACTGTTGAAAATCACCGTGGCGTGTGCGGGAACGGCCAATGCAAACGCTGCAAGACCGGCGGACAGAACAATCGGCAACAAGCGGCTGGCAATCAAATTACAAATACGTGCACCCATGGGTTCCATCCTGTGACGGCTACGCCCAAAATGCGCGGCCTTCAAACGCGGTGATTCTAATCAAGTTAAACACTAAGCAACTACCATAGAATGCTGAAAGTAATCAATTTTTAACGATCGTTAATACATCAAAATAATGTATTTCGAATACAAATTGATGCAATAAGCGTAGGTAGCGATCGTATTCAATTCGACGCCGCTACGAGCACCGCCACGTCCGGTTTGTAGATCCACAAGCCCGCGCTCGTTCGATCGGCGCCAATACAAACTTGCAGCCGCTCCGACCACCCCCACTTGCCGTAAATTCTTCGTCCCCGCTGTGCCCCGGGTCCGTCTGGTGCCGACAGAACTTTAAACTCACCATTCGGCAGCCAGGCGAGTAAGTCGGCGCCATCGCCCATGAAGAGCGGGATATCGCCTTTTTGTGTGGGAACGATACAAGCGCCCGCTTTGCCGCCCTTCCATTCCGGGGGAACTTGAACCGGGCCGCTAGCGTGTTGCCGGGTTCGCGCGAAAGCGACTTCGGTCCACCCACCGCCGATCCTTTGAATCTTGAGGAATCCCCGGCCCTTTCTCTTGGCGCCGCCATGGGCCCATACGGTGTTGCCGCGCCCGTATATTTGTCCCGATACGAGATCGAACCACCATTTGCCGTTGCTGCAATTGAAGTTTTTGCCAGTCGTTAAGTTGCGTTCACAAAACGACCAACCGCGCACCGACACGACGGTGCCTGGAAACCCTGTATCGCCGGGGCTCGAAACATCCGACAGATAAGCCATTAAGTTCGCTTCGCCGGAGACATCATCGGCGACGCGCACATAGGTGGGATTTTCCGTGTCGATCGTCCAATTGTCGGCGTGGGCCTGCTGCCCGGTGGGGAAACCGACGCGGCCGGAATAATAAATCCGGTCTTCGATAAAAATCGTACCGTTGTAATTATGGCCGGAGCGGGGCTGCAAAAGCTCGCCCGCTTCATTTCGTGTCGTCCAATCGGTGCCCTGCTTCTTATGGGTATGGGGAATATGATCGATCGCGATCTCAGGCCGGCCATCGTCGATATTGTATTTGTAGGTTGACTGGTCGCAGCCGTCCGCATGGCCGCCGGCCGCGACAATCCACAGATTGCCTTGGTCATCTAATGTCCCAGATGTCCAGGCTCGCATAATGTTGGCGAACTTACGGTTACAGAAATTGCGCGATCCCCTCACATTGAGATTGTCCCATGGATCGCCATAGGCCAGCCAAGTGCCGGGGGTCATGCCGGTGATCATGGAAATATTCCACTTACCCTGCGCAATCGCAGGCGTTGCCGCTGCAAATAAGAAAATCGCCAGGACTAACCGAAACATTTTCATGGTCCGAACCTAGCATCGATTGCCGCGGGGCCGAAACGCCTGCGCCGGTATTGGTTACCGGGTTTGATTCCGGAAAGCGGACTCGCCGGGTTCTTTGGTAAGCTTTTGCCGTCATGGCGCAAACTGGGGCGCTACCGGTCCCTAATTACCGAGGTCAGACATGTTCAGACTACTGGTCGCATCGGCAATCCTTTTCGGGGCGACGAGCGCGGGCGCCCAGGAACCCTTGCGGTCCAAGCAACTACCGATCGGCAAAAGCACGGGCGACACTTTGTTCGAACAGATCGATCCGGCCCGGCCCCTGCGCAACCTGCAAAAGATGGTGACGGCGGCGCAGTCGCTCGAGCGGTCGATGTTTGCCGACGGTTACACGTATATGCTGGTCAAACAGGGAACGGTGCGTTCGCCGGTCGCCATCATGTTCGGCTATCTGGACAATGCCGTGGCGTGCGAGGAGATCGCCGACATTTTAAATGAGGCCGAGACGGCGGGCACGTTCAAGTGCCATCCTATATTTTAGCGGTTTAGAACTTGAACCCTATTCGCCGCCGCCCGGCGATCACCATACCGTGCGTTGAGGTCGCCAATGCGGAAGCTAGGCGCACCTACTGCGTAACAGAAGCACACGGATCAATGTTTGCTGCTGGCGAAATGGTTACTGTTTCGCCACATTCGTCCCTCTTAGCTCCCTTATCGCCTTCAAGAGCCCCTCGTTTACAGTGCCTGTTCCTTTATTGGGTCGATTTCGGTTCGGGTCGCATCGACCTCCGGTATGAATGCCAATAACTGTCTGAGCGGAACCTGTTTTGTCCGATTCCAAGATAATCGGTGCGCCGGACGCTCCCGCTTCCGTGTCTATAAAGTGTAATAGTTCAACGTCATTTGCTGATGTATTTTGGGCAACTGAAACTTCTCCGTTAGCAGTCTGTTGCGCGTACATGGCTGGAAGGGGGTCATTATCCCACCCAAATCCGGCAATCCGCGCTACTCTAGTCGGAGAATCGACCGGCCAGCCCTGGGTCTCCTCCTGCAAGAACGACCCTTGTTTTTCTATCGCTTCCAGTTTTGTTTCTGTATTGCGCGATAATCGAAACACTGCCCAGTCCATACCGTGTTTTAAGTTTTTGCCAACGACACAATCACTACATTTAATACTGTCCTTTATTACATGATAGACATCAGTTTCATCAGATTCTTGCGGGATGCCATTGGAACTTGAATCTGGAACATTGAACTCAACATCTTGAAGATCGCGATTTTTTCTAAAACAGTGTCCCGCAGTTCCATACACCCCACCCTCAAGAATAAACACTGAGCACATGGCAGGTCGCATACGCCCAACAACGGGCTCTTGAGAGAATGCTCGTTCGTCAATATTGCATACAGCTTCTTCTTTTAGTCCGTTCTGTTCGTCGTTGACTATTTGCTCGGGATAAGATTTTTCGGGTAGTAGACTTGAACCCACAATCACCTCGTCTACGACATTATCAACGGAGACGGGTGCGTCACCATTAGGAACTCGCAGCTGGAGGCGCAGCCGGTCACCAGAAAACAAAGTCGACTGCCAATCCCACTCTTTTAGCAACTCCGCATCAAAGGTCTGACTGCGCCCCGAATTAGGCGAGGATATATGAAGCTCTGAGGCGCCGAGCCATACTTGCTTAAACTTCAGTTTTAACCACGCTGCACCTTCAACCGATACTTCGTTAATTTCGACATATATTTTACTCTGCGATACCCCGCCGTTCGCGTTTCCAATAACGGGGTTTAAATTTTGGGCCTCTAATGCAGCAGTTGAACTGTCGTACCAGATCGGTTCTTTGACATTGCTCAATACGTCGTCAATGATTTGAAACGCCTCTTTCGCTTCCGTTGATACTTTGTCCGAAGGAATGATTATGCTGCCGCGAGTCGGTTTGAAGCTCTGTGTTTCGAAACTCAGTCCCTGAGCCGACGCTGCGGTTGCAGCGGCCAGCATCAACAACAGATTAATCACAAAACCTACAACTGATGACGCGCAGTGAGATTTTATCGATGTGCAATCAGCGCAAACCATCATTCAGTTCCTTTTAGAAGTCGTTCGACTTGACTTTTGATTGCTGGGCCAACCGCTTTTGCTAAGGCCTCCAATTCTGCTTTTGCTTTGTCACTGTTGGGAAGAGCTGATCCGCTTTCCGTAATTGCAATTGAAACTTCAAGCGCCGTCGCTACGGGCGCAGAAGGAATTAGTCCAATATTCTCAGGTAAGTGTTTTACTTGTTCTCCAAGCTTCACATTAGAAATCTCGATTGATTGCTCGGCAAATATATCGATTTTAGGCTCGTTCTTTACTAATCGCGCCGCCTTTCCTGCAAAGGCGACCGCTACGGTAATCGGCTCACCGTCTCCGGTAATAGCGGCCGCCCTATTTACCCGAAGATAAGTCGGTTTAAGAGTGAATGAGGTCGGGTTCTGCGCACCACCCCTGGGCTCTATTTGTAGAACTAAAACGAAAGCGGGGGGAGCGTCCGCAAGTTCCCCTGGGTTACTTTCGTCTCTTTCAGAGCGAACAAAAACTAGACACGTATTTGCGCGTCCGAAGTCTCGGGGATCGTCGAGGATTACTGAGGCTCTGTACGTTTTTTGGCTTTTTTGCCGTAACTCCTCTATTCTAGACGCCAGCGCGTCGACCGCACCGTCTAACGCTGATTGGACAAGGAAGCCTGCAATTGGAAGAACAAGTGCAGTAGCGCTTTCTTCCGCTTCGCCTGCAGCGCAGTTGGCAAGTACATTGCGTAGCTCGGGATCAAGAGCAGGAACAGTTCCTGCTCGATCGTCCCTACTTTGCTCATCAACAAGTAGGAGCTTCGAGGTTTGGCGTTCTACATGCCCACTGGAATCGTCTTCGTTGAATGTAAATGCGCGTACAAACTCGCAACCAGTTAGAAAAAGGCTCGCCATAAGCAATCCGACGCGCCAACTTGCGTACCTGCTCATAATGGTCCCTCCCCATTTTTTGTTCAAAATAGTGGCTTAATTCTACATCTATAGCGTGTTTCTTTTATTATTTTCTATTTTTAAGTGTATAATAACTACAAGCTCGATACAATGTGTAATCTGATGCATTCCCTACAAAAGTGGGATTGTCACCTAAATTGAGTCGAGCGTTTCTGCTCACTCATGCTTTCAGTGTTGAAAAAGCTGATCGACCGTCCTCTACCAAACATGAATTAAGGGGTCAGCGGAAAATCGCTAACCCCTTAAGAAAGATGGTGAGCCCGCCAGGTTTCGAACCTGGGACCTACTGATTAAAAGTCAGTTGCTCTACCAGCTGAGCTACGGGCCCATCCATGTAAGACGGTTGGTGGGGAACTTAGGAAGGCGCCGGTGCGTCGTCAACAAACAGTTGATCGATGCCGGTGCCGGGACGTTGATCAGGCCGCCCTATTCTTCCTCGACATCGGCGGCGACGCGAATACGCACGATCGAATCGGGGTCGGTCACCATACCCCCCTCGCCTTCGCCTTTTTTGAGGGCGTCGACATGTTCCATGCCCTCGGTCACGCGGCCCCACGCGGTGTACTGACCGTCGAGCCAAGGCGCATCGTCGTAGACGATAAAGAACTGACTATCTGCGCTGTTGGGGTTTTGCGCCCGGGCCATGGAGACCACGCCACGGACGTGCTTTTCAGACGAAAACTCGGCATCGAGATTTTTACCGGAACCGCCCGAGCCGGTGCCCGTGGGGTCGCCGGTCTGCGCCATGAAGCCATCGATAACCCGATGGAAGACGATGCCGTCGTAGAAGCCCTCGCGGACCAACTCCTTGATGCGCGCGACATGGTTCGGCGCCAGGTCCGGCCGCATTTCTATGACGACACGGCCTCCCTCTACATCCAGATATAGCGTGTTTTCCAAGTCATTCCCCTTATTAGGCTGTGTAATCACCGGTTGCTGAGTGGTCGCTACTTCTTGGTCAGAACCACTGCTGCCGAACCAGACCCAAACCCCTGCACCGACGATCAGTGCTACTACAATGGCGATGAGAATTCGCATGAATCTCTTCGTCGAATGCAACCTTGTTTGTCCCGACGTTCTTTAGACGCTCTACGCCTCGGGGTCGAGCCTGCCAAACCGTTCCTTGATCCGGGCGGCCACGCGCGGCGAGACGAAGCTCGTAATATCGCCGCCCAACGCCGCGATTTCCTTGACCAGGCGGGACGCAATGAACTGCTGATTCTCCGACGCCATCAAAAAGATCGTCTCGATATCCGGGTTCAGCCTTGTGTTCATGCCGACCATCTGAAATTCGTACTCGAAATCGGAAACGGCGCGCAGGCCACGGATGATGCAATTGGCTTTTTGATCGGCCGCGAAGTGAACCAATAGCGAATCGAAGGGTTTCACTTCCGTCCGGTTGGTCAGCCCATCACCCATATTGGCGATTTCGTCTTTCACCATCTCGGTTCGCTCATCGAGCGAGAACAAGGGGCCCTTACCGGCATTGACCGCAACGCCGACGATGAGGTGGTCAACGGTGCGCGCCGCCCGGCGGATAATATCGATATGGCCGTTGGTGACCGGGTCGAACGTACCCGGATAGACGCCAACCCGCTCATTCTTCGTCATCGTTTTCCTCTGCGGCGGGTTCAACATCGGAGTCGGCGATCGGCGGGCTGTCGTTTTCCGCGCTCAGATCCTCGCTATCGCCATTCGCATCGTCCTGGATCGGTGTCACCGTGACGACATGTTCGTCATCGGCGACCCGGAAGAGCGTCACCCCACGGGTGCTCCGCCCGGCGATCCGTACCTCGGAGACGCCAGTGCGGATCAACTGGCCGCCGTCGGTCATCATCACGAGTTCGGTATTTCCCTCCACCGGGAACGACGAAATAACCGAATTACCCGCCTGCCGGGCGAGATCGATATTGGCGATGCCCTGGCCGCCCCGGCCGGCGACCCGGTACTCGTACGCCGAGGTGCGTTTGCCGAAGCCTTTCGCCGTGACGGTAAGAACGAACTGTTCCTGCGCGGCCATTTCGTTATAGCGCTCGTCCGACAGCATCACCGCGCCCTCCTCGCCGTTTTCCTCCGGCGCCGTATCGGCTTCTTCCAACTCGCCATTGTCCGCCCGTTCGGCCCGGCTGCGCTTGAGGTAGGCGTTGCGCTCGGCCGTGCCGGATTCGGCATGGTGCAGGATCGACATGGAAATAACTTCGTCGCCTTTAGCGAGCTTGATGCCGCGAACGCCGGTCGAATTGCGGCCCCGGAAGACTCTCACGTCGGTCAGTTTGAAGCGAATGCACTTGGCCGCCGCCGTCGCCAGCAACACATCGTCGGTTTCATCGCACGTGGTGACACCAATCAAACGGTCGTCGCTGTCGAGCTTCATGGCGATCTTGCCGTTGGCTTTCACCTGGACGAAATCGGACAGACGGTTGCGCCGCACATTGCCGCTGGCGGTCGCGAAGACGACGAACAGATCCTCCCAACTAGCCTCGTCTTCGGGCAACGGCATCAGCGTGGTGATCGTCTCGCCTTCGTCGAGCGGCAGCAAGTTCACCAGCGCTTTGCCGCGGCCGGTCGGCGAGCCCAAAGGCAGTTTATAGACCTTCAGCTTGTAGACCATGCCGCGCGACGAGAAGAACAACACCGGCGTATGGGTGTTGAGCACGAACACTTGGCTGACAAAATCTTCGTCGCGGGTCGACATGCCGGCACGACCCTTGCCGCCGCGGCGTTGCGCCCGGTAGGTCGACAGCGGCACCCGCTTGATGTAGCCGCCATGGGTGACCGTGACGACCATATCCTCGCGCTGGATAAGGTCTTCGATATCGTGCTCGAACTCGGCCTCGACGATCTCGGTGCGCCGCGGGTCGGCGAACTCTTCCCGCATCTCCAAGAGCTCGGTGCGCAACAGGCCGTAAAGCTTCTCGCGGCTTTCGAGAATAGCAAGGAATTCCTTGATCTGCTCGACCAGGGCGGTCAGGTCCTCGCCGATTTTGTCGCGTTCGAGGCCGGTCAGACGATGCAATCGCAGCTCGAGAATGGCCCGCGCTTGTTCTTCCGACAGCGTGTAGTTGCCATCCTCGTCGACGCCGCGTCCCGGCTCGTCGATTAGGGCGATCAAGGGCGCGACGTCTTTCGCTGGCCATGCTTTCGCGGTCAACTCAGCGCGTGCCGTTGCCGCGTCCTTGGCGGCGCGGATCAGCGCGATCACCGGATCGAGATTGGCCACTGCGACGGCCAGACCCACCAAGGTGTGCGCCCGGTCGCGCGCCTTGCCGAGCTCGAAGATCGTACGCCGCGTGATCACTTCCTCGCGGAACGCCACGAACGCGGCGATGATGCGCTTAACGTCGAGCAGTTCCGGCTGGCCGCCATTGAGCGCCAGCATGTTGACGCCGAAGGTGGTCTGCAGCGGCGTGTAGCGGAACAGCTGGTTGAGCACGACTTCCGGCTCGGCGTCGCGCTTCAGCTCGACGACCACCCGCAAACCGTGCCGGTCGGACTCGTCGCGCAGGTCGCTGATACCCTCGACCGTTTTGTCGTTGGCGATTTCGGCAATGCGCTCGATCATCCGCGACTTGTTCACCTGGTAGGGGATCTCGGTGATGATGATCGCGGTGCGATTGTTGGAAATATCCTCGAAATGAGTACGCGCGCGCATCAGCACCGACCCGCGACCGGTGTGGAAGGCGGACCGGATGCCGCTCGCGCCGACGATCAGCCCGCCGGTCGGAAAATCCGGGCCGGGCATGATCTGCAAAATCTCGTCGATCGAGATGTTCGGGTCGTCGATATAGGCGCAGCAGGCGTCGATTACCTCGCCGAGATTGTGCGGCGGGATGTTGGTCGCCATGCCGACAGCGATGCCGCCGGCGCCGTTGACCAGGAGATTGGGATATTGCGCCGGCAGAACGGTCGGTTCTTGCGCGCTCTCGTCGTAGTTCGGTTGGAAGTCGACGGTGTCGCGGTCGATGTCTTCGAGCAGCGAATGGGCCGCTTTCGACATACGCGCTTCGGTGTAGCGCATGGCCGCCGGCGGGTCGCCGTCCATCGAGCCGAAATTGCCCTGGCCGTCGATCAACTCCAGGCGCATAGAGAAGTATTGGGCCATGCGCACCATGGCGTCGTAGATCGCGGAGTCGCCGTGGGGGTGATACTTACCCATCACCTCGCCGACGATGCGTGCCGACTTGCGGTAGGGCCGGTTGTACTCGTAACCGCCCTCCTTCATGGCGTAGAGAATGCGCCGGTGGACCGGCTTGAGGCCGTCGCGCACGTCGGGCAGCGCACGGCTCACGATAACGCTCATCGCGTAGGCGAGATACGACGAGCGCATCTCCTCTTCGATGGTTACCGGAGCGACGTCGCGGCCCTCGGGCGGCGGCGATTCAGATTGATCAGTCAATGTTCAATATCAACGATTTAGCGCCTGTTTTCAGGACCCCAACAGACGCGCCGAGTCGGCTTTTTGCATCGCAATATAATAGCGGAAATGGGCGTTCCAAACAAGGAAAGCGGGCTTACAAATCGGCTTGAATTTGGCTGGTTTAAACCCTCTCAGCTGTGGTTCGCTAGCACTCTGAGACAGTGCAGCGCACCCCCTCAAAATGCACCTGCTCGAGGATCTCTATGGCTAAAATTAACAGACCAGTTCTATTCCAAATGCTTCACGAGCCGTCTGCTTCATATCTCGATCATGTACTCCACATAAATACTCGAATGCTCGTTGTTCGTCTTTTTCGACAAGGTTTCCATCGAAATAAAACATTGCTAGCAAAAACGCTGACTGAAAGTGCCCGACGCTTGCCGCTTCATCGAGCCAACGGAGTCCGCTCCAAATGTAAGAACTAGACCCAATAACTGAGGCAGATGCGAGATCGGTATACATCACGCCGATGGTAAAAGCCGCATTGGGAGAAATAGTTTTAGACTGATTATATTGCCGCTCCATCTGCCGCACTATTTTCTCTTTGTTTTCAATAGAGGTAGCGAAGCTAAATCTCTCATAAATTGCCGTTAGCTCGCTGGGTTCGAATATCTCGAAGTCGCCCGAAGCGAAAACGCTCGAGTTATTTGCTTCAGACGCTGTTTCTTTGCTTGAAGATATTTCGGATATTTGGGCTGACACATACGTGTGGATATCAGCGCCAGCGAGAAGAATCACGACGGTGAAACTAGCAAGTACCAGTATTGCCGCTGTCCTGCCCTTGCGCATAACAGAAAAGGCGATGTCCTAACTCGCCGTTGTGGCCACCGGCTTTACGGTCAGGATACTGCCGTCGCTATCGACCACCTCGACATCGATGCCGGCGGCGAGGCTGTCACCGTCCGCGCTCGAGACGGTCCACCAGCCATCACCGATCTCGATCCGGCCGCGGCCGTTCTCCAACGGCTCGGACAGGGTGACCCGGCGGCCGATGAAGCTGGCGCCACGCACGTTCAAGTTCGGCCGGTCGGACTTGGTGGGGTTCTTGCTCAGCCAAATCTGCCAGGCGACCGAGGTAATAACCGCGATGACCGCGAACAAAAGGACTTGAACCCGCCAGTCCATATCCGGCGCCACGAGAACGATGAAGCCCATGACCAGCGCCGAAATGCCGGGCCATAGCAGGAACGTGGAGGCGACCAGGGCTTCGAGCGCGATCAGAACGATGCCAATCGCCCACCAATGCCAGAAATCGAGCATCCACAGCCACGCAATGATCTCATCCATCGCTGAACCTCAACGTTGTGTCGTCACGAGTGAAGCGAAACAGGGATTTAGGAGCGCGACGTCGTGGGCACGCTGCCGCCGCCGTCGACGGAACGGCCGCTGCCGTTGGCGCCTGCGCCGCCGGTGCCCATGTTGAACGCCTCGCGGGCGAGCTCGGCGATGCCGCCCAGGCTGCCGATGACATTCGACGCCTCGACGGGGAACAGGATCACCCGCTGGTTGGGGGCCGACGCTAAATTGCCGATCGCCTCGATATAACGCTGGGCGACGAAATAGTTGACCGACTGGATGTCGCCCGAGGCAATCGCTTCGGACACGGACCGGGTTGCCTCGGCTTCCGCGTGGGCCTCTCGCTCACGCGCCTCGGCGTCGCGGAAGGCGGCTTCGCGGCGGCCCTCCGCCTCCAGGATCGCCGATTGTTTGAGGCCTTCGGCGCGTAGAATCGCCGATTGCTTTTCACCCTCGGCCGTCAAGATCTCGGCGCGCTTCTCACGCTCGGCTTTCATCTGTTGGCCCATGGCGTCGACCAGGTCGGCCGGCGGCGAGAGGTCTTTAATCTCGACGCGGTTGACCTTGATGCCCCACGGATTACTCGCTTCGTCGATGACGCGCAGCAGGCGTTCGTTGATGTCGTCGCGTTTCGACAACACGTCGTCCAGCGTCATCGAACCGATCACGGTCCGCAGATTGGTCAGCGACAGATTCGACAGCGCCCGCTCCAGGTCACGCACTTCGTAGGCGGCACGCGCCGGATCGACGATCTGGTAGAAGGCCACGCCATCCGCCGTGATCGTGGCGTTATCGTAGGAGATGACGTCTTGCGGCGGGATGTCGAGCACGGTTTCGCGCAACGACAGCTTGAAGCCGATTCGGTCGATGAAGGGGACAATCAGATTCAGTCCGGGCCGGATCGTTTTGGTGTATTTGCCGAAACGCTCGACAGTCCATTCTTGTGCCTGCGGCACCTGTTTGATGCCACCGCGAATAATGACAATCGCGAGTATGACGATCGCGATGACGACGATTGTGGATCCGGTCGGAATGAATGCTTCCATGCCTATAGCCCCCTTGTGGTTGGTGATAGTATCACCACGATATATAGGCTGTTTTGCCCCCTATTCTATCAAATAGTGAAATTTCTCTAAAATTTTACTTTGGTTATCAATGAGATAAAAAATATTTCTAAGACGTGACTAGAACGGAATTTCGTCGTCTAAATCGCCGCCTGAGCTGCCCCCGCCGCTCACGCCGGCCGCCGCCATTGTGGCTTGTCCATACCCCGGATCGCCACCTTGACCGGCCTCGTATCCGCCGCCGCTGTTGCGGCTATCGAGCATGGTCAACTCGCCGCGGAAGCGTTGCAGCACCACTTCAGTGGTGTATTTCTCGACGCCCTGCTGGTCGGTCCATTTGCGCGTCTGCAATTGCCCTTCGATGAACAGTTTCGAGCCTTTTTTGACGTATTTCTCGCAGACCTCGACCAGCCGTTGATCGAAGATCACCACCCGATGCCATTCGGTGCGTTCCTGCTGCTCGCCGGTGTTGCGGTCTTTCCAGCGTTCGGACGTCGCCAAGGACAAATTGCACACCCGGTCGCCGGAATTAAGCGAGCGAATCTCCGGATCGCGGCCCAGATTTCCGACTAAAATGACCTTGTTGACGCTGCCTGACATCGGTGTCTCTCCTAACTATTGGGCCCGATTATTGTTGAGGGGGGCAATTCCGCCGCCCGCAAGATGGCTGCCACCCTCGCACACGGCCCCGCAGCCTCACAAGCAAGCATGACGGCGACTTGTCCCCGTTATCCACGCACAATATTCTTGTTTTGTTCTCATTACAAGTAGTCTATAGAGACTCCCATTTCGTAGTATCCGACACCATGATAAGGGTGCACTCAACCTGGCAGCGGCGCGTCGCTGAGTTGCCCGAGATCAAGCTACCGTCACGCCTACCGTCATAGAGCAATGTTGAAGAAAATCATCGTCCGCGGCGCCCGCGAGCATAATCTCCAGAACGTCGATATCGCGCTGCCGCGCGACAGTTTGGTGGTGATCACCGGCCTGTCAGGGTCGGGCAAGTCGTCGCTGGCCTTCGATACCATCTATGCCGAGGGCCAACGGCGCTACGTCGAAAGCCTGTCAGCCTACGCGCGCCAGTTTCTCGAACTGATGCAAAAACCCGACGTGGATGCGATCGAGGGCCTGTCGCCGGCGATTTCCATCGAGCAGAAAACGACCAGCCGCAACCCGCGCTCGACCGTGGGCACGGTGACCGAGATCTACGACTATCTGCGCCTGCTGTTCGCGCGCACCGGTATCCCCTACTCGCCCGAAACCGGCCTGCCCATCGAAGCCCAGTCGGTAAGCCAGATGGTCGACATCGTCATGGCGATGGAGGAAGGCACGCGGCTCTATCTGCTGGCGCCGATCGCGCGGCGGCGCAAGGGCGAATTCCGCCGCGAGCTGGCGATCCTGCAGAAGCGCGGGTTCCAGCGCGTCAAGATCGATGGCGAGATGTACGAGATCGACGACGCGCCAACCCTCGACAAAAACTACTGGCACGATATCGAAGTGGTGGTCGACCGGGTGGTGGTGCGGCCCGACTTGCAAGGCCGCCTCGCCGATTCCCTCGAAACCGCGCTGGAACTCGCCGACGGACTGGCCTTCGCCGAAGACGCCGATAGCGGCGCGCAGACCATTTTTTCCGCCAAGTTCGCCTGCCCGGTGTCGGGCTTCACCATCGAAGAGATCGAGCCGCGGCTGTTCTCGTTCAACAACCCCCACGGCGCCTGCCCGGCTTGCGACGGCCTCGGCACCAAGGTGGTCGTCGATCCCAGCCTGGTGGTCCCCGACGAGACTTTGAGCCTGCGCGACGGTGCGGTCGCGCCCTGGGCCAACTCGTCGAGCCCCTACTACGCCCAAACGCTCGACGCCCTGGCGAAGCACTACAAAGTGTCGGTCGGCGATCCGTGGCGCGAACTGCCCAAGAAAGCGCGCCAGGCGATCCTCTACGGCTCGGGCGAGACGCCGGTCAAAATGAAGTACGACGACGGCCTGCGCACCTACGAGACCACCAAGCCGTTCGAGGGCGTGATCAACAATCTGGAGCGGCGCTACCGCGAGACCGACAGCACCTGGGCGCGCGAGGAGATCGCCAAGTTTCAGATCACCTCGGTGTGCGAGGTGTGCGACGGCGCGCGGCTCAAGCCCGAAGCGCTGGCGGTCAAGCTCGACGGGCTGCATGTGAGCCAGGTCACCGAAATGTCGATCGCCGCCGCCGCTGATTGGTTCACCGCGCTGCCGGATAAACTCACCGAGAAGCAGCGCGAAATCGGCGAGCGCATCCTGCGCGAGATCAACGAGCGGCTCGGCTTCCTGAACGATGTGGGGCTCGAATATCTCACCCTGAACCGCTCCGCCGGCACGCTGTCGGGCGGCGAGAGCCAGCGCATTCGTCTGGCCTCGCAGATCGGCTCGGGCCTCACCGGCGTGCTCTATGTGCTCGACGAACCATCGATTGGGCTGCACCAGCGCGACAATGCGCGGCTGCTGGAGACCCTCAAGCGCCTGCGCGATCTGGGCAACACGGTGATCGTCGTCGAGCATGACGAGGAAGCCATCCGCAGCGCCGATTTCCTGATCGATATGGGCCCCGGCGCCGGGGTTCATGGCGGCGAAGTGGTCGCCCACGGCACGCCCAAGAAGGTGATGAGCCAAGTCCAACGCAGCCTCACCGCGCAATATCTCACGGGCATCAAACAAATCCCCGTGCCCGAGGTGCGCCGCCCCGGCAAGGACGGCCAGGTTCTGAAATTGATCGGCGCGACGGCGAACAATCTGCAGAAGGTCAGCGCGGAAATCCCGCTGGGCACCTTCACCTGCATCACCGGCGTGTCGGGCAGCGGCAAGTCGTCGCTGATCATCGATACGCTCTATCAGGCCGCCGCGCGTCAGCTGATGAAATCGCGCGCCGCGCCGGGCCCGTTCACCGCGCTGGAGGGCCTCGAACATCTGGACAAGGTGATCGACATCGACCAATCGCCCATTGGCCGCACGCCGCGCTCCAATCCGGCGACCTATACCGGCGCGTTCTCGCCGATCCGCGATTGGTTCACCGGATTGCCGGAATCGAAGGCGCGCGGCTACAAGCCCGGCCGCTTCTCGTTCAACGTCAAGGGCGGACGCTGCGAAGCCTGCCAGGGCGACGGCGTCATCAAGATAGAGATGCATTTCCTGCCCGACGTCTACGTGGAATGCGACACCTGCAAGGGTAAACGCTACAACCGCGAGACCCTGGAAGTGGTCTATCGCGACAAATCCATCGCCGACGTGCTCGACATGACGGTCGAGGAAGGCCGCGAGTTCTTCAAGGCGGTCCCGGCGATCCGCTCCAAGCTCGACACGCTGGCGCGGGTCGGCCTCGATTACGTCCATATCGGCCAACCGGCGACGACACTGTCCGGCGGCGAAGCCCAGCGGGTAAAGCTGGCCAAGGAGTTGGCGCGCCGCGCCACCGGCAAAACGCTCTACATCCTCGACGAGCCGACCACCGGCCTGCACTACGACGATGTGCGCAAGCTGCTCGACGTGCTGCACGCACTGGTCGAGCAAGGCAACACCGTGATCGTCATCGAGCACAACCTCGAAGTGATTAAGACCGCCGATTGGATCGTCGATCTCGGTCCCGAGGGCGGCGATAAGGGCGGCCGTATCGTCGCGTCGGGCACGCCGGAAGACGTTGCCCAAGTCGCCGGCAGCTTCACCGGCGAATTCCTCGCCCCCTACCTGCCGGCGCTCGCCAAGAAGCCTCAGAAACGGGCGTGAACGAGAAGCCGCCTGGTCGAAGTTTTCTACAACAGCGCGTGTCCGGTCTGCCGCGCGGGTATGGATGAGCAGCGCGGCCACCTAGAAAAAGCTGGCGTGGCCGACGAAGCCGCGTTCACCGACATGACCGAAGCGCCCGACGCCTTGGCCGAAGATGATCTCACTCTGGACGATGTGCGCCGCCATTTTTACGTGCGTGACGAGAACGGCATTCTGCACCGCGGCGCCGACGCGGCTGCCGTTCTGTGGCGGATGACACCACGGCGGCGCTGGCTCGGCTGGCTGATCTCGCAACCGGTTCTGCGCGCCATCGCGCGCGGGTTTTATGACTGGTTTGCCGACCGTCTCTACGCCTGGAACCGCCGCAAGGGCCGCTGGTAGGTGGGACTCGGGCGTACTGGGTTAACCATACCGGAAATTATTTCCTAATTTTGCCGCGGCAAAACGCGCCGGGCGGTTTATTTATCGGCATGGAATTGCCAGATTAGGCCTCTGGGGAAACGCTGGCGTTTTCGGCTCGCCGACTATTGGCGAGGCCGACCCTCGAAAGGTATCCGAAGTGGACCTCAAAGGTACTTACAAAGGCCCGGAGCCAAGCACGGCGATTAACCGCGAGATCGAACTCAAGCTGCGCACCACGCCCGAAGCGGTGGATCAACTGCTTGAATCGCCTCTGCTGGCCGGCGGCATTCCCGGCCTTGTCGGCGCGCAGCATCTCGATGCCGCCTATTACGACACGGCGGACCTGCAATTGCAGAAGCGCGGCGTCAGCCTGCGGGTACGCAAAGAGGGCGACCGCTTCATCCAGACCATCAAGACGCGCGGCGCTGCCGCCGGCACGCTCGACCGCCTCGAATGGGATACTGTCGTCCCCGATCTAGCGCCGCGCCCCGATTGGGTGATGGATAGCCAGGCGCACGCAGTGCTGGGTCATCTCGTTGCCGACGAGTTGGTAGAAACCTGCCGCACCTCGATCCGGCGGGAAACCAGGGTTATCGGGTACCCCTATGACGGCGACGTCGCCATCGTCGAAATCGCGCTCGACCGGGGCACCCTGGAAGCTGGAGACCGCTCCGAACCGGCCGCCGAAATCGAACTTGAGCTGTTGAAGGGCAACAAGCAGGCGCTCTACGCGCTGGCGCTCGACCTACACGACGAAACGCCGTTGCAAGTGGAGCTGCGCAGTAAGGCGGAACGGGCCTACGCGTTGTTCACTGGTGAGCCGCCGCGCTGGCGTAAAGCGAAGAAGCTTCGCTTCTCCCGCAAAACGACGGTAGATGAGGGCATATCCGCCGTATTCGAGAGCTGTTTCAGCCACTGGATGGCGAACGAGCCCGCGGTCCTCCATAGCAACCACCCGGAAGGCGTGCATCAAATGCGGGTGGCGCTGCGCCGGTTACGCTCCGCGTTCACCCTGTTCGGCGGTGTCTTGCCGGTGATGCAGGCCGGCTGGCTAAGGCAAGAGGCGCGTTGGGCAGCCAGCGCGCTGGGCGCGGCACGAAACTGGGATGTGTTTCTCGAAGAAGTGCTGGTGCCGCTCGAAGAACGGCGGCCCGGCGACGCATCTTTGGCGGCGCTCCGCGAGCAGTGCGAACGCGCGCGGGCGCGCAATTACGAAAGCGCGCGTGAGGCAATCCGTTCGCCCCGTTACACCACGTTCGTGCTGAATTTCAGTCGCTGGCTCGATGAAGCGGCCTGGCGCGAGACGAATAGCGCCACCCGGCAGGAGATTCTTGGTGCCCCGCTAAAGGCGTTCGCCGATACCTTGCTCCAGCAGCGGCACCGTAAACTTCTCAAACAGGGCCGCAACTTGGCGGCGGCAACGCCGGAGAAGCGCCACAAGCTGCGCATCTCGATCAAGAAATTGCGCTACGCCTCGGAGTTTTTCGCGTCGCTTTACGACCGCAAAAAATCGCGCGCCATGATCGGCGATCTGTCGCAACTCCAGGATACGTTGGGCGATCTCAACGACCTCGCCATTACCGAGCGGCAGCTCGAAACGGTGGTCTACCAGGCCTTCGCCCATCCCTCACACGACGCCATCATCCGGTCGGTGGGCTTGGTGGTTGGCTGGTGTACGGCGCGGGCCAAACGTGGCGGCCCGAGCCTCTTGGCGGAATGGGAAGTGTTCGCGGCGCGCAAACCGTTTTGGAAACGCACCCGCAAGCCCTAATAGGGTTTTCACTCAGTCGCGGCGTCCAGCCAGGTCATAGCCCGCCAATGCCGCGTCGACCAATGCCTGGCTTTTGTCGAAGTCATAGGCTTGATACATGCGCGTCTTCACCACAAAGGGCGGCCCGGCATAGAACTTCTCGTATTGCTCGTGACGGCCGGCGAACTCCGACCCGATGAGGTCCCAGGCAAGCTTCATCAGCTTGACCCGCTCTTCGCCGCTATAACCCGGCGACTGGACATAACGCTCGATGTCGGTCCGAATGTCTGGGTTTTCGAAGTCTCGGGCGCTCGACGGCAGTTGAATGACGCCGCCACCGCACAGCTCGCGCATTAAATTGAGCATCTTGGGATAGACCTCGGCCTGCAGAACGATAGCGGCGTAAAGGGCCTGGCGCCCGGGCTCTACGAAGCCGTTAGCATTGGCCGTACAGGTCGCTATCTGCGCTTCGACCAGACCTTCGAGCATTGCCGCGTAGCTCGCCATATCGCCGAGCAGTGTCTGCACCGCCGGAACACCGGCGACGCCGTTCATCTCGGCGATCCGCTTGGCCAGTCCCATCAAGAACTGCAGCTTGGAGCACAGGCGTATCTGCGCCTGATGGTTGCCCATGGCATGGGAGCCGGTATCCCACCATTGGTCGCGGCAAATTTCGATATCTTTGTAGACGAACACCTGTTCCCACGGCACCAGCACGTCGTCGAACACCACGAGGGAGTCGGTTTCATCGAACCGGGACGCCAGCGGATAGTCGAAGGTGCTGCTCGCCCCTGCCGCGTAGGACCGCCGCGAGTAGATTTTCATGCCCGGTGCATTGCAAGCGACGGCAACGTTGATGGCGTGGTTCTCGTCGCCGGGCCGGACCGGCGTCACCTGGCTCAGGCAAAGATAGTCGGACAGCGCGGTGCCGGTACCCAGCATTTGCGCGCCGCGAATGACGATACCGTCGTCGCGCTCATCGACAACGCCGGCGTAGAGATCGGCGGGTTCTTGTTGATGCATCGGTTTGGAGCGGTCGATCTGCGGTGGCACGATGGTGTAGGTCACGAAAACATCTCGGTCGCGCAGGAACTCGAAGAAACGCATGAGATTGTCGGCGTGCTCGTTCGCGCCGTTGCGCGCGAACACCTCGGGCGCCATCGCCCAACCGGTGAAAAAACCGGCGACATGATCGGGGCTGCGGCCCATCAAGCCGAACGTCGCTTCCGACCAGCGCGCGATCGCGCCGCGCCGCGCGTGCAAGTCGGCCTCCGACCGGGGTAGTTGCCAAATCCGGTTGACGGGCTCTTCGATCGCCGGCGATTGGAAAGTCATGAGGTCGCGGCTGGCCGGATCACTGGCGATATCAAATAGCTCGGCGATCGAACGGACCGCCTCACAGAACGCCGGATGCGTGGTCACGTCACCGACCTCTTCGCCGTCGATGTACACGCGGCGGCCATCGTTCTTGATACCGTCGATATACTGTTCGCCCGTGCGCAATCCGCCCGGAAACCGCTTGTCGCCCGAGTATCCAGTGGACATTCTTTTTCACTCCCCGCCGCCGCTTCGGCCGCCAGTGTAACGTCACCGGTAGCTTTTGACAGACAGTCGCTACGGCGCTGGTTCGCGCCCCGGCTTACGGTTAGATTGCCCGCAACAACCAGCCCACAGGAGAGATCGAATGGCGGCTTACATCATCGTGGATTCCAACGTCCACAATCCGGAACGGATGCAGGAGTACGGCAGTAAGGTGCGCGATACCCTCGCCGCCTATGGCGGTAAAGCGATCGTTTCGGCGCCCGACCCCGAGGTCATCGAGGGCGACTGGAACCCGCAACGGGTCGTGGTGCTGGAGTTCCCCGACGTCGAGTCCGCGCGGGCTTGGTACAATTCGCCGGAATATCAGGAAATTCTGCCGATCCGTTTCGAGGCCGCCAACGACAAGCTGCTGCTCGTCCCCGGACTGTAACCGATCGTTAAGCCGCCGCGCGGCCGCGGAATGCCGGCATCACGTCGGCGTTGAACCGCTCCATCGTCGCCATCGCCTGGGCGTGCGACAGCTCGCCGGTGCGGATGAGGAACGAGAGTTCGGTAAAGCCGATCTCCCGGTAACGTTCGATGCGCTCGATAACCTGGTCGGCGGTGCCGATCAGCGTGCGCTCGCGGAACATTTTGACGATGTCGCCGTCCGGCGCGAGGAACTCGAACACGCTCTCGTCGCCCGCATAGTCCTCGTTCCACTGGTCACCCTGGAAGAGCAGCCGGAATAGATTTGCGTGTTCCTGCACGGCGCGCCTGGCCTCGGCGATCGCCTGCTCCTCGGTATCGGCGATGTGCATGAACACCGACATCATCGCCTGGCGATTGGCCGGGCTATGGCCGGCAGTGTCCCAGGCGTCGAGGTACCATTGGAAGCGTTCCTGCGTCTCTTTCGGCGAGATCGGATACTGGTTCATCATGATGTGGAAGCCGTTGCGGCCGGTCCAGTCAAAGCTGTCGCGGGTGCGCGAACAGGCGATCCAGATAGGCACCGGGTTCTGCAATGGCAACGGATGCACGTTCAGTTTGGGGAACTGAAAATGCGCGCCGTCATAACTGAATGTCTCCCCCGCCCAGGCACGGGTAATGATTTCGAAGGCTTCTTCGCGCAGGCCCGACGCATCGTCGCCCTCGATCCTATGGCCGTCGAACTCATGGGGCAGATAGCCCCGGCCAACGCCGAAATCGAGGCGTCCGCCGGAAAGCTGGTCGAGCAGCGCATAATCTTCGGCGACGTGCAGCGGATTGTGCAGCGGCAATAGCGATATGCCGGGGCCGAGACGGATCTGGCGGGTTTCGCGCGCCCAGGCTGTCAGCAGCACTGCCGGGTTGGGCGATGCACCACCGTAATAGTGGAAGTGATGCTCCGACAACCACGCGCGGTCCCAGCCGCTCCGGTCGGCCAACCGCACCATCTCGGTAAGCTCTTCGTAAAACTGCCCGATGGTGGGCGCCACGCCCTCGCGGTAGCAGGGCAAAAGGAACAAACCGAACTTCATCGTGTCAAAAGCCCTGCCGGGGTTGGGAGTACGCTAGGTGCCGACCTTCACTGCGTCCCAATAATCTTGGTTCAGTTCCTGGATGAAACTGTCATGGGCCTCGCTCAGGCACTGGCGCAACGTCAGATCGCCGATACGGGTCTTCCGGTAGCACGAATTGTAAGTCATCCGTGCCCGGTGCGTACCGCGTTTCGAGAGGTTTGCCGTGTGGGGCACGCCCGACGATGCCCACAGCCCCGTACGCTCCTCCAGACTGGCGCGGCCGGCGCGCGGCAGACCATCGATCATACGGGCGAGCAACTGGCTGGCATGCGCCTTGTCGTTGTCGAGATCGACGATGGCGGTCGCGGTTTGCCGTAACGGACCGGCGCCCAGTTCGATATCGCCTTCAGTCAGAGACTTATCGTCGTCGGTGGTCTTTTTCTGCGGCACCAAGGTTAGTCCTTCGCCGACCGAGATCTCCACCGAAGCGAGATCGTGCTGCCGCAACATTTCCTCCGATACGCTCACGCGCACGGCCGAATAACCGCGCGCCGCGGAGAAGTTGAGCGCATTCTCGACGAGCAGTGCCACCCGGCTGCCGTCGCGGCGAATACCGGTCAAACCGATGGTTTCGGCGTTATGGGCGAAGTAGCGATAACCGGTTGTGGGTGTCGCGCGCTCTTCCTGCAGACAAATCGAGGTGAGTTCGGCGCCGCATTCGCCATTTTTGCAATGGAGCGGCACCGCAGAGGCCGTCTGCACCACCCCGAGCATTTGCGGATCCGCCGAAGCCGGGGTTATCCCCCAAACGAACGCCAAAGGCGCGGACAACGCCGCTGCAACGACCCATTTGTGCATGATGGCCTCCTCGAAGCTGCGAATCTTCAATTTAGGGTCGCACGGGCTTTTCACAGGGTCAATTCACTTCCCGGGGGTCTGCCGTTGCCAAGACGGAAGGCGGCGTCTATGTGAAAGCTATGGCGAACACGGACATCCAACCGGTTCACGTTATCGGCGGCGGCCTCGCCGGGTCGGAAGCGGCCTGGCAGCTTGCGCAAGCCAGCGTGCCCGTGGTCTTGCACGAAATGCGCCCGGTGCGGCCCACCGAGGCCCATCAGACCGACCGCCTGGCCGAACTCGTTTGCTCCAACTCCTTCCGCTCCGACGACGTCCATTACAATGCGGTAGGCCTGTTGCACGAGGAAATGCGCCGCCTCGGCTCGCTCATTCTCGCTGCGGCCGACGCCAACACCGTGCCCGCGGGTGGCGCATTGGCAGTCGACCGCGACGGTTTTGCGCAACAAGTCACCGAAACGCTCTCGAAGCATCCGTTAGTTACCTTGGCGCGGGAAGAGATCGCCGGTCTGCCGCCAGCAGGATGGGACCAGGTGATCGTCGCCACGGGCCCCCTCACCTCGCCGGCGCTGACCGAGGCTGTCGTCGAGCTTACGGGTGAAGACAACCTCGCCTTCTTCGACGCCATTGCGCCCATTGTGCACACCGATTCCGTCGACTTCGACATCGCTTGGCACCAGTCGCGCTACGACAAGGCCGGGCCCGCCGGCACCGGTAAGGACTACATCAACTGCCCGCTCGACGAAGACCAGTACAACGCCTTTATCGATGCCTTGCTGAGCGGCGAGAAGACCGAATTCCACGAATGGGAAAAATCGACGCCCTATTTCGAAGGATGTCTGCCGATCGAAGTGATGGCAGCGCGGGGCCGCGAGACCCTGCGTTTCGGTCCGATGAAGCCGGTGGGCCTCACCGATCCGCGCACCGGCAGCCGCGCCCATGCGATTGTTCAGCTGCGCCAGGACAACGCCCTGGGGACGCTTTACAACATGGTGGGCTTTCAAACCAAGTTGAAGTACGGCGCTCAACAGAACATCTTCCGCTCAATCCCCGGCCTCGGTAAGGCCGAGTTCGCCCGCCTCGGCGGCATTCACCGCAACACGTTCTTGAATAGTCCGCACTTGCTCGACCCGACATTGCGGCTCAACGCAATGCCGCGGTTGCGGTTCGCCGGTCAGGTAACCGGCGTGGAAGGTTATGTGGAAAGCGCGGCGACCGGATTGCTCGCCGGGCGTTTTGCGGCGGCGGAGCGGTTGGGCGGCGCCGCGGCCCGGCCACCCGAGACGACGGCGCACGGGGCGTTGCTAAACCACATTACCGGCGGCGCTGCCGCGGACACGTTCCAGCCGATGAACATAAATTTCGGTCTGTTGCCGCCGCTCGAAGAAGGTATGCTGACGGACGTAAAGCGCAAGGAACGCAAGCGCGAACGCAAAAAGGTGATGGCCCTACGGGCGTTGGCCGATCTCGATGCCTGGCGCGGCGCTACATCGCAAGCTGCGGAGTAACAGGAGAGACAATACGATGACCGACAAAGCACCGTTTGACATGCTGGGGCTCGATCATGTTGTCCTGCGCATTCGCGATTTGGACAAAATGCGCGCGTTCTATTGCGATGTGCTCGGTTGCACCTTCGTCGACCACGATACCGACAACGGGCTATTTCAGGTGCGTGCCGGATCAGCATTGATCGATATGTTGCCGGTCACTGGCAAGATGGGCAGCGCCGGTGGCGACGCGCCAGGTCAGGATGGCCACAACATGGATCATTTTGCCATTCGTGTAGAGCCTTACGACGATGAAGCCATCCGTGAATACTTAGGCACCCGCGGCGTCGAATTGGGTGAGACTCGCATTCGCGGTGGCGCTGAGGGCGAAGGCCCGGCAATCTATATTAAAGATCCGGAAGGCAACACGGTCGAACTCAAAGGCCCGGCCGATCCGGCCTATAACGAGTTCGCCGGCAAACCCCTCGAAACGGCGCGCGAAGGTCTGGCTTAGTACGCACCCCACACCGACGCCCAAGACAAACGCAATGGCCGTGCCGGTGCGGCCGGCAGCAGCGCGAGCGGGTCGTACCCGGCGCGGGCGATATCGGCCAGATAGCGGTCTGCCAGAATTCCGAGCAACAGCCCGCACCGGGCCGCCCGTGGTATCTGCGCTTTCAGGCTGCGGGCTTCGGCGAGCAACTCCGCCGCTCGGAGCGTTACCTCCCGCACCACGTCGTTCAGCGCCGGTGACGGGTTGAGGTCGAACAAAACGCGCCGGTCGACATTATGATTGCGCAGCAAATCGTCAGGGAGATACAGCCGCTGAGCTTGCGCATGAAACCCGACCGCGCGCATGAGCCCGATGAGCGCCCAGGCCGTTCCCACCAGATGGGCCGCGCGCTGTGGCGGGCCGTCGGTGAACGCGAGCACCGCCATCACTTGAGAGGTTAGTGTGCCCGACGTCGCTGCGGCGTAGTTCTCGAGTGCCGCCAGGTCGGCCGGTGGCGCATCGTCGAGGTCGTCGGCGCGTGCCTCGAGCAAATTCATAAAGCCGGCTTTGTCGAGACCGTACCGGTCAACGGCGTCTTTCAATCCCTCCACAACCGGATGTTCGCGAACGTTACCGTCGTAAATGCCGTCCACGGCCTCGCGCCACCATTGCAGGCGTATCTGGCCGAGAATCGGCTCGCTAACCGCTTCGCGGGTGCGCGCCACCTCCGTGTTGAACGCATAGAGCGCAAATACGGCCTCGCGGTGCGCGGCGGGCACGAACAGCGCCGTCAAATAGCGGTCGTGATCGTTGTCGCGAACTTCGCGCGCGCAATAAGAGAGTTCCGGCTTGCCACTACCCATCGATCAACTCGTGCGGATTACGACCGGCGCGCGGCGCCAATCCAGCGGTAAAAATGGACACTTAGGACGGCCGACCTATATTTGCTATACTTTGATTCGATTTTCGCAACGGGAGGGGGCCCATTTATGAAGAACCCACTGGAATCACTTTCAATGACGGTCGTCTTGGGTGTGATCTTGACCGTCATCATGGTCTTGGTCGCCCTTGGCATCGGTGCTTAGGCGTCAGGAGGGGAGATAGAAATGGAATTCGCTGAACATCTCATCCGCTGGTTCCACGTCCTCAGTGGCGTCATGTGGATCGGCCTACTGTGGTACCTCAACTTCGTGCAGGTGCCGACAATGCCCAAGATTCCCGATGAACTGAAGCCGGCGATCGGCAAACACATTGCGCCTGCCGTGCTGTTCTGGTTCCGCTGGGGTGCCGCCTCCACCGTGCTTTGGGGCTTGGTCCTCGCGTGGATGGAGGGGTACTTGGGAAGCGCGTTAGCGATCGGCTTCAACGGCGGGGGCCCGACAACTGCGATGCTCGGCATCGCCATGTGGTTCGGCTTGATAATGGCGTTCAACGTCTGGTTCGTCATTTGGCCCAATCAAAAAGTCGCGCTTGGCATTATCGACGCGCCGGACGAGGCCAAACCGAAATCGGCGCGGAAAGCCATGCTGTTCTCGCGCACCAACACGTTGCTGTCGATCCCCATGCTTTACGGCATGATCGCCTTCCAGAACCCTCCGTTCTGATCGGCGTATCATCGGCATTGAATTGGCGGGGCCCTGCGGGGCCCCGCTTTTTTTGTTGAAACTCAACGGAGAACCTTGGACTTCACCCCCCACCCCATCCCTCCCCCTCAAGGGGGGAGGGAGGAACCGAGCCGAACCTCAGTAGTATCCCCTCCCCCCAACGAGGGGGAGGGTTAGGGAGGGGGGGATGTGTCGGGAGTACTCGTTCGATGTCAGTCGATTGCGATCAACGCCGCAGCGACACGGCGGTTCTCACCGAGCAAAACATTGTAGGTGCGCACTGCGGCGCCGGTATCCATCGGCTCGATCACTGTTCCGGCGCTACGCAGCGCTTCCCGCATTGTACGAGGCACGAGCTGCATCCGGACGCCGCAGCCGAGCAACAACAGCTCGACTTGCGCCTCGCCGAATAGCGCCGGCGGCAACGAGGTTTCATCGATCTGTTCGAATGCGGTAACTGCCCACTCGACAACACGCGACGGCAGGACGATCAACGAGCCTTTGTGAACGACGCCGTCCAGGCGGAAGCTGCCAGCACCGTAACCATCGATCGATGGGGGCCGGTCACCTAGGTCTGGATTACGTGTAAGGTCGCCGCCGATGGCCATGGGTTCGCGTTAGGCGCCCGCCTCGTCCGCCGTTTCGTCTTCAGGTTTTTCCTCGTCATCGTCACTCGTGAACGCGTCGCGGCGCAGTTTGAGGAGGAGCAGTGCGGGCACGGCGACAAACACAGAAGAATAGGTTCCGATCACCACACCCCAGATCATTGCCAACGAGAAGTCGCGAATGATCGGTCCGCCGAGAATCGACAGCGCTAATAGCGCGATGAGCGTCGTGACACTAGTCAGGAACGTGCGCGACAGGGTGCGGTTGGCGGCCAGATTGAGCAGATCGGGAATCGGCAGCTTCTTGTAGCGCCGCAATTCCTCGCGCACCCGGTCATAGATAACAACCGTATCGTTGATCGAATAACCGGCGATGGTCAGAATCGCCGCCACAGTCGCCAAGTTGAACTCCAGCTGGGTGACCGCGAATAGCCCGATGGTCGATATGACGTCGTGTGTCAGCGCGATCACCGCGCCGACGCCGAACTGCCATTCGAAGCGGAACCAGATGTAGATCAGGATGGCGCCTAGCGCGAGCGCCACGGCGAGGCTGGCCGCGCGAATGAGTTCGTTACCCACGGTCGGGCCGACGAATTCGGTGCGCCGGTACTCGGTGACCTCGTCTCCCAACGTGTCCTTGATCAGAGTGATCGCCTTGAGCTGAGCTTCTTCGTCGCCTTCTTGTTCCTGAACCCGGATCAACACGTCGTTGGGTGCGCCGAATTCCTGGATTTGTACTTCGCCCAGGCCCAGCCCGCCTAGAGTTCGCCGCAAAGCAGGGATGTCGGCCGGTCCTTCGGTTTGGACTTCCATCAGGATGCCGCCGCGGAAATCGATGCCGAAGTTCAACCCCTGCACCAGAAAGGCGCCAATCGATGCGATGACGAGAAAAACCGAGAAAACGAGCGCGATTTTGCGCTTGCCGACAAAATCGAAGGCCGTGTTGGCGGGTACTACGGTAAGCGGTCGCAGCATCACCGGTCCCTAAATCGGCAACGCGGAGGGCCGCCGGCGGCGCAGCCAAATGACCATCAACAGCCGTGTCAGCATGAGGGCGGTGAACATCGAACTCAAAATCCCCATCGACAGTGTGACTGCGAACCCCTTGATGGGCCCGGTACCGAAATTGAACAGCAGCAACGCGGCGATCAGCGTCGTCAAGTTTGAATCGATAATCGTCGTGAGCGCCCTGCGGTAGCCCGCGTCGATCGCCGCAATCGGCGACCGGCCGTTGCGGGTCTCCTCCTTGATACGCTCTAGAATCAGCACATTGGCGTCGACCGCCATGCCAATGGTCAACACGACACCGGCAATGCCGGGCAGCGTGAGGGTCGCGCCCAAAACGGCGAGAAGTGAGACAATCAGCGTCAGGTTAAATATCAGCGCGACGCTCGCCATGATGCCAAAGAGGCCGTAGCTGACGATCATGAAGAGCACGACGGCGATAAATCCGACGATGCTCGCTTTCGCGCCGGCTTCGATAGAGTCGGCGCCCAGGCCAGGGCCGACCGTACGTTCTTCGAGAATGGTCAGCGGCGCCGGCAACGCCCCGGCGCGCAGCACCAGCGCGAGGTCGACGGTTTCCTGCACGGTAAAACGTCCGGTGATAATACCGCTGCCACCCAAGATAGCGCTCTGGATACGCGGCGCGCTGACCACTTCGTTGTCGAGCACAATCGCAAAGCGCCGGTTGACGTTTTCCGATGTCACTCGGCCGAATATCTGCCCGCCTGCCGCATCGAAGCGGAACGACACGACCGGCTGGCCATCTTGAAAGCTGGGTTGCGCATCCACTAGCCGCTCACCACCGACCGCAATGTCGCGTAACAGAACGTAGGGAATTCGCTGCCCTTGATCCTCTTCGTAGAGCAGCATCGAATTGGGAGGGAGACGGCCGGTCTCCACAGCGTCGGTGACCGAAGCCTCTTCGTTGACCAGATGAAAGGTGAGCTTAGCGGTTTGACCCAAAATGGCCTTAAGCCGCTCCGGGTCGTCGATGCCCGGCAGTTGCACCAGGATGCGCTCACTGCCCTGCTGCTGGATGGTCGGCTCCGCCACGCCGGTTTCGTCGACCCGCCGCCGGACGATCTCGATCGACTGCTCGATAGCCCGTTGACGCCGCTCGGCAAGAGCTTCTTCGGTGAACTCGATGCGGATATTGTTGCCCGAGACGGTCATCTGCGCATCTTGGTCGATGTCGCGCAGGCGTTCGCGGGCTTCGTCCAGGTCGGCCGGGTTGATCCCACCGATGATTACGGCATCGCCGATGGTTCTGACCCCGCCGGTATACCGCACCCGAGGCCGTTGACGGCGCAGCTCCCGGCGCGCCTGGGATTCGATGGATTCGAGCGATTCCCGAATTACCGCGTCGACCTCGACGTTGAGTAGCAAGTGAGCCCCGCCCTGGAGATCGAGGCCAAGATTCACCGTCTGATCGGGCAGCACCGCCGGTGGTTCATCAAAAAATGTTGGGGCGGCGAAGACAATGCCCCACACGCAAACAACGAGCGTGAGAACGATCGCCCAACGGGGAAAATTAATCATGCGCGGACGCCGCTCGGTTCCGGCCTATTTCCTGTTGCCAAACAGTCCGCCAAGCAAGCCGCCGGATTGGCCTTGACCGGGACCGACCACGGTGGGCCCGCCGGCGGACTTGTTATCGTTGGAGGAAGCCGCCGGTTCGGTGCGGCTCAACACGTCGGAAAGGGTACCGCGGAGCACACTCACCTTCACCCCATCGGCGATTTCGAGCACCAGCTCGTCATTGTCCTTAACCCGGGTTACGGTGCCGATAATGCCGCCGCCGGTGAGCACCCGGTCGCCCCGCTTTACCATCCCGAGCATTTCGCGGTGCTGCTTCATCTTCCGCTGCTGCGGCCGGATGAGCAGAAAATAGAAAACGACGAATATAAGGACGATCGGAAGAAAGGCCTCAAACGCGCCGCCACCGCCGCCTAATCCTTGAGCATATGCCGGCGAAATCAACATTTTGGGTCTCCCGTGTAGGCGCCGTTAGGACGGCGGATGATAGCGACGTACAATCGAATTGCAATGGGGCCGCAGTCTCTTCAGGTGGCGAGATCGCAGCTTCTTGTCAATGCTTCAATCTGGCATATGCGAGGCCAAGGGGCAAAGAGAGCGCCAGACCGTTGACCGCGGCCAAGCCAAGCGACTAGGTTCGCCCCGAATTCCTACCGGCGAACAACATCAAAAAGTGATCGGGTAATGAGCGAACAGGATTTCGGTCCGATTTTAGGCCGCATTGCTGCCGCGCTGGAGCGGCTGGCGCCTGGCGACCAAAAGGCCACGGATTTAACGGCATCCGACGCGTTCGTCTGGCATGCCGCGCCGAACGGCGCCAGCGGCTGGCTGGAGCCGATTGCCAAGGTCAACCGCCTGCCCCTCGATCTGCTGCAGGGAATCGACCGCCAGGCCGATATCTTGTTGGAGAACACCAAGCGCTTTGCCGCCGGTCTGCCGGCCAATAACGCGCTCCTATGGGGCGCGCGCGGCACTGGCAAATCCAGTCTGGTCAAGTCGATCCACGCCCTGATCAACGAGGAAGAAGCGGGTTCCTTGACCCTCGTCGAGATTCACCGCGAGGATATCCACTCGTTGCCCGCGCTGTTGACACTGTTGCGGGACGGAGGCCGCCAGGTGGTGTTGTTTTGCGACGACCTCAGTTTCGACGACGCCGACACCAGCTACAAATCCCTCAAGGCGGTGCTGGAGGGCGGTATCGAGGGACGCCCGCAAAATGTCGTGTTCTACGCCACGTCGAACCGGCGTCACCTGCTGCCCCGCGACATGATCGAAAATGAGCGCTCGACTGCCATCAATCCTTCCGAAGCGGTCGAGGAAAAGGTCTCGCTGTCCGACCGGTTCGGCCTATGGCTGGGCTTTCATCACACGGACCAAGACACCTATTTCGCGATGATCGACGCTTATGTCGCCCATTTCAAACTCGATATCGACCGCGAGACCCTACACGCCGAGGCCAAGGAATGGTCAGTGACGCGCGGGGCCCGTTCCGGCCGGGTGGCATGGCAATATGTGCAAGATCTCGCCGGCCGCCAGGGCAAACGCCTGGACTGAACAGAGTTCGACAGCCTGGCGATATCTAACTCGGCAGGAATTTACGGGGATCGACCGCCCTGCTCTTCTGCCGCACCTCGAAGTGAAGCTGCGGCGTCTCGATACCACCCGACTTGCCAACCCGCGCGACCACCTGCCCGCGCGACACTACATCGCCGCGCGAAACAAGCAACTTATCGGTATGGGCGTAGGCGGTGATCAGCCCATCAGCATGTTTGATCAGTAACATATTACCGAACCCGCGAATTTGGTCGCCGGCATAGGCCACGACGCCATTGTCGGCGGCGCGAACCGGCGCCCCCATCGGGGCCGCAATATTGAGCCCGTCATTGTGCAGGCCCGACTTTTTGGCACCGAAGGAGGACACGACGCGGCCATCGACCGGCCAGATAAAGCCGCCGGCGTCTCGTTTCGGAATCGGTACGGCGGGTGCGAATGCCGGTTTCGACCGTGGTTGGGGACCGCTGGAAGTGTTCGATACCGCGCTTCGCGGCACGACAGCGACTTGCGATTGCGGTTCGGAGCGCGTCTGGACCCGTGCGACCTGGGTCCGCGGCGGCGCCACGAGACGCGCCTCTACCGGCAGTACCAACCGTTGCCCTACATGGATGGTGTAAGGCTGGCGAAGCCGATTGGCGCGCGCCAACGACGCCATATCGACGCCATATCGCCGTGAGACACCGTACAGGGTGTCGCCGCGGCTGACGGTATAGGTTTGCGTGGTCGGTAGCTGCAAGCGGGTTCCGACGGTAAGCCGGTACGGCGGGCGCAGATTGTTCCGGTCGATGAGCGCTCGCGTCGAAATATTGTGGCGCTGGGCAATGCCATAGACGGTTTCGCCGCGGCGCACGACATATTCGCCGGGCCCCGCTGCCCTGCCCTCCCGGTCGCTGTAGCTGCGGTCGTTGATCGGCGCCGGTCCGCCAAAGTTGGCGCAGGCCGTCAACATTAAGGCGCACAGTACCAGCCACGGCAAAGCGCCGAAGCGCTGCCGGCCGACTAAACCGGTATGGTTACGTCCCTGTCTCATGCGTCATCGTTAACAACGAGCCCTGGAAGCAGCGGCACAAACCGCACTTCCATTAAATCATGGGTCTCATAACTGTCTTCCGTACGGCGAAATTGTCGCAACATTTGGGCGCGATCTCGGCCGCCGACGGGCATTACCATAATCCCACCTACCGCTAGTTGGTCAAGTAGGGCGTCTGGCGGGGTGCCGGCGGCGGCTGTTACGCTGATACGGTCGAACGGCGCCTGTTCGGGCCAGCCGAGCATGCCATCGCCGGCTTTGGTGGTGATATTGTGCAGGCCGAGCTCGGCAAAGCGGCGCTCAGCCTCAGCCAATAAGGGCCGGTGGCGCTCAATCGTGTACACCCGCCGGCACAGCTGGGCCAAAATGGCAGCGTGATAGCCGGAACCGGTGCCCACTTCGAGTAGTTTCATCCGGTTGCCGAGCTCTAATGCCTCGACCATCGCCGCCACGACCAGGGGCTGACTGAGGGTTTGACCATACCCAATCGGCAACGCGGTATTCTCATACGCCTGATCGCGGAAGGTTTCGGGCACGAACAGCTCCCGCGGGACCCGCTCGATTGCTGATAGAACGGCAGTGTCGGTCACGCCCGCGCTGCGGAGCGATAGGATGAGGCGGGCCTTATTGGCCGGCGTCGTCATCGGTTACCCGATCCTAACGCGCGCTCCAACGGCTTCATCGCGCGCCGGTTGGTGAAGTCCAGATCGACCGGTGTCACCGATATTTTCCCCTCCTCCGTCGCGGCGAGGTCGGTGCCCTTGCGGCCACGCGCCTGGGGCGGCAATGCGCCGATCCAATAATAGCGGCCCCCCATGGGATGGCGCTGTTCGACGAGCGAATCTCCCATGGTGCGCTGCCCCATCCGGGTAACTTCCACGCCGGTAACTTCCTTCGGCCGGACCTTGGGAAAATTGACGTTGATGAAGGTCCGTTTCGGCCATCCGGCGCGCAACAGCTTGCGGATCAACGCCGGCGCATGGGTTTCGGCGGTCGACCAGTGAACCTCTCGCTCACTCGGTTCGATCTGTTGGCTCAACGCGATCGCCGGAACGCCCAGAAGCGTCGCTTCCATGGCCGCCGCGCACGTGCCCGAATACGTAATGAACTCGCCCATATTGCTGCCCCGGTTGACCCCGGAGAGGACCAAATCGGGTTTGTGGTCTTTCAACAGCTGGTGAATGCCCATCAACACGCTATCGGTGGGCGTTCCCTCGACGGCGTACTGCCGCGTCGCGATGCGCCGGCGCCAGATGGGACTGCGCAGCGATAAAGAATGGCCGGCACCGCTTTGTTCGCTTATCGGCGCACAGGTCCACACATCGTCGGTAATCTGCTTGGCAATGCGCTGCAGCACCTTGATGCCCGGTGCGCGAATACCGTCGTCGTTGGAGATTAGGATACGAAGGTTACCGAGGCGGCGGGGAAACTTATGCATCGGCGGTGATGACCTCCAACCCGCCCATGTAGGGGCGTAGCGCCTCGGGCACGCCGACCGAACCGTCTTCGCGCTGATAATTCTCGAGAACCGCGATCAGCGCCCGGCCGATCGCCACGCCCGAGCCATTCAGCGTATGGACGTGGACCGCTCCCTTGCTTTCACCGGCCGGTCGGAACCGCGCTTTCATACGCCGGGCCTGGAAATCGCGGGTGTTCGAACAGCTTGATATCTCGCGGTAGGTTTTTTGCCCCGGCAGCCAAACTTCAATGTCGTGGGTGCGCGCCGCCGCAAATCCGGTATCGCCACTGCACAGAACGACCACGCGATAGGGTAGTCCGAGGCGCTGCAATACCGCTTCGGCGCAGCCGGTCATGCGTTCCAGCTCGGCTTCGGACTGCTCGGGATGGACGACGGAGACGAGTTCCACTTTGTAGAACTGATGTTGGCGCAACATGCCGCGCGTATCTTTGCCGGCGGCGCCGGCTTCGGCGCGAAAACACGAGGTGTGCGCCGTCACCCGGATCGGTAACTCGGCCTCATCGAGAATACTGTCGGCCACCAGATTGGTCAGCGGCACCTCGGCGGTCGGGACAAGCCAATGATCTTCGGTCGTGCGGAACAGGTCATCGGCAAACTTTGGAAGTTGCCCGGTGCCGTATAAGGCCTCGTCACGCACCAGCAACGGCGGGCTCACCTCGGTATAGCCGAACTCGGCGGTTTGGATATCGAGCATGAACTGGGCAAGCGCCCGCTCCATACGGGCCAGGGCCCCTTTCAGCACGACAAAGCGGGATCCGCTCAAGCGGCCCGCCGCCTCGAAATCCATTAGCCCAAGCGCTTCGCCAAGCTCGAAATGCTCGCGTGGCTCGAAGGAAAACTCCGGCGGCGACCCGACCTGCCGCAGCTCAATATTGTCGTCCTCGCTCGTGCCATCGGGGATGTCGCCATCGAGGACATTCGGCAACCCTTCCAACAGCGCCTGCATCTCGGCACTGAGTTCGCGTTCCGCCTGCTCGGCCTCCTGCACCGCCGTTTTGAGTTCGCCAACCTCTTGCTTGAGCGCTTCGGCCTCTTCGGTACGCCCCTGGCCCATCGCGGCGCCGATCTCCTTCGACGCCGCATTGCGGCGGTTCTGCAGCTCTTGCAGGCGCGTTTGCACACCGCGGCGCTCGCTATCCAGCTTCAACAGCGAGGCCGAAACCGCGTCGGCATGGCGGCGTTTGAGGCTGTTATCCAGCGCCTCCGGATTTTCACGAATCCATTTGAGATCGAACATTATCTGCCGCGTTCCGTTGGTTCAGCGCCGTTATATGATCAGCGGTGAATCGCGTCCAGCAGCCGCCGCTAAACGTTGTTGTAGATTTAGGCCTCGGCGCCTTCGTCCTGCTCGCTTCTACGCATCATATAGACACCGACGAGTATTGAAGCCTCGTAGAGCAGAATAACAGGCAACGCCATGGCAAGCTGGCTCAGGGGATCGGGGGGTGTGAGAATCGCTGCCGCAATGAAGGCGACGACAATCGCGTATCGCCGTTTTTTCCGCAGACCCTCAGGCGTGGTGATTCCCACTTTCACCAGAATCAATAGGACCACCGGGAGTTCGAAGCTCAGCCCGAACGCGAAGATCAAGCGCATGACCAAGGATAGGTATTCGTTAACCTTCGGCTCCAGCGTGATGGCCAGCTGGCCGCCCTGGGCCAATTGCTCGAAACCGGAAAAGAACTGCCACGCCACCGGCAACAGCCCGTAATAAACGAACACGCCGCCGAGGAAGAAGAATACCGGTGTTGCGATCAGAAACGGCAAAAACGCTTTCTTCTCGCGCTTGAATAGACCCGGCGCGACAAACCGCCAGATCTGCGTTGCAACCACGGGAAAACCGAGAAATGCCGCCGCGAAAAAAGCGACCTTGATGTTGGTAAAGAACTTCTCGTGCAGGGCGGTGTAGATCAACCGGCGCCCTTCCTGGCCTTCCCAAACCCGCGCGAGCGGTTCGACAAGGAAGTTGAAAAGCGTGTCAGCAAAAGCAAAGCAAATGAGGAACAGGACGACAAACGCTATTAGTGAATGTATTAACCGACGCCGGAGTTCCGTCAGATGCTCGACAAGCGGCATTCGGCTTTTATCGATGTCTTCTTGTTCCGACGTCCCGTCGTGGACTTCATCGACCATCAGGTATTGCCGGTGACTGGTGTTGCGGGGCGGGGCGTCGGTTCGTCCTTATCGGTCGAGCTGACAGCGTCACTGTTGGCCGGCTTGCCGGTATCTGGCGCCGCAGCTTCCGGATCATCGGTAAATGCCTTTGATTGGGTCGCCGGATCCAGGATTGAATTCCCCGCTTTGGGAGCACCATCGTCATCGAGCGAAAACTCACCACCATCGATCTCGCCGATACTTTCCAGTGCTTCTTTCGGATCGTAAGTGATGTCGTCGACAATACTTTTCTTGATATCCTCGGCGCCAACCTCGTCGGCGATATCGGCGAGCCCGCTCTTAAATTCGTTGGCCATGCCACGCATTTTGCGCACAACGCCGACAACGGTGCGGATCGTGCCCGGGAGTTCTTTGGGTCCGATGACGACCAGAGCCACCACCATGACCAGCATCAATTCCGGCCAGCCGATGTCTAACATGGTTGTTCGGCCCGATTAAAGTTGGCTAGTGCACCGCCGGTCATACCGGCAATAGGTGCGAATATTGTTAACTTTTGGCCGCCGTTTTCTCGTCTTGAACGGCAGTCGAGGCGGCCGTGGTATCAGCTTCTATCTTCTCGGCTTCGGCAGAATCTTCTGACTGATCCTTCATGTTCGTCTTGAAGGACTTAATGCCCTTAGCGACGTCGCCCATGAGAGTTGGGATTTTGTTTTTGCCGCCAAAGAGGACAAGCACAACGACCAAGACGATGAGCCAATGCCAAATTGAAAATGTACCCATTGCTCAGGTGCTCCAATTTCCTTTAAGGGCCGCCAGGCCCCATTTGCGCGGACTATCGCAGAAAGGCGGTTCCGTCGCAACGTTCGCCCACAATGCCTATACCGCGTTATAGTTAAAACAGCGTGTAGATTTGGCTATTTGGGGCCATTCGGCACAAATATAAAGGCTTGGTCTCCGTTTTGCCGCACAAATACTTGTGTGCCTTTTGCCGGCAACTGCCGCCCGGCGACCCGAATACGCACCGGAACCGGCTCGCCATCGCCAACTTTCGCGTCGATTAGGCTGGTTCGGCCCAAAAATCGGGCGCTTTCGACGATCGCCGCCGCGCCTGACGCCCCATTCTTCGAGGCCGAGAATTCCAGCGCTTCGGGCCGCATCAGAACTTCAACTTCGGTACCGTCGGCGAATTCGCTCGTTCCCACGGTACCGACCGGGGTTTCCACACCTGCCTTCGACACCACACCCCGAAACCGGTTTACCTCACCAAAGAAAGAGGCCACGAACCCGTCGGCGGGCTGCAGATAGATATCGTCCGGCGTCCCGATTTGACGAAAACCGCCCTCATACATCACCGCGATGCGGTCGGCGATGTACATCGCCTCTTCGGAATCGTGGGTAACCATTAGGGTTGCAACGCCGCTCTCGCGCAAAATGGTGGCCGCGCCGTCGCGTACCCGGTGCCGCAGTTGTGCATCGAGACCGGAAAATGGCTCGTCGAGCAAAACCACCCGAGGCCGCGGGGCAATGGCGCGCGCCAAGGCAACCCGTTGCTGCTGTCCGCCACTCAGTTCATGGGGGAAGGTATCGGCCCAGCGGCTGAGCCCGGTGCGTTCCAATGCCCTATCGGTGCGTTCGCGCCGGTCGGCGGCGGATGTCTCACGGAGACCGAACGCAATATTGTCGCGCACCGACAAATGGGGAAACAGCGCATAATCCTGAAATACCAACCCCACGTTACGCTGCTCCGGCGGCACGTCCACCGTTCCATCCGCCATGATTTCCGACCCGATCGACACGCGCCCTTGTTGCAGCGGCTCGAGACCCGCGGCAACGCGCAATAAGGTCGATTTGCCGCAGCCCGACGGGCCGACCAGGCAAACGATTTCACCCGGCTCCACCGAGAGGGTCACGTCGTCGACGGCGAGTATGTCGCCGAAGCGGTGGCTGACATGTTCCAGATTAAGGCTTTGGTTCTTCAAAATCGCTCGCCGGGTCAGCGCCCCGGCTCCATAAGCTAAAACAGCCGGGGCTATCGTCGGGCGAAAGCTAGGGCAAAGCCCGCCCGGCAGCAACATACCACCCTAACTTCAAGACAGGGGCCAGCCTCTTTAAGCGGCGTCGTCTTCCGGCTGGAGCGGCTCCACGCCGTCTTCGGCCTCTTCGGCGGCCGCTTCGATCGAGTCGAAGGGTAAATCTTCCTGCGGCGCGCGTGACGCATAGACATCGACCGCCGGGCGCGTATCGAGCAGCCCCGCCGACTTCAGCTCCTTCACGCCAGGAAGATCCTGCAAGCTTTCGAGCCCGAAATGGGAGAGAAACGCTTCGGTCGTCACCCAAGTGGTCGGCCGGCCTGGCGTGTTGCGCCGCCGGCCGGGCTTAATCCAGCCGATTTCCAACAGCACATCGAGCGTGCCGCGATTGACCGCAACGCCGCGAATGGCCTCGATTTCCGCCCGGGTCAGAGGCTGATGGTAGGCAATGATCGCCAACGTCTCGTGCCCTGCCCGCGACAACCGCCGCTCCGCGACCCGCTCGATCTTCAGCTTCTCGGCCAGATCGGGCGCCGTGCGCAAGGTCCACTTACCGCCCACCTTGACCACGTTCACCCCACGGTTGGCATAGCTCTCGGTGAGATTGGCAAGCAACGCGCCAATGTCGGCGTCATTGGGTAACCGCTCGGCGATGGTCGCCTCGTCGAGAGGTTCAACAGCAGCGAACAGGACGGCTTCGAGAAGCCGCAGATGCTCCGCCGCGCCGGTGTCAGTGCTCTCGGGAGTCATCGTCAAGATTTACCTCTCTGATATCGGGCCGACTATCCGGTGCGGTAGCGGCAGCGGAACGGCGCGCGCCATCGCCGCCTCGGCTACGAAAGAAGATTGGACCGAAGAGCTGATCCTGGCGGATCTCGGCGTCTCCGTTGCGCACCAGCTCCAGGCTCGCGGCAAATGTGGCCGCGACGGCAGATCGCCGCAGCAAATCATCTTCCAGCCCATCGGGCAGAAAACTCAGCAACGATGACCAGTCGGGCACCTTGCCCACCACGCCGGCCAACCGGCCGAGCGCATCGTCCATCGAAAACAGTTCCATCTGCTCGATGCGTAACGGTGCGGGCTTGCGGCGGCGCTGGGTGGTGCCGTAGGCCTGCAGTAATTCGAACAGCGTTGCCTCATAGACCGGCCGTGTGGTGACCCGAATGCCTTCCGGCGCGCCGCGGACGAAAACATCGCGGCCGAGCAACGGACGGGCGAACAAGGTTTCGGCCGCCGTGCGCATGGATTCGAGGCGTTGTAATTGATACTTCAGCGCGGCCGCCAGCTCGGCGCCCGACGGCTCTTCGTCGTCTTCGGTCGCCGGCAGCAGCAGCCGCGATTTGAGATAGGCCAGCCAGGCCGCCATCACCAGGTAGTCGGCGGCAATTTCGAGGCGCAGCTGCCGGGCTTCCTCGATGAAGGAGAGATACTGTTCGGCCAAACCGAGGATCGAAATCTTGGTGATGTCGACCTTTTGATCGCGCGCTAGCGACAGCAGCAAATCGATCGGGCCTTCGAACCCGTCGAGGTGGACGATAAGCTCGGCACCGGTAGCCGCACCCTCCCCCTGCGCATAGTCGGGGGTCGATTGTTCGAAATTATCGATCGTTGCGATCAAAGCACACCCACTAAACCATAGATCAGACCGATGACGTATTGCGCCGGGCCGCCGATGAGCCATTCGAACGGATTAACGCGAAAACCAAGCGCTCCGCTGATCCAAGGTAGAATAAAGATCAGACCGACGAGAATAAACAAGCCGTAGCGTTCGAGCCGCGCAAACGGCCGCGCCAAGGATGCCGGCAACAGACCGGTCATCACACGTCCACCGTCCAGCGGTGGCAGCGGTAACATGTTAAATATTGCCAATAACACATTGATAAATACAGATACTTGCAATGCCACGCTAGCTGGATGCATGCCGGGCACCGACAGTAGAGACAGCAACACTGCTGATGTAATCGCGAGAATCAGGTTGATCCCCGGCCCCGCCGCAGCCACCAGAATCATGTCGCGCCGGGGCGACCCGAGTCGGCCAAAATTAACCGGAACCGGCTTCGCCCAGCCGAATATGAAGCCTGTGCCGCCCAGCACGAGTAGGCCCGGAATGATGATGGTTCCTATCAAATCGACATGAGAAAGCGGATTGAACGTTACGCGGCCGAGCCGGTAGGCGGTATCGTCGCCGAGCTTCCACGCCGCCCATCCATGAGCGGCTTCGTGCAAGGTGACCGCCAACAAAATTGGCACCGCCCAAGCGACAACGGTTATGGGATCGAAATTCACGTTAGGGGCTCCTAGGCGCTGGTGCCGTCGATCAATGCGGTTAGACGTTGCGCCAATTCCGACGGATCGGGGTTGTCGGCGGGTGGCGACAATCGAGACGCTGCCACTTGCCACCGCTCCCAGGCAGAAGCCGATAGTGGCGGTACGCCGTCGCCGAGCGCCTGCATGCTTGTCATCTCTCCCGAGCAGTGCAGCACGGCATCACACCCGGCTGCGAGCGCCGCTTGACCGCGCGCCGCCATATCGCCCGACAACGCGCCCATTTCAATATCGTCGCTCAACAGGAACCCACCAAAACCGATCTCGCCGCGAATGATATCGTCAATCACCGTCTTGGACATGGTGGCCACGTTGTCACGATCAAGGGCGTCGAACACCACGTGAGCGGTCATGCCGAGCGGCAGACTGGCCAACTCCCGGAACGGAACGAAATCGCTGGTCCGCAGTTCATCCGCTGTCGCCGTAACCCTTGGCACTTCGTGGTGACTGTCGACGGTGGCGCGGCCGTGCCCCGGCATGTGCTTCAACACCGGCAAGACACCACCGCCGCGTAACCCTTCGCAAAACGCGCGGGCGAGTGTGGCAACCGCGGCGGGGTCCGACGAGAAGGCGCGGTCGCCGATCGCGTCCGTGGTTTCGGGAAACGCGATATCGAGCACCGGCGCGCAAGTTACTGTAATGCCGAGGGGCGCCAACTGCGCCGCGATGAGGCGGCCGGCGAGTTCTGCTGCCACGCGCCCGCGTTTTCGCTCGCTTTGGTATGCGCCACCGATTTGCGCCGCCGCGGGCACGTCGTCCCAGTGGGGCGGCCGCAAGCGGCGGACCGAGCCCCCTTCCTGGTCGATAAACACCGGAGCGTCATCGCGCCCGACAGCATCGCGCAGCTGCGTAACGAGACGCGTTACTTGCTGTGGCGTTTCGCAGTTTCGTGCAAAGAGGATGAAACCGAGGGGATCGGCCGCGCCGAAAAACGCGGCCTCCTCCGGCGTAAGCTCGCCGCCGGCACACCCGAAAATTACCGCACTGGGAACATCACCGCGCGGGGGCGACAACCAAGCAGTCCTGTTTTCTCGTTTTCAACGTGCCACACAACGAGGCCGCCGCGGCGCGGTCGGCCAGCGGCACCGCTTGTACACGGTAGAAGGTTCCCTTGGTGAGCTTAACCGTCTGCACCCGCAACGACAGATCGCCCAGCAGATCGTTGTTGGCTTTTTTTAAGCGGCTCCAAACCGCATCCGCGTCCTTTCGGCTGCTCAAGGAAACCAGCTGAACGCCCCAGGCATCTGTAGGCACGATCTTGGAGGGCTTCTCTGCAGGCGCCGGTGCGGCCGGCGGTGGCGCCGGTGTTTTTGCCGCAAGCTCAGACTTCGGCTCCGGCGGCGGCGCCTTGGCTTCCACCTTTGCCGGTTCCTGAGCTGCCGGGGGCGCGGGCGGCGGCGGTGGTGGCGTTGCAACCGCCGGCTTTGGCTGATCTTGTTTCGGCGGTTCGATGAGTTTCGGCGTTAAAGCCGTCGCGACTTCCGTTTCGGCCGGTGCCGGTACGGTCTCGACAGACTTATCTTCAACCGGGCGACTTTCGCTGACCGGTATGGCAATCGGCGCTTCCGGCGGCGGTAACAGCCGCTCGACCGGCTCATCGGCATCGCCCGGCGCCAGCCGGTTAAACACCAGCTTGTCCTGATGCGGCACGTTGAGGCCGCCCGGTTTCTCGGGCTTGCGTTTGATCTCGCCGGCATCGGCCTGGATGATCGGCGCGGATTTAACCTCGCCGACGCGAACGCCTTCATCGTAGGCCACCCAGCCGACCCACGCCACGGCACCGACACCGAGCAGGGCGAACGCGCCCACAAGGATTTTCAGTAAACTTCGTGCGCCGGGTAAAGGTTCGGCATAGGCTGTTCCAGGATCGACACGTTCGCCAGGGTCTCGTCTTGCAGTCGCCATTGGATTTATCTCATGCCCGCAGTTCATCCACCGGCTGCACTCCCATAACCCGCAATCCCGACGCCACCACCGTGCGAACACCGAGGACCAGCGCCATGCGCGCCCGGGTTAACTCGGCATCGTCGGCAACAACAAAACGCAATGACGTGTCCTCGCGTGCCTTGCTCCAAAGAGCGTGAAACGCCGCCGCTAGGTCGTACAGATAAAAAGCCAGGCGATGCGGCTCATGGGCTTCCGCCGCCCCTTCTACGGTGCGGGGCCATGCAGCAATCGTTTTGATCAACGCAAGTTCATCCGAGTCGGTCAAGCGAGACAGGTCGGCCCCGCTCACCCCCTCCACCGTGAAATCGCCGTCGGGAAACGCCTCTTGGGCCATGCGGGCGACCGAGTGACTGCGCGCGTGGGCGTACTGCACATAGAACACCGGGTTGTCGCGGCTTTGCTCCCGCACCTTCACCAGATCGAAATCGAGCTGCGCGTCGTTCTTGCGCGTGAGCATGATGAAACGCACCACATCGCGGCCCACCGCGTCGACCAGTTCGGCGAGCGTGACGAAGGTGCCGGCGCGTTTCGACATCTTGGCGGGCTCGCCGTCTTCGAGCAGACGCACCAGCTGGCACAGCTTCACATCGAGTTCTGCTTCACCGCCGGTGAGCGCCTCGACCCCGGCGGCGACCCGCTTGACGTAGCCGCCATGATCGGCGCCCCAAACGTTGATCAGGGTTTTGAAACCGCGGCGGTACTTGTCGAGATGGTAGGCCAGGTCGCTGGCGAAGTAGGTCCACGAGCCGTCGGATTTTTTAAGCGGCCGGTCGCTGTCGTCGCCGAAGTCGCTCGCCCGGAACAAAGTCTGCGGCCGTTCCTCCCAGTCGTCGGGCTTCTTACCCTTGGGCGGTTCCAGCACGCCGACATAGATTAGCTCTTTGCTCTCCAGGGTTTCGATCACCGCGTCGACCATGCCGGCCTCGACCAGGGCGCGCTCCGAAGAGAACACCGCCTGCTCGATGCCGAGCGCCGCCAGGTCTTCACGGATCTGCGCCATCATCGCGTCGACGGCGAACTGGCGGAACGCCGGTAGCCAGTCGCTCTCGTCTACGGCGCGCCATTTATCGCCATCGCGCTCGGCGAGCGTCTTGCCGACCGGGACCAGATAGTCGCCGGGATAGAGCCCGTCGGGCATTTCGCCCTTGTCGTCGCCCAGCGCCTCGCAGTAGCGCCAATGGGCCGAACGGGCCAGCGCGTCGACCTGAGCGCCGGCATCGTTGATGTAATACTCGCGGGTGACCGCATATCCCGCCTTGTCGAGCAGCGCCGCCAGCACGTCGCCGAACACGGCGCCCCGCGCATGGCCCACATGGAGCGGTCCGGTCGGATTAGCGGAAACGTACTCTACGTTCACCGGCTCGCCGCCGCCCATATCGGAATCGCCGTAGGCCCCGCCCGCCGTCAACACGTCGCGCAGATGACTACGCCAATAGTCTTCGTGCAGGCGCAGATTGATGAAACCGGGGCCGGCGATCTCAGCCGAAACGATCTGGCGATGCGCTTCCATCCGTTCGGCGAGCAGTTCGGCCAAATCGCGCGGTTTCATCCCCGCCGGCTTGGCCAGCATCATCGCCGCATTGCTGGCGAGATCGCCATGGGCGGGATCGCGCGGCGGATCGACCGCCACCCGTGACGAGTCGAGGTCGGCGGGCAATTTGCCGGCGTCTTGCAGCGCCTTTATTTCTACCTGAATAACGTCACTAAAATCCTTGAAAACATTCATTAAAGCGCGTCCGGATCAAAGAGTTTTCGATGCACTTCCAGGGCGTAGCGGTCGGTCATGCCGGCGATGTAATCGGCGATCATCCGCGCCCGTCCCGCCTCGTTCTTGTCTTCCGCTGCGCCACGCCACTCCGACGGCAGCAGTTCCGGCTCGGCCAGCAGCAGATCGAACATCTCGCTGACCACCCGGCGCGCCTTCGACGTCATGCGGTTGACCCGGTGGTGGCGGTACATGTTCTCGCGCAGGAAGGCCTTTACCGCCCGGTCGGCGGCGGCGAGTTCTTCGGAGAACGCGACCACCGGCCCGTCGAGAGCGCGGATGTCGTCGGCCGACCCGGCGCCGCTTTGGTGCAGCCGTTGCCGCGTCTCGGCCAACAAGTCTTCCACCATCGCGCCGATCATCTGGCTGACCGCCGCGTGGATATGGCGCTGCCGGTCGATCGCGCCATAGCGTTCGCTTATCTCGCCAAATGCCGCGCCCACCAGCGGCAAGTCGGTGAGATCGTCTATATCGAACAGACCAGCCCGCAGGCCGTCGTCGACATCGTGGCTGTTGTAGGCAATATCGTCGGCCAGCGCGGCCACCTGCGCCTCTGCCGAGGCGTAGCTGTCGAGCGCCAGGTCGTGGCCGGCGACATATTCTGCAATCGCCACGGGTAACGGCAGATCGGACGCGGCGCGCGGGCCAGTGAGCGGCCCGTTGTGCTTGACCAGCCCTTCCAAGGTTTCCCAGGAGAGATTGAGCCCGTCGAAGGTGGGGTAACGCCGCTCCAGCTTGGTCACCAGGCGCAGGGTTTGGGCGTTGTGGTCGAAGCCGCCATAGGGCGCCATCGCCGCATCGAGCGCGTCTTCGCCGGCATGACCGAACGGCGTGTGGCCGAAATCATGCGCCAGGGCCAGCGCTTCCGCCAGGTCTTCGTTGAGGCCCAGCGCGCGGCTGACGGAACGGGCGATCTGCGCTACCTCGAGCGAATGGGTCAGCCGCGTGCGGTAATAATCGCCCTCATGGTAAACGAAGACTTGGGTTTTATGTTTTAGCCGCCGAAAGGCCCCGCAATGAATCACCCGGTCGCGGTCGCGCTGAAAGGCGCTGCGGTAGCTGCTTTCGGGCTCTTTGTGCAAACGGCCCCGGCTGTGGCGTGGATCGCAGGCATAGGGCGCCAGCACCGGGCCGTAGTCGGCGGTGGCTGCGGGAATCGGGCGACTCGGCGCGGGGCTCGCGGGCATGGCGGCAAAGTACGCCCGCGCCACCCTATTGCAACGGAAAATTGACAAACACCCCCATATTCTTACATAGCTGTAGGCCTGGATTCCTGAGCTAAGTGCAATAAACTGGCGCGATGACCGAAACCGTGACCGAGACCCCGACGACCGATGAGCCGCTCCCGCGGACGATCACGCTGACCGACAGCGCGGTCGCCCGGGTGACCGAGCTGCTGGCCGATGAAGACCCGGGCGGCGAGGCCGGCATGATGCTGCGGGTCTACGTCAATGGCGGCGGCTGCTCGGGCTTTACCTACGGCTTCACCTTCGACGACCAGGTGGGCGACGACGACCGGCTCATCGAGGCGGGTGGCATTACCGTGGTCTCCGACGACGCCTCGCTCGACCTGATCGGCGGCAGCCGGCTCGATTGGGTGGAGAGCCTCGGCGGCGCCTCGTTCCAGCTCACCAACCCGAACGCCACCGCCCAGTGTGGCTGCGGCGCGAGCTTTTCGGTTTAGGCCCTTCGAGGCTTTGCTCTACGGAATGGCAATCTGAACCCTCTCCCTGAGGGAGAGGGTGGCGAGTGATAGCGAGCCGGGTGAGGCTGCGGGTCGAACCGTCGTGCAAAAGCACGACGCAAGTCGGACCGCAGATTTTTTTCTGTTGAACGACTTTCGCGGCGCTTTTGCGCCACGGTTCGCTCAACAGCCCCAACCTCTCTCCCCATGGGAGAGGGGCTTTTGCATCCTTCGACAAGCAAAGCACGAGGCACTAATATTCGCCTCTCGCCCAAGCACAAGGCTTTGTCTCTCTCGTGAAGATCGCCACTTGGAACGTTAACTCGATCAAGGCGCACCTGACCCACGCTCTCGACTGGTTCAAGGAAGCGCAGCCCGATGTGGTGCTGCTGCAAGAGCTCAAGGTCACCGACGAGAATTTCCCGGCGCTGGAAATCGAAGAACTCGGCTACAACTGCGCGGTCCACGGCCAGAAGACCTATAACGGCGTTGCCATCCTCTCCAAGTTTCCGCTGGAAGACGTGACAACCGGTTTACCTGGCGATAAGTCGGACGACCAGGCGCGCTATGTGGAAGCCTGGGTCGACGCCGGCGACACCTCGGGCGTGCGCGTCGCCTCGATCTATCTGCCCAACGGCAACCCGGTCGACACCGATAAATTCACCTACAAGCTGGGCTGGATGGACCGCCTGGCCGATCACGCTGCCGGTCTATTAGAGAGCGAAGAACCTGTCGTACTTGGCGGCGACTACAACGTCATCCCCGCTGACGAGGACTGCTACGACCCGGCGGCCTGGGCCAACGACGCGCTGGCACGGCCGGAATCGCGGGCGCGCTTCCGCACCATCCTCAATCTCGGCTACACCGAAGCCTGGCGCACACTGCACACCGAAAGCCATGTCTATTCGTTCTGGGATTACCAGCGCGGCGCCTGGCAGAAGGATAACGGTATCCGCATCGACCATTTGCTGCTGTCGCCGCAAGCCGCCGACCGGCTCACCGCCTGCGACATCGACAAGGGCCCGCGCGGCAAGCAGAAACCCTCGGACCACACACCTGTGTGGTGTGAGTTGGACGGCTAGAGCAGTCAACGGTGTCGCGAATCGTAGAGCTCGTGCGGGGAAATTTAGGCTATCGAACTTCCTACCGCATCCATTTGATCGGTTACTTATTGTTTATCGCAGCCCTGGCTGCCGAGTTTCTTCAGCCAACAGAGGGCAATCGTGCGCTAATTATAGCGAGCTATCTAAGCGCCGCTGCTAGTTGGCCCGTCATGGCTCTCACGTATTTCCCGACCCTAAGATGCGGCTTTAGCAAAGATGACCCCACTCGTCCTAGAGGTGTATGGGTCATCAATCTCATCGGCGTCGCGATGTTAAGTCCTTGGTTCATCCTAATCGCATTCGCTGCCACCATCGGCCGGTTTTCGTTAGGATAAGCGCGGTTGACTGGCTCACCTGCGACATCGACAAGGGCCCGCGCGGCAAGCAGAACCCCCCGGACCACACGCCCGTGTGGTGTGAGCTTGAGTAGTTGGGCTTGTCGTTAATCCCTCTCCCTGAGGGAGAGGGTGGCGAGCGATAGCGAGCCGGGTGAGGGTTTACGCTTTCGCCAAGGAAACACAAGAATATCTTACCCCCTCACCCCAACCCCTCTCCCCATGGGAGAGGGGCCTAATGCTTAAGCGCTAGATAGCGGCTACATCCCGCCGTCGAAGCCGCCGCCGCCGAAATCACCACCGGCGTAACCGCCGCCATCGCTGTCGCTGCCGAAACCATCGGCGTTGCCAGCCGGATCTCCACCGAACATCTCCTGGGCAGGGCTGGCTGCCGCGCCGAGCACAAACCCACTCATCAGGCTCATTTCAGCGGCTTGGATCATGCGGCGCGAGCGCAAGACACGCTCGGCACGCTGTTGCTCCACCGGATCGTCCGATAGCTGTTGCTCCCGCGCCAGTTCCAGCTCGGCCAGCAAGTGCTTGTACTTCTGCCACAGCCGGTAAATACGCCAGCCGGTGAAGACGAATATCGCGGCCAGTGCGAGCCCGAGCAGCGCTTCGCCGGCGTCGAGCCGTGAAATCAAAAACCAGACCAGAATGGCCAGCAACACACCATCGATGAGACGACGCAGCATGCAATCCTCCTGGGTCGGTGACGATACAGCCTACTATACTACAACTCCGCGTAGACGTGGGTCTCCGCTTTGGCGCCGGGGTGGGTCACGGCGCCATAGCGCGCGTCGCCCACGGTCTGAGCGTATTTCCACAAGGTACCCGCCTGGTAGTTGTTGGCGTGGGGCTTCCAGTTCTTGCGGCGCGCCGCGAGCTCCTCATCGGAGAGCTCCACATCGATCGTGCCCGCCTCGGCGTCGATGACGATCATATCGCCGTCCTTCAGCAGCCCAATAGGCCCGCCGGCGGCGGCTTCGGGGCCGACATGGCCAATACAGAAGCCGCGCGTGCCGCCGGAGAAACGCCCGTCGGTGATCAGCGCCACCTTCTCGCCCATGTCCTGGCCGTAGAGCGCGCCGGTGGTCGACAGCATCTCGCGCATGCCGGGCCCGCCTTTCGGGCCTTCGTTGCGGATCACCAGAACGTCACCTTCCTCATACTTGCGGTCGAGCACGGCCTGCAGGCAATCCTCTTCCTGCTCGAACACGCGCGCGGGCCCGCGGAACTTGATGCTGGACAGGCCGGCAATCTTCACGATGGCGCCCTGGGGAGCGAGATTGCCTTGCAAGCCGACGACGCCGCCGGTTTCGCTCAACGGGTTGGTAATCGGCCGCACCACGTCCTGATCTGTCGGGAACTCCACGTCTGCATAGTTCTCGGCCAAGGTTTTACCGGTCACGGTAATGCAGTCGCCGTGCAGATAGCCGCCTTCGAGCAGCTGCTGGATGACGATACCGACGCCGCCAACCTCAAAAAGGTCCTTGGCGACGTAACGCCCGCCGGGCTTCAAGTCGGCGATATAAGGCGTGCGGCGGAAGATCTCGCACACATCCATCAGGTCGAAATCGATGCCCGCCTCGCTGGCGATGGCCGGCAGATGCAGGCCCGCATTGGTGGACCCGCCCGTCGCGGCGACGATGGCCGCGGCGTTCTCCAGCGACTTGCGGGTGACGATATCGCGCGGCCGGATTTGCTGACGGATCAGCTCGACGACCGCCTTGCCGCTCGCCACGGCGTAGTCGTCGCGCGATTCATAGATCGCCGGCGCGCCGGCCGAGCCGGGCAGCGCCAAACCGATGGCTTCCGACACGCAGGCCATGGTGTTGGCGGTGAATTGGCCGCCGCACGCACCCGCCGACGGACACGCCGCACATTCCAACTCGTGCAGATCCTCATCAGACATGGTGCCGGCGGCGTTGGCGCCGACGCCTTCGAACACGTCGATGATGGTGACGTCTTTGCCCTTGAACTTACCGGGCAGGATCGAGCCGCCATACATAAACACCGACGGCACGTCGAGACGCACCATCGCCATCATCAGGCCCGGGAGCGACTTATCGCAACCGGCGAGGCCGACGATGGCGTCGTAGGAATGGCCGCGCACCGTAAGCTCGGTGGAATCGGCGATCACCTCGCGGCTCACCAACGAGGAGCGCATGCCGTCATGCCCCATGGCGATGCCGTCGGTGACAGTGATGGTGGTGAACTCGCGCGGCGTGGCGCCGGCCTCCATAACCCCGCGTTTGGCGGCCTGAGCCTGACGCGACAGCGCGATATTGCACGGCGCGGCTTCGTTCCAAGTGGTCACGACACCCACAAACGGCTGGCGAATCTCGTCTTCCGTCATCCCCATGGCGTAATAAAATGCCCGGTGAGGTGCGCTGGTATTGCCCACCGAAACGTGCCGGCTCGGCAGTTTCGATTTATCCCACTTGCCGCCGGCGGATCCGTTGCCGTCCATGATGCTCTCCTAAAGTTTACGCTCTGTTCTTTAATTGGCCGCGAGCATACTCGCGCCGCCACGGCCTGACTAGGTGCCGGACTCGCGCCCGAAGACGCCATCTTCAGCTTACCGGTCCAGAAATACCGGCTCGAAACCTTTGCGGCGGTATACTTCTGAGCCGCTTATTTCGAGGTAGCTGAAGGTCCAGCTTGTCCCACCCCTAAACGGATTCTCGGTCTCGACCATGTGCGCTTCATATGGATGTGAGTCACCAGACACCTCGATGGTTCCGAGCACATAGTAAGTACCGGCTAGAACCGGTTTGGAAGAGTCGCAAGTGAAAGCCTCCATTGCATCGGCGAGCAATTGGTCGGTACTTTTAATCGTCGCCGTTCTTGCCAGATTGCTGATGAACAGACCTGCAGCCAGACACTGCGTATAAGCCTCTTCGTTCATCGCCGGTTCCGCCGCCCTCAACCCCTCGACGACGGGCGGCAAGGCACTGCTGCCGGGCAGCGCCGGCGCGTTACCTTGAGCTAATGCAGAGTGAGTGAAATCCGCCGCCGAAACGACGGCAATCAGAAAAAGTAGCGTCCTTGCAGAGAGGTTCATCTGGTAGATGGGGCTGCGCCCTACTCTGCCGCTTCCACCTGGTGCTTGCCGGGGGTCCAGCCCTTGCCGGCGAGCAGACGGCCGCCGACATCGAACGGAATCGCCTCCAGGTCCGTTGCCATGCTGTCGTTCCAGCGATTCAGGAAGCCGTAGAAGGCGACGACGGCATTGATCTCGACGATCTCAGCATCGGTGTAATGCTCGCGCAACCGCGCGATGTGGGAATCCTCGACCAAGTTGGGCACGGCCGCGGCGCACTGCGCGAAGTCCAGCGCGGCGCGTTCGGCTTCGGTGAACAGCGGGCTGGTCTCGTACTCCCAAACCGCCGCGACCTTTTCCGCGTCGGTGTCGTAGCCGGGTTGCATCGCGTTCGAGGCGGTGTGCGACACGCAGTACTGGCAACCGACGGCTTTGCTGGCAACGTGACCGACCAGCGCCTTGAGACCGGGCGTGACCTTGCCGTATTGGGTAAACACCGCACTCGCCATGTCCACAAACGCTTTGAAGATTGGCGGCCGGTGCGCCATGGTGAACTGGGCGTTAGTGACGAAACCCATGCGCTCCATCGAGCGTTCGAAATAGGGCTCGAGCTCGGGCAAATCTTCGCGTTTCAGCGCAGGAATACGGGACATGATGGCCTCACAAGTTGGGGTCCGATGGTGCCCATCAGACTCTTTTTGTTCTTAAGTTTGCCGCGAGCATATAAGCCGCCTGCCCCGCTGACTAGATCGCGCGGGGCGGCGGGTCTGGGCCCAGCGGAAGGCCTAGGCGGTGCTCAGACGCGTCAGCGCGGCTTCGAGCTTTTCCTTGGCATCGGTGGCGGCGGCGCGGCGGTCATGCTGTTCGGCCACAACTTCCTCGGGCGCCTTGCTGGTAAAGTTTTTGTTCGCCAGCTTCTTGTCGATCTGGCCGATATCGGCCACGAGCTTATCGATTTCCTTTTGCAGCCGGCCGCGCTCCTGATCGAGGTCGACGATATCGGCCAGCGGAAGGGCCAGAGTCGCCTCGTCGAGGACGAGCTGAACCGCCCCTTCGGGAATTTCGGCGTCGAGGGTCACATCGTCGAGCCGCGCCAGCCAGAGGATCTGATCGCGGTGCGTGGCCAAGCGCGCCTTACTGTCGTCGCTCGCGCCGCGCAGGATCGCCGGAATCTTGGCGCTGGCCGGCACATTGATCTCGCTACGCACGGCACGTACTTCGGAGACCAGACGTACCACCCAGTCCATCTCTCCGGCCGCCTCGTTATCGACCGGCGCGATGTCGCCTGCCGGCCACGCGCTGGAAATGAGCAGGTCGGTATCGCCGAATTGCTCCCACAATTCCTCGGTGACGAAGGGCATGAAGGGATGCAGCATGCGAAGGATGGCGTTCAAGGTCCACGCGGCCGCGGCCCGCGTCTCCTGTTTGGCGGCGTCATCGTCGCCTTGCAGAACAGGCTTGGCGAGTTCCAAATACCAGTCGCAGTAGGTATGCCAGACAAACTGGTAGACACCGCTCGCGGCTTGATCGAATTTGTAGGTGTCGAGTGCCTCGGTCACCGCCTGTGCGGTTTCCGCAGCACGGCCGACGATCCACTTGTTGAGCGTGAGATCGCATGTCGACGGGTCAAAACCGCCGTCCGGTAGGCGGCACTCGTAGTGCTCGCAGAAGCGCGCGGCGTTCCAAAGTTTGGTACCGAAATTGCGGTAGCCGCCGACCCGTTGCGCCGACAGCTTGATGTCACGGCCCATCGCCGCCATGGCGGTAAGCGTGAAGCGCAGCGCATCGGCGCCGAACTCGTCGATCAATTCCAAGGGGTCCATCACATTGCCCTTGGACTTGGACATTTTCTGGCCCTTCTCGTCCCGCACCAGGGCGTGGATATAAACCGTGTGGAACGGCACCTCCTCCATGAAGTGCAGGCCCATCATCATCATCCGGGCGACCCAGAAGAAGATGATATCGAAGCCCGTGACCAAAACGTCGGTCGGGTAGTAGCGGGCCAATTCGGGCGTTTCGTCGGGCCAGCCGAGGGTCGAGAACGGCCACAGCGCGGACGAAAACCACGTGTCGAGCACGTCGTCGTCGCGCGTCAGCTCGACATCCTTGCCGTAGTGAGCCTTCGCCGCCGCCTGGGCGTCCTCTTCGGTGAGTTCGACGAACACCTCGCCGTCCGGGCCGTACCAGGCGGGGATCTGATGCCCCCACCAGAGTTGGCGCGAGATGCACCAGGGCTGGATGTTACGCAGCCATTCGAAATAGGTCTTCGACCAATTTTCCGGCACGAATTTGGTGCGCCCCTGCTCCACCGCCTCGATGGCCGGTTTCGCCAAGGTCGCCGCATCGACGTACCACTGATCGGTCAGCCAGGGCTCGATCACCACGTCCGACCGGTCGCCGTAGGGCACCGTGTGGCTGTGCTTGTCGATCTTTTCGAGCAGCCCCAGCGCTTCGATCTCGGCGACGATTTTTTCGCGCGCCTCGAAGCGGTCGAGACCGCGATAGGCCTCCGGCGCGTTATCGTTGATGCGCGCGCTCTCATCGAAAATATTGATCTCGTCGAGACCGTGCCGGCGGCCCACTTCGAAGTCGTTGAAGTCGTGCGCCGGCGTAATCTTAACCGCGCCGGAGCCCTGCTCAGGGTCGGCGTAGTCGTCGGCGACGATCTTGAGTTTGCGCCCGACGATCGGCAGCACCGCGTTCTTGCCGATCAAATCCTTATAGCGCTCGTCGTCCGGATGAACTGCAACGCCGGTATCGCCGAGCATGGTCTCGGGCCGGGTCGTCGCCACGGTGACAAAGCGGTCGGGATCGTCTTCCAGCGGGTAGCGGAAATACCACAAGTGGCCGTTGACGTCCTTCTGCACCACTTCCAGATCGGAAATCGCGGTGTGCAGCTTGGGGTCCCAGTTGACCAGGCGCTGATCCTTATAGATCAGCCCCTTCCGGTGTAGTTCGACGAACACTTTGAGGACCGCGCGCGATAGGCCCTTGTCCATGGTGAAGCGCTCACGGCCCCAATCGCACGACGAGCCCAGCCGCTTGAGCTGATTCAGAATCGTGCCGCCGGATTCTTCCTTCCAGGCCCACACCTTGCCGAGAAAATCGGCGCGCCCGATACGCTCCATATTTTCGTCTGCGAGTGCCTTACCTCGGTCGAGCTGGATACCCTTCTCGCCGAGTTGGCGCTCAACCACCATCTGGGTGGCGATACCGGCATGATCGGTGCCCGGCTGCCACAGAGCGTCGCGGCCCTGCATGCGGCGATAGCGGATGAGGACGTCTTGCAGCGTATTGTTGAGGGCGTGGCCCATATGGAGGCTGCCGGTGACATTGGGCGGCGGGATAACGATGGTGTAGGGATCGCCGTCCTGTTGGCCGCTGGCGAACGCCTGGCTCGCTTCCCAACGTTCATATTGCCGGGCCTCGATACTGGCCGGCCGATAGGTTTTGTCCAACATCGCAAATCACATGCAAAGGGAGTTCCAGATACGCTGCTGTTTAGCGAAGCTCTTAATCGCCCGCCAGCGCTAATCTCGACAAATTTGGTAAACATGCCCGCAGCTTAGGGCACCCGCGGGGCCGGCTAGGTGGATTTCTCGATCACCCGCTGGATTTCCTCGCGAACGATCTGCTCAACCATCGACGGCAAGTTGGCATCCAGCCATTCCTTCAAGAGGGCGCGCAAGACATCGCGGGTCAATTGCTCAACCGTTACATCGCCGCCGACCGGGATTCCCGAACTGAGCGTAGTGACTAGGCTGGAGATGGATGCCGCACTCTTTTCCTCGGCCTCGAACGACAGTAAATGCTCGTCGTCATCTTCGGCGGCCTCGGGTTCAGGCTCCGGTTCGGGCTCTGGCTCAGGTTCAGGCTCCGGTTCGGGCTCTGGCTCCGGTTCGGGTTCAGGCTCCGGTTCGGGCTCTGGCTCTGGCTCCGGTTCGGGCTCAGGTTCTGGTTCCGGCTCTGGTTCGGGTTCTGGTTCCGGCTCAGGTTCCGGTTCGGGCTCTGGTTCAGCTTCTGCTTCGGGTTCTTCCTCAACAACATCCGTCAGAACGAGAACACCGTCGTCATCGTCGGCAGGTTCTTCTTCAGCAGGCTCTTCTTCAGCCGCCGCTTCAACAGGTTCGGGCTCGTCGACGGGCTCTTCCGTCTCCGCGGCTCCCTCTTCCCCCTCTTCGCCATCTTCGGAAATTATACGGCGAATGGAGGCGAGAATTTCCTCCATTGAAGGTTCTTGTTGATCGGCGTTCGCGTCACTCATAACTAAATCTATAGGCACAGAAAATTGTTAACGGAATTTAAACTAGGGGAGCCCAGCACCCAAAGCTAGAGAAATCTGCGGGCCCGTAACCGGCCAGGAAACGTACGCTAGAAGCTATTCGTTGATGATATCGCTGCCGAAAAACTTGTCCCTGACGGCATCGAAATTACGTGTGGGATTGTAGAGGTCGACAGCGAGGCCAAGCTCTTCGGCCGTTAGTTTGCCGATCGCCGACAACAGTTGATAACCGTTAACGATGAGATCGCGCCGGGCCGTTACCAGATTGACCCGGGCGTCGAGCAGTTCCTGTTCGGCGTCGAGGACGTCGAGGACGGTACGCGAACCGACCTGCGCTTCCTGTTGCACCCCTTCAAACGCGACTTCCTGTGCGCGCACTTCCGATTCGAACGCCGTGATTCGCGCTTGCGCGGAACGGAAATCGTCCCAGCCGTCGCTGGCATCCTGCTCCGCTGCGCGCTTGCTCAGCGCCAGCTCCGAGAGTCGTTGGCTAGCGGTCTGTTTGGCTTCGCGAATGCGCGAATAGACCGCCCCCGACTGATACAACGGCACCGACAGCCGCGCCGTGATTTCGCCCTGGGTATCGTCGACGTCGGAGCCCCGATTATCCCGTCCGCGGTCGACCGACGCATCGAGCGTGACGGAGGGTAGGAGTTCACCCCGGCGCAGTTCGATATCGGAACGCGCGGCACGCTCGGTAAAATCGGCAAAAACAACATCAGGGTTGTTCACCGACGCCAGATCCAGGGCCTCGGCCTCGGATGCCGGCAGGTTCGGTGGCAAGTCCGGCTGCTGCAAGTCTTCCGCTTCGCGGCCGATGGCCCGGCGGTAGGCCGCCCGCGATGTTTCCAGATCCGCTTCGGCTGTCGTCCGGTCGGCAATGGCGCGCGACAGCCGGCTTTCCGCCTGAGCAACGTCGGTCCGCGTGAGCTCGCCGACATCGAAGCGGTCTTGCGTCGCGCGAAGCTGCTGATCGATCACATTGACGTTGTTGATGCGTAAATCGAGGACCGCGGTATCACGCAAGGTGTTGACGTAAGCGACGACCGCTTCGAGCAAAACGCTTTGTTCGACGCCGACCAAGCTACTGCGCGCCGCCGCTACGCGGTTCTGCGCCCGCTCGGTCTCCGCCTGGGTGCGGAATCCACGGAAAACATTCTGCGAGACATCGACACCGACATTGGTGGGCTGGTCGGTGCCCCTTCTCGTGAAGCCAGTTGGGGTCTCGCGCTCGGATCTTTGGAACCCGTAGCGGCCACTAAACGTGACGGTGGGCCGCCAGTTCGACAGGGCCTGTGGCACTTGCTCGTCGACCGCACGGACCCGCGCGCGCTCCGCAACGAGATCGGGATTGGTCGTGTAAGCTTCTGCGAGCGCCTCAGCCAGGGTTTCGGCATAGGTGGGCGCCAGTGAGAACGCAATGAAGTTGGCCACAACGGCGGTGCTGATCACCGCTAATTTGTTACGCACGCGCATCTTGCGGATTTGCCTCTACTGCTGAGTTCAATCGTGCGCCTCCCGTGTAACACGAGACGCCAAATGTCAGATACCTAATTTTGGTTTCCATTCCGTCAAAAAACGAAACTCTCTTCGCGAACAAAACCAGGCAACATCTGCGTTCCTGCATCGAAAAGCGGCCGGCCGGATAGCCCACCGCCGGTACGAATATAAAGGTAAGCGCGACCCAGAATGCCCGGCTCGGCACCGCCGATCACGGCCGTCAACCGGCCATCCGGTGCGAGTTCGCTGGCGATAGCCGGCGGCACCTCGTCAACGGCACCGCTGATAAAAATAGCGTCGTAAGGCGCTTGTCCTGGGTAACCTTCGTTCAATGGCGCTTCGACGACCGCGACATTATCGATCACCAGCTCGTTGATTGCCTCGCTGGCATGAGCGGCAAGCTCGGGGTCACTCTCGATCGCCACCACCGAGCCCGCGACGCGGCCCAGCAGCGCCGCGTCATAGCCTGTCGCACAACCGATATTCAACACCGTCGAATCACTTGTCAGTTCGAGCGCTTGCAGCAGCCGCGCCAATACGACCGGCTCCATCAAGAAACGGCCGGGCGCGACCTCGATGTCCTCGTCGATATAGGCAATTCCCTGCTTCGTCTTGGGCACAAACCGTTCGCGCGGCAGTTCCGACATGGCGGCGAGTATCAGCGGATCGGTGACACGATTGGGCCGCAACTGACTGTCGACCATGTTTTGGCGGGCGGCGTCGAACACATTCATTCCGGCAGGATCCTCGCAGTCTTTAGCGGCGCCAGCAATCGCTTGTGCACAAGTACCGACAAACGACTCGGGCGCAGGCAATGCGCGCCGGTTTTATAGTCGCGGTCCCTTCCAATAACAATTCGCAATATGACTATGGATCGACCGTCATGGCATAACGAGAACGCAAATCGGTTAAACTGCGTGTCGCGGCGCGACCAAACGGGGGGATAGCATGAACAACGCATCGGGCGGCCCATCGACGAAAGACGGCCAACATAAGATCGAGTCGCGCGATGGCATGATCATCGAGTGGGACGCGCCAATTGAAATGGACGACGGCCTCATCCTGCGCGCCAACATTTACCGGCCCGACAGCGACGGTCAGTTCCCGGTTCTGATGAGTCACGGCCCCTACGGCAAGGATTTAGCCTGGCAGGAAGGCTACAAGACGACGTGGGATATCTTCTCCGCCGCCCATCCCGAAGCGCTCGAAGGCTCGTCGAACGTGCATCAAAGCTGGGAAACGGTCGATCCGGAACAGTGGGTGCCCGACGGCTATGTGTGCATCCGCGTCGACAGCCGCGGCGCTGGCCGTTCCCCTGGCGTGATCGACTGCCGCAGCCCGCGCGAAACGCAAGACTTTGCCGCCTGCATCGACTGGGCCGGTGTCCAGCCTTGGTCGAACGGTAAGGTCGGCCTCACCGGCATTTCCTATTACGCCATCAACCAGTGGCAAGTCGCCGCGCTGCAACCCAACCATCTCGCCGCGCTCTGCATTTGGGAAGGCCAGGTCGACTACTACCGCGACGGCACCCACCATGGCGGCATTCTCAATACCTTTCAAAGCAACTGGTACGACATGCAGATCAAGTCGGTGCAGCATGGCCGTGGCGAAAATGGGCCCAAAAGCGCGGTTCATGGGGAGCTGGTCTGCGGTCCCGAGACCCTGACCGACGATGAGCTGGCAACCAACCGTGTCGATTTGGGCGACCGTCTGCAAACCCAGGAAATGATCAACGACTGGTATCGCGACCGCACCGCCGATCTGTCAAAAATAAAGACACCCTTATTATCCGCGGCCAGTTGGGGCGGCCAAGGCCTGCATCCCCGTGGCAACTACAACGGCTTCCTGCACGCCGCTTCCGAGCAGAAATGGTTGGAGTGCCACGGCTTCGAGCACTGGACCGAGTTCTACACGCCTTACGGCGTCGAACTGCAGAAAAAGTATTTCGGCCATTTCCTCAAAGGCGAAGAGACCGGCTGGCAGGACCAGCCAAAAGTTCAACTCAAGGTGCGCCATGTCGGCGAGAACTTTCTCATTCGCGGTGAGGACGAATGGCCGATTGCCCGTACCGAGTGGACCAAGACCTATCTCGACCCCGATAACCTTTGTTTGACGGCATGCCCTCCGGCGCAGGCTAGCGCGATAAGTTATGACGGGCTGGGCGACGGCGTTACTTTCTTCCTACCGCCTTGGCGCGAAGACGTGGAAATTACCGGGCCGTTAGCGGCGAAATTGTTCGTGTCTTCGGCGACCGAGGATGCCGATCTGTTTCTGGTGGTACGCCTGTTCTCCCCCGATATGAAAGAAATCGTTTTCCAGGGCACGCTCGACCCACACACCCCGATTGCCAATGGTTGGCTCCGAGCGTCGCACCGCAAGCTCGATCCGCAAAAATCGACCGAATGGCAGCCCTGGCATACCCACGACGAGAAGCAGCCGCTAACGCCCGGCGAGATTTACGAACTCGATATCGAAATCTGGCCGACTTGCGTCGTCGTTCCCGCCGGTTATCGCCTAGCGTTGAGCGTGCGCGGCAAGGATTATGTGTACTCCTGCGCGACCGATCACCGGCTGTCGAACATGAAGAACAATTTCACCGGGGTCGGCCCGTTCCTGCACGACGACCCGGTCGACCGGCCCGAGCACATCTTCGGCGGCGAAGTCACCTTGCATAGCGGGCCGGATCATCCGGCTTCGCTGCTGTTGCCGATCATCCCGCCGAAATAACTCTGCTTAGCAGGCGCGCCCGCATGCATACCCTGGCCGCCCCCCGCTACGCCGCGTTCTACGGCGGCTTTTTTCTCACCGCCGGTATCCTGCTGCCGTTCTGGCCGTTGTGGCTGGAAGACCGCGGGCTCAGCGCGGTCGAGATCGGCCTCATCCTGGCGCTGGGGCCCTGGGTGCGCGTCGTCAGCAACCCGCTCGTGGCGCAAGCCGCCGACCGCAGCGGCCGCGCCAAAGCCGTCCTGATCCTGTTCGCCGGTTTGAGCGTCCTCGCATTCGCGGGGTTTTGGCCTGCCCAGGGATTTTGGTGGATCGCCGCCATCAGCTTGCTCGCCGCGGTCTTTTTCCCGGCAATGCTGCCGATCGGCGAAAGCCAGGTGATGGGCGCCGTATTACGCCATAAGCTCGACTATGGCCGCATCCGGCTCTGGGGCTCGATCACCTTCATCGTCGCGACCTTGGGCGCCGGGCGGCTCATCACGGACCGCGATCCAGATTTGATACTGCTGCTGGCACTCGGGGCGCTCGCGGCAACGTTCCTGGCCGCCGTCTCGTTCCCGTCGCAGCCCGCCGACGCCACCAAGGCCGAGCGCGGCGGTATCGGAACCCTGCTTGTCGAGCCGCGCTTCATGTTGTTCGTCATCACCGCCAGCTTGCTGCAAGCCAGCCACGCGGTGCTGAACGGTTTCTCCACCCTTCACTGGCGCGCCGCGGGAATCAGCGAAACCGTCATCGGCGGGCTTTGGGCAGAGGGCGTCGTCGCCGAAATTCTGCTGTTCTCGGTAAGCGGCTTTTTCGTCGCCCGGCTGGGCCCCATCGGCTTGCTGGCGCTGGCAGGGGTGTGCGGCATAGTCCGTTGGACGGTTCTAGGACAAACCACGGATTTAACAGCGCTCGCAATCGTGCAAGTGCTCCACGGTGTGACCTTCGGCGCGGTTCATCTGGGTGCGATGCATTTCGTCGCCCGCAACGCGCCCGCAGGCTTGTCGGCGACCGCGCAAGGGATTTACGCCTCGGCCACCGGGATCGCCATGGGCCTGGCGATGGTCGGCGCCGGCAGCTTGTTTGAGGCCTTTCAGGGGAAGGCGTTTCTCGCGATGGCGGGGCTCAGCACCCTCGGTACAGCGCTAACCGCGCTGCTCTGGCTACAGCACCGCCGGACCGCCTAGCCGTCGAGTGTCAGTCGTCGAGCCAAGCGACGGCGCGGATCGGCGCGCCGGTGCCACCGCGGATCTTGATCGGGAAGCCGATGAAGCGGAACCGGCCCTTGCCGATCAGCTTCTCCAGATTGACCAGGCCTTCCATGTGGGTGAAGCCAAGATCGCGGCACACATGGTGGACCTCGAAATTGTTACGGCCCGGCCGGCCAGGGCTTACCGCCTCGACGCCGAACATGTTGATGCCCTTTTCGCCGAGCCAGGTGGCGGATTCTTTAGTGAGGCCGGGAAAATCGGTTAAATAGCCCGGCGTGCCGTAGCAGCGGTTGTAGAAATCCATGTGCAGCAGCACCGTGTCCTTCGGCTTGATCTCGACCCCGGCGACCTCGACCGCCTGCTCCAAATCCTCGATGGAAATGTCCGATTTCAGCGGCTTGTGGCCCAAATCCAGACACACCGCCTCGGTGAAATAGTTCTCCAGCGGCACCTGTTCGATCGACAGGGCATTGGGGTCGGCATCGAAATGGCACGGCGCATCCACATGGGTGCCCGCATGGTCGCCCAGCGCCAGCGATAGCGTGGCGGAGCTGAATTTGTAGCCGTCGGCCTCGCGCTCCTCGTCATGGGTGCTGTATTCGGTGACCACGATGGACGGGTGGTTCACGAGCCGCGGCATTTTGTGATGGATTTCGCGGCTCAGGTCGATGAGCGTCATTTGGTGCCTCCCCTTATATTTTCTGGGCGACGACGTTACTTGCCTTAACCCTCTTTTGGAAGGTGCTGGCGCTAACCCTATATTCGGTTCAATAACTTGAAGCGGAGGCTCCAACGGTGCCATAACACCCGCCGCTGCCGATCCCATGGCCCGGTGGCAGAGTGGTGATGCAGAGGACTGCAAATCCAGAAAAAAGCCCTAGAAAACAATGCCGTTTTGCAGTTTACGGTCTAATTCGGCCCTATAGATTTCAATAGGTTACGCGCAAAGTGCAAAACAACGAACGCCGTTCGTATTCAAACTCTCATACGCTCATATTCCGCTTGCACGATTTGTTTAATCTCAGCTGCAGTCAAAAACTTGGTTGGAACAGGCACTGACGGTTGAAACTCCGAAAGCGCCGCTTCAAGCCCATCCCTATCGCAATCTTCTGGAACTAGTACCTCTACCCTTATTTTAGTAAATAACTTGGATGCTGCGTCTTTTTGCGGGCTGGCTTCGGCCGATGCGATCCGTGCGCGCCCAATTTCAATGTTCTGCAGCAAAATACGTATACGAACGCCTATCTCGGTTGGTTCGAGCTCATGGAAATATCCGAAGAAAACAAGTTCGTCTTTGCCATCGAAAAGATTAAATCCTTGTGCCTGTCCCAAAGAGTATACTACCCGTGCGTCATCGGACGTAATTGGCGTGTAACGTAGTCCACTAAACGCAAAATACTTAAGTGCATCATCCGCCGAGCCGATTGGTCGGCCAGGTGGTTCCTTTGTCTCAAATCGTAAAATGGCGTCAACGATTGCTTCCTCTGCCTTTGTTTTGAATGTGTCTGGCTCATACTTGACGGTATCAATTGGATAAATGTTGAACGGCAAATCTTCAGCTGATCGCTGCATCGGAATGACGTGCTTGTGAAAACTCAACATCATCCCGTATTCGAGATGAACATTTGGATTTGAGATCTTGATGTCGGGATGCTGCGCATGTTTAGACGGGTTGAGCAGCACAATGCAAAAACGAGACGTGATGATCTTCGAACAAATCTTGGTGCAGAATGCAAGATTGCCTGGGTCTATTTGCTGGAGGGCGACGTAGGTATCGTAATTTCGTTCCGACAATATCTGCGTGAGAATATCCTCCTCTAATTGAAACTCCGGATCAGCCGGGCGCGCAATGAAACACATGCGCGCGCTGTCGAAGCCATAACCGCAAGAAGGCATTCCGATGATGCACTGTTCGTTGGATTTAATGTCAGACATGGTGCACGCCGCATTCCGATCCTTGATGGTAGAGCGTCTGACAGGATGACAGATGCGCTGCAACCTGTTCGAGAATTGTTAGCTCCATTGACGAACTATATTATTTCATCACTCGATCTGGCGCTAACTCGCAATGCATCGGCCTAGTTGACAGCACTAAAAGGTCACTGCATAGGAACGATATGGCACCTGGTTCACGTTGAGGGATCAAACTGCAAAACATTTCAAAGGACAAAAACTGCAAAACATTTTTGACCCAACCTAAATAACATAATATTTTCAATCTCTTGGCCCGGTGGCAGAGTGGTGATGCAGAGGACTGCAAATCCTTTTATACCGGTTCGATTCCGGTCCGGGCCTCCATTAACGCTGTTGCGCGCACGCGCGCGTTTGTTATAACGCCGCGCAGCTTAATCCGGCGTAGCTCAGTTGGTAGAGCAAGCGACTGTTAATCGCTGGGTCGTAGGTTCGAGTCCTACCGCCGGAGCCAATTCGGAAAGGCCGCTGGAGCAAGCTCTGGCGGCCTTTCTTTTGGCCGTCGACGCCGCGTTATGACGGCCAAACCGCCCAGGCCGATCACGAAGATCGTCAGCGTGCCCGGTTCCGGCACACTGGTCGCCTCGGTGGCCGTCAGGCCAAAGCCGAAGCCGCCGCCATCCCGTTGCAGCAACGAAACGTCGAAATCAAACCCCGCGGGCAGACCGGACGCGGTGAACGACAAACTTTCAAATCCCACGACATTGCCTGTCACGATCAGGAATTCAACGAAGTCGTCAACCTCCGGCAGAAAATCGAGGAAACTGAACCCAATGACGCCACCGTCCGCTATGAAGTCGCCCTCAACGATCAGCTGATCGAACATCCCCTCCGCCAAGCCGGCAATTTCGATCTCCAGCAATCCGGCCAGTTCGAAATCACCTAGGACAGTGAGGGTTCCAGGGCTGGAACCAGGCCCTAGCGTGCCATCGTCTTCGATCCGCAGACGGCCCCCGACGGTGCCCCCGCCTTGAACGATCGGCCGCGTGCTGATCGTCCCGCGGCCGGAAAGCTTGCCGTTCTGGCTGACAAATATTTCGGTGGCCTCCAGCCGAGCGCCAAACGTTACCTCCAATTCACCGACGGTGATGCTGGCCCGGGTCGCGCCCTCGGAATCGTCGAGAACCAAATCGTCCTCGAGCTCACCTTTGATCGTCGAGTCGAAGCTGAAGTTCTCGAAGTTAAGGAAGTCGTCGCCGTCGAAGATAAACGGGCCCAAATCGGGCGGATTGGGATTGGACGGTGTCGGATTGGGATTGATATCCGCAAACATGCGAAGGAAATCACGCCCCTCGCCCGCATCGACAACGCCATCGACCTGTCCGCCAGCCAGCAGAGTGAAATCATCGTCGCCACCCTGAAGGTTGACATCGCCTTCAATGGTGTTCTGATTCTGCACGATATCCCGGCCCTCGCCGCCGAGAACGCCGAAAATCTCACCGGCAACGATGCCATCATTGACGACGGTATTGGAGTTGCCCGACATGCGGATACCGATAGAGCCGGCGCCGGTCGCCCGGATGGTGCTTAGCAGATCATCGCTGATAATATTCAGTCCAACCGAATTGTTGTCGCCCGAGATATCGAGGCCAACCGCTCCGGCGCCGTCGACCAGGATATTGGCCTGTCGATTGAGGCTTGAATCGTCGACACCGTTTTTTGACGTGAGAGTGTCCTGCATGACGCTGATGACCGTTTCGAAGCCTGAGCCGGCAAAGAAACGGGTGACACCGTTATTATTGATGAAAATGTTGTTCGTGCCGTCGACAACGACACCTTTGCTCCCATCGCCCTGAAGTTCGATATCGCCGAAATTAAACAAAATATTATCGTCGGAGGAGCCGGCACCGCCGCCTGCTGCCCGCTCGACCACCATACCGCGAGCCCCGGTAGAAGCTCCGTTTGTAGCGATCGTATTGTCGTTCTCGACGACGGCGTTTTTCAAACCCTCAGCCTGTAGACCCGTCGCGTTTTCGCCCTCAAGATCGATCGATCCGCAATTCAATACCTGGGCGCCGCGCGACAGCCCGAGACAATCACCGTCGCTGGTAAAGCTGTCGGCGACAGCGATGCCCGCCGCATTTGCGGACGAAACACTAATCCCGGTCGCGTTTGAGCCACGAACGACAATCCGATCCGCGTTTTCGGTGAACGCCGCGTTCGCCCCGGTAACCTTGGCGCCAATGGCTGTCGCATCGGAACCTTCCACGGAAAGTACGCCCCGGTTCGACGCAAACACCCCATTGCCTTCCGTCAATATGCCCTGCGCCATACCCGTTTCAGAACGAACTTCCGTTCTGGCGGCGTTTTCGGTGCCCGTCGTCGTCGTCTGACCGTTGATGACGCGAAGCTTGTCCCCCTCTAATTCCACACCGACGACGTTTTCGCCGGTTACTTCGATCCGGTTTTTATTGATGACTTCGCTTTCGTCGGCACCCCGGGCCTGGCCACCCGCAATGCCCCGGGCATTGGTGCCATGTACGGTAACGGTTGCCATATCTTCATTAGTGACGGTGGTCTTGCCGTCGGTACCGGGATTGAAATTGATTCCGATATTGTCGGCCGTCGTCGTCGCACTATCACCAGCTTCAAGAGCGCCTGAATTGACGATTTCCACATCGTCGCCGCGCGTGGAAATAGCGTGGGCGCTATCCCCGGTTGCGCTGATATCGCCCTTGTTTTCTATTTTGCTGTCGTCAATTGCCGCTAAAACGCCGTGGGCGCCTTCTCCCGCTGTCTCGATGGAGGTGAAATTGGTGATGTCTGCCTCGGAGGCGGCAAACGGGACAGTGCTCTCGGGTAGAACTTCGATACCGTGGGCGGAATCGCCCATCGTCTCAATGCTGGCCTCGGTACCTTCGCCCGTTTCGGCGCCGTTGGCGATGGTGATGTTCTGTCCCCTGGCTTTGATGGCGGACGACCCTTCGCCTTCCGTTGAGATTTCATCCAAATTTGTGATGTCGCCGCCATCGCCAAGCACATTGATGCCGCTCGCCTGGTCGCCGGTTGTCTTGATCTCGTTATGGTTTTCGAATTCGCCGCCATCCGCAAACGCGTGAATGCCGTCGGCGTCCCGGCCTGTGGTCTCGATTTTCCCGAAGTTCTTTACATCGCCCCCGCTCCGTGGACTTGCTCCTTCGGTTGATTGTCGACCGAGAGCAATGCCGAATGAACCGACGCCAGTTGTGTTGATCATGCCGCCGGTGTCACTGACGGTTCCGTCCTCACCGTTGATGATCGTGGCGCCGGTGCCGGTAACTGCGATCCCGGCGGCTTGATCGCGGGTGGTGCTGATTTCCTTGGTATTGTTAACGGTCGCGTCATCGCCGCGAATATTGATGGCATCGGCCGAGGTGCCGCTCGTTTCGATCTCGCCATCCTGATTTACCGTTATGTCATCGCCAATCGCCGCGATGGCGTGCGACGTTTCGCCCGTCGTGGTGATGGTGTTGTTGTTATTAATGGTCGAGTTGTTGGCAAAAGCGTGAATGCCATCCGAATCATCCCCAAAAGTGGTGAGATCGCCATCGTTGGTGATGGTGCCCTGCGAGGGCACGGCCGCGCCGGGTGGAATCCCCGCTCCGTCGGAGAGTTCTTCCGCATTTTCGTGGCCAAGAATGATGGCATGAGAGCCGGTGCCATTGGTGTTGATTTCGGCGCCTGCCTTGTTTTCGATGGTCGCATCCTGACCAAACACACCGATCCCGAAAGCGTTTTCGCCTTCCGTTTCAATCGTGCCGTTGTTGGTCGCGGTGGCGCCATCGCCCAGAGCGCCCATGCCGACCGTGACATTACCTTTCGTCGAAATCTTTACATTGTTGGTGAGTTTGGCGTCCGCACCGTCGATGGCCATACCGAGGGAGAATTTGCCTTCCGACATGACTTCACCATCATTGGTGATCTCACCATCGTTACCTTCGATGAACATGCCACTGGCTTCCTCGCCCGTGGCCGTCACCATACTGTTATTGGTGATTTTTCCCTCATCGCCCTCGATGGCGGCGGCCAATCCCTCCAAGCCGACCACCTCCAGCGTGCCCCCATTGGTGATCTCGGCGCCGTCCCCTTCGATCCCGGCAGCCAGAGATTCCGTGCCTTCGGCTTTAATAGTACCGCCGTTATTCGTGATTTTGCCGCCTTCGGTTGTGCCCTGAATACCGACGGCGATGGCCTCCAGACCCCGGGCCTCGATGCGGCCGGTACCGTTATTGGTCACTTCCGCATCTTCGCCGATGATCAAAAAGCCGATGGCTTCCTCGACGTCCAGTTGGCCCGACGTGCCATTGTTGGTGACCCGCGCGCTATCCCCTTCGATGGTCATGAAGGGCAACGAACCGTTGTTCAGAACCGTGGTTGCGTTACCAAAAATATTGCCAGCTAAGGTGCCGTCCGCGTTGTTGGTTATGTTCGCAGCATTACCACCAAGTTCCAGCCTGATGTCACCGGAATTGACGACACTCGCGGCGTCGCCTGTCACACCGAAGAGGCCGGTTCCGGTCGCTGAATTGGTGAACTGGGCTCCGTTTCCGGTGACAGAAACGCTGACAAGTTCGCCGCTGTTGGAAACGATAGCGCCATCGCCGGTAATGGAGCCAAAAGCAGTACCTGAATTCACAAATTGATTGGCGGGTCCTGTCATCTCAAACACCAACGGCCCCAGATTGGTGATTGTGCTGCCTCCGCCGGCCGCTGTTAGTCCGCCGGGCGGGTTCGCAACGCAGGTCGCAGCTTGGCCCGCTGGGAGGAATACGTCCAATACTGCGCCTGGCTGATCTACTGTCCCGCCAACAAGCTCCGTTGCGCCGAGGCAATCGGGGCTCGGCCGTTCAAAATCCGCCGATGCGTGTGTGCCGGGCATGAAGCCCGCCGCAAACACCGCTATGAATAGGATGTTTTCAAAAAACCCGCTTAGCCGTTGTTTCATCCAACTCCCTCCCGAGACAAGTTCCCGACGCCGGCTTCGACGAACTTGGCCATTCCACGGTTGCTAACCGAAGAGCGATAAAGAAACTAAAGGTGTCCGCGCGGTATGAACTACGTCTTTCTCTCCTTCTCGCACCTGTTTATTTTGCGTGATAGTTTTGGGCGAGATCAGCGTTTTAATTCCTTGAATTATATGGATTCCGAACAATCCTGACTAGGAACGCCCGTGGCTGACACTGGGGCCAGCGGGCATATCACCTATTCTTCCCATGCAAAGACCAAATTTCGTCACCCGGCTAGGTCGCATACGGGTGACGCCGCGCTAAGGAACTATGGGAAAAGGAAAGGCGGTAAACAGTTACCAATGAACGATTGGGGGGGAATTGCCGCCGGGCTCGGTACGGTTGCCTGCGTTGTCGCCATGCTAATCGCGGGGCGGCTCGGCGCGACGACCGAGGCGTTGACCATTTGGGATATGGCGGGCCTGCGCATGGGCGTCGCGGCGATCCTCGCCGCTCCCCTGCTGATCCGCGCATGGCCCTGGCATGTGCGGCTGCGCGATCATGTGATCGTGGCGTTCTTTGGCGGCGCGCCATTTATCCTCCTGCTGTTCGGCGGCATGATTTTCGCGCCGGTCGGCCACGCCGCCGTGGTGATGTACGGCGCATTGCCCGTTTTTGCCGCGCTGGTCGCTTGGGTCTGGGTCGGCGAACAGCCCAGCCATTGGCAGTGGCTTGGTATCGCCGCCATCGTCGCCGGGGTCGGCGCGGTGGGTTGGGAAGCACTAGGCTCAGGCGCGGTGGTAGGGCAATGGCGCGGTCACCTGCTGTTCCTCGGCGCCGCGCTGTTCGTCGCGCTCTGGTATGGCGGCATGCGGGCGGCACGCCTCAGCGTCATCCATTCGCTCGCCGCCTTGCTGGTACTGAACGCGCTGGTTTACGTACCGCTCTGGCTTCTATTTCTGCCATCGGGCCTGTCTACGGCTCCACTGGCGGATATCGCCCTGCAAACCGTCGTTCACGGGGTATTCGGCGCGTTTCTATGCATTTTCGGCCATGCCTACGCGGTCAAGGTTCTCGGCCCTACCCGACAGGCGGCCGTTGGCGCTTGGGTGCCCGCCTTCGCACTGGTCGCGGCGATCCCCACTCTGGGCGAAATTCCTTCTGCGCTCAACATTGCCGGCGCCCTTGTGGTGACGGCGGGTATTCTCGCCACCGTTTTTCTGCAGCGTAAAAGCCCCGCTTCGACGTAAGCCTACCGGCCTCGCTCATCGCAGACTATTATCCCGGTTTGTTGTTCATGGGGGCTGTATGCGCGACGAGATAGAGCGCTGGGGCTGGCCGCGCTACCTCTATAGCCGCCTTATGATCGGGTTGAACCGTCTTGTCGGGTTGGACGTGGTGTGGGTTACCCGGCGCGACCTGGCGCAATCGCGTCCCGCGCCGCCGTCGATCGAAGTCCGGCTTGCTGCGGCGGAAGATCTAGCCCCATACATCGCCGATCCCTCGTACAAACTGGAAAAAAAGTATGTCAATGACGCGTTCGCCCGCGGCGATACGTGTGTGGCGACCTATCTCGATGGCCGACTCGCCGCCTACGGTTGGGTCATCTACAAGGCGGCGCCCTACGATGGCGAAATATGGGTCGACTTCCATCCGGGGCATCGATTTACCACCAGCAGCTTCACCCATCCGGACTATCGCGGCCGCCACATCCGCGGCTCGTTCGGCGCGCTGGATGCGCTGGACCGTCAGCACGCCGTGACCCACACGCTGGCGACAATCCATACCCATAACTTCGCATCGCTCCGCGCCGATGCGCGCGGCGGCGCCAAGATCGTCGGGTGCGCCGGTTACGTGAACACCTCGAAGCTGTTCGTCGGGTTCCGCTCGCCCGGCGCTAAGAAATGCGGGTTCCGGTTTCGCCATGCGGGCAGACGCAACGCGGCGTTTTAAGGCTACTCCTGCTCAACCCTTTGGCCGGTGGCACATATTCGCGAACCCGCACCGAGTTACCAGCGGCGGCAGCGCCGCCAGGTTTTCTGGTAGTTCTCCAGGGTATCCACTTGCGCCTGCCGCACTTCCAGCTCCTGAGTCATTTCTTCCAGCAGCGGTAGTAGCTTTTGCTTGAAAAGCTGATCGACTTCGGCTTGCGCTTCGGCTTGCGAGCGCGCCTCGGCGGGCCGGTCGGGCGTCGGTATCGAGCGTGAGTCCAACGCATCGCGAAATCTCTGCTCGTAAGCTCTCATAGTGGTTTGCGCGACCACCACATGCTCTTGTTCATGATCGAGCACCGCCTCGTATTGGCAGCTCTGGGGCTGATAGTCGGCGGCGATGTAGATGTCGAGTTGATCGTACGCCAGATCAACATCGGCACTGGCGACAGCGAAACAAACAACGTCGCCGGCTTCGCGAAACTGGTAGTTGATCGACCAGCTCAGGGACACGCCGCTCTGCATAGTTCCCAAAGTTTGCCCGCGCCGTCCATGGGCGTTCGAACCGCCGAGTTCCGCTTTGCTCAAATTGTTGTAGATGTCCGGCTCGTTAACATCGATGTTGACGGCCACCTCGAAGCGGCCGCCATGCTCCAAGGCGCGGCACTCGGAAGCCGAGGCGCTACCGGCAGGTGCCGCCAGACCTAAGACAGCAAACGCAAGAACCAGGATGAAGCGGCGGAACAACATGGGATACGGCCTCGAGCAGTCCGAAAATCGGTGTGCCGATTAGAGCGTACTCCGGTTAATAAGCGGAGAATATGGCAATCCTGCGGTGGCCTTGCCGCTAAGCCCCGCTCAACGCGCCGTTACGGCTCAAAACAGTAAATTCGGTAAGTATGTCGCGATTTCCGGGAACCGGACGATCAACACCATGGCGATCAACATGATGATCCAATAGGGCGTCGAGCTCTTAAAAATGGTCATCACGTTCATATTGGGATCGATATCGGTGATCGCAGATTTGACCGTATAGACCAATAAGCCGAAGGGTGGGGTCAGCAGACCCGCCTCGATGGCAATGATCGCGATAATGGCGAACGCGATCGGGTCGAACCCGAGCTTAACCGCGATGGGTGAGAAAATTGCCGCCGTGAGCAGCATGATCGAAATCGAGTCAATGATCATGCCAAGCGCAAACCAGATGAGCACCATCACCGTGATGATCATCCACGGCTCCATGCCCGAGCCAAGGAACAGGCCCTCGATGGCGTTGGCCATGCCGGTCATCGCCAAGGTGCGCGAATAGAGCGAGGCCGCGACCAGGAGCAGCAGAATCGGCGCCGAGGTACGGCCGACCGATAGGATAGCGTCGATGAACTCGCGGTAGCGCATGCCTTTTATGAGGGCCAGGATCAGGCCGATGAACGCACCCGCACCCGCGCCTTCGGTCGGCGAGAAGATGCCGAACCAGATGCCGCCGAGCACGGCAACGACGACGGCGACAATCCCGAACAAGCTGATAAGGAACTGAGTCGTCGAAACGTCGTCTTCATCGCTTAGGGGCGCCACGTCGGCGCCAACGGCCTTCGCCGTCTCGTTCGGCTTCACCGTGCCCGCGCCGACCACGCTAGGTTTGATAAGCGCCATCGCGAACACGTAGATGATGAACAGGGTCATCAACAGGAGCCCCGGCAAAACGCCGCCGGCGAACAGCTGACCGATCGATTGCTCGGTGAGAATGCCCCACACGATCATTAGAACGCTCGGTGGGATCAGCATGCCAAGACAGCTTGATCCGGCAACCGCGCCCAGAGCGAAGCCGTGATGGTAGTTAAAACGCTGCATCTCGGGGTAGGCGATCCGCGAGAACGTCGCGGCGGAAGCGATGCTGACGCCGGTGACGAAAGAGAACAGCGCATTTCCGACGATTGTCGCGATCGCCAGCCGGCCCGGTAGCCTGCGCAACATTTTGTTGACGCCACGATAGACGTCGGTGACCGTTCCCGACTTACTGATGAATTCTCCCATCAATAAGAACAGCGGTATCACTGCGAAAACAAAGTCTCGAATCGCCTCGTAGGCGGTCGCCGCCAGCATGGTCTGCACGGTGCGGAATGCGTAAATATCGGAGCCGGTCACCATGAAGATGCCAAGCGCACTGGTCATACCCAGGGCAATGGCGATGTGAACACCGACAGCGACCAGCGCCACGAGGCAAACGACCAGCAAAACGGCGATATTTACTTCGAACACGGATTACGTTCCTTAATTCTTCGCTAGAGTGCCGCTAAAGCAGCTGACCGTCCTTATCGACTTCCGAATCCAGCATGTCGGGCCTGAAGACGTCGAGATAGGCCATAACGCAGTAGTTGATCATCGCCAACGCGCTGCCGATGATAACGGTCCAGCGGGCGGGCCAGGACGGCACACGTAGCGCGCCTTCGCCTTCGAACTCACCTTCGACATAGGAGCGAATGCTCTCTTCCCACCCGCCGGTAATGATCATCAGGAAGAAAATCGCGCCCAACAGATAGCCGACCGCCAAGAAAAACCGCTGCACCGGCGCCGGCATATGGGTCACGAGGAAATCGGCCTGCAGCATCGAGCGACTGCGGATCGCGTAGCCGGCCTGTAGAAAGACGATGATCACGACTGAAGCGGCCACCATCTCCACGGTGCCGTTGATTGGCGCGGCGAAGACACCCCGGCCGATAATGTCGGCGAGAATAAGAAATGTCAGAGCGAAAGCCCAAACAGCGGCCAGCACCATGAGAAATTTGGACAAACGGTCGCTGAATGTAATGAGGTTCATACTCGCCTCCCCGGTGTTCGGGCTGGGCCGTCACACGGAGTATAACGTCGATGGTCTTCTCCGTCCCACAGAGAGACCGGCTGGACACATTTGCCCGTGTCCAGCCGGCGTCTCAGGTAGGTCGGATTAGACCGATACCGGAACTATTTGATTTCGTAACGGACCGGCCACTCGTAGCCTTGCTTTTCCGCTGCGACTAAGTATGCGTTGAGGAGCTTCTTGGCCGGGAAACCCTTGCCTTCCAGCTCATCGGCGTGCTTCTGCGGCCAATGGGCCAAAGACTTCGCCCAGCTCAGACGAACGTCAGCCGGAAGCTCGCTTACCGTGATGTTTTCTTTCAGCCAGGCCATGTCTTTCTCATAGCCTTCCTTGTTGGCCGAACCGGTGAGGGTCTGGAAACGGCCCGCCACCTCTTGGAAGATCGGCTTGGCGTCGTCGGGCAGACGGTCCCAGAACCGGTTGTTCACGGTGAGGCCGTGCCACGTGATCGAGCCGAAGCCTATCGTGGTGTAGAACTCACCCACTTCCCACAATCCGAAGGTCTTGCCCCAGGCGCTCGGGAACATGATGCCACCTTCGGCAACACCGGTTTTGATCTTCTGGTACCAGCCCGGCAGACCGTCGGTCACCGGCACGATGCCGATACCGGCCTGGCTCATCCAGTTCAGGTTGAGACCCGCACCGAGAATTTTCCGGCCCTTGAGATCGTCGAGGGTCTTCCATTCGAAGTTGGTGCCGATGTTGTAGCCACCGTCGCCGATGATGGCGAGAAGGGTTTGATCGAAGCCTTGGAAACGCTCGGCCAAGCTCGGGAACTGGTCATAGATATCAGCCGCCGCGCCAACGCTTTGCACCGGATCCATGGTGCCGAACGGCAGCATGATCTGGAAGGCGTGCATCGGCAGTTTCGACGCCTCGAAGCAGTAGCAGAAGCCGCCCACATCGACGACGCCGTTCTGTACGCCCTCGAAGGTATCGAACACCTTCACGATCGAACCGCTGTAGCCTTCGATGAAGTTGACCGTGTGATCGGTCTGAGACTCGATGGCCTTTTTGAGTTCCGGCTGGAAGAAGTTTTTCATCAAGCCGGCATAGACGACGGTCGGCGGATGGCCGGACGCGATGCGGATATTGATGGCATCGGCCTGCGCCGGAGCACTCGCCGCCAGCATGCTGCCGGCAACTGTCGCTGCCGCTGCAAATCCAAGGACTGATTTAATCTTTAGCTTCACCATATCCTCCCATTTGGTTTGGTGACGTAGGTCGCATAAGCGCCACCGCCCGTCTGTGGCACGGCGACGTGATAGACCGTTAAACGCGATTGGTATGTTCCGTTTTTACGGAGGCTTCTTCGTCCCCCTTTGAGTCTTCTACAAGACCCGTCTTTGGTACGGCCCTCATCCAGGCTTGTCAAATATTTAGCCGACGCCGGAACCCCCATTTTGCGCCGTTCGCATAGCGCGTCTGCGCCGTCTGCAGGTGTATCGGCGGGTGCGCCGCAGCGGCTAACAATTTGGCAAACAAGGCAGATTATCTCCTAATTTCCAAATTTGTATTCTCCATCGCAGCCTACTCAGCGGCGAATTATCGCGGAGACAAAATTACGCGAGGCTGGCCGATCCGGTGCCGTTTACTGCAGCGGTGAGAAGCTCGAGGGCCACATCATGGTCGAGTGCATCTCGACCAATATTTGCTGCACCGCGGCACCATACTCCTGCCACGCCGTTTCATTCATGACGCCGTCACGGGCCTGCTTGCGCTCGGTCGAGTCCTTGTACGCCCACAGGTGACACACTTCATTGGGGTCCGGCGCTTGGGTGATCCAGGCACATAGGTTCTTCGAGTACTTTTCGCGGGTCGGCATGACGTCGACAAACCGTTCCATGAATTCGCCGGCTTTGCCCGGCAGCACCCGGTAGTTGCGGAACTCATAGAAGTTGCCGCCTTCGGCAGGCGCGGTCAGTTCGCGATGGGCCTGCATGAAGCGAAGTTCCTGCTTCACGATCAGCGGCCGGATGAGCGGGATGTACTCCTTGGTCCAGCCTTCGAGTTTGCCGAGTTCCGCGCGCTTGGCGTCGCGCTCGGCCATGTCTTCATAGCTCCACAAGTGCATGACCTGATTGAGCGGCCCAATATCGGTGTACCAGTAGCCTTCGAGCTTGCCGTAGTCGTCGCCGCGCACCGGCCGGCCGACCTCCTCGTTGGCCTTCAATATTTTCGGCACGCCGCCGGCGCGTGCCGTATAGGTTCGCAATTCGTAGAGCATCGTCTTCCCCGTGAGATATCATGCGGGCATCGCTTTGCCGCAATTGGCGCGATGATGCAGCGTGCCCGCGTGCGGCGCAAGCGGGCGGCGCTGTGCACCTAGCCGCAAACTGTTGTTCCGGCGGCGCATGTGCAACGCAGCAACACGCGTTGACTCACTCCGAGCCGTTTCCTACATTCCGCCCGCCTTGAGCCTGGGGGGAATTTCCCGGACCAAACCATACGAAAAACCAACCGGCCGTCAGCGAAGACGATGCGCGGGAGGAGGAGTCATCCATGAGCGACACACCCTGGAAATCAGAAGATTGGTTTACCAGCCCTTGGAATTTTGCCCCGGAAGTCACTAAAGATTGGAAATTCCCGGACAACATCCGCATTCATGACGTCACGCTGCGCGACGGCGAACAGCAAGCCGGTCTGGCGTTCAACTATGACGATAAGATTCGCATCGCCGAGGCGCTCGCCGAGGTCGGTGTGCAGCGGATCGAAGCCGGCATGCCGGTGGTCTCGAAGGACGATGCCAAGGTGGTGCAAGAGCTCGCGAAGCGCGACTTCGGCCCGGACGTCTACGCCTTTGCCCGTTGCATGGTCGAAGACGTTAAGCGCGCCGTCGATTCCGGCGTCAACGGCGTCATCATGGAAGTGCCGGCCAGCCCCCACTTGATCGAGTACGGCTATCGCTGGGAACTCGACCGCGCCATCGACTTGTCGATCGAATCCACCAGCTATGCCCACGAGCAGGGCTTGGAAGTGGTGTTCTTCCCCATCGACTTCACCCGCTCCGATTTGAACTGGGTGATCGACCTGATCGACCGCGTCGGCAAGGAAGGCCATATGGACGGCCTTGCCCTGGTCGACACCATGGGCGCCACCTCGATCCACGCCATGCAGTATTTCGTGCGCTCGATGAAAAACCGGTTCCCCGACATTCCGTTGGAAGCCCATTTCCACATGGACTACGGCTTGGGCGTCGCCAATACCATCATGGCGCTGTCGGAAGGCGTCGAGGTTATCCAATCGACGGTCTTGGGCGTCGGCGAGCGCGCCGGCAACGTGCCGATGGAAGAAACCGTGATGGCGTTGCGCACGCTCTACGACATCGACATCGGCATCAAGCTCGACAAGCTGAAATGGCTCGCCGATCAGGTGCGCGACGTTTGCGGCGTCGTCGTACCGAGCAACCGGCCGGTGGTCGGCGACGATCTCTTCAAGGTCGAATCCGGCATCATCGCCACCTGGCTGTTGAACTGCGGTGACGAATATCAGACCGAGGTGATGCCGTTCCGCCCCCGCATGGTCGGCCAGGCCGAACCCGAGACCGTAATGGGCAAGGGCTCAGGCATCGACACGGTGAAGGAGTGGCTCGCGCGCATTCAAATCAGCGTCGAGGACGAAAAAGCCATGGACGTTCTCATGGCCGTCAAGGACTGGGGCCTCATCCACAAGCGGCTAATGAGCCAGGACGAGTTCAATGCGCTCGCCAAGGACGTGCTCGGTCTCTAAGCACCCGCTCTGTTAATACAAAACCCGGCCCTGCCCCACGGCGCGGCCGGGTTTTTCATAGCAACATGAAGCCTGAGAAGTCGCGCCGCACGCTGCGCTTCAAATGCTCCGCCAGAGTTTCGAACTCTTGCGCGCGGAACGATGTTTTCCGCCAGACCAGCCCGATGGTCCGGAAGAGCGAACGGTCCTTTAGTTCCGACACCTTGATGCTCGGATCCTGGCCGAGGCTGGAACGTACATAGAGCCCGGGCAGAAACGACAGGCCCATCCCCATCCCCACCATCTCGCGCAACGTATCGAGGCTGGTCCCCTCGTAATCGAACAGCAGCGTGGCGCCGAACTCCTCGCAGACCGCCTCAACCTGCTCGTGAAGCTGATGACCGGATTCCAACGCCAGGACGGCTTGGTCCTTCAAGTCGGCTCGGGCAACGGTCCGATTTTTGGCCAACTCATGGTCCGATGCCATTGCGACAAAAAGCGGCTCGCGAAACAGCGGCAACGTCTCGACGTTTAAATCGCGCACGGGCAACGGCGTTACCAACACATCGTACCGCCCCTCCATCAAGCCATCCGGCAATGACTGGGGCTTATCTTCGCGCACATAGAGCTTGAGATCGGGATAGGCTTTGTGCAAATCGGGAACGATTTTCGGCAGCAAGTAGGGGCCGATTGTCGGCGGCAGTCCCAGCCGGATGGTGCCCGAGAAGTCTTGGCCGTGGCGGCCCGCCACATCTCTTATTTCCTGCACATCCTGAAGGACCCGCCGCGCCAACGCTACGACCTGGTCTCCCACCGGCGTGGTAATGACGCTATGGCGATCGCGCTCGATGAGCGGCGCCCCGAGCCGCTGCTCGAGGGTTTTCAATTGCGCGCTTAGCGTCGGCTGGCTGGCGCCCACCCGTTCCGCGGCGCGGCGAAAGTTACGCGCATCGCTAATTGCCACCAGATATTCGAGTTGCCGGAGGCTTGGCATCGATCACCGATTCTACCGTTATAGATAATTTCTATTATATTTACATTGGTATTTATTAGCAACTATCAATACCGCGCCATAGATCAAAGTGCATTAGGTCATCCTCTCGACGGGCATGAAGGAACCCAATGCCATGAAGCGGTTCAAAAATATCCTCGTCGTTTACGACGATGCGATCGGTGGAGATGACGTCCTCGAGCAAGGAACAAGCTTGGCGCGCGCCAACGACGCGCGGCTGACGCTTATCAAAGTGCTCCGGGACAAGTATGCGACGAAGACCGTTGTCGACGACACCGTCAAGCGGTTGCGCCGTGTCGCCAGCGCCGTGAAGCACGACGGCGTTCCGAACGTAACATCCAATGTCGTGGTCGGCGTGCCGTTCCTCGAGATTATCCGCCAGGTTTTGCGCGAGGGCCATGACCTCGTTATTGCCGGCGCCGAGGGCGGCAGCGTGCTCAAGAACGTGTTCTTCGGCAGTACGGCGACGCATCTGATGCGCAAATGCCCCTGCCCGGTTTGGATTATGAAGCCCGGCCAGCCCACGCCGTATGCGCGCATCCTCGCCGCCATCGACCCCAAGTCCGGCAAGCCCGCCGACGATGAGTTGAACGTCAAAATCATGGACTTGTCGACATCGCTGGCGATGGCGCATGGCGCTCATTTGGATGTGCTCCATGCTTGGGAGCCGGAGGGCAATCTTCGCGAAACCGTACAGTCGGAGTTGCCCGTCGCGAGGCGGCAAATCCTTCTCGAAAACTGCAAAAACGAGCACAAGGAGGCGGTCGACGCCCTCCTGGACCCCTATCGGCTGCACGAAATCCGTCACGAAATCCATCTGCCGGAGAGCGTTCCGGAGCGCGCGATTATCAACCTCGTGGACGACCGCGGGATCGACCTGATCCTCATGGGAACCGTCAACCGGGGCCGCATTCCAGGTTTCTTCATCGGCAGCGCCGCCGAAGCTGTCTTGAACAGCGTCCGCTGCAGCGTGCTGACGGTAAAACCCGACGGGTTTCTCTCTCCCGTCATGCTCAACCAACCCGTCGCTATCGATCAGAAGGAGGAAGCCGAGGCCCTCGCCTCATAAGTGGTGCCCGGCGGTAACGGGGTTTCGCCGGGTTAAATCAACAACACGCAACAAACGGATTTTAAAAACGTGGTAGAGGTTATCAAGAACGGGGTACGTTCATTTTTCCAACATAGCGCGGCGGGCGGCATCGTGTTGATGGCCGCGGCTGCCTTCGCGCTTATTCTCGACAATTCGCCGTTCCGCAGTCTCTACGACGCGTTGCTTGGCACGCCTGTCGTGGTGCAAATCGGTGCCCTAGCGATCGACAAGCCGTTGTTGCTGTGGATCAACGACGGTCTGATGGCGATCTTTTTCTTCCTGGTCGGCCTCGAGATCAAGCGGGAGGTCATCCAGGGACGCCTATCGAGTTTGCAGAGCGCGACGCTTCCGGTCATGGCCGCGATCGGCGGCATGGTCGTGCCGGCGCTCGTCTACATTGTTATCAACGGCTCGGATCCCGAGGCGCTTCGGGGATGGGCCATACCGTCGGCCACCGATATCGCGTTCGCGCTGGGTGTTCTCGCCCTGCTGGGCTCGCGGGTGCCGATCGCGCTCAAGGTTCTGCTCGTCGCGGTGGCGATCATCGACGATCTCGGCGCCATCGTTATCATCGCCCTGTTCTTCACCTCCGAACTCTCGATGTCGGTGCTAGCAATCGCCGCTGTCGGCATCGCGGTCCTCGCCTATCTCAACCACCGGGGCGTCACCAGTCTCGCACCGTATCTGATAACCGGTCTCATCATCTGGGTCTGCGTTCTGAAATCGGGCGTTCATGCGACCTTGGCCGGCGTCGTCGTCGCGTTCTTCATTCCATTGCGGACGGAACGTCAGCTACGACCGGAGGGACCAGCAAAAGAGCCGCCGCTCATCGCCGTCGAGCACGGCCTGGCGCCGTGGGTCGCCTTCGGCGTTATGCCGATCTTTGCTTTCGCCAATGCCGGCGTTTCTCTGCAGGGCATAACATTGGACGATTTGCTCAGCGGCATCCCGCTCGGCATCGCCTTGGGGCTGTTCTTCGGTAAGCAGATCGGCATCATGGCCTTCATCTGGGCCGGTGTGAAGCTGGGCATCGCACGACTACCGGAGGGTGTTACCTGGGCTCAGGCCTACGGCATGTCGGCATTGGCCGGCATCGGGTTCACCATGAGCCTGTTCATCGGAACGCTGGCCTTCGCCGATCCCGAACACGCATCGGCCGTCAGAATCGGTGTGCTCGCCGGGTCGACCGCGTCCGCCATCTTCGGGTTCTTGATACTGCGCCAGGTGTTGCCGCGCGCCGACGTAAAGGTCTCGCACCGCGTCGACGAATCTCTTACCGCAGAGGGACGCGCATGATTTCGATGAGAAGGCTTCGCTGGAGTTTTGCCGCCCTTGCCGCGCTCGTCTTTGTGCTGGCGGCGTCGCCGCAGGTTTTCGCTAGCGTCGATCAGGCAATCAAACAATCGATCGAAGACGCTGCGGCAAGATCGCCCCGGCTGCAAAACGCGAATGTTCAAATCGCCGTGGAGGATAGCAGCGTTGTCTTGTTCGGCACCGTGCAACTGTATCTGCACCGGCTCGACTACGAGCGCATCGCCTGGCAGGCCGACGGCGTGGTCGAAGTGGACAATGAAATCCGCGTCGTGCCGCAAGCAGGGCTGGCCGACGCGGCGATAGAACGCAAGATCTGGGAGCTCGTGAAGGTCAACGAACGGTTTCACGCCTCGAATTTCAAGATCGCTGTTGAAAACGGCGACGTGCTTCTCGACGCCACCTTTCTTCATCCGCGCGACGTGTTGTTCTTGCGACGCAGCGTCGCCGCAATCGAAGGGGTGATCTCGATTAGCATCGCCGTTTCGTTCGCCGTGTAGGGTCGAGAGCCCAGATAGGGCCTCGGCGGGCTCCACGTGCCCGCCAACGACGGCTTAACCCCAGAGCCGTCCCCCTACCGGTACTAAACCCGGCCCTGTCCCTCGGCACGGCCGGGTTTTTTTGTCCGCCGCCGGTTTTGGAGCACCGGCTTGTGTACTAACGCAAACCATGTGGCACCATACTTCGACAACGACACAAAGGAGGTAACGCCGATGACCGCCTATGCCATTTTTGATGCCGACATTCACGATCAAGACGGCATGAACGCCTATCTCGAGAAAGTTCCGCCAACGCTGAAACAATATGGCGCCACGCTGAAGGCAGTCACCTCGAACGTTGAGTCCGTCGAAGGCGGCTGGGCCCCGAAACGTATCGTGATCCTCGAGTTCGCCGACATGGATGCCGCGCGTACGTGGTACAACTCTCCGGAGTACCAGGAGGTTTTGCCGTTGCGATTGAACGCCGCCAACGACCGCGTGGTTTTTGTCGAGGGCCTTTGATGTACCGTCAAGCCGTTGGCCGCTTGCAGACGCGCTGCTAGTCTTTGCTCTTCAAGGGGGCGCGAATGGTCGATCTGGTCAACGAATTGCAAGGCAAGGTGGCGATCGTCACCGGCAGCGCGCGTAATATTGGCCGCGCCACAGCGCTTGAGCTGGCGCGCGCTGGCGCCGCGCTCGTGATCAACGCGCGCACATCGCAGGATCTCTGCGAAGAGGTGGCGCACGAAATCACCGAGGCCGGCGGGCGTGCCCTGCCCTTCGTCGCCGACATCACCGACCCCGATGCGGTTCAGCGTATGGTCGACGCTACGTGCGAAGAATTCGGCGGCGTCGACATTCTGGTCAACAACGCGGCGTCGCGCTCGCGTGTGCCGTTCGTCGAGCTCGACGACGAAACCTGGGAGTTCACCCTCGGCGCGTCGTTTCAAGGCTCCTACCGCATGTGCAAGGCCTGCGTGCCTTCCATGATCGAGCGCGGCGGCGGCGCCATCATCGGCGTCGGTGGCGTCGGCTCCTATGCCGGCCAGACCAAGCGCACCCATGCGATGGCGGCGAAAGCCGGGCTGGTGGCATTGATGCGTGGCCTCGCCATCGATCTCGGCCAGTACAATATCCGCGCCAACAACGTGATCGTCGGCCATTACGATACCGAGATTGCGGGCAGCGGCTCGGCCAAAACCCAGAACGTCAAGGATCTGTCGTCGATCCCGCTGGGCCGGCTCGGCACGCCGCAAGATATGGCCAACTTGATCCGTTTTCTCGTCGGCCCCGGCGCCAGCTATATCAGCGCCCAGACCATCCACAGCAACGGCGCGTCGTTCAGCCCGCTCTAGCGCGGGCGGCGCAACACCTCAGGAGTGAGCCATGACGGTAACCGCCGAAACACCCACCTACACGACCCAAGACGTCGAATATCTGCGCCATGGCGACCGGGCGATGATGCTGCGCTTGCTGCGTCCCGCCGGCGACGGCCCGTTTGCGGCGGTGATCGACCTTCATCCCGGTGCCTGGAACAAGGGAAGCTTGGACGATTGCGGGCCGCGCGACGACGTGCTCGCCAATGCCGGTATTGCGGCCGCAGCGCTCGATTTCCGCCATGCCGCCGACGGCTATCCAACCTCGCTGCAGGACATCAACTACGCGCTACGGTGGCTGAAGGCGAATGCGGACGACTTGGGCATCGACCGGGAGCGCGTCGGCATCGTCGGGCAATCGAGCGGCGGGCATCTCGCCATGCTGGCGGCAATGCGGCCCCACGACCCGCGCTATACGGCGATCGAACTCGACGCCGGTCCCGATATCGACGCCACCGTACGCTGCGTCGGCATGCTGTGGCCGGTGATCAACCCGCTGTCGCGCTACCACCACGCACTGCGCGAGCGCAATCAGATCGAGCCCGCCGCCTGGGTCGGCGATATTCCGGAAAGCCACGATACCTACTGGCGCACTTTAGACGCGATGGCTGACGGCAACCCCATGCTGGCGCTGGAAACCGGTGAAGCGGTCGAAACCCCGCCGGCGCTCTGGATCCAGGGGCAACCCGACCCGGTGCACGACTACCGCGATCCGGACTCGCCCCTCGACCTCAACGAGCCCGAGCGCTTCGTGGCGAACTACCGCAACGCCGGCGGCGATATCGATCTTCTCCATATCGAGCAGGCCACGCGCTCCAGCGACACGTCGTTTCAGCCGCTGGCGGCGTTTTTGCGGAAGCACCTATAGGAAGACCGAACGCGACACGGCTCGCGTCGCGCCGGATCGAGTGCCCTACATCCTTCGAGACGGGCCTGGTGCGCCCTCCTCAGGATGAGGTCCCGTAGGTGAGCGCACACAAAATCATCCCGCTCTAGCCTGCGGCAAGCCGTAAGCGGTCGCAATAACCGCGCAGCCGGTACAACATTTGTCTAATGCCGCCTGCATTTGCGGCATCGGCCGCCCTCTTATCATGTGCGTCGGATTGCTCAGCGGCCGCCAATTCCTTTGTTTGGGGAAGACCGCGGTTGCCAATTCGCGGGCACCCACGCAAGCCGGTCCACGATTGGCCCGGCAGGACACATCAGGAGGTCGGCATGATCCCGAGGCATTTGACACCCAAAATTTCTCTTGCTGCCGCAGCGGTGGCTTACGCCGTCGGCGGCGCACTTGCCGCAACGGCGTCCGCCGAAGAGGGCACGTTGGCGGAAGCCAAATTCATCATTGAGCACAACGCAACCGACGAAGACACCGGAGTCCAGGCCTTTATCGATGGGGAAGGTTGGGAGCGGGTCGAGATCGTCGGGCCCAATGGCGTCGTCCTCCAGGTCGAAGGGCGTGGACCGGTCAACGATTTGGGCCTCACCGAACTGTTCTTCGAATCGGTCGAACCGGAAAACATCAAGGTGCCGATCGGCGAGGTTCTGGCGATGTTTCCCGCCGGCACCTACACGTTTCAGGCTGCGGCGTCCAAACTGAGCGGCGACAGCGGCACAGCCGTCGGCACCGCCCAATTAACCCATGCCATTCCGGCCGGCGTTAAGCTCGTCCAGCCCGCAGAAGACGCGACGGTGCCCAAAGGCGATGTCCGGCTGCGCTGGGAAGCGTCGAACAAAGCGCTCGACGGCGCCACGGTCGATATCATTGCCTATCAGCTGATCGTCGAAACCGACGAAGATCCCCACCCGCACATGATCGGAAATCCCAGTGTCAGCATGTACTTGCCCGCATCGGTCATGGAGATCACCGTTCCGGCCGCGTTCTTCGAGCCCGATACCGAATATGAGTGGGAGGTTCTGGCGATCGAGGCCAGTGGCAATCAAACGCTGAAATCGCGCGCGTTCACAACCGAATAGCCCAATCGTGCCAGTTCTTCGGGGCCCCGCGCCGGTTCGGCCCCGAAGAACTGGCTAGCGGTTTCTTTCCGCGGACAACCCCCTTACGGTGGTAGCGAAGGATACTCGATATGAAGCGAATTTATGGCTTTTCCGCGTTGGCGCTGGTTTTGTTCGGAACGCTTATTGGTATCGAAACCGCCAAAAGCGACGAACCCTTCGAGCTCGTCGATTTCGCCCTCGAAGTGTTCGAAACGGGGCTGCTCGCCCTCGCCGTCGGGGCGGTCGCCTACGTTGCGCTGGAAACCAAGAGTTTGAAACGCGAGCGGCTGGAAATGCTCAACGACCTGTCGCGGGTGCGCCGCGAAAGCGACCAATGGCGGGCGGCCGCCCGGGTTCACATCGACGGGCTCGGGCGCGCCATCCGCGCCCAGTTCGCGGCCTGGGGCTTGAGCGAGAGCGAGGCCGACGTCGCGCTGCTCATGCTCAAGGGAATGTCGCAAAAGGAGATCGCCCAACTGCGCGGCTCGGAAGAATCGACGGTGCGCCAACAGGCCGCCGCGGTTTACCGCAAGGCCGGCCTCGCCAACCGGTCGGAACTCAGCGCTTACTTCTTGGAGGACTTACTCTTGCCAGAAGAAGAACGCGGTGTCGGACCAAGCCAAAGCGGAGTCATCGAAATCGCAAAAGCGTCCCGGGAGTGAGCACCGCGCGTCTCAATAAATTTAGACTGCTTCAGAAAAATTTTATGCGGGCGAGATTGCTCGGCGATAAAGGTGCCAGGTTGCGTGGCCCAATAATGGCAACGTAACTAACAGCCCAATCAATCCTGACAAGAATGAGATTGCGGTAAGCGTGGCGATGACGAGACACCAGATCGCCATGACCAGTGGGTTCCGTTTGACAAATCGTACACTGGTAATCATCGCTGTAATAAAGTCGATGTCACGGTCGAATAACATCGGTATCGAAATGACCGAATAGGAAAATACGCCGAAGGCAATAAGCGCGCCGACAGTGTTTCCAACGACCAAAAAGGCCCATCCAGCTGGTGTCGTAAAAATGACAGTGAGAAGTTCGCTAAAACTAAAAAACTGAAAACTCATAAAGGCAAAGGACAGTAGTGCAGCAATGTCCAGCCAAATAATCAGAGAGAACACAGTGACAATTGCCATCCAGCCGAGATCGCGGCCGAACATCGATTTGACAGTGCCAAAAACAATGCTCCAGGAAAGCGGTTCGGATTTTTCCAACTGGCTACTTATCACGTAAAATCCGCTGGCGATAAAAGGTGCGATAAGAGCAAATCCCGCCGCCAATGGATAAACGAGAAAGGGCAGATCGAGTTCGATCAACATCAGGATTAATAGCCAACCGCCAACGGTATAAATGCCGCTAAAAAACAGACCGTAGAAAGGGGCGGCCTTGAAGTCTCGTAGCCCCAGGGCAATGATATCCAGCAGGTCTTCGACGGTAACCGTTTGGATTTCGGTTTGATTTTTCTGCACGCCACTCATCGCAGAATTCCCCCCCATTTTTGCAAAAAATTATCGTGACCCGCGGGGAAATTCCTTGATGTAGCGCAAACCTGTACAGACAGGGTATTCGACTGATGGTCGCCGCTGACGACCATCAGTTACGTCCGGTTTACCAACAAAAGCAGACACGCGTGCGTAAAGTCGAAATACGCGAGCAAGCCCCAGCCACCTACCCCAAACTCACCGGCTTGCCATGGGGGGTCGTGGCGTAAGCTGTCGCCCACGCCTGTTTGCGGTCGGCGCGTTCGGTTGAGGTCGACAAGTTCTTCGCGTCGGTGAGGCGTTCCAGGGCAACCAGCCAGTGGCGGTAACAGTCGCTTCCATCGTCGGACGGGTTCGCCGTATCGGCCTCTTTCAAAACTTCGCCCAGCGTGTCGGCCCACTCGCGCCAGGTGAAATGGCCGGCCTCGTAGAGTTGCAGGGTCAGCGCAAACGCCTGCGCCTCCCACGGCTCGGCGAACGGCGGCAGATCGTCCTGCACGAAGGGGGACTCAGGCGGGCTCAAGGTAGGAATCCCACATGTCGACGTAGATTTTATCCGCCGGATGAGGCGCATCGTCGCCCCACAGCTCGGCTGCGGTAAACCGCACGCTGTAGACGGTCTGGGGATGCTCGCCCTCGAAATGGGCGTTGGTGTCGGGCGTCACGAACACGCCGTGGACCCGGTCGATCACGCCATGGCGGCCGCGCACATAGCGCGGCAGGCGGGTGTGGCCCTTTGGGTTGATGTTGCGCGCCCGCACGGCATCGCCCGGCGCGAACCGCGCGGCAGTCTCGGCCTCGTCGCGCCGCGTCGAGCCGCTGGTACGGCGCATGGCGGATGCCACCTTGTCGCCGGTGAAGGTGGGCGTGTGCACTTCGGCATTGGGATCGGGCTGGCCGCTGGTCATCTCTTCCATCGTCGCCAACCCGGCATCGGCGGCGATGCCCATCAGCCCGCCCATCCAGATTTCGAAATAGGAGCTGCTCAAATAAAGCGGACCCGGAATGCTCTCGCGGAAAAAGCGGCCGCGGTCGATGTTCCACTTGCCCCACGCGCCCATCGCCAGATTGCAGGCGAACATGCGCTCTTCCCACGTGTGGTGGAACGGATGGTAGTCCGCTTCTGGCACGACCCGCCCCAACCCGTGCATGCCGCCCATATCGTGGGCGCTGTTCATGAACCCGCTCCGGGGATGCGCGGCAAGCCGGTGCCAATCATAGAATCGCGGGTCACCAGGTCGGCCAATTGCTCCGCGCTCCAGCCGTCCGTGCCTTCGGGCCGCATCGGTATCACGAGATAACGCAGTTCGGCGGTGGAGTCCCACACCCGCACTTCCACCTCGTCGGGCAATTCGAGGCCGAACTCGGCGAGCACCGCGCGCGGTTCGATGACGGCGCGTGAGCGGTAGGGCGCCGATTTGTACCACACCGGCGGCAGGCCGAGCACCGGCCACGGGTAGCAGGAGCACAGGGTACACACGACCATGTTGTGGATTTCCGGCGTGTTCTCCAGCGCCACCATGTCTTCGCCCTGGCGGCCCAGATAGCCCATGTCGCCGATCGCCGCCGACGCGTCGTCGAACAGCCAGGCGCGATACTCGGGATCGGTCCAGGCGCGGGCGACGACGCGCGCGCCGTTCCGCGGCCCCACTTCGTTCTGATAATAGTCGACGAAGGCGTCGAGCGCGGCGGGATCGACCAGCCCTTTCTCCACCAACACCGACTCCAGCGCCTGCACGCGCAGCGCCGGATCGGACGGGATCGCGTGGCTGTGGGTGTGACTGTCGTGATCGTTGTGGTTATCGGGGGCCATATCAAACAGTTTAAACCAACCGTGACGGCAATTGAAATTCGCTGGGCGTCACCCAACATCTTGCCCGTTGGGGGCATGACAACAACCGGTGATCGAAACAATGCCCGTTCTATCCGTACTCACCCGCCGTTTGGCGTTGCCATTCGTTGCGGCTGTCGGCCTGACCGCCTGCGATGCCTCGACCGTTATTTCCAAGGTCGATATCGCCCACAACTATAGTTCGCTGTCGCTTGGCCGCTTTCACGGCGGCGATAACGCGCTGCGCGTTGTGACTTATGGCAGCCCGTTCGGCGATCCGCCGGCGCGCGTCGCCAATGCCGTCGTCGCCGGCATGCAAGGCCATAATGGCGGACCACGCGTCACCTTCTCCACCGAAGCAGCGCCCCCGCCGCGGCCGCGCTGGCGGGTGGTGATGGCGATCAACCCGACCGAGGTCAATGACACGATCAAGCTCTGCAAGCTCACCGACACGCCAAAAACCGCACCGTCGCAAGGCGGGGAGGTCCGCGTCTTGGCGGCATTTTGCCAGGGCGACTACGCGGCGAGCCAGGCGACCGGCCGCGCCCGGGACGTGACCAGCCTGGACAGTCCGAACTTCGACGCGCTGCTGGCGCGGATGACGCGAACCCTATTCCCGACGCGCAACCCCAACGACGACCGCCGCCGCTGTCGCGTCCTCCCCTGCCCCTGAGCGCCGGGCATACCGCGATTGCGCTCCGCCGTGCTATCAATCGGGGGAACAACCAGGCGATAGCACGGCAACCGGGATGAGAACCGCCTTCTTCGCAGCCGCCGCAACGGTGGCGTTTACGACGCTCGCCTCCGCGCAAGCGCCGGAAGTACCGGTCGACCTGGAGCTGGTGTTGGCGACCGACGTGTCGGCGAGCATCGATAAGGAAGAAGCCACACTGCAGCGCGCCGGTTACCTGTCGGCATTGACCAACCCGGACGTGCTCAGGGCCATCCAAAGCGGCATTCTGGGGCGCATCGCCGTGGCCTATGTGGAATGGGCGGGCGGACAAACGACAGTGGTCGATTGGACCGTGATCGAAGACCTGGCTGGCGCACAGGCCTTCGCCCTCGCGCTAGAAGGCGCACCGCTCTCGACCGGGGCGACCACCTCGATCAGCGGTGCCCTCGATTACTCGGCGAGCCTGTTCGACAATAACGGTTTCGAGGGCACCCGGCGGGTGATCGATATTTCCGGCGACGGCCGCAACTATTCGGGCCGGCCGCTGATCTTTTCCCGCGCCGAAGTGCTGGCCAGCGGCATTACCATCAACGCCCTGCCGATGATCCATCTCGACGAGGACGGCACGGAACTCAATCCGGGCCTCGACACCTATTACAGCCAGCGGGTGGTCGGCGGCCCTGGCGCCTTCAGCCTGCCGGCGCTGGGTACCGACGCCTTTCCCGACGCCATCCTGCGCAAGCTAATTATCGAAATCGCCGGAATCGAACCGGACGCCCTACCCGCCTTCCGACGCCTGGCGCTCGCGCTGCAGGATGTAAATTCCACTGGCGATGATGATGACGGTACCGGCCAGCGTGAATAGATCGGGGAAGTCGCCGAACGCGACAAATCCCAGCAGCATCGCCCAGACGATCTCGGTATAGGCAAACGGCGCGACCAGCGACGCCTCGCTGCGCTCATAGGCCCTGATAATCGCGTAATGGCCGAGGCCGCCAAGAAAGCCGACCGCGACCAGCATCAGCCATTGGTTCGTTGTCGGCGTCTGCCAATCGAACGGCGCGATGAGAGTCATTACCACGGCGCCGATAACAGCAGTGTAGAACAGCATGTTCAGCGGGTCGGACCGGTGGCTGATCTGCCGCGTGATGATCTGATAAAACGCGTAGAAGAAGGCCACCGCGACCGGCAGCAACGCGGCGGGCTGGAAAACACCCGCGCCCGGCCGGATGATCACCAGCATGCCGATAAATCCGACGACGACCGCCGCCCAGCGCCGCGGCCCGACAGGCTCGCCCAGCATGAGTGCCGAAAACGCAACGATCAGCAAGGGCCCGGCAAAGGTGATTGCCACCGTGTCGGCCAGCGGCATGAAACCGAGCGCGACGAACATGAAGGCGGTCGCCAACAGCACCAAAACCGACCGGGCGATTTGCAGCCATTTGTCCTCGGTGTGGAAAAGCGTCGGGATGCGGCGCGGAAACAACAGCAGGATGAAGGCGAAGTGGAAGAAATAGCGCCCCCAGATGATCTCGACGACCGGCAGGTCGCTGGCGCGCAGTTCCTTGGTGAACGTGTTCATGGAGGCGAAACACAACACGGCGAAGCACATCATCAAAACGCCCTTCAAAGGGGCGTCTACGGGGCGGCTTGCCTCCGTCGCCATTGGTGAACCTCGTTTTCGCTAGCGCTGCTTAAGCCGCGGTACGGCGGCGCGCTGTCATCAAGTATATTCCGGCAAAAATCAAGATCGTGCCGCCCACATGATAGAGCGCGATGCTTTCGCCCAACAACAGGATCGCCAAGCCCGCGATAAATAAGGTTCGGACATAGTTGAACATGCTGGAAATATACGAACCGACCGCGAGCGTGCCGATGGTCATGAAGCCGACGGCGACGATCGAGACGAACAGCGCGATCCACAAGATCATCGCCACGCTGGCCGGCGTATAGGGAAACGGCGCAACGGCGTAGATTTCCCACAGATAAAGCGGCGCGGCGAACGCGGCGCCGAACCAGGTCACCGCACACAACAGGGCAAACGGCGAAAGGTCCGGCGGCGTGCTGCGCAGCAACACGATATAGGCCGAAAAGCCCAACACGGCGATAAACACCAGGAGATCGCCGATCTGTAGCTCTAGGCCCAGCAGAACGCCAATATCGCCGCGCGCCACCACCGCGAGCACCCCGGCGGCAGCGATCACCAGACCCACTGCCTGCCGGGCGTTGATCCGGTCGCGGTAAAACAGCCAGCCCATGAACACCATAGTGGCGGCCTGTGAGGTCAGCACCACCCCGGCGTTCATCGCCGTCGTCAGGCTCAAACCGAGATAGACGGCGGAGCCGCCGAACACCGACATCGACAGGCCGAGGATCGAAATGATCTTCCAGTGGCGTAACACTATGGCCCGTTTAACGAAAAGTTCGCGGCCGTAGAACGGCGTGAGCAGAAGCGCCGGGCCCATAACGCGCCAGAAACCCAGACCCAGTGGAGGCACGTCGACGTTGCCGGCGAGACGGCCGAGGATGGCGTCGGTCGCCAGGAAAAACACGCTCAGCGTGAGCAGCAGGTAAGGCCACCAGGGTTGCCGCACCAGTGCCGCGCGCCAGGACGGCCTTTCGCTGTCTTCCTCCGTTGTCATGGTTCGGCCGATCGCCCCGCGCACGGAACGCGCGGCTAGGAGCTTACCGGCTGCATCGCCTGCCGCGACCGGGCGAACAAGGTGAGCAGCACGATCAGCAGGATCGCGGCGCTCAGGCCGAGCGACCAGTGAATGCCGATCACACCGCCGCCGAAGCCGATGGTCACACCGCTAAACGTGCGGAAGCCCAGGGCGCCCACATTGAACAGCCCGATGGCGCGGCCGCGCATGTGCGCCGGCGCATGAATTTGGGCCAAAGCGCGTGCCATCGAGATGAACGACAGCTCCAAAAAGCCGGCGCAGACCAACAGGGCAATCGCGATGGGATAATTCTGCACGACGGCGAAGCCGCCGATGGCGATGCACCATAGGGTTGCGAGAACGAACGCGGTGCGCGGCTGCATGGGCAACAAGCTGCGCGCTTCGAGTAAGAGACCGGCCGTGACCGCGCCTGCGGCATAGGCAGCCAGGAGCATCGTGTAGCGATAGCCGTCGATGCCGAACCCGAAATCGCGCGCGAATTCAGGCAAAAGCGGCTGGAAGCCGTTGCCGATAAAGGCCGCCGAGAGGCCGGCGAGCAATGTCATGGAGAAGACCACGGGTATTCCGGAGATCTCCCGCAGGGTGGCAATCATATCGCCATAAGACGTGATGCGGCTTGCCGCCGAGCGCACTTCGTCAACCGCTTTGAGAACCGGGTTGCGGATGAGCCACAGCAGCATCGGCAGGTAAATCGCCGCATTTACGGTGATGCCTGCGGCCGGACCGAGATGCAGCATCATCATACCGCCGACGGCGGGCCCCGCCAGCATGCCCAGCGTGAGCGACGTCGCCATGAGCCGAATGCCGCTCTGCAATTGCCGCGTGCCGACAATGTCGTGGATCAGCACCTGGCTGGCGGGCGCCCACAGCGCACCGGCGCAGCCATGCACGATCAGCAGGATGACCGCATGCCATTGCTGCATGCTGTCGGTGGCAAACAGGATGCCCCAGATCAACGACACGCCCATGAACAGCAACATGCCGATTTGGATGATCCGGCGCGGGTCATACCGGTCGGCTAGCGAACCGGCCCAGATCGAGCCGAGCAGGAACGGGACCCAGTGGGAAACCACGGCGAACCCGGCAAGCGAAGGCGAGTCGAACTTGGCGAAGATCATCCAGTAGCTGATCGCGTGCTCGATGTGATCGGCCATCATCGCCATCGCCGCGAACAGCAGATAGGTGCGCGCCGCCGGATAACGCAGCGCGGCGTAGGATCGGCGGTCGGGCGTGGCGTTGGCTGTATCGCTGGGGCTATCGCCTGACGATGTGTCGCTCATGAAAGTTCCTAACGATACGGATGCGATCGCCGCGAGAGCCGTAGCGATCTTTCGTTTTGCTCGTTCGCTGACATACAGTGAGCAATAGAGCACGGCGGCGCGTCGGGGCAGCCCTTAAATCTCAGCCGAGCCATGCAACCGCCGCATCGCGACCACCAGCATATGCAGGAGAAGACTATGGAGAAAGACTACGCCGCGATTTCCGACGCGCAGGACGCCCGTGCGACCGAACTATTCAAGGGCCATCCGGATGCCATGCGCGCTCACCGGGCGATCATGCAGGCCGCGCAAGAGCCGCGGGCTTTGGACGGCAAAACAACCGAGTTGATGGCGCTGGCCATCGCCATCGCGCAGCGTTGTGAAGGCTGCGTGGTCTATCACACCAAGCAATCGCACAGAAAAGGCGCGAGCCGCGACGAACTTCTCGATACGATTGCGGTGGCGATTGAAATGGGCGGCGGGCCGGCGACGGTGTACGGCGCCGATGCCCTCGCGGCCTTCGATCAGTTTACCGGCTAGGCGGCAACCACCTCGGCGTCCGCGGTCGCCAGGTGCGCGCGGATCTTCTTGGCGACATCGCTTGCCTGCGGACGGATCTTGCCGTCGTACCCACCTGCGGTGAACAGATCCAGCGCCTCGCCGAGGGTGATCTCGAAGAAACGGGAAACCGCCGGCCACTCCGAACACTCTTCGAAAACCGGGCGGCATTCTTTCAACGTGCCGTCGCCGACCAGGGTCAAACCTTGGGCCTGGAACCACGGATCGTGGACGGCTGCCAGGCCGACCGCGCAGCCGCGGTTGTCGCCGTACCAGCGCGTAAAGGTCAGCATGCCGGTCGGTACGCTGTCGAGGAATTCTGCCAGGTGCGTCAGCCGTTCGCGGCCGGTTGCGCGAAATTGCGGGACGTCGGCGCGGCGCATTTGTTTCATCGGTTACCCCTAAGTTTGCATGGGTGTTGATTGATCCCGATTGTACTTCAGACGGGGCTCCGGTGTCACGGCGCTGGAATTCAACATTTGCGCGACTCAGCGCAAGTGTTAACCAATTAACCATGTTGCTAACTCGAACATGGGTGCGCCCTGCCCTGCTCATCGCGTTCATGGTCGTCCTGACGGCTTGCAGCCGTGGCGAAGCGCTACAGCCGACGACCAGCCTATCGGATAACGAAACGGTGAAAAGTTTCGCCCTGCTCACCGATATTCCGATCCCGCCGGGCGCCGATCTCGATGTCGAGAAATCGCTTGTGCTCGGCGACCTCGACCGCTGGACCGGCCGGGTGATCCTCGACGTCGATGAGTCCGCAACCAAGGCCTTCGCGGTGTATCAAACCGAAATGCCGAATTTCGGCTGGGCGGCGATCATGAGCGTCCAAGCCGGGGTCAGCGTGCTGACGTTCACCCGCGGCGAACGGGCGGCAACCATCCAGATCGAAAACAACACCCTGCGCGGCAGCACGGTCTCAATCACCGTCGCGCCGCGGCAATCGACACCGATCCCGGCCACCGCCGCACCCGCGCGCATCACCGGATCCAGCTAAGCGAACTACCCTCTCCCTGAGGGAGAGGGTGGCGAACGATAGTGAGCCGGGTGAGGGTTTAGGGACGGTCAGAGGATGTCCTCCATAGATCTTACCCCCTCACCCCAACCCCTCTCCCCATAGGAGAGGGGCTTTGCGCTTTAGCGGATTATAGTGATCAGTTTTCGCCCGCCAGTAAACTGAGGCGGCGGACCGCCCAAGTCGATATCAGCACCGAAACCGAGAACACGATAGCGCCGACGCGGATATCGGCATCGCTCAGCACGCGACCGTCGACGACGAGCACCACGAGCGCGATGATAAAGACATCCAGCATCGACCACTTCGATGCTGTCGACAGCCCATTGAGCAACGACTTCGCCCCCTGCCCCGAGATATCGGTGGCGTACCACAGCACCAACCCGGCGCCGATTTTAAACGCCGGAAACAGAACAGAGAAAACGAAGGTCACGACAAATAAAAAGAAGTTACCGTCCTGAAGGAACGAGAACACGCTTTCGATCAGCGAGAATTCGCGGCTGAGAAAAAATATCGAGCTGATCTCGATTGCCGGCAGAAACAAGCCAAGCGCCAGCAGCACCAAGGCGACGGCCAACACGACGCCGAGCCAGCGGTCGAGCCCGTTCGCGCGCTCGCGCAACGCCCCTCCCCAGATACCGCGAACCGTCATTGGCGTTGCCCGTCACTTGTGTCTGGCGCCATCGCGGCGGCAATATAACCTAAACCGCGTACGAGCCGTAACGCGCGACAGATAGGGGGAGACACGTCATGGCGCAACACCGCAACCGCCGGGTTATTCTGAAAACCCGGGCGACGGGGCTGCCGACCCCCGATCTGTTCGACATCGTCGAAGACGATGCGCCGGAACCGGGCGACGGAGAATTACTGATCCACTCGATCTACGTCACCGCTGATCCGGGGATGAAGGGCTGGATCAGCATTGCGAAAAACTATGCAAGCGTGGAAACGGGTGCGACGATGAACTCGTTCGGGCTTGGCGTGGTCGTTCAATCCCGTCATCCCGACTACGCGGAAGGCGATATCGTCACGAGCCGGACCGGGTGGCAGGAATACTCCATCGCTACCCCCGACGATTTCGCGTTCCGTAAGGTCGATCCGGCGGTTGGCCCCATCTCGACCGCACTGGGCGTTCTGGGGGTCAACGGCATCACCGCCTATTTCGGCCTGCTCGATGTCGGCCAACCGAAGGCCGGCGAAACGGTGGTGGTGTCGACGGCCGCCGGCGCGGTGGGTAGCGCGGTCGGCCAAATCGCCAAGATCAAAGGCTGCCGCACCGTCGGTATCGCCGGTGGTCCGGAGAAGGTGGCGCTGTGCAAAGATGAATTCGGCTATGACGACGCCATCGACTACAAAGCGACCGATGATCTGGGCGCTGCCTTACAAGCCGCTTGCCCCGAAGGAATCGACGTTTATTACGACAGCGTCGGCGGCGATACCTTCGACACCATGCTGGGCCTGCTCAATCTCCACGGCCGCGTCGTCGTCTGCGGCACCGCCGCAACCGAAGGTTGGGTGCCGCCGCCTACCGGCCTGCGTCCGGAACGCCATATTCTGGTGAGCCGTCTGCGGATTCAGGGCTTCATTGTGTTCGACTACGCCGAACGCTACCCCGAAGCGCTCGCCGATCTGTCGCAATGGCTCGCCGAAGGCAAACTCAACTACCGCGAAGACATCGCTGAAGGTCTGGAGAACGCGCCCGGCGCACTGGCGGGCCTTTACGAAGGCCAAAACAAAGGGCGGCAACTGATCCGCGTGCGTCCCGACCCGACGCTATAGGCACACCCTAACAACCAATTGCTCCCACGTTATAGGCGGTCTCATCTACTGCAGACGCCTCTCGGCGCGCTATAAGATGTCTCTCTCCGAACCGGTACGTCTTCAATGACCCTCCTTTGGATACCTCTGACCATCGCCGCGGCGTTCCTGCAGAACGTGCGCTCGGCGTTGCAGAAGCACCTCAAAGGTAAGCTTGGCACCACCGGCGCAACGTTCGTGCGCTTCGGCTACGGGTTTCCCTTCGCCCTTCTCTACCTGGCGGGCTTGGCCACCTTTACCGACCTGCCCGTGCCGGACCTAAACGGCCGGTTCATTATTATCGTTATGATCGGCGGGTTGGCGCAGATCGCCGGAACGGCCTTCCTGGTCTCCCTGTTCGACAAACGGAACTTCGCCGTCGGCACCACCTACTCGAAAACCGAGACTGTCCAGGCTGCAGTTTTCGGCATCGTCTTTCTTGGTGAGGTCGTCTCTCTCAATGCCGCGATTGGCATTTTGGTAAGCCTCGCCGGCGTGATCGCCATATCGGCGGCCCGTGGCGAAGCCGGTCTGCGCGCCATCGTCACCTCCTGGACCGACCGCCCGGCGTTGATTGGGCTGGCCTCCGGTGCGGCGTTCGGCATCGCCGCGGTGTCGTACCGGGGCGCATCGCTCTCGCTCGGCGGCGAAGGCTTTATCATGCAGGCGTCGGTCACGCTGGCCTTCGTCCTGGTCTTCCAGACCCTCGTCATGGCCGCCTACATGGCCGTGCGCGAGCCCGCCGAGCTGCGCGCGTCATTCGCCGCCTGGCGCGTCGCCATCTGGGTGGGCTTGAGCGGCGCCGTCGGCTCGATCGGCTGGTTCACCGCGATGACCATTCAGCAAGCGGCACTCGTGCGCGCCTTAGGCCAAATCGAATTGGTTTTCACCATCGCATCATCGACGCTTGTCTTCCGCGAACGCATTCTACGGATGGAGCTGATTGGTATTATCCTAGTAGTCGCCGGGATTCTTATTCTGATCCTGCGATAGCGCGAACAACGACTTGGGTGGGGAGGCCCGCATGACCGACAACACCGACAATCTCGAACTTCTACAAGAGGTCTGCGACGCCTGCCTCGAAGTCAGCGACCGGCTCGATCTCACCGCGCACGAACTCATCGTCGCCGTCGCCGCCAATCTGGGCCGCTTCGTGGCGGTCGCCAGCGCCGAAACCGAAGACGCCTCGCTGGACGAGTTAAAGCAACTCGCGCTGAACGTTTTCGAGGAAGGTTTGAACGCGCAACCGGCAGATTAGGCCGCGTCGCGGGTGACTTACTTCTTCCGCTGGCGGCCCAATTGTACGCTCTTCCAGAAGCGCCACCTGAGCGGATATTTCAAGAGTTCGAACCGAACTCGAAACCTCTCTCTAAAGGTAAGGTCCGCCCTTCCGGTCACTTTAAAACACTCGATCAATGCGCCGAATTGCTGCCGCAATGAATATGTCCATTGAGACGATTCATTGGTTCCCCAGTAGACCTTGTCGATCAATACTTCCGGCACGCGAACGAATTCTCCGAGAAGCGATAGGTGGAGGAGCCATGGCCAGTCGGCAGAAAACTCTCCGCCCATGTGACGCCGCAAACCGCCGACCTGCCGCGCGGCGACGGCTCGAAACAGCCCCCGATACGCGACCATGATGAGGAAGGAGGGCGGTGTGCCCCAGTTGCGCGCCGCACGAACGCCGCGCTCCGTCCGGTCGCTAACATTTTCCAGGTCCAGGTACATACTGACTTTGGATCGCCCTGTGTCTTCCATACCGATACGCCATCTAAAATCGGAAAACGATAAAACTGCTTGCGGGTTGTCCTCCAGCGCATTTAGCAAACGCTCGACGTAGGACGGGTCCGGAAGATCGTCGTGCGCGGCAAAAAGAAAATAATCGCCGTCAGCACAATTGAGCAGCGCATTGGTATTGCCCACCCAGCCCAAGCGTTGCGGTTGTCGTATGAGCTGGAATTCGGAGAGGTTCTCGGCGAACTCGGCGCAAATCTCCGCCGTTCGATCCGTCGATGCATCGTCGGATATCAAAACCTGAAGGTTCGGATAGGTTTGGTTGGCCCACGAAACTAGCACCGGCGTGATAAAGCTCTCTGCATTCCACGCCGGCATAAGCGCCACGACTTTGGGCTGAGCACTGGAAATAGATGCCACTGGCCCACGCGCGTTCTGCTGCATCTAGCGGCCTATCCATTTCAGGTTTCGCCAATATAGCCGTTTGAGGGGATACGCTACGAGTTCGCGCCGAATTCGAAAACGCTCCTGGAAGGTTAGATTCGCTTTTCCGCTCACCACGAAGCACGAGGTCCATACCCCGAAACGCCGCCATAAAGAGGGCTTCCAACTCGAAGATGCGCTTGTCGGCCAGTAGACTTTGTCGAGCAGTGTCTCAGGAATGCGAACGAACTCTCCGAGGAGTGATAGGTGGAGAAGCCACGGCCAGTCAGCTCCGTTTTCCCCCGCTATATGACGTCGAAGCCCACCAACTTGCCGCGCCGCGCTGGCGCGAAACACACCCCCATAAGCTATCGTTACAAGGTTCGGTGACCCTCGCCACCAACGCGCTACGCGCACACCACGCTCCAAGCGATCGGTAACGCCGTCTAAATCCCGATATGCAACGCGCTCCATCAATACTGAGTTGTTGATGCCGTCTCGCCATCTAAAATCTGAAAACGATAGAACCGCCCGCGGGTTACCCTCCAACGCTGTTACCAAACGCTCGATATAGCTCGGTTCCGGGATATCGTCGTGCGCGGCGAAGACAAAGTACTCGCCATCGGCCTTACCGAGCAGCGTGTTGGTATTGCCGATCCAACCCAAGCGCTGCGGTTGGCGTATCAGCTCGACATTGGAGAGGTTCTCTGCGAACTCGGCACAAATCTCCGCGGTGCGGTCGGTCGATGCATCGTCGGATATCAAAACCTGAAGGTTCGGGTAGGTTTGGTTGGCCCACGAAACTAGCACCGGTGTGATAAAGCTCTCCGCATTCCACGCCGGCATAAGCGCCACGACTTTGGGCCGAGCTTCATCGTCGGAAGTCATTAGTTTGCTTTTTCTTGGCTCAGCACGCGCTGGGCGGCCTGAAGACCGAAAAACGGCGCCGTCGTTAGCTTGCCGGGGTCGAGGGAGTGATAGTCATCGAACGAATTCACACCCACCCGAGTGCGCTGATGTAGTCCGCTTTTCGGATCGTCGACATCGGACTTGCCATACGCCACGATGACGCCAGCATCGACACTCACCGGTTCGGATTCAGCAGCGCCGGGATACCAAGAATCGATCGCTGCAAGCGTGCCACGCGCAATCGTCTCCGCGAGGTCGGCTTCGATCTCGCCCTTGCACGCCCCCTCCCACGAAGCTGGTGGCGACACATCGTCCGACCAACCCTGCAGCCCAAGCGGATACCACGAAAAGCACGCCGTTCCGTTCGGCCACATGACGACATCGCCGTAGCGCCCGACGACGATGGTCGCCGAAGGCCCGTTCCGCAGCCGCTCCGGTACCCGCGCAATAACGCGATACTTCAAACGGTGAACCCATCCGGGATCGACATCCACGCCCATCGACCGGTCCACTTCAATCCGGCTATCCCATAGCGCGTTGATCACCTGCTCTGCGTCGACATGCCAATCACCCTCGGGACTTGTTCCGGAAACCCGAAGTTGTCCGCGATGGCGCTCTACGGTTTCGACCCGATGGTTCGCCAAAAACTCAATCTGCGGCGTCGCCGACACCGCGGCGACAACGTGACGGGCAATTTCTTCCGGGTTTACGGCGAGTTCCTCGCTGCGAAACGCCGCTAAGAAACCTCCGCTCGAGATATGCGGCGAGAACTTATTCAAATCGTCCCGCTCGATCAGCGACAGTGGCCGATGACCGAGATAATCATTGTCGGGCCGTTCGCCTATCTTGTCGACATAGATGCGGTCGATCTCCGCATACCGTTTCTCTAAGTCATCCGGAGTCAGGAGGGTATCTTTCGCCACCAAGTAGGCGTAGGGCGTGGAAACGGCAAACTTGTCCATCCGCGCGCCCAACAGATCGCGCAGGATTCGCCGGAAGCTCAGGGCGCCATCGAGCATCAGGTCGGGCGTCGCGAGACTATCATCCATCGCGTAGGTCAAACCGAGATGGATTTTTCCTTCGTTTCGCAGGCTCGCCCGATTCATCGGGCAGTGGTCCTGGTCGATTAGGGCGACCTCGACTCCCGACCGGGCCAGTTCTAGGGCCGCAGTCGCACCAGCAAGGCCGGCACCGAGGATGCATATCCGGGCTTTAGGCAATCCGATCTCCCGACGGGAAAAAGGGTGGGATGCTTACCACCTTACGGTGACCAAGTGCGAAATCTATTAACGGCAGCACGTTTGCAGGTGTGCTATGGTTCCGATGAAATACGGTGTGGGAACCGTATTCTAATGGTCTCTGGGAGTTGGAGGGGGGAAATGAGTCTCGCATTTTTCATTCATGTGTCGGCCGTTGGCTTACTCGCCACTTACGTTCATCTAATCTTTGCCCTGTGGGCGCCGCGCTACGGTTTGCCGCGGATCGATTTGCCCCGAGGCATGACCCAGCTCACCTTCGGCGATTCATTCGAGGGACCCGCGCCCTACGGCTGGGGAATTACGGTCATTCATGTGAACGGCATTGTTTTCGCGCTGCTCTACGCGACCGTGGTAGCCCCGCTGATGCCGGATCTGGACTTGTTCCTCCGCGGCCTCATCTGGGGCGGCATCCTCTTCATCGCCGCCCAGCTCATTTTTGTACCGTTCTTTTTGCAGGACGGCTTTTTCGGCGTCAAAGGGCACAAGATGGGTTGGATCACCGCTTTAATCATCCATCTGCTCTATGGTGCGGTGTTGGGTTGGCTCTCGCCGGTCCTTTAAGCTGCCGGTCAGTAGACTTTGTCCGCGTCCGGCTCCCCACAATCGGGCCAGCGCGGACATCGGGACACTCGCCCAAGTTGGGAGAGATTGAAGCTGCTCCGATCGCTACCTTTTGACACTTTAGGTCATTAATACAAAACATAAGAGTTTCTATATATACTATTATAAACAAAACATTTTATGTCGCTTTAGGTGTTTGCGATCATGTCAATCGGCTATGGCCTCGTTGGACTACGTGACAGCGAGAAACTAACATTCAATGCCACCGGCTGGTGGCCGAAGAGCAGTAGCTGTCGAGATGACGGAGCCTATGACACGTCGCCGCTGTATTGCGCGCCATTGGCACTTCCACCAAACATTGGTGGCCGCATTGGCGCTTGTCATCGGCTCTCTAACGAGTTTCGCCAACGCAGCGGAGCCAGGTGGGCGCTCGGCTGACGATCGTGCGGCGGAGATCAGGGCGACGTACCTGTCCGGCTGCGATACCTCCCTTTTCGTTGCCGGCGACGCCATCATCACCCAACCCTGGTCGCACGTTAGCGATGACGCGTTCGTCGGATTGATCGGCGAAATGCGCGCGGCCGATGCGACTGTGGTAAATCTCGAAATGCTGATCCACGAGTACCGTGGATACGCCCAAGCGCATAGCGGCGGCACCCATTTCGCCGCCCGGCCCGAGATCGCGTTCGAACTGGCCTGGGCCGGCGTCGACATGGTGGCGCACGCGAACAATCATACCTTCGACTATGGCTCGATCGGCGTTCTCGAAACCCTCGACAATGTATCGAAAGCGGGATTGGCGCTCAGTGGTTCAGGCGCCGACCTCCAGCGCGCGCGCGCACCCGCTTACTTCCAGAACGGGAACAGCAAGGTTGCACTGGTATCGACCGCTTCGAGTTTCGTTTCCTATGGACAGGCCTCGAGATCGCGCAGCGACATGCGCGGTAGACCCGGACTTAACCCGCTCACGACGGTCGACGGGCTGGAGATTACGATTCCCAAATCAATGGCGGCGTTATTGCGCAAGACTGTGCGGCTGGTAGGATTTGAAGGCAGCCGCTTTACCCGGCAGAGATTCCGTCTCATGGGCATGCGCTTCCGTATCGGCGACGAATACGACGTTGTTACGGGCAAACGGGTCGCGCGCAAGGACTTGGAAGCAAACCTGAGCGCTGTGCGGACCGCACGGGAGAACGCCGACATCGTTGTGGTCTCGGTGCACGCTCATCTGCAAGGCGACTGGCTAACCGACTTTGCGCACAAAACGATTGATGCGGGCGCCGACATCTTTTTCGCGCACGGGCCGCACCATGTCCTGGGTGTCGAACTCTACAAAGGCAAACCTATTTTCTACGGTATGGGGGACTTTGTGTACCAGACCCAACATATCGAGCGGCTGCCCGTTGAGTTTTACGACCGGTACGGCTTCGGCGACGACATATCGCCGGAGGAGGCGATGACGTTGCGCGAAATCCAAATACCGGACTGGCCGCTGTTTCGCCCCGAGGTGTTTGAGGGGTTCGGCGCGAGCCTGTGCTTCCGCGAGGGAGTGCTCGCGAACGTGCGCTTGATCCCAGTGGATCTGGGGCACGGCGAACCTTTAGAGACGCGTGGGCGTCCCCGGCTTGCAGATAGCCAGCTTGGCCGGAAAATCATTGATGAGGTCGGCGAGAAATCGAAAGATTACCAAACCGTCATACAGTATGACGATACGGACAACGTAGGCCGCATCCGCCTGGACTGAACCCTCTTTGACCGCCAGGGGGAATACCGTCACTCACCGGCCAACGCCGCGTTTTCGACACGGAGGCGCTGCCAAAGTACTGCAGCGTTAGCGATACTGAAGATAATGGCGATCTCCCACGCGCCGGCAATGAGCGGCACGACGGCGATTTCGCCGACGACAATCATATAATTGGGGTGGCGTAACCAGCGATATGGCCCTCTCCTCACCAGCGGCGCACCCGGCACCGTAATTACCCGCGTGGTCCAAAAACGGCCGAGTGAGACGATCACCCAGGCCCGTCCGAGTTGCAGCAAAAGAAACACCACGAACAGCAGCGGGTCGAGGGTCGCGTGCGCCGGCACCGCAACGGCAAGCGCGGCGAGCCAGGTGACGTGCAGCAGAACCATGACCGGGTAGTGCCGCGCGCCGTGCTCGATCCCACCATCGGCCAATAACCGACGCGTGTTGATACGCGCAATCACCAGCTCTACGAGCCGCTGCAGTACGATAAACGCAATCAAAAGATGCCAGAGCGAAACCGTCATGCGGCATCCAACAGGGCGAAGGACGCGGTGAAGCCCGGCCCCATCGCCGACATCAGGAGACGGCCGTCCGGCACGTCGGATAGGGTATCTTTAAGCACAAACAGTGCCGTCACTGCCGACATGTTGCCGTAGTTGCGCATCACGGAGCGGGAAACCGTCAGCGCTCCCGGCGTGAGACCGAGCACCTCTTCCAACGCATCGAGAACTTTCGCGCCGCCGGGATGACAAACATGCCGGCGCACATCGGAAAGCGTCATATGGTTGCGTTGGAGAAATGCGGTGACCGGTTCGGGCAGCTTGTTTCGGACAAAACCAGGCACGTCGCGCGATAACTGAACGCCGAGACCGTTTTCGCTAAACGACCAACCCATAACGTCGAGCGAATTCGGCCAGGTGTGTTCGGCCCAATCGAGAATTGCCGGCCCTTCCCCGCCGCACTGCACCAACGCGCCCGCCGCCCCGTCGCCGAACAAGGCGGTAGAGATAATATTGCTCTTCGACGTGTCGTTGACTTGGAAAGTCAAACCGCAAAGCTCGACGACCAATAGCATGACGCGCGCACCGGGCCGGCTGAGCGCCAACTGAGCGGCCCGCGCCAAGCCCGACACGCCGCCGGCGCAACCGATCCCGAATACGGGCAGGCGTTCGACATCCGGGCGCAGCGTCATGCGCTCGATAAGCAGCGCGTCGAGGCTCGGTGTCGCCATACCGGTGGTGGACACCACCGCGAGAGCATCGATGTCGCCGGTTCCCAGCCCGGCTTGATCGAGCAAATCGCGGGCGACACGCTCCAGGAGCTGCACGGCGTTTTCGATGTAGAGATCGTTGCGCTCGGTGAAGGAGTGCGGCTGGCCGTACCATTCGATCGGCACACACGAATAACGGGTCGCGACACCGGCATTGGCGTAGACCGGCTTGAAGCGCCCAAAGTCGGGAACGTCGGGGGCGAAGATCTCGGCCGCCCGGTCGACTACATCTGACTGTTTCAGCACAAATTTAGGTACAGCCGTCGCCACGGCCGAAATGCGCGCGAGATCAGCCATCAGCGCAACAGTCCGAACAGAGACGTTCCGCCATATCGCTTCGATTCGATATCGTTCTCATTGCTGACCTCAAGACCGACAGACACACACGATGAACAGGCGGGTAGAAGATTTATTCTCATATGGTAGTGGCGGCCCTCAATTTCAGCGCAACATTCGCCGTTTCAGCCACGTTCTTCGATAGTTTGAGTTGCTTTGCAGCGAAGCTCGGCGAGGATCGGTTTCGGTATGAGTCGAAAAGCCAAATACACGCCGAGCGGCACCAATATGACGTCGTCGAGGTAACCTAAGACCGGAATGAAATCCGGTATCAGATCGATCGGGCTGAGCGCGTACGCAGCCACGGCAACAGCAAGCGCCTTGGCATACCAGGGAACGCGTGGATCGGATGCCGCCAGCCGAAGCACAAGCGCCTCGCGCTTGGCGGTTTCTGCCCATTTTCGAAGGCGCGAGGTGAAACGAGACACGAACCACCATATCACAAGATTCGCGTATCCCCCCGCTAGTCGCCCGGCGCGAGGCTGCGCTGAGTCTGAGACTTTCGACTATCGGCGCGCTCGCGGATCGCCAGATAAGTGGCACCGGAAAAGATCATGGCGCCGCCGATCCACGTGAAAATAGTCGGCACTTCGGCAAGGAATAGAAACCCGAAGAGCGCCGCCCAAATAAGCCGGAAAAAATCCAACGGCATGACCGTCGCAGTGTCGCCGAGCCGCAGCGCCTGCGCCAGCGTCAGGTGTGCAAGCGTAATAACAATCCCGACGATCGCCATCAGACCAAGTTGTTCCCAAGTCGGCCAGGCCCAAACAAACAGCGCCGGGATCAGCGACAGCGGCACCATGAAGGCAATCATATAAACAACGATGGTCGGTGCCGTGTCCTGCCGCCCAAGCGACTTTATGATAACGAGGGTCGTCCCCCACAAGAAAGTTGCCGATAAGACGAGCAATGGGCCGGAACCAGCATCGGCGAAACCAGGGCGCAAAATCACCAGCGCTCCGGCAAACCCAAACGATAACGCAGCCCAGCGCCACCAGCGAAATGCCTCGCCCAGTAACAGCATTGCGAGCGCGGCAGCGAACAACGGCGCTGCGAAGGCCAGCGCGCTGGCGGTCGCCAACGGGGTCATCGAAAGACCGACAAAAAATATCGACATTGCGCTCACATGACCCAAAGAGCGGACAACATGGGCGCCGATCCGCTCGGTTTTGAGCAACCCCCAGCCGTAGTGATAGAGCAGCGCTACGACCACCGGTACGCCGAACAGATTGCGGAGAAAGGCGACTTGAAACGGATGCAACTGCTGCGTCATGTCACGAATGATCGTGAGCATCGACGCGATCATGATCGTCGTCACGAACATCCAGGCCATGCCCTGAAGGTTAGCCGGCAAGCGATGCAGCGCCGATCTATTCGTTTTGCTCAAACGTGGCACTCCCCCGGCTCAAGGCTCCTCTACGCCTGAGTATTTCGGTTGTCGGCCCGCTCGCGGATCGCGAGATAGGTAGCGCCCGAAAAGATCATAATTCCGCCGATCCAGGTGAAGATATCGGGTACTTCGGAAAAGAACATGTACCCGAACAGCGCAGCCCAAACCAATTTGAAGAAATCGATCGGCACGACAACCGCGGTATCGGCGAGCCGCAGCGCTTGCGTCAACGTTAGATGGCCTGCGGTGCCGACGAGTCCCATCAGCGCCATCAGAGCAAGCTGCTCCAGGTTCGGCCACTGCCAATAGAACAGCGCCGGTATCAACGACAGCGGTGTCATGAAGACGACCATGTAGGCGACCATCGTCGGCGGCGCATCGCTACGGCCCAGCGCTTTCATCACGGCCAGGATGACCCCCCAGAGGCTCGACGCGGCGAGAATGAGCAATGGTCCCGTACCGACTTCGATGATGCCGGGCCGGATAATGACCAAGGCGCCGGCAAAACCGAGAGCCAGTGCCCCCCAACGCCCCCACCGGAACCCCTCACCGAGAAACAGCATGGCAAGAACCGTGGCAAAGAGCGGTGCTGTAAAAGACAGCGCGTTGGCCGTTGCCAGCGGCGTGATCGATATGGCGACAAAAAACATCATCATGGCGCACACATGGCCGAAGGAGCGGGCGAAATGGATGCCGATCTGATTGGTTCTGAACAGTCCCCAGCCATAGCGAAAAATTAAGAAGGCCAAGATCGGCGTTCCAAACAGATTGCGGAAAAACGCAACCTCGAACGGATGTAACTCGTTCGACAGCTGCCGAATGAAGCTATGCATCGATACGATCAACAGCGTCGTCAAAAACATCCAGGCCATGCCCTGGATGTGAGCCGGTATGCGGCCCCGCGTAGCTGTATTCAAATCGCTCAAATGTGAGCCCCGCGGCGCCGACCGCTCGGTTGTGCGCCCATTATGAATGCCGCAAGATGGCGAGATTGATGCATCAGATCGGCGGATCAGTGGAGAGACAGAAACGATGATCGCGGCAATTGTCCAGCGCAAAGTTGCGAACCATGTGAGCCGCGACAAAGTGTTACAGAATACGCGCAATGTTGCGCCGCACTTCGAAACCGCTTGCGGTTGTTAGACAGAGGATATCGCCATGGGCGAAAGTAAGAAGGCCGTCCAATTCGCCCGCACCGGCAATCCGCCCGATGTGGTCGAGGTGGTGGATATGGAAACTGCGCCGGTGAGGGCGACCCGGTCCAAATGGCGATGCTGATGGCCAACCCGCCGACCGCGTGGCTGTTGCTGAAAACCGTTGTGCAATTGGAGCCAGGCGACTGGGTTATCCAAAACGCCGCCAACTCGGCGGTTGGCCAATATCTCATGGAGCTCGCCCGTATCTATGGCTACAAGACGGTCAACGTCGTGCGCCGCGAAGGTCTCGACGACGTGATCGCCAACGCCGGCGGCGATATCTGTATCGTCGATGGTCCCGACCTCGGCGAACGCGTAAAAGCGGCAACCGGCGGCGCCGAAATGAAACTTGCCATCGATGCGGTTGCCGGCCAGGCGACGCAACATTTGGCCGACTGTCTGGAAGATAATGGGGCGGTCGCCAACTACGGCTTGTTGTCGGGCGAGCCCTGCCATCTCTCGCCCAACGACATCATCTTCCGCAACATCCGCCTGCAAGGGGTTTGGCTCACCATGTGGCTGCGCGGCCGGGATTCAACACCGGAGCAGCGCACCGCGGTCTATGACGAATTGCGCGGCTACATCATCGAAGGCCGGATGCACGCGGCGGTCGAGGCGACATATCCGCTAGAACAGATTAAAGACGCCGTCGCCCACGCCATGCGCTCACGCAACGGCAAAATCGTTATCCTGCCCAACGGCTAGCGCAATGGTTTCTCAGTTTGTCCGTACAGCGCTTGCCTGCGCCGCGATGGTGTTATTGGTCTTCAGTCCCGTAACCGCCCAGCCGCGTCCTATTGAATTAGCTGCCACCGACGAACGGCTAACCGAGCCCTTGCCAGCCGATGCGAAAGATGTGCGTACCGGCGAATTGCGCGACGGCGACCCGGTCCATCGTGGCTCGGGCACCGCCCGGCTGCTCAAACTGCCCGATGGCTCCTATGTGGTACGGCTCGAAAATCTCGAGGTGGTGCCCGGCCCCACCCTGTTCGTCTATCTGGTCGCCCATGAAGACCCGCTGTTCCCAGAGGACGTAACCGACGGGTTTCGCGATCTCGGTCCGTTGAAAAGCCGCTTCGGCGATCAAAACTATGTCGTCCCCGACGACGTGGATCTCGCCGCTTATGGCAGCGTCGTCGTGTGGTGCAAAACTTTCAAAACACAGTTCGCTGTCGCGTCATTAGGCTAGACGTAGAGCGCCTCACCCGAAATGGCCGCAATCCCTAGTTTGACGACGATATGACCGAAAAGATTGAAATTCGCGAGGGCTCGCCGGGCGATCGGGCTTCGTTGGAGACGCTATATCCGGACGCGTTCCCAGATGAGGACTTATTGCCTCTTTTAAAGGAACTGCAACTGGAAGGATCGGGTGTCATGTCGCTTGTCGCGATAGCCGACGATGCGCTCGTGGGGCATGTCATTTTTACAACCTGCAGCATTGCCGACAGCACCGAACAGGTTGCGATGCTCGGCCCCCTTGCCGTGGCGTCCGCCTGGCAACGGCAAGGCATTGGCAGTGCGATTGTCCGCGAGGGCTTGCGGCGCCTGGAGAACGCCGGCACGGCCCAAGTCTACGTGCTCGGCGACCCCGCCTACTACGGCCGCTTCGGATTTGCGCGCGAGGACCGGGTCACACCCCCCTATCCGTTGCCGGAAGAATGGGACGGTGCATGGCAATCACTCAGCCTCGGCAGCGACAAATCGTCATCTCTCGATGGACAGCTCTCCGTGCCGCAACCCTGGCGCAAACGCGCCCTGTGGGTGCCTTGAGCGATTAGCCGGATCAGGCGTCCGTTCCTCCGAACCTACTCCCCCGACCGCAGCGCATCGATGCGCCGGTCGAGGGGCGTAATCATCTGCGAAAATTTCGCCGCCAGCCAACCCATCGGCCGCGACCAGTTGAGCCTAATAAACAGCAGCAGAAACGGCAGCATGGTCGCCACGGCGAGCAATTGCTGCACCGCGACGCCGGCGCCAAACAGGCGCGGCCACCACAAACCAAATTGCAAGACGCTCCAGACCGCGAGCCCGACAAACGCTGCGGCCAGCAGCGCGAACAGCGCGGTGAGCAACCAGCGCAGGCCACACAGCAAACGGAGACGCATCTAGGGCGCGCGGGCTAGAACTTCTCCACCCAGGGCCGCAGCTCGACCTCCCAGGTCCAAGCGCTGCGATGCTGGCGGTGAACGTCAAGATAGGTGCGGGCAATCGCATCGGGGTCAAGCACGCTGTCGGTTACCTCGGTCGCGTCCGCACCCGCCGATAGGCTCCGCGTCGCGCGCGGATCGTCCGGGCCCTTACTGATCCCGCCATCGATAACGAAATGGCCGATATGGATGTTCTTCGGCGACAGTTCGCGGGCCATCGACTGAGCCAGACCGCGCAGCCCGAACTTGCCCATGGCAAACGGCGCCGACTGCGGATATCCCTTCACGCTCGCCGACGCACCGGTAAACAGGATGGTGCCGCTGCCGCGCGGCAGCATCACCTGCGCCGCCTTCTGGCCGACCAGAAAACCGGCATAGCAGCTCACCATGATCGCGTTCTTCACGTCGTCGCGGTCGACTTCGGCGATCGGACCGCGCGCCCGCGCACTGGCGTTGTAGACAACGATATCGGGAATTCCGAGATCGGCCTGAACCGCATCGAATAACTGATCGACCTGCGCGCCGTCCGCGGCATCGCAAGCGTAAGCCTTGGCGCCGGTCTCTTCACAGATTGGCGCCAGCTTCTCGGTATTTCGTGCCGCAACAGCAACCGCCATACCCTCATTGGAGCACAAGCGCGCCAGCGAACCGCTGAGACCGCTGCCCGCACCGACAATCAATGCAATTTCCTGATCGGCCATTCTCTTCCCCTTTATTTGCCGCTTCCGGCGCCCTGTAAATACCTCGGATAGCGGCGGTTATACCGCTATTTTGACGTCGGCATGAAGTAAGACCACCTTGCGCAATGCAAAGACATTCACGAAAAATTCTTTATTGGTGTGCTTGCATAGAGTGCCGTGGCGCTTCTATTTACGAGTAACATGACAGATACAGCGGTCAGTAACGGGTTTCTCGTCCGAACGCGCGGCCTTTTGCGCCGCGCCTTGCAGGACGTCATCAGCGTCGCCAGCCGCGACCGCAGCACCCACCTGCGCCCCGATCTGCCCGACGACGATCTAAAGTTTCTCCAAATCCGCATCGATGCCAGCCTGGCCGGCCGCGGCGGCGAGGCCTCGGCGCGCGGCAACGCGGCCCAGTTGGGGCGATACTACCTCGATCTGAACGAAGAAGGCCGTTTGCGCTTCTTCGAACTGCTCGCCAGCGAGTACGCCGTCGACCCGGATAAACTCAACGAGGCAATGGACGATGTACGCGCCGCCAAGATTAATACCGCCGATTACGCCCGTTCGGTCGACAAGCTGCGTCAATGCCTAGAGTCTCCCAGAACTAAATTATTTAAACATTTTAATAGTTTAAGCCACGGTGTTAAATTTTTAGTGGATATGCGGGCGGACCTCCGCGGCCTGCTGCGCGCCCATCCCGAGCTGCGCCCGCTGGATGCCGAGTTGCGGTCGCTGCTGAGCGCCTGGTTTGACGCCGGATTCCTTGAGTTACGGCGTATTACCTGGGCCGCGCCGGCCGATCTGTTGGAAAAACTGATCGCCTATGAGGCGGTACACGAAATCCAGTCCTGGGCCGACCTCAAGAACCGGCTCGAGTCAGACCGCCGCTGCTATGCGTTCATCCACCCCAATATGCCCGATGAACCGCTGATTTTCGTCGAAGTGGCGCTGGTCGACGGGATGGCCGATAACGTGCAGGATTTGCTCGATGAATCGGCGCCGACCGGCGAGGCCGAAGAGGCCAATACGGCCATTTTCTACTCGATTTCGAACGCTCAGCGCGGCCTGTCGGGGGTCAGTTTCGGCGATTTCCTAATCAAACAGGTGGTCGACGATCTATCGCACGAGCTGCCCAAACTAAAGACATTCGCCACTCTCTCGCCGATCCCCGGCTTCCGCGCCTGGCTCGATTCACGCGTCGAGGCGGGCGCCGAGCTGCTCAATAACGATCAACTCGACCAGCTCAAGGTACTTGCGGGCGATATCGGCGGCGCGTCTTCGCCGCTACAAGCCATCCTCGACCGGGCCGATTGGTATCAGGACGAAGAAATTGCGGCCGCTCTCAAGCCGATTCTGGAGCATCTGGTTGCCGGATATCTGCTCTATCAACGCCGCGAGGGCACCGGCACGGCGCTCGATCCGGTCGCCCATTTCCACCTGAGCAACGGCGCCCAGGTGGAGCGGATCAACTGGCTGGGCGACCGCTCCGAGCGGGGTTTGAAGCAATCAGCGGGAATGATGGTGAACTACCTCTATGCCCTCAACCAGATCGAGGACAATCACGAGGCCTACGTCACCGGTAGCGAAATTCCGGCGTCCAGCGCCGTCCGCAACCTGCTCTAGAACGGTTCAATCTGACCAGGAACCGCTCTAACCCTACGAACGGTTGTTTTCGGCCTTCCGGTAGAAGATATGGCGGCCGATCTGCGGGCCCTCGACGAACGCTTCGCGCCAGTAGGGATCGACATAGTCGGCGTGATACCATAGCGCGCCATCGGTCGGGTCCGTGGTCTTACCGTTGTAGATGAACCAAGCCATCAAGCGTGACGCTTCCCAGGCCACTTTGTTATGGGGCTGGTCGCTACGGCCATCGCACCACCAGGAGAACTGACAGCGGTGACGCCGCTGTTCGCCGCCCTGGCGAATGACCTTACAGACCGTATTGGGGAACCGTTTGCTCTCCACGCGGTTCAAGACCACGTGGCCGACCGCCAGCATACCGGCGACAGGCTCGCTGCGCGCCTCGAAGTAAATATTCTGCGCCAGACAAGTGATTTCTTCGTTGAGCTCGATCTGCTCCATCGAAACGACGCGGGTCGGCTTCACCGCCGTGGAGCCGGCGGACGAAGGCGTGGCGACTGCCAGAGCAGCCACACAGCAGCCGGCAATAAGAGCTGCCTTGCCTGAGATGTTCTGCGTAAGTCTGGCACAAAGTCCTGTCACTGGTCCTGCCCTCTCGACTGAGTTAAGTAAACGAGACGTTAATAGATTGAATGGAACTAAGACTAAACTCAATCAAAACAATATAGAATTTACCCAATATTGAAATTGAATTTGGCTCAAATTTTATTTATTAACTAAAGCGCCAATTTTAAGACATTAGTAATATTATGTATTTCAGGATTATTTGGTTAACGCGGGCTCTTGGAAAAATCTCAACCTGCGTTTTTTCGAATGAAGATATGCGCCTCTGATTGACTCAACTCCCCTTATATTTTAGAACAAAACAAGAACATATGGATACGACATGGCGACCGATAATGCAACCCTGAGCCATCTGCGCCGGCGGATTGCCGCCCTCGAAGGCCACAATCTCCCAGGAAATGGCGCGACTGAAGGCCACAATGTGGTTTCTTTGGGCCTCCCCGCCGTCGACGGGCATTTACCGGCCGGTGGGCTAGCTCTCGGGGGTGTGCACGAAATCATTGATGGCGACGGCAATGGCATCGGTACTGGCAGCGCCACCACCTTCGCGGCCGCCCTAACCAGCCGGGCCCAACGGTTTCACCGCCGGCCGATCGTCTGGATCGCGCCACGCGTCGACCAGCGCGAAAGCTTATATGGCCCCGGACTGGCGACATTCGGTCTCGATCCCGCAGCGCTCACTGTGGTTCGGGCCCCCGTCAATGGCCGTGGCGGTACGGCGCAAGCCCTGTGGGCCATGGAGGAAGCCTTGCGCACCCCCGCCGTCGGCACGGTTTGCGCGGAAATCGACGCCATCGACCTCACAGCAAGCCGCCGCTTGCAGCTGGCCGCCGAAGCCGGCGGCACCTTTGGCCTGCTGCTGCGCGGCTCGGCCAGCAGCGGTACCGCCAATGCCGTACCGCCGGTCGCCAGCATGACTCGTTGGCGCATTACCGCCGCGCCCAGCGCCCCCGCCCAGCCGGCATTTCTAGCCTCTTCTCTACCGGGAGCTGCCCGCTGGCAGGTGGAACTGCTGCGGGCGCGCGGCGGACGGCCCCACCACTGGCTATTGGAATGGCATGATGACCCAATCGATGAAACGATGGACGGCGAAACGGCGGGTGGTTTCGCTCTGGCTGCCACGCCTGGCGACCGACCGGCTTTGCCGGCAACGGCCAACACCGGCGGCGACCCGTCCGGGGCCGTCATCGCCTTCGCCCGCGCCAGCTGAACCGCGCATTACGGTCGCCAAGGAGGGCAGCGGCGTCTTGCGGCTTGCCGCCGTCAACTTGGCGGCCCATGCGGCGGGCCTGTTCCCCGGCCAAACCCTGGCCGATGCGCGCGCGCTCGAGCCCGGCGTGGCCGTCGACGACGCCGACCCGGCGGGCGATCTGGCCGCTCTGACCGCGTTCGCCGCTTGGTGTAACCGCTACACGCCATGGACGGCCGTTGATGGCCTGGAACTCGGCGGCGCGGGCGGCCTGTGGCTCGATATCACCGGGTGCGCGCACTTATTTGCCCCCGAAAAATCGGATAAAGAAGAACAGGGCGAAACCGCCCTGCTCGACGACCTCACGCGCCGCTTTGCCGCCGCCGGCTATACAATACAGGTTGGGCTCGCCGATACCCCGGGCGCGGCCTGGGCGATGGCCCGGTTCGCCGACCCGGCCAAAGGCGCCAGCCCGATTGTGCCGCCGGGCGAACAGCAGGCCGCCCTTGCCGCGTTCCCCATCACCGCGCTGCGCCTGCCATCGGAGACGGTAGACGGGCTTGCCCGGTTGGGGTTACGCCATATCGAAGATTTGATGGCCTTGCCGCGCACCGGTCTAACCCGGCGTTTCGGCGAAACCCTCACAAAACGGCTCGACCAAGCGCTCGGCCATCTGCCCGAACCCCTGTCGCCGGAGCCGCCGGCGCCCTCCTGGCGGGTCTGCGCCAACTTCGCCGAGCCGCTTGGCGAACCGGCCTCGGTCACCGAAGCGGTAAGCCGGCTCACCGAGGCCCTTTGCGACCGGCTTGCCAACGCCAACCATGGGGTTCGGCAGGCCGAACTGGCGCTCTACCGGGTTGGTGGCGGCAATAGTATGAGGGCCGACGGCATCGCCACGGGCCGGGTCGATACCGTCACCATCGGCACCAGCCGGGCGAGCCGCGATGCCGACCATCTGCTGCGGCTGCTCAATGAACAACTCGAGCGGATGCCGGAGCCGTTTTCCGATTCTTTTGAATCCATCGAACAAGGCATTGAATTCCTGGCCTTCACCGCCACGGTCACCGAAATTCTGCCGGCAACGCAAACCGCTTACATCGGCCGGGGAGAGTCCGACACGGTCGGCCTCGAACAGTTGATCGACCGCCTCGCCGCCCGCCTCGGCGCCCGCAACGTGGTGCGTTTCGAGAGCCGCGAAAGCCACCTGCCCGAACGCGCCCAAGTCGCGGTGTCGGCTTTGAAGCCCGCCGAACCGCTATCCGAACCGCCATCGTTGGCATCGTCATGCTTGCGCCCACCACGGCTGCTGCCGCGCCCCGAGCCGGTTACCGCGATCGCGCCGGTCCCCGACGACCCGCCGATGCTGTTCCGCTGGCGCCGCCACAACCACCATATTGTCCGCGCTGAAGGGCCGGAACGTCTGGCGCCGGAATGGTGGCGCCTGCCGGCCGCACAGGGTAGTTCCCCGCCGCCCGCTTCCGCGAGCAGCGCCACCCGCGACTACTACCGGGTCGAAGATGCCGACGGCCGGCGCTTCTGGCTTTACCGGGACGGGCTCTATGATGGCAGCAGCGAGGAGCCGCCGCGCTGGTACCTGCATGGATTTTTCGGGTGAGCCATGCCCAATTACGTCGAGCTCCAGGTCACCAGTAATTTCAGTTTTTTGCGGGGCGCCGCCCACCCCGAGGAACTGGCCGCCCAGGCAGCGGCCCTCGGTCATCCGGCCATCGCCATCACCGACCGCAACACGCTGGCCGGTGTGGTGCGCGGACATTCCGGCACGAAGACCGCCGGCATCCGGCTAGTGGTCGGCACCCGTCTCGACCTGACCGATGGCCCGTCCGTGATCTGCCTGCCGACCAGCCGCGCCGCCTATGGCCGTCTGTCGCAATTGCTGACCCTGGGTAAACGCCGCGCCGAGAAAGGCGAGTGCCATCTCAACCGCGCCGATTTGTTGACCGGTGGCGTGTTCGCGCGCGGCGCCGGACAAATCCTACTGATCATACCGCCCGGCGATCTCGATGATGAATTTCCGAGTTTTCTCAAAGAACTGAAGACCAAACTCCAATCCGAATGCTATCTCGCCGCAAATCACCGCTATGGCGGCAACGACACAAGACGGCTGGCTCAACTGGCTGAGTTGGCTGCCGCCGGCGGCACGCCGCTGGTCGCCACCAACGATGTCCACTACCACGTGCCGGAACGCCGCGCGCTGGCCGATGTGGTGACTTGCATCCGCGAGCATTGCACCATCGACACCGCCGGCTGGCGGCTCGCTTCCAACGCCGAGCGCCACCTGAAGCCGGCCGAGGAAATGGCGCGGCTGTTCCGCGACTATCCCGATGCGGTCGCCCGCACGGTCGAGATCGCCGAGCGCTGCCAGTTCAGCCTCGAGGAGTTGCGCTACGATTACCCGATCGATCCCATCCCGGGCGGCGACACGCCGGACGAAGCGCTCGCGCGGCTCGCCTGGGCCGGCGCCAACGAGCGCTACCCCCCCGAACAATATCCTGGGGGCATACCGGACACCGTACGCAAACAGATCACCCACGAACTCGATCTCATCGCCGAGCTGCGCTACGCCCCCTACTTTCTGACCGTGCACGACATCGTCCGCTTCGCGCGCTCACAAGACATTCTCTGTCAGGGCCGCGGCTCGGCGGCGAACTCGGCGGTCTGCTATTGCCTCGGCATCACCGCCGTCGATCCGGCGCGTCTGGATCTGCTGTTCGAGCGGTTCGTCTCGGCCGAGCGCAACGAGCCGCCCGACATCGATGTGGATTTCGAGCACGAGCGCCGCGAAGAGGTAATCCAATACATCTACGAAAAATATGGCCGCGCCCGCGCCGGGCTCGCTGCTACCGTGGTCAGCTACCGCTCGCGCAGCGCCATGCGTGAGGTCGGCAAGGCGCTCGGCCTGTCGGAAGACACGGTGGGCGCATTGGCCGGTCAGGTCTGGGGCTGGTCGAACGAAAGTCCGCCCGACGAAGTGGTGCGCAGTCTCGGCCTCGACCCCAGCGACCCACGGCTGGCGATGGCGCTCGAGCTGACCCACGAGCTGATCGGTTTCCCCCGCCACCTGTCCCAGCATGTCGGCGGTTTCGTGATTACCGCCGGGCGGCTCGACGCCATGGTGCCGATCGAAAACGCGGCGATGGACGACCGCACCGTGATCGAATGGGATAAGGACGATCTCGACGCCATCGGTATCCTGAAAATAGATGTGCTGGCGCTCGGCATGCTGACCTGCGTGCGCAAGGGCTTCGATTTGCTGCGCGCGCATTACGGCCTTGATCTGGAACTGGCCACCGTGCCGTCCGAGGAGACGGAAGTCTACGACATGCTGTGCCGCGCCGACTCTCTCGGTGTGTTCCAAGTCGAAAGCCGCGCCCAGATGGCGTTTCTGCCGCGCATGAAACCGCGCAACTTCTACGACCTGGTGATCGAGGTGGCGATCGTGCGCCCCGGTCCGATCCAGGGCGACATGGTTCATCCCTATCTGCGGCGGCGCAACGGCGAAGAACGGGTAACCTTCCCATCGCGCGATCTGGAAGACGTGCTCGGCAAAACCCTCGGCATACCGTTGTTCCAGGAACAGGCGATGAAAATCGCCATCGTCGCCGCCGGCTTTACCCCCAACGAAGCCGACGGGTTGCGCCGCGCCATGGCGACCTTCCGCAAAACCGGCACCATCCACACCTTCGAGGAAAAGTTGATCCGCGGCATGGTCGAGCGCGGCTACGAGGCCGACTTCGCCGAGCGTTGTTTCCGGCAGATCGAAGGTTTCGGCGATTACGGCTTTCCGGAAAGCCACTCCGCCTCGTTCTCGCTACTGGTCTACGTGTCGGCCTGGCTGAAATGTTTTTACCCGGAGGTCTTCGCCGCCGCGTTGCTCAACAGCCAGCCCATGGGTTTCTACGCCCCGGCGCAAATCGTCCGCGATGCGCGCGATCATGGCATCGAGGTGCGCAGCCCCGACATCAACCACTCGCAGTGGGACTACACCCTGGAGCCGTTGGAACCTGAATTCCAGTCGCCTCATCCTGAGCCTGTCGAAGGACGAGGCGACAAATCCCTCATGCTTCGACACGCGAACCATGAGGGAATATCCCGCCAAGAGCCTTCCCTCGCCTGGCAGAAAAAGGGATTCAAGAAAGATGAATTACCCGGCGGGCGGTATGCGTTGCGCCTGGGTCTGCGTCAGGTGAAGGGTTTAAAGGAAGAGGCTGGCGAAGTCATCGTTGCCGCGCGCGGCGCCGGTTATGACTCGGTCGGCGAGCTTTGGCAGCGTGCCGGCGTGACGACGGCGGCACTGACCGCGTTGGCCGACGCCGACGCTTTCGGCTCCCTGGGCTTCGACCGCCGCGAGGCCATGTGGGCGATCCGCGCGCTCGGCCATAATGGCCGCGAGACCGCGTTGGAATTGCCCCTATTCGCTTCCGCCGACGACCGCCACGCAACGCCGGCCACGGACAACGAACCGGCGGTGAGCCTGCCAGTGGAAAGCGCCGGCGAAGCGGTCGCCAACGACTACACCACCTTGCGCCTATCCCTCAAAAACCATCCGCTAACGCTGCTACGCGGCGTCATGGACAATTTCGGCGTGGCCCGCAACGAAACCCTCGTCGACAAAACCGATGGCGCGCCGATTACGGTTGCCGGTCTGGTGCTGGTGCGCCAACGCCCCGGCACCGCCAGCGGCGTAATCTTCGTGACCCTGGAAGACGAAACCGGCGTCGCCAATGTCATCGTCTGGCCGAAAACGTTTCAGCGCTTCCGCAAGATCGTACTGTCGGCGCGGTTGTTGCGCGTCGATGGCATCCTGCAGCGTGAAGGCATCGTCACCCACATCATCGCCAACCGGATCGTCGACATGTCGGCCCATCTCGATGCACTGGGCACCGGCGAACTGATCGATCCTCCTTACGCCAATGGCGACGAGGTGAAATCGGGCGGCGGCACCGAAGGACGTCACCCACCACCGCGCCGTCGGTTGCCGCCGCCGGTCCCCGCGCGTCATCCGCGCAACAACCATATCCGCATCGCCTCGCGGGATTTTCATTGAGTTCACCAGCCAAAGCGGCGAGTACATAACCCTCTCCCTAAGGGAGAGGGTGGCGAGCGTAAGCGAGCGGGTGAGGCTGCGGGACGAACCGTCGTGCAAAAAGCACGACGCAAGTCGGCCCGCAGATGTTTTTTCTGTTGAGCGACTTTCGCGGCGCTTTTGCGCCACGGTTCGCTCAACAGCCCCAACCCCTCTCCCCATGGGAGAGGGGCTTTGCACCAATTCGTGTCTTGCCAACGCAACAACCTCTCGGCATCAAGGCGTCGGACTATTGAAAATAATGCCATGACCACTCTCGCCACTGCCCTTCATATTCTCGGCGCCGTCGTCTGGGTCGGCGGCATGTTTGCGATCTATGTGTGCCTGCGCCCGGCGCTTGCCGCCTTGGAGCAACCGCCGCAACGATTGGCGCTGATGCGCGCGATGCTGCAGAAGTTTTTCCCCTGGGTGTGGATGTCGGTCGTGCTGCTTCTCGCCAGCGGTTATTGGCTGCTCTTTACGGTACAGGGCGGCTTCGCTTTCGCGGGCATTCACGTACACATCATGCAAGGCGTCGCCTGGATCATGATCTTGCTGTTCGCCTGGCTCTATTGGGGCGCGTGGGCCGACTTTCGCGAGGCGGTCGACGGCACCCATTGGGAACAAGCGGGCGCCGACTTAAACCGCATCCGCCAGATCATCGCCATCAACCTGCCGCTGGGCCTCGTCGTTGTGGTGATCGGCGCCAGCGGGCGCTGGTGGGTTTAGAGAATTTCCCGCGACGCGAATAACCCTCTCCCTGAGGGAGAGGGTGGCGAACGATAGTGAGCCGGGTGAGGCTGCGGGACGAACCGTCGTGCAAAGGCACGACGCAAGTCGGCCCGCAGATGTTTTTTCTGTTGAGCGACTTTCGCGGCGCTTTTGCGCCACGGTTCGCTCAACAGCCCCAACCCCTCTCCCCATGGGAGAGGGGCTCATTGCGCCGCCTTCGGCAGGTCGCCGTTCACCTGACGCACCATCGACGCCATCACGTCGGCGGAACTCGCCACCCCAACGACTTCACCCGAGGCATCTGTCACGCGGACCCAGCCCGTATTCTCCTCCGCCATCACCCGCGCCACATCCTCGAGCAGCATGCCAGCATCGACGGCGGGCCCCTCAGCGCCATCCGTCGGTTCGCGCATGATGGTACCGATCTCGATGACCCGCCCGCGGTTGATGTCTTTCACGAAGTCGGCGACGTAGTCGTTCGCCGGTTCGAGTACGATCGTTTGCGGATCGCCCTGCTGGACCACTTCGCCATCGTGCAGAATCGCGATTGAGTCGCCGATGCGAAGCGCTTCGTCCAGATCGTGGGTGATGAACACGATGGTCTTTTTCAGTTCAGCTTGCAGATCGAGTAACGCCGACTGCATGTCGGTGCGAATTAACGGATCGAGCGCGGAGAAGGCTTCGTCCATCAAAAGAATATCGGCGTCGGTGGCGAGCGCGCGGCCGATCCCGACGCGCTGCTGCATGCCGCCCGAGAGCTGTGCGGGATAGTGGTCCTCGTATCCGGCCAGGCCGATACGCTCGATCCAGCGGCTGACCCGGGCATTTACCTCGCCCTCGTCGAGTCCCTGTATCTTCAGACCATAGGCGATGTTCTGCGCCACCGTGCGATGGGGCAACAGCGCGAAGCGCTGAAACACCATCGACGCGCGGTGGCGGCGGAACTCGCGCAGCTCGTCTTTCGACAATTCGAGCACATCGCGTCCGTCGACCAGCACACGCCCGGCGGTCGGCTCGATCAGTCGGTTGATGTGGCGGATCAGGGTCGATTTGCCCGAGCCCGATAGGCCCATGACCACCTGGATCGACTGGGCCGGCATGTCGAGAGTGATATCGCGCAGGCCCAAAACATGGTTGTGGACATCGAGTAGCTCTTGCTTGGAGATACCGCCGCGCACCAGATCGATGACGCCGCCGGGATTTCTCCCAAAGACCTTATAAAGGCTCTCGATCCGGATTTTCGGATCAGCCATGAATGACGCCGCCGCGATGTTTCTGGATGCGTTTACCGTAGGCTTGTGACACCCGGTCGAACACGATGGCAAGGGCCACGATGGCGAGACCGTTGAGCAGACCTTGGGTGAAATACTGGTTGGTGATCGATTGCAGGACCGGCTGGCCGAGCCCGCGCACGCCGATCATCGCCGCAATCACCACCATGGCCAGTGCCATCATGATGGTCTGATTAACGCCCGCCATGATCGTCGGCAGGGCCAGTGGTATCTGCACACCGATGAGCCGCTGCCACGGGCTGGCGCCGAACGCGTCCGCCGCCTCCAGCGTTTCCTTATCCACCAGACGAATACCCAGATTGGTGAGCCGGATCACCGGCGGGATTGCGTAGACCACGACCGCGATCACGCCGGGCACCTTGCCGATGCCCAACAGCATGACCACCGGGATGAGATAAACGAAAGCCGGCATGGTCTGCATGACGTCGAGGATCGGCGTCATCACTGCCTGCACCCGGTTCGAACGCGCCATCAGGATACCAATGGGAACGCCGAGCACGATGGAGATCAGCGTGCACACGGCGATAATCGCCATGGTGCTCATGGTGTCGCGCCACATGCCGAAGAAACCTATGAGCAAAAAAGCGACAATCATGCCGGCGATCAGTTTCCACGAGCGGGTCAGCGCCCAAATGATCGCCGCGACGGCGATGATCACCGCCCACCATGGCGCGTTGACCAGAAGCCGTTCGAACCACACGAGAAAAACCAGCAGCGGATCGAAGAAGGCTTCGATCTCGGCGCCGAACTCGCGCGAGAAATCGCGGTACGACTGATCCAGGCTGCGGCGCAAGCCGACCAGCGTCGTGCGGTCGAGCTGCGGTATGTCGGTCAACCAAGTAGGCATGGTTCGTTACCCCGTTGCGGCAGACAGCAAAAGAAAAGGCCCGGCCCGCGGCGGCACGCTGCTAGTGCAACCGCGGGTCGGGCCTGTAACCGGCTACATACTGGCGACGGCCGAGCGCACTTTCGCGGCGACGTCGCTGGACACCCACTGCGTCCAGACATCTTCTCCAGTCTGCAGGAAGTAGATCGCGGCGGTTTCGCCGTCGGCCTGGTTCTCATCCATCCACGCCAGGATGCCGTTCATGAAAGTGTTGGTGAACGAGCGGCGCTGGAGATAGGCAAACGCTTCCGGCACTCGCTCGGCCAGGTCGGCCACCACGACGGTGTGCACCGCCGACGGCGGATACATCGTCGCCCGTGGGTTTTCGCATTCGGCTTGCGTGATGCAATTCTCGTAGTGGGCCTGGTCGATACCCGATCCGAAATCGACCTTCACCATCTCGAACCGGCCGAGCAGCGGCGTCGGTGCCCAGTAGTAGCCGAACCACGGCTCCTGGCGGTTGTAGGCCTTCTCGATCGAACCGGCGAGACCGGCGCCCGAACCCGGGTCGACGATTTGGAAACCGGCGTCGGCCAGGTTAAGCGCGTTGAACAAGTTGCCGGCCGAGATTTGGCAGTTCCAGCCCGAGGGGCACCCGATGAACGCCGAGCTATCAGGATCTTCCGGGTTCTTGAACAAGGCCGCGTTGGCGATAACCCCTTCGATGGTGGCGAGCGACGGGTCTTTCTCCACCATGTATTTCGGCACCCAGAACCCTTCCTCGCCGCCGTCGGCCAGCGACCGGCCAGCGATGGCCAGTCGGCCTTCTTTAACGCCGAGGTCGAGGGCTTCGCGCAGCGAGTTCGTCCACAACTCCGGCGCCACGTCGGGCTCGCCCTTTTCCGTCATCGACGTGCCGGTCGGCATGGTGTCGCCCGGCACCAAGGTCGCGTCGCAGCCGTAACCATGATCGAGGATGAAACGGTCGAGCGCCGCCAAGAACGTCGCCGAGCTCCAGTTCATATCCGCGATGCTTACGTCGCCACAGCTTTGGGCATGTGCGGGAACTGAGGTAACGCTTATGCCGACGACCGCCACCAACGCCGCAAGCGTCGAAGTTACATATTTCACGAGAGGTCTCCTCATTTTTATGGTCGCCGCCACATGCTGTCAAAAATTGTATGCACGAGACAAATCAAGTTAAATTTATTGAGTGATTTCAATACACTATGAAGCGTTTCGAAACGAAGTCAACAGTCGGCGGGAGGGATCGCTAACCGGCCAGCTCGGTGACGATCAGGTTTTCGCTCTCCAGCGTCCTGTGCACCGGGCACTTATCGGCTATTTCGAGCAGCCGCTGACGCGTCGCGTCATCGAGATCTCCGGTGAGTTCGATCACCCGGTCGATGCGGTCGATTTTGCCGTCCTTGGTTTCGCATTCGGCGCAATCCTCGGCGTGGACTTTATCGTGGCGCAAACGCACCACAACCCGCTCGAGTGGCAATTTCTTGCGGTTGGCATACATGCGCAAAGTCATCGACGTGCACGCGCCGAGACCCGCCAGCAGCAAACCATAGGGCGTCGGGCCGGTATCGCCGCCGCCGACGCGCGGCGGCTCATCCGCGCGCAACCGGTGCGGCCCCGCCGCGATGGCTTGGGCGAACGGGTTTTCACCGGTCTCGCCGACCACCACCTCGCCCTCACCCGCACTCACCGTTGCGGAGTCCGCCGCCTCGTCGGCGGGCAGATAGCGGCTCGCCCAACCCGCCAACGCCGTCGCCGCATAGATGGCGTCTTCGCGCTGCGACATCAGGTGATCGGCGGTGTCGAGCGACACGAAGCTCTTAGGATGTTTGGCCGCGGTGAAGATCGCCGCGGCGTTGCTAACCTCGACGATCTTGTCAATGGGACTATGCATCACCAACAACGCCTTACGTAGTTTGGCGATGCGGTCCTCCAGGGTTTGTTCGCGAATGTCTTCGAGAAACTGTTTCTGCACACGGAACGGCCGTCCGCCAATCGAGACCTCGGCCTCGCCCTCGGTCTCGATGGTGGCCGTCGTGTCGCCGAACAGATGGGCGACATGACCCGGGTCCGCCGGCGCGCCGATGGTCGCCACCGCTTTACACTCCGGGATCTCGCCTGCTGCTGCCAGCACGGCTGCTCCGCCAAGGCTATGGCCGATCAAAAGCGCCGGCGCCGCGTAGTTGTCGCGCAGGTGATCGGCAGCGGCGATCAAATCGCCAACGTTCGAAGAAAAGTTGGTGTTGGCGAATTCCCCCTCGCTATGTCCCAGGCCGGTGAAATCGAACCGCAAAACCGCCACCCCCGACTCGGCCAGCGAGCGGGCAATCTGCGACGCGGCGAAGATATCCTTGGTGCAAGTGAAGCAATGAGCGAACAGCGCATAGGCGCGCGGGGGCGTATCGGGCGCATCAAGGCGCGCCGCCAGGATTTCACCGGAATGCCCCGGAAAGGTTATCTTTTCAGTCTTCATCGGTTTACCTTCCACTTGAAAATTCGCCAACCACGATTGCGGCAAGTCAAAGACGCATCGCCTGCGCGAACGCTACGTCAACGATGTCATACGCCAGCACCATTCTCCATAACAGACCGCGGAGATCTTGACCCATGATCGTCCCCCGCTCCTTGCCGCATCTTACGCAGCGTCTCATCCCACTGGTTCGCACGCGACTTTGGCTGCAGGTATTGATTGCCATGGCGCTGGGTGTGGCTTTCGGTATTGCTATCGGACCGACGACGGGCTGGGTCGACCCGGATATATCGTTGACCTTGGGGGCCTGGGTCGCGTTGCCCGGTAAGCTTTTCTTGCTGGCGATCCAGTTCGTCGTCGTGCCTTTAATCGTGGCTTCGGTGATCCGGGGTATCGCCGCCGGCGAAGGTCCCACCGGACTGGGCGAACTCGGTCTCAAGACGACCGTCTTCTTCGTCGCTTCGACAGTACTCGCGGTTGCCCTCGGCATTGGCGTGGCATTGCTTATTCAGCCCGGCTCCTTTGTCGACAGCGCCGCCATAACCGCCGCCCTCGCCGGCGATACTGCCGCAACGCCGGCGGTCTCGCCCCGCCAACCCCCGACCGTCGGCGAGATTCCCGAACTCATCGCCAGCCTGTTTCCACGCGACCCGCTGACCACCTTTACCAGCGGTAACATGCTCCAGATCGTCATCGCCGCCATCATCATCGGCGTGGCGGTCGTGATGACGGCAAGCGAGCAGCGCCGCCCGCTGCTCGACCTGCTGGCGTCAGTACAAGCCGCCTGCATGGTGATTGTCGGCTTCGTGCTGCGCCTGGCGCCGCTCGCCGTGTTCGGCTTATTGGCGCAAATCAGCGCCCGGATTGGAATTTCAGCGCTGATCGGCACGGGCATGTACGTTGTCACTGTAATCGTTGGCTTGGCCCTATTGTTGCTCGTCTACCTCCTCACCGCGCGTCTGTTGGGGCGCCGCCGCATACGCGAATTTCTTCGTGCTTCGCGCGAAGTCATGCTGCTCGCCTTTTCCACTTCGAGTTCAGCGGCCGTCATGCCGGTTACGCTAACGACGGCCGAGCAAAAGCTCCGCGTGCGCAGCAACGTGGCGCGTTTCGTCATCCCGCTCGGCACGACGATCAACATGGCTGGCACCGCTCTCTACCAAGCGATTGCGACCCTGTTCCTGGCACAAATATTCGCCGTCGACATCGGGCTATCGGGCATGATCCTGATCGTCGTCATGGCGACCGGCGCCGCCATCGGCTCACCCGGCACACCAGGGGTAGGCATCGTCATTCTAGCGACCATTCTGACCAGTGTGGGGGTGCCGCCGTCCGGAGTTGCCATCATATTGGGCGTCGACCGCCTGCTCGACATGTGCCGCACGGTCGTCAACGTAACCGGCGACATGGTCGCCAGTGTGACAATCGACCACCTGACGCGAAACGAGGCAGAACTCGCCGAAGAGCATCTCGGCAAAGTATCGACTCCCGCTATGCCCAAGCCGGAGACGAGCTAGCCAAGGCGTCGTTTCCGCGGCGTGAAACATTTGCCATGGTGAAAACACAATTTCACTTGATCGTGTGATCGGTTCATCTTGGCCTAGCACAGGCTAGATCGCTATGATCCGCGCCGATTGGGATTACCTGGATGTAGCGCATGCAGCGCGACAGCGGAGAACAGATATGGTTTCACGTTATCTACAGGTTACGCTCTTGGCGGTGTTGGGCTTTGTGCTGCCTTATTCCGTTGCCCACGCTCAGATGCAGGAAGGCACGCACAACGAGCGGCTGTTCGAATACGACGCCAACCACCCGGCATATAAGGACATCGTGAAAGAGGCGTCGCTAGGCCGACAACATATCGAAGGCCCGATCGACTATGGCACCGATTTTCCCACCTCGGGCCCGCACAATCCGGTCTGGGCGGATCCGGGCTTCTACGACGAACCCGTCAATCTGTGGAATCTGGTGCACTCGTTGGAGCACGGCAACATCGTCATCTATTACGACCAGCCCAACGACGCCACGATGCGGCTCATCCGGGGCTGGACCGACAAGTTCCAAGGCCAATGGGATGGCGTCATCGCCGTGCCGTATGAAGGACTGGGCGAAGGCATCGTCATGACGTCGTGGCGGCACCGCCTCGAACTCGAGAAGGTCGATGTGCGTGCCGCGTTTTTCGTCGACGCCTTCCGCGGCCGGGGGCCAGAAAACCGCGTCCGTTAGCCGCACAAACCGCCAATTTCAGCACCGCAAGCTACGACGCTGGCAGGCCCCTTGCGGCCTCCCAGAGCGGTCGTTAGTGTGCGCGCAAATTGTAAAAAACCAAAAACTACACAGAAGGTAGTGTAATGGACGTTCGCGACGGCATCGTCGGCGCCATCGGAAACACCCCGCTGATCCGCCTGCCCGGCCCCTCGGAGGAGACCGGCTGCAACATTCTCGGCAAGGCCGAGTTCCTCAATCCCGCAGGTTCGGTCAAAGATCGCGCTGCTTGGGCAATCATTAAGGACGCCGAGGAAAAAGGCATCCTGAAACCCGGTGGCGTCATCGTCGAGGGAACCGCGGGCAACACCGGCATCGGTATCGCCCATGTGGCGAACGCCCGCGGCTATCGCACGGTTATCGTCATTCCGGAAACGCAGACGCAGGAAAAGAAGGATGCCCTGCGGCAAGCCGGGGCGGAATTGATCGAAGTCGCCGCCGTGCCCTACCGGGACCCCAACAACTATATCAAGTATTCCGGACGCCTCGCCGAGGAATTGAACGACAGCGAACCCAACGGCGCCGTTTGGGCCAACCAGTTCGACAATGTCGCCAACCGACAAGGTCACTACGACACCACCGGACCGGAAATTTGGACACAAACCGAGGGCAAGCTCGATGGCTTTATTTGCGCCGTCGGCACCGGCGGCACGCTTGCCGGCGTGGGTTCGTACCTGAAAGAGCAGAACCCGGATGTCAAAATCGGTCTTGCCGACCCCATGGGCGCCGCGATCTACAACTACTACGTCAACGGCGAGTTAAAAGCCGAAGGATCGTCGATCACCGAAGGTATCGGCCAGGGCAGGATTACCGCTAATCTCGAAGGCGCGGTGGTCGACATGCCCTATCAGATCCCGGACGAAGAAATGCTGCCGGTGCTCTACGACCTGGTGACCAAGGAAGGTTTGAGCCTCGGCACGTCGAGCGGCGTCAACGTCGCCGGTGCCATTCGCATGGCAAAAGACCTGGGTCCGGGCCACACGATCGTCACTGTTCTATGCGACGGCGCGCACCGCTACGCTTCGAAAATTTTCAACTTGTCATTTTTGGACGAAAAGGGACTGCCTTTGCCGCCGTGGCTTGTGAGAGCCTAATCCGGCAAATTGGAAACAATTCTGTTGGTGATCGGGGCGGCGGTCCACGCGGAAGATGGCGCAGCGCGATGCGGGGCCATCGAACAAGCCGTCTGACAAAGTAGCTGTCCGCCGATCGCCAACCCGAAGGGGCGGGCGAATATTGCGCCAATTCCAGCGGCCTTCGGCTCGATCATAGTCCCTGCTATGCACTTCGCCGAAGGCCTTGACCTTGACCCAAATTCGCTCCGCCAGAATGGTTTCAATTTACCGGAATAGGCTCTAAGTAAGGTGCCATGACGACAGAACCGCTGTTTCGCAGCGATCCCTACGCGCACGCCTGCGATGCGCAAATCGTCGCCGTGAACGATCGCGGCGGCATCATTCTCGACCGGACGGTGTTCTATCCGACCGGCGGCGGCCAACCAGGCGACAGCGGCACCCTAAAGCTCGCCAACGGCGATGAGATACCCATTGTCACGGCGGTCAAGGGCAGCCCCGAGGACGGCGACGGCGTCGTCGTCCATGTTCCCGCCGAGGACAGTCCCGCACCGTCGGCGGGCGACCGGGTGACCGCGGAAATCGACTGGGACCGCCGCCACCGCCATATGCGGGTTCACACTTGCCTGCACCTGCTTTCCGCCGTGCTCGACTACCCGGTGACCGGCGGTCAGGTGGGCGACGGTAAGGGCCGGCTCGATTTCGACATCCCCGAATCCGGTCTCGATAAGGAGCACATCACCGCCGAGCTCAACCGGCTGATCGACGAGGATCATCCGGTCGCCGCGGAATGGATCAGCGATGACGAATTGGCGGCACAGCCCGAACTGGTCAAAACCATGAGCGTGCAGCCGCCGACCGGCGCCGGCGAGGTGCGCTTGATCCGCATCGAAGGTCTCGACCTGCAACCATGCGGCGGCACCCACGTAGCGCAAACCGGGGAAATCGGCCCGGTGACCGTGACCAAGATCGAGAAAAAGGGGCGCCAAAACCGGCGGGTTTCGATCTCTCTAAATGAATAGCTAGAACAGTATCTTACAGGGTTTTTGAAATGTCTTACGTGAATAATGACGCGATCGTGGATACCGCTTGGGTGGCGGAGCGCTTGGACGATCCGGCGGTGCGTATTGTCGACGGCTCGTGGCATCTGCCGCCGACGGGGCGCAACGGCCGCGAGGAATACGACAGCGCACACATCCCCGGCGCGGTCTATTTCGATATCGACGCCATATCCGACCCCGACAGTTCCCTGCCCCACATGATGCCGTCGGCCGACGCGTTCGCCGACGCCGTGAGCCGGATGGGTATCGGCAACGAGCACAGGGTCATCGTCTACGATTCCGACGGGCTGTTCTCGGCACCCCGCGTCTGGTGGATGTTCCGCGCCTTCGGCCACGAAAATGTAGCGGTGATGACCGGCGGGTTCCGCGCATGGCAAGCCGAGGGACGTCCGGTGACCGATAAGGCGCCATCTCCAGCGGCGGCCTCGTTCGCGGCGACGTTGAACCCCAACATGATACGCTCGAAGGAACAGATCCGCGCCAACATCGACAGCGGTGCAGAGCTCGTTCTCGACGCCCGCGCCGCCAACCGGTTCGCCGGCACCGAACCCGAGTTTCGCCCCGGCGTGCGGCCCGGCCACATCCCCGGCTCGGGCAATTTGCCCTACGCCGAAATCGTCGACGCCGAGGCCGGCGCCTTCGTTTCCGCCGCCGATCTCAAAAACGCTTTCGACGCTCAAGGCGCCACCGGTATACAGCCGGTCACGACGACCTGCGGCTCTGGCATCACAGCCTGCATCCTTGGCTTGGGCATGCATCTGATCGGCCGCGACAATTGGGCGGTCTATGACGGCTCGTGGACCGAATGGGGCGGCAGCGACGACACGCCGATCGAGACCGAGGCGTAACGCGTTGGCCGATAAGAAAGAGCCGCACGACGAGACCAAGCTGGTCAGCGGCGGGCGCGACCCGGAAGCCAATTTCGGGATTGTAAATCCGCCGGTCTACCACGCGTCCACGGTTCTGGCGCCGACCCTGGCCCAATGGCGCAACCGCGATTTCATGAACGATATCGTCTATGGCCGCGTCGGCACGCCGACCCAGCGGGCGTTGGAGGAAGCGGTGGCGCTGGTCGAGGGCGGCGACCGGGCGATCGCCACCGCCTCGGGCCTGGGTGCGATTACGGTAGCGCTATCGGCGTTCACCAAGGCCGGCGACCATGTGCTGATGACCGACAGCGCGTATTTCCCGGCGCGCGCTTACTGCAACAATGTGCTGGCCAAATACGGCGTCGAGACGACCTTTTACGACCCGCTGATCGGCGGCGGCATCGCCGAGCTGATCCGCGACAACACGACGATCGTTTATACCGAAACGCCGGGGTCGCTGACCTTCGAGATGCAGGACATACCGGCCATCGCCGCAGCGGCCCATGCGCGCGGCGCGATCGTCATGCACGACAACACGTGGGGCACGCCGCTGTTCTTCAAATCGTTCGAAAAAGGCATCGACGTGTCGATCCACGCCGCGACTAAATACATCGTCGGCCATTCCGACGCGATGCTGGGCGTGCTGGTCACCACCCACGACCATTTCGAGAAGCTGTTCCACGCCTTTCGTTCGTCGGGACAGCACGCCGCGCCGGACGATTGCTATCTCGCGTTACGCGGTCTGCGCACCATGGGCGTGCGCCTTCATCAGCACCAGGAAAACGCGCTTACCCTCGCCCGCTGGCTCGAACACCGGCCCGAAGTCGGCCAAGTACGCTACCCGGCCTTGGAAAGCGATCCGGGCCACGAATTGTGGCAGCGCGATTTCCTCGGCTCCACCGGGCTGTTCGGTATCATCCTCGACCGCCACTATGACGACACGGCGCTCGGCGCGATGCTCGATAATTTGGAGTTGTTCGCGATGGGGGCAAGTTGGGGCGGCTACGAATCGCTAATTCTGCCCGGCGCGCCGCCGCGCACCGCGACAAAGTGGGACCCGCCGGGCACGTTACTGCGCCTGCATGTGGGTCTCGAACATCCCGACGATTTGATCGCCGACCTAGAGGCCGGTTTCGCCCGGCTGACGGCGGCCGCCCAGTAACACGAGCCGGAGCAACACCGGCGTCAGCGCGGTCGTGACCACCGCGGTGATCACGAGTGCGGAAAACAGGTGCGCGACGATGGGATCGCTCGCCGGGTGACTAAAGACACCGGCGGTGAGCGCGATCGAGACGATCACTAGCTCCACGGCGCCACGGCCGCTCATGCCCACGCCCACCGCTGCGGCATTACGTGGACTCAATCCCGACCATAACGCCGGTAACCCGGCGCCAAGCAGCTTGCCGAGGAACGCGATAACGATTAGCGCGCCGAGAAACCAAGGGACCGCGGCGACGGCGCCCAGATCGAGCTGCATACCGATCCAGGCAAAGAATACCGGCCCGAGAATACCCAGGGTGACCGGCTCTAGAATCGCTTTCTGGCGGGCGTAAGCTTCGTCCCCGACCCGCTCCGGCTCGAAGAACAGGCCGGCCATGAATGGCCCTAGAACGAAGTGCATGCCGAGATGTTCGGCCAGTGCACCGAAGCCGACGCCGGCGGCGAGCAGCACCACCAGGCGCAGCCCCGGTATCGCCACCGCCTCGATACGGCGCCAGATCATTGGGTAACCGAAATAGGCCAACACTCCGGTAAGCGCGAAGAATCCCGCCGCCTGCACCAGCAAATGGATTATCGAATTGCCGTCGGGAAACTGCCCAAAGGTGATAAGGTTGGTCACGATGGCGAGGAGCAGAAGTCCAAAAACATCGTCGAACAGCGCCGCCGACACGACGATCTCGCCGACCGGCCGATGCAGCAGTCCGAGTTCGAGAAACACCTTCACCGCAACTGGTATGGCCGTGATCGCCAAAGCCGTTCCCACCACGAGCGCTTGTGCTTGTTTCAAATCGGACGGCGGCAGCACGAGCCACGCGAAGCCGGCTCCCGCAAGCAAGGGAACGATCAGCCCGCCGGAGGCGACCCACAAAGAGACCCGTGAGTTGGCGACAATCTCCCCGGGCCGCAGTTCGACGCCGGCATAAAGCATTAGAAAAAAGATACCGATCTGCGCCACTTGCTCGGTTGCCGGGCTCGCCACGACCGCGGCAACAAGCGGTACCTCGCCGATATAGGCGGCAAAGCCTAGAGCGAGCACGATTCCGGCGAGGATTTCGCCTACCGATGCAGGCTGGTGAGCACGGACGGCCAAGCGGCCAAGAATCCTCGTGGCAATGACTACGATCAGGATCTGCAGCGCATGTTCCATATCTATCGCTCTAGCAGCAGCGCCGTGGCGTCAATTTGCGTTGGATCAATCTATCCTCGTTACAGCAACTTTCAGACCGGAGGCTTCACTTGGCTCATCCTCCCCAAAAAAAAAATCGATATTTCAAAGGCTATTAAAATTTTCTTCAGTATTTCTACGTATCTCTAGCGCGGTGCTATTGCACGTTTGCGAGATGCCAAAGACACTAAATTATATAGCGATAACAACGCGTAACCGATGTTCAACGATACAGCCAATACCGGCCGGTAGATTCCCCTCGGTTAACCGTTGATCCACAAAATATCAGGAGTTCACGATGACTGACGTCACCAGCAAACTTTCCGGTTCCAGCGGATCGAAGGGCTTAACCAGCATGCTCGGTAAAATTTCGGTCGGCCAGAAGATCATGGCGATCGTATCGCTGTGCATCGGTTTTCTCATCATTGTCGGCGCCGTCGGCGTTCTCAGCATGGCCAAGATCGGCAAGGAGATTGTGGCGATCGCCGAAACAGACCTGCCGGTCGCCAACGCGGTTAACCTCATCACCGTTCACCAGCTCGAACAGGCGGTTTTGTTCGAATCGGCGATGCGGGTTGGTGGCGCCTCGGGCGAAACTCATGCCGGACAGTTCGACGAAATCGTTCACAAATTCGAAGAACTCGCGGTGAAAGTCGATAAGGAAATCAAAGAAGCCGAACATCTGGCCGAAGAGGGTATAGCTCACGCGAAGACCCCCGAAGCCAAGGCCGAGTTCGAGCATGTTTTGGAAGCGTTGGTGAAGATCGAGGCCGAGCATAAGACTTACGACAAAGAGGCTATTCAAGGCTTCGAGCTGTTGCGCCAAGGTCGCGTCGCCGCCGCCGTCGGCATGCTCGAGAAGATCGAAGCGGAACAGTCTCAACTCGTTCATGAATTGGAAGCACTGTCGGAAGAGCTCGCCAATTTTACTCAGGAAGCCGCGCTCAAGGCGGAGCATGACGAGCAATTCGCTGTCGTCTTAATCGCCGTCGTCGCCATCGCGGCCGCTATCATCGGTTTCGGTCTGGCCTTCTTCATTGCTCGCATGAGCGTGTCGAACCCGCTCGCCGAAATCTCCCATGCTATGGAGGAGCTGACGAAGGGTAACACTCAGATCAACGTCGACATCGCGACACAGGACGAGATCGGCCGTCTCGCCGATGCGTTCAACGTGTTCCGCGACAAGCTCGAGGAGAACAAACGCCTCGAGAAGGAAATGGTCGTCAAGGAAGAGCAGGCCGCGAAGGAACGGGAGGAAGCCGCAAAGGACGCCCGCGTTTCACTCGCCAACGATCTCGATGCGCAGATCGGCGGCATGATCGAGACCGTCTCATCAGCAGCCACCCAGATGGAGACGACGGCGACCAGCCTGATCTCCACGGCGGAGACTGCCAGCCGTCAGTCGGGCGCCGTTTCCGCCGCTTCGGAGGAGGCCAGCACAAACGTGCAGACGGTGGCGTCGGCCTCGGAAGAGCTCTCCAGCTCGATCCAGGAGATTTCGCGCCAAATCGCAGAAGCAACGAAGGTCGCCAACTCCGCGGTCGATGAAGCCAAACGGACCAACGAAATCGTTCAGGGTCTGGCCACCGGCGCCGACGAGATCGGCAACATTGTTGGCCTGATCAACGATATCGCCGACCAGACCAACCTGTTGGCGCTCAACGCCACCATCGAGGCGGCGCGCGCCGGCGAGGCCGGTAAGGGCTTCGCGGTGGTTGCGTCGGAAGTGAAGTCGCTCGCCAGCCAGACCGGCCAGGCAACCGAGGAAATCGCCAGCAAGGTGCAAACCATGCAATCCACGACCGGCGACGCCGTCGGCGCCATCGGCACCATATCGGAGACGATCGGCAAGATCGACGATATCTCGGCCAACATCGCCTCGGCGATGGAAGAACAGGGCGCGGTGACGCAAGAGATCGCGCGCAACGTTCAAGAGGCCGCTGCTGGCACGGCCGAGGTGAGCGAGAACATCACCGGGGTCAATCAGGCGGCGCAGCAAACAGGCGACGCCGCTTCGGAGGTCCAGCGCGCGACATCGGAGCTTAATGCCCAGGCCAGCGAACTGAAGACGAACGTCAGCAAAATCCTCAACGATTTGCGTGCCGCCTAATCAGCGGCGGAGTATCTTTCTGATCAACTTAGCCCCGCCCTTGTGGCGGGGCTTCTCTTATATGGACGGTCGTCAAACGGGACGGTCGATGCTGCAAGCGCTCAATCCGCCCTCAAATGGCAGGATTGAGCTCATACCTATTGGCGGTCGAAGTGTTATCCTGCCGGTATGGCGGCAACCAACCGATACACTTTTCGAAAGGCAACGGTAGCTGATCTCGATCTGCTAATGGAATGGCAATCGCGACCGCATGTTCGCGAGTGGTGGGATTCAGATGAGCCCAGTGATGCGGAGGAACTGGGGGACCCTCGCGTGGCGAGATGGATTGTCTCAACAGCCGAACGCCCCTTCGCCTACATGCAAGACTACACGGTGCATGGCTGGAAAGATCACCATTTCTTCCAACTTCCAAAGGGCTCTCGGGGCATCGACCAATTTATTGGCGAGCCGGACATGATCGAGAAAGGGCATGGCTCTGCGTTCATCGCCGAGCGGTTAAAGACGCTTTTCGAGGAAGGAGCCCCGGTAGTCGCGACCGATCCGCACCCGGAAAATGCACGCGCTATCGCAGCATATCAAAAAGCGGGATTTGTTGAATTCGGCGCACCTCAAGCAACCGAGTGGGGCTTGATACTTCCGATGAAGGTCTTGCCGGTAGATGAGCGGTGCTAGACGTCCGCTCCGCCCAGCATGGTATTTTTATCTGCCTGTTCTATCCGCGGCCGTGGGGTTCGCTGGGATCGATGATCGGACCCAGCGGCACGATGCCCAGCGGATTGCGTTGCGGGCTCGGCGAATAGTAGCCGCGCTTGAACACCTCGAGATCGCAGGTCTCGGCCACCCCCGGCATCTGATAGATCTCGCGCGTATAGGCCCAGACATTCGGATAGTCGACCAGCCGCCGCAGGTTGCACTTGAACGCGCCAAAATAAGCCACGTCGAAGCGGATCAGGGTGGGAAACGAGCGGATATCGGCCTCGGTGAAACGATCGCCGCACAGATAGCGGTTGTCCGCCAGATGGGCTTCCATCTTGTCGAGGGTGTCGAACACCTGCACCACCGCCTCGTCATAGGCCTCTTGGCTGCGGGCGAAGCCCGAGCGGTAAACGCCGTTGTTGAGGGTGTTGTAGGTGAGCTCGTTCCAGCGGTCGATCTCGCCGCGTAAATCTTCCGGGTAGAAATCGGTATCGGCGTTGGAGAACGCGGCGAACGCCTCGTTCATCATGCGGATGATCTCGGCGGACTCGTTGTTGACGATGGTTTCACGCTCACGGTCCCACAGCACCGGCACGGTGACCCGGCCGGTCACATGCGGATCGGCCGCGGTGTAGACCTCATGCAGCGCGTCCTTGCCTAGCTCGGTGTCGCGGTAAGCGGCCTCACTATTGTCGAAGGCCCAGCCCCGGTCGTCGCGGCGCGGCACCACATGGTCGAGCGTGATCACATCGTCGAGCTTCATCAGCTTGCGCGTCAGCGCAGTGCGGTGGGCCCACGGGCAGTTCATGGCGATATAGAGATGATAGCGGCCCGGCGACGCGGCAAAGCCCCCCTCTCCCGTTGGCCCGGCCGAGCCATCGGCGCTCACCCAGTTCCGAAAAACCGATTCCGCGCGGTTGAACCGCCCGCTCTTATCGGTCTTGGCTTTCGCTTCGTCTTCGTCGGTCCAGCGGCCGTCGACCAGCATTCCCATTCTATGCACTCCCCAGTTAGTTGCGCAGAACTTAAGGGGATCGAGGTAAATGGCAACCGGTGCGTCGGTTTAGGATCCGGGCCCACTAACGCTGCACGATCAAGATGGCACGAGAACGGCAATTTCTCGCCGATATCAGACATTGAGGTACCAGACGTTGTATGTCTGATAGTGCGTCACTATCGCGATTCGCATGTGCCAGCCTGGTGTCCGTATTGAGGATGTCCTTGACTCCAAATTCATTTACGGACTGACAGATATGCGATGTTTTCAGTGCATATCTTGGAGACGACATGGAAAACGATACTATTACGCGCCAAATCCACATTAATGCCGATCAGCAGAGCGTATGGGACGCCCTTTCTGACGCGACCGAGTTCGGCAAATGGTTTCGTGTGGAGTTGGATGGGACTTTTGTCGTTGGGGAGACGACCACCGGAAAAATGACATATCCAGGGCATGAGGGAATACCTTGGATAACCGTCACAGAAGTGATGGAGCCGCCCAAACGATTTGTCTTTCGGTGGCCGGATTGCGCCCCAGATGAGAGTATCGGCCCCAACACAGTCTGGCTGACTGTCGACTTTACACTTAAGCCGCAAAATGGCGGCACATTGGTGACTGTCACAGAGACGGGTCTCGCGGCCTTACCCGAAGATCGACGCGTTTCAATGCTGCGTGACAACGCCGAAGGCTGGGACATCCAGACCGTCAATTTAAAGCATTACGTCGAAGGCTGATCGCCCATCGGCGTTCGCAGGATAGGCCCCGGATACGACCGGCGCCCTGATGTCTTCCTCGCCGCCATCTGCCTTGCTGCAACCGTCAGCTACTGGCTATGACTCCGGAGCCTAGCAGGTGATCCAGCCCAACCTATAGGTCTCTTTAATAGGAAATATCAGCAATTAATATGGCCGCGGTATAGGCCGAATTCGCTAATATCCAGCCGCAAAATACCGAGGAGACCGAGCCCCATGGCATTGCCGAAAGTCATCATCCAGCTCTACCCGATGTTTCCGTCCGACGGCGAGGAAGGCCGCAAGGCCAACCGCGGCATGGGCAACGATCCGGACACCTATCAATGGATCGTCCATGAGTGGACCGAGATCGTCAAAGCCTGCGAAGACATGGGCGTTTGGGGCATGTCGACGATCGAGCATCATCTGCATTCCGAAGGCTACGAGATCGGCCCCAATCCGGGCATCTTGAACGCCCATTGGCTGTCGCAGACCAGCAAGATCCATGTCGGCGCGCTGGGTTATGTGATGGCAACACGCGACCCGATCCGGGTCGCCGAGGAAACCGCCATCCTCGACCATCTGGGCGAAGGGCGTTTCTTCTGCGGCGTGGCCCGCGGCTACCAGAAACGCTGGACCAACATCATCGGCCAGTTCAGCGAAACGCCGGCGACGATGATCCACGGCAACAAGGACGACAAGCGCAACCGCGAGATCTTCGAAGAGCGCGTCGAAATGCTCCTTAAATGCTGGACCGAGGAATCGGTGCGCCTCGACGGCAAACATTATCAGGCGCCCTACCCCATCGAGACCGGAGTTGAGAATTACCCGGCATGGGAAATCGCGCGCGAGGCTGGGGTCGAAGGCGAAGTAAACGACGAGGGTGCGGTACAGCGTATCTGCGTCGTGCCCAAGCCTTATCAGAAGCCCCGGCCGCCGGTGTTCGTCGCCGTCAACAAGAGCCCGGAAGCGATCGCGTTCTGTGCCAAGCACAATCTGATGCCGACCTACTTCATGACCACCGAGGGCATGTCGGAATTCATCGATCTGTATGTGGAAGAGTCGAAGAAATACGGCCGTCATCTCATCCGCGGTCAACAGCAAAACCTGGTGCGCTGGCCCCATATCACCAAAACGCCCGAGGACTACGACCGCAAGCTCTATGAGTACGACCTCGACATCTACAAGAACTTCTACGGGCCGTTCTTCCCGTACTGGCCTCAGGAAGGCAAATCCGATGCGGAGTGCATCGAGGATATCAAGAACTCCGGGTTCTTTATCGGCGGCACCGTCGAGGAATCGATCAAGGCCTGGAAGGAGACCTACGAACAGGCGCCGGCCGAGTACATCACGCTGATTTTCCACTGGGCGCAGCAGCCGAAAGACGATCTGCTCGAGGAAATCGAGCTGTTCATGACCAAGGTGCTGCCGGAGCTCGACACGCCCGACTACGCGGCCGCGGCCGAGTAACCCCAACGCCGGGCGCTCGATATGAGTCTGAAAAGGGCCTGCGCCATCGCTGGCGTCGCCGAGTCTCGTCTCGGCGTCGTACCCGATTCGACGGTGATGACCCTGCAGGCCGAAGCCATGGTTGCCGCCTTGGCCGACGCTGGCCTGGAAAAGTCGGACGTGGACGCGGTGTTCAGCAGCGGCAATTGGGGGCGTCTGCCCCAGCTCCAAGTGGCGGAATATCTGGGCATCCGGCCCACCTATTCCGACAATACCTCGGTCGGGGGCGCTTCCTACGAGTTTCATTTGGGCCACGCAGCCGCGGCGATTCAGGCCGGCCTGTGCAAGGTCGCGGTTATTCTCTACGGCAGCACCCAGCGGTCGCGCCGCGAGCGCCGCATTTTCCAGACCACCGCCGATCTCGGCTACCAGTACGAAGTGCCCTATGGCTTGCCGATCCCGGTCGGCGCGTACGCGCTGGCCGCGTCGCGCCACATGGCGCAATACGGCACCACGCCGGAGCAGATGGCCGAGTTGGCCGTCTCGACCCGCGCCTGGGCGCAGCTCAATCCGGTCGCCTACCGCCGCGAACCGCTGACGGTCGACGAAGTGCTCGCCTCCGACATGATCGCTTCGCCGTTGCGCCGTCTCGACTGTTGCCTGGTAACCGACGGCGGCGGTTGCGTCGTCGTGGTTAGCCCCGAGATCGCCAAGACCCTGCCCAAACCGCCGGTCTGGTTGCTGGGTCAGGGCGAAGCGCACTCCCATGCACAAATATCGGAAATGCCCGACCTGACCGTCACCCCGGCGGCGGAATCGGGCAAGCGCGCCTTCGCCATGGCCGGGGTCACTCACAGCGATCTCGACGTGGTCGAAATCTATGATTCATTCACCATCACGGTACTACTGACGCTCGAATCCCTGGGCTTCTGCAAACCCGGCGAGAGCGGCTCGTTCGTTAGCGAGGGACGCACCGCACCGGGTGGTGAATTTCCGCTCAACACCATGGGCGGCGGCCTCTCTTACTGCCATCCGGGCCAGTACGGAATCTTCCTGCTCATCGAGGCGGTGCGCCAGTTGCGCGGCGAGTGCGGCGACCGCCAGGTGGCCGACGCCGCCTTGGCTCTGGCGAGCGGCACGGGCGGTGTGTTGTCGTCCAACAGCACCTGTATACTGGGCCTCGAATAGCCGAGCGACTATGAGTGACAATGGCTGAAGAACTGCCCGATCCTGATTCCGCGCCTTATTGGGAAGGTATCGCCAATGGCGAGCTGCGCTATCAACGCTGCGGCGCCTGCGATGCGGCGATCTTCTATCCGCGCTCGCTTTGCCCGACCTGCGGCACGCCGGACCCGGCATGGCACGTGTCGGCGGGCGATGGCGTCGTTCATGCCTGCTCGGTGATCCACCGCGCCCCGCCGTCGCACGCCGATGAAGCGCCCTATGTGGTCGCGCTAATCGACTTGGCCGAAGGATTTCGCATGATGAGCCGGGTCGTCGATTGTGAGCCCGACGCGGTGGCCGTGGGCAAAAACGTCCATGTCGTCTACCGCAACGACAGCGACGGCAGGCCCGCCCCCTATTTTGCGCTCGCCGATTAACAGGGCTTCCCGATGAAGAACAAACGCGCCGAAACCCTCCAGCAGGCGGTCGCCGAGATCGCCGATGGCGCGACCGTGCTGGTCGGCGGCTTTGGCGCGGCCGGTGTGCCGGAAGTGCTGATCGACGGAGTTTGCGACCGGGGTTTGCGCGGTCTCACGGTGGTTAGCAACAACGCGGGAACCGGCCGGTCGGGCCTCGCCCGGATGATCGGCGAGGGCTGTGTCGCCAAGCTGGTTTGCACCTTTCCGTGGGCTAAAGAATCGTTCGTTTTCAAAGAATTATACGATGACGGCAAGATTGAACTCGAAATTGTGCCGCAGGGCACGTTGGCTGAACGCATGCGCACGGCGGGCGCGGGTCTGGGCGGCTTTCTAACGCCGACAGCGGTAGGTACAGATCTCGCCGATGGCAAGGAGGTTCATACCGTCGACGGCAAGGACTATGTGCTGGAGCTGCCACTTGGTGCCGACGTCGCCCTGGTCAAAGCGCATCATGTCGACCCGCGTGGCAATCTGATTTTCAACAAGTCGGCCCGTAACTTTAACCCGATCATGGCAATGGCAGCCGACTACACCATTGTCGAAGCGGCCGAAGAAGTCGGCATCGGCGACCTCGATCCCGAAGTGATCGTCACGCCGGGCGTCTTCGTCGACCGCTACTTCATCACCGGTCCCTACGTGATCGGCCAGGAACGGAGTTAGGGAAAGCCCATGAGCACGCCAACGAATTTGCTGACCCGCGAACAAATCGCCGCCTGCGTCGCCAACGATTTGGAAGACAACTGGCTGGTCAATCTGGGTATCGGCATGCCGACCCTGATCCCGGAATATATTCCCGAAGGACGCGACGTGATGTTCCACAGCGAGAACGGCGTCGTCGGCATGGGCCCGCCTCCCGCGCCGGGCGAGGAAGAGCAGGACCTGATCAGCGCGGGTAAAGGGCTGATCACGCTGATCCCCGGCGGCGCGTTCGTCCACCACACGGACTCGTTCGCCATCGCACGCGGCGGCCGGCTCGACTGCGCGGTGCTTGGCGCGTTTCAAGTCGCGGCGAATGGCGATCTGTGCAACTGGCGGCTACCTCACCAAGCCTCCGGCAGCGTTGGCGGCGCAATGGATATAGCAGCGGGCGCAAAGCGGGTGTTCGTGACCATGACCCACACGACCCGCGAGGGCGACGCCAAGATCGTCGCCGAGCGTACCTACCCGCTCACCGCCGGTGGCGTGGTTTCAAAGATCTACACCGACATGGCGGTCATCGCCGTCACCCCGAATGGGCTGGTGCTCGAAGCCGTCGCGCCGGGCCTCACCGCCAACGATGTGCAAGCGGCCACCGGCGCACCGCTGGAGACGTCCAACGTCGCCACCATCGCTGTTGCGGCCTAAATAAACGCGGTTCGCCCATCGGCCTCGCCGTTCGACAGGCTCAGGGTGAGGCCTCATGCTGAGCTTGTCGAAGTATGGGGCCAGTCTAAGTAACCGGGTTCTGCTCGAAATAGGCCTTATCTTCGGCGGTCGCCTGCCAGTCGGGGTTCGACGGCCAATCGACCATGCGCGGCGCCATGTCGGTGCCGTAGCGCACCCGGAACAACAGCGTGCGCTCCGGCCCGTTGGCGTATTCGTGCACCTCGCCCGGCGGATGGACGACGAAGGCACCGGGTTTAACCTCGATGGTGCCGTCGGGTGTCGTCATCGTGCCGCCGCCCTGGTAGCAGAAATAGATCTCCGTCGCGTCGGGATGACAGTGGTTGGGGCTCACCTGCCCCGGTTCCCAGCACGCCACGGTGAAGTCACCCTCGGCGGCGGTGCCGAGGATCTTCTCGACATGGCGTTGGGGGTCGAATTCCTGCTCATCCTGAAGGCTAAAGGCATACATCCGTCGATCTCCTGAATTCTAGATAGAGCTGGCAGCGTCGCGTGCCCGCCAAAATCGATTTTGCCGGGCCGGCCGCCTCGAAACAACTCGATAGTACCGCTCAGGCGGCACTCAGATCCCGGGCGATACGGCTATGGGCGGTTTCGTCGAGCTTGTACGACCAAATCAACCGTATGGCGACGAGCTTGAACGCAACGGGCAGTAATCCGTAGAGACCGGCGAGCACCAAGAGCGATGACGGTGTATTTGTTGCCGCGCTGCCGTTAAAGCCGGCGAATTCCAGAACCGGGAACGCAATGCCGACCCCCAAGGCCAGGGGTATCTTGGTCGCCACGCCCCATAGGCCGAAGAACGTGCCGGCCCGCTGCACGCCAGTCATGGCCGTGTCCGCATCGACGACATCCGCTTGCATGGATGGCGGCATCACCAGTTCGGCCCCCAGCGGCATGCCGGTCAGGACGCAGATAGCGATAAACCACACCAAGTCGCCGGGGCCGAGCAGCACCGCCGGCCAGAACGCGGCGGCCGCCAGCGTCATCGCGACGATCCAGGTCATCCGCTTACCGATGCGCCGGCTCACCGCGAGCCACAACGGCAACGCTACGATGGCGCTGGCGAAATAGATGATCAGCAACCACCACGCCCACTCGGGACGCTGCAAAACATGCTCGACATAGAGCAAAAACAAGGTCGCCGGCAGGCCGTAGGCGACGCCGTTCACAAAGTAAGCGGCGATCAGCCGCCGAAACGGGCGGTTGTCGCGCAGCTGCGAGAAAGCGAGCACCCAGTTGCGCGGCCGCTGCTGGCGCGTCTGCGGGTCGGGCAAAGAAATAACGGCAAGCAACACCGTCGCCGGCACCAATAGGGTGAGCATCACCGCGGTGCTGTTCATCACGAAAGAGCGGTCCATCCCGATCAAAGCCGGGACCGCCATCGCGCCGACGGTTCCGGCGACGATAGCCGCCTCGCGCGCGGCGGCGATGCGGCTGCGCTCATGGTGATCGCGAGACAGCTCGGCCGCCCACGCGGTATAGGGCAGCATCACCATGGTGCCGCCGAGATAGAGCACCAGCGTTGCCACCAGCAAATAAACCCACCCGACGACGTCGAAGGGCGGCTGAAACAGCATCCAAGCGCCGGCGACGAGGATCGGTGCCCCCACGACGAGCCAGGGCCGGCGGCGGCCAAACCGGTTCGCGGTGCGGTCGGATAACGCGCCGATCACCGGATCGGTCACCACGTCCCAAATGCGGGCGAAAAAAAGAATGCCGCCAACGGCGGCGAACCCGAGTCCCAAATCGTCGGCATAATAGGTCGGCACGGTGACGAACAGCGGCAACAACAGGACGGCCAGCGGCGCACCCGGGAGGCCGTAGGCGGCGAGCTGCCAACGCGAGAGGGCCGATGGGGCGGCAACGGATGCGCTCACATCAACAGCCGTCAGCTCAATTGCCGCTGTCCATCGCAAATTGCCAGGACGGCAGCGAGTTCACGCCCCAGCGCTCGACCAAACGGTAGGACACCTCGGAGCCGCGCGCCTGAAAGGAAAGCTGCACCAATGTATCCCGATTGTCATACCAGAGGTCGACTTCCAGATCGCCCTCAACGCGATACCGCGTGGCGGCGATGGGTCCCTCGGGGCCAGCCACCGTCTCACGGCCGACCCGGGTAATGTCGACATCGATCAACTCGCCAGTCTGGCTATTAAGCAGCCGATCCTGGGCTACCGTCGATACCATCCAATAGGTCGTCGGCAGCGTTTCAGGAGCGGCCGTATAGGTACCGGTCACTTCCGATTGCACCGCCAAGCCTTGCGCGTCCGCGACGGCACTCAAATTGAAGGTGTCGCCATCGTCGTCGGTCCGGCTTTGCAGGCGCGCGAGCCGTCCGGCACGCCACAGGGTTTCGTTGCGGTGACGGTATTCGTAAATCGTGAAGGGGCCGAAAGTTACCTCGAGATCGATCTGAATATCGACGGCGAGAGCGTCGTCGGGCTGCCTTCGGAAGGCGAGCGCGTGTTCGCCGATCGGACGGCCACCCAGCTCAACTTCGAAGCGCAATGTCCCATCTACATCGGACTCTTTTGCCGCGGCCGAGGGCGCCGACATGGCGGACGCCAACCCAATCAAGCAAACAACTAGAAGACGGCGCACCATGACTATTCCGCCGCCACTTGAAATACCGCGTTTCGGGATGGCGCTGCGGCGTCCTCAACCTGTTGGAAAAACAGCGTTACCTGGCCAATCTCGACCCCCCATTTGGTGACGCGGGCGCGGTTGATCAAAACGCCATCGGGCCGCAAAAACAGCCAGTCGTTAAACTGCACGCGCAGGGACCGGTCCCCCATCGCGAGGTCTATGTCGTAGACCCAATTGAGCGCGTTGCCGGCAACTTTTCCGCGGGCGGTTCCGATCACGTCGTCCGCCGTGCCTTCGTAGGTCGTCGCGTCGAGACGGCGGATCTTCCAGACACGGCGATCGGTTTCGCCATCGGCGAACGTAAAGTGCTCGTCGAGCGTGAGGATATCGTCATCGATGGTTCCTGCGATATCGACTTCGAATTGCCGCCTCAAATTGCCGAAGCGGTCTTCGAAAATACCCCAAGCACGCGTCCGTCCTTCGAAATAGTCCTCGAGAACAAGCCGCGGCGTTTGATCAGCAAAATCTTTAATATCCATGGCGCTACATCCGCTAAAGACGAGGAGACCGAGCACCAGCAACAATCGGTTTCGCCACATGGTTTGCCACCCCGCCTCAACTCATCGAATGCACCAAAGTGTGCATTGAGTGTTACGGGAACTTAACCAAGTTGGATCATTCAAGGAGGTGCCGGGCCGATTATCGGCGACGCCAAGCAAGCTCTCACCGGCACTCCTGAGGTCCATCAGATTTTTCAGGGAACTCGCAAGAACCCGCTATTTGGCACTGCAGCGGGCATGCGCTCGCCGAAGCTAAGGCGCATATTCTGTCCATGCACGGCCGAAACCGCACTCCGACGTTATTGAAGCAAGCCGACCGATTATCGAGGGCGGGGTGACTCACGCCGGCGGCGGCTCATCACGCCAAGTCCAGCAAGACCGATTGCGAACAGACCCAGCGTCCCTGGTTCGGGAATGTCCGGCGGATCGGAGTTCAGCGGCGACGCGTCGAGGCGAACATTGTCCCACCAGATTTGTTGCTCCCTCGTTCCCGGCGGGCAACCGGGCGCGCATCCGCTCGATAAGAATATTTTGAGAGGATCGCCGAGCAGGGCGTGCACATCTCCTATGTCGACGACAAGAGTTTGCGTGAGCCATTCAGCAGCCGTGGCGACCACAGGCACAGAACCAATCAACTCATCGGTATCGCCGCTTTGGAGCCGCAACTCGGGAAACTGCGCCATGGGATTGTTCAGCCAAAACGCCGCTTCGACCTGGAGCGTATAACGCGTATTGGCAAGGAGAGTGTGCGCCAACACCTGGGACGGACCGGCGTTAGGTTGATTGTCGAATACGGTCTTGTTGCCGTCGGGCAGCGGACTGGGCAAATCGCCTGGTCCCGATATATCGATGATGGATGCATCCAGTATCCCGCCCACATTGCTGCCAGACCACGCGCCGCCTAAGCATGCACCGAAACAAAATCCTCCCGCTCCGGCATTCTGATTTTCGAAACTGAAATCATCGACGAAGACTGGCACCGCATGGGCAGCGGTAGCAGCCACCACGCCCAAAAGTCCAACCAATCCAGCAACGGCCGCAATATGAGAGAACGTTCGCATCGCAATCCTCCCTGAGTGCCGGCCCGTCAGCGCGATTTGTCTGCGCCGGATTGCCGGTTCGTCATGCCAAGGCTAGGCACCGCCCCGAGGGCTGTCGTCATACAAATGTTGTAGGGAGCACCGGTCCCGAAGAGGCCGGTTTATGAGGGCTCAGAAGTCGTGGTATTAAGGATAATCCGCATCAATTCGGCTAGGTTGCGCGCCTCCATCTTGTCGCGGATGCGCACGAAATGGGTGCGGACGGTCGCAATCGTTACATGGCGCCGTTCGGCCATCTCTTCGAGGGTCGCGCCGGCAGCAAACGCCGCGGCCAGCTCTGCCTCGGTCGGCGTCAGGCCATAGAGCACCCTAAGGCGGGCCGGTAAGATCTCGATGCGCGGCGGTAACTCCTCGATGAGAACTGCCGCGACCGCCGGTTCGGCGACCTGGGCCTCCCCATAGGCCCGGGGCAACGGAATGGCCCGAAGCAGCAAATCGCCACCGCGGGCGTCGGTGAGGCGCAAGGTGCGTCTCATCCCGTACATACCGCTCGCCATCATGCCGATGGCATTTGCGATCATCTCGTCGAGCGAAGCGGCGATATCCGGGTCGAGTGCCGTTAAACGACGGTCGCGTACCGCGAGATCGTCATGGCTGACGATCATGTCTTCGGCCGTCCCGTTTATGGACAGGATCTCGCCATTCTTGTTCACGAGAACGACACCGCGCGGCAGGTCTTCGATAATCTCCTCGAGCGCCGCCGCGCGGCCTTTATAGCCCTCCAACATCTGGTGCAGGACAAAGGCGCTGCCGAGATGGGGGCGCAGCTGCCCGAACGCGTCGACAATGTGTTCGTCGACGCGGCCTGCCGCCGGCGGCCGTTGTACCGACAGAATTACTTTTTGCGCCGGATCGAAAACGATGTTGGCGCCGATAAAGTACCGGTAGCCCTGCGGCGCCAGGAAGTCGGTGTAATACTCGCTCTTGTCCAGGGTGCGCTCGTCGCCGATTAGATCGTCGTGGTGGATGACATCGGGTGCGAACGCTCGGGATGCCTCGACCCGCGGGCAGATATCCACGTAGTAATCGATGTAACGTGCGAAATCGGCAGGATCGATAACCGCGCTGCCGGTCACGATGGAGCACGCGCCGGTTTGCAGATCGTGGGCTTCGATGACGGCGGCGCTGCCGGCTTGGCCGCCGAACTCTTCGCTCAGCTTGTCCATAACAAGCGGCCATAAATCGGCCTGGCCCGCCGCGCGGTAGGCCAGCAACGCAATCTCAGCAAGCGGCCCGTTTAGTCCCATTGGGCACAAGTCTGGGCTAGCCTGGGTCGAGTGTCAACTCAACATGGTGGAATGGCGGTAGCATGGGATTGATCGAGCGCCTAGCTCGGATGCGCGGCCTTTTTCGCCACGATGAACACCGCTTTGAACCCCGATTTGCCGTTTCCCGGCCGCCATTGATGGTCGATCGTAAAGCCGCCTTCAGTCAGGCTTTGCTCCAGTTCCGCCGCGGTGAAAACGCGGACCAGCGGCATTAGGCCGAAGAACCTGCCGACCGGACCGATCACTTTGAACCATTTCATGGTCTCGCCCAGGCACACCGTACTGGTGACGAAAATGCCGCCCGGTTTGAGCATCCTATGGACCTTGGCGATGGCGGCTTCCTTGTTTTCCAGCAGATGCAAAATGCTCAGCCCCAATACCGCATCGAAGCTTTCATCGGGGGCGTCGAACGCTTCGATGGTCGATTGTTCGAACGTAACGTTCCGAACATCTGCGGCGTCCGCCTTGCGCTGCGCTATTTCGAGCATCTTCGCCGAGATATCGATCGCTTGGATATGCTTTACGTGGGGCGCGTGGACGATGGCGGTCGATCCGGTGCCACAGCCGAACTCCAGCACTTCCATATCGGGCCGGAGATAGTCGCGGGTCACCGCCAGCTTTTTCTGATAAGCCGCTTCGTCGGCGACCGGCTGTTTCGCATAGCCTTCCGCATGCCTGTCCCAAAACCGGCTTGATTGACCCATCGTTATCTCCGTTTGTTTGAGCGAGATCGCTTCGTGCGAACCTCACCTAATCATGCGCTAATGAAATATGAATTGCCGATTTCTGTAGGTTTCATATACAAAAACGCATGAATTGGCAGAACATCGCGTTCGACTGGAACCAGACGCGGGCCTTCCTGGTGACCGCCGAAGAGGGGTCGCTGTCGGCGGCGGCCCGCGCGCTCGGCCTAACCCAGCCAACCCTCGGCCGTCAGGTCGCCGCGCTCGAACAATCGCTCGGCGTTACCCTCTTCGAACGCGTCGGCCGCTCGCTATCGCTAACCCAATCCGGCCTTGAGCTGCTCGATCATGTGCGCGCCATGGGGGAAGCCGCCAGCCGCGTGGCGCTCACGGCCTCGGGGCAATCGCAGACGATCGAGGGCCAAGTCTGCATTACAGCGACGCACGTGATGGCGACCTACTTCTTACCCGACATTGTGAAGCAACTCCGCGATACTGCGCCGGGGATCGAGATCGAGATCGTTGCCTCCAATGCCGTCAGCGACTTGCAGCGGCGCGAGGCCGATATCGCCATCCGCCATGTCCGCCCCGAGCAGCCCGACCTGATCGCAAAACTGGTGCGCGAAACCTCGGCCCGTCTCTACGCCTCGACCGCCTATCTCGACGCGCACGGCCGCCCGGAAACCGTCGACGATCTGGCGGACGCCGTATTCATTGCTCCCGAACGCTCCGAGCGGTTTTTGTCCGCCATGAACTCGTTCGGTTTGCCGCTTACGAAGGACAACATAAAACTGATCGCGGATAATGGCGTCGTGAACTGGGAACTAGTGAAACAAGGTCTCGGCATTAGCATCACGACCGAAGATCTCGCGGAGATCACGCCCGGAATGGAATGCGTGCTGCCCGATTTCGATCCTATTCCGATCCCCATTTGGCTCACCACGCACCGTGAGCTTCACACCAGCCGCCGCATCCGCCTCGTGTTCGATCTATTGGCCGAAGCGCTCGCGTAAGACGGGCCTAAAATTGTAGTGGGCGGAAGCTAGCCGCGATGCAGCGCGCAGAGCTTGTTGCCGTAGGGATCACGCAGATAGGCGAGATAGACCTGGCCTCCCGCCGCACTCTCGCGCCAGCCGGGCGGATCTTCGATGCTCGTACCGCCGTTGGCGACGCCGGTGTCATGGAAGGCCTTCGCCATTTCCGGGCTGTCGCAGGCGAAGCCGATGGTCCCGCCATTGGCGGCGGTTACGGCCGTCCCGTCGATCGGCTTCGAGACCGCGAATACGCCGGTGCTGGTGCGATAAAAAACCCGCCCCTTCGGATCGATCTTACCCTCCGGAACGCCAAGCACACCGAGTACGGCGTCATAGAACTCTTTTGAAACGTCGACGTCATCCGCGCCAACCATAATATGCGAAAACACCGCTTTCCCCTTCCAATCAGCTTAGGGCATGGGCAGGATATTGAAGGTCAACTCCGGCTCGTAACCGGCGTCCGCGAAGAGATTTCCGACCGGGCATTGATCCTCGGACAGTTTCATAAGGCGCTCCACCTTCTCACGGGGCGCATCTGTTTCAATGTCTACGACCATTTCTGCAGCGCAGAACCGCATAACCTTACCACTGCCGTCCAACCCAGGGATGCGGTCGGTGGTCGTTTCGACGTGGATATTGATGGCGCCGTGATTAATTCTCATGGCCTTGGCCACTTTATGAATTTGAACCGTCTGACAGGCGGCCAAAGACGCCGTGAAGTACATCAGGGGCGATGTTGCTGTGTCCGTCCCGCCCCGCTCGGCGGGCTCGTCTGTAAAAAATGTGTGTCCGTCCGGAACGCTGATTTCACACTTTATGCCGTTTTGACTTTTTGAATCGACTTTCCGGATTTTGGCACCTTCCGGATCTTTCAGTTTTGCAACAGCCATGATGACACCTTTTTTTGAATGTACCGATTGGGCGCTACCCTGCTTAGAAACCGCTTCCAAATCAAACAAACGTTTCCGAAAACCTCGATATTTTTCGGGTAGTGCTGTCAATTATTCGGAGTTGGCGCGCCCGGCAGGACTCGAACCTGCGACCTGCGGATTAGAAATCCGCTGCTCTATCCAGCTGAGCTACGGGCGCCCAATATCGACGAGGCAGTACCGTAGCGCGAAGCGCGCCCGCTGACAGCCAAATTTAGTGGCTCCACGGCACCTTGCGCGATACGGCGAAGTTGTCGGCGTAGGCCTTGGGTCTAATCGTCCGTTGTTTCGGGTGTTGCACGCTATAAGCGATGCCGTGCTTCTCGGCATAGGCGACCGCCTCGTCCTGGCTATCGAAGGTCAGCCGTACCTGGGCCATGGTATCGCCGGCGCCGGGCCATCCCATCAGCGGATCGAGCTGCTGGCGGCGGGTCGGCTCGTATTCGAGCACCCATTTACTGGTCTTCGCGCGGCCCGACTGCATCGCGGTTTTGGCTGGCTGGTAGATTCGTGCGCGCATTGTCCCGCTTCCGAAACTGTGGTTGGCCCCAAACTCGTCCGCGGGGCGAATGGTCGGGGCGACTGGATTCGAACCAACGACCTCCTGCTCCCAAAGCAGGCGCTCTACCAGGCTGAGCTACGCCCCGGCTCGAAGCCTTCTAGGCGTTTTACGGGGCCGGGGCAAACCTAAATCGACCCCTTTCCCGACTTTGCCGCCCCTCCGACTATCGCAGGCCGGCGATTTCCAGGATCAGCTTTTTCTTCACCGTTGCGGCAAAATCGTCCGGCTCCTTAACGACGATCGTGAAGGCGCCGGGGCCACCGACGATGTAGGCGTCAAAATAGCCGCCGAGATCGCGAAAGTCGGCGCCTTCGACGACGAAACGCTCGCCCTCGGGGCTGATCGCCAGACCGTTGATGATGATCCCCAGGTCAAGCGCGCGCTGGCGGGCCGACGCAACGGCGGCGGTGTCGTCTTCCCAATCGCGGCCGTCGGCGGAAAGGTCGATCACCCGCCGGGTGCCTTCGATGCCGTTTGCCACGATGCGGGCAACGGAGAAATCGATCGCACCACGGATCGAGGTCAGGTCGCCCGGCGGTATAGGCTGCGCCGCGACAGCGGCGGCGAAGGCCAGGGCCGCAGCCGGGCTATCGATAATCGTCCAGTCGATGGTCGTGCGCTGGGTCTTCGACCATTCCACATAGGTCACCGCGATCCGGCCCAGTGGCCCGCCCAGCATGGCGTCGATAACGGCGGGATCGGTCAGCGCGGCGAGGTAGCCCGCCCGCTGCAAATCGAGCTCGCTGCGGTCGATGCTGGCCGATACGTCGACCGCCAGCACCAGTTCGACGTCGACCGCCGTATCCTGGGCCAGCGCCTCATAGGGTTGCAGAAACGTTAACAAAATGGCGGCTGCCGCGAGCAAGGACCGCGTCAGCGACCGGAATCTACATACGATAAAACCGCTCAACTGCCACCTCGGATCAACAATCATCTAAAATTTTAGCGACCTTCAAAAATATCGGTATTTTTGTATGCGAACAAATCAGCCGGTTTCGAGGAAATTTGGCAAATTTTATTTCGCCCCGCACCCCAAATAGGTGCATTGCCATCATTCTGCCACATATACAATTTTGCCTGTTTTCCGCGGTTTACGAAGCATAAACCGCACCTATTTACGCATGCTTGTCAACCCATCCGCTAATTCACAGTTTTTTAAAGATCACCTGTAAAGCTGTATGCACTGGTCGGAGAACCCGGCCGCAACCGAAAGGATGGAGACTGACATGTTAAGGACAAACAGCGTCATCGCTGGGCTGGTCCTGTCAGTCGTTTTAAGTAGCGGCACTACAGTAGCAGCCCAGTCAAGCCAGACAAATTGCACTGATCGTACGAGCGCTTTATCGCATCTGTCGAAGGCCTATCAGGAAGAACCCGTTGCCATGGGGCTCGCCAGCAGCGGCGGAGTGGTTGAAGTGTTGACCAACGAAAAAGGGTCATCCTGGTCGATCATTGTCACAACGCCGGCAGGAGTTACCTGCCTGGTCGCTGCGGGGGAAGGCTGGGAAGCATTGCAACCCGTCGTATCCGGGAAAATTCTCTAGCCAGTTACGCCTGAGAACGCCCTCACTCGGCGTTCTCGAATAAGGGATGGATCAGCCGGTCGCCCGTCTTTATGGCGAGCCGGCGGACCGTCCCGGCATTTACCTCCAACACCGCGCGTACCGGACGGCCGGCAGAAATCGTCTTAAGCGATTTCGGCACGGTTCGCTCGGCGATATGAACGATCCGCCCGTCTGAATCGATAAACAGCATATCCAGCGGCAGAAAGGTGTTGCGCATCCACATGCGCACCTCTACCTCGCGCCGATGATAAAACAGCATACCGGCATCGGCGGCCATTTTTCGGCGGAACATCAGGCCCTGCGACTGCTGCGCCGGTGTTAGCGCCAGCTCGATATTGAAGGTATGGCTTTCCTCGCTGGTTTCGATCGTCAGCGCGGAGCGTTCGAAGGCACCTTGCGCGTCGGCGGCAACGATCCAAACAATGATCAGACCCACCGCCAAAACCGTTATGCGTCGCAACCGCCTCACAGCGCCACCCTACCCATAGTTTCCTCGAAATTATGCGCTCGAACTGTGTCGACAATTCGTCGAACCGCATCGCGCACCGGCCGCCCGTCGGCGGGATCAGCCAGGGTCGTAAACCAATGTTCCGGCGGGTTTCGCCCCGCCGCCCGCGACCAGGTGAGGCTCCTCAGCACGGCTTCTGCGGGCGCCGGCAGCCTTTCAGGAATCTCGAAGCCGTTGAGGGTCGCCCAAACACCCGCCCAGCAGCGCGGAACGCTCCAGGGGTTGTAACCGCCGCCACCGGTCACCAGCACCCGGTTTGCCAGCGCGGCGGTACGGCCGACAGCGTCCCACAGCGCATTATTCGATAATTCGAGGCGGCTCAAAGGATCGTCGGCCAACGCATCGGCACCGCACTGGATAACGACCACATCGGGGCGCAAGGCCTGGCCGAGCGGCACCACGATCCGCTCGACAATCATGTCGAGTTCGGCATCGTTGAAATCGCGTGGGACCGGCACATTGCACGCATGGCCGCCGGCCCGATCCTCCGCTACTCCGGTAAACGGCCACCGGTCGCCCTCATGGATCGACAAGGTGAAAACCCGCGCATCATCGTGGAAGGCATCCTGAACGCCGTCGCCATGGTGGGCGTCGAAATCGACATAGAAAATCCGGCCAACGCCCTGATCGAGTAGCCGCAGCATGGCCAAGGCAAGATCGTTGAGATAGCAGAACCCGCTGGCGCGGTCGGGCCGGCCATGGTGAGTGCCGCCCGCCGGGCTGTAGACGATTGCACGCCCCCCCTCGCCCGCTAAATCGGCGCCCGCCAGTAAATCGGCCGCTGCGAGCATTGCCCCCGCCGAGGTTGCGGGCCGGCTGTACATGGTGTCGTGGATCGGGTTTTCCATCTTGCCCAGGTTGTGGCGTTGCTTGAGCTCGGCGGGGAGCGCCTTGTCGCGCTCACCGCGCCGCAGCGTGTCGATATATCCGGCATCGTGGAAACGCAGCAGGTCCTCCGGCGCTGCCTGGGAGCTGACAACATAGGCGTCGTCTGGCAGCCAATCGAGCGCACGCACTAGGTCAATCGTCGCCGGGACCCGCGGCACCGACAGGGGATGCTTGGGTCCGAAATTCGCCCGGCGGTAAATTTCGTTACCGATAAATAGCGGACGGCCTGAGGTCAGCGCGCTCTGGGCCATGGTCGCGGCGTCTGGCATGCCAACCACCTAGCGGCCTGCGCGCGCGATTGCAATCGCCGCACGTGATTGTGTCCAAGTAGATTTAGCCGCAACGCATCCTTAGATTCCTAAACGATCGATGCAGTAATAGCAGCGGTACTGAAAGATAAATCGCCGCCAAGCCCCTCTCCCATGGGGAGAGGGGTTGGGGTGAGGGGTAAGATAGATCCAGGATATCCTCTATCCGTCCCTAAACCCTCACCCGGCTCACTAGCGTTCGCCACCCTCTCCCTCAGGGAGAGGGTTTTCCGGCGTCCAACCAACAGCAAGGAATCAATCTCGGACCATTGACGACGAGGGGCCGGGGCCGACATAGTGCGCACCTCACCTGGGGGAGCCGTATACCGGCTGAGAGGTCTCGATTGGCGGGACGACCCCTGGAACCTGATCCGGCTAGTACCGGCGAAGGGATGGGTGGTAATGCGAGACGACGGCGCGCAAGCGAGCGATAGCCCCGGCAACCTGGATAAGACAGAGAGCGCCATTGGCCTTCAAATCGCCAATGCCCGCTTGGCCTATGCCGATACGCTATTATTCGACAATCTGTCCGCCCGGATAACCGGCGGCCGATGGACCTGTATCCTCGGCCCCAGCGGCGTCGGTAAATCGACCCTTTTGCGCATGATCGCCGGGCTTAGTGAGACCGGCCCCGCAACCCGTATCGCCGCCTCGGATGGCTCGGCGCTCGATCAAAACATCGCCTGGATGGCGCAACAGGATTTGCTGCTGCCCTGGCTTTCGGTAGCTGAAAATGTCGCGCTCGGCGACCGGTTGCGCGGTGGCACGCCCGATACGCAGCGCGTCGGTTCGTTATTGTCCGATGTCGGCCTCGAGGATAAGGCCGATGCGCCGCCGGCCGAATTGTCGGGCGGTCAGCGGCAGCGGGCGGCATTGGCGCGCACCCTGATGGAAGGCCGGCCTGTTGTGTTGATGGACGAACCGTTTTCCGCCGTCGATGCGATTACGCGGGCGCGGCTACAGGAACTGGCGGCGCGATTGTTACAGAACCGCACGGTACTGCTGGTCACCCACGATCCTCTCGAGGCGCTGCGCCTGGGCCATTGCATCCATGTAATGGCGGGACGGCCAGCCTATCTCGGACCGCAGATGTTGCCGCCGGGCGATACCCCGCGCGACCCCACCGACCCCACCTTGCGCGACCTGCACCAGCAGTTGTTATCGCAGCTCAGTCGCGCGGCGGCGGAACCCGCCACGGGAGCCGCCCCATGAAACTCGTGCGGCCCCTCATCGTGTTCCTCGGTCTGCTGGTGCTGTGGCAGGCCGTTGTCAGCCTGTTCGGCGTTGCGCCGTTCATTCTGCCCGCCCCGGCCGATGTGTTGCTCACGGCGATCGAACGTGCCGATGTCCTTGCCAAGCATGCTGGCGTTACCATCATCGAGATCTTCCTCGGGCTTGTTTTCGGTACCGTCTTCGGCGCGCTGAGCGCCCTCACCATGGCTTACTTTCGCCCCGCCCGGTCGTGGATTTTGCCGGTGCTGGTGGTCTCCCAGGCGATCCCGGTTTTCGCGCTAGCACCGGTTCTGGTGCTGTGGTTCGGCTACGGCGTCGCTCCGAAGGTGGTGATGGCGACGCTGATCATTTTTTTCCCGGTGACCGCGGCGTTCTACGACGGATTACGGCGTACCGAGCCGGGCTGGCTCGACTTGGCCCAAACCATGGGCGCGTCGAAATGGGCCACCTTGCGGCAAATCCGTATACCGGGCGCCCTCCCCGCCTTCGCCTCGGGGCTTCGCGTCGCCGCCGCCGTGGCGCCCATCGGCGCGGTCGTCGGCGAATGGGTCGGCTCGTCGGCAGGGCTCGGCTACTACATGTTGCTGATGAATGGGCGGGTGCAAACCGACGCCATGTTCGCCGCCCTCTTCGTCTTGGCGCTCGCCGCCACCGCCATCTACTTCAGCGTCGACGCCCTCCTGCGCCGCGTCATCACGTGGCAGCCGGAAAGTGACCCGGCTCGCATCACTTAACCCCTGTTACTCGGAGCAAGTACATGAAGCGAATTTTGATATCCCTGTTGAGCGCCGGCCTCATCCTGGCTTCCGGACCCGCGAGCGCGGCAGAGAAGCTCACCGTTCTGCTCGACTGGTTCATCAATCCCGATCACGGGCCCTTATACGTCGCCCTCGAGCGCGGCGAGTTCGCCAAGCGCGGCCTCGAGGTCGAGTTCGTCGCGCCCGCCGACCCCAACGACCCGCCCAAGCTGGTTGCCGCGGGGCGCGCCGATATCGCCGTCTCCTATCAGCCGCAGCTCCATCTGCAGGTGGAAGCGGGACTGCCGCTCACGCGCATTGGCACGCTGGTGGCAACACCGCTCAATTCGCTTGTCGTACTGGATGACAGCCCGATCCGCTCGATCGCCGATTTGAAGGGCCGCAAGGTCGGTTTTTCGGTGGGCGGCTTCGAAGACGCATTGCTCGGCGCCATGCTCGCCAAACACGGGTTGTCGCTCGACGATGTGGAGCTGATCAACGTGAATTTCTCGCTCTCGCCCTCGCTGATGAGCGGCCAGGTGGATGCGGTGATCGGTGCGTTCCGCAACTTCGAACTCAACCAGATGGATATCGAAGGACGGCCCGGCCGCGCGTTCTACCTCGAAGAGGAAGGCATTCCGGCTTACGACGAGTTGATTTTGGTGGCGAAGAGCGACCGGCTAGAGCCCACGAAGCTGCGCGCATTTCTCGACGCGGTCGAAGCCGGCACTCAATACATGATTAACCACCCCGACGCGGCGTGGGAGCTCTTCATCAAGGGCCGCAAGGAGCTCGACGACGAGCTCAACCGGCGCGCCTGGCGCGATACGCTGCCGCGGTTTGCTTTGCGGCCCGCGGCCTTGGACGAAGGCCGCTATGCCCGCTTCGCTGAGTTCCTCAAAGGCCAGGGCATGATCGAAACCCCGCCGCCGGTCGATACTTACGCTGTGGAGATCGAATAAACCGGCGAGTTCTATAAGCGCTACCACATCGCCCGGACACGGGATTTTTCTCTCAGAATCTCTTTACCACCCAGTTCGTGCCAGAGTTCGATACCAGCCTTGCGTTCAACCTCGATGGTCGGAACACGGAAATCGGCAATATCCGCGTTCGATCCCTTGTTGGGCAGAATGAACGACCACATGTGCAGCTTGCCCTTGTCATTTTCGGCAAGTACCGACTTAAAAAACGCGTGCGGCACCGGGATCGACACCTCGTTATCGTCGCTCGCGCCAATCACCTCGACCGCCTGATCAAAATAGAACATCGGCCCGCTAACAACGTAGGTCTCGTAAATCTTGGGCTTGTTCTGCAAGGCGCGAACGGCCTCTTCCAGCTTGCGCCAGCCCCTTCGGTTAAGGCCCGGCACCTGTGGTGACATATTGCTCAGCAGAAAGGTTTCACTGTTTTGCACCAACAATTCTCGCTGGTTTGCACTGGCCACCAAATGTCCGCGGTCGAATCCGGATCCTTCGAAGTCTACGAGGTCGGCGCGGAACATGGGCGGCACCCGAAAGTCAGGCCGGAAGTTATCGTGCCGCTCAACACCGGTATCCGGATCGACGATCTCCAGCGTCCATTTGGCTTGCCGGAAATAGTAGGAATAACCGACGACGAAAAATCGATTGAACATGATTTGATCGGCGGCGGGCATGCCGTAACGGGTTTCGTTGCGGAAACTCGGTAAATCGAGCATGGCGGATAGCTTCCCCTCAGTTACATCCAGAGGGTTGAACTATATCAGCACTACAACTCGTAACAGGAGAAACCGTTACTTCGCCGGAGCGGGTGCGCCTAGGCCTTGACCGATCTCGTCTTCGGCGGCTTCGTCTTCACCGCGCCGGGCGGCAGCCTGCTGGCGCGTCCACAGCGCGGCATAGGCACCGCCTTGCGCCAGTAGCTCACTGTGGCGCCCCCGCTCGATGATGCGGCCCTCATCGAGCACGATAATCTCGTCGGCATTGACCACTGTCGACAGCCGGTGCGCGATCACCAGGGTCGTGCGGTTGGCCGACACCGCGTCGAGGGATTTCTGGATTTCGCGCTCGGTATGGGTATCGAGCGCCGAGGTCGCCTCATCGAACAACAATATCTGCGGTTGCTTGAGGATGGTTCGCGCGATCGCCACCCGTTGCTTTTCACCGCCTGACAGCTTCAAGCCGCGCTCGCCGACCTTCGTGTTGTAGCCGTCCGGCTGTTCCATAACGAAATCGTGGATTTGCGCCAGGCGAGCCGCGTCCTCCACTTCCGACGGTGTGGCGCTCGGGCGGCCATACTGGATGTTGTAGAAAATCGTGTCGTTAAATAGCACCGTATCTTGAGGGACGATCCCAATCGCGGCGCGCAGGCTCGCCTGGGTAACGTCGCGGATATCCTGCCCGTCGATAGCGATGCGGCCTTCGTCGATGTCGTAGAAACGGAACAGCAGGCGCGAGATCGTCGACTTGCCGGCGCCCGACGCGCCGACGATGGCGACTTTGTGTCCCGCCGGCACTTCGAAATCGAGGCCTTGCAGGATCGGCCGCCGCTGATCGTAGGCGAACGAAACGTTCTCGAAGCGCACTTTGCCATCGCTCACGGCGAGCGGTTTGGCGTCGGGCGTATCGGAGATTTCCCGCCCTACATCGAGCAATCCGAACATGTTCTCCATGTCGACCAACGATTGGCGGATCTCGCGATAGACGAAACCGAGGAAGTTCAGCGGCAGGAAGAGCTGCATGGTGAGAAGATTGACGGCGGCGAAATCGCCGATCGACATCGACCCGTCTGCGACCCGGAAACCGCTCAGCACAAGTAGGAGCGTCATCGCCGAGGCGATGATCAGGCCCTGACCGATATTGAGCATCGACAACGTCGTCAGGCTTTTAACCGCCGCGCCCTCGTAGCGCTGCATCGATTGGTCGTAGCGCTGCGCCTCGTGCTCTTCGTTGCCGAAATACTTAACCGTCTCGAAGTTGAGCAGACTGTCGATCGCCTTGGTGTTGGCCTCGCTGTCGCTTTCGTTCATGGCGCGGCGGTACTTCAGCCGCCATTCGGTGAACAGCAGCGTGAACGCGATATAAATCGCGACCGCGATGAGCGTGATGACGCTGAACAGAACGCCGAAACGAGACCACAAAATGCCGCAAACCAGGGTGATTTCGACCAGCGTCGGCAGAATGTTGAACAGCATGAAGCGCAGCAGGAAATCGATGCCCTTGATGCCGCGCTCGATGGCCCGGCTGAGCCCACCGGTCTGCCGGTCGAGGTGAAAGCGCAGCGCCAGCGCGTGAAGATGGCGAAAGACTTTGAGCGCAACGGTGCGGATCGCTCGCTGGCCCACCTTGGCGAAGACGAAATCGCGCAACTCGGCAAACGCCTGCGAGCCGACCCGCAACAGCCCGTAGCCAATCAACAGAGCCAGCGGCACCGCGATAACGTTTTCCACCGGCTGGTCGAGCGCATCGACAACCGCGCCGAACACCAGGGGTACGGCCACAATCGCCACTTTTGCGGCCACCAGCAGCACCACCGCGATGACGACGCGGATCTTCATCTCCCATTGGCCGCGCGGCCACAGGTAAGGCATCAGCGCGCGTATCGCGCGCCGCTCACGGCCCGATTCCGCCGTCCTATCGGTGTCGCCCATGGACTGCACTGCTAAACCCTACTGCCCCGCATACCACTGCCCGCGCAAGCATTTAACCTATCTGACGGCAAAAGCCAGCGGTGACTTACAACAAATACTGCCATCGCCGCTTCGCTGAGGACGGTTGGTTAACGTTGCTAGACCCCCCACCTAAATCCTCCCCCACAAGGGGGGAGGACTTCAGACCGAGCGCCGACCATCGCGCCAACTCCCTCCCCCTTGATGGGGGAGGGCCGGGGTGGGGGTGACAAATCAGCAAGTATCACCCGGTCCGCGGCGCTCTAAACCTGCCGCTGCATGAAACTCTCAGGCGGGAGCCAGGTGTCGTCGATATGCGCATTGGCCCAGCGGCACATCTCCTGCAACACCGGCAACAGCGCCTCGCCACGCTCGGTGAGCAGATACTCGAAACGCGGCGGACGGGTTTGGTAAGCCTGTCGCTCGATAAGGCCCGCCTCCTCCATGCGCCGCAAGCGGTTGGTGAGAATATTGGTCTTGATGCCTTCCGGCGACGCCATGAAGTCGCCGAACCGCCTCGCGCCCACCAGCATGTCTCGGATGATGACGAGCGACCACTTATCGCCGACCAGATCGAGGGTGCTGGCGATGGGGCAGCCAGACCGCTCCGGTGTCAGGATGATTTCAGTCATATCGAAAAGTCACTTGCAATTCGCAATTGAGTAAATTAACGTGTCACTTGTCTAATGCAAGTAACATATTGGGAGACAAAAATGAACGCGGTCTTTACCGGCGGCTGCCTGTGCGGCGCCGTGAAGTATGAAAGTAGTGCCGAACCCGTTATCGCCGGGCACTGCCATTGTGAACATTGCCGCAAAACCAGCGGCACCGGCCACGGCTCTCATATCGGCATTCCGAAAGCGGCGCTCTCGGTCACCGGCGAGTTGAAATTCTTCGACGCGCCCACCGACAGCGGCAATATGGTCAGCCGCGGGTTCTGTCCCACCTGCGGCTCGGCAATCTATTCGACCAACTCGGGCATGCCCGATCTGGCGTTCCCCCGGGCCTCCAGCCTGGACGACCCGGAAGTCTTCAAGCCACAAGTCGTGGTCTACACCAAGCGCGCGGCCTCCTGGGATCATATGGACCCCGCCCTGCCCGCATTCGAAGGCATGCCGCCGCCGCAGGACACGGCGCAAAACTAGGCGCGCCAGCGGAGAAAGAACTTCTCGGCCTTACCGATGAGCCAATTCACGGTGAGGCCGAGAATGGAAAGAATGGCGACGCCGGCGATGAGCTGGTCGGTCGCGAACAGCGACCCGGCGGCTTGCACGTAGGCGCCGATCCCCTTCTCGGCGGCGATAAGTTCCGCGGCAACAATGAGAATGATCGCGATCGCCGACGATACCCGCATCCCCGACAGGATCGCCGGCAGCGCGCCGGGCAGAATGATTTTACGGACAATCGACGACCAGCTGAGGCCGAAAGACTGGCCCATGCGAATCAAGCCGCGGTCCACGGCATCGACTCCGCCATAGGTGAAAATCACGGTGGGGAAAAAGGTGCCGAACAGGATGAGGGCCACTTTGGATTCCTCACCGATCCCGAACCAGATAATGAACAGCGGCAAGAGCGCGATTTTCGGGATGGGAAAGATCGCGGCAACCAGGGGGGCAACGCCTGAGCGGACGCTCGAGAACAAGCCGATCAAGAGCCCCAGCGCGATCCCCAGAACCGTACCGGCCGTCCAGCCAAGGACCAGGCGTTGCAGCGAAGCGCCGAGATGCAGCCATAGTTCGCCGGAAACCCAGAGATCGCGCAGCGCCGCTATGGCCTCGCTCGGCGCCGGCAGAACAAGCGCGGAAATCACGCCGGTGCGCGAGCCAATTTCCCACAACAGAATCAGAACGATGAACACCACTGGCCCCAGGGTGCGGATCGGTTTGGGGGCGAATCCGCCGCCGCGGAATTCGACCGGACGGGTTCCTGTCGTCATATCAACCATTGCTTAGCTCCCGATCTGCGGCGACCGCCTCGTCACGCAAGAGGTCCCAGAGTTTGGTTTGAACGGCGTCGAGCTTCGGCGCGCCGTTAACACGCTCTTCGATGGGCGTGTCGATATCGACGACTTCGCGAATGCGCCCGGGCCGGCGTGACAGCACGACGATCTTGTGGCCCAGCCGCACCGCTTCATTGAGGTTGTGGGTGACGTAAACGGCGGTAAAACGCTCGCGCGCCCACAGGCCCACCAAATCGTCCATCAGCAGCTCGCGGGTCTGGGCATCGAGGCCCGAGAGCGGTTCGTCCATCAGCATCACCGCTGGTTTCACCGCGAGCGCGCGGGCGATGGCGACACGTTGCTTCATGCCGCCCGAGAGCTGACGCGGAAACGCGGTCTTAAAATCCGCGAGTTTTGTGCGCGCCAAAACATCGTCGATAACGCGCCGAGCCTCAGCTGCGCCCAGATTATGGTCTTCGAGCACAAGGCTGACGTTGCCCTCGACCGTTCGCCAGGGCAGCAGCGCGAAATCCTGAAAAATATAGGTGAGCGGATTGAGCGATTCTGCGGGTGGTTCGCCGACCTGCAACACCTCGCCGCGATCGGGCTGTTCGAGTCCGCCGATAAAACGCAACAGCGTGGACTTGCCGCAGCCCGACGGCCCGATTACGCAGACAATCTGGCCGCCTTCAATTTCGAGGTCGATGCCGTCGAGCACCGGCATGTCACCATAGCGGTGCGTAATGCCTTCCAGGTGAAGGTCCATGCGGGTCCCCGCTAGAGCTTCGTTCGGTTCGTCATCTTAACGATGCTAAACGGCGGTCGCAGACACGCGGATAGGAGCTTGGATAAGCCCCTCTCCCATAGGGAGAGGGGTTTGGGGTGAGGGGTTAAATTTCACCGAGGAAACTCGCAATCGTTTGTAACCCCTCACCCGGCTCGCATTCGCTCGCCACCCTCTCCCTATGGGAGAGGGTATTTGCATCGCACTCTATGCAGCACCGTCAGTAGGTTTCGACGTAACTTGAATCGACCAGTTGCTCGAGCTTGATGTCTTTGCTCACCAGCCCCTCGGCCTGGAACCATTCGAGCTGGTGCTTCACCGAGCTCAGGTTCAACTTGCCGTTCGGCTGCAGGCGCATGGAGCCTGCCTTGATCGGCGGCGCGGCCTTTTCGAACGGCCGCTCCACATAGACGTATTTGTGGATCAGCTTGGTCGTCTCTTCGACGCCCTCATCGCCTTTGGTCTTGTCGATCATGTTGGCGTTGAAATCGGCGATCCCCTTCGAGTAGGCGCGCAAGAAGCGCCGGGTGAGATCGCGCTTCTCGGTCGCATTCTTGGTCGAGGTGAAGATCGTCGTCACCTGATACTCATCGATATAGTCGGCGACGTTGCCGATAATCTTGGCGCCACCCGATCCGTCGAGCCCCTTCGCGATATGAGGAACGATGGTCCAGCTATCGATCTGGCCGGATTTCAGCGCGCCGATAATCGCGCCGACTTTTTGCAAGGGCTTCAGGCTCACATCGTCGGTCGCAAAGCCTTCCTTTGCCGCGATCTGCGAGATCATGTAGTGGAACGATGATCCGGTCTGGGTGATGCCGAAAGAACGGCCCGCCAGTTTCGCCGGCGATGTGACGCCGGCCTCGAAGGCCGCGTTGGAGACCAGTATCTTCTGACCGTCGACGCCCTTTTCTTCCACCAAAGCGCCGCCGATGATCTTGATCGCGCCTTTCTCGGCGAGATTGATCAGGCCGCCCGAAATGGCGGTGACCGCATAGTCGATATCGCCGGAGGCGATCGCGACGGCCATCGGCGCGGCGGCCTGGAAGAACACCAGTTCAACTTCGAGCCCTTCCTCCGTGAAGTATCCTTTTTCGTGCGCAACGAACGCGCCCGAATGCGAGGTGAACCGCAGCGCACCCAGTTTTACCTTGTCGGCGGCGGTGGCCATGTGGGTGCCGGCGACGAACATCGTCGTCACCGCGAGCATGGCAACCGCCATGCGCCATATCCAGTTTACTCGGGTCATTCTCTTCCCCTGTCAGCTTCTACTAATCTTCGTATCGACGTCTAAACCGTCGATTTGTGTCCCCAAAGTAGCTCTTTCGAGCCGGACGGACACCCCCGCCGGGCTCGTCCTTTTGACGGATCAGAAGAAGTAGAGCAGCAGGTAGCCCGCAAGCAGAATCGCCACCCAGAGCACCATGCTGCCGGTCGGCCAGGTGCGCGCGAGAACGCCCTGCGGTCCATGGTGGCGGTAGAGCTGGCCGACGAAGCGCTCGATCCGGCGCACCGCGATGCGCCGCACACCGGTATAGGTCTCGCTGCCGATCGGGTAGGCAACGCGTTGCACAAACCGCCCGAAACGCCGGTAGAACCAGTCGGTATCCAGGTTGGTCGAGCGCAATTCCGGCGGGTAGATGCCGGTGCGCATCAGCACGGTGAACGCCAGCGCGGAGAACAACAGGAGCTGCAACTGCGCCAGAACGTGGGACTCCGTGTAAGGCACGTAAGTAACCGGGAACGGCAAAATGCTGTAGAGCGCCGAGGGGAACACACCGATGCCAATGCACAAGGCAGCGGCAATTGCCATCGCCACCAGCATATTCCACGGTGCTTCTTTCACCCTTTTGCCGGAATCGTGCGCGAAGAAGGCAAAGAACGGTATCTTGATGCCCGAATGGTGGAACACACCGGCCGAGGCGAACACCAGCACCAACCAGACGATGTTGTGGCCTTCGTGGGCGGCAGCCGACAAGATCATCGACTTACTGATGAAACCGCTGAATAACGGAAACGCCGAGATCGACGCCGCGCCGATAATGCAAAAGCCGGTGGTGAACGGCATCGACTTATAGAGGCCACCCAACTCCGTGCCTAGCGCCGTGCCGGTACGATGCAGCACCGCGCCCACCGACATGAACAGCAGCGCCTTATAGATGATGTGAGTGAAGGCGTGCGCGGCGGTGCCGTTGAGCGCAAGCTCAGTGCCGATACCGACACCGACCACCATAAAGCCCAGCTGGTTGTTGAGACTGTAGGCAAGCACCCGGCGCAGATCGTTCTCGATCACCGCATAGAAGATCGGGAACGCGGTCATAATCGCGCCGATCCAGATCAACTGTTCCGTCCCGGCGAAACCGCGCGCAAGTGCGTAGACCGCGAGCTTGGTCGTGAATGCCGACAAGATCACCGTACCGGTCACGGTCGCTTGCGGGTAGGAATCCTGCAGCCAGTTGTGGAGCAACGGGAACGCGCATTTGATGCCGAAGGCAATGAAAATCAGCAGGCCGCCCGACCCGTCGAGGCCGATATGGCTGAAGTCGACCGATCCGGTTTCGTGCCAGCGCACGATCAAACCGGCGAGCAACAAGACGCCGGATCCGACCTGAACGATGAGATAGCGCATCGCCGCCGCGCGCGCCTCCGGCGTGCGCCGGGCCAGAATGAGAAACACCGACGCGACTGCCGTGAGTTCCCAATAAACGAACAGAGAGATCAAATCACCGGCGGTCACCGCGCCGATGGCCGCGCCGGCATAGACCAGCGAGGCCGCCTGCTCGCCCGCCGCGCGCACATGCAGCGCGTAGATCACCCCGAGCAGCGAGGCGATGAAAAAGACGTAGCCGAAGACCCGCGACAGCCGGTCGACGCGCAGCAGTTCAAGCTCCTGACCGAATGCTGACATCGGCATCAGGTTGCCCTCAGGCAGCATATACAGCAGTACGAACCCGGCAATCGGCAGCGCGATCATCCACGCCGCGCGCAACGGGCCGCGCAGCACCGGCACCAAAAGGGCGCCGAACACGAGAATGAGGCCTGGCGGGAACTCAATCATCGTAATAGTCCTCGGACCGCTTCACCAACCGGCGCAAAATCTCCTTCGACGCCAAAACCAAGAACACGCTGCCAACAAAACCATAGACCCCGTAGAAGAACGGCACCGCGTCGATTTCGTTCTCAAACTTGCTGCGGGCAACCAGATCTGCGAGGAGCACAACCGCGCAAACCGCGTAGAGCGTGTACGCGATCTTGCTCACATTCTCCTTGCGGTCGAGCCACCAGGTGCGCTCGTCGGCCGGTTTATCGCTCACCTTCGCTCCCTCCTCTCGCCTAGCTCGCGCCCATGATGCCGCCGAGGAACACTTCGAGCCGGTCTGGCAGGAAAAACAAAACGCCGCAGGCCAGCGCGGTAAAGCACAGCGGGATCACGCAAAGCCAAGGGGCTTCCTTCATTTTGGTAATCTCTTCGCCTTCGGCGGGCGGTGTGAAGAACGCGCGCACGACGATGGGCATCAAGTAGGCGACGTTGAGCACCGAGCTAATCATCAGCGCCGCCACGACAAAGCCGTAATCGCCGTCCATCCCGCCGAGCGCGATATAGAGCTTGCTCCACGCGCCGCCGAGCGGCGGTAAACCGATAATCGACAACGCGCCGATGAAGAACGCGGCCATGGTAAACGGCATCGCCCGGCCAATTCCGTTCAACTGGCTCACTTCGGTTTTATGGGCCGCAGTGTGGATCGCGCCGGCGACGAAAAACAGCGTAATCTTGCCGAACGCATGGGTCATAATGTGCATCGCCGCGCCGACCAGAGCCAGCGGCGTGGCGATGGCCGCGCCGAGCACGATATAAGCAAGCTGGCTGACGGTCGAATAGGCCAGCCGCGCCTTGAGGTTATCCTTGGTCAAAGCGACGACCGAGGCGGCGAGCAACGAGAAGGTCGCCAGGTAAACCAGCCATTCCGAGGCGCCGGTCGCCAGCAGATGCTCGGGCCCAAAAATGTAGACCACCACCTTGAGCACCGAGAACACGCCGGCTTTAACAACCGCCACCGCATGCAACAACGCACTGACAGGTGTCGGCGCCACCATGGCCGACGGCAGCCAGCGGTGAAACGGCATCACCGCCGCTTTGCCGATACCAAACGCGAACAACGCCAGCAGCAGCCCGGTGGTGAGCGGGCTGACACCGCTCAGGATGCCCCCTTGGGTGAAATCGAGCGTGCCAGCGAGTCCAAGCGTCCACAACAGCGCGGGAATGAGGAAAACGATCGATGTCGACAGCAAAATCAGCAGATAGGTGCGCGCCCCGCCCCGCGCCTTGGCGTCGCCGTGGTGGGCGACCAGCGGATAGGTCGAAAGCGTCAGCACTTCGTAGAAAATGAACAGCGTGAACAGGTTGGCGGAGAGCGCGATGCCCATGGTCGAGGCCAGCGCCACGGCGAACGCGACGTAGAACTGGGTTTGCCGCGCTTCCTTGTTGCCGCGCATATAGCCGATCGAATAAAGCGAGTTGACGATCCACAGGAACGAGGCGATCAGGGCGAACAACAGGCCGAGCGGCTCGACCTCGAACGCGAGTTCGAGCCCCGGCGCCACCACCAACGCCGATACGGCAGGCCGCCCGCCGTCCATCACCGACGGCGCGATTTGCAGCACGGCGGCGAACAGCAGCAGCGCCGTCACCAGGGTCACGGTCTCGCGCAGGTTCGGCCAACGTCCCACCAGGGCAATCAACACCGCGCCCGCGGTGGGCACGAGCAAGGCTGCTATGAGGGCGTCGGTCGGGCTCACGGTGAAATCCTAGTAAAGCGCATCAAGCAGCCGCGATGCGGCGTCTTGTGCCAGACCGACCGAAAGGGATGTCTCGAGGCCGAAATAGATCGCCGCGCCGACCAAAACATACGCCGGCACCAGCAGCGACGCCGGCGCCTCTTTCAATTGCGCCACCTTCTCCGTCGGCTCGCGGAAATAGGCCACTTCGACCACCCGGCCGACATAGATCATGGTCACCAGCGAGGCGATAACGATCAGCCCGACCAGCCACCACTGCCCCTGCTCCACCGCCGCCAGGCCGAGATACCATTTGCTGATAAAGCCCACAGTGCCGGGTGTGCCCAACAGGCTCAGGCCGAGCAACACGAAGCCCGCCATGGTCAGGGGCATGGTGCGGCCGATCCCCGCCATATCCTCGATCCGCACCGAGCCGAGGCGGAACAGAACGTTGCCGATTAGCAAGAACAGGCCGGCTTTCATGATGGCGTGGTTGAAGATATGCGCCATCGCACCCGTCAGGCCGGTTTGCGTCGCGTAGCTGATACCCAACGTGATGAAACCGATCTGCGCCACGCTGGAATAGGCCAGCATGCGCTTCACGTTGCTTTGGAAGACCGCGACGGTCGAGGCCGCAAACATCGCCACGAGTGAGAGGACCAACAGGATCTCCGGCAGCGGCGTGGTTTCGAAAAACCCTTCACCCCCGAACACGGTGTAGAAAAATCTCAAGAACAGGTAGATCGCGACCTTGGTCGCCGTGCCCGACAGGAACGCGCTGGTCACCGACGGCGCGTAGGCATAGGCGTTGGGTAGCCAGAGGTGCAGCGGAAACAACGCCAGTTTGAGCGAGATACCGACGGTGAGGAACGCCAGCGCGGCGAGCACCGGCCTTGTGTTCTGAATCTCGGGAATGCGCTGCGCCAGATCGTACAGGTTGAGCGTCCCCGTCATCGCCCACAGCAAACCGATGCCGATGACAATGAAGGTGGCGCCCACCGTGCCCATAATCAGATACTGATAGGCGGCGGTCAGGCAGCGCCGGTCGCGGCCCATGGCGATCATCACGTAGCTGGCAAGCGACGATATTTCGAGAAAGACGAAGATATTGAACGCGTCGCCGGTGATCGTCACGCCGAGCAAACCGGTCAGCGCCAGCAGATACATGGTGTAGAACCAGGCCTGCTCGGTGCTGCCGAAGCGCGCTTCGATGCTCTTACGGGCGTAGGGAATGATCACCGCGCCGACGCCGGAAATCACCAACAGCACGAACGCGTTGATCAGATCGACCCGGTACTCGATGCCGAACGGCGGCGCCCAACCACCGAGCTCGTAGGAGATCACCCCTTGATCGAGTACACGCAGCAGCAAACCGATGGCCGCGGCGAAGGCAGCCCAACTGGCGATCAGCGTAATCCCCCACGCCAGGAGCCCGCGCCTGAATATGGCGCAGAGCGGCGCCGCCAAAAGCGGCAGCACGACCTGGAGCGCTGGCAGGTGGAGCGCGATCATCAATCGGTCTCCAGCTCGTGCAACTCGTCGTCTTCGACGGTGCCGTAGGCTTCGTGAATGCGTACGACAAAGGCCATACCGAGCGCGATGGTCGCCACGCCGACCACGATAGCGGTCAGGATCAAGACATGGGGCAGCGGGTTGGAATAAAGCTCGAATTCCTTGGCGAGGATCGGCGCCGTGCCGCCGATAATCTTGCCCGGCGAGAGGAACAGCAGATAGACCGAGGTCTGAAAGATCGCCAGGCCAACCAGTTTCTTGATCATGTTGCCGTGGGCGACGATGATGTAGAGGCCCGCGACCATCAAGAAGATGGTGACCCAGTAATTAATGCTGGCGAGAATTTCGGTCATTCTTCGTGCCAATCGTCGAATCTGGTAGCGGAATGGCCGTCGTCTTCATCCTCTCCCAACGCATCCTCCGCGCGGGCCCCGAAGGCGTAGAAAATCGCCAGCATCGTCGATGCCACTGTCACGAAAACCCCGAGCTCGACGATCAGAATCCCCAGATGCTGGCCAGCTGCTTGCGTGCTGCCGAGCGGCGTATAGTCGAGGAAATTCGCCCCCATCAGCAGCCCCACCACGCCGGTGCCGGCGAAGATCAGTATGCCAAGCGGAATAAGTATATGAACGACGCGCTGGGGCACCACATGGCGCGCCGCCGTGGTACCGAAGATCATACCGTAGAGGATGATCGCCGCGGCCGCCGCGACGCCGGCCTGGAAGCCGCCGCCGGGGCCGTAGTCGCCATGGAACTGCACATAAAGCGCGAACAACAGGATCATCGGCAGCAGCAGCTTGACCACGACGCGCAATATGATGGTATCGCGCATCATTCGGCCTGCTCCTTAGCCTTGGCGTTTTGCCCGGTTCCGTTTCGCCGCCGGCGCACAGCCGTAAGCAGAACCAAAACGCCGATGCCGCCGGTAAAGATTACCGTCGCCTCGCCCAGCGTGTCGTAGCCGCGGTAGCTGGCCAGCACCGCAGTGACCATGTTTGGCGCGCCCGTCTCCTTTTTGGAGTTTTCAATATAGTAGGGCGCCACATGCTGGTTCTGCGGATTGTCGGCCCGGCCGAACGGCGGCAAATCGACGGTGCCGTAGATCAGCGCGCCGCCGGTCAGCAAGCAGATAATCAGCGGGATGACCGGGCTGTGGCGCAACGGCGCCTCGCGCGTTTTGACCAAACCGAGCACGGCGAGCAGCAGCACCGTCGACATGCCCGCGCCCACCGCCGCTTCGGTCATCGCCACGTCGACCGCATCCAGCGCCACCATGACCGTCGCCATCAAGAAGCTGTAGATGCCGCCCAGCATCACCACCACAAACAGATTGTGGGCGCGGATCACGGCAATGACCGTCACCACCATGAGCAGCAGCAAGACCGTATTGATCAGGAGTTCGATGGTCCGTCCTCCCCGGCGATGCGGCCGCCTGTTTCGTCATGGGCGAGTTTCGGACGATTGCCCGCGTGGAGCGCGGCCTGCGCCAGCGCATGAGTGGCCACCGGCGTGGTCAGCAAGATCAGCGCCATAATGATCACCAGTTTGGCGGCGACCAGGGTAAATCCTGCCTGAAGGATCAAACCGGCGATGATAAAGCCGGCGCCGAGCGTATCGGTCACCGACGCGCCGTGGATCCGCGCAAACAGGTCCGGCATGCGAAGCAACCCAAGGGTACCGATCAGGCAAAATGCCCCCCCCGCGGCCAGAAGAATCCAACTCAGAATGTCGACGATAACGGCCATCGCTCAGTTCTGGCTCGGGTGGAAATAGCGCAAGACGGCGATGGTGCCGACCAGGTTAAGCAGCGTGTAAAGAATGGCGATGTCGAGGAACTCGGGCCGTCCGGTGACGAAGCCGATCAAAGCGAGCACTAGAACCGCTAATGTTCCGGTCGTATTGGCCGCTAACACCCGGTCGAACATGGTCGGCCCGAGGGCTGCCCGCAGGATTGCCAGCGCCAGGCTGACCAGAACCGCGACCATGGCAACGGCGAACATGCTCATGATGCCACGCCTCCGTCGAAGCGGCTCACCATGCGGTCCATCTCGCCCTCCGCCAGATCCATTGCGCCGGCGCGCGTGATCGCATGGACGGTGATTTCATCGTCTTCCACTTCGACCGACACGGTGCCGGGCGTGAGCGTGATCGAATTGGCGTAGGTGACGACACCGACCACCGACTTCTGAGTGGCTTTCACGTTGATCAGTGTCGGACTGATGGGCAGCGACGGCGACAGGATGATGCGCGAGACGTCCACACCCGACTTGATGATCTGCCAGACCAGCCAAGGCCAATACCAGGAGGCACGCACCAGCAGATAAATCGGATGACCTTCGCGGTCGATCACCGCCATGCGGCTCGACAGCGCCACAACAGCGACCGACGACACCGCACCGATGATCATGAGGGTCGGCGTATAGTGCCCGGAGAGCACCAGCCAGAAGATATAACTGACAACGACTGAACTGGCGAAATAAAGCACCGGGCCCCGTCTCCGATTCCTTTATCGGAGGGAACCGGCGCCGCATCGCGGCCACGCCCGGCGTACTTCCCTCCTCCCACGTAACTGATGGCAGCTTCTTATTGTTGACCATCGGCTGCCGACAGCCGGTGCGCATACTACTCGCATTCATTCGTCGCGCAAGCTTGTACGCGCCTCACTTTTCGCCCATCGCGCATGTTTGATTTCATTCGACGATAGTCTGGTAGACGCCCCGGCAATCGAATGCTTAGCTACCACATAACGGCGTTTAGAATTCAATCGCCACAACGATTTCAGGCTTAGAGGAGAGAGAACCCAATGACCCATCGCCTTAAATTGGCGGCCCTGGCGGTCGCATCGACTGTTGTACTTGGCGCGGCGTCGGCCCCGCCGGCCCAGGCGCAAGAAGCGCGCGATTACCTGCTCGCCACGGCGAGCACCGGCGGCACCTACTATCCCGTCGGCGTTGCACTCTCGACGCTGATCAAGGTCAAGTTGCAGCCGAAGCAAAAAATCAACGTCTCGGCGATCAGCTCGGCCGGTTCGGGTGAGAACATCAAGCTGCTGCGCGACAACGAAGCCCAGTTCGCCATCGTTCAGGGCCTGTTCGGCTCCTACGCCTGGAACGGCACCGGACCGATTAGCGCCGACGGCCCGCAAACCGGATTACGGGCGATCAGTATGCTGTGGTCGAATGTCGAGCATTTCGTCGTTAAGGCCGAATACGCCAAGACCGGCACGCTCGACGACTTCATGGCGCTGAAGGGCAAGAAGGTTTCCATGGGCCGCCAGAACTCCGGCACCATCGGATCGAACCGGGTGATCATGAAAAATCTCGGCGTCGATATGGATAAGGAGTTCGATTTGGCCTTCATGGGCTACGGACCGAGCGCCGAAGCACTGCAAAACGGCAACATCGAAGGCATGTCTACTCCGGCCGGCGCGCCTGTCGGTGCCGTAACCCAAGCGCTCGCGGCCATGGGCGATGACGCCGTAGTGCTGAACATGACGCCGGAGCAGGCACGTAAAGCGGACGGCGGGCTGGGCCTCTGGACGCCGTTCACCGTGAAAGCAGGCACCTATCCCGGGCAGGACAAAGACCTGACCACTATCGCACAGCCGAACTTCTTGGCCGTGCGCGCCGATATTCCCGACGACGTGGTCTATCAGATCACCAAAACGGTCTACGAGAACCTGCCGTTCCTGCAGGGTATCCACGCGGCAACCAAAGCCATGAGCATCGAGCGCGCCATTGCCGGGCTGCCGATGCCGCTGCATCCGGGCGCGCTGCGCTACTACAAGGAAGTTGGCGTCGACGTACCGGAAAACCTGATGGCCAAATAGCCACACGGCAAAACGTGACGATGGCCCGCCCCACCGGGCGGGCCTTTGTCATGTGTAGAATGGCGACGCGCCCATGAGCCAATCGGACACAACGCCGACAGCCGCACCGGCCGCAGACGATGCCGATGTCGGCGAAGTCTCATCGCTGACACGCCACCACACAGGCCTGCTCGCGTTGACCGTGAGCGCCATCGCCGTTGCGGTGGCAATCGCCCATATCTACTTCAATACGTTCGCAACCATTTCAACCTTATGGCAGTCGGCCTGGCACTTCGCCGGCCTCGGTTTTTTGTGCGCGCTGATCTATCCGCTCTATGCGACACGCCGGCCGTCGACGCAGCGGCTTTTGTTGGCCGTCGATATCGTGATCGGCGTCGCCACGGCCGTCAGCGCGATCTATTTGGCATCGCAGGAATCAGCGATCTATGCGCGCGGCGTCCGCCTGTCGACCCTCGACTGGATCGCCGGTTTCATCTGTATTATCGCCGCTCTCGAACTCACCCGGCGTACCACCGGGTGGATCATCCCCATTCTCATCGTGATCGCGCTGACCTACGTCACGTGGTGGGGCGCATGGATCGGCGGCGTGTTCAAGTTTTCCGGCTTGTCGGTCGAGACGGTGTTGTTTCGCAGCATTTACAACGACGAGGGCATGTTCGGCATCATCGCCCGCATCTCATCGACCGTCGTCTTCATGTTCATCCTGTTCGCGGCGTTTCTGATCCGCTCGGGCGCCAGCGCGGTGATCATCGACCTAGCGCGCTGCGCCGTGGGCCGGTTTACCGGCGGTCCAGGTCTGGTCGCGGTGTTCGCGTCGGGCCTCACCGGTACGATTTCGGGCTCCGCTGTCGGCAACACAGCGTCTACCGGCTCGGTGACGATCCCATTGATGAAAGGCGCCGGCTTCCCGGCCCGCTTCGCCGCCGGGGTCGAAGCCTCGGCATCGACAGGCGGTCAGTTGATGCCACCGATCATGGGGGCCGGCGCCTTCGTGATGGCGAACTTCACCGGCATTTCTTACACCGAGATCATCGCCGTCAGTTTCTTACCGGCCGTTCTCTATTTTCTGTCGGTCGGCTTTTTCGTACGCATCGAAGCGAAACGGCACAATCTGGGCGGCGATATCGAGCTGCCCAAATTCACCGATGTTCTACGGCGCGGCGGCATCGCCTTCATCTTGCCGATTGCTCTGCTGGTGTTTCTGTTGATCGAAGGATTCACGCCAACCTTCGCCGCCGCCTACGCGACTGTTGCGGTCGTCGTCGCGTCGTGGCTGACACCCAACCGCATGGGGCCGCGTGCGGTGATCGAAGCGCTGGCGCTGGGCGCCCGCAACATGGTGTCTATCGGCGTGTTGCTCGTCGCCATCGGTTTGGTTGTCAGCGTTATCGCGACGACCGGCGTCGGCAACATTTTCTCGCTGATGATCACCCAATGGGCCGGCAACAGCCTGCTCATCGCGCTGGTCCTGATCGCGTTGGCCTCGCTCGTGCTCGGTATGGGGCTACCGGTGACCGCGGCCTACATCATGCTGGCTTCGGTATCGGCGCCGGCCCTGGCCGACATGATCTCGGCGATCCAACTCACCGATGCGATTGCGGCGGGCAATGTGCCGGAGAACGCCAAGGCGATCTTCCTTTTGGTTGCACCGGAGCAAGCTGCCGCGCTCGGCCAGCCGATGGCTTTGGCGCAAGCGCGCGAACTGGTCGCGCTGGTGCCCGCCGACTTCGCCGGGCTATTGCGCGAACAAATGCTGGACCCCGCTATTCTGACTGCGGGGCTGTTGTCCGCCCACATGATCATTTTCTGGCTGTCGCAGGACAGTAACGTCACGCCGCCGGTCTGTCTGACCGCATTCGCCGCCGCCGCGATCGCCCGAACGCCTCCCATGGCCACCGGGTTCACGTCGTGGAAGATCGCCAAGGGTCTCTACATCGTGCCCTTGCTGATTGCCTACACGCCGTTCCTCGGCGGTTCCCTCAACGAAGTCTTGCAAATCTTTTTCTTCGGCGTGTTCGGTCTCTACGCGTTTTCCGCCGCGCTGCAAGGCTATCTGGAAGGCCCGCTCAACTGGCCGATGCGCGCCATTACCTTAGCCGCCGGCGCGGCGTTGCTTTGGCCGACGGTTTGGCCGGTTCATGCCGCCGGCTTGGCCGTGTTCGTCTTGGTGCTTGTTTGGTCGAGCAGACGGAGCGCCGCTGCGGGCTAGCCCCTTGTTTGCCCCCCAGGTGGCGACTATGTTCCGCTCCTAAGGGGACAATCTAAGCGTAAGAGGCAATCCGCCATGGAAATGAGCGGCGAATACCGCATCGAAGCATCGCGCCAACAAGTGTGGGATGCGCTCAACGATCCAGAGATCCTCAAACAGGCCATTCCGGGTTGCGAGGAGATCGAACGTCTTTCCGATACAGAAATGACCGCCAAGGTCACCGCCAAAGTCGGCCCGGTCAAAGCGTCGTTCACCGGCCAGGTCACGTTGTCGGACCTCGACCCGCCCAACAGCTACCGCATCAGCGGCGAAGGCAAAGGCGGCGCGGCGGGTTTTGCCAAAGGTGGCGCCAATGTGCGCCTCGAGGCTGATGGCGACGCAACGGTGTTGAAGTACGATGTCGACGCCACGGTCGGCGGCAAGCTGGCGCAGCTTGGTGCGCGACTGATCGACGGCACGGCAAAAAAAATGGCCGGCGAGTTTTTCAGCAACTTCGCCGAAGTTGTTGGTGGTCCGGCACCGGAAGCGGAACCTGCGGCAGCGGGCGCACCGGCGGCAGCCCCGGCTCCGGCGGAGGCATTTACGGGAGCAAAAGTCGACACCGGCACGTGGATCGGTGCGCTCATTCTTGTTGCGTTGGTTGTGATCGCATTGCTTACAGGTTAGTGACACTTCGTCGAACTAATTTCCGACGGCAAATTCGTATTGATAGCTTGACCTAAAGGGCTGTCGGGAAGAAACTTTCGTTACGGTAATCAAACGCACCGGCGCATAAATAAACGCCGGCGTATTCTGTTGTTGCGGGGCAACCCGACTAGAGGGAGGAGAGCCATGCCCACCGTGTCCATGACGGTGAACGGAAAGTCCGTGTCGGCCGATGTCGAACCGCGGACCTTGCTCGTTCAATATCTACGCGAACATCTCGGACTAACCGGAACCCATGTGGGGTGCGACACCAGCCAGTGCGGCGCTTGCGTCGTCCACGTCAACGGTGAGTCGGCGAAGTCGTGCACCATGCTGGCGATGCAAGCCGAAGGCGCCGAGGTGGCGACCATCGAAGGCCTTGCAAACGGCGACACCTTGCACCCGATGCAAGAGGCGTTTCGCGAGAACCATGGCCTGCAGTGCGGCTTCTGCACACCGGGCATGGTGATGAGCGCTGTCGATTTGGTGCGCACCAACGCTGATCCAAGCGAGCAGGACGTGCGCGAATGGCTCGAGGGCAACCTCTGCCGCTGCACCGGCTACCACAACATCGTTAAGTCCATCCTTGCCGGCGCAAAATCCATGCAGGGATAGGACCATGAGCGAGACCGGCATTGGCGCCTCCGTCAAACGGGTCGAAGATAAACGCTTCCTGACCGGACGCGGCCGCTACACCGACGATATCAACCAACCGGGCCAGCTTTACGCCTGGATGTTGCGCTCGCCGCACGCCCACGCCCGGATCAACAGCGTGGATACCAACGCAGCGGCCCAGGCTCCCGGCGTCGTTGCAGTCTTCACCGGCGCCGACATGGCGGCCGACGAAGTGGGCGGCCTGCCCTGCGGCTGGCAAATTCACAGCAAGGACGGCTCGCCGATGCACGAGCCGCCCCATCCGCCGCTCGCGGTCGAAAAAGTGCGTTATGTCGGCGATCAAGTCGCCGTCGTTATCGCCGAGACCAAAGAACAGGCGCGCGATGCCGCCGAGCTGATCGCGGTCGATTACGCCGTATTGCCGGCGGCCGTCGACATGGACTCAGCGCTCGCCGGCGATGCTCTGGTCCACGACGACGTGCCCAACAATATGTGCTTCGATTGGGAGTTGGGCGACAAGGACGCGACCGAAGCGGCATTCAACGATGCCGACCACGTCGTCTCGATCGACGTGGTCAACAACCGGCTCATCCCCAATGCCATGGAGCCGCGCGCGGCGATCGGGCATCACGACCCGTCGACCGGGCAATATACGCTCCACACGACGACGCAAAACCCGCATGTCATCCGGCTGTTGATGGGCGCGTTCGTACTGCAAATCCCCGAGCACAAACTGCGCATCGTCGCCCCCGATGTCGGCGGCGGCTTCGGCTCGAAGATTTTCCACTACGCCGAAGAAGCGATCATCACCTGGGCCTCGGCCAAGGTGCCGCAGCGGCCGATCAAGTGGGTCGCCGAGCGCTCGGAATCCTTCATGACCGACGCCCATGGCCGCGACCATGAGACCCATGCCGAGCTGGCGCTGTCCAGCGACGGCAAGTTCCTGGGCCTGCGCGTCGCCACCAAGGCCAATATCGGCGCCTACCTGTCAACCTTCGGATCGAGCGTGCCGACCTATTTGTACGGCACGCTGCTGGCCGGCGTTTACACCACCCCGGCGATCTATTGCGAAGTGAAGACCGTGTTTACCAACACCGTTCCCGTCGATGCCTATCGCGGCGCCGGGCGGCCCGAGTGCACCTATCTGCTCGAGCGTTTGGTGAGCAAGGCGGCGCGCGAAACCGGCATCGATCCGGTCGAGATTCGCCAAAAGAATATGATCCAGGCCGATCAGTTCCCGTATCAGACCCCGGTCGCTTTGCAGTACGACGTCGGCAACTACCCGGCGGCGTTCGAAAGCGCCCTCAAGGCGGCGGACTATGACGGCTTCGCGGCCCGGCAGGCGGAATCGGAGAGCAACGGCAAACGGCGCGGTATCGGCGTTTCGACCTATATCGAAGCCTGCGGCATCGCGCCGTCGGCGGTCGCCGGGGCGCTGGGCGCCCGCGCCGGACTTTACGAGTCCGCGCAAGTGCGGGTGCATCCCACCGGTTCAGTCACGGTCTATACCGGCACCCACAGCCACGGCCAGGGCCATGAGACGACCTTCGCCCAAGTGGTGTCGGAGAGCTTCGGCATTCCGGTCGACCAGATCGAGATCAGCCACGGCGATACCGGCGAAGTGCAATTCGGCATGGGCACCTATGGCTCGCGCTCGATTGCGGTCGGCGGGTCGGCGCTGCTCAAGGCCTGCAACAAGGTGATCGACAAGGCCAAGAAGATCGCCGCGCACATCCTCGAGGCCTCGGAGGCCGATATCGAGTTCAAGGACGGCAAGTTCACCGTGTCGGGCACCGACCGCGAGATGGCGTTCGGCGAAGTCGCGTTGGCGGCCTACGTGCCGCACAACTACCCGATCGAGGAAATCGAGCCGGGTCTCGACGAGAATGCCTTCTACGATCCCTTGAACTTTAGTTTCCCGGCGGGTTGCCATATCTGCGAAGTCGAGGTCGACCCCGACACCGGCATCGTCGATATCGCCAACTTCACCGCGGTCGACGATGTCGGCCGGGTAATCAACCCGATGATCGTCGAGGGTCAGGTCCATGGCGGCGTGACCCAAGGCATCGGCCAAGCGCTGCTCGAAGGCTGCGTGTATGACGGCGACGGCCAACTGCTGACCGGCTCGTATATGGATTACACCATGCCGCGGGCCGACGATCTGCCCAGCTACAATGTGGGCACCGAGGGCGTCATGGGCGCCTCCAACCCGCTCGAGGTCAAGGGTGTCGGCGAAGTGGGCGCCATCGGCTCGCCGCCGGCGGTGATCAACGCGGTTCTCGACGCGCTCGCCCCCTTGGGGGTCGACGATATTTCCATGCCCGCCACGCCGGTCAAGGTGTGGCAGGCCATTCAGAACGCTTAAGTTAGGTTCGGCGCCACCGCCGTTCTGCAGGGAGGAACAAAATGTACAACTTCAACTATCAGAAAGCCGGCTCGCGCGACGACGCCATCTCGGCGCATTCGTCAGCCGAGGACGGCAGCTATCTCGCTGGTGGCATGACGCTGATTCCCACCCTGAAGCAGCGCCTCGCCCAGCCCAGCGACGTGATCGATCTGGCCGATGTCGGCGATCTTGTGGGCATCACCGACGATGGCGATTCGGTCACCATCGGCGCGATGACCAAACACGCCGCGGTCGCTGACTCCGAGGTCGTTCAGTCGAAAATCCCGGCGCTCGCCGCTTTGGCCAGCCATATCGGCGACCCGCAGGTGCGCAACCGCGGCACCATCGGCGGTTCGATCGCCAACAACGATCCCGCCGCCGACTACCCGGCCGGGTGCGTGGGCCTGAACGCGACCATCATCACCAACAGCCGTGAGATCGCCGCCGAAGACTTCTTCACCGGCCTGTTCGACACGGCGCTCGAAGAGGGCGAATTGGTTACCGCCGTCCGCTTCCCGGTTCCCGACCGGGCCTCCTACGCCAAGTTCCCGAACCCGGCCTCGCGCTACGCCATTGTCGGCGTCATGGTGGCGCAGACCGGCGGCGAGACCCGCGCGGCCGTCACCGGCGCCAGCGAATCCGGCGTGTTCCGCGCCGCCGATATCGAAGCGGCGCTGGGCAGCGGTCTGGACGCCGCAGCGGCCAAAGAGGTCAAAGTGTCGGCCGACGGCCTTAACAGCGATATTCACGCCTCGGCGGAATACCGCGCCCATCTGATTTCGATCATGGCGAGCCGCGCTGCTGCCGCCGCTTAGTATCATTCCGAAAAGCTCGCTTAACCCTCTCCCTAAGGGAGAGGGTGGCAAGCGCTAGCGAGCCGGGTGAGGGTTTAGGGACGGTTAGAGGATATCCTGGATACATCTTACCCCCTCACCCCAACCCCTCTCCCCATGGGAGAGGGGCTTTCCATCTCGTCTTTGTGGCTCCCTTGGCCAAAGTGGGTCAGTGAGCTATATCAACGCGGTATCCGGCTCCAGCGCGTTAACTACCGGCATGGTGGGCGGGAGACTCCGCGCACCGATCACTATTTCAGTGCCGTTTTGCAGACCTCCAACATCGCGAGCGAACGTTGACCAATATTCCCGATAACGTCGAGTCCACCGTCGAACTGCTGGCCAAGGGCAGCTACATCGCCGACCGCAGCCTGGCGACGGCGGTCCACCTGGCGTTGCACCTCAACCGGCCGCTGTTTCTCGAAGGCGAGGCTGGGGTCGGCAAGACCGAGATCGCCAAGGTGCTGGCCGATGCGCTCGGCCGCAAATTGGTGCGCCTGCAGTGTTACGAGGGCCTCGACGTCGCCTCAGCGGTCTATGAGTGGAACTACGCCGCCCAGATGATCGAAATCCGCATGTCCGAGGCGGAAGGCATCGAGGACCGCGACCAGCTCGGCAACGATATTTTCTCCGACCGGTTCTTGATCAAGCGCCCCCTCCTCCAGGCCCTGGAACCGGCGCTCGACGGCCCGCCGGTGCTGCTGATCGACGAGCTCGACCGCACCGACGAGCCGTTCGAAGCCTATCTCTTGGAAGTGCTGTCCGACTTCCAGATCACTATACCGGAGATCGGCACCGTCCACGCCGAAAAGCCGCCCATCGTGGTGATCACCTCGAACCGCACGCGCGAAATCCACGACGCCCTCAAACGGCGCTGTTTCTACTATTGGGTCGATTACCCCGACGCCGACCGCGAGATGGCGATCCTCAAGCTCAAGGCGCCCCAGGTCGACGCCAAGCTGAGCCGCCAGGTGGTGGAGTTCGTGCAGAAGCTGCGCGAGATGGACCTGTTCAAGCTGCCGGGCATCGCCGAGACCATCGACTGGGCGTCGGCGCTCAACCAGCTCGACGTGATCGAGCTCACGCCGGAAGCCATCGACGACACCCTCGGCGTGCTGCTGAAATATCAGGACGATATCGCCCAGATCCGCGGTAGCGAAGCGGCGCAAATCCTCGACCAGATCAAGAACGAGGTCGCGGCGGCGCAACGCGCGGCCGGCTGACCCAGATGTCGCAGAAATCCATCCCTGATGAAGGCCGCCTCGCGCTCGCGGCGCAAGCGGCCCTGCCGGAAGTGAGCGACAAGTCAGGTGGCGACGGCAAGATCGCCGCCAATATCATGCATTTCGCCCGCGTGTTGCGCGCCGCCGGCCTGCCGGTCGGCCCCGGCAAGGTGCTGGATGCGCTGCGCGCGGTCGAGACGGTGGGCCTGGGCAACCGCGACGATTTCTACTGGACGCTGCACGCGGTGTTCGTGAACCGGCGCGACCAGCGGGAAATCTTCGACCAAGCCTTCCACATCTTCTGGCGCAACCCGCAATTGCTCGAGCGCATGACCGCCCTGGTCTTGCCCTCCTTCGTCGACCAGGAAACCCCGCCGCCGGAGACCGAAGAGATCAACCGGCGGCTCGCCGAGGCGCTCAAGGCCGATCAGCCCGACGCGGGCAACGATGGCGACGGCGACGAGGACGAGCCCGAAGTGACCGTCGACGCGGTAATGACCTGGTCGGCACGCGAAGTTCTCCAGGATATGGACTTCGAGAAAATGTCGTCCGAGGAACTCGATCAGGCCAAACGGGCGATTGCCCGCATGCGCCTGCCGATCATGGAAGTGCCGACCCGCCGCTTCCGCCGCGATCCGGCGGGCGCGCGCATCGACATGCGCGCCACGCTGCGCTCCGCCCTGCGCTCGGGCGGCGCCTCGATTCCGCTGCAATACCGCAAGCGCCGCCGCCGTCATCCGCCGCTGGTGGTTCTGTGCGACATTTCCGGCTCCATGAGCCGCTATTCGCGCATGATCCTGCACTTTTTGCATGCGGTCACCAACGACCGCGACCGGGTGCACACCTTCCTGTTCGGCACGCGGCTCACCAACGTCACCCGCTATCTGCGCTACAAGGATGTCGATGAGGCGCTCGACCGCTGCGCCGACGCCGTCGACGACTGGTCGGGCGGTACCCGGATCGGCCACAGCCTGCACGATTTCAACGTGAACTGGTCGCGCCGCACCTTGAGCCAGGGCGCCGTGGTGCTGCTGATCACCGACGGGCTCGACCGCGATGCCGCCGACGGCCTCGAGGCCGAAATCGAACGGCTCCACAAGTCGTGCCGGCGCTTGATCTGGCTGAACCCGCTCTTACGTTATGACCGTTACGAGCCGAAATCGCTGGGGGCGCGGGCGTTACTGCCCCATGTCGACGATTTCCGCTCGGTGCACAATTTGCAAAGCCTGCAACAACTGGCCGACGCGCTCAGCCGCCCGTCCGCCGACGATACCACGATCCGCCGCATGCTGGAGGCCGCCGCATGAACGACACGACCCCAAGACTGGAAACCTTCGACCATGACGATGTTCTGGAAAAAGCCGCCGCGTGGCGCAAGGAAGGCAAGGACGTCGCCATCGCCACGGTGGTGAGCACCTGGGGCTCGTCGCCCCGCCCCGTGGGCAGCCAGCTCGCCGTCGACGGCGACGGCAACATGATCGGCTCGGTCTCGGGCGGCTGCATCGAAGGCGCCGTCGTCCACGACGCCAAGGAAGTGATGGAAGACGGCAAGCCGCGCCTGCTCGATTTCGGCGTTAGCGACGAAATGGCCTGGGAAGTCGGCCTCGCCTGCGGCGGCAAAGTCGAAGTCTATGTGGAACGTTTAGACTAGGCCGCCATGCAGCAAGACACCCTCAACGCGGTCTTAGAGGCGCGGGCAAACAAACGGCCCGTGGCGCTGGTCTCGGAACTGGCGAGCGGCGCGCAGGCGCTGGTCTACCCCGACGAGGTCGGCGGCACGCTCGAACTCTCCGACGAGGTGGTCGAGGCCGCCCGCCAGGGGTTCGTCGACGACCGCTCGCGCCGCGTGGGCGAGCACTTCATTCAGGTGTTCAACCCGCCCAAGCGCCTGATCATCGTCGGCGCGGTCCACATCGCCCAGCCCTTGGTCGAGATCGCCCAGACCTCCGGCTTCGCCGTGGTCATCGTCGATCCGCGCGGCGCGTTCGCCACCGGCGACCGCTTTCCCGGCGTGGAGCTGAGCGAAGACTGGCCCGACGACGCGCTCACCGCGCTCGCCATCGACAACCGCACCGCGGTGGTCACCCTCACCCACGATCCCAAGCTGGACGATCCGGCGCTGCACGTCGCCCTGCGCTCGCCTGCCTTCTATATCGGCTCGCTGGGCAGCAAACGGACCCATGCCGGCCGGGTCGAACGGCTCACCGAAGCCGGCCTCACCGAGGCCGAGATCGGCCGCATCCACGCCCCCATCGGGCTTGCCATCGGCGCCAAAAGCCCCGCCGAAATCGCCATCTCCATCATGGCGCAGATCACCGAGGTGCTCAGGCAGGGGTGAGCGAACACTCGCTGAGTGTGTTCCCGTAACTATTGTCTACCTGACATTAGAGCCGCCATACTCTTTGTATGGAAGAAAATTTCACACGCGGTACTTTGAAATCGCTTGCGCCACCGGAGGTATTTCGACGCCTTGCCTTGCAAGGCAAAGATGTCTGGAATATTTGGCGTGCCGGTGAGCTAAGAGAAATAGAGGCTGGGAATCTAGCTGCTAAACTCGGCCTGGACGCCCTCCCACCGCACGACTCGCCAGTCGATTTTTCTGACATTAATTTTACTAACATTGGTTCACCTGAATTTTCAGGTATGAACTTCGGAGATAATGCAAATTTCGGCCGCACGATATTCGCCAAACGAGTCGACTTTACGGACGCAGTTTTTGGGAAATCTGCCAGATTTGAAGGTGCGCAATTTGGCGACGAGAACATTTTCATAGGTGCAACATTTGGCAAAAGAGCGATATTCAACGGAGCAACATTCGGTGGAAGTGCTCAGTTTAATGAGACTTCATTCTCCGACGAAGCCTTGTTTAATGGGGCGACATTTCACAACGGGGCATGGTTCCAAAGTGCAACATTCGGCGACAAGGCAGCATTCGAATGTGCGAACTTCGGTTTCCTAACAACATTCGAGGGCGCGAGGTTCGGTTTTCGACCGACGTTCGCAGGAGCGATACTTAAGGAAGCCGCATTGTTTGGAGGCGCAGACTTCGGGCATGAGGCACTATTCGATGGTACTATATTTACCGGCGGCGTTCGATTCGATGGTGCAAGATTTCGAGGGATCAGTAATTTCAACGGTCGATCGCAAGAATTTTATAGTGAGTTTCTGGAAACGACCGCACTAAAGTTCAACATCGAAAAGCGCGCGATCTGGCTTGCCGAGCGGACGCGACACATCGCTCCTAACGTTTTTCAGAGTATTTCTTTCGCAGGATGCCGATTTGCTGGGGCGGCCGATTTTTCCGATAGAACGTTCAAAGCAGCGGCCAACTTTCGAACCGCTGATTTCGCTACGCCTCCGATTTTCACGAATGTTCGTGGAGCAGAGAACATCGATCCAACCGGCATCGGCGTCCGCCATATTGACCTGTTGGACGTCTGGTTTGTTCCTTGGCATTTGAAGTACGAGTGGACAGGCGACAGTGAAATAGCCTCACGGGTACGTCTGCTTCGAAGATTGATGGAGGAGAGCAAAGCCCATGACGTCGAGCGCCGACTGTTCATAGTCGAACGACGGCTTGAACGGGGACCGTTATTTAGATGGAACCCCGCTGTCGCGTCGGTTCAGACGCTAGCGTTGTTCCTCTTTGGTATCTTATCGAACTACGGCCTCAGCATTGTTAGGCCGTTTGCTTGGCTTATCGTGGCGTTCTTCAGCTTCCATGCTCTTACGCTAAGGGCGTTCAACGCGACGATAAACGATGGTCTGCGTGGTTTTTGGGATAGCCAACTAGTTGAGCTTTCACTCGGTAACGTCCTGCCAATATTAGGGACACTTGGAGGAAACCGACGCTTACTTCTGGCTGATTTATTTCCAACGGGAGTACCGAGCATAATCAGCGGGCTGTCCGTGGTTCACTCGCTCATTAGCGTAATACTGATATTCCTAATTCTGCTTGCGATCCGGAACCTATTCAAAATCGGCTGAATTAAAACTCAATCGGCGTGAACTCGGCGAACATGTCCGCGGCTTCGGGTAAATCTTTAAGCGGCACGTAGTCGCACACCTTTTCGAATTGCGCCCAAAGTTCCTGCACTTGCGGGTCCTGGTGCGCTTTCCCGATGGCGCCGTCGGCCCACTCGAAGATTTCGACGATAGTACCGTCTTTCGCCTTCATGGCATGGGATTGGCGGTCCGTTGCCAAGCCCAGGCGACGCAACAAAGGTACATGGTCGCAGACCAGGTTGAGCAGTTCTTCGTCGCATCCAGATTTGGGCCGGTAAGCCACAATCACCATGTCACCCATCGTGTTTACCTGCAGATTCCGAGGTCATTCGTTAGATCCGCATCAGCCAAGCTTCGATTAACCGCTCCTCGAACATTGCCAGAGCGAATAAGGTTACTACGGATAACGGACCGATAAGGCTAATCATCAGAAATCGCGAAAGTACCCACGCATCCGTGGTCTTTCTATTTACCCATATGCCTATGCCGCCAACCAACACGGGCACCGGGTAAAACCAAATCGACAGGCCCCAGATTTGTCCAAGTACGGAAATTTCCAAATCACCTGGGAATACGAGGCGAGCGCTTAAAAGAAAGAGTAACGGCCATATAAGCAGGCTTAGTAGTAGAACCAGATTCAATAAATGTATGAAACTCAACATTCGAAATCAGGTTTAAAGTTCAAAGGAAACTCGTAGCCACTTGGATTCTGCGCGTTCTTTGGTCTCGGTAGCTGCGGCGGTTGAAAATGCGATCGAGCGGTGATCGTCCACCCTACACGTGCCCAAAAATCCAGCGGTCGATGGTGGCTTGGTGGTAGACCCCCGCTTCGTTGAACGGCTCGTTCGCCCAGAAGATTTCCGCCGCCGCCCGATCGGCGACGTCGAGCAGCACGGCGCTGCCGACCGGCTTTGCGCCGTCGTCGCTGACCAGGCGGCCGCGGGCGATGATGATGTCGGCGTGCCGGTCCATATAATCCCGATGGGCCTGGACCAGCGGCGCGCGCAGCGTGCAGGCATTCGGCGCATCGGTGCTGCGGACGATGAACTGCAGGGTGCCGTCCTTTCGCGGATAGGTCAGCTGCTTGTGGGTTAGCCCCGGTTCCCAGCGCACCACATCGATCTCGGCGAAAATGCCCGCGGTCGTATAGGGGTCGGCCTCGATATAGGCCTCGGCGGCAGCGCGGTCGGGAAACTCGATAAAGCGCAGGCTGCCGATCGCCGAGGTGCCGTCATCGGAGAACAGCGGTCCGGAAAACCACGTATTGTCGCGGTATTTGTCGAGATGCTTCTTGTGATCTTCTATGGTCTTGTTGCGCAGCGCGTCCGTATTGGGCTTCGAACGGCATTTAATCATCCAATGCATCGTGTCCCCTAAAAACCGGTCCTAAATACTGGCGTTTTTGCCCACGCCTCTTGTGGGCGGCCATGATACTCTTATTCTTTACTTCAGCCGAGTACAGTCACAACCATGAAATTTGGCCCCGTTCCCGTCGCAAGCGCCGCCGGCGCGACCCTTGCCCACAGCCAGACCCTGGGCGGTAAGCGCTACCGCAAGGGCCAGGTGCTGAGCGACGCCGATGTGGGCGCCCTGGCCGAGGCCGGGGTGGCCGAGATCACCGTGTTCCAGCTCGAGCCCGGCGACATCACCGAAAACGACGCCGCCCGGCGCCTCAGCACAGCGGCAGCGGGCGAGAATATCCGCCTCGGCATTGCCAATACCGGGCGGGTCAACCTGTTCGCCGCCGCCGACGGGCTGGTGGATTTCGATCCGGCGCGCATCGACGCGGTGAACGCCATCGACGAAGGCATCACCGTGGCCACCGTGCGGCCGTGCGACAGGGTGGCGGCCAACCAGATCGCCGCGACGGTCAAGATCATCCCCTTCGCCGTCGCCGAAAAAGACCTAACCGCGGCGGAAGCGGAAGCGCGCCGGGGCGGCGCCCTGTTCAACCTGCGGCCCTTCCAGGCCCACCGGGTGGCGCTCTTGCAAACCACATTGCCGGGCAGCCAAGCCAAAGTGCTGGAGAAAACCTCGTCGGTGATCGGCGCGCGCGTCAACGACCTGGGCTCGACGCTGGCCGGTGACCGGCAGAGCGGCCACGAGACCGGCGCGGTCGCCGCGGCGCTGAAAGAGATCGCATCGGGCGGGGCGGAACTGATCCTGATTGTCGGCGCCTCAGCGACCACCGACCGGCGCGACGTGATCCCCGCCGGGATCGTCGAGGCCGGCGGCCGCATCGATCATTTCGGCATGCCAGTCGATCCGGGCAATCTGCTGGTGGTGGCGACCCTCGGGACCGTTCCGGTGCTGGCGCTGCCGGGCTCAGCGCGCTCGCCCAAGATCGGCGGCAACGATTTGGTGCTGGAGCGGCTGCTGGCGAAGCTGCCGGTCGACGCCGCCCATATCCGGGCCATGGGGACCGGCGGTCTGTTGAAAGAAATCCCGAGCCGCCCCCTGCCCCGCGCCGAGGCCGCGCCGCGCCAAAAGGTAGCGGCCACGCCGGCCAAACCGCGCATCGCCGGCGTGGTGCTGGCCGGCGGCCAGTCACGGCGCATGGGCGTCGTCAACAAGTTGCTCGCGAAGGTCGACGGCAAGGAGATGGTGCGCCACGCGGTCGACATGGTGCGCGAGGCCGGGGCCGATCCCATCATCGTCGTCACCGGCCACGAGCCCGACCGGGTGCGCGCCGTGCTCGCCAACGCCAATGTGAGTTTCGTCCATAACGAGGACTATGCCGAGGGCCTCAGCACGTCGCTGCGCACTGGCATCGCCGCCGTCCCCGACGACGCCGACGGCGCGTTGGTTGCGCTCGGCGACATGCCGCGGGTGCAGGCGGCCCATGTGGTGCGTCTCATCGAGGCCTTTTCGCCGGCAGACGGCCGCGCCATCGTCGTGCCCACCTGGCAGGGCAAGCGTGGCAACCCGGTGCTGTGGGCCAAGCGCTTCTTCGCCGAGATGGAAGAGATCGACGGCGATGTGGGCGCCAAGCATCTGATCGGCGCCAATGCCGACCTGGTCCACGAAGTGGAGATGCCCGATAGCGGGGTCTTGCTGGACGTGGATTCGCCGGAAGCCCTGGCCGATCTCATGCGGCCCAAGAGCGACGAGGCTTAAGCTGGAGCCAGACGGCGACTAGTTGAGAGCGGAGATGCTGTTGCGATGAGTAGAGTTGAAGTTTTAGGCAAGCGTTTAACGATTGATTCCAATCACGTTATCGAACTGCCCCATCTAATCAGAGAAGCATTCGAGACAAAAAAAGCAATTGTGGTGTTGCTCGACCCAAATGAGAATCTCGGGAAAACAGGTCAGTTCAGAAATTTGCTTGGATTTGACCGACAGGGAAAAGAGCTATGGGTGGCTAAATTGCCAACATCGGAATCAACGGACGCATATATGTCCGTAGTGCAGAGAGAGCCTTTGATTGCTTACACTTGGTCCGGTCACGATTGTTGGATCAATGATGCTACCGGTAAAATAACAGCGACCGAATACCACAAGTGAAGACAGCTCATTGTTGCCGGGAAAGTAAGGGGCATAGGGTAACGAGCTAATACTTGGATCGAGTCAAGAAATCCCGACTTTCGAGCGGGCCCTTTACCCTCCTCAGGATGAAGAACGTCGGTAGTCTGAGATAATGAGAATACCGCGCTAGGCAGTTTCGTCGAGCAGTACTTTCATCATGTCGCTGGCGGCGCGGATGGTCACCATATTTGCCTTATAGCTCTGCTCAGCGATTTTCATATCGACGATATTGGCGGCCAGATCCACATTCGGATAGCCCACCAGCCCGTCGGCATTGGCGCGGGAATTGTTGGGATCGTAGACCGGGTAAAACGCCGGCGAGACCGTGCCAACCGAGGAGGTCGGCAAGCCTTGAGCGTTGGTTGACTGCTCCAGCGTTTGCGGCACGTATCCATCATACGGATCGACACCGCCGCTGCTCCGCACGTTCGCGATATTATTGGCCGCCACGCCGAGGCGTTCTGCTGACACGCGCAGGCCGGCGATGGCGCTCTGTAGAGCTTGAATCATGGGCCTCTCGGTTCCATCCGAGGCCCAGTTTGCGTGCCAAACAGGCATCAATCAACGCAGATCGCGGCGCATTTATCCCGAATTTGAGACAAAACCGCCCGAATCAAACGGCCGGCCAAACAACTGCAATCTCGCCATTTAGTCGCTATTAACCCTCTCCCTGAGGGAGAGGGTGGCGAGCGCTAGCGAGCCGGGTGAGGGTTTAGGGACGGTCAGAGTATATCCTCGATATATCTTACCCCCTCACCCCAACCCCTCTCCCCATGGGAGAGGGGCTTAGCGCGGCCGGCCGGCTAAAATTCTAGAATTTTAGGGCGCTACCAGGCTCTGCGCTGGGTGGTCTGGTTGCCGTCGAAGGCGGCCCGGAGAACATCGAGCTCTTCGCACCCGTTGGGGCAGAGCTTCTCCAAACGCGCGAGCAGCTCTTGGGCCTTCTCGCGGCGGTTGGTCTCCAGGAATAGCTCGCCCATATATTCGAGCGCCCCTTTATGATCGGGATCGAGACGCAGCGCGCGGTTGTAGTTGCGCTCCGCCCGCTTGAAATCCTTGGTTTTGCGGTAGCTGAAACCCAGCAAATTGTAGGCGTCGGCATTGCGCGGATTGGTGCGAACGATATCGTTCAAGGTGCGGATCGCCACCTTGTATTGCTCGTTCGTAATCGAGGTTTCCGCCTTCGCCAGCTGCGCTTTGACTTGGGTCGGCGTGAGCGGATCCGGATCGCTGCTGACGGCCCAGGCGTTGCCGGACAACAGGCCCATCGCCATGAGACCCGCCGCGGCTACGTAGAGGTATTTACGCATCAATTCATCTCCCGGTGGCTTGGCCGGAGCCCCCACGCTCCGGGATTGGTTGAACAGTGTGTTACCCTAAGTATCTAGCGTGCGGTCCGCATGCTACTCTGGGCGTCGATATAGTGGCAATCGGGCTGAGTTCAAGATCGTGTCAGCGACCACCGGGCAGATTACCTCCCCGCAAGCTCTAAATACCGGAAAACGGCGCTTTCCCGTCACGTTGCGCGGGTTGCGCCTGTGGACCGGCGTGATCCTGTTCGTCTACGTGACCACCCATTTGGGTAACCACGCCCTCGGCCTGATCTCGCTGGAGGCGATGGAAGAAGGCCGGAAATACTTCCTTTTGGCGTGGCGTAACCCGGTGGGCTCGGTGTTGCTGCTGGGCTCGCTGCTGCTCCACATGATGCTGGCGCTGAACGCGATTTACCGGCGGCGCCAGCTCAAAATGCCGGTCGGCGAGGCCTTGCAGCTGATTCTCGGCTTTGCGGCGCCGATTCTGCTGGTCAGCCATCTCCTCGGCACCCGCACCGCCGTCGAGCTCTACGGCACCAACGACACCTACGCCTATGTGCTGATGGCGTTGTGGGTCGACGACCCTTTCCATGGCTTGAAGCAGACAGCAGCGACCATCATCATCTGGGTCCACGCCTGCATCGGCCTGTACTACTGGCTGCGCCTGCGGCCGTGGTTTGCGGCAGCAATGGCGTGGCTCTACGGGCTGGCGCTGCTGGTGCCGGTACTCGGGTTGCTCGGCTTCGTCAATGGCGGGCGCGCCGTCGGCGCCCTGGCTGCCGACGATCCCGGTTTTCGCCTCGATCTGGCGTTCGAGGTCAACGCGCCGACGCGCGAGCAGGCCGCCCAACTCGGCGCATTGGAAAACCAGATATTCATCCTGCTCGCCGCGCTGCTGGTCGGCACGCTGGTCGCCCGCGGCATCCGGCTCTATGCCGAGCGCCGCCGCGGCTTTGTGCGCGTTTCCTACCCGGCCGGCCGTGTCGTCGAGACTGCCCCGGGCAGTTCGGTGCTGGAGGCGAGCATGTTGAACGATATCCCCCACGCCTCGGTGTGCGGCGGACGGGGCCGGTGCTCGACGTGCCGGGTGCGCGTCAACAGCGATCTGGCGGTCCTGCCGGAAGCCTCGGATGACGAACGCAAAGTGCTGCGCCGGGTGAAAGCCGCGCCGGACGTGCGCCTGGCCTGCCAGCTTCGTCCCACCGAAGACATCTCGGTAACGCCGCTGCTGCCGCCCAACGCCAACCCGCGCGACGGCTTCGCTAAAACGGCCTCGACGCAAGGCCAAGAGCAGGAAATCGCCATTCTGTTCGCCGATATCCGCGGCTTCACGACGTTGTCGGAGCAAAAGCTGCCCTACGATGTAGTGTTCATCCTGAACCGGTATTTCCGCTCCATGGGTGAAGCCATCGAGGGCGCGGGCGGGCGCGTCGACAAGTTTATCGGCGACGGCATCATGGCCCTGTTCGGGGTCGATCAGAGCGCCGAGCGCGGCTGCGAAACGGCGCTCCAGGCGGCCCGCACCATGGCAGAGCGGCTCGATGAGTTGAACGATCTGCTAAGGGCCGATCTGCCGGCGCCGCTCAGGATCGGTATCGGCATCCATGTGGGCCCGGCGATTGTCGGCGAGATGGGCTATGCCCGGGCCACCTCGATTACCGCCATCGGCGACACCGTGAACACGGCCAGCCGGCTGGAATCGAAGACCAAGGAGTACGGCGCTCAGTTGATTATCTCGCAGCGCGTCGTTGAACTCTGCGCGCTCGAAAACGCCGCCTGGCGAAGCGAAGATACCGAGGTGCGGGGCCGCCAGGAGCCGATGCGGATCTATATTCTCGACGACGCCCGCGAACTTCCTGATAACGCTGGCAATTCTCCACGCCAGCCCGCCGCCGCCGCGGCGTCTTGAGGCCTTCGCTTTAGAGGCTGCGGCGGGTCAGGCCACCGTCGATCGCCGTCGCCGTGCCGGTAATGTAGCCAGCGTTCTGCCCCGCCAGGAAAGCCGCTAACGCAGCAAACTCCTCGACCCGGCCAACCCGGCCCATGGGGATCGCCGCGGCGACGTCGGCTCTGACGTCCTCAATCGGTCGGCCGGTTTGCTCGGAGTTGACCGTGTAGAACTGCTCCAAGCGCTCGGTGCCGATGCGTCCGGGCATCAACAGGTTCACCGTGACGTTGTCGCGCGCCACTTCGAAGCTCAAGGTTTTGGCCCAGTTGGCGAGCGACACGCGGAGCGTGTTGGAAATACCCAACTCGGGGATCGGTTCGACCACCCCGGTCGAGGTCACGATGAGGATGCGGCCCCATTGACGCTCGCGCATGCCCGGCAAAACGTGGCCGGTTAGCCGCAATACGCTCAGCACCATGGTCTCGAACTGCGCACGCCAGGTATCGATATCGACCTGGCTGATCGCCCCGAATGGCGGGCCACCGGTGTTGTTCACCAAGATGTCGACGCCGCCCAACGTATCTTGCGCAAACGCCGCCACCCCGTCGATCGCCGCCGGATCGGAGAGATCGCAGGCGATCCCATGGGTTTCCACGCCGGTACGTTGGGCGATTTCCTGAGCGATGGCGGCACATTTATCGCCGTCGCGGCTGCCGAGAATGACACGCACGCCCTCCGCCGCAAGAGCTTCGGCAATACCGCGCCCGATACCCCGGCTGGCGCCCATAACGAGGGCCCGCTTCTCCGCTATTCCCAAATCCATCGCTTCTCTCCGAAAACCGCCACACAAACGAAACCGCCGGCCTGACCCTGAGAGATCAGACCGGCGGTAAATTAGCGGAGCGATGGAGCGGCTGCTAGAGCGGTTCCTGGTCAGATAGAATCAATTCTGTTGGCGATCGGGGCGGCAGTCCACGCGGAAGACGGCGCAGCGCGATGCGGTGTCATCGGGCAAGCCGTCTGACAAAGTGGCTGCCCGCCTATCGCCAACCCGAAGGGGCGGGCGGCTTTGCGCCAATTCCGGCGGGTTTCGGCTCGACCGTAGCTTTGGCTATGCTCTTCGCCGAAACCCTTGGTCTTGACACAAATCCGCACCGCCAGAATGGTTCAATCTGACCAGGAACCGCTCTAGGAAGCTTCGTCGGTCTTGGCCTCGAGAACGCCGTCGAGCGTAGTCGTGAGGTTTTCGTAGGTCGCGCTCGGCACCCAGTACACCCAGTTGCCGACGCGCCGGTTGATCTCCTCGACGCTGGCCCGCGCCGCTTTCGCCTCCTCCGACTGATCGGCCGGATCGCCGGTGTAAGCAGCTTCGAACGTGCCCCACGCTTTGTTGTCGATTTGCGCCAGCCGCGCGGTCACCGTAACGCCATCGAACGTCGTGACTTTGGCGGTTTGCGCATCGTCGGGCAGCGCCAAGTCGGCGCGCGGTTTGACATCCTCCAGATCGACATTCGCCAGAGCCCGGCTGATAGTCGTCACTTTGCGCCCATTCAAGGCGCGGTCGTCCGGCGCATCGGCGAGCACGAAATCGTCGGTGTCAGGCGTCTCGCGCGAGAGCATGACGGCCTCATCCCCGCTGCCGAGCTCGATACCCGCCACCGTGTTGGCGGGCACCGACACGATCGTGCGCTCCAGCCAGGGGATCAGGCGGGTTTGTACGCTCGCGACCCCGCTGACCAGCCACACATTGTTGGTATCGGGTTCGCGAATGTAGGTACCGCTCGACGAGCCGTCGATAAAGCGCGCGCTGGGCCGGCCGATAATCGCTTCGGCCAGCACCTTGTCGTCGGCATCGGCAATCCGCACATAGGCCGATTCCGCGTTGATGCCGTCCACATCGTCGACCTCGAGGCGTTCGAAGCGCTCCGGCCGCGATGTCTTGCGCTCGATGTAGCGCATGTCGGAAATGCCGACGATCAAACGCCGCACGTCGTTTTGGTCGATCGGATAATCGAACCGGTCGGGTGTCGACCAAACGCCGTCTTTGCGCACCATCGAAAACGAACCGAAGCGGCTTTTCACTTCCACCTTGGCGGCGGCATCCGGATTGGCGCGCAAGGTCTCGAAAACCGGCTCGCGCGACACCGGATCGAACTTCGCCGTCGGCCGGTCCAATACGACAAATACGGCCAGTACCACCGTAACGACGGTGACGACCAGCCAGCCGAGAAAAATTCGCGGGCTCATGCTCAGTCCCCCCTATCGCTCTAGTGCAGCGCCGCGCGGTAGAACCGCGCCCGCCGCATGCGGCGCACCAATGCCAGCAGCACCGCCACGATGGCGATAATAACCGGCACCGCCCAGATGTTTATGATGCGCACCCGGCTTTCCAGCGCTTCGACGTCGTTGCGTAACGAACGCTGAACTTCGCGCAGGTCGCGGCGGCTCTCCAACATGCGAACCCGGAAGTTGTCGATCTGCTGCTGCTGCGCCGCCGTCAATAACACGCCCGTCGCCTGCTCTTCCTGCTGCAAGCGTTCGATGTTCCGCTCGATCTCCTCGATACTAGCGAGAAGCTCTTGCTCTTGGGCGCGAAACTTATCGTCGGCCTCTTGGCGCATCTCGGCGATCACCTCGAACGGCCGTACCGACAGCCCGCGGCCGCGCAAGCCCACCAAGGCCTGGCTGCCGCGCAGATTGTCGAGCGCGTTGATCGCGAAGTCGGCATTGTTGGCCGTTGGAATGGTCAGCCGCTGACCGGCGATTTCCTGAACTTGCGCCCAGTTCCGGTCGGCGAGAAAATCGGCATCACCGACCAGGATGGCATTGAGCGGCACTTCACTTTCCGCCAGATGCGCGCTCTTGACCGCTTCGGCATCTTCCGCCGCTTCGAGAACGGCTTCCGGCGGTCCATCGGGAAATGCCGACTTGATATCGCCGGAGACGCGTGCCGCCAGGGAGAACGATTTGTCCTCCGGCTCGAACTTCTCGATAAGCGCAATCGGGTTGGGCTGCTGAGCGATTTCGAAGGCGCTCATCAGCGTCGAATTCGGCGACGTGAAGATGAGCGGCTCCAACGTCGTGGTTGCCCCTTCGGTTTGCTCGAACGCACCGGCCGAGGTCACCACGATGCGCTGCAACTGGCTGCTCACCGTATCGTCGGTCTTGAACCGGTCGCCCTGGAGGGTCAGCCAAGCGACATAGTCGACGGCGACCTGCTGCCCGGACTCGGGATCGGGGAAACCGACCCGCACCGCATCGTCGCTATTGGCGACGAACTGGCCCGCCGGCATTTCCACACCCCACGACGCCATCAGCGGCTGCAGCGCGGAAATTCCCACGCCCGGCGGCGGCAACTGGCCCCTCGCGGGGCCCGCCAGCGCCATTGACTCGGCGAACGGATCGACGAAGGCGAGCACGCGCCCGCCCTTCATGACGAACTGGTCGATCGCATAATTCAGCGAGGGATTGATCGAGTGGACCGCCGCGATCACCAAAACTTCCATATCTTCCGGCAACGCGGTGTCGTCGTGGTCGATGAAGCGAACGTCGAAGAACTGCTGCATCCCTTCGACGACCAGCCAGGGCTGGAAGTTATCGAACTGCGTGCCTTGCAGCGGCAGGTCGGACAAAATGCCGACCCGCGCCTTGTCGGGGTTCGCCAGGTTGTGGATCAGCCGGGTGAGATCGTACTCCAGAAAGGGGCTGCGCTCCGGCGCCAGATACGCGATGGCGTCGCTATCGTCGGTGCTGTTCGTGCCGGCCACGCCGAAATAGACCAGCTCGCCCGATTGATCGAACGGCAAGCCCTGCAGACCATCGCTGACCGCGAGGTCTTCTTCCGGCGAGAACGGCTCGGGGTCGAATATTTGGATGCGTACTTTGCCGCCCGACAGGCGCTCATACTCGCCCAACAGCTCGGACACGCGGGTCGAATGACGGGCGATATCCGGGCCGATCTCGTTGAACCGGTTGGAATAGTACAGCCGCACATCGATCGGCTCGTCGATGGCCGCCAGCAAATCCTTGGTGCCGTCGGACAGGGTGAAGAGTTCGTCCTCCGTCAAGTCGAGACGGGTTGACGTAAAGGCGGTGTTGATCAGCGCATTGAACGCCAGGAAGAAGATAATCGCCAGTCCGACGCTCAGTGTTGCCAGCACACTACGGTCGGCATTTTTTATTTTATCCATCATGACTTACGCACTCTTCTTAATCTCTACGATTGCGGTGTTGATAAACAACGCCACCCCGATAACGGAGGCGAAGAAAAGGATATCGCGCACATCGATCACACCCTGCGACAGGTCGTTGAAGTTGGTGAGGAAGCTCAGTTCGGCGACCGCATCGACAAAGTTCTGCGGCGCCCAGGCGCGGAAGAACGCTTGAACGATCTCCACTCCGCTCATCAGGAAGATAAAGCCGATGACCGCCGACAACACGAAGGCGACCACCTGGTTCTTGGTGAGTGCCGACACGCTGGCGCTCAACGCCAGGAAACCACCGGCCATCAACCAGCTACCCACGTAGGCGGTTAGAATAACGCCATTATCGGGATTTCCGAGGAAGTTCACGGTGACCCAGATCGGGAACGTCAATAGCAGCGCGATACCGGCGAAAATCCACGCCGCGACGAACTTGCCGATGACCGCCTGACCGGTCGAGACCGGCAGGGTCATCAGAAATTCCATGGTGCCGGACTTACGCTCTTCCGCCCACAACCGCATGCCGACGGCGGGAATCAGGAACAGGTAGAGGTAGGGGTGATAGATGAAAAAGACCTGCAAATCGGCCTGACCGCGTTCGAGCCATTGCCCGAAAAAGAACGTCAGCCCGCCCGCCAAGGCCAGAAAGATAACGATGAATACATAGGCCACGGGAGAGGTGAAATAAGCCGACAGTTCGCGCCGGCAGATGATCCACGTGCTACGCATGGTCAGCCTCCTCCTTGGTATCCAGGGGGGTGTCCACGGGGGCATCGGCGAGCGCTGGTGCGCCCACAGTGAGGTCGCGGAAGACATCTTCCAGCCGGCCCCGCTCCACGAACATTTCCGAGACGTTCAGATTGTTGCTATCGATCGCCGCGCGCACCGGCCCGATGATGTCGCCGCCATTGGCCGGAAACGCCACGAGCTCGCTCAATCCGGTTGGCTGAACCGTCCGCTCGACCGCGCCGACCTCGGCGAGGCCCTTAAGGATCGATTCGCAGAGCTCGGCCCCTTCGCTGGCGATACGAATACCGACCGCGTTGTGGAACCGCGATTTCTCCTCGAGCCGCGACGGCATTTGGTCGGCGACGATGCGCCCCTGCGCGATGATAATCGCGCGGCTGCACACCGCATCGACCTCTTCGAGAATATGGGTCGAGATGATGATCGCCTTGCTGCTCGACATGCGGGCCAGGAGGTCCCTCACCTCGTGCTTTTGGTTGGGATCGAGACCGTCGGTCGGTTCGTCGAGGACGAGTACGTCGGGATCATGGACAATCGCCTGCGCCAGGCCGACCCGCCGTTTGTATCCCTTCGATAGCGTTTCGATGGGTTGGTGCAACACACGCTGTAAATGCAGGCTTTCGATCGCCTCTTCCAATCCTTTGCGCCGCTGGTCACGCGGCAGTTTGCGAATATCGCAAACGAAATTCAGCAAGCTGTTGGGGGTCATATCGCCGTACAGCGGCGCGCCTTCCGGTAAGTAGCCGATACGCCGCTTCGTCTCGATCGGATGAAGGCGTATGTCGTTGCCGCAAACGGTGATGTTGCCCGACGTCGGCGACAGGTAGCCCGTCGCCATCTTCATGGTGGTTGATTTTCCCGCGCCGTTCGGCCCCAGAAAACCAAGGACCTCACCGCGGTCGACCGAAAATGAAATGTCGTCTACAGCGGTGATTGGACCGAACCGCTTGGTCAAGCGGTCAATTTCCAGCAATTTGTCCACGATTAACCCGCTCCCTCATTCACTTCTGCATTTCTCTCGCCGTCGTGCCCAAGCGGCACGGTCTGCCGCCAAAATCAGTGACCGATCGCGAATTCGCCCCCGATTTAGTCGTTTCTCAAACCCGTTTCAAGATCGCGCCCGGCAAGACGCCAAACCGCAGTAAACCGGTACTTTTCTGAGAATCCCGGTTGCTGGTTCTGGCCCTGCTCGGGCGGGGAAGGTACGCGATGACAGCCTCGTTTTGCGCGTTTTACACGTTAAATTGAACTTTTGACACCAACGGTGATCGGGTAGCCGTCCCGATATATCCCGGACTCTCTAGGGATAAGCGCAACGATGACCGGTGATGTCGGCGAAAGACCGGCTCCCGGCCACAACACTGAAGCGGAACTCGCGGTCATCGACGACAACCGCGTGATGCAGCGGCAAGACGCCGGTCGTCGACGTTGTGTCGCCGCCGGGCCGGGTGAAGTAGACGGTGACCGGCTTGGCCGGATCGAACCAGGCCTCCGGCTGGCCGATGCTATTCAGCGACGACTCCCCTGTCGCGGTGACAATGATCGCGTTTTCGGCAAACGACACCACGTCATTGGCGCCCGAATAGACCGGATTTTGCACCACGAACCGGCGCGTTCCGGGGAGCGGTTCGCAATCGTCCTGATCTTGCGCCAGCGCGATGACCGCGGCCAACCGCTCGCGCGATACGCCATCGTCAATCCGTTGCTTGATAATTTCCAGCAGAGCGGCGTCGTCGGTCGACGGTACTTCCGCCTCGTAGCGGTCGCGCCATTGGGCAACCAAGCCACGCTCCTCGCGTAACGCCGCTTCTAAACCCTCAATGTCAGTGCGCTGTTGGCTGTTCTCCGCATCGGCTTGAACCAGCCGCCCTTCCAGGACGCGGACTTCCTGGCGCGCCAACTCGGAACCGAAATCATAAGCGTAGTAACCTGCCGCGACGGCCACGGCGGCAACAAACAGCCAACGCAGCAGCAACAGAAGCATTCGCCCATGGCGTCGGCGGCGATTTCGGCTTTCTGACAGACCCAGTGACATAGTGCGGTTCCTGCGCGCTGCGCATGGGGTTTAAAGCACGCCGAGTTGGCGCAAGACGATAAATGCCATAGCAAGCCCGATAATGCCAAATAGGATGGCGATAGCTTTCTCCATCGTGCGCTGCGGGATGGTGCCTTGCAGACGCGGGCCGATCTGGCCGCCAATGATGACCGCCGGTACCGTGTAGACCACCAAGTTCCACGGAATCGCGTTTATGCCGCCCGCGGCGATCAGCGCCGTAACTTGAGTAAATGACGCCGACGCGATGGTGACGATAACGGTGAACACCGAGGTTGCGGCAGCGACGGCGACCGGTACGCGGTTGCGCTTTACAAGCTGCGAAATAATCACTTCGCCGATGCCAACCCCCAGCAGACCCGTCAAAAAGCCGCCAACCCCCGTCGCACCGGCGCCGAACACGCCGAGACGGGGCTTGCGAAACGTGTAGGTCTGCCCGTCGCGGCCGGTGATGCTGCGTATCTCGCGGCCGTCATCAACGGCGGCAGCGCCCGCCGATTGCGCCGCGGCAATGTCTTCCGGCGGCGTATGGCGCAGAATAATCGGGCAGAGCAGCAGCATCAGCAACGCATAGGCGCCTTTGAGAAATACTTCCTGCTCACTCAATGTCGCCAATAGGATCGCGCCGACAATGGCGATCGGCACCGACACGATTAAGAACGGAACCGCACTTCGAAAGTCGATCAGCTTTTTCCGGTAATAGCCTACAAAACCGGAGGAAAAGCCAAACACTTCGGTCATCAAGGCTGAACCGATGGCCGCCGCCGTCGTCAGCGGGTATTCCGGCCCGAGCATCGGGAAAATGATCACAAAAATCGGGATGAACAGCGCGGCGCCGCCGATGCCGCTCAGCATGGCCGTCGTTGCCACGCCCATCGCCACCGGAAACATGAACCAATATTGTACCCAGTCCAACTCAGCCATTCCGTCCCACCCCCTGAAATGCCGATAATTCTTGGCCCAACCGGTATCGCCGCCGCTAGGCGCTGAATCGGGCGCGGCAAGCTAACGTGTGAGACACAGAAAATCCACGCGCAATTCGGTGATCTTCCGGCACACCAGTTATGCATGCCGGTTGACTGATATGGGCGAACCGGGAAAGGTCCCGCCACAACGCGGCGAACTGGAGAAACCGGCCGCGAGGGGAACGACAGGGGGAATATCATGGCCATACGTTTCGATAACCGGGTTGCCATCGTCACCGGCGCCGGGCATGGGTTGGGCCGCAGCCACGCGCTGGCGCTGGCGGCACGCGGCGCCAAAGTGGTGGTCAACGATCTGGGCGGCGCCGTCGACGGCAGCGGCGGTTCACAATCGCCGGCTGACGCGGTCGTCGACGAAATCAAGCAAGCCGGCGGCGAAGCGGTCGCCAACTACGATAGTGTCGCCGACCGCACCGGCGCGGCGAACATCGTGAAGACCGCCGTCGATGCCTTCGGCACCGTCGATATCCTGATTAACAATGCGGGCATCGTGCGCGACAAGTCGTTTCACAAGATGGACCTGGACGATTACGAGTTCGTCATTCAGGTGCACTTGATGGGCTCGGTCTATGTCAGCCACGCCGCCTACCCGATCATGCGCGAGAAGGACTATGGCCGCATCCTGATGACGACGTCGAGCGGCGGCCTGTACGGCACCTTCGGGCAGACCAACTACGGCGCGGCGAAGATGGGGATCGTCGGCCTGATGAACGTGCTCAATATCGAAAGCTCGCGCAACAATATCACGGTCAACGCCATCGCGCCGCTCGCGGCGACGCGCATCGCCGAACCTTCAGGCATCTTCAACGAATACGATCCCGAGCTCGTAACCCCGGAAGCGGTGTCCGCCATGGCCACCTATCTGGTGAGCGAGGACTGCACGGACGGTGGCAATGTCATCGCCGCCACCGCGGGCTACTATTCGAAAATCCATATCGTCGAAAGCACGGGTATCAAATGCGACCCGCACGCGGCGGTGACGCCGGAAGAACTCGGCGCGCAATGGGCCGAGATCACCGAGTTGCGCAATCCCACGCCCTACTTCGATTCCTACGAGAACCTGAAAGCGGTGATGGCGAAAGAGTAGCGGCGGCCGTTAATTACGCGTCGGCGTTGAACAGCATGCCCATCTCTTCGATCTTCGCCGTGGTCTCCGGCCCCCACCGCTCGGCGATCTCCTCGCCGACTGATGGTGGCATGATGATGTCGTTCAGGGCGTTTTCGTCCTCGCCCTGGATGATCACCAGCATGCGGCTCTCGTAGTCCTCGACATTCTCGAACCGGCGGATGACTCCCGGCGGCACCGAGATCAGCTCAAACGGGTTGAGCACCACATTGTGCTTGCCATCGCGGCCATAGTCGAACCGGTAACGTCCCGTGAGCGGCATAAAGGTCTCGTAGGTCGTCATATGGGCGTGCAGAGCCGGCCCGTCGCCCGGCGGCGTGCCGACAACGTAAACCGAAGCGCCGTCAGGACCTTCGACCGCCGGCTTGCTGTTCTGCTTTTCCGCCGGCTTCGGCTTGGCCATGAGAAGGAAAATGTCTTTAGCGGCAACAAACTCGTAGGCTTCTTGCGGTACGCCGCCGCGTTCGGCGAACTCGGCCTTGTTCGGCGTCAGGTCGCCGAGGCGCGCGATGCGCTTTTCCATATCCTCAGGGGTGAAATCTAACGTTTCCATAGCCCTCTCCTAGGTCGATAGATACCACCCGCAAATATGGCACTTGCCGAAAAGTGTATAGGAGAAAGGGTCTTAGTTTTCAGGTGTTGAAAACGTCAGGCGCGCTAACGATGTAGCCCGCTATTTGCCGGGCTGTTTGGGCAACCTGAGCTCCCCGCTGGGCTTCGAGTTTGCCCGAAAACTGCTTTGCGGGCCCGGCGACAGCAATCGCGACGTTTGCTTCGCCAGCCGGGTTGACGACTGCACCGGCCACCGCCCACAAGTTGGGCATACGTTCACCACGTTCGACAGCGTAACCATTTTCCGCCGCCTGCCTGAGCTCGGTACGCAGGGCGTTTAGCGACACAATGGTTTCTTCCGTATGCCGCCGCAGCGGCACATTCGGGTAGAGGCGCGCGACGTAGTCCGCACCGCGGTATGCCAGCAGCATTTTCCCGATCGCACTGCAGTGCGCATCGTCGGTGACGTCGAGACTATCCAATCTTTCTTCCGCAGCTCCAACAACACTAAGCACCACAACCTGCCGGCCTTCGAGCGCGCCGATCGATGCCGGCAATCCGGTTATACCGCTGAGTTCGGCGAGGAACCGGTGGGCATGCCGGGCAACAGTGTTTAACGCGAACGGGCGGTGAGCAAGCCGGAAAAGGCCATAGCTCAGGGAATATTCCCGCGTGACCGGATCCTTGAGCACGTAGTGGTGGCGTGTCAGAACTGCGAGGTAACGGTAGGCAGTACCTGTGTCGAGGCCGGTTTGCCGACACAGTTCCATCAAAGGCAAGGGTCCGTCGCTATCGCCGAGACAATTGAGTATCGCAATGCCCTTTTCCAGCGATTTGCTTTGATAAGTTTGTCTCTTTGTCGCCGCGGCCAATTGCGCCTCATTTTTGATATGTAAAAATTACGGCGCTTTCGAGTTGAAGACAATCGGCCCGTGCACGTTTGATCGTTGGAAGGACCGATGGCTTGGATGGTGGCTCCGAAACAGCCTTGCGACCGGGTTTGCGTCCTCCGACATAGTTGTATTATACAACTATGTCGGAGGACCTTTTGGAACAGCTGACCACAAACATGATCCCCAACATACGCGCTGCGTCGCGCAACCTCGTGCGCGAGTTGGGATTTATGGGCCGCACCCTCGCGGGCACCAATCTATCGGCCTCTGGTGTTCATGCGATCATTGAGATTGGATCATCTAATCAACTGACTTCTAAAGACCTTTGCGACCGGCTGTTACTCGAAAAATCTACCGTTAGCCGGCTGGTGAGGTCGCTTATCGATGCTGGACTTGTACAGGAATTGCGTTCAGACGAAGACGCGCGCGCGAAGCATTTGCGCCTCTCGCACAAAGGCGAAACGACCCTGGCGGCGATCAACGCGTTTGCCGAAGAGCAGGTCTCAGCCGCGATTGCGCCCCTAACCGACAAATCGCGGCGCACGATCACGGCGGGTCTGCAAGACTATGCAGCGGCGCTGCGGGCGAGCCGTCAAACGAGCGAGACCGGACGTCGCCGCAAGCGTGCCATTATTAAAGATGGATGCGTGCCCGGCCTCATCGGCCGTGTCGTCGCGATGCACGCCGCCTACTATGGGGGCCGGACAGCGCTCGGCACCGCGTTCGAAGCCAAGGTCGCCGGCGGCCTGGCGGAGTTTTCAACGCGGCTCGATAGGCCGGACAACGCCATTTGGGGCGCCTATCTCGACGGCCGGATCGTTGGCAGCATCGCCATCGACGGCGAGGATTTGGACGGGAACCGCGCTCATCTGCGCTGGTTCATTGTCGACGGTGTCGCTCGTGGAACCGGCGTCGGTCGTCAGCTGATCGATCACGCGCTTGCATTTTGCGACGAACGCGGTTTCACCGAAACCCATCTCTGGACCATCGAAGGACTAGACGCCGCACGGCATCTCTACGAGCGCAACGGTTTCGTTCTGACCGAAGAGTATGTCGGCGATCAGTGGGGAACCCCCATGGCCGAACAAAAATTCGTCCGGCCGCGCGGCAGTGCTAATCCCGCAACTGCTGCTTAAGAAACGCGCCACCCTCCGCGATGGAGGCGCGGGATCGTTCGTACAGGCGTTGCCACATCCACACGAAATGGGTGACGCCCTCTTCGATCTTGAAGGTATGGGGCACACCCGCCGCATCGAGCCGTTGAACCAATTCGCGGTTGTCGTCGATGAGCGGGTCGAGGTCACCGACCATCACCCAGGTGGGCGGCAAACCGGACAAGTCGGCATAAAGCGGCGCGAGCCTCGGGTCCTGCAGATCGACGTTTTGTCCGCCCAGATACCCGTCCCAAATCCACTGCATCTGCTGCACGGTGAGGCCGTAGGTGCCGTCGCCGATCTCGCGCCAGGCTGGCGTATCGACATCGACCCAGTAGACGCCGTAGACCAGCGCCAGCGCCTTGACCGCGCCGGTGGTCTTCAACTCGGTACCGGCATAGAGTGCCAATGTCGCCCCGGCGGAATCGCCGGCAAAGGCGATGCGCGTGGGATCGAGCCCACGGGCGGCGCCCTCGTTTAACACCCAGTTAGCCGCCGCCATGGTTTCGTCGACCGGCACGGGGAAACGGAACTCGGGCCAGAGACGATATTCGAGGCTGGCGACGGCGCAGCCGGTTTCCATCGCCAAGCGGCGGCAGATCTGATCGTAGGCAGCAACGTTGCCGGTCCACCAGCCGCCGCCATGGATGAACACAGTCACCGGCGCCGGCCGCTCGTCGCTTGGGAAGTAGAGGCGCAGCGTGATGGGGCCATGGGGCCCTTCGAATGACACGTCCTCGACCGAATCCATGGCGATCTCGCCGTCCGGCTGGTTCAGATAGGCGTAGTAGCGCTCCCGCGCCGCGCGCGCTTCTTCCACACCCACATCGGCGGGATCGGGCAGCGCCGCCCCTGCCGCTTTCAATTCATCGAAGACCGCCTGTAGACCAGGATCGACCGGTGATGGCATTGCTGTCCTCCCTACCCTGCGCCTAGCGTCAAACCGCCATCGACCACCAACGCGGCCCCGGTGACGTAACGCGCCTCATCCGATGCGAGGTACAACGCGGCATGAGCCACGTCCCACGCATCGCCGACGCGGTTGAGCGGCACCTGCGCCTCGCGCTTCGCCCAGAGCTCGTCGATATCCTTGTCACCATAGGCGCCTTGCAGCGAATGGGACACCATCGGCGTTTGCATCAGGCCCGGCAGCACGGCGTTGCAGCGGATATTTTCCGGCGCGTATTGGCGCGCGATGACGCGGGTCATGTGGGTCATCGCCGCCTTGGTCGTCGAATAGGAAATGTAAGGCACACCCAGCCAGCGCTCGCCGGAGATCGACGACACGTTGACGATCGCTCCCTCCCCTTGGGCCTGCATCTGTGGGATGGCGTATTTGCAGGTGAGGAAGGCGCTCTTGAGATTGACGTCATGGACCCGGTCCCAGCTTTCCTCACTGGCCTCGACCGGGCCACCGACTTCGGCGATGCCCACATTGTTGTGCAGAATGTCGAGCCGGCCAAAGGTGCTCACGGCCGCATCGACCATCGCGCGCACTTGATCGCTATCGGTAACGTCGGTCGCTACCACAATCGCGTTGCCCCCCTCGCCTTCGATGATTTTGGCCGTCTCTTCCGCCGCCGCCGGATTGATGTCGGCGCAGACCACATGCGCACCTTCGCGGGCGAACAAGACCGCCGTCGCCTTGCCGTTGCCCCAGCCCTCGCCGATGGCCCCGGCGCCAGTGACAATCGCGACCTTGTCTTTCAGGCGATCAGCCATCGGCCTCGCTTTCGAGCCAGTTGCGCAGCTCGCGTTTGACGATCTTGCCGTAGTTGTTTTTCGGCAGGGCCGGCGCGATACGGTAATCCTTGGGCCGCTTGAACCGGGCGATATTGTCGAGGCATAGCTGGTCGAGCTCGGCGGTATCGACCTCCTCGCCCTCGACCGGTGCGACGAAGGCAACCACCTCCTCACCCCATTCCTCGTGGGGCCGCCCGACCACGGCGCACTCGCTCACCGCCGGGTGGCGCAGCAGCACTTCCTCAATTTCGCGCGGATAAATGTTGGAGCCACCGCTGATGATCATGTCTTTTGATCGATCTTTCAGGGTGAGATAGCCGTCCTCGTCGAACGCGCCCATGTCGCCGGTGTGCAGCCAGCCGCCGCGTAGCGCCTCGGCGGTTACGTCGGGCCGCTCCCAATAGCCTTTCATCACCACGTCGCCACGCACCAGAATCTCGCCGACTTCGCCAGCCGGCAGTTTGTTATCGTCGCCATCGACCACCCGCACTTCGACGACGCTCTGGGCGTACCCCACCGACGCCAGCCGCTCTTCGTAGCGCGGGTGATCGGTTGCCATATGGTCTTCGCGCGGCAGCACGGTAATGGTCATCGGGCTTTCACCTTGACCGTAAATCTGCACCAGCTTGGGGCCGAGCCGGTCCAACGCGCGCTTACAGTCGGCGACGTACATGGGACCGCCGCCATAGGTGATGGTGCGCAGGTTCGCCGCATCGCCGCCGCCATTGTGCTCAACGAAGCGCTTGACCATGGTCGGCGCGGCGAACATGGAAACTTCGCTGTGCGCATCAATTAGCTCGTAGATTTCCGCCGGATCGAAGCCGCCCGATTCCGGCACCACTTGTTTCGCGCCCGGCGCCAGATGGGGCAACCCGTAGAAGCCCGATCCATGCGACATGGGCGCGGCGTGGATGGCGCTGCCGTTGGCCGACACCCGGTCGATGTCGACAAAGTAATTCAAGGTGCCGTCCCACAGATTGCGGTGGGTCAGCATCGCGCCTTTGGGCTGACCGGTGGTGCCACTGGTGTAGAACAGCCAGGCCAGATCGTCGGCCGCCCGATGCACGATATCGATCGGATCGCCCTCGAGCAGACCGCCATACTCGGCTTCGCCGACCACGATCATTTTGATATCGCGGCCCGTATCGGCAATCGCGGTTGCCGTTTTCTCGGCCACGTCAGGCGTCACAAACACCGCGCTGGCGCCCGCATCGTCCAGAATGTAAGCGAGCTCCTTTTCGTGCAGCTTGTTATTGATCGGCAACGTCGTCATGCCGGCATGCAGCGCGCCGTGGAACGCTTCGAGATATTGCGGACAATTGGTCATGAACAGGCCGACCCGGTCGTCGGTGGCCAAACCAAGCCGGCCGCGTATCGATCCGGCGAGCGCCGAGGCGCGCTGCGCCAGCTCGCCATAGGTGCAGTAGGCCGACGCGCCATGGGCAATCGCCACGCGTTCGGGAAACGAGCGCGCGGCGCGGGTTAACAAAATACCCAGGTTCATACCGTCACCCTTGCTGGCGCGGTAAAATGACCTCTTTGTGGAACCGGGCCATTTCCTCGAATACCGGCATGATTTCAGGCTCCTCGCCCTCATCGCGGAATTCACGGTAGAGCGCGTGAACGTTGCCAATCAACCGTTCGGCGTCGAGCCAAGTGTCATAATCAGCGAGCGAGATTTCGCACGCGGTGTCCCATTCCGACAGGCCGGCGTCGAAACCTTTGCGGCTCTCCGCCTCGATATAGTCGAGATAGCCTTTGAACTTGCGCACATAGGCTTTGTCGGTGACCGGGCCGTGGCCGGGCACGACCACATCGACATCGAGCGACAGAATGCGCTCGCAGGCTTTTTGCCAGTTGGCAATCGGGCCGTCCCAAATCACCGGATGGCCTTCGTTGAAGATGATGTCGCCGGTGAAGATCACCTTGTCGCCGGGCACATAGGCCAGCACGTCGCCGCGCGTATGCGCCGGGCCGACATTGTAGAGTTCGACCGTCTTGTCGCCGACCTGGACGGTCATTTCCTTGTCGAACGTGGTGGTCGGCGGGGTTAGCTCGATGCCGGAAAAGTCGAAGGGCGTGAAGCAGTACTCCATGAACTCGCCAAGCACGCCCAGCGCCTTGGCGTCCGCCATCATCGCCAGAATCTGCTCCGGCTTGAAGTGGTCGAACTCTTCGGCGCAGCCGGTCGAGGCAATGATCTCCGAATCCTTGACCAGTTGATTGCCCCAGATGTGGTCGGCGTTGGCGTGGGTATTGACCACCTTGCCGATGGTCTTCGCCGCCGGCTCGGCATCGCTCATGATGTCGAGCATGTCCTGAGTGAGAGGAACCGTGAACAGCGTATCGACGAGCAGGGTTTCCCCGCCGTCGACGATCAGCCCGGCGTTCGACCAGCCCCAGCTACCATCGGGCAGCAAATAGGCATACAGACCGTTGCCGATATCGTGCAGGCCTTTGGTGAATTGCCATTTCGCCATAATCGCGTCCTCCTCCGAACTTTCTTGTTAGGAAGTTAGTTTAACGCCGCAGTTAGCCCTGTCGATGCGAAAAGCCCCGGCCGGTCCGCCGCTAACTCCACATCATGTTGGCCGCCCGCAAGAACAATGTCCGGTTGACGCCGTCGGAATGCAGAAACGCCGCTGCGTCGCGCATCAGTTTCGGCACGCCGGATTCTTTCATGTAGCCGTGGCCGCCATGGATCTCCAACATCCAGGTGGCGATCTGCCAGGCCGCTTGCGACGCCATCGCCTTGGGCAGCGAGCTATAGCTTGGCTCCCAGCCCTGGTCCTGATGGTCGCCCAGCCAGGCAGCGCGGTGGATGTAGGAGCGCGAGGTATCGATCAGCATCCGCATCTCAGCGAGCTGAGCACGGATGCCGTCATGCTCGATCAACGGCTTGCCGCCCTGGATGCGCGTCTGCGCCCAGTCGAGCGCCTTTTCGTAGCAGGCAACGGCAACGCCGAGGATACTGGCGCCGGCATAGATGTTGCTCGACGGACCGAACACCCGCTTAACAGCCGCTCCCTGATGCGGTTCGCCGACCACGTTCTCGTCGGGAATGAAGCAATCGGTGAAGAACAGCTCCGAGTTGTTGGCCAGCCGCTCGCCCAGCTTGTCGTGCACCCGGCCCACGGTGAAACCGGGATGGCCGCGCTCTAACAAGAAGCAGGTGGCGCCATCGACCAGCGTCTTCTCCGGATCGGTCTGCATGAATACCATGAAGAAGCGCGAACGGTTGGAGTTGGAGATGAAGTGCTTCATGCCGTTGGCGATCCAGCCGCCGTCGGTCTTCACCGCCTTGGTGTTGTAGGGCGTCGGGTAATACAAAATACCGTTCGAGCCGTTATCCGGCTCGGTGCTGCAAATACTGAGGATGGCGCGCGGGTCGTCCTTGAACAGCGCCAGCGACCGCGCCTTCTGATCGTCGTTGAGGACCCGCTCCATGAACTTGGCGATCTTGAGGGTCTGGGCGAAGACAACCGACGTGCCAAGATCGCCGCGGCCCAGTTCCTCGATCACCATCGCCGTCGTCAGCATGTCGGTATCCATGCCGCCATACTCTTCGGTCAGGGTCATGGTGCGCAGGCCCATCCTGTCGGCCGCTTCGACGATTTCCCAAGAAAAGCTATCCTCGGGATCGGGATTGGCATCGAGTTCGGCAGCGCGCGGCGTCACCTCTTCGTCGACGAACCGGCGCACCGAATCGAGTATCGCCCGCTGCTCCTCAGTCTGAATAAAGATTTCGTCCATCGTGCCCCCTGCCGGCTTTCAGCAGCCGGTCTGTTTTTTGGCGGATATCTCCCAGGGCGGGCTACCACTCCATGAAGTTGGCCGCCCGGAGCAACAGCGTCCGGTTGACGCCGTCGGAGTGCAGGAACGCCGCAGCGTCGCGGATCAACTTCGGCACACCGGACTCCTTCATGTAACCGTGGCCGCCATGGATCTCCAGCGTCCAAGTAGCGATCTTCCACGCCGCCTGCGAGGCCATCACCTTGGGCAAAGCACCCAAGGTCAAATCCCAGCCATGTTCCTGGTGATCGGCCAGATAAGCGGCGCGGTGGATATACGAGCGCGAGGCATCGAGCAGCATCTTCATCTCGGCGAGTTGCGCACGGATACCGTCATGCTCGATCAGCGGCTTGCCGCCCTGGATACGCGTCTGCGCCCAATCCAACGCCTTCTCGTAGCAGGCCACCGCAACACCGAGGATACTCGCCGCGGCATACGAGTTACTCGAAGGGAAGAACTGGCCGAGGGTCCGGAAGCCCATATTGGCCTCGCCGACGAGATGCTCGTCGGGAACGAAGCAATCCTCGAAAAACAGCTCGGAATTGTTGGCGAGCTTTTCGCCCATTTTTTCGTGCACCCGCCCCACGGTGAACCCGGGATGGCCACGCTCCAGCGCGAAGCACGACACCCCGTCGCGCATCGACACCGAGGAGTCGGTCTGCGCGAACACCAGGAAGAAGCGCGACTGGTTGCTGTTGGAAATGAAGTGCTTCATGCCGTTGATGGTCCAGCCGCCATCGGTCTTTTCCGCCTTCGTATTCAGCGTTGTCTCGTAAGGAATGATGTAGTTCGAAGCGTTTTCCGGTTCGGTGATACAGATGCTGAGGATCGCCAGGGGATCGTCCACGAACGGCGCCAAAAACCGCTGCTTCTGGTCGTCGTTGAACGCCTTCTCCATGATCGCAGCGATTTTCAGGGTCTGGGCGAAAACAACCGAGATACCCAAGTCGCCGCGCCCCAACTCCTCGACCACCATCGCCGTCGTCAAGGAATCGACACCCATGCCGCCGAGCTCTTCCGACAGGGTCATGGTGCGCAACCCCATCGCGTCGGCGGCTTTGACGATGTCGGTCGAATACCCCGCCGTCGGGTCGGCATCCGCCGCTGCATCGAGTTCCGCTGAGCGCGGCGTGACTTCTTCCTCCACGAACCGGCGCACCGATTCAAGAATGGCCCGTTGTTCTTCGGTCTGGATAAAGATTTCTTCCATCGTTTCCCCCGCTTGGCGGTATTATTGTTTCACACCAGATTCTTGTTGATCTCACATACTAAGAAATACGCTGCGTAGAGTCCGTTTTTTCAGGCGCGACCAAAGACCGCGCCCCAAAATCCTAGCTCGGTCGCACGATGCGGTTGCGCAGTACGCCAATGCCGGTGACCTCCAGCTCGACCACATCGTTTGGCTCGAGATAGATATCGTGCTCGAGCCCGCACCCTAAGCCGACCGTACCGGAGCAGAAGAACTCGCCCGGATAGACGGTCTCGGCGCGCGACGTGTGAGCGATGCAGTCCTCGAACTTCCAGTACATGGTGCTGGATTTGCCGCGCGAGCGTTCCTCGCCATTGACGCGCACGATCATCTCAGCCGCATAAGGATCGAAGGCATCGGCGGTGACGATGCACGGGCCGATCACCTGCCCTGTTTCAAAGTCCTTGCCCTTACCAGGGCCGAAGCCAGCAGGCATCTCGCGGGCCTGCGTATCGCGGGCGCTGATATCGTTGAAGATCGAATAGCCGAAGATTAAATCTTTGGCCTCCTCGGGCGTCACATCCTTGCCCGATTTACCGAGCCAGGCGCCAAACTCCATCTCGTAATCGAGCAGTTCGGAGAAAAACGGCCAGATCACGTCTTCATCGGTGCCGATCACACCGAAGCGGCTGGGCTTGTAGTAGAGCGGCTGTTCGTACCAGATCTGCGGCGGCGCGAACGCGCCTTCCTTCTCGAACCGGATGAGCGCTTCCTCCGGGTCCGGCTCGGCCTCGGCCTTCTTTTTGCGCAGCATGGCGAAGGCGTTGTTGAGATGTTCTTCGAAGCACAGAAAATCGCGTATCTGCGGCGGCACCAAGACCGGCGTCTTCAGGGTCACATCGGCCAGCGCAATCGACGCGCTGCCGTTCGCGCTCGCGACGATATCCTTGGCCCGGCCGACCGCCGTATCGCCCGCTTCGATTACGTCGAGCATGGTGGCGAAATAGGGCTGATTGTCGGCCGCCGCGAGATCGACCACGCGGGTCTCGTCGTCGTTCAACGCGCCAACCCGCGGCCCATCGCTATCAGTTGGGCCGTTCGTGAAAGTCACCAGTTTCATTCTCTCGGTTCCCTTGTGTGCACGGCGTTAAACCGCCGCGTCGTGGATGTAATCGTCGTGCTATTCCGCCGCCTGACGCCGCGCCAGGGGCTCGGCCGGCGGCGCTTTATGGAAAACACCGTCTTTCATGATCGCCAGGAAACGGTCGCGGTCCTGCAGAATCTCGATCTCCTGCGACGGGTCGCCGTCGACCAGCAATAGATCGGCCAAGTAGCCCTCCTGCACTTGGCCTAGCTCATGACCGGGTCCCAGACCGGCCGTCATCAACTCACCGCCCAACTGCGTCGCCGCGCGGATCGCTTCCAGTTGTGAAAAGCCAAAACACTCAACAAACATAGCAAGATCGCGTGCGTTTCTGCCATGGGGGTTCCATTTAAATCCGTAATCGCCACCCGGCAATACACGCACGCCCCGGCCGTGCAGCTCAGCCATGGTGGCGCTAACGGTCTCGATCTCCTTCTCCGCACGGGCGCGAACATAGTCGCTGGTCGCCACGCCGAAGGATTCCGCGTCGCGCAGCCGCGCATAGGGCAAGCCCATCGCCGGGGCGACGAACACCCTGTCCTTCGCCGCTTCGAGCATGTCCTTGGCCTCGGCGTCGGCAAGCGTGGCGTGGTAGACCATGTCGACCCCGTTGCGCACACACATCTTGACCGCGCCGGCACTGCGCGCGTGGGCCGCCACCCGGCGGTTACGCTGGCGCGCCACTTCGCACACCGCGGCGACCTCCTCGTCGGTCATCGCGGTATCTTCGGCCAGCGGGTCGGGCCCGGACCCTGGCGCTGAGGGCACGATTTTAAAAATATCGACGCCATCGCGCGCCGCCTGGCGGCAGGCATCGCGGAAGGCATCGGGGCCATTGAGAACAGCCGACGCAAACGTGCCGTCGCGGCCTAAGTCGCCGAAACCGCCGGTCACGGTGAGTTGCCGGGTTGCCGCGAGCAACCGCGGCCCTGGGATATCGCCCGCGTCGATCGCATCGCGGATTGCGATATCGGTGTGATCGCGCGCCGAACTACCGCTGAACGCCGAGGTGTAGCCGTGATCGAGCAAAAGCCGCGCTACTTTCACGGTCTCCAATACATGGGCTTCCGCCGACAGGGTCGTGAGATCTTCTAAACGCTCCGCGTTCAGGAAACTCATATGCGTATGGGCGTCGGTGAGCCCCGGCATCAGCGTCGCGCCGCCGCCGTCAACCACGGTGGCATCGCCCGCTTCGATTGCCTCAGGCGCTCGCGCGACGGTAGCGATGCGGTTGCCTTTCACGAGAACTTCGCCATCGAAAGGCGCATCGCCGGTGCCGTCGATGACGCGTACGCCGGTAAATAACGTCGCAGTCATTGCAGACCTTCCATTCGTCCCGCCGCAACTAACTTACCCCATCACGCGGCCTGGCAGAGGGTATTCGGGTGCTGCAAATCATAGTAGGCCGAACGCCATGACCTGTCGAATGAGGACCGGCGAACGCGACCGGCCGCCCGGCGAGTGGCGCTGGAAGACGTGAAACGCGGTTAGAAAATTAGAAAGTCCGATTACGGCTCGGAACGCCGGCGGAGGTACGGCTCAGGCTTTTTCCGCCACCAATTCCCATTCGGCGGCGATATCCAGCGCCGGCGCAAAGGTCGTGCGATCGATACGCTTGAGCTCGCGCACGTTCCATTGGGGGCCGAAGCGGTCGTACAAGTCCTGCGCCGACGACAGGCGAAAATCGGGATACTTCTCATAGGTTGCGGTGTCGGTCGTGCCAGCCTCCGCATCGCTGCGCGGCAAGGCGACCAAATTGGCGGCAGCGACGTCGGCCACGGTATTGTGGAAGAACAAGCCCGATGGCTTTAACACGCGGTGCACTTCGCTCACCGTCTGCGTCAGCGTGGCATCGTCGGCAAACATCAGCGATGCCCGGTCGATCACGCAGTCGAACGACCCATCGGCGAACGGCAGTTTACCGTACGGGCATAAGCGGATATCGGCCGAGAGACCATCGCGATCGAGGCGTTTCTGGCACAGCTCGAGCGCAACCGCGCTCACATCGATGCCGATGCAGTCGAACCCGAGGCGTGCGGCGAAGCGCAAGTTCGGTCCTGACCCGCAACCCAGTTCCAAGAAACTGATCCGGTCGCCGCCCCGCGGCACAACGAAGCGGTTCACGAACGATACGACGTTGGTCCACGGCTCTTCGTTGGCATCCTCGCCGCGCGCATAGATGGCATCCCATCCTTGCGCGCAGTCTTCGATTGCGGTGTTGTCAACGGCGGCTGTTGAGGTCATCGGTTCATATTCTCCGCGAATGGCGCGACTGCGTTAGATTCGGCGCCAACCTATGGGGCGGAAATTAACGAAGTATTTCAAAGGCAGTCGCTTTCACGCCTGCATATTTCAAATGCCACCGCCCTCCCATGTGCATATTTCAAAAACACGCGCTTGGACGCCGGCAATCGACGTCCCGGCGGCAGATTTTAATCGCCGCCATATCGCCATCGGCCGTTTTTGGCTGTACGATATGCGCGAACCGGCCGCGAATGGGTCATCACCAGGCGGCCACCCGATTCAAGCGGACGGTTATTGCCGTTCGGCCCAAAAAATCAGGCCGCCCACAAAGGCGGTCGAGAACCAAGGGGGAAACTCATGGCAAAACAAAGTAAGGTTATCATCTCGTGCGCGATCACCGGCGCGATCCATACGCCGACCATGTCGGATCATATTCCGATCACGCCCGACGAGATCGCCGAGGCCTCGATCGGCGCCGCCGAAGCGGGCGCTTCGATCATCCATTTGCACGCCCGCGACCCCGAGACCGGCAAGCCGACCCCCGATCCCGACGTATTCATGCAGTTTCTGCCGCGCATCAAGCAGAACACCGACGCGGTGGTGAACATCACCACCGGCGGCGGACTGGGCATGACCGTCGACGAGCGCATCGCCGCAGCCGTAGTGGCCTCGCCGGAAGTCACCTCGCTCAACATGGGCTCGATGAATTTCGGCATCTTCGGCCTGGCCGACCGCTACGAAGATTGGAAGTACGATTGGGAAAAACCCTATCTGCAGATGACCGACGACTTCATCTTCACCAACACGTTCAAGCAGATCGACTACATCATCTCGAAGCTGCACGACGAGCATAAGGTCAAGTTCGAGCACGAGTGCTACGACGTCGGCCATCTCTACAACACCCACTACTTCTATCGCACCGGCCGGCTGCGCACGCCGATCTTCCTGCAGTTCATCTTCGGTATCATGGGCGGCATCGGCGCCGAGCTCGACCACCTGATGCACATGAAGGCAACGGCCGACCGGCTGTTCGGCGAAGACTACGTATTCTCGGTGCTCGCCGCGGGACGCCATCAGATGAACTTCACCACGCAGGCCGCGATGATGGGCGGCAGCGTGCGCGTCGGTCTGGAAGACTCGCTCTACATTTCGAAGGGCAAGCTGGCCGAATCGAACGCGCAGCAGGTGGCGAAGATTCGCCGCATTTGCGAGGACCTGTCGCTGGATATCGCCACGCCCGACGAAGCGCGCGAGATCCTCGACCTCAAGGGCGGAGACATGGTCAAGTTTTAGACCGCTCCCCTTCTCAAGACAGGACGGATGGCGATGGCTGAAGCCGTAATCGTCGCGACCGCGCGTACGCCCATTGGTAAGGCGTACCGCGGCGCGTTCAACAACACCCACGGCGTCGACCTCATGGGCCATGCGATCGAGCACGCGGTGACGCGCTCCGGCACCGATCCCGGCGAGGTCGAGGACATTCTGGTCGGCTGCGGTTTTCCGCAAGGCCAGACCGGCATGAACGTGGCGCGGGTGAGCGCCATGCGCGCCGGCATGCCGGTGAGCGCCAGCGCGGCCACCGTCAACCGTTTCTGTTCTTCGGGCCTGCAGACCATCGCCATGATCTCCCAGCGCATCATGGTCGGCGAGATCGATATCGGCGTGGCCGGCGGCCTCGAATCCATCAGCTCCCTACCGCCCGACCATCAGGTCGAGCCCGACGCGCAAGACCCGTGGCTGCGCGAGCACCGGCCCGATATCTACATGAACATGCTCGATACGGCGGAGACAGTCGCGCGGCGCTATGATGTGAGCCGCGAGGCACAAGACGAGTATGCGCTATCGAGCCAGATGCGCACGGCAGCGGCGCAGCAAGCAGGCAAGTTCGACGACGAGATCGTGCCTCTGCCCTCGGTGATGCTGGTCAAGAACCGGGAGACCGGCGAGATCAGCGAAAAGCCGGTGACGCTGGACAAGGATGAAGGCAACCGGCCCGACACCAACGAGGAAGGCCTTGCCAGCCTCGACCCCGTTCTGGAAGGCGGGTTTATCACCCCCGGCAATGCCAGCCAGCTCTCCGACGGCGCCTCTGCGGCTGTGGTTATGAATGCCGATCTGGCCGAGCAGCGCGGGCTCGAACCAATGGGCTATTTCCGTGGTTTCGCCGTCGCCGGCTGCGAACCCGACGAAATGGGCATCGGCCCGGTCCTCGCCGTGCCTAAGCTGCTCGATAAGGCGGGGCTTACGGTCGACGACATCGATCTGTGGGAACTCAATGAAGCGTTCGCGGCGCAAACAGTCTATTGCCGCGACACGCTGGGCATCGACCCGGAGAAGTTCAACGTCAATGGCGGCGCCATTTCGGTCGGCCATCCCTACGGCATGAGCGGCGCACGGTTAACCGGACACCTGCTTATCGAGGGCAAACGGCGCGGCGCCAGATACGGCGTCGTCACCATGTGCGTCGGCGGTGGCATGGGCGCAGCGGGACTGTTCGAAATCACCTAACAAACAAAAACAAAACTTCCGGGAGGAACGAGAGAGATGGCTGATAACCCGATCGACGGTTTCACGGTTAGCAAGGAAGATTTCAAGTTCATCGGCGAGGGCCTGCAGCGCCCCGAATGTATCCTGGCGGAAAAGAACGGCGACCTCTGGGCCGCCGACGCGCGCGGCGGCGTCGTCAGAATCGCTCCCGACGGGTCGCAGGAGATCATCACCCAGTCGCATATCGCCGATTCCTTCGGGTCCTCAACCGACGACGCCCACAAGTTCGTCGAAGGCACGCTGCCCAACGGCCTTGCCTTCGCCGAAAATGGCGACATCTTGATCTCCAATTTCGGTACCGATTGTCTGGAGCGGATGACCCGGACCGGCGAGACCACAGTGATGTTCGACAGCGTCGACGGCGAGCCCATCGGCAAGGTTAACTTCGTGTGCCGCGACAGCAAGAACCGCATCTGGATCACCATCTCGACCATGGTGCACGATTGGCCGAGCGCCATCCGCAAGGATTTGGTGGATGGCCGCGTGCTCCTCTACGAGGAGGATAAGGGCGTGCGGATCGTTGCCGACGACGTGCATTTTTCCAACGAGTGCAAGCTCGACGCCAACGAGGAATACCTCTACGTCGTGCAGACCTGCGGCCGCAATATCGCGCGCTACAAGATCGCCGACGATGGCAGCTTGGGCACCAAGGAGATCCACGGCCCAAGCGACCACGGCCGCTTCATCGACGGCTGCGCGTTCGACGCTTACGGCAATCTGTGGGGCACCCATGTGATGAACGACGGCATCTTCGCCATCAAGCCCGATGGCGATTTGCAGATCATCTTCGACGATTCCAATCCGGAAGAGGTGAAGATGCTCGACGACGCGTTCCAAGCAGGTACCGTCAATGCCGACCTGTTGCTCAAATGCGGCGGCGACATCGCTACCTGGTGCGCCTCGATCACCTTCGGTGGTCCGGACTTGAAGACGGTCTATGTGGGAAGCTTGCGCGCCACCAACATCCCGTACTTCACCTCACCGGTCGCCGGCCTGCCAATGGTGCACTGGAACGAAAGCCACTAGCCCGACTGCTAGCAATGTAATCAGAAAACCCTCTCCCTGAGGGAGAGGGTGGCGAGCGAATGCGAGCCGGGTGAGGGTTTAGGGACGGTTAGAGGACACCCCGGACATATCTTACCCCCTCACCCCAACCCCTCTCCCCATGGGAGAGGGGCTTTGATTCGTTTTTGCGATTTATCCCAACATCGTGATCAAAGTAAGGCTCTTGTTTACGGCTCGATGTGCACGGCGAGCCAAATGGTTGGTTCATCGGCGCTGGTAAACGTCACGCGGTGGCGGCAGTGCGCCGGCAAATGAAGGTAGTTTCCCGGCCCGAGTTCGCGCGGTTTGGTTTCGCCCTCAATCAGAACAGCGGCCGCACCGCGCAGTACGACGACCCATTCGTCGCCATCTTGGTCGTACCATTCGCCCTCGGGCGTGGCCTGCCCGCTCGAGACGATGCGCAAAACGCGGACGCCCGGCTTGGCAAGCAGGCTATCGAAACGTTCTTCCGCCGACGCGTCCGGTAAATCGGCAAATAAGTCGCCGCCGGTTGCCGTAGTTTGAGTCATGGCCGGTTCAGCGTCACGCGCTAACGTACGGTCACTTCTTCGCCTCTTTCGGCGGAGCGCAGGATGGCTTCGAGGATCTCCACGTTATGTAGCTTCTGGTCCGGGGTGAAGCGGTACTCGCCGCGGCCTTCAACGGCGTCGGCCCATTGTTCGAGATTGGCTTTCACCACATTGCTCGAGGCGTAGGTCTGGGTCGTCAGTTCTTCATCGAGCCAGCGGGTGGTGAGGGTCGCTGGTTCGGGCACATCGACGTTCGAGTTCTCTCGCGCTTCGCCCCAGCCCCTATCGCCGAACACGTTGATGCGGCTGTAGAACGGCGTCGTCGCGATATTGCACATGAAGCCGGTGGCGCCGCTATCGAAAGTGAATTGCACGGCTACCACATCATCAGACGGGAACAGGCTGGAGCGATGCGCTGTTTGCGCCCGCAGCTTCGCAACCGGCCCCGCCAGCGACTGAAAATAGTCGGTGATATGAACCCCGAGCGCGGTGAGCGTGCCACCTGGGGCCTGCTTGGAGTCCTTACGCCAGCCCGAGGCGACATTTTTGGTGAAATTGTTGTGCGACCAGTTGCACTCGATATGGATCAGCGTGCCGAAATCGCCGCCATCGAGATGGGACTTCATCGCCTCCAGCGCCGGTTCGAAACGCCGCTCATGGCCGATGCCGACGACGATGTTCTTCGCGTCGCACGCCGCCAGCATGCGCTTCGCCGCTTCGGCGTTTAGCGCGAAGGGCTTCTCGCAAAAAATTTGCTTACCCGCCGCGGCCGCTGCCAAGACTTGCTCTTCGTGTAACAGATGGGGCGTCACCAGGATCACCGCGTCTACTGACGGATCGGCCAGCACATCTTCGTAAGAGTCGCCGAGTTCGATCCCCTGGGCCGCGGCAAAATCGCGCGCGCCCTCCAGGTTCACGTCGACCGCGCGGGCGACGTTGATCTTTTCGCTGCCGGCCAGACAAGTCACGATCTGCTTGCCCCACCAGCCAAGCCCGACAACGGCTGCATTCAACATGGACTTCCCCGATATTTATCGTTTTACCGATTGAAGCAGGGAAGCGCCGCCAACGCTAGCTGCTCTCGCCCACCGGCAACCCCGCCGCGCGGGCAGCGACGCGGGCGACCGCCGACCAGTCGAGCGCTTCATCGCCGGCTTCGATGGTCTGGCGGAGCTGATCTTGCATCAGCTCGCCCAACGGCATGGGCACGCCCAACTCCGCGGCGCTGTCGACCATCTGCGTCACGTCCTTTAACCCCAGCGGCGTGCGAAAATTCGGCGGCGCGTGCACATCGGTCGCGATGTTTTTGCCGTAGTAGGTGTAGATCGGCGCGGAAAACATGGTTTTGGTGATCAGGTCGTAGAACACTTGCGGGTCGACCCCCGCTTTGCGCACCACGGCGAACGCTTCGCCCATGGCGCCCAGCGCACCGGCGATGAGGTAATTGTTGGACAGTTTGACGATCGCCGCCGCTTTCGGATCCTCGCCGACATGAACGACCCGCTTGCTCATGGGTTCGAACACCAGCTGGCAACGCCTGACATCATCGGAAGCGCCACCGACGATCAGCGTGAGTTCACCTGCTTCGGCAGCATCGCCCCGGCCGATGATTGGCGCGCAGATGAAACCCTTGCCGCGCGCTTTGTGGGTTTCCGTGAGCTCCTCGCTGTAGGCGACGCTAATGGTCTCCATTGAGACATGAATCGCACCGTCGGGCAGCGCCGCGATCAGATCGTCGCCGTCGAACAGAATTTCGGCGACCGACGCATCGCCGCCAAGAACGGTGATCAGCACATCCGCGCCGGTGGCAGTATCAAGCGGCTCATCCGCGACTGACGCACCCGCCGCACCGAGCGCCTCGGCCTTCGCGCGGGTACGGTTGTACACCGTGACATCGTGACCCGCGGCAACCAGGTTGCGCGCCATCGCGCCACCCATGATGCCCAGGCCGATAAAACCAACCTTCATGGGGCACTCCCCGCATCGGTTTCCATCTGCCCCGGCAAAGGCCAGTTGGCAAAGGTCTGCTCGTAGGAATGCGAAAAGAGTTCGATCACGTTGCCGAACGGATCTTCGCAGTAACACAGCTTCCGGTCGGTACCGGGGATAAAAGCCCACACCTCCGTGCGTTGCTTGCCGCCTGCCGCGACAATCCGGGCCGCCAGGCCCTCGATATCGGGGTCGGTAAAGCAGATATGCCAATAGCCGTGTTTCCAGTATTCTAGATTATCCGCCGGCGCCTCGGTCGGTGGATCGGTAAACTGGAACATCTCGAGGCCGACGCCGTTTCCCGTCACCAGATGGGCCTGCAGCGCGGCGCGAAAGCGCGGCCCAAGAATATGGCCGGCCTCTTCGGTGGCGGCCAAGTTGGCCTCAAGCCGGCGCGGCCCCATGATCAGGCGAAAGCCGAAGACGTCGCCGTACCAGGCAATCGCCGCTTCGATGTCGGGCACGGTAATTCCGATATGATTTAGGGCACGCGGTGTGGCGCTAATCTCGGTCATGACACGGCTCCTCAACGCCCTCATCCTTCGACGAGCTCAGGATGAGGAATTGGATCTGCAAAAACAAACACCCTCATGGTGAGCCTGTCGAACCATGAGGGTGTCGGAATGTGCCGGCGCGCCGGGCGCCGAAACGTCAGTCCTTAAACGCGCCCGCGTAATCGTGGACGAACTCTTCGAGCGTGCGCGCCGGGTGGCCGCTAAGCTGCTCGATATACTCGCTGGTCTGGGCAGTCTCGCCCGAGGCCACGAGCCCCATCACCCCGGCCTGATGTTCGACCAGCCAATCGGGCATACCGCGCTCTTTCATCGCCGCGACCGCACCCTCCATCGGGACTTCGATAAAGGCGACCTCCTTGCCCAGCTCCTGCGACAGCGCGGCCGCGACGTCAGCCGGCGTGCGGTTGGCGCTGGCGAGGAAATAAATCTTGCCGTTATGGCCGTCGCCGGTCAGAACTTCCGCCGCGACGTCGCCGGTGTCGCGCACATCGATCATGCCGGTTTCGACGTCGGCCGGTACCGGCATGAACATCTTGCCTTGCTCTTTGACCGAACCCGCCATGTTCAGGAAGTTCTGCATGAACAAGCCGGGCCGCAGGATCGTCCATTCAACGCCGCTCGACTTCAACGCCTCTTCCACATGGTAGTGAGCCTGGCCGATTTTGGTCGGGCTATCGGCCTTGGCGATCGCATCGCCGCCGGATAGCTTGACGATATGTTTAACGCCGGCGCGCTTGGCCGCCTCGATGGTGTTGATCTGCTGCTCTTGCATCACCGGGCTATGACCGGTGAGCAAGAACAGCTTGTCACAGCCGGCCAGTCCGGCCTCGATGCTGTCGGCATCGCCCGTGTCGGCCTGCACCAGCTCCACATCGCCGCCCAACGTTTCGGCCGCCTTCGCCGTGTCGCGCACCAGACAGCGGAAGTCCGCGCCCTTGGCCTTCAATGCCGCGACCACTGCCCGGCCCGTATTACCGGTGCCGCCAATTACCCCAATCATATTCTAATCCTCCCTATGCGTTTATGACGCCACGTCAGTTGCGCCGACTATACAACGGAAAAAGTTCCCCGCTACATAGTCGCGTGACGGCATCTGTCCACCGCATAGCTGTCTTGCCGTGACGGAATAACCGGCGATTACGCCCGACCGGCGGCAAACTGGTCTACCCGCCCAGCTTATCTTTGAGGATTTTGTTGACCATTTGCGGGTTGGCCTGGCCCTGGGTCGCCTTCATCGCCTGGCCGGTAAACCAGCCGGCGACCTTGGTGTTGCCCTGGCGGTACTGGTCGGCCTGCTCCGGATTGTCGGCGATGAGCTGGTCGATCAGGGCCTCGATCGCGCCGGTGTCGGTGATCTGCTTGAGACCCTTCTCTTCGACGATTGAACCGGCGTCCTTGCCGGTGTCGAACATCTCGGCGAACACGTCCTTGGCGATACGCCCCGAGATGGTATCGTCGGCGATCAGGTCGATCAGCCCGCCGAGCTGCGCGGCAGCGATGGGGCTCTCGGTGATTTCCAGATCGGCGTTGTTCAAGCGGCCGAACAGTTCTGCCGTGACCCAGTTCGCAGCGAGCTTAGGATCGCGTTTGGCGCCATCGGGATCGACCACCGTTTCGAAAAATTCCGCCGTCTCGCGCTCGGCCACCAGCACGCCCGCATCGTAGGGCGACAAGCCGTAATCATCGATGAAGCGCTGCTTCTTGGCGTCGGGCAACTCGGGCAGGCTCGCCTTCAATTCGTCGACCAGCGACTGCTCGAGCACGACGGGCAGCAGGTCGGGATCGGGGAAGTAGCGGTAGTCGTGCGCCTCTTCTTTGGAGCGCATCGAGCGGGTCTCGCCCCGGTTGGCGTCGAACAGCCGGGTCTCCTGGTCGATCTCGCCGCCGTCTTCCAAGATTTCGATCTGGCGGCGCGCCTCGTAGTCGACCGCCTGACGAACGAAGCGTAGCGAGTTCACATTCTTGATCTCGCAGCGCGTGCCCAGTTCTTCGCCGGGCCGGCGCACCGACACGTTGACGTCGGCGCGCATGGAACCTTGCGACATGTCGCCGTCGCAGGTGCCCAGGTAGCGCACGATGGAGCGCAGCTTGCCGAGATAGGCCGCCGCCTCGTCGGCCGAGCGGATGTCGGGCTTGGAGACGATCTCCATCAGCGCGACGCCCGAGCGGTTCAAATCGATGTAGGTCTTTTGCGGATGCTGATCGTGGATCGATTTGCCGGCATCCTGCTCGAGATGGATGCGCTCGATCCCCACCTCGAAGCTTTCGTCCTCGGCAAGGTCGACGGTAACCCGCCCCTCGCCGACGATCGGCTGGGTGAACTGGCTGATCTGATAGCCTTGCGGCAAGTCGGGATAGAAATAGTTCTTGCGGTCGAACACCGAGCGCAAATTGATCTGCGCTCCCAGCCCCAAGCCGGTACGCACCGCCTGGCGCAAACACTCGCCATTGACCACCGGCAGCATGCCCGGCATGGCCGCGTCGACCAGGCTGACCTGGCTGTTGGGCTCGCCACCAAACGCGGTCGGCGCGCCGGAGAATAGCTTGGCCTCCGAGGTCACCTGAGCATGCACTTCGAGCCCAATGATGACTTCCCACGGCCCGGTCGCGCCCTCGATCAGGTTTTTCTGATTGTGGCCGATGCGGGTGGTGATGTGGCCGGAAAGATGATCGGCGGTGGCTTCGGTTGTTGTGGCGTCGGTCATCGTGTCCTCAAAAACCAGCGTGCACCATATCGCCCTCGGCCGCCAGCGCCTCGCGGAGGAAGGCAACGGCGCGCGCTTCGTCGAAGGCGGCGCAGGTGTAGATCACAACGGAAAAGAATTTCGGTCCGGTCCAGAAATAGGCCGTAATGCCGCTGTCGACCAGGGGTACGAAGGCGTCATAACCGGCATTTTCCGCCTGCCCGCCGCCGTCCGCAATAAGGCTGTCCGGCGAATGGACGATCGGATCGCCATAGATCCGCAGGCCGAGCGCGCCGGCGAGGTCGACGAGCAGTTGGCGCACCACATCGGCATCGAGCGCGCAAGCGAACCGTCCTTCGACCAGCAGCCGTTGGCGAAACACCTCCGGCGCAATGTCCGGCACGAGGGTCATGGCGTGGCGTCGAAGCCTGCCGCGCTCTCGAGAACATCGGCGGCGCGCAAGACCGTCTCTTCGGCGAACGCCGGACCGATCAAATGCAGGCCCAGCGGCAGGCCGTCGGCGGACAGCCCGGCGGGCACCGAGATCGCCGGCAGGCCGGCCATGGACGCCGGCACGGTGAAGATATCGTTCAAGTACATGGCAATGGGATCGTCCATCTTCTCGCCGATCGCGAACGCCGCCGACGGGGCGGTTGGGGTGAGGATCACGTCGCACGCGTCCCAGGCGGTGCGGAAATCCTCGGCGATGCGCGTGCGCACCTTCTGCGCCTGTAAATAATAGGCGTCGTAATAGCCCGCCGACAGCACGTAGGTGCCGATCATCACCCGGCGCTTGACCTCGGGCCCGAAGCCCGCCGCGCGGGTCTTCTCATAGGTGTCGATGAGGTCTTCGCCCTCGACGCGCAGGCCGTAGCGTACCCCGTCATAGCGCGCCAGGTTCGACGACGCCTCGGCAGGCGCGACGATGTAGTAGCACGGCAAGGCGTATTTGGTGTGGGGCAGCGCAATATCGACAATCTCCGCACCCGCATCCTTGAGCCAATCCCTTCCCTGCTGCCACAAGGCTTCGATCTCGGGCGGCGTGCCGTCCATCCGGTACTCCGCCGGTATGCCGACGCGCAGACCCTTGATGTCGCCCGTCAACGCCGCCGCATAATCGGGCACGGCGATATTGACGCTGGTCGAATCCTTCGGGTCGTAGCCCGCCATTGCACCGAGCATCAGCGCCGCGTCGCGCACGGTGCGGGTGAGCGGCCCCGCCTGATCGAGCGAACTGGCGAACGCGATGATCCCCCAGCGCGAGCACCGCCCGTAGGTCGGTTTGAGCCCGACAATCCCGCAAAAGGCGCCGGGCTGGCGGATCGAGCCGCCCGTATCGGTCCCGGTTGCGCCGAGCGCGATGCGCGCCGCGACCGCGGACGCCGAACCGCCCGACGAGCCCCCCGGCACCAGATCTTTGCCCGCGGCATCGCCCGACGCGGCTTTCCACGGATTGATGCAGGGACCGTAGTAGCTGGTGACGTTGGCCGAGCCCATGGCGAACTCGTCCATATTGGTTTTGCCCAGCATGACCGCCCCGGCGTCCCAAAGGTTTTGGGTTACGGTCGATTCATAGGTCGGCTTGAAGCCGTCGAGGATATGGCTGCCCGCCGTCGACAACACGCCTTCGGTGCAGAACAGATCTTTGATCGCCAACGGGATACCGTCGAGCGGCCCCAGCGCCTCACCCTTGGCGCGGCGTGCGTCGGAGGCCTCGGCCAAGGCCAGCGCCTGATCGGGCGTCTCCTCGGTGTAGGCGTTCAGGTCCCGCGCGGCGGCAATGGCGTCCAAATGGGCTTGCGTCAACTCCCGGGCGCTCGTTTCGCCTGCCGCCAGCGCCTCACCCGCACCGGCAATGGTCAATTCGGTCAACGCGGCCATTATTCGACCACCTTGGGCACGGTGAAAAATCCGTCCGCGGCATCCGGCGCGTTGGCCAGTACCTTGTCGGCGTAACCGCCATCGGTCACCACATCGTCGCGCTGGGTCGGCGTCGTCTCGACCACGCTGGTCATCGGCTCAACGCCATCGGTATCCACTTCGGCGAGCTGCTCGACCCAGCCGATAATGTTAGACAGCTCGTCCGCCAGCGGCGCCAAGTCTTCATCGGGAATGTGGATGCGCGCGAGCCGCGCAATTCGCCGTACGGTGTCGGTATCCAGCGCCATCGGGCTCTCTAAAACGGTTGGGTTTGAGGGGCGGCGCGGAAGCTATCATTGCGGCTCAACAGCGGCAAGATACAGCGGCAAGCATGGACAGCGCCCGCGAGCTGCGCGAAAACTCCAGCCATGGCTATCGTCGAACCCGCCGAGCTCAAATCCGCGCTGCCGGAGAACGCGCGCCTGCTCGGACTCGATTTGGGCGCGAAGACCATCGGACTGGCGATTTCCGATTCCGGCCTCGCTGTCGCCTCACCGGTCGAGACCCTTAAGCGCAAGAAGTTCACCGCCGATGCGGAAGCGCTGATGGCGCTGATCGCCGACCGCAACGTCGGCGGGCTGGTGCTCGGTCTGCCGAAAAACATGGATGGCAGCGAAGGCCCGCGGGCCCAATCGACAAGACAGTTCGCCGCCAACCTATTGGAGAAGATCGATATCCCCATCGCACTCTGGGACGAGCGCCTGTCGACCGCCGAAGTGGCGCGCGTTTTGATCGACGAAGCCGACATGACCCGCAAGCGCCGCGGGGAAGTGATCGACAAGATGGCCGCGAGCGTTATTCTTCAAGGGTTTTTGGATTTCCTGCGGAACCAATAGTACCAGCGGTTGAACCCTACAGGCCCTTTCAAGATCCCGATGCGCTTACATCTATTCGCCGCCTTCTTTTTGCTTTCCTCGGCCGCCGGTTCGCCGGCGCACGCGGGCTGTGCCGACGCAGAGATAACCATCAGCGCACCGACACTTTCGACGGGCAGTGAGCGGTCTTTCGAAAAACGGTTCCGCGACGGACTGCGGCGCGTCTGCGACTGGTGGGGCCCGGCCTATGACGGCGCCTTCAGGATCGAAGTCGATGACAGCCGCGGGCCCTCCATGGCCTTGGTGCCGGCGTGGCGGGGCAATCATGGGACCATGCTGTTCCGCGCTGGCGCGGTGACCCGCGAGCGCACCGCAATTACCCACGAGATCGTCCATGTTCTGGCGCCCAACGCCAACCGGTTTCTCGCCGAAGGGCTGGCGGTCTACGCCCACCACCTGCTCGAAGGCGAGCCGGCCTATCCCAATTTCGGCAAGGAGTTAACGGATGAAGCGCGCAAACTCGCCGAACGGGCCGACATCGGCGCGCTCGAACGCTTGGCGACGCCGAAGCGGCTGCAACTCAACGGCTTCGATGGCCAAAGCGCCTATATCGTCGCCGGCTCGTTCGTTGGCTTTCTCATCGAGACCCACGGGCTGGAAAAGTTCCGCGAACTCTACGCGATGACGCCGCTGGTCTCGCGCCAGCGTAACGCCGGTTCACTCGAACGTTGGCAGCAGGTCTACGGTATGAGCTTGGACGACCTCGCCACGGATTGGCGCACCTCCATCGCGGAGTAATTGTCATCGCTACAGATCGCGCTCGACAACTAAGAAAACATCTCACCGATGCCGAACAGAAGCTTTGGAGTCGACTTCGTGACAAGCAAGTTTCCGCCTTTCGATTTCGCCGTCAGGCCCCGATCGGTGACTACATCGTCGATTTCGCGTGTTTCACGCCGCGGCTCGTTATCGAGTTAGACGGCGGGCAGCATGTCGAACCCGCCCAGCAAGACCACGATCAGCAGCGTACAGACTGGCTGGAGAACCAAGGGTTTCGCGTACTCCGGTTTTGGAACAACGATGTCTTGCAAAACACCGACGGCGTTGTTTCGGAAATCTCCCGAACCCTCGAAGAGCTCACGTCACAACACCCCCCACCCTAGCCCTCCCCCACAAGGGGGGAGGGAATTAGAGCTGCGCAATACGCAATAGATAGACTCCCCCTCAATGAAGGGAAAATGCTGTTGGAATAGCCGCAACAAAAAGCCCTCCCCCTTGATGGGGGAGGGTTTGGGTGGGGGTGATCTAGATTTAGGTACTCGCTGTCGGCGCGGAAATCTCGCCCGCCAGGTGGCCGAGCTTGAGCCAGATAGTGCAGCCTTGCTCAGTCGTCAGGCTATGGGAGCTGCCGGCCGGCATACGCAGCCAAGTGCCCTTGGGGTAACTGCCGTTTTCATCGGCCAGTTCGCCGTCGAGCACATATAACTCCTCGCCACCGGGATGATCGTGGGCCGGAACGGCCGTGCCCGGGGCCAAGCGCATCATGTAGACCCGCTCATAGTCCCGCTCGGCGAGCGGGATTACGTCGACGCCCGCCATAGGTTCGGAAGCGCCGGCCATGGTCCAGGGCTGCCACGCGGCGTTCGCGGTATCGATACGCACGAATTCCTGATCGCCGGGGTCCATCTGCCACAGCTTGACCAGGATCGTGCAGCCCTCGCGGCTGAACGGCTTGTGGCTCGAACCCACCGGGTTGCGCAGATACATGCCGGGGCCGAAATCGCCGTGCTCGTCGGAAAACACGCCGTCGAGGACGAGGAATTCCTCGCCCCCGCTATGGGTGTGGGGCGAGAAGTAGCTGCCGGCCGCGTAGCGCACGATAGTCGTGGCGCGGGCCACTTCGTCGCCGACACGGTCGAGCATGCGGCGTTCGACCCCCGGCAACGGCGAGGCCACCCAGGGCTGCGCATTGGTGTCGACGACGACGCGTTCGGAGAAGTCGGCGTTGAGCTTCATCAAATGTCCCGCTGAGCGATCACGTCCGCCTAATGTGGGCGGCAAACCGCAAGTCTCAAGTCCAGACCTTCCAAGGCGCCGCGCCGCTCTCCCACAGTGCTTCGAGCTGGTTTTTCTCGCGCAGCGTATCCATCGGCTGCCAGAAGCCGTCATGGCTGTAGGCGGCGAGTTCGCCCGCCGCCGCCATGCTGGTCAAAGGCTCCTGCTCCCACACCGTGTCGTCACCGGCGATCAGTTCGAGCACGCTGGGTTCGCAGACGAAAAAGCCGCCATTGATCGAGCCACCGTCGCCGCGCGGCTTCTCGGTAAACCGGCTGACCCGGCCACCTTCGATCTCGGCGGCGCCAAAGCGGCCCGGCGGGCGCACAGCGGTCATCGTTGCCCGGGCGCCCTGCTCGCGGTGGAAGGCGATGCTGGCGGCGATATCGATATCGGCGACGCCATCGCCGTAGGTTAGGCAGAACGGCTCGTTGTTGAGATAATTCGCGATTCGCTTAATACGGCCGCCGGTCGCGGTCTCACCGCCGGTCTCCACCAAGGTGACGGTCCAGGGCTCAGCCGCGGTCTCGTGATAGCGGATGTCGTTGGCCGCCAGGTCAATAGTCACGTCGGCGGCGTGGAGCACGTAGTTGGCAAAATACTCCTTGATCACGTAGCCCTTATAGCCCAGGCACACGATGAACTCGGTGATGCCGTGATGGCCATAGATTTTCATGATGTGCCAGAGGATCGGCTTGCCGCCGATCTCGACCATCGGCTTGGGCCGGACGTCGGATTCCTCGGCGATACGCGTGCCGCGCCCGCCCGCCAGAATGACCGCTTTCATTGCCATAAACCGCCCGCCTCTCAAGTTGAGCCCCCTGGGCCAAGGCGTTGTAGCAGGTGGTTCGGACCCGCGCCAAGGAAAGCGCGCCGCTCATATACGAGGCAAAACCCGCAGAAAACGGGAATATTCTGCTATATATACGTATAAGTATAATTCTATCCCCATAAATGGAAAATAAGGGCTTTTAACTATATACGAAAACGTATATATACGAGGCCATGACGACACCGCTACGCATAATTCGTGAAAAACTCAATATCACCCAAACCGAGCTCGCCAGCCTGATGGGGACCACCCAGGCCACGATCTCGCGCATGGAGGCCGGTCAGTGGGAGCCCAACGCCTCACAGGTACAGGCCGTGTTGGCCGAATCGCACCGGTTGGGGGTCGATCTGTCGGTCGACGATTTCGTCGTCCCCGGCGCACCTCCGGCCAACAATGGCGCCGAACCGAGCCTGCCTGACGTGAATTTCGACCACCGGCACCTTCTCGGCATCCAGGACCTCTCCCCCGACGAAATCACTTACCTGCTCGACCTGTCGGATAGCTACGCCGAACGCAACCGGACCGCCGACCGCAAACTGTCTCTGCTGGAAGGCAAAACCGTCATCAATCTGTTTTTCGAAGAGTCGACGCGCACGCGCACCAGCTTCGAACTCGCCGGGAAACGCCTCGGCGCCGATGTGATCAACATCGCGGTGGCGTCGAGTTCGATCAAGAAGGGCGAGACGGTGATCGATACTGCGGTGACCTTGAACGCCATGCACGCCGACGCCCTGGTCGTCCGCCACCCCCATGCCGGGGCGGTGCAGCTGCTGTCGGAAAAGGTCAACTGCTCGGTGATCAACGCCGGCGATGGCAGCCATGAGCATCCCACCCAGGCCCTGCTCGATGCGCTGACCATCCGCCGCCGCAAGGGCCATTTGCAAGGCCTGCTGGTCGCCTTGTGCGGCGATGTCGCCCACAGCCGGGTTGCCCGCTCGAATATCTATCTGCTGCAGACCATGGGCGCGCGGGTACGGGTGATCGCCCCGCCGACGCTGATCCCAACGGCGATGGAGCGGCTCGGCGTCGAGGTGTTCCACGATATGCGCGCCGGGCTCGCCGATTGCGACATCGTGATGATGCTGCGTCTGCAACGCGAACGCATGGAAGGTTCGTTTGTCCCGTCGGTGCACGAGTACTTTCATTTCTACGGTCTCGACTACGAAAAGCTGAGCCACGCCAAACCCGACGCGCTAATCATGCATCCGGGGCCGATGAACCGCGGGGTCGAGATCGATTCGGCCGTCGCCGACGATATCGACCGGTCGGTCATCCACGAACAAGTCGAGATGGGCGTCGCCGTGCGCATGGCCTGCCTCGACGTGCTGACCCGCGATACCCTTTCCAGCAGCGATGAGCGGAGCGCCGCGTGAGCGCCCGCGTCGCCTACACCAACGCCCGCGTTATCGATCCGGCCTCGGGCCTCGACGCCCCTGCCGCCGATACCGGCGGCCTGCTGACCGACGGCGAGGCGATTGCCGCGATCGGGCCGGGTATTTTCGGCGACGGCATTCCGGAAAGCGCCATTCAGATCGACTGTCGTGGCGCCATTCTCGCACCGGGGCTGGTCGATATCCGCGCCGATCTGTGCGAACCCGGCGCCGAGCATAAGGAAGATCTGGAAAGCGGCAGCCGCGCCGCCGCGGCCGGCGGTGTGACCACGGTCGTGGCGCTGCCCAACACCAAGCCGGCGATCGACGAGGTCTCGGTGCTCGAGTTCATCGCCCGGCGCGCCCGCGAGGTGAAGCTGATCAAAGTGTTCGCCCACGCCACCGTGACCCGCGGCGGCGACAGCGACGAGTTGGTCGAGATGGGCCTGCTCAAGCAGGCCGGCGCGGTGATGTTCACCGATGGCCGCCGCACCATCACCAACGCAAAGGTGCTGTCGCGCGCGCTTAAATATGCGCAAGCCTATGATGGCGTGATCATGCAGCATCCCGAAGAGCCGGTATTGGCGCAAGGCGGCGTGATGCAATCGGGCGAACTATCGACCCGCCTGGGCCTGCCGGGCATTCCGTCGGAAGCCGAAATCATCATGCTGCAGCGCGATCTCAAACTGGTCGAGATGACCGGCGGGCGCTACCACGCCTCGCACGTGTCGACCGCCGCCGCGGTTGGCGCCATCGCCGAGGCCAAGGCTGCGGGGCTCAACGTCACTTGCGATACCGCCCCGCCCTACTTCGCGCTGAACGAACTCGCAGTTGGCGAATACCGGACCTTCGCCAAGCTGTCGCCCCCCTTGCGCCGCGAGGACGACCGTCAGGCCATCGTCGCCGGTCTGGCGGACGGCACCATCGACTGCATCGCCTCCGATCACGCACCGCAAGATCAGGACTCCAAGCGCCTGCCCTTCGAACAAGCCGAGTTTGGCGCGGTCGGTCTGGAGACGCTGCTGCAGCTCACTCTCGAGCTGCGCCACAACGGCCATTTGAATTTACCCGAGGCGCTGGCCCGGGTGACATGCAAGCCGGCGGATATTCTCGGCCTGCCGGTGGGTCGGCTGACCGTCGGTGGGCCCGCCGACCTCATCGTGTTCGATCCCGACCGGCCCGCCCGCATCGAGCCCGACGCCTTCGTCTCGAAATCGAAAAACTCTCCCTTCGACGGGCGGCTGGTGCAAGGCCAAGTCTTGCGCACCGTCGTCGACGGCCGCACTATCTTTTCCGCAGCGGCGTAATTGGCAGAAGGCCTGACGCGAACATGGAAGATGGTGCGAACCTGATCCAATTTCACTGGCTTAGGTTTCAAGCGGCGTTCAACATTCCCGATTGGAAAAACGTCGTCTATGGCTGGCAGATATTCTTACCGTGGATCGGCGGCGCCTATCTGCTCGGCTCCATTCCCTTCGGCCTGATCCTTACGCGCCTAGCCGGCGCCGGCGACATCCGCCAGAAAGGCTCGGGCAATATCGGCGCCACCAACGTGTTGCGCACCAGCGGCAAAGGCCTCGCAGCGGCGACGCTGCTACTCGACGGCGGCAAGGGTTTCCTCGCCGCCTGGGTGCCGGCCTTCTATTTCGGCCCCGACATTGCCTTTTTCACCGCGATCGCCGTGGTGCTCGGCCATATGTTCCCGATCTGGCTCGGCTTTCGCGGCGGCAAAGGCGTCGCCACCATGCTCGGCGTGATGCTCGGCCTTTCCTGGGAGGTCGGCCTCGCGACCATCGCCGCGTGGCTGATCGTCGCGTTCATCTTCCGCTATTCCTCGCTGGCCGCGCTGATATCCGTCGCGTTAGCGCCGGTGTTTGGGTGGTTTCTCGCCTCGCCGCAAGTCTCGAGCATCGCGATCTTCCTGGCGATCCTGGTATGGGCCAAACATGCGGGCAATATCCGGCGCCTGATTACCGGCGGGGAAAGCCGGATCAAACTAAGTTCGTCGGGCACCGGCTAAGATTGACCTACCGCAGCCGCACGGCGCAGGATCGGTGCCGTGTTGAACGCTGAGATTACAAGCGACGAACGCCGTAACCGGTTGCGCCTTTTCCGCTCCGAGAATGTCGGGCCGATCACGTATCGCCAGTTGCTCGACCACTACGGATCAGCCGGCGCGGCGCTCGATGCGCTGCCGGACTTAGCACGGCGTAGCGGCGGCCGTGCCATTAAAATCTGTCCTGCCGGCGAGGCTGATGAAGAACTCGAAGCGATAGACCAAGTCGGCGCGCGGCTGCTAACCCTCGGCGAAACGGCTTACCCGGCTTCGCTGGCGGCGATCGACGACGCCCCGCCGGTTCTCACCGTACGCGGCGATGCTGAATTGTTAAACCAACCGGCCGTCGCCATTGTCGGCGCGCGTAATGCCTCGACCAATGGGCGCAATCTGGCGCAGCGGCTGGCCGGTGAACTCAGCGACGCAACGGAAGATAAACGCTACGTCGTCGTTTCCGGGCTGGCACGCGGCATCGACGGCGCGGCTCATCGCGGCGCCCTCGATGCGAATGGCACGACGGTCGCGGTGATGGCCGGCGGCGTCGATATCATCTACCCGCCCGAACACGAGGAACTCTATGAAGAGATTTGCGCCACCGGCGCGGTGATCAGCGAGCTGCCCTTGGGCCGGCGTCCGCAAGCCGCGCACTTTCCCCGGCGCAACCGGATTATCTCTGGGTTGAGCCTGGGCGTCGTCGTGGTCGAGGCGGCCGCCCGGTCGGGCTCGCTGATTACGGCGCGACTCGCGCTCGAACAGGGCCGCGAAGTGTTCGCCGTGCCGGGCTCGCCGCTCGATCCGCGCAGTCGCGGCACCAACCGGCTAATCCGCGACGGCGCCACATTGACCGAATCGGTTGCCGATATTCGCGGCGGACTGGCGCCGATGCTCGCCGACCTTCCGCGCCCGGAATCGGCCACCGCCAACCTGTTCGAGGGGCTCCACAACGGCGAAGACGACAGCCTCTCATCGGCCCGCAACGCGATCGCCGCGTGTCTTTCGCCAACGCCTGTCACGGTTGACGAAATCGTTCGGCAGTGCCAAGTAACCGCCCCTGTCGTTCATACGGTACTGCTGGAAATGGAGCTGGCTGGCCTCATCGAGCGGCAGCCAGGCAACCGGATCGCCGCAATTTAAAGGGTATTTTAAGCAATCCGGTTTCCTTTGAAGCAGGTTTACGGGCGATAAGAATCCCATGCATGTCGTAGTTGTTGAATCGCCGTCAAAGGCGAAAACGATAAACAAGTACCTCGGCGACGAGTACACGGTGCTCGCCTCCTACGGCCATGTGCGCGACCTGCCGGCCAAGGACGGCTCGGTACAGCCGGCCGAAGACTTCTCGATGGCATGGGAAGTCGGCGACAAATCGGAAAAGCCGCTGAAGGAAATCGTTAAGGCGCTGAAGGGCGCCGAGACGCTCTACCTCGCCACCGACCCGGACCGCGAGGGCGAGGCGATTTCGTGGCACATCGAACAGATCCTGCGCGACCGCAACCTGCTCGACGGCATCGATGTTAAGCGCGTTGTCTTCAACGAAATTACCGAAGGCGCCATCAAGGACGCCTTCGTCCATCCGCGTGAGCTCAACAGCGAACTGGTCGAGGCCTATCTCGCCCGGCGCGCGCTGGACTATCTGGTAGGCTTTACCCTGTCGCCGGTGCTGTGGCGCAAGCTGCCCGGGTCGCGGTCGGCGGGCCGCGTGCAATCGGTCGCCTTGCGGCTGATCTGCGAGCGCGAAGCGGAAATCGAAGTCTTCAAACCGCGCGAGTACTGGACGGTGGAAGCCACTCTGGAAAGTCCGCGCAACGAGCTCTTCACCGCCCGGCTCACTCACCTGAACGGCGAACGGCTCGACCGCTACGATCTCGCCAACGAACAAGCCGCGCAGGCCGCCCACGCTGCGATTACAGAACAATCGCTCAAGATCGCCACGGTCGAGAAAAAGCGGACCAAGCGCAACCCGCAACCGCCCTTCACCACGTCGACTCTGCAGCAAGAAGCCTCGCGCAAGCTGGGCTTCAGCGCGACCCACACCATGCGGACTGCGCAACGGCTCTACGAAGGCGCCGACATCGGTGGCGAAACCGTCGGTCTGATCACCTATATGCGGACCGACAGCATTACCCTGAGCCAGCAGGCCGTGACGGAAACCCGCGAATTGATCGACGCCGACTACGGCGAGGCCTACCTGCCCGATAAGCCGCGAATCTTCCGCACCAAGGCAAAGAACGCGCAGGAGGCCCATGAGGCAATCCGGCCGACATCGCTGATGCGCCGCCCGCCGGAGCTGAACTCGGTGCTCAGCAAGGACGAATTCCGTCTCTACGAACTCATCTGGCAGCGCACCGTCGCCTCGTCGATGAGCGAGGCCGAGATCGACCGGGTCGCCGTCGACGTGGAGTCCGCCGACCATAAGATCACCCTACGGGCGACCGGTTCCACCATCGCCTTCGACGGCTTTCTCAAGGTTTACCGTGAAGACCGCGACGACCCGGCCAGTAACGGAAACGGCGCAGCAGCCGAGGACGACGATGAAGAACGCCGCCTGCCGGTTTTGAACGAAGGCGAAGCGGCGGCCCAGAAAGAGATCGTCCCCAACCAGCATTTCACCCAGCCGCCGCCACGCTTCACTGAAGCCAGCCTGGTCAAAAAACTCGAGGAACTGGGCATCGGACGGCCGTCGACCTACGCCTCAACCCTGCAGGTGCTGCAAGACCGCAACTATGTGGAGCTCGACCGTAAACGCTTTGTGCCCGACGACCGGGGACGGCTGGTCACCAGTTTCCTCACCAGCTTTTTCAATAAGTACATCCAGTACGACTTCACCGCCCAGCTCGAAGAACAGCTCGACGACATCTCCGACGGGCGTATCGACTGGAAGCAGGTGTTACGCGATTTCTGGCGGGACTTTTCCGCCGCCGTCGACGGCACCAAAGAGTTGCGCGTCCGCGCGGTGCTGGACGCCCTCGACGAAGAGCTGGGGCCGCACTTTTTTCCGCCCCGTGAAGACGGCACCGATCCCCGCCTGTGCCCGGCCTGCAAGGAGGGCCGCCTCGGTTTGCGCCTCGGCCGGCATGGTCCGTTCGTCGGTTGCGCCAACTATCCCGACTGCCGATACACCCGCAAACTCGCCGTCGATGGCGAGGACGAGGATGCTGAACTGGCAAATGGCCCGCGGGTGCTGGGCACCGACCCGGAAACCGGGCTGGAGGTAACGCTGCGCCGCGGTCCCTATGGTCTTTATTTACAAATCGGCGAAGCCGATCCGGAAGACAAGAAAGCGCCGAAGCCCAAGCGCAGTTCGATCCCCAAGGGAATTCCTTCGTCGGAAGTCGACCTCGAAATGGCGTTGAAGCTTTTGGCGCTGCCGCGCGATATCGGCGATCACCCGGAAGACGGTAAGGTGATCCAGGCCGGTCTCGGCCGGTTTGGCCCCTACGTCAAACACGGCACCACCTATGCCTCACTGTCGGAGCCGCGTGACGTGCTCACCATCGGCCTGAACCACGCCGTCACACTGATCGCGGAGAAAGGCAAAGCACGCGGCGGCCGCGCCAAGCCCATGCGCGAACTGGGCGAACATCCCGAGGATGGTAAGCCCGTGGCGATCTACGACGGCCGCTACGGCCCTTACGTCAAACACGGCAAGACCAACGCGACCATACCCGGCGACCGTGACCTGGATGCTTTGACCTTGAGCGACGCCGTTGAACTGATCGCTGCGCGCGTGGCGAAGGGCAAGAAGGGCAAAAAACCTGCCGCGAAGAAAAAACCGGCGGCTAAGAAGAAGGCGGCAGCGAAGAAGAAGCCCGCCGCAAAAAAGAAGACAGCCAAGAAGCCTGCCGCTAAGAAAGCCGCCTCGACCGCCGACGCCGAGGCTTCGTAAAACGGCTTGACCGCCCACGACAAAAAACACTCTCGCTCGAACGGACTGCCCAGCCGTGACGACGTGCTGTCCTACATCCGCGACAATGACGGCGACACGGTCCGCCGCGACATGGCGCGCGCCTTCGGTTTGCGGGGCGCCCAACGGGCTGAACTGCGCGCTATGCTGCGCCAGCTCGAAGACGAGGGACTGATCGAGCGCGGCAATGGCCGCAAATGGCGGCCGAGCGACCGGCTGCCGCCGGTGACCGTACTCGAAGTCTACGATCTCGACAGCGATGGCGAGCCGCTGGTGCGGCCGGTCTCGTGGGACAACGATCAACCGCTACCGTCCATCGAATTGCGGCCCGGCCCCCGCAACATGGCCGCCCCCGGGATCGGCGAGCGCGTTCTCTGCCGCCTGCAGCCGCGCAACGGCGACGGCTACACCGCCACACCGATGCGCCGTGTCGGCACGCAATCGCAACATATCATCGGCGTCTACCGGCAAGCCGGCCATGATGGCCGGGTCACCTCCACCGACCGGCGCGCACGCCACGAACTATTTGTTTCCGCTAACGATAGCGGCGGCGCCCAAGACCGAGAGATCGTCGTTGCCGAGCTGCTGCCGGGCCGCCGCAACGGCCTTGCCCGGGTCAAAATCACCGAACGGATCGGCGATGCTTCGGCCCCGTCGGCGATTAGCCTGATCGCCATTCATCGCGCCGGCATCCCGTTCGAGTTTCCCGACACGGTGGTCGAGGCCGCCGAAAGCGCCACCGCGCCCGACTTGGGCGAACGCGCCGATTTGCGCGACATCCCCTTGGTTACCATCGATGGCGCCGATGCGCGCGACTTCGACGATGCGGTGTTCGCCGAGCCCGACGACGACGCGGAAAATCCCGGCGGCTGGCATCTCACCGTCGCCATTGCCGATGTTGCCTGGTTTGTCCGCCCCGGCGACGCGATCGACCGGGAGGCCTACCGCCGCGGCAACTCGGTATATTTTCCCGACCGCGTGGTAGCGATGCTGCCCGAGGCCCTGTCCAACGGCCTGTGTTCGCTGGTGCCCGGCGAAGACCGGGCCTGCCTCGCCGCGGACCTTTGGATCGATCGCGACGGTAAGCTGCTCCGCCATCGGTTTCGCCGTGGCTTGATGAGATCTGCCGCCCGGCTGACCTACCAGGAGGTCGAGGCAACGCGCAGCGGCGGCAAGGCGCCGGTCGCGATGACCGTTCTCGACAATCTCTATGGCGCTTTCGAGAGCCTATCGCGCGAACGCAAGCAGCGCGGCACGCTGGAACTTGAACTCCCGGAGCGCCGGGTCGTTCTCGACGACACGGGCGTGGTGCAATCGATCGCACCGGTCGCCCGCCTCGACAGCCACCGTTTGATCGAAGAATTCATGATCACGGCAAACGTCGCCGCCGCGCGCGAGTTGATCCGCCTGCGGCAGCCGGCAATGTTCCGCATCCACGACGAACCCGACCGCGAGAAACTCCAGGAATTGCGCGAAGTTCTCGCCGAGTTCGGCATTCGGTTGCCCAAGGCGAAAATTTTCCGCCCGGCCGACTTCAATGCGCTGCTATCGAAAATCGCCGACCAGCCCCACGCCCGCCTCGTCCATGAGCTGGTGCTGCGCTCCCAAAGCCAGGCCGAGTACAACCCCGAAAATATCGGCCATTTCGGCCTCGGCCTGCGTAACTATGCGCATTTCACTTCGCCGATCCGCCGCTATGCCGACCTTCTGGTGCACCGCGCCCTGATCCGTGGTTTGCGCCTGGGCGACGGCGCCCTGACCGACGATGCCGACGCCAAGTTTGCCGAAACCGGCGAACACATTTCCGCGACCGAGCGCCGCGCCGTCAGCGCCGAGCGCGACGCCAACGACCGCTACGCGGCGGCCTATCTGGCCCGGCACATCGGCGATACGTTTACCGGCGTGATCCGCGGGCTCGCCCGCGCCGGGTTGTTCGTAGCGCTGGACCACAGCGGCGCCGACGGCTTCGTACCGGCGTCGCGGCTGCCCGACGACCGCTACCGGTTCGACGCGGCGACCCACACCTTGCACGGCGCCCATTCCGGCCTAACTTACCGATTGGGCGACAATGTCGAGGTGCGGATCGCCGAAGCTGATGGGTTGACGTCGTCGGCGATTTTTGACCTTTTGGATGGCGGTAAACGGCAAACGAGTCGCTCTCGAAAGGCGGCCCGTCCGGCGCGCAAGAGCCGAAAGCGGCGGCGGCGTTAGTCATGCTGTAGACATTAACCGTGCGGCAAACTTCTTGGGTAAGATTACCGCCGATATGCGTTCCCGGTGTATTTTTGTAATCGATTTAGTATTATAAATATCAAATGCTTATACGAGTTTCTCAAGGTTTTCATGAAAGCATAGCGCGAACCCGGGGATTTGCGCGGCTGGCAGCGATCTTGGTGCTCGCGGCCTGTACGCCATTGTCCTCCGGCGTCGACACCGAATATAGCGACCGCTACGGGCGCGAGGTGCTCGAGTCCGGCTTCACCATGATTTCCGAACGCTATATCGACCCGATTTCGCTGCGCGACCTCGCGGTTAGCGGCATGTCAGGGCTCAGCAGCTTGGATTCCGAGCTCGAAATCACCGATAGCCGGGGCAGCGCTATGCTGTCCTATGGCGACCGCACGATCGGCACGATCACCCTGCCGTCGAGCCAAAACCCGGAGACCTGGTCGGCCGTTACGACACGGGCCATCGCCATGGCGCGTACCGTATCGCCCACGGTCGCCGATGCCGATGCCGAAACAATTTTCAAGGCCGTATTCGACGGCATCGTCGAGCCCCTCGACGGGTTCACCCGCTACGCCGGCACTATACGAGCTACCGAACATCGTGCACTGCGCGACGGATTTGGCGGTATCGGGGTGAGTATCCGTATGGAGGAAGACTCGGCGCTTATTCTGTCTGTGAACGAGTTCGGCCCTGCCGCAAAGGCCAAGCTCCAGGCCGATGACCGGGTGACGCACGTCTATAAACAGCCTATCGCCGGATGGACCCAGCGCGAACTGGTCGACCGCTTGCGCGGTAAGATCGGTACCAAGGTAGAGTTCACCGTATCGCGCCCCGGCCGGACTGAACCTCTGGATGTCACCCTCACCCGCGCGCACATCGTGCCCGTTACGGTGACCAGCCGGCGTGAGGACGATGTTGCGATCATCCGCATCGTCGGGTTCAACCGCGAAACCGCCGATAAAGTCGTCAGCGCGGTACAGGCCCGGCAGCGCGACGCGGAGCGGCCCCTCAAGGGTATCGTTCTCGATCTGCGCTCCAATCCTGGCGGCCTGCTGGATCAGGCAGTCGAACTCGCCGATGCGTTCCTGGAAAGCGGTGACATCGTTTCGACATTTGGCCGCCATCCGCGCAGCTTGCAACGCTTCGTCGCCACCGTCGGCGACCTTTCCAGCGGGTTGCCGATGGTCGTCCTCGTGAACGGCAACTCGGCCTCGGCGTCCGAAGTCGTCACGGCGGCCTTGCAGGATCAAGCCCGTGCCGTTGTCGTCGGCAGCAACTCATTCGGCAAAGGCACGGTTCAGACCGTCTTGCAGTTGCCCAACGATGGTGAAATGACCCTCACCTGGTCGCGCCTTGTCACCCCGTCGGGGTACAGGATCCATCAGCTCGGCGTGTTGCCAACCATTTGTACCCGCGGTGAGGACAACGCCGCCGCCGATAACCTGCTGGCAAAAGTGCAAAACGGCGCCCAAACCCTAACCGAACGGTTTTCGCGCTGGCGCGCTACCGGTGACCAGGATGGAATCGACCGGGAAGCCTTGCGCCGGCTCTGCCCTTCGGATAGCGCAACGCCGGATAGCGACGTCACCATTGCCAAGAACTTGTTGAACGACCCCGAGCTCTATCGGGAATTGATCCAGAAAGGCACCATCAACGTCGCCCGCCGCTAGCCTGCTTGACAGACGCCCGCCGGGCGCTATGTTGGCTGGCGCTCTGAAACCAGGGCTCGACGGAAACAGGAAATCATCCGATGGCGAAATCGAACACCGTTCTCGTGAAACTCGTAAGCTCCGCCGACACGGGCTACTACTACGTGGCGAAGAAAAATCCCCGCAAGATGCCCGATAAGATCGAGCTCAAGAAGTACGATCCGAAGGCGCGCAAGCACGTGCTGTTCAAAGAAGAGAAAATGAAATAGCGGCGCCCATCGTCCCGCAACCACCATAAAGCCGCCTCACGGGCGGCTTTTTTGCTGACCGGCCTGGCAATTCGGGCCGTCTTCTTAACCGAGCAACCCCTCCACCGTCTCGAGAAAATTGGAGACCGATATGGGCTTGGCGATATAGGCCTCGCAGCCGCCCTCACGGATTTTCTCCTCATCGCCCTTCATGGCGAACGCGGTAACCGCGATGATCGGTATGTGGTTGAGCGCATCGTCGGCTTTGAGCCATTTGATGACATCCAAGCCCGAAACTTCAGGAAGCTGGATATCCATCAGAATTAGATCGGGTTGATACTCGCGGGCCATCTCTAAAACCTGATTGCCATCCCGCGTTTGGAAAATCTCGTATCCCTGAGCCTCCAAAAGATCATGAAACAGTTTCATATTCAGTTCGTTGTCTTCAACGATCAAAACGGACTTTGCCATTAAACCTTGTTCCCGCACGTCCTGGACGAACGTGACATATGAGACGCCGGTCTCCGCCGGCCTGATGCGGTATATAATAGTGCAAGAGGCGCCGTTAACGGCACAGAAATTCGATCAAAAACCATCGGTTTCACTACTTTAGGTTTATGGAGTGACTGCTTGCGAATAGGAATCGACCTCGGCGGTACAAAAATCGAGGGGATTGCCTTGGCCGACGACGGCCGGGAGTTCGACCGTAAACGTATTATGGCACCGCGCGGTAATTACGGCCAAACATTAGATGCAATTGGCAGCGTTGTTGCCGGCCTTGCGCCGGGAACTAACTCGGATACGCCAGTTGGCATTGGCATCCCGGGATCGATCTCGCCGGCGACCGGACTGGTCAAGAACGCCAATTCGACCTGGCTGAACGGCCACCCGTTCGACCGCGACATCGCCGAGCGGCTCGACAGACCCGTCCGGGTCGCCAACGACGCCAACTGTTTTGCTATCTCCGAAGCAACCGATGGCAGTGGGCAAGGCGCGCAAGTGGTTCTCGGTGTCATTCTGGGGACCGGCTTCGGCACCGGTATCGTTGCCGACGGCAAGGTGATGACCGGCCGCAACGCCATCGCCGGCGAATGGGGTCATACGCCCCTGCCCTGGATGACCCGTGAGGAGTGGCCGGGACGGCGCTGCTTTTGCGGCCATGATGGGTGCATCGAGACCTTTCTCAGCGGCCCCGCCCTGTCGCGCGACTACAGCGACGCAACGGGCACGGAGCTGTCGCCGGCCGAGATTGTCCAACGGGCCGACGATGACGACCCTGACGCCATGCACGTGCTGGCAAGCTATCAAGACCGGCTGGCCCGCGCGCTCGCAGCGGCCATCACGTTTCTCGATCCCGACATCGTCGTGTTGGGCGGCGGTCTATCGAAAATCGAGCGTCTCTATGACAATATGACCGAGAGAATCGGCCGGTACGCCTGTTCGGACAGCATAACCACACCCGTCCTCCCGCCGGCGCATGGCGACTCGAGCGGCGTACGCGGCGCAGCGTGGCTTTGGCCTGTAGAGGTCCCACCAGGAAAGGGATCGTGAGCGACACTATCGGAACGCCAGGACTCTGCCGCAACTGCAGAGCCCCAGTTCTCTCCCCGGCAAACCGCTGCGGCGAATGCGGTTCGCCACGCCTGGTGTTTCACCCCGAAATCAACAATCTGGCCATCGCCCACATCGACTGCGATGCGTTCTACGCCAGCGTTGAAAAACGCGACGACCCGAGTTTGCGCGATCGCCCCGTCATTGTCGGTGGCGGCCAACGCGGTGTGGTTTCAGCCGCCTGCTACATCGCCCGCATCAAGGGCGTGCATTCCGCGATGCCCATGTTCAAGGCGCTCAAGCTCTGCCCCGAGGCGGTGGTTATCCGCCCGGACATGAAAAAATATGTCGAGGTGGGCCGGCAAGTCCGCACCCTGATGCAGGCGATCACGCCACTCGTCGAGCCATTGTCGATCGATGAGGCGTTCCTCGATCTCTCTGGCACTGAGCGTTTGCACCACGCCAGCCCGGCGGCGTCGCTTATCAAGCTAACCCAAAGCATCGAGGCGGAGTGCGGCGTCACCGCCTCGGTCGGCCTCAGCTACAACAAATCCATGGCGAAACTCGCGTCCGACCTGGACAAGCCACGGGGGTTTGCCGTTCTCGGCCGCGACGACGGCTTGGCGTTTCTCGCCGACCAACCGGTCAACCGGATCTGGGGGGTCGGCAAGGCGCTTCACCGCAAGCTGCTGGCCGACGGCATCTCTACCATCGGTCAACTACGGGCCCGCGACGAGGCAACGCTCGTCCGCCGCTACGGCAGCATCGGCCACCGGCTTTACAACTTCTCGCGCGGCCGCGACACGCGGCGGGTTAACCCGACATCGCTGCCGAAGAACGTATCGACGGAATCGACCTTCCACCAGGACATCGGCGATATCGAAGGCTTGAAACAGCGGCTCTGGCCGCTCTGCGAGAGGTTGTCAGACCGGCTCAAGGCAAAGGAGCTGGCCGGTCAGACCCTGGTGTTGAAGCTCAAATCGTCAAAGTTTCGCACCACAACCCGGTCGCAAAGCCTCGCCTGGCCGACCCAGCTTGCCGATACAATCTACCAATACGCTGTCCCGCTGCTCGAGAACGCGATGGGCGCCGCGCCGCCTGGCTCGGCTTTTCGGCTGATCGGTATCGGGGTCGCTAATCTGAAACCCGCAAGCGAAGCCGATCCGCCGGATCTAGCGGACCCGGACGCCGGTCAACGCAAGCGGGTTGAGAACGTTATCGACGATGTGCGCGAACGCCTGGGGCGGGATGCCATCGCGCGGGGACGCGGCTTAAGGGCGACGCCCAAGGCAAAGAGCGCGCGCCAGAGCGGTTCCTGGTCAGATTGAACCATTCTGGCGGTGCGGATTTGGGTCAAGACCAAGGGTTTCGGCGAAGAGCATAGCCGAAGCTACGGTCGAGCCGAAATCCGATGGTATTGGCGCAAAGCCGCCCGCCCCTTAAGGGTTGGCGATCGGCGGGCAGCCACTTTGTCAGACGGCTTGCCCGATGACACCGCATCGCGCTGCGCCGTCTTCCGCATGGACTGCCGCCCCGAATCGCCAACAGAATTGATTCTATCTGACCAGGAACCGCTCTAGCACTGGGCGCGGTCGAGTTCCTCGATGCGCACCAAAGACGCGATCATGGTGAAATCGCCGTAGTCGAAAACAAACCGGCGCACCACGCCATTGTCCTGCACATCTTGGGTCATTTCGAACTCGGGCTCGTTCTGCGCCTGGCTGTTGGGGAACATCGCCATACGCACCGACCACCATTTGTGCTTGGTGACCGAGCCTAAGTCGGCCCCAGGTCCTTCCTCGGCCGGATGAGCACCGCCAACGATAAGCGTGCTGGCGACCATCGGAGATAGCTCGGGCTGCGAGCCGTCGAAGTAGAAACTCGATTCCTGGAACGCGCCGCTTTCTCCGGCGGCGATGACCGCAAGCGTGTGCTCGAAGGGAAACAAGGTATTGGGCGGTAACTCAATCCTCGTGCCGGCGGGAACGGAAAATACCGCGACACCCGGCTGACCCCGCCCCGGCCGTTCCGCCTTTCCGCGCACTTCCTCGGCAACCTGACCGCCGATGGTCGATTTCGAGGAGAATTGGAAGCCTGTGCCATCCGTGCGCTCAAAGCTTGTCGCGGTTACTTCGGATTCGATGTCGGCGCCATTGTGACGTTGCATGGTCACCGCGAGGCGCTGATTAGCGGTCCAGCCTTCGCAGCTATGGGCCCACTCGGCGACCATAAGACCGCGAACATTCCTGATCTGCGACGACGGGTCGCTCGGCCCCAGCGTTACTTCGTAAAACCCGCGATGAGGCGCATGCTGTATCGACGCCGCATCGGCCGGGCCTACAGCCGCCGACGTCGCAGCCGCCGTTAAGGCGATCAGAGGGACTGCCGCGAACACCAAAGCACGCGACCGCTTGACGGAGGCTATATCGAATAAATTCATTGCACGCCTGATGTAGGTGCAACCGTTCGCTGATTGAAGGCAAGCATACGAAATAAATCGCCGCTGCCGCGAGTCACGAGTTAGCGACGCGGCTGATGTTGTGCTGTCTCCAGATAGACACCCGCACCACTGACGACGAAGTGACCGCAAGGCGGTTCACCCAAATCGTTCGCGCACAGCCGCACCGGCCAAGCATCGGAGAATCCGACGCTACGCGCCTGCTCGACCGGCTGATCGACGAGAACGCGGAAGGTGGTCTTGCCGTTTACGACAAAGCCCTGAACCAACGCCTCACCGTTCCGCGATTCCGCCATACGGCGCGCGTTATCGGCGTTTTGGAAGCTGCCGATCACGGCATATGTGGTGATTTGGCCATCCTGGTCGGTCATCCGGGTAAACCGGGTAATCGTCTCCGCCCGCGCCAACTGGTCTAACGGTTCGGCTGTCGCTATGGCGCGATTCCCCTGACCGACGGGCGCCGGCGTCAGGGTCGGCGCGCTAGAGGAAGCTTCCGCAACGATATCGTTCTGAGCGGGCTGCACGATAGTTGCGCGCGCCAGCTGTGGCTTCGGAATGGGGGCCGGTATCGGCCCGACACTCGCTTGGAGATCGGCCGCCGCGTCCGGCCTATTCTCGTGGTTTGGATCCTCCAACGCAGTCTCCGCGTCGGCCAACCAGGTTTCGTTGGCACTATCCGAGATCTCCACCGAGAAGAGCACCTCACCGTCCGGATCGCAGATCGGCCGTTCGTCGACGACACGCAGCAGCGCGCAATCTTCATCGGCAAGTGCGGAAATAGCGTGATCTGTTGTGCTTTTACCGGTCGTCACAAAGCTCACCCCATCTGCGACCAATGAGGCCACTGTCACAACGGGGGGCAAAGCGCAGCCTGTAAGCAACAGGGGAAGTAAGAGCGCCGGGCCAGGGATTCGCATGGCAATTCTCCTATTAAGGAGCGTTACAATGAATCACTGCAGACCGATTTGCATAGGGTCAAATTAAACTATAGCCCATAAAATACTAGATTCATTGAAACTTTACGGCCCAACGGGGCCATTGAAAGTCCTAAAATCAGTCATTTCCACTATATATTATTATTAAGAAACAAATAGTTAACGCAAAGGGTACGGCAGTACGCCCACGCTGAACCAATTGAAAATGTTGATATATTTCCGTCGCTTATAGAAAGACTTTTAACTAATCGCCGGTATCGGCTGAGGCCTCAAGATGGCTTTTGTGGCGGCAGGGCCGGGCGAATATGCAGCTCTTTTAAGCGTTCCGGTGGTACCTCGGTCGGCGCCTGCATCATTAAATCTTCAGCGCGCTGGTTCATCGGAAACGCGATTACTTCGCGAATATTTGGCTCATCAGCCAACAGCATCACGATCCGGTCGATGCCCGGCGCCGAACCGCCATGGGGCGGGGCCCCGAACTGCAGAGCATTTAGCATCCCGGCAAACTGGCTTTCCAAGTCCCCCTGGCTATATCCGGCTATTTCGAAAGCCTTCACCATAATGTCCGGGCGGTGGTTCCGGATCGCGCCGGAGCTCAGTTCGACCCCGTTGCAAACGATGTCGTACTGAAACGCCAAAACCTCCAGCGGATCCTTGGTTTCGAGCGCCTCCAGCCCGCCCTGAGGCATTGAGAACGGATTGTGGCTAAACTCGATCTTGCCGGTGTCTTCGTCCAGCTCATACATCGGGTAATCGACGATCCAGCAAAACGCATACTGTCCGCCGGCAAGAAGGTCCAAATCTTCGCCGATGCGCGTTCTTGCCAGGCCCGCGAGCCGGGCCGCTTCGCCCGCCTTGCCAGCCGCAAAAAATACCGCGTCGCCGTCGGTTACGCCCGCCGACGCACGCAGCGCCGAAATCGTTTCTGCGGAAAAGAACTTGGCGATCGGTCCCTTCGCCTCGCCGTCCTCGAAGACTACGTAGCCGAGGCCCGGCGCGCCCTGCTCACGCGCCCATTCGTTGAGCCGGTCGAACCAGCTGCGCGGCTGGCCGGCCGCGCCCGTGGCCGGGATCGCGCGCACCACGCCGCCGCCGGCGACGACCTTGGCGAACACCTTAAAGTCGGAGTCTTGAAACAGGTCGGAAACGTCGGCGATCACAAGGGGATTGCGCAAATCGGGCTTGTCGGTGCCGTATTTGAGCATCGCCTCGGCAAACGGTATGCGCGGAAACGGGGTCGGCGTAACCGCCCACGGCGTCTCCCGTCCATGGCCGGCGAATTCCTCGAAGACGCCGCCAAGCACCGGTTCGATGGTCGACAGAACATCGTCTTGGGTGACGAAGCTCATCTCGAAATCGAGCTGGTAGAACTCGCCAGGCGACCTGTCGGCGCGGCTGTCTTCATCGCGAAAGCAGGGCGCGATCTGGAAGTAGCGGTCGAACCCAGCCACCATGAGCAACTGCTTGAACTGCTGCGGCGCCTGGGGCAGCGCGTAGAACTTGCCGGGATGCAGCCGCGACGGCACCAGGTAGTCGCGCGCGCCTTCCGGGCTCGAGGCGGTCAAAATAGGGGTTTGGAACTCAACGAAACCCGCGTCGTTCATGCGCCTGCGGATCGATGTAATCACCTGATTGCGCAGCAGAATATTGATCGTGACCTTCTCCCGGCGCAGATCGAGAAAGCGGTAACGAAGCCGCGTTTCTTCGTTGGTGTCTTCGTCGGAATTCACCTGGAGCGGCAGCATCGCCGCCGGCGATTCGACCGTCGCTTCGGCAATCTGGACCTCGACCAGCCCGGTCGGCAGGCTTTCATTGACCGTATCGGCGGTCCGCTCGACGACTTCGCCGGTCACGGTCAAAACGGATTCGAGCCGCGCCGTCTCCAGCGTCTCGAACAGATCGCTCGACGTATCGATGACGCATTGGGTCAGCCCGAACTGATCGCGCAAATCGATAAACAACAGGTTCCCATGGTCGCGTTTGCGGTGAATCCAGCCGGAGAGCCGGACGGTCTCGCCCGCATGAAGGGGGCGCAGCTCGCCACAATTGTGCGTTCGGAATTGGTGCATCGGGAACCTCGGGATTCGGCGCGAAATGCGCGTCGCGGCCAATGGCCACGGATCGCCGCGTTGTGTCAACCCATAGCCGGCAATGCCCCATAAGCCGCCACTTCGCGGCGTCTTCCGGGCCCGGGCCAATTCGTGTAGAACAACGCTAATGTCACTCATCACCACGTCCGCCGCGTTGGCGGAGACCTGTCAGTCTCTGTCGCGCGCCGACTACCTCACCGTCGATACCGAGTTCATGCGCGAGGGCACGTTCTGGCCCCGGCTGTGCCTGCTGCAAATCGCCGGGCCCGACAACGCCGTCGCAGTCGACCCCCTCGACGACAATATCGATCTGGCGCCGTTGTTCGAGCTTTTGGCCAATGAGCAAATCCTCAAGGTCATGCACGCCGCGCGGCAGGATATGGAAATCTTCTTCCATCTGACGGGCGACGTGCCGCGCCCTCTGTTCGACACCCAGGTCGCCGCCATGGTTTGCGGCTTTGGCGACCAAGTCGGCTACGAAGCCCTTGTCGCCAAGCTGACCGGCGCCCGGCTGGACAAATCGTCCCGCTTCACCGACTGGGCTCATCGGCCGCTCAGCAACGAACAGTTGAACTACGCCCTCGGCGACGTGACCCATCTACGGCCCGCTTACGAAGCCCTGCGCAAGCGGGTGGAAGAAACAGGCCGGCTGCATTGGATCGAAGAGGAAATTGCGCTTCTGACCGATCCGGCGATCTACCGGATCGAGCCTGCCGAGGCCTGGCGGCGGCTCAAACCCAAGCGTACCGAGCCCCGCTACCTAGCGGTGCTGCAGGCGGTGGCGGCGTGGCGCGAGCATGAGGCGATGACCCGCGACCTGCCGCGCAACCGTGTGGTGCGCGACGAAACGCTGCTCCAGATTGCCGCCCGCCCGCCGACCGACGCCAAGGCGCTCGAGCGCGTGCGCGGCCTGCCCCGCGGTTTCTCCAATGGCCGCCTCGGTACCGGCCTGCTCGACGCCGTTAAAGACGGGCTGGCCCTGACTCCGGAAGACGCGCCGACGGCGCCGCCAAAACGCGAGCTGCCATCGGGCATCGGACCGCTGACGGACCTGCTGAAGGTTCTGCTGAAGCATTGCTGCGAAGAACACCAGGTCGCCCAACGCCTGGTTGCCAACACCAGCGACCTCGAGCAAATCGCTGCCGACGACAATGCCGATGTGACGGCGCTGAAAGGATGGCGGCGCGAGCTGTTCGGCGAAGACGCCTTGCGCTTAAAGCATGGCAAAGTCGCGTTGTCCGCCACCGGCACTCGCGTCCGCCTGGTGCCGGTAAACGGCGCGGGCGATGTCGGCCCCCTGCCCCCGGCCGAGCCGGCGGCGAACGGCGGCAAGCGGCGGCGGTCGGGACGGCGGCGGCGGCGCCAGGACAAACCCGCGGCGACGCCGGTCGAAGGCGATACGGCCTAGAACGAGTATCGGCTAGTCATTAGATGGAATGACCAATCGCCTTTTGATCAATATCGACGTGCCTGACCTGCAGGCTGGAATCGCGTTTTACGAAAACGGCCTTGGCTTCGAGCCGCAACGCCGTCTGTTTGATGGCACTGTCGCCGAAATGGCCGTCGATGATTTGCGGATTTACTTAATCGAGCGAGCGGCCAGCTCACCCCCGTTCGTGCAAGCGGCAACGACGCGAAACTATGCCGATCACTGGACGCCGGTACATTTTGATCTGGTGACCGATGAGATCGAGCAAGCAGTCGAACGCGCCGTCTTAGCTGGCGCGCGGCCTACCGCTCCTGCAGCGCAGCACGATTGGGGCAAGCTCACCGCGATGCGCGATCCTTTCGGACACGGCTTCTGTTTCGTCGAGTTTTCCGAAGCAGGATATTCCGCAGTATCAGCCGGGCGGCTCTAGCCGGTTACGCGTCAACGCAACATTCCACAAACGGGACGCATCCTATCCAACAAAACACGGCCTAGACCGGGCTCGCGCAGATCAGCCGACAACCAACCGCGACTTTCGTTCCATCTGGTTCGCCAACTGAGATAGCCGGGTCCGCACGACATCACTGACCAAGTCGGCCATCGATGGGGCAATCTGCAGTGTGAGCCGACGCTTGCCGACCCTCAGTTCGCTGCCGGCGAGCAATTCGGATTTGCCGCCCGATAAGGTCTCCGCCAGCCGCAAAGCGTCGCCCAAGGTACGCGACCAGTGGACATCCTCAGGAGCGAGCAGTGTTTTTGCCGCCCGGAGTGCGTGGTCGTTCATGTTGCCCCCATAGCGGCGATAGATGGCGAGCGCCAGCTTCGCTTTTTCGCTATGGGAAATCGCGATGAGGGGTAACCGCAAGATACGGAAGTAAACCTGCTCCGCCCGGTAGTCGGGATGCTCGTGCCAGCCAATATCGGCCATCAGACAAATGGCGATGCGCAACCGGCGCAAGGAGTCTGTCTCGTCCGGAAAGAGCGGCGCGACCCATTCCGATAGCAGATCGCGGCCGGAAGCAAACCGGTTTTCCCGTTCGCCAATTTGCCGGCACGCCAAAAGCAGCGGGTCGACGGCTTTCTCAGGCTCGCTCAACTGGTCGAACATAACGCCCTCGCGAACACCAAGTGCGGAAAAAACCACCTCGCCCGGCGCGAGCACTTCAATCAACCGCTGGAGAACCAACGCCGACACCGGCATCGCGGCGGCACGCTGCGACGGAACCGCCTCGGTAAGCGGCAGGCTCGCCTTGCTCAAACCGGCGATGACCTGGCAGAACTCGGCGGCCCGGTCGGCACGCAGCGCGTAATTATGGATGACCCGCAGCGGGTAGCCCGATTGGATCATGTGGAGGCGTGCAATCGCCCGCCACGCGCCGCCGATGGCGTAGAACTTCCGGCCGGCGATTGGCTGCAACCAATCCGCCGATCCCAGCACGTCGTCGATGCGTTTGCTCAACGCCTTTGGCCGCTTGCCAAGATCGGTCAACAAGCGCAAATGCCCAAGCGGCAAACTGTGACCCGTCCCGAAAACACCCCCGTCGAGCGTCGCCAATTCCAGACTCCCGCCGCCGAGATCGCCGCTCATGCCATCGGCGTTGGGAAAACCACACACCGCCCCGCTCGCGCCCAGCCGGGCTTCTTCATCGCCGTCGAGCTGCCGCACCGGCTGATCGAAAATCCGCGTCACATTATCGAGAAATTCAGCGCCATCCGCAGCTTCGCGCGTCGCCGCGGTCGCCACGATGGCGAGGTCTTCGACATCCATCGCGCGGGCCAGCGCCGCGTAGCGTGGCAAACTTGCCAGCGCCTGCTTAACCCCCTTGGGGTGGAGGTGGCCCGTACGGTCGAGCCCCCGGCCGATGCCGCAGATCACTCGCTCATTGAAGATCGGAACCGGCGCCCGCGACCGGTTTTGAAAGACGACCAATCGGATTGAGTTCGACCCGATATCGACCACACCGGCGGGGCGCCGCTCGGACGTTTCAATATCGGCCGCCATCGCCCTGGCGGTTAAACGGGATTAATCGTCGTTGTGAACCAAAAGCCGCGGCGCGCTGCCGGGATCTTTGAGCGCGCTGCCGCGTCCCGACAGGCTGGGATTGGTCATAAAATAGGTGTGGGCGCTGAATGGCTCTTCCCCATCCCCGATTTCGGCCCGCGTGTAACGGCCATCGCTGTCCATGGTCCAGCTTTGCGCCACGTCCATCAGATTCGCAACCATGATCTGGTCAAGGATCTGTTGCTGCACGGTTTCGTTTTCCACCGGCACCATTATTTCGACACGCCGGTCAAGATTGCGCGGCATCCAGTCGGCGGACGAGATGAATACTTTGGCTTTCGGCGACGGCAATTCGTGCCCGGCGCCGAACACGACAACGCGGGCATGTTCGAGGAACCGGCCCACTAGGGTTTTGACCTCGATGTTTTCGCTTAGTCCCGGAACGCCGGGCCGCAGGCAGCAAATACCGCGCACCACGAGCTTGATTTGGACGCCAGCCTGCGATGCCCCATAGAGTGCATCGATAATATCGCCGTCGGCGAGGTTGTTCAGCTTCACCCATATCTGAGCGGGCCGTCCGGCCTCGGCGTGAGCGATCTCATCGTCGATCAGGTCGACCAGAGTTTGACGCAAATTGACCGGTGCTACCGCAATTTTGCTTAGCATCTCGGGCGGTGCATAACCGGTCATGTAGTTGAATACCCGCCCCGCGTCCTGACACAGCGACGGGTCGTCGGTGAAATAGCTCAAATCGGTGTAAACGCGCGCAGTAATCGGATGGTAGTTGCCGGTACCGAAATGCGCATAGGTCTTCAAATCGTTATCTTCGCGGCGCACCACCAAACTTATCTTGGCGTGGGTTTTGAGGTCGAGGAACCCGTAGACGACTTGCACCCCGGCACGCTCGAGTTCGCGCGCCCAGCGGATGTTCGCCTCTTCATCGAAGCGCGCTTTCAACTCAACTAGCGCGGTTACCGACTTGCCGGCTTCCGCCGCCTCGATCAGCGCCCGCACCACCGGCGAGTCTTCCGACGTCCGGTAAAGGGTCTGTTTGATCGCGACGACCTGTGGGTCGCGGGCCGCTTGCCGCACAAACTGTACGACCACGTCGAAGGATTCGAACGGGTGATGAACAACAATATCCTTCTCGTGAATGGCCGCGAAGCAGTCGCCGGCAAAGTCGCGAATACGTTCGGGAAAGCGAATATCGAATGGTTTGAACACAAGGTTCGGCCGGTTGCTGACGATGAGCTCTCTCGTCCGGTCCAACCCGAGAATACCGTCGAAGATAAAAATATCGCTCTGGTCGGCGCCGATATGGCTGGTCACGAACGCCTGCAGGTCGGCCGGCATCGAGGCCTCAATGGTCAATCGAATGACGTGACCCCGCCGCCGGCGCTTGAGCGCCGTTTCGAACACCCGCACCAGATCTTCGGCTTTTTCGAGGATTTCGATGTCGCTGTCGCGAATAACCCGGAACGCGCCAGCGCTGTGCATCTCGAAGCCGGGAAACAGCTTGGTGAGGTACATCGTCACCAGCTTTTCCAGCAGAATGAACCGCCGTTGCCCTCCGGGTAGCGGCGTAAACCGGGCGATTTGCGCCGGCAACGGCAGAAGGCCAACCAACGCGCGGCGATCAGTCGGCCGTACAAGCTGAAACGCCATTGCCATTCCAAAGTTAGGAATGAAGGGAAAGGGATGCGCCGGGTCGACGGCCAGCGGGGTCAACACCGGGAAGATCGCCGTCATGAAGTGCTCGTCGAGCCAGCTTCGCTCGTCGTCGCTGAGTTCGTCGGGCTCCACCACCGCAATATCGTTCTCGCGCAATTCCGCGCGCAGTTTTCGCCAAATCTGCTGCTGCGCATCGGTCAATGCGCGCGCACGGCGATGAATAGCGGTGAGCTGCTGCTCCGGCGTCATGCCGTCTTGGCTCGGCGATTTCACATCGGCGGCGACCTGGCCCTTTAGGCCAGCGACGCGAACCATATAGAATTCGTCCAGGTTGGACGCCGATATCGATAAGAAGCGAAGGCGTTCGAGCAGCGGATGGGACTGGTTGTCCGCTTCCTCCAAGACCCGTTCGTTAAAGGCGAGCCACGATAGCTCGCGATTAATGAACCGCTCCGGCGACGAACCATCCACCGATGCGAGATCCAAAGGGGGTGCTTGCGCTACTTCGCTAACGGTCACTTGTCTCTTGGCCTCCTGCCCAAAACGCGAGAAATCCGCCGCAATATCCCTACGGCAACATTGAAGCTTAGCTGCAACTGCCCCGGGTCGGCAAACGACCACAGATTAACGACAGTTCGGTGACAGATTTATGACGGCGCGGCGTCTCCGCCCGCGCCACCGCCCATAGCCGCCAAAACATCGCGAACCAGCGGCACGCCAACCCGGCGCTGCGATGCCAGTGCCGCTTCGTCGGCCATGGCAACCAGGCGCTCGGCCGCTTCGAACGAGCGTTCCATTCGTGTCACCGCAAACTGGACGACATCGACACCGACCTGCAGCTGACGGTCGGCAAACAACTTCAGTAAAACCGCTCCGAGGACCGCATCGTCGGGCGGTGCAATCGTCGCTACGGGCAAGGCGTTTAGCCGCGAGCGCAGGTCGGCCAGCCCAACCTGCCACCGACCCGGCGGTGTGCGTGCGCTGAGCAGGATGTGCCCGCCGCGTTCGGCCACCAAATTATAGACGTGTAGCGCGACACGCTCCCGCCCAGGACTACCTGCAATCGCGTCGGCGCCGTCGATATATATCTCAGCCGAACTGCCAACCAAATCCGGCGGCTCGCTATGATCAAGCTCGGCCGGTGTGATCATCGGGGCACCAGCGAGCGCCCGCCAGACCTGACCCAGATGGGATTTGCCGCTTGCCGCCGGTCCTTCGATGACGAGGCCCGGCGCCGGCCAGTCGGGCCAGCGGTCGATCCAGGCTACGGCATCGGCATTACACTGCGAGACGAGAAAATCGGTTCTGGCAAGTGCGGGGCGATGGCCCAAATCGAAAACCAGTTGCGCGGGGCTCTCGACGGCTGTCACGGCGATAGGGGCCGAAGTATGCGCATCTGCAGCGCCTGGCCACTCTGCACCGAACGAAACGGATCTGAATCGGTGGAGAACAATGGCGGTTGCTCCAAGGCCAGGTCTTGCTGCGCCAATACGGTAGTGAGCTGAGCCTCATCCCCAAAATGGGTGATCTCGACCGCCGCCGAATCACGCGTCAGCGATACCAGGTTTACCGCCGATATGGAGGCAATGCTCTTTAGGCGGCGCTCGACCGATACCCACTGTTCGAGCGACGTCAGCGGTACAGCGAGTACCAGCAGACCCGGGCGGTCAAATTCGATGATACTCGCCGACTTCCACGCATCCTCAACCGCAGCGGCGATGCCGTCCACGGCAGTGCGCAGCAGCGATGGCCGCGCGCCCCGGTCGGCGCTTTGAACATTGAACAGGATCGGAGGCTGCGACGGTGCGCCGACCCGGCTGGCTGTGATGTCGATACGGATCCCGCTTGCGGTCTCCGATGGTGTCGCAATGGCAACCAAAACATCGCTTGCGCCATATCGCGCCGCAATCGCGGAAAGCCGGAGCGGATCACCATCGGCGGCCTGTACTGCGTCGATGTCAGAGATATCGCTCAAATCTCCGACAGGAACGATCAGCGGCACCAGGCCGTCGCTCCGCGGTAACTGCGACCACGCCTCCCGCCACAAATTGGGCTCATCCCACAGCACCAGCTCGCCGCCTTGCCGCTGCACGGGCAGCACCAATACAGGCTTGCTGAGTGTTTCGGCGAACGGTATGCGTGCCTCCTTCAAAAGGCGGCGAACCTCATCCGGTTTGAAGGCTACCGTCATGTCCGCCAAGTAGCGCACGTCCGACGTCTTTTCATTGGCGACTTCGAGCGCCTGCACCATGAATTCGAGGCGCTCGGTCTCGACCGGCGGCAGACGCGAATGATCGGTGCGCTGGGTGAGCCGCCGCAATAGCTTGGCCAACGCGGCTTGCTGGCCGAGCTGGAATGCCGCCGCGCGCGCCGCCGCCGCAGTGGCAGCGGTCTCGTCAACCGAAATACCGCCAACCACGAAAACATCGTCGGCAGCAACCGCTGGCGTACCAGCGAGGCCAGCGGCAATAAGGCTTGCCAAACCAAAAGCCGAGGTGGCACGACGCAGCCGATAGAAAAAGCGGGACATCGAACACCCAGACATCGGATACATTGCAAATGACCTCGAAAGACCTATTGTTGGGCGGCAGCGATAACCCCGCTCACATACGGCTTCGCACACCACGGCGTCCCGTAGACGCCAATCAATAGCACGATTTTGACAAAGACGTGGCAGACGGAGAAGCACCATTTCACTGACCTATAAGGACTCCGGCATCAATATCGCTGCGGGCAATGCGCTGGTCGATGCCATTCGCCCGCTGGCCGCCGCAACCGCGCGGGCTGGGTTGGCGAGTGGCCTGGGCGGCTTCGGCGGCGTTTTCGACCCCAAAGCCGCGGGCTATGACGACCCCCTGCTCGTCGCTGCCACAGATGGCGTGGGAACCAAGCTGAAAGTCGCCATCGAAGCCAAGCAACACGCAACCGTGGGCATCGATCTTGTGGCGATGTGCGTCAACGATTTGGTCGTGCAGGGTGCAGAACCGCTCTTCTTCCTCGACTATTTCGCGACCGCACACTTGGACACCGGCGTCGCCACCGAAGTGATCGCCGGGATCGCCGAGGGCTGCAAACAGGCTGGATGCGCACTGATCGGCGGCGAGACAGCGGAAATGCCCGGTCTCTACGGCGAAGGCGACTACGACCTGGCGGGCTTCGCGGTCGGCGCAGTCGAGCGCACGGGGTTGCTACCCAGCACGCAAAATCCTCCTGAGCCCGAAGATGCCGTTATCGGTCTTGCCTCGAGCGGCTTGCACTCGAACGGATTTTCCTTGGTTCGCCGCGTCATCGAACATAGCGGGGCGAGCTTGTCGGCGCCCACCCCCTTCGCTGCCGAAACCACGCTCGGCAACGCCCTGCTTGAGCCGACCCGCATTTACGTGCGCCCGGCCCTCGCTGCGACGGCTGGTGGCAAGATCAAGGCGCTGGCTCATATTACCGGCGGCGGTCTGCTAGAGAATATTCCGCGCGTATTGCCGGCGGGATGTGGCGCCGACCTGGATGGGAGCGCCTGGACAGCGCCCCCCGTTTTCGGTTGGCTACAGACCCAAGGCAACATCGCCGGCGATGAAATGGCGCGGACGTTCAATTGTGGGATCGGCATGGCGGTCATCGTTGCAAAGGCCGATGCCGCGGACGTCATCCAGGCGTTCGCCGAGCAAGGGGAAACGGCCGCCGAAATTGGCTCGGTTGTCGCCTCCCCCGAACAAACGATCACCGTGCGCAATCTAGATGCCGCCCTCCGAGCCGGTTGAAACAAATCCATGACGGAGGAAGCGACGGGGTCGAAACTGAAGTTGGGCGTCCTGATCTCAGGGCGGGGCTCGAACCTGCAGGCCCTGCTCGACGCTTGCGCCGCGACCGACTACCCCGCGGAAGTAGCCCTCGTTATCTCCAACCGCGCCGAAGTCAAGGGGCTGGAGCGCGCACATACGGCCGGCATCGCAACGCGCGTTATCGAACACACCGCCTATGCCGACCGCGAGAGCTTCGACCGGGACATCGACAAAGCTCTGCGGAGCGCCGGTGTGGAGCTCGTTTGTCTGGCGGGCTTTATGCGCCTGTTGAGCACTTGGTTCATCGACCAATGGCCCGATCGTATCGTCAACATCCATCCCTCCCTCCTGCCGGCGTTCAAGGGCACCGATTCACACGCACAGGCACTGGCCGCTGGCGTCAAGATTAGCGGTTGCACGGTACACTTCGTGCGGCCGGAGATGGATGCAGGCCCCATCATCGTGCAGGTCGCGGTACCGGTTTTGCCAGACGATGACGAGGAGAGCTTAGCCGCACGCATACTAGTCGCCGAACACCAGTGCTATCCCCACGCCGTGCGCTTGATCGCGGAAAACCAGGTCTCGGTCGAAGGTCAGCGCGCCGTCATCTCAGGGCAACATAACGCCTCGGAGCCGCTGTTCAGCCCGGGGTCGGACTAAGTGCCGCAGGCCCCCAGTCCGCTCTTTCACGAGTCATTTACGACTCGTATAAGTAATAGTGGTGAGATCGCACAGATACCGATCGAGGACAGGCCATGGTTGATTTCCAGCAAGAACTAAAAACCCGCCAGCTAACGTGGGACCGGTTTCTTAAGTACTCCTTCTGGTCGGCGGGCGTGATCGCGGTCATCATGTTGCTGATGTGGATTTTCCTGGTCTAACTTCTGGGCTACCGCACAAAAAAGGCGCCCTCTGGGCGCCCTTTTCTTAGGAACCAGAAACCCAGGCTAGACCTAACCGACGAGATCGTCGTCCGAAAAGAAGAACGCGATCTCCTCCGCCGCCGTCTCGGGGCTATCGGAGCCGTGCACCGAATTGGCCTCGATCGATTCCGCAAAGTCTTTCCGGATCGTGCCCTCGGCCGCTTCCGCCGGATTGGTCGCCCCCATCACCTCGCGGTTGCGGGCAATCGCGTCCTCGCCCTCCAGAGCTTGTACGACGATCGGACCCGACGTCATGAATGCCACGAGGTCGTTGAAGAACGGGCGTTCGCGATGAACGCCGTAGAACGCCTCGGCGCGCTCTTTGGTAAGCCGAATCCTCCGCTGGGCAATAATGCGCAGTCCGGCCTGCTCCAACCGGTCGATCACCTTACCGGTAATATTGCGGCGCGTTGCATCGGGCTTGATGATCGACAGGGTTCGCTCGACTGGCATGTAATCTAACTCCGTTGGGTTTTCCGTGGTGTATCGGCGGGCGCGTTATATCGGTCGCCTGTTGCAGGGGCAAGCGCATCCGCCGAGGCTAGTTGGTTTCGGCTTTCTTTTCCCAACCGCCGTTATCGGTCTGCTGCCAATAGGTCACATCGAGATCGCGCGCCTGGTAAGCGCGCCATTGCTCGCGGGCCTGCGCTACCGCCGCGTCGTCGCGACCATCGAATAGCGCACATACGAGATCGTAATCGTCGACGGCTTCCGACGTTGCCCCATCGGCCAGAAACAAGATCGTCGCACCGTTGGGGTTTTCATCGCTGTCGGTCAGCCAAATCGGTTGCAGCTCGGCGGCCCCATCGGCCGGACTGCCATGGGGCAGAAAACTTCGGTCGCTGTAGGTCCAAAGATGGGCGTTCAAATGGTCGACACGCTCGCGCGAGCCGAGCAGGACGACCGCGCGCTTGCCGTCGCGGACCAGCACCCGCTCAAGCATCACAGGCAACACATCTTCCAGAGACCGGTGGGTCAAATGATAGAAGCGAACCTCAGTCACCCGGTGCAATCCTTTGCCGATTTATTTGCCTTCGTAATTATCCCGCACAAAGCGGTCGAGCGCACGAACGGCGAATCCGGTCGCGCCCTTGCCCATCAGCGGCCGGTCGGTATCTGACCAGGCTACACCGGCAATATCGAGATGCGCCCAGTCGACCTCGTTGGTGAAACGCTGCAAAAACTGAGCGGCGGTAATGCTGCCGCCCCAACGCGGCCCCACATTCTTCATGTCGGCACGCGGCGTGTTGATCTGCTTGTCGTAGGCCGGGTCGAGCGGCATGTGCCAGATCTTTTCGCCAACCGCCTTGCCAGCGTCGATAATGCTGTCGGCAAGCGAGTCCTTGTTGGCATAGAGCCCAGCATATTCACGGCCCAAGCCCACCATGATTGCGCCGGTGAGCGTCGCCAGATCGATCATGACATCGGGCTTGAAGCGCTTCTGCGCATACCAAAGCACATCCGCCAGCACGAGCCGGCCTTCGGCATCAGTATTAATAACCTCGATCGTTTGCCCCGACATCGACTTGACGATATCGCCAGGCCGTTGCGCATTGCCGTCGGGCATATTCTCAACCAGTCCCACCAGCCCCACGACGTTGGCCTTAGCCTTACGGGCGGCGAGCGCGTGCATGGTGCCGATCACGGTGCCGGCACCGCCCATATCCCAAATCATGTCTTCCATGCCGCCCGCCGGCTTGATCGAGATGCCGCCGGTATCAAAAGTCACGCCCTTGCCGATCAGGGCCGCGGTTTTGCCGCTTTGTTTGCCGCCGTTCCAACGCATGATCACACACTGGGATTCGCGGACGCTGCCCTGTCCGACTCCGAGTAAGGCATGCATGCGCAACTTGCGCATCTGCGCCTCGCCGAGGACTTCGACGCGCACGCCCAATTTGGACAGTTTGCGGCACTGCGCCGCCATCCATTTCGGCGACTTGACGTTGCTCGGCTCGGACACGAGGTCGCGCGAGAAATCGACGCCGTCCGCGATCGCCGACAAGGGCGAATACCGCCGCCGCGCGGTGGTCGGGCGGCGCACCATGATAGTCAGCGAGTTCACCTGTTGTGTTTTATTGTTGGAGCCGGCAGCGCCGGTTTTGTACTTATCGAAACTGTAGCTGCGCAGACGGGCGCCGTAGGCGAGATGCGCGGCAAGGTCATCGATATCGGTCGGCGAACCGGCTGGGGCATCGATCAGCACAACGGCCCCCGAGCCCTCCACCGATTGGACAGCCCGGTAAACCGCCGCACCGAACCTCTGCGCCTGCGTCTCGCCCAGCTCTTTTGCCGTACCGCTGCCTACCAGCAGATAGGTGGCGTTCTTGCGGCCCGCCGGTCCCAAAACAGCGAGATGTTCGCCAAGCTTGCCGGTGAACCGCGACGCAGCCACGGCGCGCGCCAGCGCCCCATCGACCTGTTTATCGATGCGTGCGGCGTGACTGCTCAATTTCCCTTTAGCGCCGACGCCGACAACGATGATTCCGCGGCTCGGTACCTTCACCTCGGCAAACGATATTTTCATGCCCAATTTCCCTGCCCTCACTGCAACGTTGCGCGGTTCGTAGATGCAGACACCGCGGTACATATGCGACCACACTCGTGTAGATCACCGTTCGGTTAAGCGCAAGATGAGCGGACGCCAAGTGTTTGTGGGACGCAGGCGATCTGTTACTAATCGTCGCGAATCGGGCAAACTCGGGCGAGCATGAACGGGCGAGACAACCGACGGGAAGCTTCCGCCGCGGAGCCGCGTAACGGATGAAAGCGATCAGTCGGTACATATTTCGGCAGCTGGTGATTGCGGCGCTCTTTGTCGCGGTTACGCTCACCCTCATCGTGTCGTTGTTCGGATCGTTGCGGCTGGTCGACTTCATCATCAACCGGGGCTTACCGGTTTCCGTGTTGTTCGAGCTGCTCTCCTTCCGCGTTCCAGGCTTCCTCGCTATCGTGTTGCCGCTTGCAACGGTCGCCGCAATCCTGGCCGTCTATAATAGACTATTGAACGACAGCGAGCTCGTGGTGATGCGCGCCAGCGGTGTCAGCCAATGGTCGGTCGCCGCACCCGGCATTGCGCTCGCGGTGTGCGTGGCGGCAATCAGCTTTCCGCTTTACCTCTATGTCACGCCGGCGACCTACGCCAAGTTCAAGGAACAGCAATTCACCTACCGGAATGCCTTCGGCAGCATCCTGCTACAAGAGCGCCAATTCAATACGCCGAGCGACAAATTCACGGTCTACATTCGAAAACGCGAAGGCCCTGGCGAGCTCCTTGGCGTTTTTGCCCACGACGCGCGCGACCCGGAAAAACCGGTGACCTATCTTGCCGAACGTGGCACAGCGACCCAGACCGACCAAGGGATGCGCGTCGTCATGTTCAACGGCAGTCAGCAGCTCATCGACCGGGAGACCGGACGGCTGACGCTGTTTTACTTCGATCAATACTCGCTCGATCTGGGGTTCTTGAATGAGACCCGAGAAACTCGCTGGGCCGAACCGGAAGAGAGATTTCTCGGCGAATTATTCTGGCCCGGCGACAGCGCGAACGACCGTTACTATGCGACCCAACTAATCGCCGAGGGGCATCGCCGCCTGTCGTCGCCGCTCTACGTCATCGCTTATGCGTTAGTCGGACTATCGGCGCTGTTGATCGGCGACTTCAACCGGCGCGGCCGTACAACCCGTATTCTTGTGGCTATATCCGCGATCATCATTCTGCAACTTGCCGGGCTCAGCCTGTTTAACTTGTCGCGCCAATCCCTGGCGTTCGTCCCGCTGACCTACGCTTTACCTATTTTGTCGTCGGCAGGGCTGGCAATTGCCTTGTTCAGAGAACGCCGGCTTGTCCAGCGACCGGAACGGAACAACGCCGCCGCGCTTTCGGGCGGTTAGCAGAGAACCGGACCGATGTCGTTATCCCCCACCCTGTTCGTCTATATCGCCCGGCAGTTTCTGTTCTGGTTCATGGCCGTATTCCTCACCATGATCGCCGTCATCATATTGGTCGATGCGGTGGAGCTGCTGCGCCGGAGTTCGGCGAAGGTCGACGCAACGATGACCGTCGTTACCAGCATGGCAATGCTGCGCGCGCCGTTTCTGGCGCAGGAAGCGGTTCCATTCGCGGCGATGTTCGGCGGAATTTTGACGTTCTTTCGGATGACGCGGAATCATGAGCTGGTGATCGTGCGGTCGGCCGGCGTCTCGGTTTGGCAGTTTACCCTGCCCGCCTTGCTGGTAGTGGTGATGATCGGCATCGCCAAGGTCACTTTGCTCAATCCGCTGTCGTCGGTGTTGCTGTCGCAGTTCGAAGAGCTGGAGGGACGCTACCTAACGGGCCGCTCGTCGCTCCTGGCCGTCTCGTCGTCAGGTATTTGGCTACGCCAGTCGTATAACGAGACCGGCCAGGCCGTGATACATGCCCAATCGATCGAGCCCGACGACATAGAATTGCGCAAAGTCATCATCTTCTTGTTGATGGAGGACGACCGCTTCGTTGGCCGGATCGATGCAGAGACGGCGCGGCTCACCGAAGGCCAATGGGATCTCACCGATGCGTGGCTTACCGGCCCCGAAAAGCCCGGCGAATTCGTATCCTCTCATCACCTTGAGACCGACCTGACGTCCGACAAGATTCAGAATAGCTTCGCCAGTCCCGAAACCGTTTCGTTCTGGAGCCTGCCCCGGTTCATTCGCATTCTCGAAGAAACCGGGTTCTCCGCGATCCCCCATCGGCTACAACTGCAAACACTGATCGCCGAACCGGTACTCCTGATCGCTATGGTCATGATCGCTGCCAGTTTTTCGATGCGTCTGAGCCGGCGCGGCGGCACGGCGATGCTGCTTGGCGCGGGTGTGTTAACCGCGATCCTGCTGTTTCTCGTGACAAGCGTCGTGCACGCGCTCGGCTTAGGCGGCGGTGTGCCGGTCGTACTGGCAGCTTGGACCCCGGCCGGCGTCAGCCTCATGGCCGGTGTCGCCCTTCTTATGCATTTGGAAGACGGCTAGTGAGAAACCGGCGCTTCCGGGAGATAGTTAAACTGCGCCTGGCCGTTGTCGCCGCGGCCGTCGTCCTAACACTGCCGGCTCTGGTTTATGCCCAGGACGCCGACCGAGACGCACCGATTCTAATGACAGCCGACGAGCTGCAATTCGACGACGAGTTGGGGATCGCAACGGCGAAGGGCAATGTCGAGATCAGCCAGAACGACCGGGTGTTGCTAGCCGATACCGTGTCCTACAACCAACGCGACGATGTGGTGACCGCGTCAGGCAACGTTATTCTCCTGGAGCCCACCGGCGAGGTTCTATTCGCCGAATTCGCCGAGCTGACCGACGATATGCGCGAGGGTTTTTTGCGCGGGTTCCGCATGCTGCTCGAAGACAATTCGCGGCTGGCCGCGGTCAGCGCGCAACGGCGCGGCGGCGTCGAGACCCGGCTGAACCAGGCGATCTATTCGTCCTGCCGCGACTGTGTTGGGTTCGACGGCGAGCCGTTATGGAACATCAAGGCCCGCACCGTAACGCACGACCAAGAACGCAAAGAGGTCGTCTACCGCGACGCGACGCTGGAACTGCTCGGCTTGCCCGTCGCTTATACGCCCTTCCTCAGCCATCCCGATCCGACGGTAAAACGAAAGTCCGGTTTTTTGACACCTGGGTTCGGCGCCTCGTCTTCGCTCGGAACGGCGATACAAGTGCCCTATTTCTGGGCGATATCCGACGATAAGGATTTGACCTTCGACCCGACGATCTATGCGTCGAACTACCCCCTTATCACCGGCGAGTACCGGCAGGCTTTCGACGACGGCGAACTACGCGCCAGGCTGAGTGGTATCTACGATACGACCGACAGCACGAACGCGCGCGGGCGTGGGCATATCGATGCTGAAGCGAATTTCGATATCGACGAATACTGGCGCTGGGGGACCGAACTCAAACTGGCGTCCGACGATACCTATCTCGCCCGTTTCGGATTTCCCGGCAATGACACTCTGACGAGCCGCGCCTTTATCGAGCGCTTTGGTTCGCGAACCTATGCGGTCGGCGAGGCTATCTACTTCCAGGGCTTACGCGACGAAGACGTGCAGGAAGAGATTCCGATCGTGCTGCCGAAGGTCGACTACAATTTCGTCAGTGATCCGGGAAGATACGGGGCGTTCACCACATTCGACGCCAACTTCCAATCGCTGGGGCGCGACGAGGGCACGTCGAGCCAGCGCGTCAGCCTGATTGGTGGGTGGCATCTGCCCCACACCAGCAGCATCGGCACCGTTACCACCATCAGCGGAACCATACAGGCCGACGCCTACAATGTGGACGATGTTCCGGTTCCTTCCGGTGGCACGGAGACAGGTTTAACCGGCCGCATTTTTCCGCAACTGTTCGCGGAGTGGCGATACCCCTGGATGCGCCGGACCGAGACCAGCGGCGTGTTGTTCGAGCCGATCGCCGCGCTGGTCCTTGCGCCAAATGGTGGGAACCCCGACCGCATCCCTAACGAAGACAGTTTAGCCCTCGAGTTCGACGAAACGAATTTATTTAGCCCTAACCGGTTTCCCGGCAAAGACCGCGTCGAAGGCGGCAGCCGGGTGGTCTACGGCCTGAACGGCGGCGTGTATGGTGATAGTGGCGGCAGCGCGACTTTTTTTATCGGTCAATCTTATCGCTTCCGCAAGGACAGTGCCTTTGCGAGCGGCTCGGGGCTCGACGACCGCAAATCCGATGTTGTCGGCCGCATAACGATTTCACCCCTTCGCTTTCTCGACCTGACATACAAAACCCGACTTGACGCCGATAACTTCAAAGCAAAGACCACCGAGGTCACCGCCAGCGCCGGCGGACGCGCCCTGCGCACCGATATCAATTACATATTCTTCGATCAGTCGAACGAATTCGACAAACGCGAAGAAATTACCGCCGGCCTGACTTCCGATGTAACCGACCAATGGACCGCGCGGGTCGATACCCAACGCGACCTTACCGATGACGGCGGCACGCTTTCGTGGGGCGCTTCGCTGAAATACACTTGCGATTGTCTCGATTTTTCAATCAATTACAGGCGAACATTTACAGAGGATCGAGACGTACCCGCGGAAGACAGCATATTCGTGCGGATCGTTTTCAAGAGCTTAGGCGAGTTCGGAACGTCTCTCTAAGCGGCGTGAAGACGATGTGTTTGTGACGCTGGCGATTGCGAATTAAATAGATCAGAATTACGTACGTTAGGCGATGATATTGACGATGTTCAAATTCATGACCTGCCCCGGTTGCCGGCATTTGGCAAAGCGCGCACCAATGCTCGGTCGTTGTCTACAACGCGGCCTGATCGCTGGCGTCGTAGCCGCCGGTCTTTGGGCGCCGGCGAGCGCGCAAGAGGTCGAGCGTATTGCGGCCGTCGTCAACGATAAGGTCATTTCGGTTTTCGACTTGCGCCAGCGGATCGACATGCTGATTTTTTCCGCCAACCTGCCGAACACGCCCGACCAGCGCCGTGGGATGGCCCCGCAAGTCCTACGCAGCTTGATTGACGAAGCCTTACAGACCGAGGAAGCAGCGCGGCTCAATATCCGTGTAACCGCCCGCGAAATGGACGATGCCGTCGGGCAGATCGAACGCACCAACAACATACCTACAGGGCGCTTCGAAGATTTCATTCGCCAGCGAGGCGTTTCGCCGGACGCCGCCCTGGCGCAAATTCGCGCCAATCTCGCTTGGCAAAAACTCATACGCCGTCGGGTGCTCCCGACGATCGAGATCGGCGAAGAAGAGATCGACGCGGTCATCAAGGGCATCCGTGCGGGCCAGGGGCAAACCCAATATCGCGTCTCGGAAATCCTGCTGCCGGTGGACGACGCCGCCCAGCGTCAATCGATTTTGGACCTCGGCAACCGCCTGGCCTCGCAAATCCGGCTCGGCGCCGACTTCGCCGGGATCGCCCGGCAGTTTTCCAAAAGCGCCAGCGCGGCAACCGGCGGCGATATCGGTTGGATTCAGGAGGGCGAACTTGGCAGCGAAGCTAACAACGCTCTCGCGACTCTCGATGTCGGCAAAGTCTCCGATCCGGTCAGAACGCCCGACGGCTACTTGATCTTGCGGATGGCCGATCGGCGCAAACTAAGAACACCGGGCGTGGAAGACTCGCGCGTCGCCCTTCGACAGCTGGTTCTCGCCCTGCCGGAGAATGCGCAAGAGGTCGAAGTGCAGAGTCAAGTTTCGCTGGCGCGCGAAGTTGCGGCCAATACCGCAAACTGTGACGACTTCGCCGAGCTTGCTCGCGAAATGGGCACACCGCAGCCGGCCCGGGCTGCTGAATTCCGCCTGGGCGATCTCAATCAACGCTTGCAGCAAGTGGCCGCCGATATTGCCATCGGCGTTGCCAGCGAACCGCTGGTCGTACCCAACGGCGTTCAAGTCGTCATGGTGTGTAGCCGGGAGGAAGCGGGCGCGCTGCCGCGCGATCAAATTCGCGACACGCTAACGCGCCAACGCGTCGATATGCTGTCGCGGCGCTACTTGCGTGACCTGCGCCGTTCGGCCTTCGTCGATCTTCGTGTATGACATCGAACGACGTCTTCAACCCGCCGGACCGCAATATCCCCATCGCGGTCACGATGGGCGAACCAGCCGGCATTGGCGGCGAAATTGCGTGCCTGGCCTGGGCTCGGCACGCCGCCGAATTGCCGCCGCTCCTCCTCGTCGACGATCCCGACAGAATCGCCGGCCTCGCTGGGACCCTCGGTACACCGATCGCTGTCGAAACCGTTTCTAGTTCGCCGGAAGCGCTCGCCGTTTGGCCGCGGGCGATTCCGGTGCTGCCGCAGCCCTTGCCCGCGCCTGTCGAAGCCGGGCGGATCAATCCCGCCAATTCGAAAGCCGTTATCGCATCGCTCGACCGGGCAATCGAGATTGTAAAGAGCGGTGACGCCGCCGCATTGGTGACCAACCCCATTCAGAAAAGCGCCCTCTACGACGCTGGCTTCGACGAACCTGGACATACGGAATATCTTGCGAAGGCGACAAATGCCGCCGCACCGCCGGTAATGATGCTCGCAGGCCCCGACCTACGCGTCGTGCCAGTGTCCATCCATGAACCGTTATCGAAGGCCATAGGAGCGCTGCGCACGGAAAGCATTGTCCATTGCGCCGTCGTCACCGCCGACGCGCTGAAGCGCGATTTCGGCATTGCTGAACCGCGCCTCGCAGTGGCAGGGCTCAACCCCCACGCCGGAGAAGGTGGTGCGCTCGGCAACGAGGAAACCGACATCATCGCGCCCGCGGTAACGGAAATCCGCGCCCGCGGTATCGACGTGAATGGCCCATCCGCGCCGGACGCATTGTTCCATCAAGCAGCCCGGCAAACTTATGACGCCGTTATCTGCATGTATCATGATCAGGCTCTAATACCTTTGAAAACGTTAGATTTTCACCGGTCGGTCAACGTTACCTTGGGGCTTCCGATCGTCCGCACATCGCCCGATCACGGCACCGCCTTGGACATCGCCGGTACCGGCCGCGCCGACCCCACCAGCTTCGTGGAGGCGGCCAAACTGGCAGCGCTCTTGGCGACGCGCCGACGGCAGTCCACAGCCGCGGCATGAATTCATTGGAAACTCACCGGCGCCAGCTGGAAGCGCTGCCGCCGCTTCGTGAAGTCATCGAACGCTATCAAATCGGCGCGCGCAAATCCCTCGGGCAGCACTTTCTGTTCGACCTCAATCTGACCCGGCGCATTGCCGGGGCGGCCGGTGATCTGTCGGGGATGAACATTGTTGAGATCGGCGCCGGTCCCGGCGGGCTGACGCGTGCGTTGCTCGAGAGCAACGCCGCCAGTGTCACCGCCGTCGAACGGGACGAGCGATGCATTCGGGCGCTTCACGAACTCGCCGATGCCGCGCCAGGCCGTCTCAAGATCGTCGAAGCCGACGCGCTGACCGCCCACTTGGCCGATCTCGCACCGCCGCCGCGCCGCGTCGTCGCCAACTTGCCCTACAATATCGGCACGCAACTGCTGCTGAATTGGCTGGAGCGGCCTGCCGACGCCGTCGGTTTTACCCTCATGTTCCAACGCGAGGTCGCCGAACGCATTGTTGCGACGCCGGGAACCAAGGCCTATGGCAGGCTTTCGGTGCTCTGCCAGTGGCTCACTGAACCCCGGCTGCTGTTCGATGTCGCGCCGGCGGCATTCGTACCACCGCCGGCCGTCACCTCGGCGGTGGTTGGCCTGGAGGTGCGCAACGCCCCGCTGGCGCCCGCCCAGCAGAAAGATCTGGAATTCGTCACCCGGCTGGCCTTCGGGCAACGACGCAAGATGTTGCGCCGGTCGCTGCAATCAGCCGGCGGGGCGGCGCTATTGGCGCAAGCCAATATCGACGAAACGGCGCGTGCCGAAGAACTAACCGTGCACGAGTTCTGCGCGCTCGCGAACGCCCTCGCGGGCACGGTGCCCGGTTGATTGACTACTGACCTTGGCGCAACCGGGTCACGAAGTCCGACAGGCCGACCAAACGCGGCCGTTTGAGCCGTTCGGCATTGAGAATGGCCTGCACCTGTCGAACGCTCTGCTCGAAGTCGACGTTGACCACCACATAGTCGTATTCGCTCCAGTGGGTCATCTCGTCGGCGGCCCGCGCCATGCGCTCAGTGATCACCGCTTCGCTGTCCTGCGCGCGGCTGTGCAAGCGCCGGTCGAGCTCGGCCGTCGAAGGCGGCAGAATGAAAATACTCACCAGGTCGCCGCGGGCCTTTTCGGCAAGCTGCTGGGTGCCCTGCCAATCGATATCGAATAAGACGTCGCGGCCGCCCGCCAGCGATTGCTCGACGGGCGCACGCGGGGTGCCGTAGTAGTGATCGAACACCTTGGCGTGCTCCAACAGCTCCTTGCGGTTGACCATGAGATCGAAGGTCGGGTTGTCGACGAAAATGTAATCCTCTCCATCGACTTCACCGGGCCGCCGTGGCCGAGTCGTGGCGGAGATGGAAAGCGAAATTCTGTTATCGCGTTCAAGCACCGCGCGCGAAATCGACGTCTTGCCCGCTCCCGACGGCGAGGACAAAACCAGCATCAGCCCGCGCCGCGAAATTTCGAGCCATTCCGTATCGGTGCCGCTCGTCATCCGGCCTATTCCACGTTTTGAATCTGTTCGCGCAATTGCTCGATCGCCGCCTTCAACGCCAATCCGGTCCGCGTCAATACGACATCGGCCGACTTGGAGCACAAGGTGTTCGATTCGCGGTTCAATTCCTGACAGAGAAAATCGAAGCGGCGGCCGATTGCGGCGTCTTCGGCAACCAAATCGTGGGCAGCGGTAACATGTGCCTTCAAGCGGTCGAGCTCTTCGCGCACATCGCTCTTGCCGACCAGCAAAGCCACCTCATGCGCCAGCCGTTCCTCCGGCAAAGACGCGTCGGCCTCCATGAGTTCCGCCACCAACCGGTGCAGCCGTTCGCGATGGGCTTCCGGTTGCGCGGCATCCGAGGCGGCGGCTTCCTCGGTCAGGGCCGCGATGGTTTTAAGATGGCCATCGATCAACACGCCAAGCCGCGCGCCTTCCTCGCCACGCGCCGCAGCTAAGTTGGCCAGCACTTCGAGGCCGCTGTCGGTTATCGCGGTCTCGCGTGCCGCCACCGTCTGCTCATCCTCTTCAACCTCGGCCACCTCGAGCATGCCGCGAACCGAGAGCAGGCCTTCGAGAGACGGCGGTTCGGTCTGGATGCGGTCCGCGAGTTCTTCGCGCAGAGCGAAAACCTGATCGAGCAGCGCTTGGTTGAGGCGGTAAGCTGGTTGTGTGCCGGAGCGGTCGATGGTCAAAGACAGCGATACGTTGCCACGGTGGAACTGCTTGGTCGCCGCAGCGCGAACCGCTTGTTCGACGGCTTCGAACCCCGAGGGGACACGAATGCGAATATCCAGCGACCGGCCGTTGACGCTGCGCGCCTCCCATGTCCACGACATGCGTTCGTCTTGCCCGGCCGTGCGGGCGAACCCGGTCATGCTTTGCAACGCCACACCGCCCCTTTCTCGAGCCACTAGCCGGTTCGCACCACCCGTCGGGCCACTCGAATCGGCTAAACTCAACCCGGCTTATAGCTTGCCCGCTCTAGGCCAACAAGCTGAGCCACACGGCAACGGGCGCGAGCATGCGAAACCCTAAATCGATTCTGATTACCGGCGCTTCAAGCGGAATCGGCGCAGCATTGGCACGCGAGTATGCACAGGCCGGTTGTACTTTGTTTTTGGGCGGCAGAGATACGGCGCGCCTTGCCGTTATCGCCGCCGATTGCCGCGACCAGGGCGCCACCGCCGAAATCGCGGCGATCGATGTGATCGACGCGAGCGCCATCGCGCGATGGATTTCCGAAACCGACAGCCGCACGCCACTCGACCTCGTTATCGCCAACGCCGGCATTTCAGCCGGTACCGGCACCGCCGGCGAACCCCTCGATCAGGCGCGGCGAATTATGGCGGTCAATGTCGACGGGGTGATCAACACGGTCCACCCGGCCCTGGAGCGCTTCAACGCCCGCGAGGGGACCGCTCTCAAAGGCCAAATCGCAATCATGTCGAGCCTCGCCTCGTTCCGCGGTTTCGCCGGCGCGCCCGCTTACTGCGCCAGCAAGGCCGCTGTTCGCAACTATGGCGAGGCTCTCCGCAACGCCCACGCGAACGCAGGCATCGCCGTCTCGGTTATCTGCCCCGGCTTCGTGCGGTCGGGCATGACCGAGCAGAATAACTTCCCAATGCCGTTTCTGATGACGGCCGAGCGGGCCGCGAAAATTATCCGCCGGGGCTTGGCCCGCAACCGGGGGCGGATCGCGTTTCCCTGGCAGATGTATGGCGCCGCCTGGCTGATGCAGGCGCTACCGCCCTGGACGACCGACCGCATGATGCGCCGTCTGCCGGCCAAAGACAGCGACTAGAAAAGGCCGCTATTGGTTGCGCTGCTGCCGCTGAATACGCCGCCACTTCGCAACGTTTCGGTTGTGCTCGGCCAGTGTGCGCGCAAACGCATGCCCCCCCGTGCCGTCGGCGACGAAGTAAAGGTCCTTCGACTTGGCCGGTTGCATCACCGCCGCCAGGCTATCGCGGCCGGGATTGGCGATGGGGCCCGGCGGCAGCCCGCCATGCACATAGGTGTTGTAGGGGTGATCGACGGCGAGGTCGGCACGGGTCAGCGGCCGCCCGATCGTGCCCGTTCCATTCGACAGGCCGTAGACCACAGTCGGATCGGACTGAAGGCGCATACCGCGGCGCATGCGGTTCAAGAACACTGCGGCAACCCTGGGCCGTTCTTCGGCCTTCCCCGTTTCGCGCTCGACAATAGACGCCAAGACCAGCGCATCGCGGGGCGTTGTTAGCGGCCCGGCATCCGCATTGCGTCCGCGCCAGAGCTCGGCCAGCGTCTCGTCCATTGCCTTCTGCATGCGTGCTAGAATCGCAGCCCGTTCTTCACCGCGCACATACTGATACGTCTCCGGCAACAGGACGCCCTCACCCAAGGCCTGGGTTTCCGGCAGGTCACCTTCAAGGGCCTCCGCCGCACCGACCAATTCCAGGATCTGCAATGTGGTCAGCCCTTCGGGGATTGTGAGATTTCGCGCGACAACCTTGCCTGATTGGAGGAGCCGCATCGCGTCGCGCGCGCTAACAGCGGGCGGAAATACGTACTCGCCGGCGACGAGCGGGCTTTCGCCGCCGAATCCGCGCACGCCTAGGGAAAACACCGTCGCGTCGCTGACGACGCCCTCCGCCGCCAGCAATGCCCCAATCGACCGGATGGACGCGCCGCGGGGGATGACCAGCATCGTCTCCTCGCCGAGCGGACCCGCTGCCGTAAATGCGCGGTGAAACAGCCATACGCCGGCGACCGCAACGGTTGCCGCAGTGACCGACCCGATGAGGAATAGGGAGAAAAGTAACCGCGCGACGCGGCGGCGCCCGCTACGGGGCTGTGTCGGTGTTGTAGATGGATCGCCTTCGGTCATTCGCGAATCATATCGCGCGCCGGCGAATCGGTACTATACCTCGGCAAACACCAGCGACGCGTTGGTGCCGCCAAATCCGAACGAATTGCTCAGCGCGCGCCGCACCGGGCGTTCCTGCGCGGTATGCGGCACAAGCTCGATATCGCAACTATCCGAGGGATCGTCCAAGTTCAGCGTCGGCGGCACGACATTGTTTTGGATCGCCAGTATGGAATAGATCGCCTCGACGCTGCCCGCCGCGCCCAATAAATGACCGATCGCCGACTTGGTCGACGACATCGCCAATTTATAGGCATGATCGCCGAACAGTTGCTTCACCGCACCCAACTCGATTTCGTCGCCCAGCGGAGTCGAGGTGCCATGTGCATTCACATAATCGACGTCTTCGGGGTTCAACTGCGCGCGGTTTAGCGCGGCCTGCATCGACCGGTATCCACCGTTCCCGTCGGCCGCCGGCGCCGTAATGTGATAGGCATCTCCGGACATGCCGTAGCCGATAATTTCAGCGTGGATAGGGGCGCCCCGGGCTTTTGCATGCTCGTATTCTTCCAGCACGACAATGCCGGCCCCCTCGCCCATAACGAAACCATCGCGGCCCTTATCGTAGGGACGCGATGCTTCCTCGGGCGTGTCATTGTAGTTGGTCGACAGCGCTTTTGCTGACGCAAAGCCGGCGATGCCGAGGCGGCAAATCGCGGCTTCGGTTCCGCCGGCGATCATCACATCGGCGTCGTCGAGCATGATCATTCGCGATGCGTCGCCGATTGCATGCGCGCCGGTCGAACACGCCGTGACAGCGGCATGGTTCGGCCCCTTGAACCCGTACCGGATGGAAACGTAACCCGAGGCGAGGTTGATCAAAGCGGAAGGAATAAAGAACGGTCCCACTTTGCGCGGGCCGCGCTCGTTCAGCAGTGTAGAGCCGTCGTAGATCGTTTGGAGACCGCCGATGCCGGAGCCGATCATCACCCCGGTTCGTTCGCGCTCGCGCTCATCCTCGGGCTGCCAACCCGCATTCTCGACCGCCTGAACCGCTGCGCCCATCGCGTAGAGAATAAAATCGTCGACCCGGCGCTGCTCTTTCGGCGACATATAGTCGTCGGGGTTGAAACTGCCGCTGCTCGTGTCGCCGCGCGGCACATGCCCAGCGATTTTGGCCGGCAGGTCCGACACATCGAAGGATTGGATCGCGCTGATACCCGACTTACTGCCGGTAATTGCGGCCCAATTGTGTTCGACCCCAACGCCCAAAGGCGTCACCAGGCCTAACCCCGTTACGACCACACGCCTCATAGAGGTGTCACCGCGTTCATGTTTGGATGTCGAATGAGCTTAGCCGCGCGAGCTTGCGGCGTCCGTCAACTTGCGTCTTCGAGGAATTTGACGGCGTCCCCGACAGTTAGAATTTTTTCCGCCGCATCGTCGGGAATTTCGCAGCCGAATTCTTCTTCAAACGCCATAACCAACTCGACGGTGTCGAGACTATCTGCGCCAAGATCATCGATGAAGCTTGCGTTTTCGACTACTTTGGAGTCTTCAACGCCTAGATGTTCAACGACGATTTTTTGCACACGTTCGGCGATATCGCTCATGATTTTTTAGCCCTTGGTTGCCCATTACTCTTAAAGCTTATGTCGCGGATTACTTGTGAGAAACGGGCGTTGCCCGGTCTTCACACTCCCCCCGTTCAAGCTTTGATCTTCCCTAACATACGGCCCAACCGTAAGCCACAGCCGCAGCCGGATTTCACAGAAACCGCGACTTAACCGGCTTCGCATGCCCCGTCAAGCGGCATCGAACTTACAATCGGCAGTTTTACAGCATCGCCATACCACCGTTGACGTGGATCGTTTGACCGGTGACGTAACCGGCTTCATTGCTGGCAAGGAACAGCGCACACGCACCAACATCGTCGGATGAGCCCAAACGGCCCGCCGGGATGCGCCCCATAATCGCTTCCTTCTGCGCCTCCGATAGTGCATCGGTCATCGCCGTTTCGATGAAGCCCGGCGCAATACAGTTCACGGTGATGCCACGGCTAGCGACTTCTTGCGCCAGCGCCTTGGTCATTCCGGTAAGCCCGGCTTTCGATGCGGCATAGTTGGCCTGGCCGGGATTACCGGTCGCACCGACCACCGAGGTAACGCTGATGATGCGGCCCCAGCGGCTTTTCATCATGCCCCGGAGCGCACCCCGGGCAAGCCGGAACGCGGCGGTGAGATTGACGTCGAGCACGGCCTGCCATTCTTCGTCCTTCATGCGCATCGCCAGATTGTCGCGCGTGAGACCGGCGTTGTTGATCAGAATATCGAGCGATCCGAGCGCCTCTTCCGCCGTGGCGGGTAAGGCATCGACGGCGGCCGCGTCGGACAGGTCCGCCGGCACGACATGGGCACGTTCGCCGAGATCCGCCGCGAGGGCTTCGAGACGCTCGACCCGGGTGCCGCTCAGCGCCACGGCGGCGCCGCTCGTGTGCAGAGCTCGCGCAATAGCTGCACCAATCCCGCCGCTCGCGCCGGTTACCAAGGCGCCTTTATTAGTCAAATCGAACACGGATCCCCCGCTTTGTATCGCGTCTCAAATCGAGCCGAGAAAAGATTCAATGTCGGCCGGTGTGGCGATCGCTTGCGCAGCAAGGTCGCGGTCGATTCGCTTAGCGAGACCGCTCAGCACTTTGCCCGCGCCGATCTCGCAGAGTTCTCCCACACCCGCGTCGCGCATAGTCAACACGCTCTCGCGCCAGCGCACCCGATGGGTGATCTGCTCAATCAGCAGATTGCGGATCTCGTCGGGATCGCTGACCGGCTGCGCCGTCACGTTCGCCACCACCGGCGGCGATGGCGGCTTGATATCCGCCGAGGCCAGCGCGTAGGTCATGATGTCGGCGGCCGGGTCCATGAGCCGGCAATGGAACGGCGCGCTGACCGGCAGTAAAATGCCCCGGCGCGCCCCCTTCTCTTTAGCGATCTCAACCGCCCGTTCGACAGCGGCGGTGTCCCCGCTCACCACGGTCTGACCGTCGGAGTTGTCGTTGGCCACGTCGCACACCTGATCTTCGGCGGCGGCCGCCGCGACCTCTTCCACATCCGCCAGGTCCAAACCGAGGATCGCCGCCATCGCGCCTTTGCCGACGGGCACGGCCGCCTGCATCGCCTCGCCGCGGGTCTTCAAGAGCCGGGCCGTGTCGTCCAGCGCCAACGACCCCGCGGCGGCCAGGGCGGCGTATTCGCCGAGACTGTGGCCGGCCACATGGGATGCCGCATCCGCCACCGTCAGGCCGCCCTCGTCCTCCAGCACCTTCACGACCGCCATGGAGACAGCCATCAGGGCCGGCTGCGCATTCTCCGTTAGGGTGAGTTCTTCGGCCGGTCCGTCGAACATGATCCGGCTGAGCCGCTGTGCGAGCGCATCGTCGACTTCTTCGAAAACCAGCCGCGCCGCTGGGAATGCGTCGGCGAGTTCGCGGCCCATGCCGACCTCTTGGCTTCCCTGTCCGGGGAATACAAATGCGCGCGACATCGATAGCTCCTTATCAGCCCTCTCCCAGAACCATACACCGTCGGGCAGACGCGCCAGTCATATAGCGCGAACGACCCTGCCGCAAGCAGCCTTCCACACCGTCGGACATGGCGATTCCAGCCGCCAAATTTGCCGTTGAAACGCCTTGCGCGGCGGTTTTGGTTGTGGTCTATACGCGCCTTGAATACGCGGCCCGAGAGGCAATCGGCCGCGTAGACTCCTTGCTGACAATTTCAATCGTGAAATGCCAGCTATGGTCATGCGGCCGCGGCCCGAGACGGGGCGATCGGCGGTGATCAGCTAACAGCCATGAGGAGCTAACTGAATGCCTTTATATGAGCATGTCTTTATTGCGCGCCAAGATATATCGAGCGCGCAAGTCGACGGTTTGGTGGAGACTTTCACCGGGCTGATCGAAAATGACGGCGGCAAAGTCGTCAACACCGAATATTGGGGTCTCAAGAACCTGGCCTACCGGATCAAGAAAAACCGGAAGGGCCATTATGTTATGCTGAACATCGATTCACCGGTCGCAGGCATCAATGAGCTTGAACGCAACGAGCGTTTGCACGAAGACGTGCTGCGCTATCTGACCCTGCGCGTCGACGAGTTGGAGGAAGGCCCGTCGGTGATGGCGCGGGGCCGCAAGGAACGCAGCGGCCGCGACCGCGATGATTCGTACCGCGGCGGCGATTCCAGCGACAAACCGAAGCAAGACGGCGAAAAACCTGCTGCCGCGGCAAGCGAAGAAGCTAAGGAGACAGCCTAATGAGCGCCGATAGACCCGGTGGTGGCGGAGGCGGCGGACGGCGTCCCTTCTTCCGGCGCCGTAAGACTTGTCCGTTCTCCGGCCCCAATGCGCCGAAGATCGACTACAAGGACGTTAAGACCTTGCAACGCTACATTTCCGAGCGCGGCAAGATCGTGCCCAGCAGAATTACGGCGGTATCGTTGAAAAAGCAGCGCGAACTGGCACGGGCGATCAAGCGCGCCCGTTATCTCGCCTTGCTGCCCTACGTCGTCGACTAACCGGCACTCTCGGGAGAATTTGTCATGGAAGTGATCCTGCTCGAGCGTATCGAAAAGCTTGGCCAAATGGGCGATGTCGTCACAGTAAAGGCCGGCTACGCGCGCAATTTCCTGCTGCCGAAGAACAAGGCGATGCGGGCGACGAACAGCAACAAAGCGGTTTTCGAGCAGCAGCGTGCTCAGCTCGAAGCCGATAATCTGAAGCGCCGCCAGGAAGCCGAATCTGTCGCCGGAAAAATCGACGGCATCGATGTCACGATTATCCGCCAGGCGGGCGATAGCGGCCAGCTTTATGGGTCGGTGTCGGCGCGCGATATCGCCGACGCGGTGACCGAGGCAGGCGTGACGGTGAACCGCAGCCAAATCGTCCTAAACCGCCCGATCAAAGCTTTGGGAATCTATGAGACCCGCGTCGCATTGCACCCCGAGGTCTCGGTCAATATCACGGTAAACATCGCGCGGACCGAGGACGAGGCGAAACTGCAGCTCGAACGCGGTGGCGCAATCACCGGCACCGACGAACTGGAAGCCGCCGACGCGATTGCCGCGGCCGATGCAGCGTTGGCAATCGCCGACGATGCCCAGGCCGAGGTGGAGGCCGCCGAAGGCTTGGTCGAGGAAGACGTCGCCGAACGGCTAGCAAGCGACTCTGCCGAACAAGAGTCTGCGAGCGAAAGTGAAGGCGACGCCGGCGGCGCCAACGCCGACGGCAGCGAAACCGCTCAATAAGGCCGCGATTCAGCGCAGTTAAGGTTACGATGGGCACCCGCATGGCGGGTGTCCATTGATTATAATAGCACCGCACCCGGCCCTTCGGACCGCATCTGCTTTGCAGTGGATAGTCGTTTTCTGCTAGCTTCTCACCCAATAGGCCAACGGTAAAATTAACGAGTGGCCGTATATTAGGGTGGGCTTATGTGATGATGCTTTCGCGTTTTCTGAAAGCCGTAATCAAGAGTGGCGACCTCTGTCTGGTCGATGCGAACGGGCGCGACTGGCGTTTCGGCGATGGAACGGCGCCCCACGTCACGATTCAAATACACGACAAAGCCACGCAGCGGCGCCTGCTGATGAATCCTCAACTGGCTGTCGGCGAAGCGTACATGAAAGGTACGCTGACCATCGAGCGCGGCACGCTTTACGATTTTATCGACCTGGCAACGCAAAACCTCGAGCACGTCGAGCGCCATCCCTTCCATGCCTTCATGCTGCGCCTGAACCGGTGGTTTCGCCGCATGCAGCAACACAACCCGATCGGCAAGGCGCAACAAAACGTTGCTCACCACTATGACCTTTCCGACGATCTCTACGATCTGTTCCTCGACGAAGACCGGCAATATTCGTGCGCCTATTTCGGTTCCGAATCGGTTGATTTGGAACAGGCGCAAATGGACAAGAAACGCCATATTGCCGCGAAGCTTCTACTGAACCGCGCCGGACTGAAAGTTCTCGATATCGGTTCGGGCTGGGGCGGCATGGGTCTCTATCTCGCCCAACGCACCGGCGCGAAAGTCACCGGCGTTACCCTATCGAAAGAACAACATAAGGTCAGCCAACAGCGTGCCGTGGATACCGGTCTTTCAGACCAGGTCGCGTTCGAACTTCGTGACTACCGCGAACAGACTGGAACCTTCGACCGCATCGTGTCGGTCGGCATGTTCGAGCATGTGGGTACATCCCACTACACGGAATTCTTTACGAAAGTGAAAGACCTGCTGGCCGACGACGGTGTGTGCCTGCTCCATTCGATCGGCCGCATGGAGCGTCCGGGCACAACCAACGCATGGCTGCGCAAATACATCTTCCCCGGCGGTTATACGCCCGCGCTGTCGGAGGTGCTGACGGCGGTCGAAAAAGCCGGCCTGTGGGTCACCGACATCGAGATCTTGCGGCTGCACTACGCCGAGACCTTACGCCACTGGCACCAGCGCTTTCAGGAGAAACGTGAGCAAGCCAAAGAGCTCTACGACGAAGAATTCTGCCGGATGTGGGAATTCTATCTATTGGGCTGCGAAGTCGCCTTCCGGCGGCGCGGTCAAATGGTGTTCCAGCTTCAACTGGCTAAAAAGCAGGACGCCGTGCCACTCACCCGCGACTATATGGTCGATTGGGAGCGCGGCCTGGTGGCCGAGGAAAGCCGGGCGGCCGAGTAATACCGTACTCCGCCGTCTTACTTCTCACAACCCACACGCGTAATAACGCCTTACAAGCCCCGGCAGCGCCGAATCCATTCGGGCGGCCAGTTTCGCGCCAAGTTCTGTGGTCAGTAAACCGCAGTAAAACGCCGCTCACCAACCGTCTCGTTTAATCAATATATAGGTATTACTAGCCTATCATGCCTATATATTGACAATTTCGACTCGGAACGCTACAAGTTCTCTGCAGTGAATGATTGCCGCTAGTACCTTTGGCGAGAAGGGCTTTCAACTCGCGGTAGAATTGCAAGCATTAGACGTTTTCTGGATACACAAAGCGGCTGATCACGAACTCGATCCCAACAACGAGGGAAAGAGTCATGTTGATAGTAGCACTTGCATCCCAGAAAGGCGGCGCCGGCAAAACCACCCTGGCAGGGCACCTCGCCGTCGAGGCCGAGCGGTCACTGGCCGGGCCGGTTGCCTTGGTCGATGCAGACCCCCAAGGCAGTCTGGCCGAATGGTGGAACGACCGGGCGGCCGACACACCGGTATTCGTCCACACCTCGATCACACAGCTACGCGACGATGTAGAGCGCATGCGTGATATCGGGATCAGAACGCTGATCATCGACACGCCGCCAGCGATTACCGCGACCATCGGCGAAGTCATTGCCCTCTCCGATCTCGTGGTCGTGCCGACACGGCCCAGCCCACACGATTTCCGATCGGTGGCCGGCACGGTCGATTTGGTCGAGCAACACGGCAAACCGATGGTCTTCGTGATTAACGGCGCGCATCCCACCGCACGGATTACCAATCAGGCGGTGATCGCACTTTCCCAACACGGCACGCTAGCGCCGGCAATCATCCACCAGCGGACCGATTTCGCCTCCAGCATGATCGACGGCCGCACGGTGATGGAGCAGAAGCGAAAGACCCGCTCGGCCGGTGAAATCGGCGCGCTCTGGGAGTATGTGCAGCGGCGCCTCGAACGTGGCCTGGCGCGCCCCCTCGCCGTGCCGTTCGATGGCCCGGTGCTCGATCAACAGCGAACCTGGCAACACGTCAGATGAGCAATCGCGACGCAGCGCCGCTGACGGCCCGGCTGCTCGCCCGTAAAACGGCGGCGGGACGGCCCGATACGGCTCAGCCAACGCCGACGGAGTCGGCCGAGCGGGAGTCGGCAACGGCAATACCTGCCGTCGCCAATATTCATGAAGCGTCGCCCACGCTTCACACGGTCGACCTCACGCCGCCCGACTTTTTGCGTACCGAGGACGGCCCCAAGCCCACGAGCAAACCGAAGGACCGTGACAGGAAGGTATGAGTTCTAACGGCGCGAGCGGCAAATCCGAGGCTATCCTTTCGGCGTCGCTGCTTGCCCGCAAAGGCAGCGCGACACCGTTTGAATCTGCTGGTGCGCCGGACACGGCACCGGAATCGCCGGCCCCCTCCGAATCCAGCCCTAGCGCGCCGGCGGCGAACACTCTGGCGCGCCCGAGAATTTTGATCGTCGAAGACGATCTGTTGAATATGACGCTGATGACCGACCTGTTCGAAGGTTACGGCTACCAAACGCTGCAAGCCCAAAATGGCCTTGATGCGATAACTACCGCCCGCGCCGCACAGCCGGATCTCATCATCATGGACATCCAGCTACCGAAGCTGTCCGGCCTGGACGCAATCCGGCAGCTTAAGAGCGACCCAGAACTTACTGAGATACCGGTGATCGCCGTGTCGGCGATGGTGCGCTCGGCGGTTGACGAAATGATCCGCGGCGGCGGCTTCGACGGGTTCGTTGCCAAACCGTTCAGCGTAGACGGCATGCTTGAAACGGTTTCGCGCTTTCTCCACTGATCGGCTTGCCGCCCAATCAGCGTGCCATCAAAACGCGGCGATTTCGATCACCACATTGCCCATCACGGCGCCGCTTTCGACGGCTTCGTGGGCATCGGCGATGGCATCCAGGGGGTAGGTAGCGGCGACGCCGTGCTGCAGCTTATCGGCCGACATCCATTCACCGATATCACGCAACCCCTGCAGTTTGTCGGCCTCTGGCACGGTAAAGCAGGCAACGATCTCGATCTTCGGTCCGGTCCGTAAGAATGAATAGAACGGCAACGGCACTTCCGGTGCCGCCATTGACGCATAGGCCGCGATAACGGCGTTCGGCTTGATCACACGAGACGTAACGGAAATATTGCCGCCGAGTTCGACTTCAACCACGCGGTCGACGCCTTCGCCGTTGGTCAACTCGTTCACACGGGCAACCACGTCCTCGTATTTGTAGTTGATGGTGTGCGCCGCGCCGCAGGCTACCGCGCGCTCGGCTTTTTCGTCAGAGCTCACGGTGCCGATCACGGTCGCACCGGACAAGGTTGCGAACTGCGTGGCGTAACTGCCCACTGCGCCCGCCGCGCCGGTGACCAGGATGGTTTGCCCGGCGACGGAACCATCAGCGCAAACCGCGCGGTGTGCCGTCAAGGCCGGTATCCCCAAGCAGGCGGCTTCGGTAAAGCTCACCGAGCCCGGCAGCGGGACAGCGCGGCTGGATGGCAGCGCGATGTATTCCGCTGCGGTTCCCATCCAGCGGCCGAACTGACCCTCGAAAAGCCAGACGCGCTCGCCGACCCGGCCCCCATCGACGCCGGGCCCGACCGCTTCGATGATGCCGGCACCATCATAATGGGGAATGGCGTACTCCACCTCGAGCGCGCCGCGGGCACCGGCGCGCTTTTTCACATCGAGCGGATTGATGCCGGAAGCATGCACCCGCACCAGAACTTCGCCCTCACTGGCTTGCGGCGTATCCATCTCGCCGATCTGGAACACCTTGGCGGCGGGTCCAAACTCTGTGTGCCAGGCTGCGCGCATCTTTCATTCTCCCTGCGAGCGCCCGCTTCGGAGCGCCAATCGTGATGTTAGGTCAAACCGGCGTCGTGTCCAGATAAACACGCCACGGGCGCAAACATTTGCGCCTCAAATGTGTCGAGCCGATGGCCCGTGCAAATATGGGCGACTCGAACAAGTTGGGCAAAATAGCAAGCAGCAAATGCGCAACCTTATCCACGGGTTTCAGCCAACTCACGTAATGCTGTCAACCGGACCCCTGCGCACACTTGGTAGGCTGCGCGGCCATGACGACGATAGACACAGGCGACCCAGAAGCGGTTGCCCCGGATAATGTAACGCCCTTGCGCGATGCCGACACCGACGTCGGCTATCGCGTGATGCCTCACAACTATGAAGCTGAGATGGCGCTGATCGGCGCGATTTTGGCCAACAACCGCGCTTATGAGCGGGTTCAGGAATTTCTGCTGCCCGAGCATTTCGCCGATCCGGCCCACGCCCGCGTCTACGAAGCCTGCGCCCGCCTCATCGACCGGGGCCAGCTCGTCGCGCCGGTGACCTTGAAAAATTATTTCAGCAACGACGAAGCGCTCAGTGAGATCGGCGGCCCGACCTATCTGGCCGAACTGGCGAATGCCGTTATCACCATCCAAAACGCCCAGGATCTGGGCCGCGAGATCTACGACTGCTATCTGCGGCGCGAGCTGATCGATATCGGTGAAACTGTCGTCAACACGGCTTACGACCATGATATCGAGAACCCGGCGACGCAGCAGATCGAAGGCGCCGAAGCACAGCTGTTTCAGCTCGCCGAACAAGGCGCCGCGGAAGGCGGTTTCCAGGAATTCCGCACCGCCCTGACATCGGCGATCGACCTCGCGGCGGCCGCCTACAAGCGCGAGACCGATCTGGTCGGTGTCCCAACCGGATTCCGCGATCTCGACGAGCTATTGGGCGGATTGCACCAGTCCGACCTGGTGATCATCGCCGGACGCCCGTCGATGGGCAAAACGGCGTTGGCCACCAACATCGCCTACAACGCGGCCTCCTCGATCACACGCACCACCGATGAGACGGGCAACGACATCGAAGAGCGCGAGATCGTCGCGTTCTTCTCATTGGAAATGTCGGCGGAGCAACTGGCCACCCGCATCATCTCCGAACAGGCGCATGTGCGCTCGGACTCGATCCGCCGCGGCGACGTCAGCGAAGAGGAATACAACCGCGTTTTTGCCGTCTCGCAAGCGCTGCACTCGTTGAAACTGTTCATCGACGATACGCCGGCCCTCACGGTTGCACAGATCCGCACGCGGGCCCGGCGGCTCAAGCGCCAACACGGGCTGAGCATGATCGTTATCGACTACCTGCAGCTGGTGAACCCGCCGGCTGGGATGCGCAACGAGAACCGCGTTCAAGAGGTATCGGTGATCACCCGCGCGCTCAAAGCGCTTGCCAAGGAACTCAACGTGCCGGTTATTGCGCTCAGCCAGCTCTCGCGCGCCGTCGAGCAGCGCGAGGAGAAGCGCCCGCAACTCTCCGATCTGCGCGAGTCGGGATCGATCGAACAAGACGCCGATGTCGTCATGTTCTTATACCGCGAGGAGTATTACCTCGACCGCGAGGCCCGCGATCAGCGCGAGCACGAGACCGAAGAGAAGTTCGCGCGGCGCATGGAGCGCCTGGAGCGTTCGCGCAACAAGGCCGAGGTGATCGTCGGCAAACAGCGCCACGGCCCTATCGGAACCGCCCACCTCCACTTCACCGGTGACTACACGCAATTCTCCGACCTCGCCCTACAAGAGCGGGTGGCAGAGGACCGGTTCTGACGCGTGCTCCCGCACGACACCAAAATTCCGCCGGGCGCCGACTCCGTCCTCGTCGTCGACCTACACGCTATCGCCGAGAACTACCGCCATATTCGCTCGCTGGTGCCCGACGCCGAGGTCGCGGTTTCGATTAAGGGCGATGCCTATGGCCTCGGCGCAACCACTGTCGCGCCGGCGCTGGCAAAGGTAGGCTGCCAAACGTTCTTTGTCGCCACAGTTGGCGAAGGCGTGAATCTGCGGCCAGCCGTTCCCGACGCCGACATCGTTATTCTCAACGGTCCCGATGCCGCGAGCGTGCCGCTATTCACCGCCCATCGTTTGACCCCAGCGCTGAATAGCTTGAGCCAACTCGACGCGTGGCGAACCGGCACCGCCGACGATCCGCAGGCTCCTCCCGCCTATCTCCATATCGATACGGGCATGTCCCGGCTCGGATTGAGCGCCTCGGAAGTGTCCGACCTCTGCACCACCCCGGAACGCTTGGCGGGCGTTGCGGTGGCGATGGTGATGAGCCATCTCGCCTGCGCCGACGACCCGGCGTCGCCGATGAACGCCGAGCAGCGCGACCGGCTTGCCGAGGCCGCAGCGGCGCTGTCACCGTGTACCGGGCCCGTACGGTTGAGCCTGGCAAATTCCGCCGGCGTTTTCCTGGGCCCCGATTTTCACTACGACATGGTGCGTGCCGGCGCCTCGATTTATGGCCTCAATGTGCTCAACCAAGAACAGAGCAGGATGAAGCAAGCTGCTCATTTATATGCGAAAATTCTTCAGGTCCGCGATGTCGAGAAGGCGGCAACGGTGGGCTATGACGCCACATACCGGGTGAGCCGGCCGAGCCGGATCGCAACGATCGCGACCGGCTATGCGGATGGCTATTTGCGCACCGGCGGCCGGCTGACCACCAAGGACAAGCGCCCCCTCGCGGCCGCCTATATCGGCGACACCGCCGTGCCGCTGGTGGGCCGCGTCTCGATGGATTTGATCACCCTCGACGTGAGCGATATCCCAGAGTCGGCGGCGCAACCGGGCACATTTGTTGAACTTATGGGCGAGCATTTCAGCACCGACGATCTGGCTGACGTCGCGGGAACAATCGGCTACGAGGTATTGGCGCGGATGGGTCAACGCCATCACCGCATCTACCGAGGCGGGGGTACGGGGTAATGGGTCTACTTCGATCGCTTGGACGGTCCGTGATTGCGCTGTTCGCAGTGACGGGCCGTATCGGCATCTTCACCGCCAACGGGGTGTTCCATTGTTTCAGCCCGCCGTTTTTCCCCCGGCTCATCGGGCAGCAAATGATCGAGATCGGCTTCTACTCGCTGCCGGTGGTCGGCCTGACGGCGATCTTCACCGGCGCGGTATTGGCCCTGCAAAGTTTCAGCGGCTTCGGGTTCGCCGGCGAGGCCACGATCGCCAACGTCGTGGTATGGGGCATTACCCGCGAGTTGGGTCCGGTCTTGGCCGGTCTGATGGTCGCTGGACGTATCGGTGCGGCAATGGCCGCGGAGATCGGCACCATGCGGGTGACCGAGCAAATCGACGCGCTGACCACCCTGTCGACCAACCCCTACAAATATCTGGTAGCGCCCCGCCTGATCGCCGCCGTCGCCATGCTGCCATTGCTGGTGTTGATCGCCGACATCATCGGTGTGATGGGTGGTTTCATCGTTTCGATCTACGATTTCGGCTTCAACCCCACGACCTATCTCAAGAGCACCTGGGACAATCTTGAGTTCGTCGGATTTATTTCGGGCATCGTCAAAGCGGCGGTCTTCGGCTTTCTCGTGGCGCTGATGGGCACTTACCACGGCTACAATTCGAAAGGCGGCGCCCAAGGCGTCGGCCAAGCGACGACCAACGCGGTCGTATCGGCCTCGATCCTGCTGCTGCTGTTCAACTTCATCATTACGGCGCTGTTTTTCTCGACATGACCCCCTCGCCCGCCAAAATCGAGGTTCGCGATCTGCACAAGGCGTTCGGCGACAATCGCGTGCTGCGGGGCGTGGATTTGACCATCCGGCGGGGCGAATCGATCGCTGTGATCGGTGGATCTGGCACCGGCAAATCGGTCTTGATCAAATGCATCATCGGTCTGCTGCATCCCGATTCCGGCTCCATCGTCATCGATGGCGAGGACGTCACCTCGATGTCGGCGAGCGAACGCGAGCCGGTCACCCGGAAATTCGGCATGCTGTTTCAAGGTGCGGCACTGTTCGACAGCTTGCCGATCTGGGAGAACGTTGCCTTCGGGCTGATGCAGGTGCAACGCATGGCGCGCCGCGAAGCACATGACGCCGCTCTTGAGGCGATGGTGCAGGTGGGACTGGACCCCGATATCGCCGAGCGCTATCCGGCGGAGCTGTCCGGCGGCATGCAAAAACGCGTCGGCTTGGCCCGCGCGATCGCGACCAAGCCGGAAATCATGTTCTTCGACGAGCCGACAACCGGCCTCGACCCGATCATGGGCAGCGTCATCGATAACCTGATCATCAGTAGCGTGCGCGAATTGGGGGCGACCGCGCTTTCGATTACCCACGACATGGCGAGCGCGCGGCGCATCGCCGATACCATCGCCATGATCTACCAGGGCAAGATCGTCTGGCACGGCCCGGTCGACGCCATCGACGAGTCCGGCAACGAAGTGGTCGACCAGTTTATTCACGGCCGCTCCCAGGGGCCCATCGATATGCGGGTGGCGAGCTAACCGTGGCGCGCCCGGCGAGCCGCTATGTCTGTGAGCAACGCAGCGCTAACTCCCGCAAATGGTAGAGAACAGTCCCACCCTTTACCTGGTGTCGGGCAAAATTGCCGCTGGAAAGTCAACGCTCGCGCAAAAACTAGCCTCGCAGCCAGAAACTGTTCTGATCCGAGAAGACCATTGGCTGTCGGAACTCTATCCCGTCGAGATCGCAACGATCGAAGATTACCTGAAATACAGCGCTAGACTGCGCGGCGTGATGGGAGGGCATGTCGAATCTCTGCTACAAAATGGTGTGTCCGTCGTATTGGACTTCCCGGCAAATACACGCCGTTTAAGAGAATGGATGCGAAATATTTTCGAAGCCGTGGGCGCAGATCACGAATTGCATTACCTCGATGTTTCAGACGAAGTTTGCAAAACGCGTTTGAAAGAACGAAACGAAACCGGCACGCATGAGTTCACCCCGAGCGACGATGAATTCGATCTCATAACCAATCATTTTGAACCACCTACGGCGGAAGAGGGTTTCAACCTTATTCTTCACACTTGAACCGGAACTTTTTCGAAACCAATGGCACGTGCAACCACCCACTACGTTTGTCAGCAATGCGGCGCCAGCCACCGCAAATGGACCGGCCGGTGCGACGACTGCGGTGCCTGGAACAGCGTTACCGAAGAAGCCGTCGCCGAAGCGGCGCCGAAGGGCGTGTCAGGCGCCGGTGGCCGGCCCGTCACCTTCGTGCCGCTCGAAGGATCGGAAGATCAAAGCCCCCGTGTGACGACGGGGATCGCGGAGTTCGACCGGGTGTGCGGCGGCGGACTGGTCCCCGGTTCCGCGTTGCTGGTCGGCGGCGACCCGGGCATCGGTAAATCGACCTTGCTGCTGCAGGCCACTGCGGCACTCGCCAGCGCCGGAACGTCGGTGGCCTATATCTCGGGTGAGGAAGCGGTCGATCAGATACGCCTGCGCGCGGCCCGTCTCGGACTGGCAGAGGCTCCCGTCGGCCTAGCAGCCGCGACGAATGTCCGCGATATCCTGGCAACCTTGGATATGGCTGATGCGCCACAGGTCGTGGTGATCGATTCGATCCAGACCATGTATGTCGACACGCTCGATTCCGCGCCGGGCACGGTGGCCCAGGTGCGCAGCGCCGCCCAGGAACTGATCCGGCTGGCGAAGCGCCGCCAGCTCACCCTCGTCCTCGTCGGCCATGTCACCAAGGAAGGGGCGATCGCCGGCCCGCGGGTGCTCGAACATATGGTCGATACGGTGCTCTATTTCGAAGGCGAGCGCGGGCATCAGTTCCGTCTGCTGCGCGCCGTGAAAAACCGCTACGGCCCGACCGACGAGATCGGCGTGTTCGAAATGACCGGCGCCGGGCTGGTCGAAGTCGCCAATCCCTCCGAACTGTTCCTCGCCGGCCACAGCGATAATGTGAATGGCACCGTGGTATTCGCTGGCATCGAAGGCACCCGCCCGGTTCTGGTGGAAATCCAGGCCCTGGTATCGCCCACCACCCTGGGTACCGCCCGGCGGGCCGTGGTGGGCTGGGACAGCGCTCGGCTGGCGATGGTCCTAGCGGTGCTGCAAACCCGCTGCGGGTTGAATCTGGGCGCCGCCGATGTCTACTTGAACGTGGCGGGCGGCTTGCGTATATCGGAACCCGCTGCGGACTTGGCAGTCGCCGCTGCCCTCATTTCGGCGCATTTAGGGCGATTATTGCCGGCCCGTACGGTCGTTTTTGGCGAAATCGGTCTGGGCGGCGAAGTTCGCGCCGTCGGCCAGTCGGAAGCGAGACTGAAAGAGGCGGAGAAACTTGGCTTTACCACCGGCATCGTGCCTCAGGCAGCACCGCGCCGGCGTGGCCAACCCGCCTCGAGCGCAGCAATAACCACCCATTCGATGGCAAGCTTGCAAGACCTGTTCGCAATGTTCGAAGACGCACAGACCCCCGGCCAGTCGGCGGCCTTATAGTATGGACGTGCTCGGCATTTCCCCCTTCGACTTGGGCGTAATCGTGCTCTTGCTTCTGGGTGCGCTGTCCGGGCTGGTGATGGGTTTCGTGCGCGGCAGCCTGTTCCTGCTGTCCTGGGCGGGCGCGGCCATTATCACGGTTTACGGGTTCTCGACCACCAGCACCTACGCCCGCCAGTACATCGAATCCGATCTGCTGGCTGACCTGGCTGGCGGCGTCGGCCTGTTTGTCGTTGCGCTCATCGTGCTCCATCTGATCAGCCAGCTGCTTAGCCGCTGGGTCCGCTCGAGCCGGCTCAACGCCCTCGACCGGTCGTTTGGCCTCCTCGCTGGCCTCGGCGCTGCGGTCGTGATTATTGCCGTCGGTTTTCTATTCCTGAGCGATATATGGGAACAAGACCCGCCGGACTGGGTTCGCGAGGCGCGCACCCGCCCGGTCGTCGAGTCGGCGGCGCTTTTGGCGCGCGATGTTCTCCCTAAGGAGGTTATCGGCCGAGTCGGGGAACGTCTCGAGGGCCACCGAAACACCACGAATACGCTGGATTCCGCCCGCGAGGCGATCGATCGGCTGTCTCTACCGCCGAAAACAACTGCACCGGCGTCGCGACCGGGGTATAACGAGCGCGAACGGCAGGAGCTGGATCGGCTGATCCAGAACAATCAGTGAACCCAGGCGAGACGACCCACCCCTTTGATGCCCCCGGCGACGACAAATTCCGCGAGGAATGCGGTGTTTTCGGCGTCTACGGATCCGACGATTCCGCGGCACTGACGGCGCTCGGGCTGCACGCCCTGCAGCACCGCGGCCAGGAAGCCGCGGGGATCGTCTCGTTCGACGGCAGCCGTTTCTACCCCCACCGGGCGCTCGGGCTGGTGGGCGAGATTTTCGGCGAGCAGGAAGTCATCGATACGATGCCCGGCAACTCGGCGATCGGGCATGTGCGCTATTCGACGACCGGCGAGACCGCCCTGCGCAACGTTCAGCCCCTCTATGCCGATTACAGCTTCGGCGGCCTCGCGCTGGCCCACAACGGCAATCTAACCAACGCCGCGGCGCTAAGGCACGATCTGGTCAACCGCGGCTCGCTGTTTCAGTCGACCTCCGACACCGAGGTGTTTCAGCACCTGATCGCCACCAGTTCCGGCGCGCGCCTGCTCGACCGGGTGGTCGAAACCCTGCGTGCCGTCGAAGGCGCCTATTCGCTGGTCGCGCTGTCCCGGCGCAAACTGATCGGCGCCCGCGACCCGTCCGGAGTCCGGCCGCTGATACTGGGCAAGCTTGGCGATGCCTTGATTATTACCTCGGAAACCTGCGCGCTCGATATCATCGGCGCGGAGTTCGTTCGCGATGTCGAGCCCGGCGAAATCATCGTCATCGACGAGGAAGGCTTGCACTCGCACACGCCGTTTCCGCCGATGCGCAAGCGTTTCTGCATCTTCGAATACATCTACTTTGCCCGCCCGGACTCCAGCGTCGAAGGGCGTAACGTTTATGAGGCGCGCAAGGCAATCGGTGCCGAGCTCGCGCGCGAGAGCCTGGTCGACGCCGATATCGTTATCCCGGTGCCCGACAGCGGCGTACCCGCCGCGCTCGGTTTCGCCCAGGAATCGAACCTGCCCTTCGAACTCGGGCTTATCCGCAACCATTATGTGGGCCGTACTTTCATCGAACCAAGCGATGAAATCCGCCATCTCGGCGTGAAGCTAAAACACAACGCCAACCGGCAACAGCTTGAAGGCAAACGGGTTATTCTCGTCGACGACAGCATTGTGCGCGGTACGACGTCGCGGAAGATCGTCGAAATGGTGCGCCAGGCGGGCGCGCGCGAAGTGCATATGCGGATCTCCAGCCCGCCGACCATGCACTCCTGTTTCTACGGCATCGACACGCCGGAGCGCAGCCAGCTACTAGCGGCGAACTTCGACGTCGAAGGCATCCGCCAGCAAATCAATGCCGACTCGCTGGCCTACGTCAGCATCGACGGGCTTTACCGCGCCATGGGCGAGACGGCCCGTAATCAGGACGTGCCGCAATTTTGCGATGCCTGCTTCACCGGGGACTATCCCATCGCCCTGACCGATTTCGACGAAGGCGGCGCGACGACGCAGATGTCGCTGCTCGCCGGGCTCGCTTAAGCACTTACTCTTTCCAATGTCGGAAACCGGCCGTCTGCAGGACCGCGTGGCGCTGATTACCGGCGCATCGCGGGGCATTGGTGCCGCCGTCGCCAAGCGGTTCGCCGCCGAAGGCGCCCATGTGGTGCTCGTCGCGCGCACCGTCGGCGGCCTGGAAGAAGTCGACGATGAGATCAAAACGCTCGGCGGGTCGGCCACGCTGGTGCCGTGCGACGTCACCGACTTCGAACGCCTCGATCAGCTGGGGCCGCCGCTATTGGAGCGTTTTGGCCATCTCGACATCTTCGTCGGCAACGCGGCGGTCCTGGGCACGATGACCCCCTTGGCGCAGTACGACGCAAAGGTTTGGCACTCGGTGTTCGACATCAACGTGCACGCCAACTGGCGCCTCATGCGGGTGGTCGAGCCGTTGCTGCGCCGGGCCGAAGCGGGCCGCGCCATCCTGGTGACCAGCGCGGCCTCCAAGCAGCCCAAGGCCTATTGGGGCGCCTATGCGGTCACCAAGTCGGCGCTGGAAACCATGACGAAAGTGTGGGCCGCCGAACTGGCGAATACGGATGTACGGGTCAACCTGCTGAGCCCCGGCGCGACCCGGACCCAGATGCGCGGCGCGGCCTTCCCCGGCGAAGACCCCATGACGTTGAAAACGCCCGACGATGCGGTGGTAACCGATGCCTTCGTCGAGCTGGCGAGCCCGGAATGCCAGCGCCACGGTGAGATCGTCGAACTCTCCTAGCTTTTCTTCGTACCGGTTTTCGCTTTGGCCTTGCGCGCCGGTTTCGCCCTGGCGCCAGACTTCGCCTTCGATTTCGCTTTGGGCTTGGCCTTCGATCGCCGCTTCGATTTACCATCCCCTTTGTCATAGGGGTTGTCGCCCTTGCGCATATTGATGCGGATCGGCGTGCCCGCGAGGTCAAAGCGCTCGCGCAGCGAGTTCTCGAGATAACGCTGGTAGCTTTCGGGCAGGTCTTCCGGGCGATTACCGAAAATAACGAAGGTCGGCGGGCGCGCTTTCGATTGGGTGGCGTAGCGCAGCCGGATGCGCCGTTTGTTGGCGGCGAGCGGCGGCGCGTGACGGTCCACCATCTCGGCCAACCAACTATTGAGTGCGGCGGTCGGCACCCGGCGGTTCCACACGTCATAGGCTTTCAGCACCGCGGGCATCAGCGCTTCCAGATTCTTGCCGGTTAGCGCCGATACGGTAACGACGGCAACACCGGCGACTTGCGGCAGCGACGTCAGCAGACGGTCGTGCAGCGACGCCATAGCCGCCGATTTATCTGCCACGATGTCCCATTTGTTGATGACCAGCACCAGGGCCCGCCCCTCTTCGATCACGTGGCGGGCGATCGTCAGGTCCTGACGCTCGAGCATTTGGGTGCCGTCGAGAATAAGCGCGACGACCTCGGCATATTGAATGGTCTTCAAGGCGTCGCCGACCGAAAGCTGTTCGAGCTTTTCGTTGATACGCGCCTTGCGCCGCAAACCGGCGGTATCGACGAGCGCGATACGGCGGTCCTCATAATCCCACTCAACCGTGATCGCGTCGCGGGTGACGCCGGCCTCGGGGCCGGTCAGCAATCGCTCATCGCCGATCAGCGCGTTCACCAGGGTGGACTTGCCCACATTGGGCCGGCCGACGATGGCCAACCGCAACGGTCCCCCCTCGCCTTCGACTTCGGCATCGATTTCGGCCTGCGGCTCCCTGTCCCCCAACACTTCGGTAATCGCGTCATAGAGCAGGTTGATGCCGCCGCCATGCTCAGCCGACACCGGCACCGGATCGCCGAGTCCCAGAGAATAAGCTTCGTAGGTTCCCGGCTCCGCATCGGGCCCGTCACACTTGTTGGCCACCAGCACGACAGGCACCGGCAAGGTCCGCAGCCAACTGGCGAAGTGTTCGTCGACCGGCGTCACACCGGCCCGCGCATCGATGACCAGTAGCACCAGATCGGCGTCGCCAATCGCTACTTCCGTCTGGCGGCGCATGCGTGCCGGCAGGCTGTCGTCGAACGCATCTTCGAGCCCCGCGGTGTCGATGGCGCGGAACTTTAGATCGCCGATCCGCGCGTCGCCCTCGCGGCGGTCGCGCGTCACCCCGGGCTGGTCGTTGACGATGGCCTCGCGCCGGCCGACCAGGCGATTGAACAGAGTGGACTTGCCGACATTCGGCCGTCCGGCAATGACGATAGTAGGTTGCATAAGACCTTTCGGCGCCGCGTCAGCGGTAAGCGACTAGGCGCGCCTCATCGGTCAAGAAGTATAGCGTTTCCGCCGCCACAGCGGGTGACAGGGAAACCGCGTCGGGCATTTCCTGCTCGCCGATAATGTCGCCGGTATAAGGCGACAGCGACAAAGCAATGCCGTGGCTCCCCGATACGATCAGCCGGTCGCCGGCGAGTACCGGGCCGGACCAGTTGATCCGATCGTCGCGATCTTCGGGATCTTCGAACAGGCCGATCGGCGTTATCCAGCGGATGCGCCCATCACGCGCCGTGACCGCCGCGACCGACGCATCGCTGGTCAAGACGAAGACGAAATCGCCGGCGATCCAGGGCTGATTGACCCCGCCTAGCTGGGCCTCCCAAATCCGTCGGCCGGTCGGCAGGTCGATCGCGACCATGCGGCCGGAATGGCTAATCGCGTAAACCCGCCCGCGGTCGATGACCGGCCGCCCGCGAATATCGGCGAGCGCCGACACCGCATCGGCGCGCCGGATCGCCGCCAGGTTTTCCGCCCAAAGCTGGCGGCCGTTCTCGACGCGCAACGCGAAAATCTCGCCCGACGAATAAGGCACGACGACGATGTTGCCGTCGACCGCCGGACTGGCGCTGCCGATTAAGCCGGCGGTTTCCTCGATCCCCGTATGGGACCACAACACTTCGCCGTCTTTTGCGTCCAGCGCGAAAAGCTGATTGTCCTTCGTGACCGCAAACACCCGGCCGTTGAAAGCGGTCGGCGCGGCGCGCATCGGTCCCGACACGCTGGTCCGCCAGATTTCCTGGCCGCTGTCCGCCGCCAACGCCACCACTTGGGCAAACCCGGTCGCGGCAAACACCACGCCGCCGTCGACCGCCAGTCCGCCACCCCAATTGCCGTCGTCCTCTTCCGGCGGCTCGATATCGGCACGCCAGATCGCGCGGCCGTTGCCCGCGTCGTAGGCGGCAACGACGGCGTCCGCATCCATCGTGTACACCCGGCTGCCGTCGGTCACCGGCCCTGATAAAATCGGCGCATCATCGTCCGAGCCCGATCCCGCGTCCACCGACCAGAGGGTCTGGGAGGCGTCACCAAGTGCCAGATGGTGCATGGCGTGATTGGGAAAACCGCCTTGCTGCGGCCATGACTTGTTGACGAACGGGCGCGGCAAAAGCACGTCGAGATCGGACAATCCGGGATCGGCGCGAACCGCATCGTCGGCCAACAGAACCGGCACGCGGGTACCGGGCAGCGGGGTGTCCGGGCGATTGCCGAGCAGGTCGTCGAGCGTATCGCAGCCGGTCAGCAGAACCGCCGCCATCGCAACGGCCGCCATCCGTGTATTGCGCCACCTCATCGCCGCACCACCACCGTTGAAAATGTACCTATTGCGCCAAGATCGCGAGCATCTCGGCAGCGCGTGCGCGAATACCCGAGGGCGCATTCAAATCGTCGACGAGATCCTGAAACGCTTCGGTCGCAGCCGCCCTGTCGCCGGACGCCATTGCCGCCGTCGCCAACAGCTCACGCGCCGAGTGACGCCATGGGTTGTCGTCCGCCACCAACGGCGTCAGCCGGTTTTCGACTTCACTCAAATCCATGATCGACATGCCGTGACTGACCGCCAGTATTTTGGCCAAGTCGCGATAGATGTCATCCTGCTTGGAATCGTCTGCCAGGGCATCGTATACGGCAACGGCGTTGGGAACGTCGCCGGTCTGCGCCAGCAGCGCGCCTTCGCGCAAGCGCGCCAGCAGCCGATAGCCCGGCGTACCTTCTTCACTCAGCGCAGCAAGTCCATCGAGCGCCTCGTCCGGCCGCTCCTGGCTCGCGGAGATTGCGGCGAGCAGTTCCTCGCCGTCAGCATCGCGCGCGCTCTGCTGAGCGTCGAGCCAAAGAACGACGCCGACGGTGATCACTATGATCGCGACGACAGCGCCGACCGCATAGACGCCGTACTGCTTCCAGAGCTTTACATATTGTTCCTGGCGAACTTCTTCGTCGACTTCGCGGAACAGTTCATCTGACACGTGCAGTCCTCATTGAATCATCGCCGCCAGCTGTGGCGAACTATATCGCGTCGCGGCCGCGCCGCAACATAGGGAGCCCGAGCGCTATATCGCTGCTTACGCCCGAGATATCAACAATTTAACGGACATTTGAGACGATTCTGTGGGGCGATTGGGCGAACAAAGGAGAGTCTTAACCACTTGGCGCCGATAGTTATACCTGGACGCGCGAAACAAGCGGCCATGGTTAATATTCAATGTATGAATAGGAAATGGCAGGTATGCCGCAGCTTAGAGACCGTCGCAGAACCCGATTATCGGCCCTGAAACCGTTCGGCGCCGTCCTGGCGCTGGGTGCCCTAACAGCGTGCTCCGAGCCGATGGGCCTGGCGCTGACCGGCGCCACTGTCGTCTCGGTCTGGCAAACCGGTAAAACGGTCACCGATCATGCGATGACCGCCGCCACCGGCCAGGATTGTAACTTTCGCCACACCATATCGGGCAAAAGCTGGTGCCAGTCGGCAGAGGTAGAGCTGCCCGATCCCGCCGCCAACCTGGTCTGCTATCGCTCGATCGCCGAGGTATCCTGTTATGCGCAGGAAAATCCGAACGAAACGGCGAGCCGGCGCACCCTGCATCCCACCGAAAACCCGCCGGAAACGGCCAGCAGCCGCGCTCAGTAACGGCTTGGGCACCCGATAGGGCTCTGGACACGCCTCCAAAAATAGGGAACACTTTTGGCGTTCTTTGTGCCAGCGAGTTCATGCAGTAGGTGCACCGCCGATGAGTTCTCTTCACCGTTTGAAGGCCCAAAATAGCAAGCGGTCAAAGCGAGTCTCCTTTGACCAAAGCGAACTCCGAGTTTTATTGAACGAGTACAGCCGCCGGGTCGCCGCCGGCGAATGGCGGGACTATGCCATCGACCACGGCCGCGACCGCGCCTTGTTTTCGGTCTTCCGCCATACCGCGGAACATCCTCTCTATTCGATTGAAAAACTACCTGCAAGTGGCGGAAAAAAAGGACATTATGGGCTTTTGAGAGGCTCGATTCGGCTGCGGCAGGACGCCAGCCTCGCCAATATTCTTGGCGCCATCGAACGGCGTCCGCACCTCGTTTCAATCGGCTGACCGGCCCCAGCCCATTCGCAACCCCAGTTAGCATTCAACAAGCGCCGTGACAGAGCCAGTCGATCGTTCGCGTGCGATATTGACTAAAATGTTTGTTCTTGTTATGTTCTTTTTTCGTCCTAATATTACCGATCTCTTATGGCTAGTCTCAAACGGCGGTGGCAAAACACCCACGATCAGCAGATTTCCGCAATCACCGCGAGCGAACTGGTCACCCATCGTGTCGATGTATTCTGCTGGTGCAATCGGTGCACTCATCATGCGGTCTTGCCGGTGCAAATGCTGGTGGATCAGTTCGGCCCCGCCATTCCGGTCCCTGAAATCGGCGCTCGCCTGAGATGTAGCGGTTGTGGGGCGAAAGATATCGCGACGCGCCCCGACTGGCCTTCCCTGGGGATCGTTGCCCGACACGACTGATAGAGCCACGAGATATCAAATATTTTAGCGGTATTATAGTATAATTACTTGTTTATTTTAGAATACTGAATTTATCTAGTCTTATATTTGATACTTCTTTACTCGCAGATGATTCTCCTAGATGGTGCTGTGATCAGCGGTACCAGTGTCCGAAATTTTGGCTGGTACCAACGTTTTCACAAGTACGTATTCGATTCACAGCGCTCGGAGAATGGCATGACCAGTCTCGAGACGATTGGAAGCTCTAATCAGGTCGGTTCCATCCGCGGAACCGAAGCTCCTGTTGTGCGTACGCAAGAGTCTGAAAGCGAGCGGCCGGTCGAGAAAAGTGAACGGACGGAGAGACCGCCACAAGAACAGCGTGTGGACTTGCCGACGCGTGCCTTTCAGGCGCGCCTCAACTACGACAATGACAACGAAGAAGTCGTGGTCGAAATTCTGAACCCGCAGACCGGTGATATCTTGACGCGGATCCCCGCTGAAGATCTCCCCGACGATATTCGGACGGCAATTAGTAACTCCGGACCTTTGGTCGAAACGTTCGCTTAACAGCCCTGCCCCGGGCCACCTCATAGGGGTAATTGCCACTCCGCCCTAGCGTAGCTAGGTTCAGCGGCGTGATTCGTGCATCCCGAAACAGCTCCAAATCACCGCTGTCCGGCATAGACGGCTTGCTCGCCGATGATGCTCAGCTGGAGGCGTTGCGGCGGCGGCGGGTCGGACTGCTGACGAATGCCGCCTGCCGCACCACCGACGGAACGCAAACGGCGATAGCCCTCAACGTGGCGCTCGGCGGCCCTACAGGTGGGGGTCTTACCTGTCTATTCGCGCCCGAACATGGTCTGGCCAGCGATCAAGCGGCCGGAGATGCGGTCGCCGATCACCGCGATGCGATGAGCGGCATCGAGGTGATCAGCCTCTATGGAGAGCGGCAGGTCCCTACACCGGACCACCTCGATGGGATCGATAGCCTGGTGATCGACCTGCGTGATGTCGGCGTGCGCTGCTACACCTATGCACCGACAGCGGCGATGGCGGCGGACGCCGCGTTAAGTGCCGGGGTCGACGTTATCGTTTGCGATCGCAGCAACCCCCTCGGTCCCCAGACGGACGGCCCCCTTCTCGACCCGGCGTTCAAGTCGTTCCTCGCCTACTTCGCCGTCCCCTTCGTTCATGGCAGAAACATCGGCACCCTAATCGCCGACGCCTTGCGCGATCACCCGCGCTCGGAGCAACTCACCGTGATTACAGCCCCACCCGGCGATGCCATACCCGCTGGCGTCTGGGTACCGCCATCACCTTCACTAACAACGCCCGAGTCCGTCGCGCTTTATCCCGGCTTGGTGCTGTTCGAAGGGACCAATCTGAGCGAGGGACGCGGCACCCCGTTGCCGTTCCGTTGTATCGGCGCCCCCTGGCTCGATGCCGAAGCCGCCGCGAGCGCGGCCAATAGCTGGCCGACCGGTGTCGATGCCGTAGCATGCCAGATGCAGCCAACAAGCGGCGACTATGCGGAACAAACCTTGTCGGCGATCCGATTCGAGCGGAACGCCGAGGACTGCGACGGCCTCGGCCTCGGGGTCCGGTTGCTCGCCTGGATCGCGGACGCGCACCCGGAGTTCGAATGGCGAACGGTCCCTGCCCGCCCTAAACGTTACTTCATCAATACTCTGCTGGGCACCGATAGTCTGCGGAATGCGCTGAGCCGCGGCGAGAGCGCCGACGATATCCTGGCAAGCTGGCGGGACTAAGCTGAAAAGGCGGTTTCGCCTTCGACGACGACCCGAACGACCTGTAGGTCCGAATCCAGCACGACGAAATCGGCGAACGCGCCGGTCTCGATGCGGCCGCGGTCGGCCGCGCCGATGAAGTCGGCGGGGAATGTGGAAAGCCGCCGGGCGGCATCGGCCACGTCGAGGCCGATGGACACCAGGTTGCGCAGCGCCTGGTCCATGGTCAATGCGCTGCCGGCCAAAGTGTCGTCAGCCAGATAGACACTACCGCCGCGCTTGGTCACCGTGTGGCGGCCGAGCGGATAGTTCCCATCGGGCATGCCGGCGGCGGCAGTCGCGTCGGTCACGAAGTAAAGGCGCGGCAGCGCGCGCAGCGCGGCGAGGATCGCGCCCGGCGAAACGTGAACTAGATCGGGGATCAACGCGGCATATTCGCCGTGCGCCAGCGCCGCACCGACCACACCCGGCGCGCGGTGATGCAGTGGCGACATGGCGTTGTACAAATGGGTGAAGCCCCGCGCCCCGGCGGCAAGCGCTTGTACGGCCTCGTCATAGTCGGCACCGCTATGGCCGATCTGCACTGCGACATCGCGCGCCGCCAAATCCTTGATCAGCGCATGGCCCGGGTCGCATTCCGGCGCCAGCGTGACCAAACGTATCGGTGCACGCGCGCATAAATCCCGAATGAAATCCAGGTCGGGGGTCTGCGCAAAAGGCGGTTGAGCACCCAGCCGTTCGGGGTTGAGATAGGGGCCCTCCAAATGCGCACCGAGTACCCGCGCCTCGCCAGCTTGCCGGTCCGCGGCAATCGCCGTGATCGCCGTAACGGCGGCGGCGATATCGTCCGCCGGAGCGGTGATCGTCGTCGCCAGGAGAGATGTCGTACCGTGTTGCGCATGCAATGCCACGCAACGCCGGATCGCCGCCTCACCCTGCATCACATCGCCGCCACCGCCGCCGGGCACATGGAGATCAACAAAGCCCGGCAGGATCGTCAGGCCCGAGGCACCGTCTTTCGATGCGGTGATCGCAGCGATCTTGTCGCCGAACTCGACCTTGCCGGACACCCACCCGTCCGGGGTTAGAATACGGCCGCTGAGATCCGTCATTTTAATCGTCCCCCCAGGCGAGATTTTCTTCCGGCGCGCGCCCCTGTGCCAGCATCAATGCACCGGCAATCGGTTCGTCATGGGGTTCTTGGATCCAGTCGCGCAACGCGGGGGGTAAATAAGGTGTCATCGGCTGCGCCAACCCGCCCACTAGCGACAAGGGTATGTGACGTCCCGGGTCCAAGGATTCCGCTAGCAGGTCGATTTCGATCCCAGCGGCGGTGACTAGTGCCAATGCCGCTTCATCGCCCCGGTTGGCGCATTCCACAATCAGCGGCGCCAGCTGGGCGTATTCGGTCGAGCCCGCACCTTTCAGCCACTGCAGCAATTCGCCACGGGACGGCCCGCAGCGCTCGATCAGCGCGGTGTGCAGCTCGGTCGCCCTGTCCTGGTAACGGCGTTCGAAAACCTGGAGGGCTTGCGCCAACGCCGCCCTGCCCAGCCAAGCGCCGCTGCCCTCGTCGCCAATGGGAAAACCCCATCCGCCAACAAAGTGAGATCCGCCTGCCGGTTCGAAACGATAGCCGACCGAACCCGTGCCGACGATAACGATCGCACCCGGCGCGCCGTTGTGCGCGCCGAGGGCGGCGATATAGGCATCGGTCGCCATATTTAGCGCCCCGACGTCGGGGGCGGCGTCGATGAAGCGGGCGCGCTGCTCCGCGTTATTGGCGCCAGCGAGCCCGATACCGAAATGCGTTGTCGTGAAGTTATCGGCGGGAAGACCAGCGGCAGCGTTTAGCTCGCGCAGAGCGTCGAGGATAACGTGCCACGCCTGTTCGCCCCGCAGGGTGAGGCTTGTCGGACCCGACCGGGTAATGCCGAGCCGGCGCCCCTGGTCATCGAACAACGCCACCCGCGTCTTCGTGCCGCCGCCATCAACGCCGCAGTAAAACCGTTCCGGCATTTATCCTCATCCACAAATACGGTTTGCCGCACACCTATACACCAGGCGAGCCGACACTTCGCGAATTATGGTATGGAAACCCATTCCATCGCCGCAAACGGCACCGCCCTATGCACACCGAAGATTTCGACACTCGCTACCACGACCTCGACGCGCGCGCCAATGATGAGATCATCGCGCTTATCCTCGACGCGCAAGTTGCCGGACTCGCCGCCACGCGAGCTGTCACCGACGATATCGCAGGTGCCGCCTCAGCGCTGGCGGGACGCCTGAGCGAAACATCGTCCGGGCGATTGATCTATGCCGGCGCCGGCACGTCGGGCCGGTTGGGCGTTCTCGACGGCGCCGAACTGATCCCCACCTTCGGATGGCCGCCGGAACGGGTCGATTTTCTCATCGCCGGCGGACTCGACGCGCTGGTGCGGCCAATCGAAGGCGCGGAAGACGACGCGGCGGCGGGCGCCGCCGAGGTTAAAGCACTGACCCTCGGTCCCGCCGATGCGCTGGTGGCAGTTTCGGCGAGCGGCACCACACCCTATACCGTCGCGGCCTGCGAAGCGGCGCGCGCTGCCGGTGCGTTTACGGTCGGTATTGCCAACAACGCGCCCTGTCCGCTGCTGGAGGCCGCCGAGCATAGCATCGCCGTACAGTCCGGGGCCGAGCCGATTGGTGGCTCCACCCGCATGACCGCCGGCACGACCCAGAAGGTGACTCTCAACCTGCTATCGACGGTTACGATGATCCGGCTTAACCGGACCTATGGCGGCTATATGGTCGACGTGCTGCTGACCAACGACAAGCTCAAGCAGCGCGCGGTGCGGATGATCTGCGAGATTACCGGCGTCGACACCGCCGGCGCTCAAGCCGCACTGGATAGCGCCGGCAACAATCCCAAGCTAGCCATCCTCGTCGCCAAAGGCGTTGCAGTTAACGACGCCCGCGCCCTGTTGGCGCAACACGACGGCAACCTCCGCCGCGCCCTAGCCGCCGCCGATTGATCTTCGCCGACGTCTCGATGTCCGACGCGCCCGATCCTTCCCTCAGCCTGTTTCAGATCGACTGGAACCGCCACAGCGCGGCGCAGTGGCAGACCATGTTCGATCATTGCGAGCGCTCGACGCTGCCTCAGAGCCCCGCTTACGCCGCGGCGGTCTCCGAGGTCGAAGGCACCACCGCCGACTACGGTCTGATCCGGTTTCAAGGCAAACCAATCGGCATGGCGATCGTCACCCGGCGCCCAACTTTCGGCGGCGCGGCGAGCTGTAGCCTCTACCGGGGACCGATCTGGATTTACGACGAAATTCCGGGCCAGATGCTGAAACTCGCTTTAGAAAAACTGCGCCAGCGTCACCGCTGGTGGCGTGGCCGCCCGCTGACCTTTCATCCCGAACTGCCCGACAGTCACGCCAACCGGCAAATAGTGGCCGCGGCCCGATTTCGCCGGGTGACGGAAGGCTACGCTACCATTTGGCTCGACCTATCGCCCGATTTGGAATCTCTCCGGGCCGGCCTGCAGCAAAATTGGCGCAACCAACTGACCCAGGCGGAGGGACACGGCCTGGATATTATTTTCGGGGGAGACGACGCGCAATTCGAGTGGCTCTACGGGCTTCACGCCGGCCATATGGAAACCTATGGCTATCGGGGACCGTCGCCCGAATTACTGCGGGCCTTGCGGGCTCACGCGCCGGAAGGCCAGCAGCCCGAGCTTTTGATTGCCCAACACGATGGCGAGCCCGTTGCCGCTGTTCTGGTCGCCGTTCACGGCAATTCGGCGACCTACCTCGTCGGCTGGACCGGCGAGGTGGGCCGCACGCTGCGGGCGCATAATCTGCTGCTATGGAATGCCGTCGAACGCCTTAAATCGGCTGGCATCCGATGGCTCGATCTCGGCGGCATCAACGCAGAAGCCCAAGGTGTGGCCCACTTCAAGCGCGGCATGGGCGGTGAGGTCGTTACCCTCGTCGGCGGCTACGTTTGAATACACAAAGCGGGCGCGCCGGCGGCAGGGCACAATGCGAGCCTTCCTCGCCTTTAAGCGCTGCGCCGGGTACACTTAGAGAAACAGCGCGCTACCAGACAATGTGCGGGGCATATAAACAAAAAAGGAGAAGCCATCATGATCACGGCCATTGTTCAGTTCAAAGTCTCCAGCGACACCACGCGCGAGCAGGTGTTCGAGAACATGAAAAACGTTGCGCCCAAGTTTCAGAATATGCCGGGTTTAATCCGCAAGAATTTCCTGTTTGACGGCGACCGCGGTATCGGCGGCGGGGTGTACACCTGGGAAACCCGCGAGGCGGCCGAGGCGGTCTACGCCGAGGGCGGTCCGTGGCGGGAGGCTATTCGCAACCTTTACGGCGTGGAGCCGGAGATCACGATTTTCGAAACGCCGGTCCTGGTCGACAACGCGGTTGGTGAAATCCGCTCCGCCGCTTAGCCAGGCCCTCTTGTGACAGCTTGGCACGCGGCGCGCCTTACCACGTGGGGCCGCACGCGGTATGCTCGGGTGAGCGCAGCGAGCCCAGCCAACAGCGGCGACCTCCGCGACGCCCTCGAAAGCATGGACGGCCAGGGCATCATCGCCTATGGCAACGGCAAGTGTTACGGCGACGCCTCGCTGAATGACGGCCGCCAGACCCTGCGCACGGGTCAGCTAAACCGGATTCTCTCGTTCGACCCGGCAACCCGGGACGTCGTTTGCGAGGCGGGCGTGACGTTTCGCGACCTGGCGGGACGCTTTTTCGGTGACGGTTATTGCTACCCGGTGGCCGCCGCGAACTCGGCAGTCACCATCGGCGGCGCATTTGCCAACGACATTCATTCAAAGAACCATCACGCCGTCGGCAGTTTCGGCGACCACACGGTCTGGATCGACTTAATGACCGCCGACGGTACCGTGCACCGGTGCTCGCGCGAGGAGAACCCGGACCTGTTCCGGGCCACTCTGGGCGGGGTTGGCCTGACCGGCATCATCCTGCGGGTCTGCTTCCGTCTGCTTACTATCGAAAGCAGTAGCGTCGACGCCACCTACACGCCGATCTCGAACCTGGACGCTATGCTGGACGCGATCGATGGCGCCCGGGGGTCGGAAGATTTTTTGTTCGGCTGGATCGATGCCTTCGCCACTGGCCCCGAACTGGGACGCGGCATTTTGGAGAAAGGGCGTTTCGCCATCGATAACGCCGGAACCGTCCCTGCCCCCAAACCCTGGACCGTACCGCTCGCCCCGCCTTCCCGCCTCGTACCCCCGGCAGCCATCCGTTGGATCGTTCGCCGCCGTTATGGCGCGATGCCCGCGGACGGCAAAGCGATCCGCAAGCCATTGTTCCCGTTCCTCTTCCCCCTGGATCATATAAACGGCTTCAACAAGCTGTTCGGCCACCGGGGCTTCTATTCCATCCACGCGGGCTTCCCGCCTGAAAGCCAGCGGGCCGGCATTCGCGCTTTGCTGAGCGCGATCGCTGAGGCCCAGGCAGGCTCGATTACGTCGGTCGTCAAACCGATGCGCGGGCCGGGCGAAGGGCTGTTGTCATTTCCCCTCAAAGGCATGGTGTTCGCCATCGACCTGCCCCGCCGCCCGGGCGTCGAGGCGCTTCATGCCCATCTCGAGTCCCTCACGCTGGATCATGGCGGCCGGCTCTATCTCGCCAAGGACGCTTTGATGGCGCCGGAGACCTACGCCACCATGTTCCCCAAACTGGATGAGTTTCGCACGATCGCCGCTCGAGTGGACCCGGGCGGCCTATTTCAGTCGGACCTGTCGCGGCGCCTTCGGCTGAGGGGCTAACAGCAAACCTCGGGTAGTGTTAAGCGACGGCGATTGTTTCGGAATCGGCCGGAACGAAGGCCGCCGCCGCTATCAGCAAGGCGCAAGCGTCCGCCGCGCCGCTGTCAAAACGCGGTGCGTTTTCCGACAAGTAGCGCCGCCACGCCCGCGCGCCGCGCTGGCCATTGAACAGGCCGAGAATATGACGCGTGATCGACTTTAGCGGCACGCCCGCTGCCACCTGCCGCTCGACGTAGGGCAACAATCGCTCGACGATCTCGTGACGCGTCGGCACTGGCGCCATCTCGCCGTAAAAGCACCGGTCCGCTTCGGCCAAGATATAGGGGTTCTGGTAGGCCGCGCGGCCGATCATCACCCCATCGACCTGCTGCAACTGCGTCGCCGCCGCATCGAGGGTCGTTATGCCGCCGTTGATGGTGACCGTCAGCTTGGGGAATTCCTGCTTGAGGCGGTGCACCAGAGGATAGTGCAACGGCGGAATTTCGCGGTTTTCCTTCGCGCTCAAGCCCTGTAGCCAGGCCTTGCGGGCGTGGACGATGAAGTGTTCGCAACCCGCCGCTGCCACGGTTTCGACGAACCCCGACAACGCCGGCCATTCTTCCTGGTCGTTGATGGCGATGCGGTGCTTCACCGTGACCGGAATATCGACGGCGGCGCGCATGGCTTCGACGGCGCGCGCCACCACATCGGGCTTGGCCATGAGGCACGCGCCGAAATCGCCTGACTGCACCCGGTCCGATGGGCAGCCGACATTAAGATTGATCTCGTCATAGCCGAAATCGGCACCGATGCGCGCGCACTCCGAGAGCGCCACCGGGTCGGCACCGCCGATCTGAAGCGCCACCGGATGCTCTTCGGGATCGAACGCCAGCAGCCGCTGCCGGTCGCCGTATAGGATCGCCCCGGTTGTAATCATTTCGGTATAGAGCCGCACCTGCCGGCTGATCTGGCGCAGGAAAAACCGCTCGTGGCGGTCGGTCCAGTCCATCATCGGGGCGACGGATAGCTGGTGATTTGCAGCAACAGGCACAGATTCTCTCTAAAGTTTACGGAACCGCTTCAAGGTATTAGGGGGCTTTATTTACAACACCTTACCGCAATAATCGATCCACTCGGAAAACCGCGTCACAAACCACCGCTCTGAATCGTCATTAGGTTGTAAGCCCATTCTACGGAAAGCGAAGGCGCAATGACGAGCAACATTAAAGCAGTGAATTACGAGCAGGAAATTCCCGACGTTCTTGAATCGTTGGCTAAGGCTAATCAAGTCATAGATGCCCATGGGCTCGACCGGACCATCCACCATCTGGTGAAATTGCGCGCCTCGCAAATCAACCGCTGCGCCTTTTGCGTCAAGATGCACACCAGAGAAGCCCGGCAGGACGGCGAAACCAGCGAGCGCTTGGACCGCGTGATCGTTTGGGATCATGTCAACGATTTCAACGAACGGGAACGGGCCGCACTGGCGTGGACCGAGGCGCTGACCGAGCTCGACCCCAAAAGCGACCTTGGCGCGTTACGGGCGCGGTTGAGGGAGCACTTCACGGAAGAAGAGATCGGCACCCTGAGCGCGACCATCGCCATGATCAATCTCTGGAACCGCATCGGCGTATCAAGGCACTGACATGCTTGACCAAAAGAGCACCCAAATATTCGAAGAGGCGCGCCCTAATCTTCTGGGGCTGGCCTACCGGATCCTCGGCTCCCTATCCGATGCCGAGGATGCGGTACAGGATACATTCCTCAAGTGGGCGAAGTCCGACCGGCCTCAGATCGAGAACCCAGCGTCGTGGCTGACGACAACCTGCACGCACCGTTGCCTCGACTTGCGCCGCTCGGCCAACCGTGCGCGCGTCGATTATGTTGGCGCGTGGCTGCCCGAACCGATCCACACGCCGATCGAGAGCGATGTGGAACACAAGTTGGACCTGGCGTCATCGCTGACAACCGCCTTCCTACTGATGCTCGAACGGCTGACGCCCAAGGAGCGGGCGGCCTATCTGCTGCGGGAAATCTTCGATGTGTCCTACCCAGAGATTGCTGAAACGCTCGATATCCAAGAAAGCGCCTGCCGTAAGTTGGTCTCCCGGGCGAAGGTCAATATTGATCGCGCCAAGGTCCGCCACACAACGCCATTGGAGCAGCAAGACCGACTCCTCGCCGCCTTCCAAGCCGCGATAACCAGCGGCACGACGGCACAATTAGCCGATCTCCTCTCAAGCGACATCCATCTCAGCACCGACGGCGGCGGCAAAGTGCCGGCGGTCCTCGAGACCCTCGAAGGCAAATCCGACGTTCTCGCCTTCCTCACCGAACGCTTGCACGAATACTGGGCCGGTCACCAGTGGACCACCGCCGATATCAACGGCGCACGCGGTTTCATAATGAAACAGGACGGCGCGGTGACTGCCGCTGTCTCGTTTGCCTACGACCAAGCCGGCAACGCAACCGGCATCTATATCGTGCGCAACCCGGAAAAGCTCGCCAATCTCGACGCGGTCGTCATTCACTAGCAGCCGTCGAATGAGCTGTGACGGTTCGCACTCCACTTCTGCCGCCGCCACTGAATTTACCATCAACCACACGCAAGTGAGGAACAAGGCCGTGCCTCTACATCCCTTCAAAACAACCCTAATCGCAGGAGTCCTAACCGCCATGAGCACATTGAACCCGACCCAAGCCGCCGCGCAGGACGCGGGCGTGAATCTCACGATCTTAAATCCCGCCGGCCTCTACGACCCGGCGCCGAATGGCTACAGTCACACGGTCGTTGCCGCGGGCGGCAGCCGCGTCGCCTACATCGCCGGTCAGGGCGGCGGAACGCAAGCAGGCTCGCTATCGCCGCAGTTTGGCGAGCAGGTGAAGCAAGCTTACGCCAACCTCCGCATCGCGCTCGACGCGGTCGGCGCCCAACCACACCAAGTCACCAAGATCACCACATACGTCGTCGACTATGAGCAATCGATGCTCGAGGTAATGACGCAGCATGTGCAGGAGATGTTTGGCGGTTCGCTGCCGGCCCAAACGCTGGTGCCCGTGCCGCGCCTGGCCCTCGACGGGATGCTGTTCGAGGTCGATGCCATTGCCGTTCTCGAATAGCCGACGGCTCCAATCGAGACAGGACGAGAGAGAAATGCCTTACATCAACGTTCAAATCACAGCCGGTGCCTCGCGCGCACAGAAGTCCCAGATGGTGCGGGAAATGACCGATACTCTTGTCACGACACTAGGAAAGAACCCCGAACACATTCATATCGTCATCCAAGAAGTCGCTGAAGAAAATTGGGGCTTCGCGGGCATGCTGACCGACGATTGGGCGCGGCTGTCGTCGTGAAATGGGCGCCGAAACGGCTCTAGACCGCACAGCCTCGTGTTCGCCCCGGGCCTTGTGGGTGTGAAAGCCTGCGCGCTAGATTGCACCACCTCCTGGCGGACATACGCCAGGTAATCCGAAAGAGCCATCGCCATGTCACGCGCCAAAGGTATTTCACCATCGCTCAGGAGCTGGGCTGCCGCCTTCTTGTTTGCCCCTGCCCTGCTCGCGGCGCCCGCCGCGACCGCACAGACCGAACCCGTCTTCCCGCCGGGCAGCCACATTGGCATGGTGCCGCCGGAAGGCTTCGTCGTGAGCCCGGATTTTCAGGGTTTTATGGAGCGCGAACAGGGCGCCTCCATTCTCATCAACGAGCTGCCGGGCGACGCGTTCGCCGATGTTGGCGCGGGCTTTACCCGGGAAAACTTGGCCGCGCGGGGCATCGAGCTGCTCGGGCCCTGCGACGACGTTACGGTTTCGGTTGAAAGCGTGTGCCTAAGGGCCAGCATGAAGGTCGGCGAACTGGTGATTGAGAGGTGGCTGCTGGTCGCACAGTTCCCCGGCATTACCGCGATGGTCATGGTCAATCTGCCCGAGTTCGTCTTGACCGAAGGCCTCTATAACACCGCGGAAATAGAGGCGAGCCTCTCGTCGATCGCCTATACGGCAGACTTGGCCGTCAGCCCGCTGGATGCGCTGCCCTTCGCCATCGAGGAGAGCACGCTACTGCCGTTCCAACAGACCTTCGGCGGCAATGGCGCATTATACGCCGCCGGACGGCCGGGGCCGGGACTGAAGCCCCTTTGGATGGTTATCGCCTCCTTCGACAGACGGCCCCAGGCGCGGCAAAGCGCGTTTAATCGCCGAATTTTCCAGACGCTCGATGCGGTGTCGGATGCCCAGATAACCGGCGAACAGGCGTTGACCATCGGCGCTCTCGAAGGCCACCTCCTCGAAGGGTCCGGCAAGGATTCGCAAACCGGCAGCGACATGTATGTGTTTCACGCCATCGTCGTCGACGAAACCGACAAATATTACCGGATGGTCGGGATCGTGCCGGCGGCGGAGCAAGAGACCTACCGCCCGGAATTTATCCGGCTGATGCAGACGTTTGCGCCCCGGTAACGCAAACTACCGCGATTAGACCCTTGCCGAAACGCCCTCGGTAGGTCATTGAACCGCCGGGCTGGATACCCATCTGGCAGTGATCGGCGGTCTCGGCTCCCTTATTGAATTTCATCCAACGAATAATCGCATCATGTTGAGGCTAGACAATCTGACCTACCGGATTGGCGACCGGGTGCTGCTCGACCAGGTGAGCGCGACCATTCACCCGGGCGCGAAGGTGGGGCTGGTTGGGCGCAACGGCACCGGCAAGACAACTCTGTTCAAGCTGATCGTCGGCGCGCTCGAGGCCGATGGCGGCGAAATCGAAGTACCGGCGCTCTGGCGGGTCGGCATCACCACGCAGGATGCGCCCAGCGGCCCGGAAAGCCTGATCGACACCGTACTCGCTGCCGACCGCGACCTCACGGCCCTATGGGAGGAAGCGGAAAGCGCGACCGACCCCGGCCGCATCGCCGAGATCCACGAAGCGCTGACGCAGCGCGGCGCCCATTCGGCGGAGGCGCGCGCGGCGCGTATTCTAGCCGGTCTGGGCTTCGACGATGCCGCGCAGCAACAGCCATGCAGCTCATTTTCCGGCGGCTGGCGCATGCGCGTCGCGTTGGCGGCGCTCTTGTTCGCCAACCCCGACCTGCTATTGCTCGACGAGCCCACCAACCATCTCGACCTGGAAGCGGTCTTGTGGTTCGAAGATTTCATCGCCCGTTATGATGGGACCGTCGTCATCATCAGCCACGACCGGGAGCTGCTCAACGTGGCGGTGAACCAAATCCTCCATTTGGAAGGCCGCAAGCTCACCTCCTACCGGGGCAATTACGACCGGTTCGAGGAAACCCGCCGCTTGCAGGCCGAGCTGAACGCCAAGCAACGCGCTAAACAGGAAGCGCAACGGGCTCATATGGAGGCGTTCGTCGCCCGGTTTCGCTACAAGGCGAGCAAGGCCAAGCAAGCGCAGTCGCGTCTCAAAATGCTGGCGCGCCTGGAGCCGCTGACCGAGATGCTCGAAGAACGGGCGCCCGATTTCATGTTTCCCGAAATCGCCGAACTGGCGCCACCGCTCTACACGCTGGAGCAGGTCGATGTCGGCTATGACGGCACGCCGGTGCTACGCAACATCTCGCTACGCCTCGACAATGACGACCGGGTTGCGCTCTTGGGCGCCAACGGCAATGGCAAGTCGACGCTCATCAAATTGCTGGCCGGCACGCTGTCGCCGATCTCCGGCGATATCGCCAAATCGTCGAAACTGCGGATCGGTTATTTCTCGCAAGACCTCACCGACGAACTCGATCTCTCCATGAGCCCGGTCGCCGCCATCGCCGGCAAACGCCCCGAAGACACGCCCGAGCGGGTGCGCAGCCATCTCGGCGCGTTTGGGTTTTCGCAAGACATGGCGCTGGGCCGGATCGGTGACCTGTCCGGCGGCGAACGCGCGCGCCTGCTATTCGCGCAAATCGCCTTGGCGAAGCCGCACATATTGCTGCTCGACGAGCCGACCAACCATCTCGACATGATTTCGCGCGAGGCGCTGATCCAGGCGATCAACCGCTTTCCCGGCGCCGTCGTGCTGGTCAGTCACGATCCGCACTTGCTGGAGCTGACGGTCGACCGGTTCTGGCTGGTCGCCGAGAACCGGGTGCTGCCCTTCGACGGCGACATGGCCGATTACCGCCGCCTGCTGCTCGACCAAACGCGCGCAGCGGTGGCTGAAATCAGTACCGAATCCGCCGAGGGGCCGGCGCGCATCAACAAGAAGGAAAAGCGCCGCCTCGCGGCCGAACAGCGCCAGTCGCTGAGCAAGCTGAGGACCGCGGCCCGCGAGGCAGAGGCCGAAGTGACCCGGCTGAGCGACGAAAAAGCGGCGATCCTCGAGAAACTCAAAGACCCGGACTTCTATCGCGACCAGCCCGACGAAGCGCAAGTTCTGCAGCGCGACATCGGCCGCTTGCAGAAGGAACTTGACGCCGCCGAAACGCGCTGGCTCGCCGGCCAGGAAGCCCTCGAAGCAGCAATGCACGACAACGGTTAGCGGCGCCAAGAACTAACACCCCCCACCCCATCCCTCCCCCTCAAGGGGGGAGGGAGGCACCAAGCCGCACCTCAATAGGTTCCCTCCCCCCAGCGAGGGGGAGGGTTAGGGAGGGGGGGGGGGCTGATAAGGAAACTGTCGTGAAACAACAGGGCAATATCGCTAAACAGAAATCAACACCTCATGCTGAGCCTGTCGAAATATGAGATCGGTTTAACCCTCGCCCTTCGACAAGCTCAGGACGAGGTTTCCTTTTGTCCCCTCACCCGGCTCACTATGTTCGCCACCCTCTCCCCTGGGGAGAGGGTGTTTTTCGGCGCGCCCTCATTACGGCAGCGGGATTTCTGACCGCTATTGAAATTTCGTCGGGCACTCCCCTACTGAATACTTTGATTTTCGATTGAGGTGTCTTTTGAGGGGTCATCAATGTGGCGTCATGCAGGTACCAACGACAACATCGATATCCAGTGTGTGCAACCGCAATGCGTCTTCTGCAAAACAAAAATGGTTATCGAGCAGATAGACAACAGTTGGCCGTTAGACAAAGCTCTTCTCACACGAGAACATGAATCAAGAATCGAAGCCTCTATAGAGCAGGGCTGCTACGAATTCGCAGCGCAGCGGCAAATTATATCTGACTTCTATGTTGAGGCCGTCAAATTCCATTGTTGTCCTGCCTGCGGGTGGTGGTGCGCTATTCAGGAGATACAGTACGATACTCCGGGAATGCCCTATGAAGCCTACCAGTGGGCAGCGGGCGCACTCATCAAACAAGAGTTCCCAGAAATCGCAGCTCCCATTTCCGAGGTTCGCAGTTATTTGTGCGCCCGATATGACCAACGCTTTCAAATCGATCCGTATAGACTGGAGGATGTGGTGGCGAGCATCTTTCGGTCATCCGGATGTGAGGTAGAGCTCACTAGCCGCTCAAATGACGGAGGTCTCGACGTTTTCGGGCTAGATCGCGGCGGGCAAGCTTTTGGCGTTCAAGTGAAGCGTTATCGCGAAAGAATTGAAATTGAGCAACTGCGTGCGTTCGTAGGCGCTTTGGTTCTTAATGGTCTGCCATCCGGAGTATTTGTAACAACGTCTGACTTTACGGCTGGTGCTTCAAAATTACGCAAAAAAGCTAAAACAACCGGGATCCAGTTGGAATGTGCCGATGCAAACAAACTGTTCGAGATGGTCAAAGCCGCTCAGATTGAGGATTTCGATCAGGAAAGTGTGAAAAGCCTAGCGCTTACCTATTCCAGAGGCATCGCAAAACTCAACTACGGCTCCGGATGGCACATGAATAGCCTCTAGCTGACCGCATCTGTATCGAGCACAAAGTTCGTCGACGACCTGACAGAAGGTCCGGTTACGGCAGCGGGATTTCGGTATCGCCCTTCGACGCCTGGTAGGTGTCGGAGAGCTCGCGGTAAGTCTCTTCGAGGGTTCGGACCCGGGCCAATAGCGGCGCCTGCGCCTCGGCCGGGAGCGCATCGATCATGGCGAGAACACTATGGCTGGTCCAATAAGTGTTCTCGTGCGCATAAGCGCCCTTATCGATCCGGAACACTTCCTTGAGGATTTTCAGATCGTGGGGAATGTTGAACACGTCGGACGTGTCGGTGTAGCCGAACAGAAAGTAGAAATTGTCGAACCCGGTCCAGGTGATCGCCGACAGACAGAGCGAACAGGGTTCGTGCGTGGCAACAAAGATGCAGTCGCGGGTCGCTGGGCGCGCCTCGGACGGCATCTCGTAGAACCGTTTGAGCGTGTGGACCTCGCCGTGCCACAGCGGGTTTTCGGTCTCGTGGTTCGACGCCGCGACCACGAGCGACCAATCATCCTTGCGCAGGATCGCCGCGCCGAACACCTTGTCGCCCACCGCAACACCCTGGCGGGTCAACGGGACGATATCGCCTTCGATGACATCGAGAATACGGCCAATGCGATCCGCAATGTCGGATTGCTCGACTATGACCGGTCTCGCAAGAGTTCGAACGCCTCGGCTGCCTGATAGCCGGACGTGGTGCCGCGCAACGTGGCCAACGCGCGGATGGCCTCGTGACTGCGCGGGAACGGAAACGCGCCGAGTTCGGACTCGTAGATGTCCATCGCGCGCAGCTTCTCGTCGAGATAAGCGCTGATGTCGACGAAGACGTTGGGGCGGAAGGTCTGATTAACGTTCAGGCCGAATTCGGTTTCCGACAGGGTTTCATAGGCGAGGACACGTTTCACGAACGGCGCACGAAACCACTTGGTGCAACTCGCCACAGCATCGAACACGATGCGGTGGTCGGTGTGAACGTCGCCGGGATGGGGCACGAAAATTTCGTCCGGTTCGAACGCTTTCAGCGAATTCGAGAGGGCGCCCACCAGATCGCCCGTCGGCACCGTGTCGAGACGGGTGGTCGGAAAGTCGAGGGCAAATATTTGGTCGAAGCCGAAGGCCTCGGTGACCTGCTCCATCTCCGCCGCCCTTTGCTTAACCTGGGCTTCCGGCCAGCCGGCGTCGGCCGATATGCCGGTCACCACGAGCCACGCCACCGCAGCGCCTTCCGCTTTGCGGCGCAACAAGGTGCCGCCGACACCAAGAACTTCGTCATCGGGGTGCGGCGCAACGACCAATGTCTTCATAGATAACTCCCCGCTGGTAAATCGATTTCCGGCTCAGTGTCCAAAAGCCGGAGCGCATCTTCACCGCATTTCACGACAGGATGCGGGTCCGCCGCACCGGTGATGATCTTGCCCGGCTCAATGTTGTGCGCCGCGCCGCCTACGATCTCCGATTTCCAAACCGTTATCTTCTGGCCGCCCACGACGAAATGCGCCCCGACATAGGGCTTCGCCAACCCACGAACCAAGTTGTGTATCGAAGCGGCAGACATACGCCAGTCGATTTCGCCATCGGCTTCTCCCCGCTTCCGCCAGGCGCTGGCAAGCCCCGGATCCTGCTTGCGCCGTTCGAAATTGCCCTCCGCCAGTTGGGGCACGAACGCCTCGATCTGCTTCAGTGCTGTCTCGGCAACCTTGTCGTACAAGGACCGCGCATCGTCGGCAGAGTCGATCACGATCTCGCGCTGCGACAGGATATCGCCGCTGTCTGCGCCCTCATCCATGAAGAAAAACGTAGACGCGGTCTCGTCGAGGCCGAGCACGAGGGCCCAGATCAACGGGTGGCGTCCGCGGTTGGCCGGCAGCGCGGCGGGATGAAAGCCGACGACGCCCATCGGCGCGATATCGAGCAGCTCCTTTTCCAGCAGCCGGGACCAGCCGAAGCAGAAAATAACGTCGGGCGATTTATCACCGATCCAATAAAGCGTTTCGGCGCCGTTGATGTCCTCGGCGTAGCGGCATGGAATACCGGCGGTTTTGGCGACATCGCTCAGGTCGGCGAAGTCAGCGTTGAATTCCGACTCCCGCAACGTGCAGACGCCGGCGATCTCCGCGTCCATCTCAATGAGCCGCTCCAGCGCGCGCCGGGAAAACTCAACGGCGCCGATAAATACGATTCTCATCGTCTTTCCGTGCTAGCTGAATGTCATCGCGTATGATTCTGTTTTTGCTCAATTTATTGGCGTCTACCGAAATTCATCCATCGGGTTAATCTCACGGCGTCGAATGCTCCAACAAGAATGCCGCGACGGCGGACCGGGCAACTTCGCTGCCGGAAGATTCGTGCCCCGCGCCATCGAGCAAAACCTCGCGAGCGTTTTCGCGCGCCTGCACGATTCGCCCACACGAACTTTTCGCACCGGGAAACCACGGATCGTCGGCATGATTGACGAACAGCATCGGAACTCTGGCGACAACGCGCGTATCGCGAACACATTTGTAACCGGTCGCTATGACACCGCTGAAGGGAATCGCAAACACGCCGGTCACCACACGGCCCCCTTCGTCGTGCCCCATCAAGAAAATCTGCCGATTGTCGGCCCAGGACGCGGTCTGCATCTGGCGTCTTGCAAATCGTATCTCCCGCGCACGCAAATCCAAGATGGCGGCGTCGTGAGCCTCGAGCCGCGTCTTGGTTTGCCGGTCGCAGAATGCTGTTCGCCCCGGCAGGGCGAAGGAGTCCAGCAGAACGGCGACGACGCCCTCGCCGCTCAAAAACTCGCCCCACGCGAGGCTGTTGTTGTCGATGCCGCTACAGCCATGGAGAAACAGCACAACTGGGTGCGTGCCATCGACAGCCAGCCCGTCCATGCGGTGCGGGTTCGTGCGGGAATTCGGCAGAAAAACCTTTGCCTGGCGCCACGTTTGCATGACCTCGGCATCGGTGAACGCAGTCTTAATAGCTTGCGCGTGGCTATTGCCGGTGGAGAGGCCGGCGAGTAGCGCAAGAACGGCCACGAGCCGGCGGATAGACCTCACTCCCACTCGATGGTGCCGGGCGGTTTCGAGGTGACGTCGTAGACCACGCGGTTGATACCCCGCACCTCGTTGATGATACGGGTCGCCACGCCGGCGATGAATTCGTGGTCGAACGGGTAACTGTCGGCGGTCATACCGTCGGTCGAGGTGACGGCGCGCAGGGCGCACACATAATCATAGGTACGCGCATCGCCCATCACACCGACGGTGCGCACCGGCAGCAGCACGGCGAAAGCTTGCCAAATGGCGTCGTAGAGGCCGGCGTTGCGAATTTCCTCGAGATAGATCGCGTCGGCTTTGCGTAGAATTTCAATCTTGTCGGGCTCGATCTCGCCAGGCAGCCGGATCGCGAGACCGGGGCCGGGAAACGGGTGACGGCCGACGATCAGCTCGGGAATGCCGAGCTCGCGGCCCAGTTCGCGAACCTCGTCCTTGAACAGCTCGCGCAACGGCTCGACCAGCTTCATGTTCATGCGCTCGGGCAGGCCGCCCACATTATGGTGCGACTTGATCGTCGCGCTGGGGCCCCCGAACGAACTCACCGATTCGATGACATCGGGGTAGAGGGTGCCTTGTGCGAGGAATTCGGCGCCGCCGATTTTCGCCGCCTCTTCCTCGAATACATCGATGAACGCGCCGCCGATAATTTTCCGTTTCTCTTCCGGATCGCTGACCCCGCTCAGCTTGCCGAGAAACAGATCGGACGCATCGCGGGTGACCAGCGGGATATTGAAGCGCTCGCGAAACACCCGGTCGACATCCTCCGCCTCGCCTTGGCGCAGCAACCCGTGATCGACGAAGATGCAGGTGAGCTGGTCGCCGATCGCTTGATGGATGAGCACCGCCGCAACGGCGCTGTCGACCCCGCCCGACAGGCCGCAAATCACCCTGCCCTGGCCGACCTGTTCGCGCACCCTCACGATCTCGGCCTCGCGGAACGCCGCCATGGTCCAGTCGCCGCCGCAGCCGGCCACGCCATGGACGAAGTTCGCCAGCAGCTTGGCGCCGTCCGGCGTATGCACCACCTCGGGATGGAACTGGACGCCGTAATAGCCCCGCGCATCGTCGGCGATGGCCGCGAACGGCGCGCCGTCGCTTGTGCCAACCACCTCGAAGCCCTTGGGCAACTCGGTGACCCGGTCGCCGTGCGACATCCACACCTGATGCTGCTCGCCGGTTTGCCAGACGCCATCGAACAGCCGGCAGGCGCCGCCAACCGAAAGAACGGCGCGGCCGAACTCCTGATGGTCGGAGGCCTCGACGCGGCCGCCCAGCTTGGCGCACATGATTTGCTCGCCGTAGCAAATTCCCAGCACCGGCAGGCCACACTCGAAGACCACGGTGTCGACATCGGGCGCGGCATGCTCGGTAACGCTTGCCGGGCCGCCGGAGAGGATGATCGCCTGCGGTCCGAAGCGCTCGATCAACGCGGCATCGATCCGGTGACACGGGTGAATCTCGCAATATACGCCGGACTCGCGGACCCGCCGCGCGATCAACTGGGTGACCTGCGAGCCGAAGTCGACGATCAGAATCTTATCGGAAATCGGAAGATCGGATGACATGGCGCTTGATAGCCGATTCTGCTGGCTGCTGCACTAGCTGGCGCTCGCTAAATCCCAGCCGAACGCGAGTTCGGAGAGATCGGTCCCGGCGAAGCTTTCGATCCGCTCGGCGACCTTGCGGCCCCCCTGGGCCTCGTAAAAGAACCGCGCCGGGTTAGCGGCCAATACCCATAGGATAGCGGCAGTTTTGTCCTGCTCGCGCAACGCGCCGAAGCTCGCGCGCAGCAATCGCTTCCCATGGCCCTCGCCTTGGTGATCGAGCGCCACATACAGCGTGTAAACTTCGCCATCGAAAGGCGCGCGGCGGGGCAATCCATCCCGCCGGGCCGGGCCGCTGCTGGCAAACCCGACGATCTGGCCGTCTTCGGTTTCCGCGACAACGACATTGTGCCGCCGGCCGCCACGTAGCGTGTGCCGCCACATCCTGCCCTGCCCTGCGGTGGTCATACGCACGAGATAGGTGTCGGGAATGATACCGGCGTAAGTCGAGTGCCAGGTTTCCACATGGATACGCGCGATCGCCTCGGCATCATGGAGCGTCGCGGCGCGGATAAGGGCGGCGCTCATTGCTATTCGTCCCGCTCCAACACCACTGCAAACGCGCCGTCGGTGCCGTTGCGCGCGGGCGAAAGGTGTAGATCGCCGTCGGCGCGCAACGCCGCTGCCGATATCTGCTCTTCGGACAGGTAGGCGCCAACCGGCACCCGGCGAAACTGCGGATGCTCGGCGAGAAAAGCTTCAACCTGAACCTCGTTCTCTTCCGGCAGTAACGAACATGTCGCGTAGACCAGCCATCCGCCGGGACGAACCAGACGGGCGCCACCGCATAACAAGCCGGTTTGCGTGGCTTTGAAGTCAGCCAGTTGGTCCTCGGTGAAATTCCAGCGCGCTTCCGGATGGCGGCGCCAGGTGCCGGTGCCGGAACAGGGTGCATCGATCAGAACCCGGTCGACCAAGCCCACATCGCGTATCAATTCATCGATATCCGACGATCCCTCGCGGGCAATCGTCACGCCGGCGCGCCGCAACCGAGGGATCATTTTCCGCAGGCGCGCCGGGGCGATGTCGCTCACGATGATTTCGCCCGCATTGCCCATCATTGCTGCCAGCGCCAGGGTCTTGCCGCCAGCGCCGGCGCACAGGTCGGCGATGCGTTCACCGGGTTGGGCGTTTACGGCGAGCGCCATCAACTGGCTGCTTTCGTCTTGGATCTCTACGAGACCCTCTTGAAACGCGCGTGTGTTCGCTAGCGGCAGCCAGCCATCCGCGCGCAGACCCGCCGCCGACAACGGCGCCGGCGAAGTTGCGTAACCTTCCGCTTGCAATGCAGCTTGCACGTCTTCGCGCGAGGCGCGCAGCAGATTGACGCGCAGGTCGACCGGCGCCGGGGTGTTGAGCGCCTCAAGCTCGGCGTCGCAGGTTTGCGGAAACGCCTGTTCGAACCGTTGGAGTAACCATTCGGGACAATTCAGCCGCGCCCAGCGCGGCGGCGCCTCGGTTTGCTCGCGCAACCGCTCGGCTTGCGCCGTTTCGTCGTCGCTCAGCGGCGCCGGCCCGAACTTGCCACCGCTGAAAATCTCCGTCAGGGCTTCCGGATCGCGGGCAATCGTGTCGGCGATCAGCCAGGCGCGGGCATCGCCGCTGTCCCCACCCGCCGCCGCGAGCCGCCATTTGAGCATGCCGAGATGGCGCAGCACCCCATAGACGAGCTCGCGAACGGCGCGGCGGTCGCCGCTGCCGGCATAACGGCGGCGGCGAAAATATTCGGTGATGATCGTGTCAGCCGGCGCGGCGCCTTGCGCAACCTCGTGCAGCAACTCGATGGCCGCCGCCGCCCGGCCCGCTGGGGTCACAACAACGGGACGCCGGTGGCGTCCTCAGGCATTGCTGCGGTAGTTCGGCGCTTCGCGGGTGATCGCCACATCGTGCACGTGGCTTTCGCGCAATCCGGCGTTGGTCAGCCGCAAGAACCGGCAGTTCTGCTGCATATCGGGTACCGTCGCGTTGCCGGTGTAGCCCATGGCCGCCTTCAACCCGCCAACGAGCTGATGCAATACGTTGGGCGCCGGCCCCTTGTAGGGCACTTGGCCTTCGATGCCTTCCGGCACCAGCTTCAGCGACTCGGAGATCTCGGCTTGGAAGTAACGGTCGGCCGACCCCCGCGCCATGGCGCCGAGCGAGCCCATGCCGCGATAGGATTTGTAGGACCGACCTTCGTATAAGAACACTTCGCCGGGCGCCTGATCGGTACCCGCGAGTAACGAGCCGATCATCGCGCAATCGGCGCCTGCCGCGATGGCCTTCGCCAGATCGCCCGATTGCTTGATGCCGCCATCGGCGATCACCGGAATATTCGCCTTGGTAGCGGCTTCGACGACGTCTTGGATCGCCGTCAACTGCGGCACGCCGACCCCGGCGACGATCCGTGTCGTGCAGATCGAGCCAGGCCCGATACCCACTTTCACCGCGTCGGCGCCCGCGTCGATAAGGACGCGCGCCGCTTCGCCGGTGGCGATGTTGCCCGCGATAATTTGCGTTTCGTTGCTGATACGCTTGATCCGGCCGACCTGCTCGATCACACCCGCCGAATGCCCATGCGCGGTATCGACGACGATGACGTCGACCCCGGCGTCGAGCAGCGCCTCGGTGCGTGCGTAGCCGGCATCGCCGATGCCGGTCGCCGCCGCCGCGCGCAGCCGGCCATGGGCGTCTTTACAGGCATCGGGAAAATTTTGCGCCTTGTCGATATCCTTGACCGTAATCAAGCCGACACAGTGTTTCTCGTCATCGACCACCAGCAGCTTCTCGATACGGTGGGCATGCAGGAGACGCTTGGCCTCGTCCATATCGACGCCCTCGCCGACCGTGATCAGCTTGCGCGTCATCAGCTCCTTGATCGGCTGCGACGGATCGCTGGCGAACCGGACGTCGCGGTGGGTAATGATACCGACGAGGCGGCCAGTGCGTTTGGCAACCACGGGGATACCGGAGATCGATTGCGATTCCATAATCGCCAGCGCGTCCGACAGCGGTTGGTCGGGGTTGATGGTGATCGGGTTCACCACCATGCCCGATTCGAACCGCTTCACCTTGCGGACTTCGTCGGCCTGTTCTTCCGGTTCGAGATTTTTGTGGATCACGCCGATCCCGCCAGCCTGCGCCAGCGTGATCGCCATTTCCGCCTCGGTCACGGTGTCCATCGCCGCCGACATGAGCGGAATGCCCAGTTCGATAGTCTGGGTTAACCGGGTATGCGTGTTGGCTTGGCTGGGCAGGAGCCGCGATTCAGCCGGTTCGAGGAGCACATCGTCGAATGTGAGGGCATCGCGGATTTGCATGTCAACGTCGCCTTAGAGCCGGATCACGAGTTGACGGGGCTTATATACACAATCCGTGGCGCTCGACAAGAACAACCGCGAGATTCGCTGGCCTCGCATCACCCGCTACCTTTAAAGCCGGTGCCGACGAGATAAAGCTCGGTCGAATCGCTGCGGCTCGCCGGCGGTTTGATACGGCGCACACCCTCGAAATGTTCGCGCAGCGCTTTGAAGAACGCCGGCTCGTCGGCGCCCTGCAAAACCTTCACGACAAACGCACCACCTTCGGTCAGCACATCCACCGCAAACGCCAAGGCCGCTTCGCCGAGCGCCAGCGTACGCAGATGGTCCGTCGGCGCGTGGCCGGTCGCCGGCGCCGCCATGTCGCATAGCACCACATCAGCCTTACCGCCAATCGCCGCCCGCAAGGCCTCGGGCGCCGCCTCGTCGAACAGGTCGCCCTGCACGATAACCGCCCCACCCACGGGCGCCATCTCAGTAATGTCGAAAGCCACCACGCGGCCGCCGGATTGTTCCGGCTGGACCCGTTCTATCGCTACTTGGGTCCAGCCGCCGGGCGAAGCCCCAAGGTCGATAACGCGCAATCCGGGGCGCAATAAATGCATGCGGTCGTCGATCTGGCGCAGCTTGAACGCGGCGCGCGAGCGATATCCGCTTTTTTGCGCCTCTTGCACATAGGGATCGTTGAGCTGCCGCTGCAGCCAGCGGGTCGAACCTATTTTTCGGCGGCGGGCCGTGCGGACCCGCTGCGTTTCGCGCCGCGATCCGCCGCCGCCAATACCATCGCCGCCGCCGGAGCGCGACCCACGTCCTCTCGCCATAAGTGTCTATCCGGCGATCGCCGCCTCACGGTCCGTGTCTTGCATCAGTCCGTGCAGTATACCTTCGCGCAGGCCGCGGTCGGCAACCCTCAACGCACCCACCGGCCAAGCATCGCAGATCGCGTGCAATACGGCGCAGCCGGCGATAACCAGATCGGCGCGCTGCGGACCGATACAGGGATGGGCCACCCGTCCCGGCCGGTCGAGCGCCATCAGCCGGTCCCGGCCCCGGTCTAGATCGTCGAATGTGAGCGCCTGACCGTCTACGCGCGCGCGGTCGTAGCGGCGCAAGTCGAGCAAGACGCCAGTCAGTGTCGTAACGGTGCCCGACGTTCCCACCATCTGTACCCGGCCGGCCGCCACGTGGGCCGCAATATCGTGCTCGCGCTCGAACGGTTCGAGCAACGCGCCGACGTGACACAGGATTTCTGAATATTTGTCATGGCACACAAACCCCGCCACATCTTCCACCGCGCCGAAACGTTCGCTCAGGGTGACGACCCCGCAGGGTAGCGACACCACCCCGAGCACCTCGAAGTTCGGGTGCGCGCTCCCCGCTGGTCTTTCGCCCAAGCGCAGCCACGTTACCTGCGTACTGCCACCGCCGATGTCGAACAGCAGCGCGTAGCCCTCACCGCCCTTCGGGGGGTCGTAGAGCGGCGCACACCCCGCGAGCGCTAGCCGGGCTTCCTCATGCGCCTCGATTATTTCGAGTTGGATGCCCGATCCTTGAAAGGCGCGTTCCACAAAGTCGCGCCCGTTGGCCGCCCGGCGGCAGGCCTCGGTCGCCACGGCGCGGGCGCGTGTCGTGCCATTGCGGTCGATTTTCTTGGCGCAAATCCGCAACGCATCGATCGTGCGGTCCATGGCCGCTTCAGAGAGCTGCTCGTTAACGATCAGGCCCTCGCCCAGCCGGACGATCCGCGAAAACGCGTCGATCACGCGAAACCCGTCACCGTCGGGCCGCGCGACGAGCAACCGGCAATTGTTCGTCCCGAGATCAATCGCCGCATAGGTGTGTTCGAAGCGCCCGGAACACCGCCGCGTTACTGCGTCTTCTTGGCCGGACCGATCCACCCGCTACTCCCCCGGTCTCATAACGTTAATCGTTGCTTCAAAAATATCGATATTTTTACGATCTTACCGCGCACGGGCGCGTAGGCAAACAGCAGAGACGAGAATGTGAGCGCTACACAGGCTGAGGCATATATGATAAACACCCGGCGCCCACAATGGTGGGGGATCGTCTAATGGTAGGACTGCGGACTCTGACTCCGTCAATACTGGTTCGAATCCAGTTCCCCCAGCCAACACCGTCAGAAGCTCAGCGACGCTTGACAGCAAATGGCAAGGTGCGGCTAGGCGAAAATTCCCGGTTTCTTCGGCGGTATGCGATGATAAACCGTCTGAGTTGGTGGGACGTGCCGGACCGGTAATAACCGCCGGAAAACTTTGGCCAATCGATGGCATGGCCAGCTTTAACAAGCCACCACGCAATATCTTCCCGACCCACATAGCACTTGGCGACGATACGTCCGTAGCTTCTCTCGCCCGTATCGACGTAGGTAACCCGCTGCCCGGCGAGTTTTCCGATTAGGAATGCGCGCGCCTGCCGGCCCGGCCATGTGTCCAACTCGGGGGCATCAATGCCCCATATACGGATCCGTTTCCGCCCAAATGCCAACGTGTCGCCGTCAATCACGTAAGGCACGCCTGTGACGCCGCGGGAGGGATCGCTCGACAGCCAAGCGGATATGAGACCCAGTAATCGCATTACGCGATTTTACTGTAAATATCTCTAGTAAGTGACTGATTTCAATTGGAGTTTTAACTAAATGCCTCACAAGGGCATCGCTTCGGGATGACCGGTTTCCCTAACTCGAGCGGCGAACCGCCAAAGCGCTAGCGGCAACGACGAATAGCGCCAGCGCGACGGTAATGATCGAGGGGCCGGCCGGCGTATCGAGGCCAAGCGAGAGCGCCAGCCCACCGCTCACCGAAAGCCAGCCGATCCCGACAGCGGCAAAGGCCATTTGCTCCGGTGTGCGGCTGATCGGCCGGGCCGTGGCAGCGGGAATGATCAGCAGGGCCGCCACCAACAAAATACCGACGACTTTCATCGCGGTCGCCACGACCAAGGCGATGCAGAGAAGAAAGATCAGATTGACCCGGTCGACGGGAACGCCTTCGGCGCGCGCCAGGTCTTCGTGAACGGTCGCCGACAAAAGCGGGCGCCAAAGCCGCCATAAAATTAGCAGCACGACCGCACCGCCACCGTAGATCCAGGCCAGATCGGCCGGCACGACCGCCAGAATGTCACCGAACAGAAACCCGACGAGATCAAAGCGGATGCGCTCTAGGAAAGAGACCGCAATCAGGCCGAGAGCCAGCGCGCCGTGAGCGAGAATACCGAGGATGGTATCTGTCGCCAGTTTGACGCGGCGCTCGATCCCGACCAGGAGAACGGCGACAACGGCGCAGGTGATAACGACGCCCAGGGTCAAGTCGATGCCCAGCAGAAGCCCCAACGCCACACCAAGCAGCGCCGAATGAGACAGTGCCGCGCCGAAAAACGACATGCGGCGCCAGACGACGAACGCGCCCAGCGGTCCGGTCAAAGCCGCCACGCCGAGGCCGGCAAGAAGCGCACGAACCAGGAAATCATCCATGACGATGCCCGTCCTCGTGGCTCACTACGCTGCCATCGACCGAATGGTCGTGATCATGGTGGTGCCGGTAGAGTGCAATGTTTTCCGCCACCGTCGGTCCGAACAGAGCGACATAGTTGGGGTCTTTGCTGACATCGTCGGGATGGCCGGCGCAACAAAGATGGGTGTTGACGCACAGCACCTTATCCGTCGCCGACATCACCAGATGAAGATCGTGCGACACCATAAGGATGCCGCAACTATACCTATCGCGCAGCTCGGAGATCAGGTGGTAGAGCTCAGCCTGCCCGGTTATGTCGACCGCCTGAACGGGTTCGTCCAAAACCAACAGGTCCGGTTTGCGCAGCAGCGCGCGGGCGAGCAGCATGCGCTGCCACTCGCCGCCGGAGATATCGTGGATGCTGCTGTCGATGATGTGGCCAATGCCGGTTTCTTCGAGCACTTGCCGGCGCTGGCCCGGCTCGAACTTGCCCGCCAGGCCGAGGAACCGGCGAACGGTGAGCGGCAAATTCCGGTCGACCGCCAGCCGCTGTGGCATATACCCGATGGTGATACCGGGGCGCTGGTGCACCGACCCCGAAGCTGGCCGCAGCATGCCGAGAACGGCCCGGACAATCGTGGTCTTCCCCGCCCCGTTCGGGCCGATTAAGGTCACGACCTCGCCTGCCGAAACGGTCAGGTCTATCCCACTTACCAGAACCTTACCGCCCGCCCGCACCTCCAGGCCTTCGACCTCGATAAGCGGGACCGCTTTCATGGGACCGTCCATTTCTATTACCCGGTAAACGCTATTGGCAGCTTGGACACAGCCCGGCCGCCTCCACCGACTGGGAGGTCAGCTGAAAACCGAGGCCCGCAGCGAAGCGGGTGATGGTGTCGGCGACGGAATCGTCGTCCATTTCAAGCGCATCGCCGCAATCGTTACAAATGAGGAAGATGCCCTTATGGGGGTGTTCCGGATCGCTGCAGCCTACATAGGCATTGAGGCTTTGGATGCGGTGGACCAGCCCCTGCTCCATCAGAAAGTCGAGCGCCCGGTACACGGTCGGCGGCGCGGCCGCCCCATGCTCTGGTTTGATTTCATCCAACAGTGCGTAGGCACCGACTGGCTGGTGGCTTTGCCACACCAGTTCCAAAACGCGCTGGCGGATGGGCGTTAACCGCACGCCACGCTGAACACATAACTTTTGTGCCATGGACAACGCGTCATCGACGCATTGGCCGTGATCGTGATCGCGCCGCCACGCGCGGGGTGTCGCCTTTTGTGCCGCCATGGTTCGATTACCGCTCCCACCGGGCTTGCCGTTTCAGGTGTTATATTATATCATCACATAAAATGTTATAGTATAACAATTATAGGGATGTGGAGATTATGACAAGCCGTTTGAAGCTTCTTCTAGGTACGCTGTCCGCCGGCGCAGTGTTGAGCCTGTCTGCGCCGAGCGCGCATGCGGAACCGGATGTCGTTGTTTCCATTCTCCCCGTCCATTCGCTCGTGGCCGGCGTTATGAAGGGAGTCGGCGAGCCACGGCTTCTCCTACGCGGCGGAGCGTCGCCTCATACCTACACGTTGCGGCCATCGGAGGCGCGCGCCTTGAGCAATGCTGACGCGATCTTCTGGATCGGCGAGGATATGGAGAGCTTTCTCGCAAAGCCGCTGGAGGCGCTTGGACGCGACACCGCAGTCGTCGAGCTTGCCGACGCCGAAGGCATCCATTTGCTTCGGGCCCGCGAAGGCGGGGCATGGGACGTCCACGGGCACGGCGATCACGATGACAGCCATGAAGAAGCGACCCATGATCACGGAGAAGAGGATCATAAAGAGGCAACTCATCAGCACGACCACGACGACGACGGTCACGAGGACGCGGCTCACCGCCACGACCATGACGAAGACAGCCATGCAGAAGCGGCCCATGATCACGATAAACACGACCACGATGAACACGGTCACAAGGGGGCTGCCCGCGAGGACGGACATCATGATCACGAGCATGAAGAAACGGCCCACGCCGAACATGGCGATCACGACGACCACGCTCACGGCGAGCACAATCTCCATATCTGGCTCGATCCCGAAAACGCCCATCACATGGTCGAGGCCATTGTCGCTAAGCTGAGCGCCATCGATCCCGACAACGCCGCTGTCTACGCCGCCAACGGCGAAACGCTGGAAACCCAGCTTGAGGTGTTGGAAACCGCGCTGCGGGAACGGCTCCAGCCCATCCAGAATCGTCCCTATCTCGTCTTCCATGACGCCTACCACTACTTCGAAGACCGGTTCGGCACCAATGCTGTCGGCAGCATAACGGTGGCGCCCGACCGCCAGCCCGGCGCTAGACGAATTGCGGAGTTGCGCGACCGGATCGCCGATAACGGCGCTGTTTGCGTCTTTTCCGAACCCCAGTTCGAACCGGCGATCGTACGGAGCCTGGTCGAAAGCACAGCCGCAAATGCCGGAGAGTTGGACCCCCTTGGCGTGAACATTGCCCCCGGCCCCGACGCCTATTTCCGCCTGATGGAGAACCTCGCCGCATCAATGCGTGAATGCCTAGTCCCCGCTAGCTAACAATTTCCTCGATTTTGCTTGGCGCGCGCTATCAGGATTTTGATGGCGGCGTTAAGCACATTGTCATTAACCATCCGCATTATTGCGGCAACTTGTGGCGTTCCGCAGCCTTCCGTCGCCCGTATATGGTTAACGCCCGTCCACAGGAAACAGATTGAATATATATCAGTTAGATATATATTAGTATAAATAGTACGTGACTCGATATGCCGGCTAGGAATAGAATTACCGGCAAAATTGCAATTGGGTCGATCTATGGATACTAAAACCCTCTGCCTCAGCGTTTTGACGCGCGGCGATGCATCCGGCTACGAAATCAAAAAAGCGTTTGAAGACGGCCCGTTTGCCCACATTCAGGAAATCGGCTTCGGCTCGATTTATCCTGCGCTCGCGCAATTATTGAAGGACGGCTTGGTCACCGTCACTCAGTACGCACAGGAAGGCAGGCCTGACAAAAAAGTCTATAGTCTCACGGCGAGCGGCCGCTTATCCCTGCTCGATGCGCTAGAAGAACCGACGGAACCCGACAAAGTGCGTTCCGATTTTCTATTTCGCATGATGTTCGCTCACCTTCTATCGCCAAGCGCGCTCGAGGCCATGATCGATGAGCGCGTGGCGGTCTTGGACAGCGCCGTCGAGCGGCTCGAAGGGTGCGCCAGCAATGGCTTTACCCATTCGAGCGAAGCCTTCATCAACGGCTATGCGCTAGCGATCTATAAAGCAATGGCGGAATACATCGAAGAGCACCGCTACGAACTGGTCGGTGCCTCGCTCCTGCCTGAGCGCGCCGTTGCAGAATAGGAGAGTTGGCAATGAAAATTGGCAAATCACCTTTGATCGCGGGCGCTATCGCGCTGGTCGCAGCGGGCTGGATCGTGTCGGGCCAAATCGGCCAGGACGCCAACGGCGCCGAACAGGCTACCGCCTCGGTTATTGAAGAGACGGCTGCGACACCCATGGCCGTGCGGGTCGCCGACCTTGCGGCACGCTCGCGGAACGCGGTTGTGACCGTTACTGGGCGCACTCAAGCGTCGCGCACCGTTGAACTACGTGCGGAGACCGAGGGCCAAGTCGTCGAAGTGCTCGCCGCGCGCGGTGACGCGGTTACCGAGAATGATGTTATTGCGCGTCTGAAAATCGACGAGCGGCAGGCCAAGCTCGCCGAGGCAAAAGCATTGCTGAAGCAACGCGAGCTCGAATATGCGGCGGCGCGTAAACTGAACGATAAGGGGTTTCGCTCGACCACCGAGACCGCCGGTGCGCAGGCGCAACTCGATGCCGCGCGGGCGGTCGTCGAGCAGATGGAAATCGACTTGGCCCGTACACAAGTGCGGGTGCCGTTTGACGGCATCGTCGACGAGGGCCATGTCGAACTCGGCGATTTCGTCCAGGTCGGCGACGTCGCCGCAACGATTGTCGACCTCGATCCAGTTTTGGCGGTCGGTAGCGTGTCGGAGCGTCAGATCGGCGCTTTGAACCAGGGGAGCACGGCGACCGTGACCCTGATCGATGGCAGCATCTATACCGGCGTGATTCGATTCATTGCGCCGGTCGCCGATCCGCAAACTCGTACCTATCGGGTCGAGCTTGAAATCGCCAATCCAGACTACAAGGTCCGCGACGGGATCACCGCCGAGATCGAATTCCCGCGGGGCGAGAGCCGCGCTCACTTCGTCTCCCCGTCGGTCCTCACGCTCGACGATACGGGCGTGGTCGGCGTTCGGACAGTCGACGATAGCGACAGGGTGCGGTTCAAGCCTGTCGAGATCCTTGCCGACGAAGCCGAGGGGGTTTGGATCGGCGGCCTGCCGGATAAGGTTCGCTTGATCGTTGTCGGACAGGAATTCGTAGCTGAAGGCGAACGGGTTCGGCCCGTACTAGCCAGCAGCACCGAGCCCTCTGGGGGTGCTTCATGAGCCTGATCGATGCCGGGCTGAACCGCTCGCGCACCGTTATCGCGTCGCTCGTCCTCCTGCTCATCGCCGGCGGGTTCGCCTTCAATTCGATCCCCAAGGAAGCCGACCCCGACGTCAACATTCCGATCATCTATGTCACCCTCAACCATGAGGGCATTTCGCCGGAAGATTCCGAGCGCCTGCTCGTACGGCCGATGGAAAGCGAGATGCGCTCGATCGAGGGGATCAAGGAGATCCGCTCGACGGCGTATCAGGGCGGCGGCAATGTGCTGATGGAGTTCGAGGCCGGCTTCAATGTCGACCGCGCCCTCGACGATGTCCGCGAGAAGGTTGATCTGGTTAAACCCGACCTGCCCGACGACGCTGACGAACCGACCGTCAATGAAGTCAACCTCAGCCTGTTTCCGATCTTCGTGGTGACATTGTCGGGCGACGTGCCCGAACGCACGCTGATGCGCCTGGCGCGCGATCTACAGGATTCAATCGAAGGCATTCCGGAGGTGCTCGAAGCGGAGATCGGCGGCGACCGCGACGAGCTGGTGGAAATCGTAGTCGATCCAACTCTAGTGGAAAGCTATGGCCTCGATCCCGCCAGCGTCATCGATCTATTAACGCGCTCCAATCAGCTCATCGCCGCCGGGGCCCTGGACACCGGGCAGGGCCGCTTTGCCATCAAGGTACCCGGACTGTTCGAGACGGTCGAAGACGTTCTCGAAATGCCGGTCAAGGTGAATGAGGACGCGGTCGTCACATTTCGCGATATCGCGTCGATCCGCCGTAACTTCCGCGACCGTGAGACCCTGGCACGGGTCAACGGCCGGCCGGCTGTTGCGTTGGAAGTCTCGAAACGGACCGGTGAGAACATCATCGAGACCGTCAGCAAGGTTCGCGAAGTCGTCGAGACCGAGCGCCTCACCTGGCCCGAGTCCGTCGTGGTGACCTACTCGCAGGATAAATCGATACAAATCAAAGATATGCTGCGCGATCTTCAGAACAACGTTCTGAGTGCAGTGCTGCTGGTGATGATCGCGGTGATCGCCGCCTTAGGCCTGCGTTCCGGTATCCTTGTCGCGATCGCCATACCCGGTTCCTTCCTGACCGCGATACTTGTGCTCGACGCGCTTGGGCTAACCGTCAACATCGTCGTTCTGTTCTCGCTCATCCTCTCGGTCGGCATGTTGGTCGACGGCGCCATTGTCGTTACCGAGTACGCCGACCGAAAGCTGCGCGAGGGCGAACCCATGAGCAGCGCCTACGCCCAGGCCGCCAAGCGCATGGCGTGGCCGATCATCGCCTCAACCGCGACGACATTGGCCGCGTTTGCGCCCCTGCTCTTCTGGCCTGGGATCGTCGGCGAATTCATGAAATTTCTGCCCATCACTCTGGTGGCGACTCTTACCGCGTCGCTGGCCATGGCCCTGTTGTTCATACCGGTGCTCGGCGCCCGGTTCGCCACCGTTACCCGCGCGTTCGTGCTGGTCTCCTTCGTTGCCGGCGGCGGTGCGCTCGCAGGCGTACTAGCCTTTATCGTGTTGAGCCAAATCGTCGGCCTGCCGGCCGGCCCGCTAGTTGGCCTGCCAACAGCGGCAGCCGCTATCGCGGGCGCTATCGCAGGCCTCCGGAGCGGTCTTCGCGTCGGCCAACGCGCTTATCAAGCCGTCTCCGAGCCCGCAAATGCAGGTTCGGAAGTGTATCGAAACGTCGCCGACGATGGCGATTTCGACGTCAGTAAATTGACCGGCGGTACCGGCCTCTACGTACGCGTTCTATCCCGCGCCCTCTCGGCTCCCGGCTTCGTGCTCGCGGGTGCCGCTATGCTGCTGGTAGGGTCGTGGGCGCTCTACGGCATGCTTGGCAAAGGCGTCGAGTTCTTCCCCGATGTTGAGCCCGAGCAAGCCGCGATTCAGATTCATGCGCGCGGCAACCTATCGGTTATCGAGAAAGCGCAACTTGTCGGCGAGGTCGAGCGCCGCATTTTGAAACTGCGCAATGAACGCGGCGAGCTCTCTTCCGTTTATGCTCTCTCGGGCAACCTGCCTAACCGCGACGATGAGGCGGAGGACATTATCGGCACGGTGAGCGTGGAGTTCGGCGACTGGCAACTACGGCGTCCCGCCGATGTCATCCTCGCAGACATCATCGAGCGGACGTCCGACCTTGCCGGGATCATTGTCGAGACCCGCAAGGAAGAGACCGGCCCGCCGGTCGGGAAGCCCGTACAGGTACAGTTGAGCTCGCGCTATCCCGAATTGCTTGCCGGCGAAGTTGCCAAGATCCGTCGTTTCGTCGACGGCATCCCCGGCCTCAAGGACGTTCAGGATAGCCGCCCCGTTCCCGGCATCGAGTGGGAAATCGCCGTGGACCGAGCGCAAGCGGCCAAATTCGGCGCCGATGTCCAACTGATCGGTAACGCGATTAAGTTCGTGACCAACGGTATGAAGGTCACCGACTACCGGCCCGACGATAGTGACGAGGAAATCGATATCGTCGCCCGGTATCCGATCGCCGACCGGACCATCGACCAGCTCGACGAAATACGCATTCAAACGAGCGAAGGCCTCGTGCCGATCAGCAACTTCGTCACGCGCACCGCCAAACCGCGCACCGGGCAGCTCCGGCGGATCGACACGTTCCGCGTCATGACCGTGGAGGCGGACGTGCAACCGGGCATACTCGCCGACAACGTCGTCCAAGAGATCAAGGCTTGGCTTACGACCGCCGATATCGATTCGCGGGTCGATGTGGAGTTCCGCGGTGAAGACGAAGAGCAGAAAGCGGCGCAAGACTTCCTCAAGAAGGCGTTCGCGGTCGCTCTGTTCCTGATGGCGATTATTCTGGTCACCCAGTTTAACAGTTTCTACTCGGCACTTCTCATCCTGTCGGCAGTGATCATGTCGACGGTCGGCGTGATGCTCGGGCTGCTTATCGTCGGCCAGCCGTTCGGCATTGTCATGAGTGGCATCGGCGTGATTGCCCTTGCTGGTATCGTGGTGAACAACAATATCGTCCTGATCGATACCCACGACAGGCTACGGCGACAGATATCCGATCCGCGCAAAGCGATCCTGTTAACCGGGGCGCAACGCCTACGTCCGGTTCTGCTGACGACGGTTACGACGATTCTCGGCCTGCTGCCGATGGTGCTCCAGATCAATATCGATTTCGTCAGCCGCGAGGTCACGCAAGGCTCGCCATCGACCCAGTGGTGGGTGCAACTGGCCACCGCGATTGCCGCCGGACTGACCTTCGCGACGGTGCTGACGCTGATCATTACGCCGAGCGCACTCATGCTGCGTGAGAACGCCGCGGCGTGGCGCGACCGCCGGCGAGCGGTCAGCGGTGATCACGCCCCCTCACCGGCTGAGTAACACTCGCAAGAAATCAGGATCCTTTGGGCAACCGGGGTACCCCCAGCGAGTTACCGCTGGGGGTATAATGCGTCAGGCCGCGGCGTGGTGGAGCCGATAGTTAAATATCGAGCTTTTGGTGTACGGCGCCAAAGTTTTGGCAATCGCCAGAACCGCAAGGTCTGCCAGCGGTTCCAGAACAATGACGATCATGTACGCAACACCGAACGAGGTGACTGCGGCAATATTGGCAGCACCGAACCCGTTTCCATAGAACGCCCAGAACGCCACCCAAGCAACGATACCACCTTGATAGGCGGTGGAAAGCGCCAGCGCTTGCCAATACTTCACGTCAACATAGGGCGTGTCCGCGGGGATGATGCGTTTTGCCAGCAGGCTCAGCCCCCACAATGGCACCAGCAGCGTGGTGATGTTGACGCCATATTGCGGCAGGTCGAACGGTGCGAAGAACAGGCCTTGGAGCAAAAGCCCCACGGCCAAGCCTATCGCCGCCGGTCCAGCGCCGAATATAAGGAAGAGCGTAGACCCCAAGATGAAATGCACTTCCGAAACGCCAACGGGATAGTGGGGCAGCACCTCAAAGAAGGAAAAAACGAGCGCCGATGTCGCAACGCTGCGCATTGCGAACGATGCAACGCCGCCGTCGCCGCGAATGGTATCCCAGGCCATTTTGGCCGCCAGTCCAAACCCCGCCGTGGCCGTTCCATAGCTTAGGACAATTTTTGCGCCGTCCACGACGCCTGGTTCGATATGCATCTTTAGCCTCCTTTGCGCACCCGCCGTGCGCGAGAGTGTGAACATGTGCGTGACCGCACGAGTTGGAATGGCAGGTCTCCTGGCTTGCGGACCGCTGTTTCACCCGCCTTCCCAGCCGATCGGCCAGTGGCATTGTGGGTGTCGCTTGCCGCTCACAGTTGCGGGGGCAGCCATGGCTTTAGCTCACTATGGGTAAGCCTCACCATGTTCCCATTTAATCCGCCGCGCGTAAGTTTGGCGGAACCATCGCGATAACAATGCAAAAAACCGCCAGCCGGAGCAAGCGGGCACCGTTTTCTTCTCCAACAAATTTAGTTGACCGTGGGCACCATGAAGATTTGCCCCGGGAAAATCAGGTCGGGATCGCGGATTTGCGCACGGTTGGCCTCGTAGATCAGTGTGTACTGCACACCGGCGCCGTATCGGTCACGGGCGATCCGCCACAAGTAATCGCCCGGCTGAATGATGACGACCCGGCCCGGCGGTAAATCCGTCAGAGGTTCGCCGCGCACGAACGGAATTTGCGCGCGCGCCACCACCTTGCCATCGGGCTCCACCTGATCGACGCGCAGACTATACGATCCGGGGTCGACCGCACGGTCGGGTATCACCACCCACCGTCCCTGATCGTTGGCAACCGCGCTGCCGATGGGTTCATTGTCGACATAGACCTGGACGGTGCTGCCCGGCGGGGCGGTACCCGATAGCGCAACGTCGCCGTCATCGTCATAGTCGACAGCGCCGACCGCGACTTGGGGCGGCGCTTCGCCCGCCGGCGTGCGCTCTGCGACAGATGCCTGTCCGCCCACCGGTTCCTGTCCGTCCGGCGATGCGCCTCGGTTTACCGCCGGAAGCTCGGCCGCCGAGGACGGCGCGCCGCCCGGGGTCTGCAAGACCTGCGACGGCGCGGAACCATCCCGTGCGACGGCAACGGCGAGAGCACCCACACCATGCTCCGGCACGGCCAAAACCACCACGCGGTCAGCCTCGATCGGATCCGCATCGCCACACTCGGCAATAAGACTGAGCTGGCGGTCGCCGGGCTCAAGCGCTTCATCGGGCACCAGAACCCAATCGCCGCGCCGATCGACCGTCGCCTTTCCGACAACCGTGTCACCGTCGCGCACGACAATCACGCAATCTGGTGTCGCCCGGCCGGCGATCACGACATTGCCGTTATCGTCGACCCGGACGATGTCGAATTCGGGTGCCGTCGGCTGCGGGTCGGGTACACTTTCCGTTTCCGCGGTCTGCGGCAACGGCGGCGGCGGCTCGCTCTCCTGCGGCTCGACCACAGGCGGCTGCGCCTGTATCGGCGGCGTATCGGGCGACGGCAGTTGAAAAAATACCACCACCCCGATCACCGCCGCGATCGCGAGTACCGCAACACCCCAATAAACTAACGGTCGATTCACTTTGCGTTCCAGCCGACTTTCTGTTGTTAAGAAAACACGGTATTACGCCTAACGAGTCAACGCAAACGGAGCCGCCGGGCGCAATAGCGGCAATTCGCCGCCTATATGTCAATTCAACCGCACAACTCAAGAGTTAGTCAGGCAATATTACCCATGGAGCACATTCGATCGCTTTGCGTTTATTGCGGTTCATCGAACCGCGGTGCGGCGGCGCACCAAGACGCAGCGCGTGCCTTCGGTGCCGAACTGGCCCGGCGCGACATAAAGCTCGTCTACGGCGGTGGCCGGGTCGGGGTGATGGGCACGCTCGCTGACGCCGTGCTCGAGGGCGGCGGTTCGGTGGTCGGCGTTATTCCCGATTTTCTGATGCGCCACGAAGTCGGCCATTCCGGCGTCACCCAGCTGGAAATCGTCGAGACCATGCACGAACGCAAGGCACGTATGGCCGAACTGTCGGATGGCTTCGTCATATTGCCGGGCGGCTTGGGCACCCTGGAGGAGTTTTTTGAAATTCTGACATGGAAGCAGCTCGGCCTGCATACCAAGCCCATCGTCGTGGTCAACAGTGCCGGCTACTGGGATGACCTGCGCGCCATGATCGACGGCATCGTCGCCGCCGGCTATGCCAGGGCGCAACATGCCGCGCTCGCCACCTTCGTTACCGCGATCGACGATGTGTTCCCCACCCTGGCGGAACTGCCCGCCGGCGAGATGACGGTCGAGTCGAAGATCCTTTAAACCGCCACCGGATCAAAACACCGTATTCAAATCGAGTCCGGGCTTTACAGACGCCACTGGACACAGCATACACAGGCACAATCCTCACCATTTTCAGGGTCGGCCCAACGCGGCCACGTGGGACCCTAGATCCTCCATAGAAAGAGACGAAAATGATCGACCTGATGTCTATCGCACGAACGGAAGCCGACGGCGGCGATCTGTTTGGAACCCTCGCGGCGCTCTACCAGCCCAGCGATGTTCGGCCCGACGGCTACCCCGATGCCGTGGTTTGGCAGGGCGGTAATTTCAGCGGCGATGTAAACCCGGTCGCGCACTCGATGACCGACGCCTATGCGTTGCTCGGCACGGTTGCCGCCCTCGATATTCTGGGCCTGCCATTCTACGCAGTGCCCATGTGGTCGCAGTACCGCCACGACACCAAGCTCGACTGTCTCGCCTGGTTCGGCAACATGCCCTGCATCTCGATCAAATGGTCGACCGCGGGCGACGCCTATGTGAACGACACCGACGGCAGCCGCGTCGTCGTGATGGGTAAATCGGGCAACGCGCCGCTGCGCACCCAAGCCGGCGTCTACTGCAACGTGCGCCCTTACGGCCCCATCACCGTGGTGCGCTGCATGCCCTGCCTACCCTATTCGCAGGACCGGCCGAAATTCGGCGTCGACGCCAAGTCCGGCCTCATTCATTCCGAGATGAACACGCCGGGCATACAAATGGCCTACGCCAACCGGCTGTTCCTGAAGATGGTGCACGAAACGGGCAAGCTCGGCCGCGTCGCCATGAAACCGACTCAGGCGATGGAAGACGGCATCAATGCCGGGCTGCACGCCTGGATGCTGCAAGGCACCAAGTTCGAGGTCGGCCGTAAATACGCCGTCGACCCCTATCAGGAGCACAAAGAGAATATCGACCGGATCGTCGCGCTGCTGCCGTCCGACTTCAAGGATGGCATGGAGAACTGGGGCGGCCGCATCGAGCAGCATATCGCCGATACCAACTACGGCTTGTTGCTGTGGGATCTGATCGAGCAGCGCGATTGTATCGTCCTGGCGACCGATCTGGACGGCGATCGGCTGACCGACCTCCTGGCCGATGTCTCCGATCCCCTGCGCGCCTACAGCAAACGCGTCGCCAGCCAGCTCGGCCAGGACACCGATGCCGACCAGCTCTGGACCGATATGGGCTACACCACCGGCAATGGCCGCGACATGACCTCGGTGATGCACCGCATGACCGGCCCGGCGATCCATGAGCAGACTCTGGGATCGGCCGACGCCATGCTGCTGCGCCTGCTCGATGGCGACGAATCCATGGGCGGCACAAAGCAGCCCTACGACCCCCGGATTCACTTCGTGTTAATCCGCGATGCCTATCTCGACGCCAACCCGGATAACGAGACTTTAAGGAAATGGCTCGACGACGCCCTCGATAAGTTCGACGAGGTCTACGCCGGCACTCGGCCGGGTTTCCTCGAGGGCTATGCGGCGCTCAAGGAGAAAATCACGCCCTGGGGCGGTTAACCACACACTAACGGTGACACCCTATTGTCTGCCCTGACCGCTCCGGCGGAGGAGAGAGGCTATGGGCAAGATCAAGGTCACCAACCCAGTTGTCGAACTCGACGGCGACGAGATGACGCGAATCATCTGGGAGTGGATTCGCGAACGCCTGATCCTGCCCTATCTCGACATCGATCTGATCTATTTCGACCTTGCCGTCACCAAGCGTGACGAGACGGACGATCAAATCACCATCGACTCCGCCAACGCCATCAACGAGCATGGCGTTGGCGTGAAATGCGCGACGATCACGCCGGACGAAGGGCGGGTCGAAGAGTTCGGGCTCAAGCAAATGTGGCGATCGCCCAACGGCACGATCCGCAACATTCTGGGCGGCACGGTGTTTCGCGAGCCCATCATCATGAAAAACGTGCCCCGCATGGTGCCTGGTTGGACCAAGCCGATCATTATCGGCCGCCACGCGTTCGGCGATCAGTACCGGGCGACCGATTTCAAGGTTCCTGGTAAGGGCCGCTTGACGGTCTCGTTCCAGCCTGACGACGGCAGCGATCCGATCGAGCACATCGTCTACGAATTCCCGGGGTCGGGGGTCGCCTTATCGATGTACAATTTGGACGAGTCGATCCAGGACTTCGCCCGCGCCTGTTTCAACTACGGCCTGCAACGCAGTTACCCTGTCTATCTGTCGACCAAGAACACCATCCTTAAAGCCTATGACGGGCGCTTCAAGGATCTGTTCGAGGACATATTCGCGTGCGAATTTAAAACCGAGTTTGACAAGCGCGAGCTCACTTATGAGCATCGTTTGATCGACGATATGGTCGCCGCCGCCATGAAATGGGAAGGCGGCTATGTGTGGGCCTGCAAGAACTACGATGGCGACGTGCAATCCGACACCGTAGCGCAAGGCTATGGTTCGCTCGGACTGATGACCTCGGTGCTATTGGCGCCGGACGGTAAGACCGTCGAAGCCGAGGCCGCCCACGGCACGGTGACGCGCCACTACCGGCAGCACCAGCAAGGCAAGGAAACCTCGACCAATCCCATCGCCTCCATTTTCGCCTGGACGCGCGGCCTGAAATACCGCGGCGAGTTCGACGGCACCCCCGACGTCGTCCGGTTCGCCGATACGTTGGAGAAAGTCTGCGTTGAGACCGTGGAAGCGGGCTTCATGACCAAGGATCTGGCGTTGCTAATCGGACCGGACCAGTCCTGGATGACCACCAGCGAGTTCTTTTCCAAAATCGACGAAAACCTGAAGCAGGCGCTCGGCGCCTAAACCGGCTTACTCGGTGATTTGCCGGTAGACCGTCCGGGCCGCTTGGAGCAGCGCGTCACGGCCACTTTCGTCCTCGACGTCGCGCACCAGCGCGTAGGAATGTCCGGCATCGTTCCAGTAAAACATCGTCAGATCGTCGGCCAGCGCGTAGGTGATATCGACGCCGTTCGCCACTTCGCTGCGCACGTAAAGCGTGACCCGCATCTTGTCGGAGTCTTCGAAGACGAACTGCGCCGCCGGTCCGCCGGTATCCGGCAACACCCGGCTGCCGACCAAGCGGTACCCCAGCGATGTGAGCTGCGGCACCCTCACCTGTTCGCCCATGCGCGTGCTGACATATTGCGTAATTTCGTCGCCGGTTTCCGACGTCGCCATGCGCAGATCGTCGTCGCTGCTGACCACATGGGCCATCGCCGCGCGCGTCATCAATTCCTGGGTATCGATCGGCGGTGTCGCCTCAGCCACCTGTGCCACATCGTCGGCCCCCAGCGGTATCTCGCCGCGAACCACCCAGCCGGCAACCGCGCCGGAGAGCAGCAGCGCAAATCCCGCCGCAATCGCCGCGCCACGTGGCAGCCATTGGCGGCGGCGGCCGGCCAATGCATCGACGATCACCGGCGGTAAATCCTCATTCAGCACACCGTCATAGAGAGCGTGTAGACCGGCGTTCTGCGCCCGATAACGGGCCACCCGGCCCGCTGCCTCGGGATTTTCCGACAGCCACGCCTCGACTTCCGCCTGCCGGGCGGGGTCGAGCTCGCCATCGACCAGCGCGTGCAATTCGCTATCGTCGATCTGCCGGTCGGTCATTTGACCCTCCGAATCTGCGAAACGTTCTCGCCATCTAACGTGCGGCGAAGCTCTTCGCGCGTACGCGATAAGCGCGACATGACGGTGCCGACCGGCACGTCGAGCGCTTCCGCCGCATCGGCGTAGCTAAATCCTTCCAGTCCCACCAGCAGCAATACTTGACGCTGAGCCAACGGCAGGCTGCCGATGGCATCGGATAGCTGCGACAACTCGACAGCCGACTCCTGCTCCGGCGGCGTGCCGCGCGACAGCGCCGCCCCGTCGAGGGGCTGGTTGTCGGCGGTCCGGCTCAGCCGGCGCATATTGTTGGCGTGCATGTTGTGCATAATCGTAAACAGCCAAGTCCTCATATTGGTGCCGTCGCGCCACAAGTGCAGACGGTCGAGAGCGCGCAGAACCACGTCTTGAACCAAATCATCGGCGGCGATGCGATCGCGCATGAGCGCGATCGCATAACGCCTCAGCCGCGGTATTTCCGCGATCAGTAATTCACGTTTGTTATCCGTGCTCACTGCCAAACCACCAACTTTGGAGCAACCGATGCGGCGGCCGAAAATCTAACGACCGCCGGATTGTACCCGAAAACGGTGCTTAGTTGGTTTTTGCCTTCATGGCGTCGTCTTTCTTCATGGCGTCCTTGGCCATCTCGTCTTTCTTCATGGCCGCATCTTTCGCCATTTCGTCCTTTTTCATCGCCGCGTCTTTGGCCATTGCATCCGCCTTCATGGCATCGTCTTTAGCCATGGCATCTTTGGCCATTTCTTCCTTGGCCATGGCGTCTTTTTTCATCGCGTCCTTGTCTTTATCGGCAAGGGCGGCGCCCGACAGGGCCATGGTGGCAACGGTGGCTACGGCAAACATTCGTGCGATCGACATTCTCTGATCTCCTTGGAGTTGGGTAAAAATTGAGCTTCCAAGATGCGAACACCGCAGATCGGGGATTATTCCCAAGTTTTTCGGACCGGCGGAAATATGGTTAACAGCCGTTTACGGTTGCGGGGTCGCCTTGATGCGCGCCATTCACGGCCATTGGAGAATGGGGTGCGTTTCCGGAGGGTTCTTAAGATGGATCAAGACACCCTCCCGCAAAATCCGGCACCTTGGGTCAAAATCATATTCAGCCATGGAGAACCAGATGTCTGACGAGAGTAACGCAACCGGCAGATGCTTGTGCGGTGCGGTATCGATCAAGCTGACCGCCGAACATAAGGAGGCCGGTATCTGCCATTGCAGCATGTGCCGGCGGTGGAGCGGTGCGCCAAACATATCGATCGAGGTGGGGCAGGATATCGAGATCGACGGCAAGGACCATGTGACCGTCTACAAATCGTCCGATTGGGCGGAACGGGCCTTCTGCAAGACGTGCGGCAGCAACCTCTACTACCGGCTTATCGAAGCGGACGAGTACGTCATTTGCGCCGGAATTCTTGACGATCAAGACAGCCTAGCGCTGACGATCCAGATCTTCATCGACGAGAAACCGAAATTCTACGAGTTCGCCAATGAGACGAAGACCATGACGGGCGCCGAGGTCTTCGCGCTATACGCACCGCCCGACGCAAAGGCATAGGACCGCGCCCCCGGCGACTCACGGTGTCTTGATCTCGACCGCTTTGGCCACCCGGTTCACCTCGGGCTATAAACGGGAAGAAGCGTTTTGAGGAGAGGGACCCGATGGCAAAGCTCTTGGCGGCGCTGCTTGCTGTCATTTTAGTCAACTGGCCATCGCCCAGTTGGGCCGGCTGTACCTACCATGACGGGACGGCCGCGCCGGAACCGGGCGTATCGCAAGAAGCCCTCGACTCCCAGGATTGGGGCCCAACATTCGTAACGCTGTTCAAGCGGCTGAACGACGGTGACAAATCGACGTTGGCCGCTATTTCGGAGATCGACAACGCCGCACTCCTCACAAACAAATGCTCGAACAACGATCTCTTGTGGACTCATTTATCGCTGGTTGGCATGAGCCGGGAAGATCCCGACTCCGGGTTACCGGCGGAGGCCGCCGAGAACTTTCGCGTATTCAACCTCACCGACCTTGGCCGCAAAGAACTACCGGCTCTTATCCAGTCGGCGGTCCAGCAGAACTGAGTATCGTTCCAAACAATTTGGGCGTGGCGCTGGACGGTAAAGCGTAAAGGCCGTTCTACATGAGCGGTGGAATCCCTGCCGCCCATGGCTCGACGAGACACGGTGCTTTCTTCTCCATCCGATTAGTCGATCGATCGATCTCAGGCTATAAATGCGAGACGCGTTTGAAGGGAGGAATCCCATGAAACAATTCTTCGCGGCCTTGACCGTCGGCGTCTTGGTAAACTGGCCGTCACACAGTTGGGCTGGTTGCACGTATGCCGACGGTACGCCAGCGCCGGAACCGGGGGTATCGCAAGAGGCACAAGACTCTTTGGATTGGGGACCGACTTTCGTAAAGCTTTTCAAAGGACTGAGCGACGGCGACAAATCAACTTTGGTCGCTATCCTGCGCCAATCCGATGCCGTGCTTCTCACGACCAAATGCTCGGCCAACGATCTCTTCTGGACTCACCTATCTCTGGTCGAAATGAGCGAAGAAGCTCCAGACGTGATACCAGAGGAATGGCCCCAAGAATTGGCCGATAACTCCCGCGCCTTCGGTCTCACTGAGTATGGCCGCGAAGTACTGCCGGGTCTTCTCCAAACAGCCGCCCGAATGAATTGAGCGTCGTAGCCTTAAGTTCAGCGCGCCGTGTCCAGCGGTTAATAACTCAGCTCGCGGATCGCCGAATCAAGGCCGTCGAGGGTGAGCGGGAACATGCGCCCCTCGAACAGTTCGCTGATCATTCCGGCGGAGGGGAAATATTGCCAGCGGTCGCGCGGTAGCGGATTGAGCCAGGCGGCCTGCGGGTAGGTGCGCAACAAGCGGCGTAGCCACACCTCGCCCGATTCCTCGTTCCAGTGTTCGACGCTGCCGCCCGGATGGGCGATTTCGTAGGGGCTCATGGCGGCGTCCCCCACCAAGATCAGCTTATAGTCTGACGGATAGGTGTGGAGCAGGTCCCACGTCGCCATGCGGCGCGACTGGCGCCGCCGGTTCTCCCGCCAAACGGTTTCGTAGATGCAATTGTGAAAATAGAAATATTCGAGATGCTTGAACTCGACGCGGGCGGCAGAGAACAGCTCCTCGCAGGTGCGCACGTGGCTATCCATCGAGCCACCCACATCGAACAGCAGCAACACCTTCACCGCGTTGTGGCGTTCGGGCACCATCTTGATGTCGAGCCACCCGCCATTGCGCGCAGTCGATGAAATGGTGTCGTCGAGATCGAGCTCGTCGGCAGCGCCCTCACGGGCAAACCGGCGCAGCCGGCGCAGCGCCATCTTGATATTGCGGGTGCCCAGCTCCACGTCGGCATCGAGATCGCGGAAGATACGTTTGTCCCAAACTTTCACCGCCGAGAAGTTGCGGTTTTCCTCCTGCCCGATGCGCACACCCTCGGGGTTGTAGCCTTGGGCGCCGAAGGGCGATTTGCCCTGGGTGCCAATCCACTTATTGCCGCCCTGGTGGCGGCCGCGCTGCTCTTCGAGACGTTGGCGCAAGGTTTCCATCAGCTTTTCCCAGCCACCGAGCGCCTCGACTTGCGCCTTCTCTTCTTCGGTGAGCACCAGCTCGCCCATCTTGCGCAGCCATTCTTCGGGAATTTCAGCCATGTCTTCGTCGAAGTTCGGCGGCTCCAACCCACGGAAGACATGACCGAAGACCTGATCGAAGCGGTCGATATGGCGCTCGTCCTTCACCAGAAGCGCGCGGGAGAGGTAGTAAAATTCATCGACCTGATAGTGACCCAGGCCGCGGTCGAGCGCGCCGATCAGATCCAGATATTCGCGCAGCGAAACCGGAACCTCGGCGCGGCGCAGCTCGAAGAAGAATTGGGAGAACATCGCCCTGCGCCGGCGCTATTGGCCCGCCCGCTCGCGACGGTTCAAGAACGCCAAGCGTTCGAGCAATTGCACGTCCTGCTCCGACTTCAACAGCGCCCCATAGAGCGGTGGAATGAGCTTCGCCGGGTCGCTGGTGCGCAGCACATCGGCGTCGATATCTTCGGCAACCAAAAGCTTGAGCCAATCGAGAAGCTCCGACGTCGACGGCTTTTTCTTTAGCCCCGGCACATCGCGCACATCGTAGAACACGCGCAAAGCCTCGCGCAGGAGGTTCTTCTTGATGTCCGGGTAATGCACATCGACGATCTGCGTCATCGTATCGGCGTCGGGAAACGCGATATAGTGAAAGAAACAACGGCGCAAAAACGCGTCCGGCAGTTCCTTTTCATTGTTCGACGTGATCAGCACGACCGGACGGTGCTTGGAGACCACCGTCTCCTTGGTTTCGTAAACGTGGAACTCCATGCGGTCGAGCTCGAGCAGCAGATCGTTCGGAAATTCGATATCCGCCTTGTCGATCTCGTCGATCAGCACCACGGGACGGGCCTCGCTTTGGAAGGCCTCCCAGAGCTTGCCTTGGACAATATAGTTGGAAATATCGTGCACCCGCTCGTCACCCAGCTGGCCGTCGCGCAAGCGCGCGACCGCGTCGTACTCATAGAGCCCGTGCTGCGCCTTGGTGGTCGATTTGATGTGCCACTCGATGAATGGTGCGCCGAGCGCCTCCGCGATTTCGCGCGCCAGTACCGTTTTGCCGGTGCCCGGTTCGCCCTTGACCAATAGCGGCCGCTCCAACGTGATCGCCGCATTCACCGCAACTTGCAGGTCTTCGGTCGCGACGTAGGTATCGGTACCTTCAAAACGCATCGATTTCTCTTTTCCCGCGCGGTGGGGCGCGTCGTTAGGCCGCCAGTTGGTCTTTGAGCATGCGCTCGATTGCCGCCAGTGCCGCGTCGGTCTGGCTCGCGTCGGGCCCGCCGCCCTGCGCCATATCGGGCCGGCCGCCACCGCCTTTGCCGCCGAGCTCAGCGACGCCGACGCGCACCAAGTCAACGGCGCTAAATCGTTTGACCAGGTCGGGTGTCACCCCGACGACGATGGAGCCCTTACCGTCATATGCGTCTGCAACCGCAACAATGCCCGAGCCGATCTTCACTTTCAGATCGTCGACCATCGATTTGAGCTCGCGCGGCGGCACCTCGGTCAGCGCGCGCGACACATAGGTGACGCCACCAATATCGGCACCCGCAGCCTCGGCCTCGTCGCCGCCGCCTGTCGCCAACTTACGGCGCGTCTCGGCTAGCTCGCGTTCAAGCCGGCGGCGTTCCTCGAGCAACTGCGTTACCCGCGCCGGCACATCAGCCGGGTTCGCCTTCAAAACGCTGGCCGCTGAATTCAACAACTGGGCTTGCTCGCCCAGATAATGGCGCGCGTCGGCGCCGGTGCATGCCTCAATCCGCCGCACGCCGGCTGAAACACCGCCCTCCGAGATGATGGTGAACAGGCCGATATCGCCGGTGCGGCGCACATGGGTGCCGCCGCACAACTCGACGGAATAGGCGTCGCCGCCGCCCTCGGTGGGCTCACCCCCCATGGAGACGACACGTACCTCGTCGCCATACTTCTCGCCGAACAGCGCCAACGCCCCTGCTTCGATGGCGTTGTCGGGGGTCATCAGCCGCGTTTGCACCGGGGTGTTGAGCGCGACACGCTCATTGACCGTCTCCTCCACCGCTTTGAGATCGTCGCTGGAGATCGCCGACGGGTGGCTGATGTCGAAGCGCAGCCGGTCGGGCGCCACCAGCGATCCCTTCTGGGTGACGTGATCGCCCAAATGCTGGCGCAAGGCCTGGTGCAGAAGATGGGTCGCGGAATGGTTGGCGCGCAGGCGGTCGCGGCGCACGGCGTCGACACGCAGCTCGACAACCTCACCGACCGTTAGCGGCTTATGGGCCACGGTGCCGAAATGCACGTGCAGATCGCCTAGTTTCTTCTGCGTGTCAGTGACGGCGACTTCAGCGCCGTCAGCGCTGAACAGGATACCAGTATCGCCCATCTGGCCACCGGACTCGGCGTAGAACGGCGTCTGATTCAAAACGATCGCCGCGGCATCGCCGACCTCCGCCCGCTCGACCACAGAACCGCCGACGACAATCGCCGAAACAATGCCTTCGGCAACGTCGGTGCCGTAGCCGAGAAACTCGGTTGCTCCGGTTTCTTCGCGAACATCGAACCAGACCTCATCGGTCGCCGCTTCGCCCGACCCAGCCCAGGCCTGGCGCGCGGCGGCGCGCTGGCGTTCCATCGCCGCGTCGAATTCGGCAGTGTCGACGTTGCGGCCCTGCCCACGCAGGATGTCCTCGGTGAGATCCAGCGGGAAGCCGAATGTATCGTAAAGCCGGAATGCAACTTCGCCCGACAAGGTCTGTCCCGCGCCCAGCCGGCCGGTTTCCTCTTCGAGCAAACGCAACCCCCGGTCGAGTGTGAGCTTGAAGCGCTCCTCCTCCAGCTTGAAGGTCTCGCTGATCAGCGCCTGCGCCCGCTCGAGTTCGTTAAACGCCTGCCCCATCGCGCTGACCAGCGCCGGCACCAAACGGTGCATCAGCGGATCGCGGCAGCCCAACAGATGGGCATGGCGCATGGCGCGGCGCATGATCCGGCGTAGCACGTAGCCGCGGCCTTCGTTCGACGGCAACACGCCATCGGCGATCAGGAAAGAACACGCACGCAGATGATCGGCGATCACCCGGTGGCTCACGGCATGGTCGCCATCGGCGGCAACGTTCGAAGCATCCGCCGACGCCTCGATCAACGAGCGCATCAGGTCGATATCGTAATTGTCATGCTTGCCTTGCAGGACGGCGGCGAGACGCTCGAGCCCCATGCCCGTATCGATCGACGGCTTGGGCAAAGGCTCGCGCTGATCGGGCGCGTGCTGTTCGAACTGCATAAACACCAGGTTCCAGATTTCGATGAACCGGTCGCCGTCTTCATCGGGGCTGCCGGGCGGGCCGCCGGGGATATGGTCGCCGTGATCGTAGAAGATTTCCGAACACGGTCCGCAGGGTCCCGTGTCGCCCATCTGCCAGAAGTTATCGTGAGTGGCGATACGGATGATGCGGTCGTCGGGCAGACCGGCGATCTTGCCCCACAGGTCGAACGCCTCATCGTCGTCGGCATAGACGGTAACCAGAAGGCGGTCAGCGGCTAAACCATACTCCTTGGTGATCAGGTTCCACGCCAGTTCGATGGCCAATTCCTTGAAATAGTCGCCAAAGGAAAAATTGCCGAGCATCTCAAAGAACGTGTGGTGACGCGCAGTGTAGCCGACATTCTCCAGATCGTTGTGCTTACCACCCGCCCGCACGCATTTCTGCGACGTGGTGGCACGCTGATAGGGCCGGGTCTCGGCACCGGTAAACACGTTCTTGAACTGGACCATCCCGGCGTTGGTAAACAGCAGCGTGGGGTCGTTGCGCGGCACCAACGGCGACGATTCGACGACCTCATGGCCATGACCGGCAAAGAAGTCGAGGAATGCGGAACGGATTTCGTTTGTCGTTGCCATATGTGAGTGAACTTGCGCTGTTGAATGCCGGCCTAAAGACGGTCCGGCGTTTTACCCTGCGCCCCGATAGCTGTCGAGGGGCCGCAACGGCCTCACAAAACAAAAGCGGCGCCCCTAGGACGCCGCTCTCTCCTCTCCGGCCGCCCAAACCTACGGACGGCCTCATTTATTGTTATGAGTGCCGCTAATCGGCACCCTCGGCAATCGCCTCGTCGTCATCGTCGTCATCGTCGTCACCGGCCAATTCTTCCGGCGACCGCAGCATGGCCTCGGAAATCAGCCCGGCATTGGCACGGATGCGGTTTTCGATCTCTTCGGTCATATCGGGATGTTCGCGCAAGAACGTTTTGGCGTTCTCCCGTCCCTGGCCGATACGCTCGTCGCCATAGGAGAACCACGACCCCGACTTGTCGATGATGCCGGCCTGCACCCCGAGATCGAGCAACTCACCCATCTTCGAGATACCTTCGCCGTACATAATGTCGAACTCGACCACCTTGAACGGCGGGGCGAGCTTGTTCTTGACCACTTTGACCTTGGTCTGATTGCCGACCACCTCGTCGCGGTCCTTGATCGAGCCGATCCGGCGGATATCGAGGCGTACCGAGGCGTAGAATTTGAGCGCGTTTCCGCCGGTCGTCGTTTCGGGGCTACCGAACATGACGCCGATCTTGTGGCGGATCTGGTTGATGAAGATAACCGTGGTCTCGGAGCGGGAAATCGAGCCGGTGAGCTTACGCAGCGCCTGGCTCATCAGCCGCGCGTGCAAACCGGGCAGGCTGTCGCCCATCTCGCCTTCGAGTTCGGCCCGCGGCACCAAGGCTGCGACACTGTCGACAACGAGGACTTCCAGCGCGCCGGAACGCACCAGGGTGTCGGCGATTTCCAACGCCTGCTCGCCAGTATCGGGCTGGGAAATAAGCAAATCGTCCAGGTTAACCCCGAGCTTGCGGGCGTAAACCGGATCGAGCGCATGCTCGGCATCGATGAAGGCGCAAGTCCCACCGGCCTTTTGGGATTCGGCGATAATGTGGAGCGCCAGCGTCGTCTTACCGGAACTTTCCGGCCCGTAAATTTCAACCACTCGGCCCCGCGGCACCCCGCCGAGACCCAGCGCGATATCGAGGCCCAGGGACCCCGTTGAAACCGTGCCAACCTCGACCGCCTGCTCGTCGCCCAGGCGCATCACCGAGCCTTTGCCAAAGGCGCGCTCGATCTGACCTAGCGCGGCATCCAACGCCTTTGTTTTGTCTTCCATACTTTCCTTCTCAACGACGCGAAGCGAGGTCGCCATGGGTAGCCTCCAGTTATTTCACAGTGCCGCACGGCCCGCAACGAAACCGTTACGTACGGCGATAAGCGGCCAATGTACTTCTTTTGTTCTTATATGCAAGTTCTTTTTTTGTTCTTTTCGTGGATATCGTATAATTGTCTCGTCTATCTTTTTCGAACCGGAAAATCTGTCGCATAGCGTAGCTAGATTATGAACGATGGCTTTCTGCGCCGGTGAAACCAATTGAGTTCGTGGATATTCGACTCGCTGTGATCGAGCAAGGATTCGCAATGTCAGACAATAGCGATAAGTCTGCTTTTCCGAGGGCCGATGAGCATCCTGAAGTAGATTATCACGAAACTGAAGACTGCTTTCTACCGCTGTACTTCTTGGGCCGGATTTCGGTCGAATGGAATTTTTGCGAACACCTATTTGGCACTCTGATTTGGCATCACTTCGAAGGCATCAAAAAAGGTCTACTTGTCACATCTAAAATGGGAAATCAAAGTCGCGCAGACTTGCTTTTAAGCCTTGTCCGGCGGTTTGAAACTAATCAGGACGTACTGGATCGAATCGAATTCGCCACACGGGCGTTTAACAGGCTACGCGAAACACGAAACATCCTGATACATACTCATGGTATAGACCCTCATGAAACGGGCAAACTGGAGTGGCGTCGGGCATCTCCAAATGCCCAGCTTGGGCATACCGGATCGTTAGCCGATCTGGATGATTTAATTGAAGTACTCGATAACATCGCGCAACTTAGCCAGTTCATCATTGAGATTACATGCTACTACTTCGACCGCCAGAATAATAAAGAGCCACAACCCTTGCCAGATACATTTCCGTTGCCAAAGATGTTGACGCAACTACCCGCTGAAACACCTCCTCAAGACACTTAAGACTCTGGCAATTCCTAATTATGTGGCTGTCGATGAACACGCCACTGTTGGCTACGGGTCCCCCTGGTAGGGCGCAATTTAGCGCTACGCTGCCGGTAGGCTCATCACGTCCTTCATCTTGCCAGCGAGCAAACCCATACAGATCGAAGACCAGATCAGCGAGGTTGTATGTGAAATTCAATCCTTCATTGCTTCTAGCAAACTTACAATCGTCGGGCTTTCTAAAGTGGAACTGGCCTCGTAAAATCGGGAATTGTTTGCGATTCCGTCGAATAGCAAAGTCAAAATCATAGCGCTGCTTTTAAAAGGTGACTCAAGCGCAAGGTCAGTTATATCAGCCCCATGTTCCTGAGCTCTTTTAGGAAACTTAATACGTCGGCATACATTCGCGACCTCGAGTGTATTGAAATCGATTGGTTGCCGAGTGTGAGCAAACGCATTTCGAACATCCCGCACTACATCGAGGTCCGAGTAAGTTAGTGGTCCGTACAATCCGAGAGCATAGCCAATTTCGATCTTTGCTGAAAATTCTCGCAGCGGTGCTCTGGCACCGAACAACTTGTCCTCACGCTCTCTGGCTGAAGCAGTTAGTTTTGTTAGAATAAGCTGCTGAAGCGTTGATTCGAGCAAGGAGCCGAACATCAATGCGGCGGCCATATCATTTGAATCATCCCAAGCCGTCTCCAAGACATCAAAAAGCTTCGACTTGTCTGGATGGTTTCTAGTTAATTTTCTTAGTGAGTGAATACTACGCGGAATAGCGATCATCTAATCGATCTACTGGTAGCGAACGAATTAAATGGCGTACTAGTTGTGAGCTTAAATGGTAGCTGTCTTTGTAGCCAAAACAAAAACAAACAACTTGCCTCGGTGACATTTCTAACCTGCCAGCAGGCTCAGTACGCCCTTCACCTTGCCAGTTAGTTTAAGGCTAAGGACTGTGCCGAGGGGGCGGTTCTTTGTTCGGAGGAATTGAGAAAACGTGGCTGGATAGTGTCCCCTCCAGCTTCAGATATTCGTGATACAAGTAATGGAAAAGGTCCTGAACGTATTTGTAAAACGCTTCCTGAGATTGAAGCAGATCGAGATCAACTCCCACAATCGTTAGTCCCACTGTGCGATTGTTCGAGCGCGCAGCTTTTTCAATGTTCGTGAACCGCAATCTTTTGTCGTCGTCTGCCCAATGGCAGTGGGCATATTGGTTGCGTAGTTTTCGGCACCAATGCATCCCACTAATGGCTCTGGCATAGGGTTCCGCGAGTCCAGCATCTTCATATTTCACACGCATTAGGGCATCAGTCACGAGTATCCGAGTTTCTTCGCCACGAACTCTGAACACAACGCGAACTGCACTATCTTTGTCGTCCATTGTGGCGGCTGCGCACAATGCAAGGTCGAATTCGAGCTCGCCATAACCAGCCAACAGTCTGCCAATAATTTCGGCTTCTTTGGGGTGCCTTTCGAAGGCAGGCATAATTGTTCGCATGGATATCCCGGCAACAAGTTGAAAATAATATTAAGCGCTGGTTGGAGTGCACGACAAAGCCATTCCCTAACTGTGCTGTCGAAACTCAAGAAGCCGAAGCAAACAAATACGAGGCGCTACCCGGCCGGCAAGCTCATCACGTCCTTCACCTTGCCGGCGAGCTGGTCGAGGCTGAACGGTTTCGGCAAAAAGTGGATGTCGTCGCTTTCGCCGAGTTTGTCGCGGAACGTTTCTTCCGCATACCCGGAGATGCAGATGACCCGCAGCTCGGGCCGGGTTTCGCGCAGTTCCTTGATGAGGGTCGGTCCGTCCATTTCGGGCATCACCGCATCGGTGATCATCAGATCGATATAGTCATCGACCACCTCGAGCAGTTCGAGCGCCGCCTCGCCGGTGCGCGCTTCGAGCACCTTGTAGCCTTTCGCGCGTAACGCCCGGGCGGAGAACAGCCGCACTGCATCTTCGTCTTCGACCAGCAGCACGGTTCCCGCACCCGTGGTGTCAGCGGCCTCCGGACTTTCCGCAGCGTCGGCTTTGCGGGCTTCGTCGGCGGCGGTGGGCTCGTAGCGGGGGATCATGATGGTGAACTTGGTCCCCTCCCCCACAGTGCTATCGACAAAGATCTGCCCGCCGGTCTGCTTCACAATGCCGTAGACCGTCGAGAGGCCAAGGCCGGTGCCGTCGCCGACCTCCTTGGTGGTGAAGAAAGGCTCAAAAATGCGTTCCAGATTATCGGCCTTGATGCCGCTGCCATTGTCGGCGACTTCGATCACCACATAGTCGCCGGGCATGACGATTTCGGACCCGCGCCGGGTCTCGACGATCACCGACTCGTTGTAGGTGCGAATCGCGAGATCGCCGCCTTCGGGCATGGCGTCGCGCGCGTTGACCGCCAAATTGATCACCACCTGTTCGAGCTGCCCCTGGTCGACGCGAACCTGCCCCAGTTCGCGGCCATGTGTGATTGTGAGATCGATATTGGCACCGATCAGCCGGCGCAGCAGGTTGTTCAGATCGCCCAACACGTCGGTAATGCTGAGCACACGCGGCTGCAGCGTCTGCTGGCGCGAGAACGCCAACAGCTGGCGCACCAGCCGGGCCGCCCGGTTGGCGTTCTGCTTGATCTGCATAATGTCACCGAACGACTGGTCGCCCGGGCTGTGGCGCAGCAGCAGTAGATCGCAAAACCCAATCATCGCGGTCAGCAAATTGTTGAAATCGTGCGCGACCCCGCCGGCCAATTGGCCCACCGCCTGCATCTTCTGGCTTTGCGCAAACTGCTCTTCCAGATTGCGCTGCCCGGTCGCGTCATGGAAATGGATAATCAGCCGGCCGTTGTCGTCCGCACCTTCCAAATAGCTGAAATACATAGTGGCGACGCGCGGCGTATCGGACACCGTCTTGGTGCGCAGGGTGACATCTTGCGGCGTGACCGAGGCGGCATCGTGGGCGATGCGCTCGAGCCAATTCTCGACCTTACTCACCTCTTCGTCGGCGACCAGATCGGTAACCGGGCGGCCGTTCAGATCGCCATCACCGGGCGCCACCAGGTTCCGCCAGGCGCGGTTCGATTCGAGCACTTGGCCTTCGTCGTCAAGCAAAACGACGCCGACGGGCGCCTCGGCGAACATGCGCTCGAACCGGCGCTCGTTCTCGGCAGAGGCAGGCGCCGCTTGCTGATCCAACACGACAGGGCGCACCATGCCCGTGGCCTCGACAGCGCTGCCGTTACCGCTGTCGGTTTCGACGACGACAAGTTGCAGCGGATTGCCCTTGCGGTCCCGAAACTGCACCGTGAGGCCGTCCGCACCGCGCTCCGATTCGCCGATATCCGCGACCCGGTGGGCCGGCACCGACGGCGGCGGCTCCATCAACACGTCGTGCAGGCGCAAGCCCTGTTCCTCGATCGCGCCTGCCTCATAGCCGAGCATTGCCGCGAACGCGCCGTTGACCGTCAAGAAGCGGCCGTCTTGGTCGACGGCGTAGAGACCGACCGGCGCGGCCTCGACGAGCTCGGTAAGCGTCGCTTGAATTTCGGCCGCTTCGGCCTCGAGAGCGCGGCGGTCCGTGATGTCTTCGATGGACCACAGGGTACAACCGCTGTGGTCGGCGACCGGCGATGCCGACACGCAAAGCCATTCGATATCGCCATCATCGCCGACCGCTCCGACCGGTTCCTTCGCCGCATGTCCGGAGGCAACGGCCGCGGTCAGGCGGTCGATGACACTCACCGCATCAACGGAATCGCCAAGGCGCCGCTTCAACGCCATCAACGGTGCGTGGTCGGCACCGGGAAACAGCGCTTGGAACTGACTATTTGCCGCTTGCGCCCGGCCGCTGGCATCGACGATTACGCTGGCATGGGGCAGCGTGTCGACGAACAAGCCGAACGGCGATGCTTCGATGGGCGGCGCTTGCTGGCGCCACGCCAGAACCGCCACGCTGGCCGCCGCCGCCGCGGCGACCGCAACCCCACCAACCGCGAGAGTCCACACATCGATAGTTTCCGCCGTGCGCCCGGCAATCGCGCCGATCACCGCAGCGCTGGTGATCACGAGGAGCGCCACGATGCCGAGCCAGGCGGGGTCGCGCCACACCGCGCCCCGGTCCTCAGCGACGTGCTTGTCCAATACAGTCATCGGGTTCGAACGAGTTTCCCTTAGCCGGCGCAACAGCCTTATTAACGCGCGCCGTCAAATTGTCACGTGCGCCGAAGCCATGGCAACCGTTGCCGCGCCCCGCCGGGCGATCAATCGCCAGAGTCGTCCACCGGCTCCATCGTGGGACGTGGCCGGTCTTTTTTGACACCCATCACGAAGGCGATGATTTCGGCGACCGCATGATAGTGCTCGGGCTGAATGTACTGGTTGAGGTCGACGGCACCGTAGAGCGCCCGCGCCAACGGCGGATTCTCGAACAGCGGAACCTCGTGCTCCTCGGCCTTGTTACGGATGCGCCGCGCCACCTCGTCGACACCCTTGGCGACAACCTTCGGGGCGTCCATTTCTTCATGATCGTATTTCAGAGCGACGGCGTAATGGGTCGGGTTGGTGATCACCACGTCGGCCTCGGGAACCGCTTGCATCATGCGCTGGCGCGCACGTTCGGTGCGGATCTGGCGCAGCCGCGCCTTCACATGGGGATCGCCTTCGGCCTGCCGTGTCTCGTCGCGCACTTCCTGCTGGGTCATCCGCAGTTTCTTGCGGTGCTCGTAGATCTGATAGAAATAATCGAGCAGCGCCAGCGCGGTGATCACCGCGACCACCCCGGCGAGCATCCGCACCACCGTGTCGTACAGAACGTTGAGCGACACCGGCAGCGTCATCGACGGCATGAGAGGCAGCCTATCGAACACCGGCATGATGACGACGACGGCGATCGCAGCGACCAAGCTGATTTTTATCAGGCCCTTGAGAAGCTCGGCGAGCGAGCGCAACGAAAACATGCGCTTGGCGCCGGCGATCGGTGAAATCTTGCTGAGCGACGGTTTTATTTTCTCCGGCGCAAACAGCAGACCGTACTGGACGATAGAGGACGAAATAGCGGCGATAATGAACAGCCCGATCGGCGCGGCGATCGCCAACCCGACGCCCCAGCCGAGTTCAGCCACGAGCGGGCCGAGCGCACCGGGATCGACCGGAATGTCGTGTGGCCGTTCGAGAAACCGGTAGGCGAGATCGAGTAATTTGGTTGCGCTGAACGGCGCAAACAGGGCGACGGCGACCGCGCCCGAAAACAGCATGAACCAGTTGGCGACCTCGCGCGAATTCGCAACGTCGCCGCGGTTGCGCGAGTCCGCTAACCGCTTGTGGGTCGGTTCTTCTGTTTTTTGGCTGTCATCATCACCCTCGGCCATCGCGCTCGCGCCTTAGCTAATGATCAAAAATTCGCGCAGCGAGGCTTCGAACTGCTCGAGGAAGAGCAGCATGCCAGCAGCGATGGTAATCGCCAGGATGGCAAAGCCGATCAGCATTTGCAGCGGCAGCGCGATGAAAAACACCTGAATCTGCGGCATCAGCCGCGCCATCAGCCCCATTGCGATGTAAATCAACATGGCGATGACGACCACCGGCATGGCAATCTGCAGGCCCATGCGGAAACTACGGGCGACGAACCGCGCCGCGACATCGGAGAAATCGCCGACCGGAAAGGCGCCGCCGGGGGCGAACAGTTCGTAACTGTCGACCAACGCGAACAGCATCAGGTGATGCATGTTGGTGACGAACAGCAACGTTACCCCAAGGGTCGCCAGGAACGCGCCGGTGATCGCGCCCTGTTGGCCGAAGGTGGGGTTGAACAACTGGGCAGCGCCGAGGCCGATATTAAAGGCGATGATCGTGCCCGCGACCTGCAAGCCCGAAACCAAAATACGCGCGATAGCGCCGATGACGATGCCGTAGAGCAGCTCGCCGATGAAAAACGCGGCGAGCCCGAACGGGTTCGCGGGCATCGGCGGGATGTGGCCGACGACCACGGGAAAAAGGACGAACGATAATGCCAGGGCGAATGTGAGGCGCACCCGCCCCGGAATCGTCAACTCGCCGAACCCCGGCAACACCATCACGGCGGCGCCCAGCCGCGCGAATATCGCGAAGAACACGTAAACGTCGTTGACCAGCAGCCCTTCGAGCATAGGGCGGCGCTCAGCCGAGACCGATGATTCGGTCGGCCAGCCCCTGGGTGAAGACGACCAGCGTGGTGATCATGAACGGCAGGAAGAACAGCAGCGAGATGAAGATCACCAAGATTTTCGGCACGAACGCCAGGGTCATTTCCTGGATCTGGGTGAGCGCTTGGAACAGCGAAATCACCAGCCCGACCACCAGGGACAGGATCATCAACGGTGCGGCTAGTTTCAACAGAACGACGATCGCTTCACGCGACACGTCGAGCACCTGGGCCATATCCATGTAAACGCTTTCTGCGACGGGGAACCAGCGACGGCGCGTCCTACCTAGATCGGCATCCGTAGAATTTCTTGATAGGCTTGGACCACCTGGTCGCGCACGGCGACGACGGTCTGCAGCGCTATCTCGGCATTGGCCACCGCGGTGACCACTTCAGCAACGTTGGCCTTGCCCTCGACCGCGGCGATCGACATTTGATCGGCCTTCTGACCGGCCTGCAAAGCGCTCTCGCCGACCGATTTGAGCATGTCGGCAAAATTCTCACCGGGCGTTTGATCCTGCGGCGCGGCCCCGACGTCGCCACGTTTTACCGCGTCGACATAAGCATTGATGGCGGTGGACATAGCTGTTGTCATACCCGTCTACTCCTTTGTGCCGGCCGCGATTAGCGGAGCAAATCGATCGTGCGCGACACCATGGTGCGCGCCACGTCGACGACCCTCAGATTGGCTTCGTAGCTGCGCTGCGCTTGGCGCAGGTCGACCATTTCGATCATCGATTTGACGTTCGGCAGCAGCACATAGCCGTCGGCATCCGCTGCCGGGTGACCGGGGTCGAACCGCCGGCCGAACTCCGACCGGTCGACGCCGATATCGCCGACCTTCACCACCTCGATGCCGCTGGCGCGGTCCATCGCATTTTTGAAGGAAATGGTCTGGCGCTGATAGGGCTTGCCACCAGGGGCCGTCGCCAGGCTCTCGGCGTTGGCGATGTTCTGCGAGATCACCCGGACTCGGACGTTCTGCGCAATCATGCCGGAGGTCGCGACCTGCATGGCTTTTTGGAATTCAGACAACGGAGGTCCTCCTAAGCGTCGCGCTAGCGGCCACGGCCGATGGCGATGCGGAATAAGTCGATATGCTTGCGGTACAGGTTGGTCGTCGCCTGGTACGACAGCTGGGTCTCGCCGAGGCGGGTCAGTTGCTGCTCGATGCTCACATCGTTACCGTCGATGCTGACCTCGAAACTATCGGGCTGCTTCTGCGAATCGAACGGCACGTTCGCACGCGTTCCCGTCATGTGGCGAGCATGGGTTACGCGCGGGCCTTGGTTCTGCGGACCGGCTTCGCGCTCGACAAGCTCGCGAAAGTTGACCGGCTTCAGATCGCGCGCTTGATAGCGGGGCGTATCGGAATTGGAGACGTTTTGCGCAATCACTTCCGTACGGCGCGACAACCAAGACATCTTCTTGGTCATCATCTGCATTATCGGGACGTTATTGAAATCCATCCGTACCGTTCCGCCTGCCCCAGGGGCCCGTTCGCGCCGCCCTGGCAGGCAATAGCAAACATTTATCGAAAATTTTGCCTACATCCCGAGTATCTCTCTTGGCTGTTAACAAAGGGTTAAACGGCGCCACCCCTTGGCATCGTATTTTCGTGTTTTAAAACAGTTATTTAAAACGTTTTTCTCATAAGGTGTTTTAATTTCGATTAGAGCCGTAAATCGCTCCTACGCGGCCCGCGCCATATTCCGGCAATCCATGGGCCGGCGGTGCTGACCCTCAAAGCTGGTGTACAGAACCAAACTTTCGCCCCAGTTCGGTCACGGCATTGCCGCCGCCACTCCCAAAACCTGCCCGAAACGCGGCAAATCTTGGCTCTCCGCATAACTCAACGGGGAATCATCATGAAACAAGGATCGGTAACGACCGGGCGGGGCAGGCTCGGTTTGGTTGCAGCGCTTACCGCCGCGGTTCTGCTCGCCGCCTGCGACCAAGCCCAGCAGGGCGCATCAACGGGTGCGGCATCAGGCGTTTACGCCGGCGGAACAGCGCGGTCGGCGGCGCTTTCAGCGGCCGCCCCCACTGTGACCTATTCGCCGGAAACCGAGCGCTATCCGGGCTTCACCGAGAATGATTGGCAGCAGGTTCGCACCACACCGCTCTCCACGATTGCCATGGAAGTCGATACCGCAGCCTACAGCCGTATGCGCCGGATGATCCGGGATGGTTTCCTGCCGCCGCGCGACGCATTGCGGCTTGAAGAGATGGTGAATTACTTCAAATATGCTTATCCCGCTCCCCGGGACCGGTCCCGCCCCTTCGCCGTGAACGCCAGCGTTCTGCCGAGCCCCTGGAATGCCGACACACGTCTGCTGCATGTGGGCATTAAGGCGTGGGAACCGCCCGCTGAGACCGAGCGCCCGCCCGCCAACCTGGTGTTTCTGGTCGACGTCTCGGGTTCCATGAACGCGAACGACCGCCTCCCGCTGGTCAAACGGTCGCTGAAGGTGCTGGTACGGCAGATGCGCGAGCAGGACCGCGCCGCCCTGGTGGTCTACGCCGGGTCGGCACGCGTCGTTCTGCAACCGCTCTCCGGGCGCCAAAAGAACCGTCTGCTCGACGAGATCGAAGGACTTTCGCCGGGCGGCAGCACCGCGGGCGGTGACGGGTTGCGGCTCGCCTATCGTCTGGCCGAAGAGTATCGCGAACCCGACTCGGTGAACCGGGTGATGCTGTTCAGCGACGGCGACTTCAACGTCGGCCCCAGCGATAGCCGCACAGTAGGCGACCTCATCGCTGCCAAACGCAAAAGCGGCGTGTATCTATCCGTGTTTACCGTCGGTACCGGCAACCTCAACGACCGGATCGCCCAGAGCCTCGCGCAACGCGGTAATGGTATTGCCGCCTATATCGACGGGCTCGGCGAGGCGCGCCGCCTGTTCGACGATCAGCTGCGTTCCACCCTGACTCCGGTCGCCGACGACGTTAAAGCCCAGATCGAGTTCAATCCCGAACAAGTCGCGGAGTATCGTTTGATCGGCTATGAGACCCGGCAACTGTCGAACCGCGACTTCACCGACGACCGCGTCGACGCCGGCGAAGTGGGTACAGGCCACAGCGTGACGCTGCTGTACGAGTTTCGTCCCGTGGGATCGCCGCCGCACAACCGCCCGCTGCGCTACCAAAGCCGCCACGTCGACATAAACGAGCGAAACTCGGCGGCACGTAACACCACAGGCCGCGATACAGCGCAGGAATTCGCCTATCTGAGCATCCGCTACAAACTTCCGGGGCAGTCGCGCGCCGACGAAATGTCGCGCGCGATCGACATCGCCGACGCTCATGAGAGCCTCGTTGGCTCACCGCAGGAAGCACGCTTCGCCACAGCGGTCGCGGCTTTCGGGCTGGTGCTACGCCACACGCCCGACCTCGCAGACTACGGCCTCGACCAAATCGCGCAACTCGCCGAAAACGCCCGCGGCGCCGATCCCAACGGCGAGCGGGCCGAGTTCCTGCGGTTGATTCGCGAGGTCGAAACGCTGATGCAAACCGTCAACAACTAACTCCGTGCCCCTGAACGGTAGCGGCGGTCCGTCATTGGCGGGCCGCCGTTTCGTAGGGGCGTTATACCGGGCGGCGAAACAGTTTTTGTATACGACGCGGAAAGCGGGCTAGACTACGCGCGACGAACCAGGGAGGATCGGCCGGTCGGCCGTTATAAGGGTTGCAGGCCCCCTGCTCCCAAACGCCGCCGGTCCCGCGATAGGACCATGCTCTACCTCACACGCAAGATCGGCGAATCCATCATCATCAATGATGATATCGAGATCACGGTTGTTGACGTTCGCGGCAAGTCGATAAAGCTCGGCATGACCTTCCCCTCGGATGCCAGCGTCTACCGGCGTGAAGTCTACGAACGCATTCAAGCGGAAAAAGCTGCTGAGTCCGGCGCCGGCGGCAGCTCGGCCGCCGAACCTGCCGCAGCACGTCAGGCGAGCGGTGCGGCGGGCGAAAACGACTAACTAGCCGCCGTTCCGGCGCCAACAACCTTAAACATTCCTTAAGCATAATCGGGCACCGTGGGGTGAGCGGCGGAAAAGCCGCGTGCACCACAATGGAACCCCTTCGTGCCAGCCGATTTCGACAACGGGCCGTCGTCGCAACAGCAGCGCCAGGCCGCCATAGCGATCAAAGGCACCGATCCGCGCAGCGCTAACCTGCCTGCAGCCGGCGCCACGCCGCGCATTGTCGCCAAGGGCCATGGCGCGGTTGCCGAACAGATCCTTCAACTGGCCTTCGCCAGCGGCGTGAAAGTGCGCGAAGACGCCAATCTCACCGAGATTCTGGAAGCTATCGAAGTCGATACCGAGGTGCCGCTGCACGCGCTCGCAGCCGTCGCCGAAATTCTCAACTATGTGTACCGGGCCAACGACGTTTCGGCTGGCCGGGTCGCCGACAACCCCTAGCGGAGTCTATGACATGACCGATCTCAGCACGGTTCGCGAAGACCTGGATCAAGCCGCAGCGTCGCTCGACGACTTGCGCGTCGCCATGCGCGAGGGTCAAGAAGTCGATCTGGATGCGTTCAACATAATGGTTGCGAAAACCTGCAAAGCAGCTGTCGAGTTGCCCCAGGCCGACGCGCCGAAGGTGCGGCCCCAGCTCGAGCGTCTGCTCAACGGGCTCAACGAGGTCAAAGCCGATATCGAAGCCGAGCAGGCCACGATCAATGCCCGCCTCGCCAACCTCGATGACTCCAACGGCGCCGGTGGCGACACGCCGGTCATAGACGTTGCCGCAAATACCGACGACGCGCCAGAAGACGCCGAAAACAAGGACCTCAACGGAACCGAAACCGATATCCCGACGAATGACTGACGGGACCGTTAATCCTTTCATTTTCATTGTCTCTGCCGCCGGTTAGGCATCATGGATATCGTTGATTTCGTACGTTTTTTTCTATCGTTCGCGGTCGTTATCGGCTTGATCGCCGGTCTCGCCTGGGTACTGCGGCGCTATGGCGCCGGCCGTATCGCCGGCGCTGCGGGGGGTAAAGGCCGGCTGAGCGTCGTCGAAGCCACCGCAATCGACGCCAAGCGCCGTCTCGTACTGGTCCGGCGGGACACGGTGGAACACCTCATTCTCTTGAGCCCGACCACCGAAACCGTTGTCGAGACGGGTATCGCGCCCGGGCCGGGCAACGGCCGTTTCTCCGACCAGTTGGAGACCGCTCAGGCCGCCGCCGACTCTCCTCAAACAGGTGGGCCGGTAACATGACAACGGCTGCAACTCGTCTTTGCTCTACGTTCGGAACGGTGGCGCGGCTGGCCAGCCTGGTGTTGGTGCTCATCCTCGCGATGAGCCTGCCCGCCGCCGCCCAGAACTTTTCGCTCGATTTCGGCGACGGCGCGACGACGACGTCGCGGATCGTCCAGCTCATAGCGCTGCTGACCGTTTTAAGCCTGGCGCCATCGATTATCATCATGGTCACCAGCTTCACCCGCATCGTCGTTGTGCTGGCATTTCTGCGCTCGGCAATCGGCACTCAGCAAACGCCGCCGAACACCGTGCTGGTGAGCCTGGCGCTGTTCCTCACCGCATTCGTTATGGCGCCGACCTTCGAAGCGGCCTACGAACAAGGCATTCAGCCGCTAATCGAGGAACAGATCACTCAAGAAGAGGCGTTCCAGCGTTCGATGGCGCCGGTCAAAGTGTTCATGATCGAGCATGTCCGCGATCAGGACTTACGGCTCTTTCTCGACCTCGCCGAGATCGAGGCGATCGAGGACCCGCAGGCAACGCCGCTGCGCGCGCTGATTCCAGCATTCATGATTTCCGAGCTGCGGCGCGCATTTGAAATCGGCTTTCTGCTGTTCATTCCCTTCGTCATCATCGACATGGTGGTCGCGTCGGTGCTCATGTCGATGGGCATGATGATGCTGCCGCCGATCATGATATCGCTGCCGTTTAAGCTGATCTTCTTCGTGCTTGTCGATGGCTGGTACCTCGTGGCCGGCAGCCTGGTGCAAAGCTTCGGCTGACGCCCCTCGCCCCACCTGCCGGCGGCGCCGATGTTGGCCGCCGGATCGAAAGCGATGACTCCTTATATATAGGCGCTCCAGAACCCGCCTCCGGCCATGTGGCCTGGACCGGTCCGATACAATCAGAACAGGTACCGTTTGGAGGTGTAGTTGGCCCGGTCTAGGAAGGGTCTTCCGCGGCGCTCGCCGACTGGGTGATGCGCGCGCGATAGCCGTCCATAAAGGCCTGGAAGTCGTCAGCCACCGAAACCCGGCGCAGCACGTCCTGGAAATCGGCAGCGCCAGTATCGACCGAAGCGATTACCTGAAAATCGGCGCCGTACGGCGTGGCCGCCATCGCCGAGGCATATTGGCTATGCAGGGTCGCCAGCTCTTGATGGTTGCTGTTCAACGCCAGCGCCACGGCGCGGCTCAAGACGTAGCGGCTGCGGACTTCTTCGAGAGGCGTGCCCAGGGGCGGTGGCGCCCCGGCGAGCCGGCCGAACACCTCGGCCGCGCCGGCCCAATCGCGGATTTGCCAATTGATATCGCCACGAACCTTGTCCGCCGCCTCGCTCTTGCTCTTGTCCAGAGCCGCCAACGCTTTTTGGAACGCCCCGAGCTGCGCATGGGCGCGTGCCGTAATCAGGGTACGTTCCTCTTCCAACTCGGCCGGGATACCGTCGGAGTGGCTGTCGGCGATCGCCGCCAACGCCTCTCCCGGGTCGCGGTTGAGTAGATGAATGACGGCAAGCCGTGCCCCCACGCGCGCCTTTTCCTCGCCCTTCAGACGGAACTCGACCTGGCGCGACAGCAGACTTGCTGCCTGGGGCAGCAGATCGACCGAAACCAGACGGTCGGCGAGCCGGCGGATCATATCGTCGCCTTCGGTCCCGGCGGGAGCCAACTCGCGGAAGTCGTTGAACAAGGCAATCGCCATGACCGGCGGCAGGTTCTCGATTTCACCCTCATCGTAGAGATGGGTGAACGTGTTGCGCATCAGCTCGGTAATGTCCGGCGCCAAACGGTGATCGGCGAAGTTGGTGACCAGGCGCTTGAGGCTCTCCAGTCCGTCGCGGTATTTCCCCGTTTCGAGCTGCAGTTCGCCAAGCCGCCGCAGAACACGAAACTCGATGCCGTCGCCGCGCCACACATAGCGCAACCGGTCGAGATCCTCGATCGCCTTCTCGGGCGAGATTTCACCTTCGGCGAGCAGTAACTCGGTCTTTTCCAGCACGGCGCGGGCACGGCTACGGCGGTCGCGGCCGGCGATCGCTGCATCGTACATCTTCAGTGCGGTATCGATTTCGCCGTCCAACGCCGCGATATTGGCGCGCAGCATGTCTTGATACTCGATATCGCCGGGGCTGAGGCTCGCGCCCTGGGATATTTCCAGCCAGAACTCGCCGCCGCGCGCATCAGCATTCGCGAAGGCGGTTTCCGCTCCAAGGAAGGCAAAACGCTTGCGCAAACCGTCCGGATAGCTTTGCACGAAACGGTCGGACTGGCGCAGGCCGAACGTCGCCTCGCCGTACTGCCCGTCTTCTGCCGCCAACGCCGCCCGCCACAAGACGATTTCCGGCTCGCTGTCGAGGTCGCCGTCCAGCAGATCTTCGCGGGCCCGGTCGAAGTCGCCGAGCGTATAGTTGACCGCGCCGCGCAGCGCCCGGAACGTCGCGAGGCGGGCGATATCTTCAGACTCCCCTTCCACAAGATCCAGGATTCCGCGGGCCCGCGCGCTCATGCCTTGGGCGAAGTAGAATTGCGCCAGCTCCAAGCGCGCCTTGTTGCGCACTTCAGGTGCGGCGGATTCGATCTCTTCGAGCAAATGGGCTTGGGCTTCGTTGTAGTCGCCGATGTCTTTGTGGCTCCAGGCGGTAAAGTCGAACATCCGCTCGGCCGCGGCCTGTTCGGCGGTCGTCGCCAGCACGCGGCGGCGCGCCTTAGCGGTTGCCAAGCGCAACCCCCTGGCCGCCGAAATCACAACTTCCTTCGCCCGCGGCTCCACCCGGAGACCGTCCGCATAGGGCACAACGGCGACGCCTTGAACCGACGGCAACAAGCGGAAATCGCTGAACTGCTGTGACCGCGCCAAACCGTGGCCGCTTTCAGCGACGGTGACCGCGAATATCTGATCGCCGACCTCAGGATCGTTGAGCACCAGCGGCGTTGTCGGCTCGGTCGGCCCGAGGGTCACGTTGGCGTTCCCGCCTGGGTTGGCGGTCACCTTGAGTGGTGTCTCGGGGCGCATCAATTGGGGCGCGATCACGACTTCCCACTCTTCGCCGTCGCGCGCCACCGAGGCGTTAAAGCCGGCAATCGTCGTCAGGCGTAAAACGGTCGCCTGCCCGTGCTCCATCTGCTCCGCCGCGGTTATGAATTCCTCAGCGGCGGCAATCGGCGCCGTATCGATGCGGAACGGACGGTCGAACACCAGCCAAAGCCAGCCCCCCCGACGGAACGCCGCCATGGCTGTGGGTTTTTTGAACGGAAATCTAAGGGACGCACCGTCCTGTTCGACCTTGATCGCAACGTCGAGGGAGCCGGCATCGTCGGGCAGTGCCTCGTCGACCTCTATTCTTTCGACCACGGGCAACGGCGCAGCCGATGGTGCCGACGAAGGCGCCGGTACAAGCGGTACCGGCGCGCCGACACCCGCCGGCGGGTCGGCCGGGGCCGCGGCATCGACTTGCTTCGGCGTAGGCTGAGTGACCGGGTCCTTCGGCGATCCGCTCTTGGTATTCTTTTCGGCAAGAATATCGACGACAACCTTCCGGCCATCGCGGAAATGGCGTACCCGGCCGGTGACACCGATCTCGATCTGCGGCGTGCCGTCACCACTCTTCGTCGCGCGCATGTTTTCGAGCGGCGCCGGGGTCGAGGCCGGCACTTCGAGGTTGCCGGGCCGGTCGAACGTCAAGGCGATCCGGTTGTCTTCCTGGGTAAAGCGATAGTTGGTGCGCACCGGCCAATCGAAAACGATCCTTGTGTAGCCGTCGCGGTCCGACACGGTCACGGGGACCTGCGGTGGTTTTTTCTGCGCTGTGCCGGAGCTTTTCGCCGGGCGTAAATCGACGACCACCGATCCTTCGTTGACGAAGTGGCTGGCCTTGACGGGGCGCTTGAGGGCAATGACCACCCGCTTGCCGCCGTCTTCGAGCCGCGCTGTGCCGATATAGTCATCGATATGGCTGCGGGCGTTGTCGAATTGTCCCTCCATGGGACGGGCGAATGTAATGATCAACTGTTTATCGGTCGTCGAAACCCGGTAAGTGACAGGCTTTTTCCAGTCGAAAACGAGACGGGCGAACGTCGGATGCAAGCCACCACGCACACCAACCCGTTCGGCGGCATAGCTGTCGGCGGCGCTCGCAAAGAGCATTGCGGCCGCTGCCACCGGAATGACCGATGCGCGAACGAAACAGCCGATCCGGCGAAGGCCAGCAAGGATCGATAGCCGGCTCATCTCCGGTCTCCCATTTCATTCTGTACAATGATTTCGATACGGCCGTTGCGCACCGCGCCCGCCGCCTCGGTGGGAGTGGGCGCCGGGCCACCGAAACGGCTGCCGCTGCGGCCTTGAAGTTTGACCGGGCGGTCGTAGCCAGCGGACACCATCGATCTGGCAACTCTGGCGGCGCGAACCAGGGATTGTTCCCAGTCGATTAGCACGCCCTCTTCCGCTACCTCCTGGGGCGCCGCGTGGCCAACGATTGCCACTTGGTTGTCGACGCCAGCCAGCATGCCGCCCAAAATGAATAGCGACTGACGGCCATCGACGCTGACCCCCACCCGGCCGTTGGCGAACAACAGCTCGCCGGGGAAGTCGAACACCAAGCGGTCGGCGCTAACAACTGCGCGAACGTCGCGCAATACTTCGTGCTCTTTTAGAGTTTCGTTGGCCAGCCGCTCGATATAGCGCAGGTCGAGAGCCGGTTCTGCCACCTTCTGGGTGATGTTGGCCTCTTCGACCGGCCGCGGCGTCACGACGTCTTCTTCGATGCGGAACTGGCGGTCGAAGGCGATGGTCGTCCCCTCCCACTTGTCGGAATCGACCTCGGCCATCGCGAACAGCAAGACAAAGAACGCCACCATCACCGCTGCCAGGTCGGCGAACGTCACCAGCCAGCGTGCTTCAGCACGCTGTTTCTGCATCTGGGGCCGGTGCAAGGTTGGCCGGTCAACGAGAGAAACTGCATTCATGGCGCCTCTCCCAGTTCCGGCAAGGGCGGCGCCGACAAGACGCGGAACTCGATCCGGGTCTCGTCCGGATCGCCGTCTTCCAACGCGACCACCAATTGGCTCGTGGCGACGCCGAACTCGGCGAACGCGCGAACCAACGATCCCGCACGTGCAGCGGCTGTTTCGACCGAGGCGCTGCGGGCGCGAAGTACCCTGCCGCCCGCCGGACGCGCATACGCTGTCATTTCGATTGTTAGCCTGTCCGCCGCGACATTGAGCAAGCCGGCGGTCTGCCGGGTGAATTTCCGCATCGTCTCGGTCGGCCCGACGCCATCGCCGAATAGAACGTCGTTATCGATCGTCGCGCTGACCAACGTGCCGGACCGGATAACTTCGAACCGGTCGAGCTGAACGAGCGTACGCAACAGCCCGGTAATTTCGCGTTCGAGTTCCGCCACCGCATCGAGATGGCCCACGAAGGAACCCAACGTGCGGGACTGGCCTTCCGGTTTCTCCACGTTGAACGTGGCCGCCAAACTGCCAAGCACCGCGTCGGTACGCCGGGTTTCGAACTGGGCGATGCTGTTGAGCATGATGAAGAACGCCAGCAACAACAGAAACAGCGACAGGATCGATGTAAGCCCGGTCCTGTGCACCATTGAACGGGCGGCACCGCCGGTCGCGAATATGTTGTCCGGCTGGCCGTCGAGCTCGTAGTTGTCCTGGTCGCTAAACGTATTCATTCGATCTCTCAGGAACTCCGCCGGGACGAAACACCGCCGCGGCTCTCCGCTGCCTTACCCCGATGGCTCATCGGCATCGGCTGGCGTCGACAATTCGACTTCGCGCTGGCGCGCCAGTTCGGTCGTAAGTTCGCGCGCGCGCTCCGGCTCCATCGCCGCGATAATCGGCGCGCTTTTGCGCTCTTTCATGGTTTCCATGATGCCGAGCAGGACCGGCATCTCCATTTCGCCGAGGATGCGCGCCGCATCCTTGGGCTTCATGGTCTCGTAGATTTTGACGACGCTTTGCAGTTCGGCGGCTTCCTGCTCGTTGTATTGGCGCACCAGACCCTCGATCGAATCCCGAAGCTGCGTCAGCTCGGCGATGCGTTCCTCGAGACGCCCTTCCGCCGCGTCGAGCAGCCGCTCCCGCGCTTCTACTTCTTTCTCAAACGCTTCCAGCTCGTTGCGCCGCTTCGCGAGGTCTTGCAAAACCGCAACCTCGCCCGGTGTGAATTCCACCGGGATGTCGGAGAGCAGCTCATCCTCGGCTTCGCCCTCGGCGTCGTGGCTGTCAGCCTCCGCCGTAGGATCTTCCGCACTCTCGGGCTTTTCCGCATCCTCGGCGGCCGCCGCCGGGCTTGTCGCCGATAAATCGACTCCCAACGACAGTTCGCCCAAACGCACGGTGAGCAGCATCGCAACACCGACGATCAGGACCGGGAGCAGCCGGACCCGCGGCGGAAACTTCCACAGCCGAAACTGCATCACCGCATTCCCTGCGCCATTGCCGATTTAGGCCGCGCGAAGTCGTGCGATGCCCGACGCCGCGTCGCACCGCTGGCGCCAGAATCGGGATTGGCGAAAAGCTCTGCATCGAGGCCGTCATCCGGTGGCAGCCCAGTGGTGGCTTTCCGCGGGCCCGGTGTCGGCGACGGCGCAACCGACAGGTTCGCGGTTTCCTGCAACCGCGCGCTTTGCACTTCGGCGCGCGCCACCAGAGTTTCCAACTCGTCGCGAAGTTTGGTGAGCGATTCCAACTGGCCGCCAATTTCGGTGTCGCCGAGCGCGGCCACTTCCTTGAGTGCAGAGACGCCCGACTCCGCACGCGTCGTCGCCTGATAGAATTCGTTGATCAGGCGCTCCATCTCGGCACGCCCGCTGCGCAATTGACGCAGCCGGTTATTGAGGACAACCGCGTAGCCGATGGTCGCAACCAGCAAGCCGGCGACGAGGAGATCCAGAGCGATCGCGAGGCTCATTCCAGCGCTCCCTCGGGCTCGATCTTGTCGTCGATGCGAACCGCGACCATGTTGCCCTTGCGGCCCATCTTTCCGGAGAACATCGGCATATCGCCGCACAGCAGGGTGATTAGTGAATCGGGCGCGGCGTTGAGCTGCAGATGCGAGCCGACCTTGAGGTTAAGCACATCGTTGAGCGTGACCTGCTGGCGGTCGAGGACGGCTTGAATGTTGACCTCGGTCTGCCAGAGCTCCGTCGCCAGATGGGACTCCCAAATTGAGTCACGGCCAAATTTCTCGCCCATGAACATCTGCAGCAGCAGGTCGCGTACCGGCTCAAGGGTCGCGTAGGGCAGCATCAGCTCGAGGTTACCGCCACGATCCTCCATATCGATGCGCAGGCGCGCGATGATGCCGGCGTTGGAAGGCCGGCCAATCGTGGCAAAGCGCGGGTTGGTTTCAAGGCGATCGAGACGGAAGTTGACCGGCGACAAGGGATCGAACGCCGCCGACAGATCGACCAGCACGACATTGATCATGCGTTCGACCAGATTGCGCTCGATCGTGGTGTAAGGCCGACCTTCGATACGCATCGCCGCCGTGCCATGACGGCCGCCGAGCAACACGTCGACAATCGAATAAATGAGCGAACTGTCGACCGTCAGCAGTCCGTAGTTGTCCCATTCCTCGGCGCGAAAAACGCCGAGCATGGCGGGAAGCGGGATCGAATTGAGATAATCGCCAAATCGGATCGATTGAATGGAGTCGATTGAAACTTCAACGTTGTCGGAGGTGAAGTTACGCAGGCTGGTGGTCATCAACCGCACGAGGCGGTCGTAGACCACCTCAAGCATCGGCAGGCGCTCGTAGTTGACCAGGGCCGAGTTGATGAGAACCGACATGCCATCGTCGGAACTGTCCCTGCCCGGCCCGTCGAAGCCGAGCAAATTGTCGATCTCGTCCTGATCGAGAACGCGCTCGTCGACTTCGCCATCGTCGCCACCGCCATCGGCTTCGACAACCGCATCTGGATCAGCCGTGGATTCGCCTGCCGCCATGGCCTCCCATTGGGCGGCCATCTCCTCATCGCTGAGAGTTTCTTCTTCTTCAGAATTTTCGGCCGAATCGTCTTCCATACTCATGGACGAGCGCTCCGCACCTTATTGAACCAGCATTTCTTTGAACAAAACGTCGGTGACGCGCGCGGGGCTCGCTGCTGCGTTGACGCGGAACAGCAATTCTTCGCGCAACCGGTAAAGCCCGGCGGAGCCGCGCAAATCCTCGACCCGAAGTTCGCGCAGATACACTTGGAAATTGTCGATGATGCGCGGTAGCGCCTTTTCCAGGATCTCCACGTCCCCCTCGCTGGTTAGCTCAAGAGACACCACGATTTTGAGAAAGCTCGTGCGCCGGCCCGACGTGCTGAGGTTAACCAGCATTTGCGGCAGTTCGTAAAAGACGGTGCCTTGTTCGGCTTCTTCGCTATGTTCATCGGCGGCGACTTCGACCGGCTCCTCCTTACCGAGCAGCGAATCGGCAAGTCCGGAGAAAAACACCGCAGCGCCACCGCCGACGATCAGGAGAATCGGCAGCCCGATCATCAGCAGTTTTTTCTTTTTGCCGGACTTTCCGCCTTCTTCTTCGAGTGCTTCGCCGTCTTCTCCGACGTCCAACTCGTCTTCGGCTTCTTCTGCGTTTGCTTCGTCTGTCATATGACGGGGTTCCAAGCGGCCGCGCGGCCGCGTGCCAGGCGCTAAATCTCGCGGAAATACTAGGCCTATCCTGGTTAACAAACCCTTGAGCCGCCCCCTCACAATCGCACCGAATACCGGCTGGCCTGCATACATAAACACCGCACCAAAGGCAGAGATTGCCGGGCAATGGCTGCCTGACCGGCAAATCCGGCGCTACAGACATCTCATCTGATCCGTCTAACTATCTGAAATATCGTAATAATTATTGTTGGCACGCGATCTGCTTAGTGGGGGGCGTGATGATCCGCACCAGGAAAAGCAAATGACAACAACCAGCGAAGTCGCGCTGTCCTATCAGCTGGCCCTTAGGAACCAGCTCGATATTACGGCAAACAACATCGCCAACGCCTCGACCCCCGGATTCCAGAGCAATCATCCGCTATTCGTGGAATTTCTGGTCCCATTGGGCGACGGCGAGGAAGTCGCCTACGTGCTCGACGAGGGCACTGTGCGCAACACCAACGCCGGCCCGGTAAACTTCACCGGTAACCCGCTCGACGTCGCCATCGAGGGCAGCGGCTATTTTGCCGTCGAAACTATCGACGGGATTTTCTACACCCGCAACGGCGCCTTCCGGCTCGATGCCTCGGGCCAGCTTGTCACCAGCGCGGGCGCCGCCGTTTTGGACGATGGGAACAATCCAATCGTCATCGCGCCGGGTGAAACGCAAATCAACATTACGCGCGACGGCACGGTGAGCACCAACAACGGAGCGATCGGCCGGCTCAGGATCGCCGATTTCGTCGATGAACAAGCGATGACAAACGTCGGCAACAGTCTTCTCGCGACCGACCAGGAACCCCTCGACGCGTCGGAGTCCGGCGTCGTGCAAGGCATGCTCGAAAGTTCCAATGTCATCTCCGTCACCGAAATCACGCGCATGATCGAGCTTCTGCGCAGCTATCAGACCGCGAACCGGCTCATCACCACCGAAGATGAACGCCAGCAGCAGGCCATCGAAACGCTCACACGCGCCGTGTGAGCTGAGGAGCAATTGAAATGAGATCCTTAAGCATCGCAGCGACGGGCATGTTGGCCCAGCAGCTGAACGTGGAAGTGATTTCCAACAACATCGCCAACATGAACACCACGGGGTTCAAGCGCCAGCGCGCGGAATTCCAGGACTTATTGTATCAGACGATGGAGCGGGTCGGTTCAACCTCCTCCGACAGCGGCACCATCGTTCCCGCCGGTGTGCAAGTCGGCCTCGGCGTGAAAGCCGCCGCCGTCTACAACATCGCCGAGCAAGGCAATCTGGCATCGACCGACAATCCGCTCGATCTCGCCATCAGCGGCTCCGGCTTTTTCCAGATAACCCTGCCGAGCGGCGACACCGCTTACACCAGAGCGGGATCCTTCCAGCTTAGCGCCACCGGCGAGATCGTCACGGTCGACGGCTACACCGTCGCGCCGGCTATCACCGTGCCGGCGAACGCGCTGCAGGTCACGATCAACCAAAGCGGTCAAGTGTTGGTCAAGTTACCCAACGTAGTGACTGAATCCAATGTGGGTCAGCTTCAGCTGGCGAATTTCGCCAACCCCGCGGGCTTAGACCCGCAGGGTGACAACTTGTTCCTCGAAACCACGGCGTCCGGCGCGGCAACCACCGGTAACCCCGGCGCGACCGGCTTGGGAACGATCCGACAGGGCTTCGTCGAAACATCGAACGTGAACACGGTCACTGAGATTACCAACCTGATCACCGCACAGCGGGCCTACGAAATGAATTCGAAGGTCATCCAAACATCCGACGAGATGCTCAGCACCATCAACCGGATGCGGTAGGGGCAGCCCGATGAATGCAATCAAACGACACACCACGATTATCCGCTTCGCGATCTATCTCGCCCTACTCGCCTTGATCGCTCTGGCCCTCGAGGTGTCGCCCGTATCGGCCAATGGCGTGGCCCCCACGCCGCTGACGTTGCGCAACCACATCACCATCGAAGGCAGCTCGATCCGGTTCAGCGATATTTTCGACGGGTTCGAAGACAGCCATGCCGGACTCAGTGGCGATACGGTTATCGCCTATGCGCCACAGCCTGGCCGCCGCGCCATTTTCGACGCCAATTGGCTAGGCCGCCTCGCCCAGCGCTATCGCTTGGACTGGCGGCCGACGACCCGTCTCGACCGAGTGATTGTCGAGCGCGCCAGCACCCTGGTCGATGGCAAAGCCATCACGGCGGCGCTGCGCGACGAGATCAAAGCCCGCGGCGGCGCCGACAATATCGAACTGCAACTGTCGAACAAGAACCTGCTGGTCCATATCGACCGCAGCCTGCCGCCGACGCTCGAGGTCGTCCACCTCACGACCGATGCCCGCCGGAGCCGGTTTTCCGCGATCGTCGCCGTGCCGGCAGGCGATCCGAAAGCCCGCCGGGTCACCGTCGTCGGCCAGATCCATGCCGTCGTCGAAGTACCGGTTCCCGCCCGCCCCTTGCGGCCCGGCAGAGCGATCCGGCCGGACGACATCGAGTGGAAACGCGTGCGCGCCACACACGTGCGCAGCGATACCGTAACCGATCCCTCGGAATTCGCCGGCCGCGAAGCGAAACGTCCGCTCAGCGCCAACACGATGGTGCGCCGGTCCGATCTGCGCACGCCCCTGTCGGTCTCCAAGGGGATGCTCGTCACCATGGTCTTCCGCACGCCGTCGATGCTGCTGACCGCCAGCGGCCGGGCGCTCGAGGCCGGGTCGGTGGGCGACTTCATCACGGTGCGCAACACCCAAACCAACACCACGGTCGATGCCAAGATTCTCGGCCCCAACCGCGTCGAAGTCGCGGCGCTTCGCCAGCTCGCTTCGTCGGAAGGGAATGCTCAATGACTATTACGCGCAATACCGTACGGATCCCGGCGATCCTCGCCCTGGCAATCGCGCTGAGCGGCTGCAACGCCCTCTCGCGGCTGTCGAACGTGGGGGTCGAACCGCCACTGACGACAATCCAAAACCCCGTTCTCGCACCGGAGTATCGGCCGGTCTCGATGCCGATGCCGGCCCCCAAACCGGTGGAGCGCAATGCCAACTCCCTGTGGCGTACCGGCGCGCGGGCCTTCTTCAAGGATCAGCGCGCCGCCGATGTGGGCGATATCCTCACCGTGGTCGTCGACTTGAACGATCAGGCGACTATCGAGAACGAGACGACGCGGGCCCGCACTTCCAACGAAGATGCGACAATGCCCCGGCTGTTCGGTTACGAAGCGGCGATCGACGCGATCTTGCCCGAAGCCGTTGACCCGACGAACTTGCTCGATCTCAACGCCCAGTCGAATTCGACCGGCACCGGTGAAATCTCCCGCAAGGAAGAAATCGAATTGAAGGTCGCGGCGGTGATCAGTCAGGTGCTGCCCAACGGCAATCTGGTGATCCACGGCCGTCAGGAGTTCCGGATCAACTTCGAGGCCCGCGAGCTGCAGATCGCCGGCATCATCCGGCCCGAAGACATCTCGTCGACCAATTCCATCGTCTACGAAAAAATCGCCGAGGCGCGCATCTCCTACGGCGGACGCGGACAAATATCGGACCTGCAGCAGCCCCGTTACGGCCAGCAGGTGCTCGATATCATCTTTCCGTTCTAGACAATCGGCAGGCAGCCTAACTGTTTGAACGGAAGTCTTGGCCAGGTAGGCCGACCGGTCAGGTAGGCCGGAAGATGCGGAAGGGCCGGTTCCAGGTAGGAGCCGGCTCTTTGCGCTCTTAATCTTTGGAAATTGCTGGGTACGCGACCTACGCGTGGCCGACGGCGGTGGCCTCGGCTTCCGCCTTCGCCGCAATGGCATCGACAAGAATCTGCTCATCGAGCAGTTCGACCATTTCGCGATGGGTGAAGGCGATGCCGAAGCGCACCTCCACCGCGGCGATCATGGTCAGGTGCCCCAGCGAATCCCACTGGGCGACCGTATCCATGCAAGCATTTTCGGGCAGTGCATCCGGCGCGATATCGAAGGCGTCGGCCATTACGACCCTCAGTTGATCTCTTAGTTTGCCGCTATCCATAGGACACCTCATTGGTGAATGCATCACGGGCAAGACGGCCCAGCGCAATGCGGTCGATCTTGCCGTTGTTGTTGCGGGGAAAGTCGCCGAGCATCGGTAGAAACAACGACGGAACCATGTAGTTGGGGAGCGTTTCGCCGGCGCTTTGCCGGAGCTTATCGAGATCGGACTCGCCGGCTTCGCGAACGAAGGCAATCAGCCGGGTATCGGCAGCAGTGCTGCCTTGCACGGCGACGACCACAGCGTCGCGAACGCCGTCGCAATGGGCCAGCACGTGCTCGATCTCGCCCAAATCGACGCGATGGCCGCGCACCTTGAGCTGCGTATCCTGCCGGCCGACATAGTGATAGAGCCCGTCCGGCGTCCGCCGCAGCAGGTCGCCGGTGCGATACACCGTCACCGGCGCCTGCGGGTCGATCGGGTCGGGACCGAACGACCGCTCGGTGAGATACGGATTGTCCCAATAGCCCGGCGAGACCTGCGGCCCCGCGACCACGCTTTCGCCGATGGCGCCGCTGTCGACCGGGCGGTCGCCGTCGAGCAGTTGCACGCGCATATCCGGTAGCGGCCACCCCAGGGGGATCGGGCGTTGGCCGTCGATGGTGCGCGGGATGGCATACCAATGAGACACGATCGCGGTCTCGGTGGTGCCGTACATGTTGTAAACTGTGCAATCGGGATAGGCGTCGTACCAGCGTTTCACCAGCGCCGACGGCACCGGTTCGCCGGTGAGCAGCAGGTGCTGCACATTCGCCAACGCAGGGTCGCCGAGCCGTTCCGCCTCCTCGATCATGGCAATCACTGTCGGCACGCAAAACAGTACGTTGATCCGTTCTTTAACGAGAAACTGCGCCGGATTGACCCGGTAGCTGCGGCGATTGGCCGGCACCACCGTGCCGCCGACCGCCCAGGCGTAGAACAGATCGAACACGGACGGATCGAAGGTGAGCTCGGAAAAGTGCGCGAACCGGGCCCCGGGGTCGATATCGAAAAAGCCATGACAATGGTCGAGGAACCGGGCCGTGTTGCGGTGGCGGACCATGACGCCCTTGGGCGTGCCGGTCGAACCGGACGTGAAGATGATGTAGGCGAGATCGTCGGACGTCAGAGTGCCCATGTCGGGCCGGGTATCCGGTTGCGCGGCAAGATCGCTCTCGGTGAGCACGCCGGTGTCGGCCCCGTCGGACGCGCCGAGCACGAGAACGGCGGGGGTCTCTTCGGCCTCCGCCGCAAGGGTAAGCGCAGCATCGCGCGTGGTGGTGTCGGCGATAATCGCAATCGGCCGCAACGTTTCCGTCAGCGACTGTTGCCGCGCGGCGGGAAACGCATTGCTGAACGGCACCCAGCAGGCCCCCGCTTTGAGGGCGCCCAGAACCGCCGCGTATTGGTCCGCCGTTTTCTCGGTAAAGACGATTACCCGGTCGTTGGGCGAGCATGGCAAGCCGCGCAACAGATGGGCGATCCGGTTGGCCCGTCCATCGAGCTCGGCGTAAGTGGTCGCCCGCCCGTGGTCGTCGACGGCCGGCGCGCCGGGGAAACGATCGGCGGTGCGCTCGAAAAAGGCGTGCTGATAGACCGGCATTGCCGTCATCCTCATACCCGCGGAATTTGATCGCCGCTGTAAGACGGCACTTCGGCGAGGAAGAAATGGATGTCGTCTTCCAACGCTTCCAACGTCACCCGCAAGAAATCCGCGATATTGATCGCCATGACCCGGCCGCCCCCTAGGGTGACTTCACGCAGCACGCCGTGAGCGCGGCACAAAGCGTGCGGCTTTTCCGGCGCGTAACGGATCGGCAAATGCGCGTAGCGTAGCGGCGCCACAACCGGCCACGGCACGGGCACGCCATCGTTGAGCAGCGGTACGTCGAAATATTTGTTGTAGAGGTACGGCACGCCGAACAGGAATTCGGCAAAACGAATACAGGTGAGAAACTCGAAATCGGTGCCGAAGCCGAGCTGCTCGGCTTCGAGATCGAGCATACTATGCCAGGGCGAGCCGAAACCGAACGCGTTGGCCGTACTGCCGCCGCAAATCTGCTCCGCGTTCGCGCCCAGCGCGGCAACGCTGAAAATCGGGTTGGCGGAGCGCTGGCGGTCAGGCAGCTCGTTGACATAGGCGCTCACAACGCCGAGCGGCTTGGAGACCGGCGAGCGCTCGATATCGAACGGTTCGCGCTGCGCGCCGTAGTCCCAGTTGGGCGCCGGCACCACCAGCGTACCGTCGGGGCCCAAATGATCGCGGACGGCACCGACGACAGCCGCCGGATAGTCCGCCACCGGTACGTCGTCGATCCGGCCGAGCCGCATGAGCGATGAGTGCATCATCACCGTCGAGCCGGGCTGGACTTCGAGTTCGCGAAGAACGTAGGAAATGTCGGCCAACGCGTAACCGGTGGTGCGTTGCGGGCCGAGCCCAAGCGAGCGGACGACGTTCATGGCGTCACTGGGCCGCGCTGGCGGCCGCGACCGGCAACGCCTGCGCGTCATCAGTACCGTCCTGGTACCAGGTCAACATGGTGCCGTCGGCGTCGACAACGACACTTTCCGGCGGCTGCCAGCTCGGGTTCCAGCGCTGGCGCTCGGCAAGGTTAAAGCCTGAGCGCAGCAGCACGAGGTTTTCGGCCGGCCGCCGGTCGGCAATAACGCCTTCGTACAAAACGATCTTGCCGATATCGCTCAACACGGCGAACCGCGGCTTGGCGCGGCCGGAAAAGCTGCCGCTGGCGCACAGCTTGGTCGCCAGCGCGAGCCCGCGGTCGAGCGAGGTTCGATGGTGGGCGGTGCCGCGCATGGGAATGGCATGGAACAGATAGTGTGCCTCGATATGGCGCTGGCGCAGCAGTTCGTAGAGCGCGGTCAGCGTCTCGAGATCGTCGTTTACCCCCTTCAACAGCGGGTGCTGATTGTAGATCCGGAAACCGATGTCCTGCAGGCGCTCGAGCGCCGCGACGGATTCGGGCCAAAACTCCACCGGGTGATTGACGTTGACGCCCAGCTCGAAGCGAACACCGCGGTGGCGTGTCAACATTTCCAGCATGGCGTCGTTGATCCGGTCGGGGTCCTGAAACGGGACCCGGCTACCGATCCGGATCGTGCGCACATTGGGCGCAAACCGGCGCAGCGCGGAAATCGTATGGTCGAGCATCGGCAGGCTCATCAGTGGATCGCCGCCGGTGATCAACACTTCGTCGATGTCGTCGGCGAGATCGGGTGACCCGATGTAACGGGCGGCGTGATCGATTTCGTCGCGCTTCATCGTAAGAACCGGATACTGTCCGCGCAGGCACCAGCGGCAATGGGCGGCGCACACCGTGGTCGGCTCGATCAAGATCGTTCGCCGGTAGAGCCGCTCGGTTCCGACCACGGGCTCCCCTTCGAAGGTAAAGTGAACTTCGGACTGATAGTGACGCCACCGGTCACTGGGCAGCACCGCCGATTCCAGCGGCGACAGAACGTATTGCCGCTCCAGGGCGCGGACCTCTTCGCTGTCCGGCCCCTGCGTACGGACCGCCTCGTCGATCTTGGCACGCAAAAATGGCGAGATAAGTTCCGGAAAGTTGCCGTTACGCGAACCAGCCACGCTGCCACCTTTCTGCTCGGTCGTTGACGCGGCGGGCCGCGAAACCGTTTGGTTAGCGCAAGCCTAAAGTCGACATTTTAAGGAACGGTTTACGCATTTCGACCGCAACACGGTAACCCTGCGTTTCCGCATCAAATATCGTTAATAGCGAGCTAAGAAGTTCGCCCTATGGTTTACCTCTCTGTGCGTATGGGAGGCCAAGCATGACCAGTTTTCCGACTGGCGACGATATTTACCGCTGGGCGAGCGACCTTTTCCCGATTTGCCGAAGTTTGACCGGAGACGGTGTCCGCGAAACGCTGGACTATCTGGGCGATATCCTGCCCGACCTCGAACGGTTCGAAGTACCGACCGGCACCAAGGCCTTCGATTGGACTGTCCCCGACGAATGGAACATTCGCGGCGCCTATATCGAAAACGAAGCCGGCGAGCGGATCGTCGACTTTGCCGACAGCAACCTGCACGTCGTCGGCTATTCCGAACCGGTCGACCGCTGGCTCACGCTGGAAGAGCTGAAGCCGCATCTGCACTCGCAGCCTGAGCTGCCGGACGCCGTCCCCTACATCACGTCCTACTACAATCGGACCTGGGGCTTCTGCCTCACCCAAAATCAACTCGAAAGCCTCAAGCCCGGCCGCTACCACGTGGTGATCGACTCAACGCTTGAACCCGGCCACATGTCGTGCGCCGAATTGGTGCTGCCGGGTGCCGAGGAGCGGGAAATTCTGTTGTCGACCTATGTTTGCCATCCCTCGATGGCGAACAACGAAGTGTCGGGGCCGGTAGTCACCACCGCGCTGGCGCGCTGGCTCATGTCGCTGCCGAGCCGCCGCTATACGTACCGGATATTCTTCGGGCCTGAGACCCTCGGCGCCATTTGGTACATCAGTCGGAATCTCGAGCATCTAAAACGCAATGTCGCCGCGGGCTACGTGCTCACCAACGTCGGCGACGAGCGAGCCTACTCGCTTCTGACATCGCGCGACGGCAACAGCGTCGCCGACCAGGCGGCCCGCCACGCACTGCGCCAGCATGCGCCGGCGTTCAACGAGTATTCGTACTTGTATCGGGCGAGCGACGAGCGGCAATACTGCGCCCCCGGGGTCGACTTGCCGGTCGCCTCGATCATGCGCACCCGCCACGCGGAGTTTCCCGAGTATCACACCTCGCACGACGACCTGTCGGTGATTACCCCCGACGGCCTGGAAAGTAGCTTCCAGATCTACAAAACCAGCCTCGAGGCGCTCGAGCACAACTTGGTGTATCGCAGCAAGACGATGTGCGAACCGATGCTCGGTAAACACGGGCTCTACCGCTCGCTGGGAACGCGCGACGCCGACGAAAGCGTGCGCATTCTGCTTAATTTCCTCAGCTATGCCGACGGCACAAGAGACCTCTTCGAAGTGTGCGACGTCATCGGCATCTCGGTCTCCGAAGCGATCGAGACCGCGCAAACGCTCATGCGCGCCGGCCTCATCGAACGCTGCATGAGGACGGCACCGACACTGCGAACCGTCGCTTAAACGCGGCTAGTTGCCGGCGGCCGCCTCTTCGACACGCTTGCTGTAGCGCGGATCGTTACTCTCGATCTCACCGAGTAAACGCGATGCTTTCAACGCCAACACATCGTTCGTGCCGTCGGAGTGGATGAAGCTCAGGGCGTCGCGCAACAGCTTTTCGATCGGGTTCTTCTTCATGTAGCCGGTCGCCGCCCACAGCTCGAATGCTTCCTGGGTGACGGTAAGCGCCGATTCCGACGCGTGGATTTTGCACAGCGACGCCGCGCGTGCATCGGTATTGCCTTCGGTCGCCGTCCAGCCCGAATACCACAGATAAAACCGCGCGGATTCCAGCATCATCTGCATCCGCGCCAAGCGCTTTGCCTGGATCTGGTGCTCGAAGATCGGAACCCCGCCCTGCACCCGCTGCTTGGCGTATTGCAGCGTTACATCGTAAGCCCGCTGGGCAACGCCCAAGACGGTCGCCCCGGCCTGTATGTTGGAACCAAAACGGGTCAGCAATGCGCCAATCTCGGCTAATGCGTTACCCGGTTGGCCGATGACATCCTCATCCGGAATCTCCACATTGTTGAATTCCAACGTGCCGTTCTGCACCGCGCGCTGGCCGAGCTTGTCCCACACTTCGGTGCACGAATAACCCGGCGTATCCGATTTCAGGATGAAGCCGACGATGCTTTCCATCGGCGGCTTCGACAGATCGGTACGCGCCATAACATAAATGACCTTGGCCAGGCCGCCATTGGAGATGTAGCGCTTGGTCCCGTTGAGCACCCAACGATCGCTTTTCTTCACCGCGGTCATCTGAATGCCGCCCTCGGCCTCGTTATAGGGCAAGATCGTGTCGCTGCCCGACATCGGTTCGGTCGCCGCTGCGGCGAGCAAGCATTCGTCATCGTCCATGACGACCGGCAACCAGCGCTGGCGCTGCTCCTCGGTCGTCAAGTGGCTCAGCATGGTCATGATTTTCCACGTCTGATCGAACGCCACCGCCACGCCGAGGTCGCCGTAGGCGATGGTCTCGCCGATCATCGACAGGGTCATCACGTCGGCGCCCTCACCGCCATAATCGCGCGGCACCGACAGGGTGCGCAGACCCAGCCGCGACGCCTCGCGGATCAGCTCCCAGTCGAACGACTTATCCGGCTCGGGCTCCAGATCGGCAGCCACCGCCCGCGGCATCACCGTATTGATCGCGTAGTCGAGCGCGATCTGCCGCAACTCCTCCTGCCGCTCGGTTAGCTTGAAATCGACCATCTGTTCCTCCCTATCGCGCGGCGCTTGGTCGCCGCGTCATTATCGTCATCGTGCGTTGCCGCCTGGCCAGCGTACAGCTAGCCGTCGTACGGCCTAATCGTCGTACAATAGGCCGCCCCGGCCCAAAAGTTGCTGCGCCTTAAGATCGTCGAACAGGGTTTCCACTTCCGTGAAGTGGACGCGCTTGCCAACCACGGCCTTCACATCGCCACGCGCCATCACCTCCATGGTTTCCATCAACTCGGCGCGCGTCGAATGCCGCGATCCGGTGATGATTTGCTCGGTAATGACGAGGTTGATCGGATTTACCTTCACGTCGCCCGGCTGTGCGCCGATCACCACCGCACGGCCGGCGCGCGTCAGCGCTTCGATACAGGCCTGGAAGGTTTCCGGCGCGCCGTGAAAGTCGACCGCAGCCTCAACCCCCTTACCGTCAGTTAGCTTCTTAACTTCGGCTGCCAAATCATTGACAGCACGAACATTAATGACTTCGTCGGCTCCCCATTCGCGGGCCAATTCGAGCTTGTCATCTGAAATATCCGCAGCGATGACCCGGGCGCCGAAAAGCTTGGCAACCTGGACGCCATGAATGCCAACGCCGCCGCCGGCGCCAACCAGCAGCACATCGTCGTGAGGATTTATCTGCGCGCGTTCGCGCATGCAGTGCCACGGCGTATTTACCGCGTCGGCGGCGACCGCGGCACCTTCATAGTCGAGCCCGTCGGGGATCGGCAGGAAATTATCTGCCGGCAAACAAACATAGTCGGCGTAGCCGCCGTCCCGGTGCACCCCGACATAACCGCCGTGATTTTCGCATAAAGTTTCGCGGCCGTTGCGGCACCACCGGCAATGCCCGCAATTGAGATAGAAATAGACAGCGCAGCGGTCGCCCACCGCCACATTGGTAACACCGTCGCCGACGGCCACGATATCGCCGCCGAGTTCGTGCCCCATAACGCGCGGCGCCTCGCCGCCGAAGACACCGCTGCGCATGGTGACAAGCGTCAGCCCGGCGCCCGCCGCGCGCACTTTCATCACCGCCTCGCCCGGCCCCGGCTCGGGATCCGGCCGTTCGTGCAGCTTAAAGGACTCGCCCCAATTTTCGACGACCATCGCCCGCATAATATTCGTCCCCCCAGGACAAGAACCGGCTTCGTGTAACTTGATGGGCAGCGTGCCAGCTTTACCGAAACTATGGAAGCTTCGCGGCTTCGTTTGAACACTGAAATAGCCGATAGTGCCACTTGTTCCGCGTGAGAATGCGAACCGTTACCACCAAATCATACTCATGTATTCGCGGTGGCATATTACTGCATTAATTACATGCATATAGAGAACGCCACCGCATTGATTTTCCCCCTCCAAAATTAGGTGCGACATTACCGCACATCTATAAATAACAATAGTCTATCTATTTGGAATTTACACATTTGTTAACCAATCGACACTACTCGTTACGCCGATAAAAATAGTTAAGTGTATAAAGTATAATGGCATGACAAAACACAACATTACTCCCACAAACAACGAACGGACGTTTGGCGAGGACGAGATCATCGTCAGCAAGACCGACCCAACCGGCCGTATCACATACGCGAACCGCGTGTTCCTGGACATTGCACTCTATCGGGAGAGCGAGGTTCTCGGGGCGCCGCACAGCTTGGTGCGCCACCCGGATATGCCGCGCAGCATTTTTAAGCTGCTGTGGGACACCATTCAGGACAAGCGCGAGATATTCGCATACGTGAAGAACATGGCGAAAAACGGAGATTTTTACTGGGTATTCGCCCATGTCACCCCGAGCTTCGACGCCAATGGCGAGATTACCGGTTTCCATTCGAACCGGCGCTGTCCGCAGCGTAACGCTGTCGACCAGATCGGCGGGCTCTATCGGGCATTGCTCGCTGAAGAACAAAAATACGATGACCGTAAGCAGGGCATGAACGCCGGCTACGACAAGCTGCTCGCCCTATTGAAGGAACAAGGCACAACCTACGACGAATTCGTGCACGCGCTTTAGCCGCGATTCCGCTCCAGTAGAAACAAAAACAATAGGATGGAAGACACCGATGAACGCGCTTCGCAAAACTTTCGGAAAAGCTGACAGCAACAGCGCTCACCGCACGGGTGCGGCAACGTATCGGAAAGCCTTTGCCAAGGCCGAAGCGGTCTGCCGCGAGGTGGCCGCCGGCAACCTCGAAGCCCGCATTACCGAAATCGAAGAGCTCGGCGAGCTGGTCGGGTTCGTAAACTCGATCAACGATCTTCTGGATTTAACCGACGCTTATGTGCGCGAGTCCGGCGCTTCGCTCCAATATGCCGCGGAAGGGAAATACTACCGGCCGTTTCTGGAAACCGGCATGCTGGGCGATTTTCGCCGCGGGGCCGGTCTCATCAATCGGGCCCGCGAAACCATGCAGGAAATGGAGGAACAAGCGGTTTCGGCGCGGCACCAAGTCGCCGACGAACTCGAACAAACGGTTGCAACCGTTGTTGGCAATATCGCCGCGACGGCAGGGGAAATGAGTTCGGCGGCGCAGGAAATGACGAGCGAAGCCACGGCGGCTCACGACCAAAGCGTCTCGGTAGCCAGCGCCGCCGAAGAATCCAACGTCAGCACGCAAACGGTCGCCGCCAGCGCCGAAGAGCTAACCGCATCGATTCAGGAAATAAGCTCGCAGATTTCGAGCTCTGCCAAAGCCACCCGGCAGGCCGTGGCGACCGTCGACGAAGCGCAGAAATCGGTCGCCCAGCTCAGGACAGCCGGTGAAGAGGTCGACAAAGTCAGCGCATTCATCCAGCAGATCGCTAACCAAACGAAACTGCTAGCGCTCAACGCAACGATCGAGGCGGCGCGTGCCGGAGAAGCCGGTAAGGGATTCGCCGTTGTCGCCAGTGAAGTTAAGAAGCTTGCCGAGGAAACCGATTCCGCAACCCAGGATATCAAGACCCAGATCGAGGCCATTCAGACGGTCAGCGAGGAGACGGCGGCCGCCGTAACGTCGGTCGTCGACCAGATGGAGGGCTTGAACCAGGTCGCCGAAGCCATCGGCGCGGCTGTCGAACAACAAACAGCGGCAACGTCTGAAATCAGCCAAAACGTTACGCAGGCCGCAGAAGGATCTCGCGAGGTTTCATCCAAAATCGTCGATATCTCGGCGACCCTCGAGAAAACCGGCAAAAACGCCCAAGGCGTTCAGGAATCGTCGGATAACCTCAACAGCCAGACCCAGAACCTTCAGGAAGCGGTCGACCGCTTTCTCACCCAGATGCGGTCGGCGTAGCGCCAGCAGCCGGTTTTTAGCGGACCGTCGCCGAGGTCAGCTTTCGCGGTGGGTCTTTTCCATACGTTCGTGGCGTTCTTGCGCCTCGACGCTGAGGGTCGCAATTGGCCGCGCGATGAGGCGGCGAATATTGATCGGCTCACCGGAATCTTCGCAATAACCGTAGTCGCCGGTTTCGATGCGGCGAAGCGCGTCGTCGATCTTGCTGATCAGCTTGCGGCCGCGGTCGCGCGTACGCAACTCCAACGCCCGTTCGCTTTCAAGCGACGCCCGGTCGGCGATGTCGGGCTCTTGGATGCTGGTGTTCTGCATGTTCGCCAGCGTTTGGTCGGATTCGCGCAGTAGCTCGCTGCGCCATTCGAGCAGGCGTTGACGGAAGAACTCCATCATCATTGGGTTCATGAACTCATCGTCATCAGACGGAACGTAGTCGGGCGGTAGCATCGTCGACGACATGGTCCATCCTCAATCCAGGTTCACAGATAGGCCGCTCGCGGCGCGCGGAATATATATACGCCTACTTGTCTCAGGCAAGATGAATCGCTTTTCTAGTTCATGTTGCCTGATATTCCGTAAACGCAGGTATCGCGTTGAGATTCAAGGAATTTTGGGACTTACTAGGGGAAACGCGCCAGCTTAAATTAGCGTCTATTTTCAAATCATCGAGAGTTTAGCCAGCTCGACCTTCGCGCGTAGTTCGATTTCATCGACAATTGCGATGAGACGCGGATCGCCACCTTCGCGCCGCCGTTCACCCAAACGCAGCACCAGCGCTTGCAAATCGAGCGGCGACAGGTCGCCCCTTAAAATACCCAGCCGGAGCTGATCGAGCCGGTCGAGCAAGTCTTCACCGTGCTTTTGTTCCGGTGGTTTGTCCTGCTGCGTAGCGTCGGAGACTTGCTGCAAGGCCACCAAGGCTTCGACGGACCCAAGCTGCGTTGCACCACTGCTGCCGGCGACCGGCGCTGTCTCGGAACCGGTCGAGATGTGCTTGGCGAACTCGCCCGCCGCACTGCCTTGGTTTTTTCCTGTCCGGCGGACCGAATTGGCGCGCACAGATCCAGGAGCGTCGATTTTCATGGCTTGTGTCCGTTACCGCGGCCACCCGTTGGACGCCGTTCTTAATAGATTGCCTAAACGCGGTTAACGTCGCGTTAAAGAACGGCCGCAAGCGCGATCAAATCTTGGTTCCTGGGGGACTAAACGCGCAGCCCTTCTACGACATCGACAAACGACCACCCCTCGCCTGAGGCAACGACACTGCTCGCACCGTCAGGCCGGGTTACGATGATCGTCCAGGAACGCCCATCCGGCGTGGCGAAAACTTCGAGGAAGTTTCCATTTGCCGCGATACCACCGGCGACGGGAACTTCCTTATAAGTCTCGCCGAGCTGAGCGACGATTTCGTCGCGTGACAGTTCAGGCGACCCGTTAATCGTTTGCGCGGCGGCCGGCAGGCTCGTCGCCAGAACCATGAGGGCCAAGATAACGCCCATAACCGCAGTAAGGAGCAACCGCACGGTGGCGTCAGGGCTGAGGCGAATTCTCAAAGCTTGGTGTCGCATGGCACTGTCCTCGTCATTAACTGCGATAACTATCGGCTATCCGGCGCAATAGCGCTGTGACCGCGCTCACACTTCACCAATTCGTGTGAATTTGCCGTGCCGGCCATGCTCGCCACTGGCGGCAAACCCTACCGGCAAGATGTGCCAAACACCGGCACAAACTGCCGGACAAAATCGAATTTTCGAACGTAAGACAAAAATTTTCTTTTAAAAACAGTGAGTTATGGAGCCATTCAAACTGGCACGCTTCTCGCATAAACGGGGGCAGCTAAGAATTTGTTCAGCCTGAATGGAAGCGGTTTTCGATAATGAACGTGCCTATTACCAACCCCTGTAAGCTGGCCAACTCGGTGTTCGGTCGCGCAATCGCAGCCTCGGCCAAAACAGCCGCCGTCATTTTATCAGCCGTGACGGTGCTGTTGGCGGCCGACGTTGCGCTTGCGGCGTCTGAGTCGCGGATCAAGGATATCGTCCAAGTAGAAGGCGTGCGCGACAACTTGTTGGTCGGCTACGGGCTGGTGGTCGGCTTAAACGGCACGGGCGATTCGCTGCAGAGCGCACCGTTCACCCAGCAAAGCCTCATCGGCATGCTGGAGCGCTTGGGCGTAAACACCCGTGACGAAATCAACAGTCTGAAAACCGCCAACGTCGCCGCCGTGATGGTGACCGCGACCTTGCCGCCCTTTTCTCGGCAAGGCTCGCGCATCGACGTCACTGTCAGCGCACTGGGAGATTCCGAAAGCCTGCGCGGCGGCACCCTACTGGTAACACCGATGCTCGGCGCCGATGGCGAGGTTTATTCGGTGGCGCAAGGCCCGCTCGTGGTCGAGGGCTTCAACATTCAAGGCAACGGTCAAACCGTGATCAAGGGCGTGCCGACCACGGCACGCCTCCCCAACGGCGCCATTATCGAACGCGAGATCAATTTCAATCTGGCCGAACTTCGCACGGTCCACCTCAACTTGCGTAATCCCGACTTCACCACCTCGAAGCGCATCGCCGACACCATCAACGGTTTTCTGAAAGCGCCGGCCGCCTCGGCGACAAATCCGGCAACGGTCAGCATCAACGTGCCGGAAAAATATGCCGGCAACGCCGTATCCATGCTGACCGACATCGAGCAGCTGCTGGTCACGCCCGACCAAAGCGCCCGCGTCGTCGTTGCCGAGCATTCCGGCGTCATCGTGATGGGCGAAAACGTGCGGATTAGCACCGTGGCGATCGCGCAAGGCAACTTGACCATCCGCATCACCGAGACACCGCAGGTGAGCCAGCCCAACGCCTTCGCCCAACAGGGCGAAACCCAAGTGGTCGACCGGACGAATATCGAAATCGACGCCGACGAAGAAAAGCGGCTCACCGTGCTCAACCGCGGAATCACGCTGCAGGAACTTGTCAACGGCCTCAATGCTCTCGGCATCGGCCCGCGCGACATGATTTCGATCCTGCAAACCATCAAAGCCGCCGGCGCCCTGCAAGCCGAGATCGAGATAATCTAATGAACGCAGCTATCACATCCGCCGGCGCCGGCCTGCCGAACACCGCCTTCGAGGGGGTGACGCAAACGCTCGAGAACCGGTCCTCGCCGCTCGATCGTGCGGCCGCGCACAGCGACCCGCGAAAAGCCGCCAAGGACTTCGAGGCCTTTTTCATCTCGCAGATGCTGTCCGACATGTTCTCCGGCATCGAAGCTGATCCGCTATTTGGCGGCGGCGCCGGCGAGAACGTGTTCCGGTCGCTAATGATCGACGAGTACGGCAAGTCGCTCGCCGAGACGGGCGGTGTCGGTATTTCCGAGAGCGTGCTGGGAGAAATCATTCGTCTACAGGAGATCAACGCCAATGAGCGCTAACCAGTCCCCCACATCGGGTGCGGAAAACGCCGATAACCTGATCAAAATGACCGACCGGCTATCGCAGCTCATGGAGCAGGAAGTAGAGCTCTTGCGCGACCGCCGCGCGGGCGACATCCAGGCTCTTCAATCGGACAAGGAGTCCCTGGCCGCGATCTATCAGCGGGTGATCAGCGACCTCCAAAGCAATCCCTCAGCACTGGATGGGCTCGACCCACGGCGCCGCGAGCAAATTAAGCACGCCGCTGCGCGCCTGCAGGGGGCCGCGACCGGCAACGCCATCGCACTGCGTTCTGCAATCGAAGCAAACCATCAACTGATCGAAACCATCGCCGGCGCCATTCGCGACGAGAGCAACGCGCACGCCCCGTACATGGCGAACGGCCGCATCGCCCACACCAAAGGTTTGCGGGACAAACAGAACGTATCGGTTTCGCTGAACAACACGCTGTAACGACCGAGCACACAGTAATTCACACGAGCAGATCTGAAGCAGGTAGCACCAGATGTCTTTAACGATTTCCCTCCAGTCCGCACTCGCGTCGCTCAACGTGACTCAAGCGCAGATGCAGGTCGTCTCGAATAACGTCGCCAATGCGTCGACCGAGGGCTTCACGCGAAAAACCGTGGCCGCGCAAGGCCAGATCGTCAACGGTTTGGGCGTCGGCGTCCGCTTGGCGGAGGTCGAACGCATCGTCGACGAGAACCTGATCCGCCAGTTGCGCGATCAGCTGTCGCGCGTCGGCAACCTGGATGTTCTCAACACCTACCACGGCCGCATTCAAGACTTCTTCGGTGCGCCCGGCAGCAACACCGATGTGAGCCACTTGCTCGGCGAAGTCGGCGCTTCGTTGGAATCGCTCACCTCGTCGCCCGAACTTGCTGCCGGCAAGTTCGATGTCATCTCCCATAGCCGCACGCTGACCGAACGCCTCAGGACGCTGACCAACGAAATTCAGGAAATGCGCCAGGAAGTCGACACGGCGATTTCCGATTCGATCACCGTGATCAATCAGCGGCTAAACCGGATCCATGAGCTGAACATTCAGGTCGGCGACCAGAAAGCATTGGGGCGGTCGACTGCGGCCTTGGAAGACGCACGCGATGTTGCGCTCGCCGATCTCGCCGAGCTGATGGATATCCACACCTATACGCGCAACAACGGCCATGTCGTCGTTTTAACGCCGGCCGCGCGCCCGCTGGTCGACATTGCGGTCACCCCGCTGAACCACGCCACCGTGGCCACAATGGATGCCGGCATCGCCTACCCCAATGTCATCGACGGCATTCACTACGGACCGGGTGGCGCCGACATCACCACCGAAATTCAAGGTGGCGAGCTCGCCGGGCTTATCGAAATGCGCGATCAGCGGTTGACCGAGCTGCAAGCCGAGTTCGACCGGTTGACCGAACGGCTGGTCTCGAGCGCCAACGCCGCCCACAACGCGGGCAGCGCCTTCCCGCCGATGCAAACGCTGACGAGCACCCATTCTTTTGCGGGCGCCGACGATCCCGGCATGTCCGGCACGTTCCGCGTCACCATCGTCGATACGGCCGGCGCTGTCGTCGAAACCCAGGACATCGCCCTCGGCGGCCTTGCCGACATCAACGCCCTGGTCGCGGCGGTAAACGGCATGACCAACGCAACCGCCTCAATCAACGCCAGCGGCAAAATCGTCATGTCGGCGACCGGCATGAACCGCATCGCCGTCAACGAAATGACCAGCCAGGTGACCACCGGCAGCAGCACGACCGGTCTGGCGCACTTCCTGGGCCTCAACGACCTGTTCACGCTGAACACCGACTACAACGACTACACGTCGAACCCGCAAACCAGCGCCACCACGGCGCTCGGTCTGGCAGGTAACTTGACCGTAAGCCATCCCGGCGGTCCCACGGTGGTCGCCTATGCCGCCGGACAAGACCTGACAACCATCGCGGCGAACATCACGGCGGCTCTGGCAGCGCAGAACATCACCGCCACCGTGTTGTCGGAGAACGGCGAATTCCGCATGACGATGACCGACACCGACGGCGACAATTTTTACATCACCGACTCCGGTACCCTGACCAGCACCCTCGATCTGCGCAATGGGCTGATCGGCTCGGCGGGCCGTGTCGAAGTGCGGTCGGACATCATCGCCGACCCCAACTTGCTATCCACCTCCAAACTATCCGCCGGAACGCTCGCCGTTGGCACGATCGCCATTGCCTCCGGCGATAGCAGCGGCGTGACCGGGTTAGCGGCGGCGTTCAGTGACAATCAGTCCTTTAGCGCGGCCGGCGGTCTGCCCACTGTGAGCACGCGTCTCGCCGATTACGCGGCGTCGATCGTATCACTCAGCTCGACCCAAGCAGCCAATGTCGAAGCGCAGTTCGAGATTCAGGAGGGTTACCAGGAAGCGATCAAGGCCCGCAGCGCGCGGGTGAGCGACGTCAATATCGACGAAGAAATATCGAATCTCATGGTTCTCCAAAACGCCTATCAGGCCGCGGCCAGGGTGACCAACACGGTCAGCCAAATGATGGACGTGCTGGTCAACATTCTGAATTAACCCCGGAGCCGAGCGATGACACGCGTTGGTACATTCTCGCAACAGCAACTTCTGATGTTCCATACCCTGCGGACGCAGGACAGGCTGTTCGATGGCTCGGTCCAGCTCGCCTCGGGTCAGAAGGCGCAGCACTATTCGGGTATCGCGAAAGATGCAAACCGGCTCATCTCGGTCGAAACCGCCCGAATGCGGTCGGAGGAGTATTTGAAAAATGTCGAGATTGCCGAGCGCCGGATAAATCTTACCGACTTCAATCTCGAACGGATCGAAGATATTGCGCGCGAGCTCAGGAGTTTCCTGGAAGACGCGGCGGACTCACCGGCCGGCAACTATGCCAACCTGAAACAGTTCGCGACCAACGCGCGCGCACTACTCATCGACCATATGAACGCACGCGATGGCGACCGCTTCTTGATGTCCGGCAACCGGGTCGACCAGGAGACCGCCACCATCGACCCGGCGGTCTATACCCATGTCAGCCTTTTCCAGGCCGATGCCATTACCGTCGATTCGACCTTCTACGCCGACTACCGCGCCAATGTGCTGGGCACACCGGGTTTTCCGCAGGGGTCATTCTACGAACAGATCTATTTCGACAAGAACGGCGTGGCCCCGACAGTTCCCTTCCCCGCCGATCCGGCGAACCCGACCGCGACCGAGTTCAACGCCGAAGATGCCGGCTTGTGGGACTACTATGTGACGCGGATCAATTCGACGCAGATGCTGGCTAATCCCAAGCTCGACTACTACCAAGGCGACAGCAACACGCCGACGATCCGCATTTCGGAATCAACCACGCTCTCCTACGGCATCACCGCCAACGAGGAAGCGCTGCAACAATTATTCATGTTCCTCGACGCCATTTCGAGTTTACCGGCGTCGGCGCCGCCCAATTCATTTCTCAACACGCTGGTGGTCGAAGCGCAGAAAACGCTGTCGCAGATCATCGATGTCGACACGACAACGACCTTTCAGTCGATCTCGGAACTCCGCAACCGCGTCGTCGGCCCGGTTAATCTCCTGGGCAACGCGCGCGACACCCTCACCCTTTCCATCAACAACGCCAAAAGCATTATCGCCGACGCCGAGGGCATAAACGAAACCGAGGTGATCGCGCAGGTCCAAACCGAACAACTCATTCTGGAGGCGTCCTACCGAACGGTGTCGCAAATCCAGTCGCTGTCCCTCTCCAACTTCCTGCGATAGCGGCGCTTCCCGATAACCACCAGCACGTAAGCCGAAGCAGAAAAGCTTCTTAGTATCAACTTAAGAAAGAGACGAAGAAAATGGCTACCGATATCACCCTTAGTTCAGCAGTTCGCTCGAACCTGCTGTCCCTTGCCGAAACGGCAAAACTTATCGAGCGCACCCAGGATCGTCTGTCGACGGGCCTCAAGGTCGCTAGTCCGGTGGACGACGCCAAGGCGTTTTTCGAAGCCAAGGCACTGAGCGACCGTGCGACGACGATCAACGAGAAGAAGGACTCGATCGATCAGGCAATCAGCTCGGTGTCAGTCGCCCTCAATGCGGTGGAGGCGATCGACACGATCGTCCAGCAGCTCAAGGGTGTCGTAAACAGCGCAGCTTCGGCCGCCACGGCGACAGAGTTCACCACTCTGAACGCCGAATACAACGCACTGATCCTGCAAATCGACAACCTAGCGTCCGACGCCACCTATCAGGGCATCAACCTGGTGAACGGTACCGGCACGACCTTGACGGTTAGCTTCTCGAACTCGACGACGAGCTTGCTGCAAATCGCCTCGGTCGATATGCGCCACACCACAGCCGGTCTTGCGATCACCACCGGCGCCACACTCAGCCTGGCATCGTTGCGGACGTGCGCGATCAACCAGCTCGATACCGCGATCGCCACGCTCGACGCTAAGGCGAAATCCTTGGGTTCGAACGTCGCGTTGCTGCAGACCCGCTTGGACTTCTCGGCAAACTACGCCAACGAACTGCAAGCCGGTTCCGACAAGCTGACCTTGGCCGATGTCACCGAGGAAGGCGCCAACCTGGTGGCGCTGCAAACGCGTCAGCAGCTCGGCATCTCGTCGCTGGCGTTCGCCGGGCAAAGCGAGCAATCGATTCTATCGCTCTTCCGGTAGACTGATGCGCGGTTTGGTTAACGAATTGTTTCGGCGCGATGATCCTAGCCAGTCATCGTTGCTCGCGAAGATATTGCTACCGCGTAATGTTTTGTTAACCGGCTGAGCGCAAATTTAACCTGCCGAAAAGTAGGTCGCAGGGTTCGTATACTGCGGCATCGGCGCCAACAGTCCGAAGGTATTGGGCAAGATATGCTGATTGGAGACTCAGACTCGCTCCCGAAGCCGTTTAACTTCGGTGCTGCGTTCGCGGAGACCGCGCTCCTCGCGGCAAGGCCGGCGTTCGAGCTGCAGTTCTTTCGCACGCAGGAAGCGATTCTCGATAATCTGCAAAAAGAAATCGAGAATATAGACGACAGCGTAGACACCAGCGGCGCGACCGCCCTGCTCAACGTTCAGATCTCGCGGCTCCAGAACGATGTCGCTCAGGTTAACGAATTCAAGAGCCGTACCGACGCCAAGGCGACGCGGATCGGCGAAACCCTGACCAGTCTGGCCGAGCTCCTGCCCCTCGCGACACCGGGCACGGTCGCCGCATTCGACACCAAACTGGCGGAAACCATCAGTTTGATGGAAACGACTGAAACACCGATCTTCGAACGCTTCGGCGTACCGGACGGGTTGCGCGCCGCAAAAACTGACGGGCTCGCACAGTTGAACGCGCTGGTGCACAACAATTTCGCCAGCCAAGCCGATATCGATAATGCGACCGCCATTATCAATGCGATCCAGGCCGACTATCTGGCCTCGCAGTCGATCGCGACCAGCAACACAAACATTGCGTTTACCCTGCAGACAAGTGCGACGCGCACGATCAACGAGTTGAGCCGTCAGATTAGCGTCATCGAGACGGAAGCGCTCGACGAAGCGACCGACAAGGTGACTAAAAAGCAGGAAGAGTTTTCACAAGTTCTGTCCATGCTGTCCTTGGCCTTCGAGGCGTCGCAGAATTTTTCGCGTTTCATTGCCGATTCCGTAACGAAACCGCAAGAAATCGCGCCCGGTTCGGTCCTGAACCTCTTCCGCTGATCTCCTGATCCCACTCACTATCTAGTGCACCACGCTCGCTTCGGCGGGCGCGTTCGATTGCGTGCATCCCACCCCTCGGCGGCCGGTCGGCAAATTTTGCCGCCGGACGGAAAATTTTGCCGGAAAAGCGGAAATTTTTGCCTAGTCCGGCAACTTATTCCTAGATCAACCCATTGAAATTATTAACAAAATATTCTGGCACGAGTATTGCGGAGAAGTAAACCGGAGCAGAACGGCTCCGCCTACATAACTTCAGAATGAGGATTATCAAATGGCTGATACCATTACACTTAGTGCTTCAGTTCGCTCGAACCTGTTGGCACTTGACCAAACTTCAAAACTCATTGACCGGACCCAGGAACGCCTGTCGAGCGGCCTGCGGGTCTCCAGCCCGGTTGACGACGCGAAGGCCTTCTTCGAGTCCAAAGCGTTGACTGACCGTGCGTCGACGATCAATGAGAAAAAAGACGGCATCGACCAGGCCGTGAGCTCCGTGTCGGTGGCTCTCGAAGCGGTTAACGCCATCGACTCCGTCGTCGAACAGCTCAAGGGTGTGGTGAACAGTGCCGCGTCGGCCTCCACCGCGGCCGAGTTCACAACGTTGAACGCGCAGTACAACGCCTTGATCCTGCAGATCGACAACCTGTCCGCCGACGCCAGCTATCAGGGTGTGAACCTGGTCAACTCGACCACGGTTACCCAGACCGTTAGCTTCTCCAACTCGACCACGTCCGTGCTGACGATCACGTCGGTTGACTTGCGTCATACGACGGCTGGTCTCGCGATCACGACCGGTGCGACCCTCTCCTTGGGCTCGCTGCGGACGTGCGCCATCAACCAGTTGGACGCCGCTCTCGCGACGTTGGACTCGAACGCTAAGACCCTGGGTTCGAACGTCGCTCTGTTGCAGACCCGCTTGGACTTCTCGACGGCGTACGCCAACGAGCTGCAAGCTGGTGGCGATAAGCTGATCCTGGCCGATATCACCGAGGAAGGTGCCAACCTGGTGGCGTTGCAGACACGTCAGCAGCTCGGTATCTCTTCGCTGTCGTTCGCCGGTTCTTCCGAGCAGTCGATCCTGTCGCTGTTCCGTTAAGCCGCTTAACGACACAGTCAGTATTTATGGGGGAGAGCTTCGGCTCTCCCCTTTTTTTGCGCCGAGACAACGTCGTTAACGTTGCCTTAAGGGGAGCTACCTACGGTGCTCGCAATGAACGCCGAAACCGCCCCGATCGAAGAAACTCCGTTCGAAGACCACGCACTTGCCACCGGCATCGCGGAGGTGCGGGGGTATTTCGACGGTGGCAACTATATCGATGCGCTCGAAGCCTGCGAGCGGCTGCTGGCGCGCCATCCCAATGACGCCGAGCCGCTGTTGTTGCTCGGCCTCATCAGCTTTGAAATCGAAGAACCGAAGCAGGCAACCGCACTGCTCTTGCAGGCCCACGAACGGGCGCCGCGGGTGCGCGAATATGCCGACGCCCTCGCGAGCACCTACGCTCAGCTTGGCGAGCAAACCGAAGGGCTGTATTACGCAAAATTGGCGGCGATCCTCCCGCCCCACCCGCTCGGCTCCGCGCTCCTGCCGGAGCATTACAGCAGATTTTTCCAAAGCCTGAGCAACGCTCAGCCTCACCTTTTCCGGAACCGGGCGCAGCGTCTGCTCGATCAAGGTGACGCGCCCAGCGCATTTGCCGCTTGCGAAAAGCAGCTCGAGCTCTCCCCCCAGGACAACGACACTTGGCGGTTGCTCGCGCGCGCGGCGCTCGAGACCGGCAATATCGACGCGGTTCTGTCCGCCTGCGAGCATTTGCGCGACGAGCCATTGTCTGCAACAGACTATGACGTGCTCGCGCGGGCTCTCGCGAAGGTTGGAGACTTTGCCGATGCCGAGCAAGCCCACCAAAACGCGATCGAAAGCGAACCGGAAAACCCGGCCTTCGCACAGAGCCGGATCCGCACGCTAGCGGCGCGGTACGGCAACACCGGCGGCCATCTCGAGCGCGAAAACAAGGCTTGGGTGGAACGGTACTCGAAAATTGCCGGAGAGCCGGGCGAGAGCCCGCCGCCGAACCGGAATGCCGACCGGCCTCTGCGGATCGCCTATGTCGGCGGCGAGTTGCACTCGGGCCCGCTGGCCGAGGTGTTGACCCCGATCCTAGCGGCGCACGACCCCAAGCGGGTTTATGCTTTCTGCTATGCCGCGAACAAACGTCACGACACGTCGTCGGAGTCCATGGCGAACCTGTGCGTCCGCTGGACCGATATCCACGACATAGACCCTGTTACGGTTGCGGAAATTCTGCGCGGCGACGGGATCGATATCGCTGTCGATTTGAGCGGCCACGGGCCGGATAGCCAGCTCTGCGCTTTTGCGCAAAAGCCGGCACCGATTTGCGTCAGTTGGCTTGGCGGCGCCTTGCCGGCAGGCACCGGGTTCGATTATTTGCTCGCCAGCAAAACCTTGGCGCCGGCGGTGGAGCAGGCCGGCGGCACGGCCGCTGCGATCTATCAGCTCCCCGGAACGCACTTGGCGTACCGCCCGATGGATGCGCCGCAAACCGTGAGCCCCTTGCCTGCCGAAAGCCAGCCTCATGTCACGATCGGCGTTATGGCGCCTCTCGCCGAACTCGGCGAGAGTTGCATTCGGGACTGGGCGGATATCCTCAGCGCCATCCCCGACGCCCGCATCGTCGTCGCCAACGTCGAACAGCTCGAAGGTGCGGCGATCAATCTAATCTACGAGATGGCAGCCGCCGTTGGAATTCGGGACCGCGTCGATATCGCCGACCTCGAAGACTTGGACCCGAGCGGCTACGGTTTTTTCAATCATTTCGATGTGTTGCTCGACCCGCAGCCGAACAGCCGATTTCTCGAAACCTGCCGGGCGCTGTGGATGGGCGTCCCGGTGGTCGCAGTCGCCGGTGACGGATATTTGGGCCGGCAAGCGGCAACGGCTCTAGCAGGTGCCAACCGCCAAGAGTGGGTTTTCGCAAATGCCAAAGAGCGGATCGCAGGACTTCGCAAGCTTATCGCCGATGTCGGCCAGCTCGCGGATATACGGCGCTCACTACGGGCCGAGTTAGAAGCCACACCGCTCTACGATGTCAGTGGGTTCACCCGCGATTTGGAAGCCGCTTATCACGCGATGTGAAAGTCGGCCGGCGGCCAAGCGGTTCTCTTCTCATCGTCAGTTGCCCTGCCGTCGTCATAGGATGAATCAATGGCCCCCGGGGCCCCTGCTATTGCGTTCGTAACATCGCTGGCAAGCCGTTGTACACGTTGACCCATCTCGTCATAGACTTTCCGCAACTCGCGAACCGCCGAGCGCCGGAACCGGCGGCGCACTAAGTCGTCCTTAATCCGCCCGTCAATCCACCAGAACAGTCCCATAAACAAGACTGTTGTGCCGAGAAGGAACGGCGGCATGGAACTTGGAATCGAGACGTCGCCGTCGAACATCTCGTACAGTTCGTCCAGCCATGCCGTTTCGTCCTCGGCGTTCTTCTCTGCCCGCGCAAACACGTCGTCGATCCGACGATATGTGTCTTTTGCAACGGCAGCGAAATCGGCGTTTTCCCAAGTTTTTTCGGCATACTCCTTGCTGTACACAGGAAGCTTTTCGATAACATCTCGAACGGTTTTCGCTCGAGCAATCGGCTTGTCAGCAAGATCGAGCATCCGGGGCAATTTTGGAATCGCCCCGGCAATCCGCGCGCCGTCCGAGCAGTTGAAGCAGCGCACAACTGGGTGAAGCCGCAATACGCCTTCCATGCCCACACGCGCCCAATCCAAGATCGACTCGGTAGCCGCGTCACCGCCGAAGTTGGCCGGTACGCCGACGCGGTCCTTGCGCGCCCACTCCTCGGTTTCGCCGCGCCCGATGTAGGTGTCCGCCGAATGGTAGGCGTCGGCGTTGCGCGTGCCCATATCGACCCCGAAGAGGTAAATCTCGCGAAATCCCAAGTGCAGCAGCGTGACGAGGGCGGCGTTAGCAACAGACGGCCCGGACGATCCCATGAAATCGATGCCATCGGCGAATATCTCCGACGGACTCTGGCGGTCGCGAAAGTAGAGTATAGCGTCGTCGAAGGCCTCGGTGACGGACGGCTGTACCGTGGCAGCCCCCAACAACGTAATACCATCGACGCCGAATTCATTGACGATACGTTCGACCCCCTCAGCATTGAGCGGATGATTCTCCGTTTCGATGTGAATATCGGGGCGGATGCCATGCGCCAAAAGGGTGCGGATCGAGGACCCCATGGACACTACAACTGCGCCGTCGGCGTGAGCCGCAATCACGTTCAATTCGCTATCGATCGACGGACCCGAGCCGCAAATCAAAACCGGCTCGTCTCGCGGCGGCTGTGCGCTGGCGAGAACACGCGCGTCACCGTCCTTCAAGTTCCCCGCCGCGTTCGCCATCATTATAAGCTCGTCCTCGAAGAACCCGAGGCCCGAAAGATGCAATTTGAAATCGCGCGAGAAGGCCTGACGCGCGGTGATCAAAGTGCTCGTGAAGTAGTGCTGGTAGACATAAAGCCCATCCAGCAGGGACGGATTGCCGAGCCGAATGATCCGGCGAAGGTCGGACGCCAGGACTGCCTGCTCCTTTTCCAATACGAAGCTGATCGTGCGGCCGTCCGTTGCGGCCTGCTCGTAGAGCGCGCGCCAGTCGGTTATGTAAAGCGAGTGGTAGATGTTGTCGAAGTTCGGCTCGACGATGATCAGCTGAGTGCAATTGGTGAACTCGCAGAGGGGCGCGAGATGGAGACCCAGCCCTAGTCCAAAAACAAGCGTGAAATGAGATGCTTGATCAATCCGCGTTTCCGCGAGCTTATCCACTTCCTCGCCCAGGTCATTGATCAAAGTCTTCGCAACTCTCTCCTCAATGCCCGCCAAATTCCTAATCGCGCCGCTCAGATAGGCCCGCTTCGGAGCGGCAAAATATTCGTCGAGCTGGCGCTGCGTGTAGGCCACCACGTCTTCGCCGTAGAAGCGCCGGTCGCCCAATGCGATGTCGATAGCGCCATCGTCCTCGACGACCAATCGGGAATGGGGCGTTCGCACCTGCGACAGACGTGCATAAAGCTGAGGCGCGTGCTCGCGGAAAGCCGCCATATTCTGCGTGAAGAGCTCGGAAACGGCCCCCTCTTGCGCTTCGGCGTCCAGTGCAAGAATTGTGTCTGCCATGTGTCGGTACCTTGGTTGCAATCTACTGCGCGGCCGCCGCATCGAGAGCCGGCGCAGCTAAGGTTTTAGCGATCCGGCCGATGCTCTCGAACCAAGCGCCCGCGCTTTCGAGAGGCGCGCCTAGATTGGCCGTTGGCTCCTCGCCAGGGACGCAACGCAACTTGGCCAAAATCTCTTCCGTCTCAACAGCCCGCTGGGCCAACGCGGGAAGTGCCGAAAAAGCGCGATAGTGACGCAACATCGCTTCCGCTTGATTGATGGCGTCTGCCACTGTCTGCGGTGCGCCCGCGCCCAGCGCGTTAGCGCCGTGAATGCGGTAAGAGGCCACAGGCGCTGCCGTTTTTTTACCGCGCAATCCGCCGAGCAAGAGCATGGTGAAGAACCACCAATCCGCCGCCACGATGCCGTCGGGAACGATCAAGGCAACCGGCGCAATACGGGTGGTGCGGACAGCGGTGTTGGAGAAGCCTAGGAAATTGCGGTCGCGAATTGCGGCGATATCTTCGACCTCACCGGGAACGGCGGCATGATCGAAAAACCGGCGCTCCAAACTAGTTCCATCGGCGTCGATCAGTTCCATATCTCCATAGGAAAAATCCGCATCGAGGAGAGCGTCGAGGTGCCGGTCCAATCCATCCGGTGCGAGCACATCGTCCATGTCGATGAAAACAAGAACATCGGCTCCGCTCCGCTGCCCCGCCGCCAGCATGGCGCGGCGAACCCCGGCGTAGGTGTGGCCCTCCGGCACTTCGACAGAAACGGTTTCGACGTGTCCTGCCAACGGCGCGAGCGCCTCCTGCGGCTCTGCCAAGCCATCGACCGCAGCGACAAATACGACATCGCGGCCGGCCGCGGCAGCACGCAGACCAGCTAGGAAATCGGCCAAAAACGGCCGACCCGCCTCATACAGCGTGGCGCAAACCGCGATCTTCATGGTCTCGCAACCGCTCGTTCATCAGGGCCTCAGCGGTCAGAAAGTCGGTTTCGGTGTCGATATCGACGGCGCGCTCCGGCGGCATCACATAGCCGAACGTCTCGAGCACAAAATAGTCTTTGGTGTGCCGCAGCGTCTCGACGTCGAAAACATAGATCGAGCCGTTGGGCATATAGACCGGGGCATAATTTTGGCGGTTACTGACCGGCTCGTTGGGCAAGATAGCCTGAAACCGGCCCTCCTCATCCAACCGCTGCAGCCAAGAAGCCGGTTTCGTTTCGGTCACCGAAACGACGGCTTGGGCTTCTTTGCGCCAGTAGAGGTCGATGGCGTTGCTAATATCGCTCGGCAGCCGCAGCGGAGAAGTCGGCAAGAGGACACAAATCTCGCTGGGCGCAACGCCTTCGCTAACCTCCAGACAATCGACCACATGCAAATAGGCGTCGGCGGCCTCTGCGTCGTCGGTCGCCAAATGAGCGGGCCGCCGAAACGGCACCTCGACGCCCTCGACGCCGCGGCAGACGCGAATAATCTCGTCATCGTCGGTCGACACGATCACCCGGTCCACGGCCTCACACGCGAGCGCGGTCTGGAGCGTGTGGACGATCAGCGGCACACCGCACAGCGGCCGCAGGTTCTTTCCGGGCAAACCCTTCGATCCGCCACGGGCAGGAACGATCGTTATCATGCCGCGCGCTCGACCCGCGAAGACGGCCGCTCGACATGGTCTTCCGACAGCAGCGTATCGGCCGCAATATCCTGGCGCGCCGCGCGGCCCAGCAGCCGGTCGGCATCGTTGGGGCTGATACCGGTGCCGGGACGGCGAAATTCGAGATGGTCCTCGGTGAGAATCTCACCGGCGCGAATGTCGCGCGCCGCCACGACACTGCGCCGCATGATGTCGGCGGCCTCGCGCTCGGCGTCCGACACCGTGCGCCGCCGCGCCCCCAGCGCCGCGGGTATACGCCGGGCCGCCGTGGTGATTATTTCCATATCGGCTGGATTGGCGGATACCGCGTGGTCCCACCCCGGCAGCGTTTTATCGAGCGTGAAGTGTTTTTCGATAACCGCAGCGCCCAGCGCGATCGCCGCCAACGTGATCTCGATGCCGGTCGTGTGGTCGGAATAGCCGACCGGATAACCGAAGGTATCCTTCAGCATTTCGATGTTTCGCAGATTGACGATCTCGTCGCCCGGCGGCGGATAGAGCGCGATGCAATGGAGCAGCACGGTATCGGTATGCCCGACGCCTTCGAGCGTGGTCAGGGCATGCTCGATCTCGGCGAGCGAGCTAAGACCGGTCGACAGTATGATCGGCCGCCCGGTTTGCGCCGCGCCGACCAGCATCCGGTCGTTGTTCAGATCCATCGAGGCGATTTTCACGAACGGCGGATCGAGCGTATCGAGCGCGGCGATCTCTGATGGCGAAAACGGCGTCGAGGCGAAATCGATATCGGTTTCGCCGCAGTACTTGGCGAGCGCCGCCATGTCGCTTTCCGCCACCGCGTAGGCGGCCACCGCTTCCTTCAGCTCGGCATTGTCGTCGTAGACCGATTGGGCGAATAGCCCGGTGCCCCAAGACTGAAACTTAGCCGCATCGGCGCCGGCGGCCTTCGCCGCGCGAACGTGCGCCCGGGCCTGCTCCATATCGCCATTATGATTAGCCCCGATCTCAGCAATGACATAGGGGCGATCGTCTTTCAAAAACCGCATCTTCACTCCGCAGAAAGGTGCGTTGTCCGCGGCAACGCCGAAGGGCGCTAACCAGACGCTAACCTATCCGCGATGCGGTTAAGATTTCCTAAACCATAACCCCTGGGCGGCGGCAGGGTATCCCTGTATTTCACCGATCTTTGAAGACGCCAACTAGGGTTAATATCTTCAATTTTCTTACAATTCCGGGGTTTTTTACGCTTCCTTAAGCGGCCAGCGCGAGACTGATCGCTCTGCAAGAACTGCCGAGTCCGGGCAATGCCACTTAAGCTATCTCTCCCCCGCGGCGAGAAATTAATCGTCAACGGCGCGGTCATCAAAAACGATGGCCCGGACGTGAACTTGGTATTCGAAAACCAAGCGCACATCATGCGGCAGAAAGATATTCTTACAATAGACGAAGCGACCACTCCGGCACGCCGAATCTATATGGCGCTCCAGTGCGCCTATATGTTCAGTGACCGCCGGGACGAGCACGTAAACGACTTCGAATCGCTGCTTCGCGAATTTGAAGAAGCAGCACCGAGCTCCGGTCCTATCGCCGGGAAAATTACGCAATTGGCCGAAGACGGTGATCTATACGGCGCGCTCAAAGCATGCCGCAAGTTGATCGATTACGAAGCGGAGATCCTACAGCATGTCCAGTGAAAACGCCTCGACGAGGTATCGTCAGCCGGGTCAGCGGGGAGGATCGCCGCGCGAAACGGAAGGCCGCGCTCTGATGGAGGCGGCTCGGCGCCTTTCCCTTGCCAAAGACAACCCCAGCGACCGAACCACTCTCGTAGATACGGTGCGTCTCAATTGGCGGCTTTGGACGATCTTTCAATCGGAGGTCAGCGAGCCCGAGTCGGGCCTACCCGAGGATCTGCGTAGCAACATGCTAACCCTGTGCAACTATGTCGACAAACGTACCGTTGAAATCCTCAACGACCCGAAACCCGATTTACTCGACGTGTTGATAAATATTAATCGCAACATCGCCGCCGGGCTGCTGGCCGATGGCGAGGCCGCCGGTGCGTCGGACAAGGACAAGGTAGACGCCCTCATCCAGCCGTCTGCGGGCGGTGTTACCGCCTAGCGCCCGAGCCTTATTGGCAGCCCCACTGAAGCACCAAATCAACCATACGCCGGCGCCCCTCAAGCGCCGGCGTTTTGCGTCCTGCCGCCCTGGTCATCCGGTAAGGGCTGCCCGGCCATGGAAATAAGTGCCGCCGCAACAGTGCAATATTTTCCGTGTTTGCAGCCTCCAGAGCGGGCTCCGATTTTTTTATCTTTTATTTTTAACGGGTTACGCGGACACACGGAGTTGGCCCGCGAATTGCTAATCTCATAGTTGCTGCGGCAGGCAAGCCGCATCAACACGCAGGAAGCGATGACGATGAGTGATACCGTTACCAACTCTGTAGGCCATTCCGAAGCATATGGCAGTGCCGCTGCAGGGAACCCGAATTCCAAAGTCCCCCTTTCCGATCTATTTGCCGACGTTTTGAACAAGGCTGCGTTTGCCGAACAAATGCTGTCCCAGCCCGAAACGGATCTGGCGCGCGATACCGAGCGCGACGACTACATGCGCGAGGACTATGCGCGCGACGACGGGTACGACGTAGACCGCGACGATGCAGAGCCAGCAGACGACACCAGAGAAACATCGCGCGATGACGACGACCGCCCCGATGACGGAGACACCGCCGAAGCCCGAGACCAATCGGCCGATCAATCGCGAGAAGGCGACGGACAAGCCTCTCCCGATGTCGTAACGGCGTTTGCCGAGACCGGACAAGCGGCCGCCAATGCCACGGCGGAAAACGCTCAGAAGACCGGCCCGATCGTTAACCCGAATGCAGCCGCCGCGAACGACCGGCAATCGAAGGCTGAGAATTCGGCAGCTGGTCAGGCGCGCGCGGCAGCAACTGGCGCTGAAGCGCAAGCCGCAGCGCACAACGCGAAAAACCCGGCGGCAACGCAGGCAGTGGACCAGAACAACCAGTCCGGCGCCAAGCCGGGGTCTGAAAAGGCGCAGGCCGGCGCCAATGGTCAGCAGGCGAATACGGCGGCGCAGAATTCAGCAGCGACAGCCGACGCCGCAGCGACCGATAAGCCGCAAACGAATAACCAGCACACACAGCAGCAAGCACAAACGTCGGCCGGCAAGAACGCCGAGAACCCTGCTCTGTTGGCTGAGCAGCACACCCTGCAAGTCCGCGCCGGGGCCAAGCGCGCAGCCGAGCTGCATCACATGAAAACCCGGCTGTCGGCGCATCGCGATGCGATCAAGGAAGCGATCGCTCAAAGCAGCAACGGCGCTGCCAGCACTCAATCGCAAAACAACACGAACAAACCATCGGTCGAGGTTACAGCGAGCACCACACCACCGGCTCCCGAAACGCCTTTCGGGCCGCAGCCGCGGCCAGCAGCCCCGGTTAACGCAGCCGCTGCCGGCACGACGCCGGGTCAAGCCGGCGCAACGGCCCCGCTCACGCTGGTGGCCGGCGATGCCGCGAGCACGGGAACCGAACAATCAACGGTCACGGCAGACCGTCAAGCCGCTGCCTCGAACGCAGCGCGCAACACTGTCGCTCGTCCCGTGCCCGCACAATTGGCGTATCAGCCAGCCGAGCAGATCAAGGTTCATATCCAACAGATGGTGAATTCAGGCGCCGACCGGATCCAAGTAAAACTCTCGCCCGCCTCCCTCGGCCGGGTGGAGGTTGCTCTCGAGGTGTCTCCGGATAAAGCAGTTCAGGCTGTTGTCTATGCGGAAAATCGAGAGACCTTGGAGATGCTCGAGCGCGACGGCCGAGTTCTTCAGAAGGCCTTCGAGGAAGCCGGCATGAAGCTCGATTCCGACGGCCTCACATTCAAGCAGGGCCAATCCGGTAATCCGGACGCTGAGCTTGCCGATGGTTCCGGGCAGACCGAAAACGGCGATGGAACAGACGCCGACGGGCTGGAGACGGAGTCATCTGCCGACGGCGATACGCCAACCCGCCGCCAGCATGATGGCGTGCTCGACGTCGAAATCTAGGACCGAACCCCGATGGAAATTCTACCTCCCCTTCCCTCAACCACACCCAGCGATTCAGCGATTGCGACCCAATCGCTGACCGACAACTTCGACACATTTCTGTTGATGTTGACGACGCAGCTGGAACACCAGGATCCGCTCAATCCGACGGACTCAACCGAGTTCACCAACCAGTTGGTGCAATTCAGTCAGCTCGAGCAGCAGATCGCCCAGAGCAGCAAAATTGAGGATTTGATCGCATTGCAGCAATCCGCTGAAGGAATCAACGCGGTCAACTACCTCGGCAAGACGGTCGAGGTTCAAGCCGATGTCACGTTGCTCGAAGATGGCAACGCCGAATTCTCATACCTGATGCCCGAGGGCGCAGTGAACGCGTCGATTGCGATCGTCGACAGTAGCGGCACGGTCGTTATCACGCTCGACGCCGAAGAAACTGCCGGCCGTCACGATGTTGTCTGGGACGGTAAGGATACCCAAGGCGTGTTGCAGCCCGACGGAGCCTACACCGTGGTCGTCTCGGCGGTCGATGCCGACGACGTGCCGTTCGAAAACATCCCTGCATTCTTTGAAGGCGTCGCTGAAGCCGTATGGCAGCTCGAAGGAGAAACATTCGTGACTGTGGGCCCAGTCGAGGTCCCGCTTAGCAGAATCCTTACCGTCAAACCCACCGAGACGCCCCCGGCCGCCTAGCGAGCCGCAAGCCACAATCCTGACCAGGAGTGTAACATGAGTATCTATGGCGCAATGTTTTCCGGAATTTCGAGCCTCAACGCCAACAGTCAGGCGATGGGTATCATTTCCGATAATATCTCGAACCTGAACACGGTCGGGTACAAGAACACCGAGGCGCGGTTTTCGACGCTGGTGACCGGTACCGGAAACACCGTAAACGCCTACTCGCCGGGCGGTTTGAATTCAAACTCGTTCCAGGCAGCAGAGCGTCAAGGCTTACTGCAGGCCTCTCAGAGTTCAACCGACATCGCGATGTCGGGCCGCGGATTCTTCGTCGTCAACACAGACTCGGTGCCCGCCAATGGCAACTACCTCTACACGCGGGCCGGCCAGTTCAACGTCGACCAGAACGGCTTCCTCGTAAATACCGGCGGCTACTTCCTGCAAGGCTGGCCGACGCTGCCCGACGGCTCTTATGACGTCGATCAAAACGGTGTCGCGGACCCCAGCGTTCCCGACCCGACCAGCCTAGCTAACCTGCAACCGATCCAAGTTAACGCGGTAGCAGGCACCGTGACGCCAACGACATCTGTCTCTCTGGCCCTCAACTTGCCGGCCACTGCCGCTGTCGCCGCCACGAATACGGCAACCGTGCAGATCTTCGACTCGCTCGGTGTCGGCCACAACGTCGCCCTGCAATGGACGAAGACCGTCGCCAACCCGGCAACCTGGCGTCTCGACGTGACCGGCATGACCCGAACCGATAACGGCGCGGCCTCGCTACAGGGCGCAACCTTGGCCTCCCTGCCGATAACCATCGACACCGTGGTGTTCGCCGGTGACGGTACCCCAGCCAGTTTTACCCCTTCCGCGCTGGCGGTCCCGGCCGCCGACTGGACCACCGCCGCAGCCGCCAGCAGCATCAGTTTCAACCTCGGCACAGCCAGCCAGGCCAATGGCGTCACCCAGTTCGCCTCGAGCTACTCCATCGTCGCCATTAACCAGGACGGTGTGACCGTCGGCCGGTTCCAGTCGATCGCCATGACCGAGGACGGTCAGGTGACCGCACTATTCGACAATGGCGTTCAGCGGACCATCTACCGGCTGCCGATTGCGACCTTTGCTAACCCGTCGGCCCTGAATGCCCATTCCGGCAACGCCTGGGCCCATACGGTGACCGCGGGGAGCTTGTTTCTTAACCCCGCTGGCACCGGTGCCGCGGGGACGGTCGCGCCGTCGGCGCTCGAATCGTCGACCGTCGATCTTGGTGCGGAATTCACCAACATGATCATCACCCAGCGCGCCTATTCCGCGAGCAGCCGGATCATCACAACGGCTGATCAGATGCTTGAGGAACTGGTGCGGATCAAGCGGTAGTCGCGCTAGGTGATTAGGCATGACCCCGGCGCCAGGCTCTAACCCTGGTGCCGGGGTCGCTCTCCTAAAATTTGTCTAAAATCCAACAAATTCGAATGCCGCATTTAGCCTTTCTTTAAGGCGCCAGACCTACCCTCACGGGACCACAATCAGGAAGACGTGGTGAGCACCATGGACGGACAAAACAGCCACCGGCATGACGCCAATTCGAATGTAAGTATGATGGACCGCGGTCAAAATCAGATGATACTGAACGAGCTGCCGCCGCCAGACACCAAGCGATGGGTCGTCCGGCGCAAAGCGGCTGTAGTTGCCGCCGTCAAAAACGGCGCAATTACGCTCGAAGAGGTATGCCAACGCTACAACCTCTCGGTCGAGGAGTTCCTCTCCTGGCAGGAGATGATCGATAAGCACGGCGTACGCGGCCTGCGTGTCACGCGACTGCAGGATTATCGCGACCCCTAATTCTGACGAGATTTACTACGGCCGGAAACGACCTGATCCGAGCAAAAACCGACCCGCCCCGGGAAAACTGGGGCGGGTTATTTTCAGTTTACATACTGTTGTATGAAAGGTGGCATTTTTTGCCTATCTACCCGGCAATATTTGCCGCCGATTAACGGCTTATTCACCCAGAATCCTTACATTTTTATACATCGCCGGCCGACGTGTCCGGTGGGCGATTTGCTGTACTTACGAATAGGCCTCGGTGTGAATTCTTTTGCGCAAATAATGCGGCAACTCGGCCCCGTCCGTATTGCCACGATGGGTCTTGTCGCCGCCGGTATGATCGGCTTTTTCACGTTCATGACGTCGCGTCTGGCGACACCGGATCTATCCCTTCTCTATAGCGACCTCTCGATCGAAGACTCCAGCGCGATTACCAGCCGCCTGGATGGCCAAAATATCGCCTACGAGCTGCGCGGCGGCGGCACCCAGATATTCGTGCCCCAGTCTGATGTCGACCGCGTGAGGCTGGCCATGGCGGCAGACGGGCTGCCGAATGGCGGGTCGGTCGGCTATGAGCTATTCGACAATTCGAGCACGCTGGGCACCACAAATTTTGTGCAGCGCATCAATCATGCCCGTGCCCTCGAGGGTGAGCTATCCCGCACCATATCGGCGATCCGGCAGGTCCGCTCAGCGCGCGTCCACCTGGTTTTGCCGCGCCGCGAGGTCTTCAGCAGAGATCAGCAGGAACCAAGCGCTTCGGTCGTCCTAAAGCTTAGCGGTGCCACGCTTCAGCCCAGCCAGGTCATTGCCATCCAGCATTTGGTTGCCACGGCGGTGCCTGGTCTCCAGCCATCGCGAATTTCCGTGGTCGACAGCAATGGACGATTGCTGGCACGCGGCGGCGACAACGCAGAGGACGCGTTCTCGGCCGCCAACGGCGAGGAAGCCCGCCAGCGCTACGAATCGCGTTTGGCTCGAGCGGTCGAGGAATTGCTCGAGAGCTCGGTCGGCATCGGCGCGGTACGCGCCGAGGTCTCTGCCGATATTGACTTCGACCGCGAAACGACCACCGACGAATCCTATGACCCCGATGGACAGGTTGCGCGCTCGACCCAAACGGTCGAGCAGTCGGACGATGCCGCCGAAGCGGACCCCGACAACTCGGTCTCAGTGGCTAACAATCTGCCCGGTGCCGCCGTAAACGAAGGTGCAGCGGCGACGACCAGCAACAGCAGTTCGCGGCGGATCGAGGAGACGGTCAACTTCGAAATCTCGCGTAAGGTAACCACCCTGGTGCGCGAAACCGGCACCGTGAAACGGCTCACCGTTGCCGTGCTCGTCGATGGATCGGTCGACGAAGAAGGCACCTATACGGCGCGAACGGCGGAAGAACTGGAACAATACGACGCTCTCGTAAAGTCGGCGATCGGTTTCAACGAAGAACGCGGCGACGTCGTCGAAATCGTCAACTTGCAGTTTGTGCCGTTTGCCGTCGAAGACGTTCCCGTCGAAGAGGCCGGCTTCCTGGGACTATCGAAGGCCGATCTCTTCAGGATTGCGGAAATGCTCGTGCTCGGCATCGTTGCCGTTCTGGTGATTTTGCTGGTTGTGCGGCCCTTGATCACCCGGGCATTCGATATTGCCGCCACCCCCACCGATGAGAACATGCAAGGCATGCTCCCCGCCGGCAGCCCGCTGGGACAATTGGCGCCCCCGGGTGCGGAAGGCCTAGCCGGTTTGGCGGAGGGCGGAGAAGCCGCTGAAGGCGCGACCGGAGACGCGGCCGCCGGCATCGACCTTGATCAAGTCGACGGCCGGGTTCAGGCCTCGTCGCTAAATCAGATCAACCAGATTATTGGCAAGCACCCGGACGAGACCGTCGCCATCTTGCGGCAGTGGATGTACCAGGAAAACTAGGAAACTTTAACGCATGGCCAATCGCGTACGTTCCGATTACCGGACCATCACCGGCACCGAAAAAGCGGCAATCATAATGCTCGCTGTCGGTGAAGAGGGTGCTCAGGATCTATTCCTGCTGATGGACGAAGACGAGATCCGCGAGATTTCGCAGACGATGGCCAAACTCGGCACTATCGACTCCCAGGTGATCGAAAACTTGTTCGTCGAGTTCGCCGACCAGCTTTCCTCCACCGGTTCGCTGACCGGCACGATGGATTCAACCGAGCGTTTGCTGACCAAGGCGCTGCCCGATGATCGCGTTAAAACGATCATGGAGGAAATCCGCGGCCCCGCCGGCCGCACCATGTGGGACAAGTTGGCGAACGTCAACGAGACGGTGCTCGCAAACTATCTCAAGAACGAATACCCCCAAACCGTTGCCGTGATCGTTTCGAAGATACGCCCCGATCATGCCGCGCGGGTGCTCGGTACGCTGCCCGAATCCTTCGCCATGGAAGTGGTCATGCGGATGCTGAATATGGAGTCCGTTCAGAAGGATATCCTCGACGATGTGGAGCAAACGTTGCGTACAGAGTTCATGTCGAACCTGGCGCGGGCGCAACGGCGCGACGCCCACGAATTGATGGCCGAGATCTTCAACAACCTCGACAGAACGTCCGAGGATCGCTTCATCGCAGCCCTCGAAGACCGCAACCGTGAATCGGCCGAGAAGATCAAGGCTTTGATGTTCAAGTTCGAGCATCTCGAAAGCCTCGACGGCACCTCGGTGCAGACGCTGCTCCGTTCGATCGACAAGGACAAGCTTGGCATTGCCTTAAAGGGCGCATCGGAAACCGCCCGCGAATTGTTCTTCTCAAACATGTCGGAGCGCGCCGGCAAGATTCTGAAGGAAGAAATGGAGGCAATGGGCCCGGTTCGCCTGAGCGATGTGGACGAAGCACAGGCGGAGATCGTCGTGATCGCCAAAGATCTGGCGGACAAAGGCGAAATCCTGCTCGCCGATACGAGCGGCGAAGACGAGTTGGTGTACTAGCGATGAACGCCGAAACCAGCCGCTACCTGTTCGAAACCGACTTCGATAATCCCGAAGCGGTCGAACGTAAGGCACTGAAATACTGCGAAGACGATATCGCCGCGGCAAAGCAAGAGGGTATGCAACTGGCGCGCGCGGAGGCCGTCACTTTCGAAGAAAAACGCGCCACCGAGCTACTAACCGGAATGTCAGCGAAGCTCGACATACTCGCCGAACAGCGCGGCGAGATCATTCAGTCGGCAGCCGAAGTCGCCATTGTGATGTGCCGAAAAATGCTGCCGACGCTGGCCGCGCAAAACGCGCTGAGCGAAATCGAAGGTCATATCGTGCGCACTCTTACCGAGGTGCATGGCGAACCGCGCGTGGTTGTACGTGTAGCAGCGGAAAATATCGCCGCTCTGCAGGCCCACATCGATACGCTGAGCAGCGGCTTCGACGGCGAAGTCGTCCTCATGGCCGACGAGCAGCTGCCCACCGGCGATTGCCAGGTGATGTGGGCGGACGGCGGCAACGATCGCGACGTTGAGCGCACATGGGCCGAAATCGACAAAGCGATCGAACAAATAGTCAGCAACGACACGGGCTTGATGGCCGCGGCTGCCGCCTCCGAGCCTCACCCGGAAGCCACTATTAGCCCAACTGAAACATCAACTGATTCCAGTGATTTAGATCAGTCTTCTCAAGCGACTTACTAGGAGCGTGTTATGGATGACACGGAAAACATAGATTTTGAAAACCTCGAAGAGGAGCCCGCGGACGGCGCTGCCTCTGAAGAGATGTCGCCGGAAGACATCGCTGCGGCTTTCGACGACCCTCCGGCGACTGATGACACACCCGCCACCGATCATGAAGACGGCTCCCCTTCCGCAGCCAGTCTCGAGGCGGTTTACGACATCCCGGTTCAGATATCCGCTGTTCTGGGCAAATCGACCATGCAAGTCAGCCAGCTCTTGAAGCTCGGCCGCGGTGCTGTCGTGGAGCTCGACCGCAAGGTTGGCGAAGCGATCGATATCTACGTCAACAACCGGCTGGTTGCCCGCGGCGAGGTCGTTGTCGTCAACGAACGCCTCGGTGTGACCATGACGGAAATTATTAAAGCGGACTAACCGGAATATGACCGACACCGCCACCAGCTCTTCGTCGCGCCGTCCGTCACGGCCGCGCAACAACGCCGCCGGGCGCGGCGCGCGGCCGCGCACGTTCGACGGCGCGACCATATTCGGCCTCGGTGGCGCATTCGCTCTCATCGCGACGGCGATCATCTTGGGCGGTTCGTGGGGCGCCTTCATCGACGCGCCGGCCTTGCTAATCGTGCTCGGCGGTACTGCCGCGGTGACAACCATTAGCTTCAACCTGTCCGACCTGAGAACGGCTCAAAGCATCATCGCGAAGAGCATCTTTAAAGGCACACGCGATGCCGGCGACGCCGCCTACAACGTTATCTCGCTCGCCGAGCTGGCCCGCCGGAGGGGCACGTTGGTATTGCAGGACCGGCTGACGCCGTTCCGCAGCGAGCCCTATCTGGTCCGGGGGCTCAACTTGGTCATCGATGGGACCCCCGGCGCGGAAGCCGAACGGCTGATGCGCAAGGAACTCCACGCAATCGCCGACCGTCATGCGAAGGGCGCCAGCGTGTTGCGCCGCGCCGCCGACGTCGCCCCCGCGATGGGACTGATCGGTACCCTGGTCGGGTTGGTCCAGATGCTCGGCAATCTCGAGGACCCCGCATCGATCGGCCCCTCGATGGCGGTCGCTCTGCTCACCACCTTTTACGGCGCGGTTCTGGGCAACATGGTGCTCGCCCCGCTCGCCGGAAAACTCGAGCGCAAGGCCGACGACGAAGCGCTCGTGAACGAAGTTTATCTGCTTGGCGTCAGCTCCATCGGCCGCCAGGAAAGCCCCCGCCGGCTTGAAACTCTGGTCAATACGATCCTGCCGCCCGCCAAGCGCGTTGCGTATTTCGACTAGAGCGGTTTGCACCGGCACTGAAGTTTGAATTTGGAGATTAAGAAATGCGTTTGTTGATAATTGGCCACTTGGGTGGACACATCACCGCAGCGAGCAAAATCGCTATCGCGCGCGGTGCCAAGGTCGCGCAGGTCGATAGCATCGACGCCGGCTTAAACGCACTGCGCACCGGACAAAGCGCTGAATTGGTGATGGTCGACGTCGCGCTGGACATCGCCAGCTTGGTCTCCAGCCTCGACTCCGAGCGTATCGCGGTTCCCGTGGTCGCCTACGGTCTGGACAACGATGCCGAGGCGGCGGTAGCGGCAATCAAGGCGGGCGCTAAGGAATACATCCCCCTCCCCCCCGACCCCGATCTCATCGCCGCGGTTCTCGAAGCCGTCTCGGAAGAAAGCGATGAAATTATCTTCGCCGATCCGAGCATGGCCGACACGGTGAAGCTCGCCGACCGCATCGCCCCCTCCGAAGCTTCGGTTCTGATCACCGGAGAGTCGGGTACCGGTAAGGAGCTCATGGCGCGTCATATTCACCGCAAGTCAAAACGCGCAAAGCAGATATTCGTGTCGGTGAACTGCGCCGCTATTCCCGAGAATTTGCTCGAGTCCGAATTGTTCGGCCACGAAAAAGGCGCGTTCACAGGCGCCGTCGCGCGCCGTATCGGCCGCTTCGAAGAAGCCACCGGCGGCACACTCCTGCTCGACGAAGTGTCGGAGATGGACCCGCGGCTCCAGGCCAAGCTTTTGCGCGCTATTCAGGAACGCGAGATCACGCGGGTCGGCAGCAACCGTCCGATCAAGGTCGACCTTCGCTTGATCGCGACGACCAACCGCGACCTCGCCGAAGAAGCGGCGAAGGGAACGTTCCGCGAAGACCTTTATTTCCGGCTCAACGTGGTGAACCTTTGGATGCCGCCCCTGCGGTCGCGCCGCGGCGATATCGCGCCGCTGGCCCGCCACTTCGCCGACAAATACGCCGACGCGAACGGCGTGCCGGCTCTGCCCATCGCCGAGGACGCCATCCAGATGCTGACCGCGCATGAGTGGCGCGGCAACGTTCGCGAGCTGGAGAACAGCATGCACCGTGCCGTTCTGCTGGCGACCGGCACCGAAATCGGTACCGACGCGATCCAGCTGACCGACCGGGTGGCCGAGCCTGCCAGCTCCGGCCCCGTTCAAAGCGCCGTGGCGACCGCTGTCGCGCAGGCCGGTACGGAGAACCTCGTCGGACGCACCGTCGCCGAAGTGGAACGGGAGCTCATCCTCGATACGCTCAACCACTGTTTGGGCAACCGCACCCACGCCGCGACCATTCTCGGTATCTCGATCCGAACCCTGCGGAACAAATTGAAACAGTACACCGAACAAGGCGTCTCGGTTCCCATGCCGGGCGAAAGCGCGGCCCTCTAGACAACGCTTGACGCTAGCAAGGGCGCGCGCAACGCATGACCGACACCACACAGACCGGCGGAACGGGCGAGGCCCCCGCGGGACCGCCCGGGGCAGCGCCGGCCGACACCGGAGCCCCTGCCCCCATCGAGGGGGCAGCCGAGGGCGATGGCGGCAGCGACGGAACCGCGGTAGCGGCAGCCGGTAACCCGTTCGGCGACCTCACCGACCTATTCAAGCGCGCCGATATCGGGTTGGCGCTGGGCATCGTCGCCATTCTGGTGATGCTCATCTTGCCAATGCCGAAATGGCTGCTCGATTCCAGCCTCGCGATCTCCATTACCTTCTCGGTGATGGTGCTGATGACCTCGCTGTTCATTCGTGCGCCACTCGAATTCAGTTCTTTCCCGACGATATTGTTGATCGCCACGATGCTTCGGCTGTCGCTGAATCTCGCATCGACCCGCCTCATTCTCGCCGACGGCCACAACGGACCGGACGCCGCCGGACAGGTTATCCAGGCCTTCGGCAACTTCGTGATGAGCGGCAACTTCGTTATCGGCATCATCGTTTTCGTGATCCTCGTTTTGGTGAACTTTATCGTCATCACCAAGGGCTCCGGCCGTATCGCGGAAGTCGCCGCGCGGTTCAGCCTCGATGCATTACCGGGCAAACAGATGGCGATCGACGCCGATCTGTCCGCCGGACTGATTACCGAGGACGACGCCCGCGAACGGCGCAAGAAGCTGGAAGAAGAGTCGAGCTTTTTCGGCGCCATGGACGGCGCCGCCAAGTTCGTGCGCGGCGACGCTATCGCCGGCCTGCTGATCACCTCGATCAATATTATCGGCGGCATGGTGATCGGCGTCGGTCAGCAAGGCCTCACGATGGCCCAAGCGGCCGAAACTTATACGCTGCTGACCGTCGGCGATGGTTTGGTATCGCAGATTCCGGCGATTATCGTGTCGACCGCCGCCGGCATGGTGGTCACCAAAGCCGGTGTATCGGGCAGCGCCGACAAGGCCGTGTTCGGCCAGCTTTCGGGCTACCCCGCCGCGCTCGGCGTCAGCGCCTTTCTCCTCGGCTGCCTGTCCCTGTTACCTGGCATCCCAATGGCGCCGTTCCTGGTGCTCGCCGGGGCCACCGGCGCGGGCGCCTGGGCGATTACGAAAAGCCGGCGAACCGCCGAAGATCAAAGCGAAGCGGCGATCGCCGCCGAAGCGGCGGCAGCGCCTGTCGCCGAAGAACCGATTTCGACCGCGCTGCAGATCGACCAGATCCGGCTGGAACTCGGCTATGGGCTGCTGACGATGATCAACTCGGAGAAAGGCCAGCGCCTGACCGATCAGATCCGCGCGCTGCGGCGTCAACTCGCGACCGAAATGGGCTTCATCCTGCCGGCGGTGCGCATCCAAGATAATATGCAGCTCGGACCGACCACCTATGTCGTGCGAGTGAAGGAAATCGAGGCCGGCCGCGGCGAAGTACGGCCCAATATGCTGCTGGTGATGGATCCGCGCGGCGATGCCATTACGCTGCCCGGCGAGGAAACCGTCGAGCCGACATTCGGTCTCCCGGCAATGTGGGTCAGCGAACCCAACAAGGAAGAAGCCCTGTTCCGCGGCTACACCGTGGTCGATCCGCCAACGGTGATCACCACCCATTTGACGGAAGCGGTCAAAGACAACATGGCCGAGATGTTGTCCTATGCGGAAACCCAACGTCTGCTGGATGAGCTCGATAAGGAAGACCAGAAGCTGGTTGGCGATTTGGTTCCCAATCTGATTACGGTGGGCGGCATCCAGCGCGTTCTGCAAAATCTGCTGGCCGAGCGCGCGTCGATCCGCGATCTCACCACCATACTCGAAGCCATCAACGAAGCTTGCGCGGCAACCCGAAACATCTCGCTCATTACCGAGCATGTCCGCTCGCGGTTGTCGCGCCAGCTCAGCGACACCTATATCAACGATCAGGGATATCTACCGATCGTTACGCTATCGCCCGAGTGGGAACAAGCATTTGCCGAATCTCTGGTGACCGACGGCGACGAAACGCAACTGGCGATGGCGCCATCGCGGTTGCAGGATTTCATCACCGCTGTCCGCGCAGAATTCGACAAGCACGCCATGAGCGGCGAAGCACCGGTGCTGTTGACCAGCCCGACGGTTCGTCCCTACGCGCGTTCGCTGATCGAACGCTTCCGTCCGCAAACCACCGTTCTGTCTCAAAACGAGATCCACCCCAAAGTGCGAATTCGCACCCTCGGGGTGGTGTAAGACGAGGACCCGACCGTGGCGATAATCAACCGTAGACAGGTGGCGATATGAACCAGCCGGTTTCATCCACGTCCTCGGTCACGTCGCTACCCACGGCAACATCAGGCCCCTCGGCGTCATCGGCCAATGGCAATGCCAGCGGCACTGGCTCGGGCACGATCCTGCTGCCCCACCCCCCGCCGAGCCTGTCGGCATTGACCGAAGGCCAACTCATCCGCGCTGTCGTTATCGGACCGACCGCCGACGGCAAGACAATTCTTGAAACCATTTACGGCAAGTTCGCACTGCCGCTACCCGACTCTCCATCACCCGGCAGCGTTTTGCAGTTGCAGATCGCCAAGCCCGGCATACCGGTCGAGCTCATCGTCGTCGGATCCGACGCGCGGGGGGCGGCTCTGCCCTCTTCTTCCATCATTCGCGTGGCCCAACCGCCCTCCGGCCTGCTGACCCTGATGAACGGCGAATTGTTCCGCGGCGTGGTCGTCAATTCGCTAGCCGACGGCAGAACGGTCGTCGATACAAGATACGGCCAACTATCTCTTCAGTTGCCCCATCAGGCGGCAAAAGGCAGCGCGCTCGAGTTTCAAATCGTAAAATCCGGCGACCCGCTCGAACTTCGCCTGGTCACTTTGGGGGCTTCGAAAACCGGCGCCACCGCCGCTGGCGGTAAAGCCACGTCGCCGGCTGCGTTCGCCGCCGGCGAGACCATATCCGGGCGGTTCGACCCATCCGCCGGCGGTGCCGCGGCAGCTTCGGCGGGATCGGGGGCCAGACTGGCCGCCGGTGGTTTTCACGCGAAGGTCGTTGCGATCCACACGAACGCACCGGCCACGGCGATGGCCGGCGACGACGCGGTGGTAACCGGCCGGATTATCTCCTCACAGGCCGGCGGCCCCACTGTAATCGAGACCGCTTCAGGACGAATTGTCGTGCCGACAGCGGGCGGCGCCATCGCCGACCGCTACGTGACCTTACGAATTCTTGCCGAGCCGGGCACGGTGCTGCCGACCAATCCCGGCGCGACGCCGTTACGGTCCCTGCTGAGCTTCTCCGGCAACTGGCCAGCGTTGAAAGACGTCATCGACGCGGTCAACACTACCAACCCCCAGACCGCCGCACAATTCACGGCAACAGCGATCCCCAATACCGGCATCACCCTCACAGCCGGGATCGCGCTCTTCCTCGCGGTGCTGACCCGCGGTCAGATGCCGGACTGGCTGGGCGCCGACGTGATGCGTCTTCTGGAAAGCACAAACCGGCAAACGCTCCTCAACCAACTCGGCGACGATTTCAGTCAAATCGTGCGCGCTGCCGGCGAAGCGGCCAACAGCGAATGGCGCGTCGCCATGCTACCGCTGTTACACGATGGCGCGCTGCATCAGCTTCGCCTGTATCTGCGCGAACGCGATGGCGGCGGACAGTCCGCCGGCGAGGCCGCCGGTACACGCTTCATCATCGAAGCGTCGCTCAGCCATCTCGGCAATATTCAACTCGACGGATTGGTGCGTAAAGGGCGCTTCGACTTGATGGTGCGAACCCAGCGAGCCTTCCCACCGGAAATGCAGGAGGAAATTGCCGAACTCTTTGCCAAGGCCAACGAGGAATTCAACGTACAGGGACAGATAAACTTCCAAGTGCAGTCGCACTTCGCGGTGGACCCGGTCGAGCAGCTCTCCGATCACGCCGTCGGCGTATACGCCTAAGATCTGCTCAAATCAGTCGCGCAGGTCCGACGCCTTCGCCCGCCGGTATCCCGTCAGAGCCACATCGTCCAAGGTCGCCTGCTCCTGCCGCGCAACCTCTTCGGCGGCGCGCTGTTCTGCGAGTGTCTGTGCCAGCTCGAACCGCTTCATCTCGCGAAACGCCTCCGCGACCTCGTCGCTGGCAGCCACCATCAATTCGCGGACTTGCTCCGTCCGCTCTTCAAGCCCAGCGCGCCGCGCCCGCGCGCCGGCCAGATAGCTGCCATACCCGAAGGCCTTGTCCGCATCGCCCCGCGCGGCCTCGGATTCGCAGGCCATTTCGATGTCGATGTTGTCGATCATTGATTTGACTGTCGCCATCTCCTCTTCCAACCGGGTTAAGGCAAGGCGTTTTTCGTCGAGGTGCTGCTGTTTGAGGCGGATAAGCGTGAGAAGAGATTTCACGGCTATGACCCGTCATTATCCGCCGTTGTGTCCGGGGCTGCCGCCGTTGTCGGGAGCGGTGCCGCCACCACCGGCGTCAAAACATCACCGGCGAGAACCTCACCGGCGGCCTCCGGCGGCGCATCCTCGCCCTCGTTCGCGTCGATAATTTCAGCCAACGCCTGATAACCCTCCGCGAGCGACGACCGCTCGTCGATCGGCTGGCTCAGGAACGCCTCGAGCGCCGGATAGTAGTGCACCGCTTCGTCGACCCCAGGATCGGTTCCCTCGCGGTACGCGCCGAGCCGGATCATCTCGGCCATGTCTTCGTAGCGCGCCAACAGCGACCGGACCCGCGAGACCAGCTCATTCTCGTGCGGGCTATTGCAATCGGGCATGGTCCGCGAAATCGATTTGAGGATATTCACGGCCGGGTAACGGCCGCGCTCTGCGATCGCGCGTTCGAGCACGATATGGCCGTCGAGCGTGGCGCGCACCGCGTCAGCCACCGGCTCGTTGTGATCGTCGCCTTCCACCAGAACGGTAAATAGCCCGGTGATATTGCCGGTTCCCTCGATGCCCGGGCCGGCGCGTTCGAGCAGTTTGGGCAGTTCGGCAAACACCGTTGGGGTATAGCCCTTGGAGGCCGGCGGTTCGCCCGCGCTCAACCCGATCTCGCGTTGCGCCTGGGCAAACCGCGTCACACTATCCATCAGGCACAACACTTCATGGCCGCCATCGCGGAAATACTCGGAGAGCGCCAACGTCATATAGGCCGCCTGCCGGCGCATGAGCGGCGGTTCATCGGAGGTCGCCACGACAATAACGCTACGGCGCAGCCCCTCCTCGCCCAGATTGTTTTCGATGAATTCCTGAACTTCGCGGCCGCGCTCGCCGATCAGCCCGATCACGTTGACGTCGGAGGCGGTGTAGCGCGACAGCATCGACAGCAAGATGGACTTGCCGACACCCGAGCCCGCAAAGATGCCCATCCGCTGGCCTTGGCAGCAGGTCAGCAGGGTGTTGAGAGCCCGCACACCCAAATCGAGCTTACCGCCGACCCGGCGGCGCTGATGCGCCGGCGGCGGACTGCCGCGCAGCAGATACGGCGCCAGCCCAATTGGCAGCGGCGGCCCGCCATCGATCGGCTCGCCCATCGCGTTGACGACCCGCCCGAGCCAGCCGGCATCGGGATAGATCACCGGCGCGGCGTCGGCGAGTTCGGCCTTGGAGCCGATGCCGACCCCATCGAGCGACCCGAACGGCATGACCAGCGCCCGGTCGTTACGGAATCCGATGATTTCGCAAACCACGTCCTTGCCGTCGCGGGCCTTCAAGTGACAACGCCCACCGACCGAGACAGCGCGTTGCACGCCGCCCACTTCGACCATCAATCCCTGCACGGCCGTGACCCGACCATAGAAAAAATGCTCCGGAATACGGTCGAGATTGGCCCGGACGTTCGAAATATTAACCATCAAAACTTAATTTAGACCCGCAATTTGAGCCGCCGCAGCAGTACCGCGGCTTGTGCTAACACCCTGAAGTCATGGACATTCTAGAGTTTGCGTATTTAAGACTAGGTAAAGAGAAACTCGCTTGCGGCAACAAAAGTGAATTTAGAGAAAGAATTTGTTAACCAACTCGGGGCTATCTTGTTAAGGATGATTACCAAGACCTCCCGGCGAGACATTCGGGGTCACTAATAACAATCGGAGTAATAGTATGCGCATCCTGCTTATCGAAGACGATTCAGCAACGGCGCAAAGCATTCAATTGATGCTTAAATCCGAAGGCTACATCTGCGATACGACCGACCTGGGCGAAGACGGCCTGGAAATTGGCAAGCTTTACGACTACGACATCATGGTCCTCGACCTCATGCTGCCCGATATCGACGGCTACGAAGTAGTCCGCCGGTTACGCGAAGCGCGCGTCGAGACCCCCATTCTAATCCTGTCCGGCCTTAACGAACCCGATAACAAGATTAAGGGTTTGGGCGTCGGCGCCGACGACTACCTGACCAAGCCGTTCGATAAGCGCGAGCTAATCGCCCGGGTGCAGGCGATCGTACGCCGCTCCAAGGGCCATGCCGACTCCGTCATCAAAACCGGTAAGCTCGAAGTCAACCTCGACGCCCGCACGGTGGAAGTCGACGGCAAGCCGGTTCACCTGACCGGCAAGGAATACGGCATTCTCGAATTGCTCTCGCTGCGCAAGGGAACGACGCTCACCAAAGAGATGTTCCTCAACCATCTCTATGGCGGCATGGACGAGCCCGAGCTGAAAATCATCGACGTCTTCGTCTGCAAGCTACGCAAGAAGCTGTCGCAGGCTTCCGACGGCGAGGTCTACATCGAGACCGTTTGGGGACGCGGCTATGTATTGCGCAACCCGGTCGCCGACCCGACCGATCAAAATTCGGCGCAAGCCGCCTAACCAACCCAGCTATCGAACAGAAAAAGCCGGCGCCCGACGCCGGCTTTTTTTACGCGGCCGTGTTCGGCAGGTCGAACCGAAACACGATCTCGTCGGGCTGGGCGGTTTCGACCGCCAACCCGCCGTCGAGGCCACGGGCCAAGACCGATGTGTAGAACGCGTGGGCCGAGCGCGGTGTAAGATCCTCGGACGGAACCTCGCCCGACAGCGCGGCCGACAACTCGTCGTCGAGACCGGCGCGTTCTCCGATAGCGGCGACGCGGACGGTGTAGCCGTCGCCGCCCTCCTTGCTCGAACCGATTTTTAGCTTGCCGCCGCGCGGCAAGCAGTCGCTGGCCAGCATTGCCGCATTAAGCATGATTTTGATCGCACCCTTAGGCGGTTGCGTGTCGAGCGCATCGCGCTCGACCGTCGTCCGCTGGTTGCCACACACCGATTCAATCAGCCCCATCGCGTCGGCCACGCTAATACCGGAAGCGGACGTTCCCGCCGAACCGTAGGCGAGACGAAAGAATTGTAATTTGTTCGATGCCTGCAGCGCACTTTGGCTTATCAGCCCCATAGTTTCACCATCGGGGTCGTCGCCGAACTCGGTGAACAACTCGACACCGGTTTTCACCGCGCCGACCGGGCTCACCATGTCATGACAGAGCCGCGATGCCAGCAACTCGGCAACGCGCAATTCGATTGTCGGGCTCATGCCCCCACCCCAGATCGTTCAGACGCCTTCGCCCCTCTGGTTGACCAAAGGGACACGGACCAATCTAATGCGATTCGGCGATAAATACTTACTTCCCTGTTACCGCACGCTGCCATGTCGCAAAGTTTTGCCCCCGGTGTCATTGTCCGCCATCCCGGTCAGCCCGATTGGGGTATCGGCATGGTGCAATCCGCCATCGGCAACCGCGTGACGGTGAATTTCGAGCATGCCGGCAAGCAAACCATCGATATCGGCGTGGTGACACTGGAACTGATGGCAGACGACAACTACGGCGAAGGTCATGGCTGAGGTTCGCAAGTTCCACCATCCCGGCAGCGGCCGCCGCCGCGCGGTTCCTTTTCCCAAAGGCCGGCAGGCGCAGCCCGACGCGGTCGAGGAAATTCGCGCCTTGCTCGCAACCGACCCGCTGCAACGCAGCGAACTCATCGAGTATCTGCATGTCATCCAAGATCGGTATGGGTGCCTGTCCGGCACCCACCTGGCCGCACTCGCCGAGCTGATGGGTCTAGCGCTTGCAGAGGTTTTCGAAGTCGCCACCTTCTATGCGCATTTCGATGTGACGGTTGGTGACGACAATACCGCCCCACCCGAAATCACGGTACGGGTTTGCGACAGCCTGCCATGCGCGCTGGCCGGCGGCGAGGAGCTGCGCCAAGTGCTGGCTAGCCAACCACCGCCTGGTGTGCGCCTTGTTCGCGCGCCCTGCATGGGACGATGCGACTGCGCGCCGGTCGCCGAAGTCGGCCACCGCCATATCGACCGGGCGACCGCCGACACGATTACCAACTCCGCTGCCGCCGGTGATACCGAACCCCTCGTTCCAGACTACCCGGACCTCGCCGCCACCCGGTCAGACGGCGGCTACGCAATCTACGAGCAATGCGTCGACGGCACGCGCAATGCACCCGATACCGAGAAAGAGATCATGGACGCCGGACTGCGCGGCATGGGCGGCGCGGGGTTCCCAGCAGCGCGCAAATGGTCGTTCGTCCGCAGCGAACCGGGGCCGCGCCTCCTCGCGGTCAATGCCGACGAAGGCGAGCCTGGCACGTTCAAAGACCGCCATTTTCTGGAGACAGCGCCCCATAAGGTGCTCGAGGGCGCGCTGATCGCGGCGTGGGCCGTCGGCGCCGACACCATCTATATCTACCTGCGCGACGAATACCCCACCGCGCATAAAATATTGCGCACCGAGATTGCCGCGCTGGAAGCCGCCGGTCTGATCCAGCCCCACCAGATCGTGCTGCGCCGCGGCGCGGGCGCGTACATCTGCGGCGAAGAAAGCGCGATGATCGAATCGATCGAGGGCAAGCGTGGCCTGCCCCGTCATCGCCCGCCCTACGTCGCGCAAGTTGGACTATTCGGCCAGCCGACCTTGGTGCACAACGTGGAGACCCTCTATTGGATCCGCGAGATCCTCGACAAAGGCGCGAACTGGTATCGCGGCAACGGCCGCCGAGACCGCAGCGGCCTGCGCGCCTTCTCGGTTTCCGGCCGCGTTAAGGAGCCGGGCGTCAAGATCGCGCCCGCCGGCGTCACCGTACGCGAACTGATCGATGAGTTCGCCGGCGGGATGGAAGACGGCCATACCTTTAAGGCCTACCTGCCCGGTGGCGCCTCGGGCGGCATCCTGCCTGCCGCGATGGCCGATATCCCGCTCGACTTCGGCACCCTGGAAGAACATGGCTGCTTCATTGGCTCGGCGGCCGTCGTCATCCTGTCGGATCAGGACAGCGTTCGCGACGCCGCGCTTAACCTGATGCGATTCTTCGAGGATGAGAGCTGCGGCCAGTGCACGCCATGCCGCGTCGGTACCGAGAAGGCGGTGAAGCTGATGCAGGCCGAAACGTGGGACGAAGGCTTACTGACCGAACTGTCGCAAACCATGCGCGACGCGTCGATCTGCGGCCTCGGCCAGGCGGCACCTAACCCGATGGACTGCGTCTTCAAGTACTTTCCCGACGAGACGCGCTAGCGCAGGCGTTGGCGTAGATAGCCGAATATCGTCGCCTCATACAAAGAGAGGCAGGTGGTAAAGAAAAACGCATGGGGCACCGCCCCCCGGCAGGAGCTTTCCCCGGGGGGGACACTCACCAATTCCACACCCTCTAGCCGTTCAAGGAATTCCATGTCCGCGGGCGGGGAAAAACGGTCGTCGGCGTAGGCGAACACCAATGCATCCAAACGATCGTTGACGGATGTTTCGGTCTGCCACTGCCGCTTGATGTCCTTGACCTCGGTAAATGCATCTCCCTGTGCACCCAAATGCGCGTAACCATACCCCGGCGCACTGGCGATAACGGCGTTTACCTTTTCGGGCGCACGCACCGCGGCAACCAATGCCGAACTCGCGCCACCCGAATGGCCAACCAGAAATATATGCTTCGACGGAATCCCAGCGGCGCGGAACTGGTCGATAACTTCAAGAATTTCGCTGCTACGCTTGCGTATCAGATTGTTCCCGCCGGTAACCGTCGAACATAAATAGTAGAGCGCGTACTCGAAGGATTTCGCCTCCGCACCGAACAGCTTTTCGCCATTGGTGATGAGCTGTGTCGTAACGTTGGGGCGCGTTTCGGGCTTACAGGTCTGCCAGATTTGGCTGGACCTCGTTCCGTGATTGAAAATAAACAGAAGCGTTTTGTCGGGCTTATCGATCGCTTTCGGAATATCCGACGCGAGATCGGTCACTCGGACACGCGTGAAGCCCGGCTCGTCAGGAACATTGACGGTAAACTCGCCTGCAATACCGGCCCGCTGTGCCGGCGATGCCATCTCGCAAGCCGTGAGCACCGCCGCTGCCGATAGGATCAATGCCCGCGTGAAACGCGTTGTCAGCAGTGCACGATATCGGTTTGGAAGAGTCACCCGCTTACCCCTTAGGAAACAGCCATTCTAGAGGGTAGCGAACAATGCCGATTGCCGCCAACTATTCAATCTATGCGAGCTGTCACAACGGCGTGCTCTAGTCGCCGAAGACCCAGCGGTAGATTTGTGAGTCTTCCTTGTAGCCGTTGTTTCTCACAAACGGTTCGTTGTTCCAGAAGTCTTCCGCCGCTGCACGGTTGGGCAGCTCCAACAGCAACGCGGTGCCGATATTTTCGATGCCGTCGGCGGAGCGGAGCGGCCCGCGGAAGATGAAACTGTCGGCATAGCTGTCGAAGTATTTCTCGTGGTCGTTGCGGTGATTGGCGAGCAAGGTGGCGGTGTCGTCGATCTTGGACCCGGTGCATAGAAACTGTTGCAGGCCCTTGCGCTGATAATCGGCCTGGCGTTTTTGAAAGCTGTTCGACCAGCGGTGGACCTCGATGGCGTCATACACTCCCTCCCGATTGAGCGGTTCCTCGGCGAGGAACCGGTCGACCGCCGCCCGGTCGTCGAGCTGGACGAAAAAGGTTGTGCCCAGCGTATGCAGACTATCGTCGGAAATCGCGTGGCCGTAGCCAATCACCCGCTCACCCAGCTCGGCCATATACAGCCGCTGCTGTTGCAGAAAGGTGCCGCGCGCTTCGAGCGTCTCTACCTTGTCCCAGCAATAGATCGCCCATTCGGCCGGTTTGACGCGGTAATAATCCTTGAGCTCCTCGTCGCTTAATCCATAGCGCGGATCGCCCGGTAAATAGTCGGCAGTGCTTGCCATCTTCATCTCTTCCCCAGATGCTGGACTGCGGGGAGAGAATTCATGACGGTGCGGGGCCCGTCAATGGCGGGAGGAAGGTTGGGATGACGACGCAGTCACAAGGCTACTCAGGCAAACCGCTGTTCCAGAAACTCGGACTCAAGCCCAATATGTCCTGCCTGGTTATCGCAGGCCCCGATCATTTCGAGACACTCGTGGCCGGCGCGGAAGACGTGCACTTCACCCACGCCGATAGCGCCGCTGCGGCCGATGGCGCTTACGACGCCGCGCACCTCTTCTGTGCGACGGCGGAGGTGTTGAAAGAAAACGCCCTGTCTGCGTTGAACGCACTTGCCCCGGGCGGGATGCTATGGGTCTCGTGGCCGAAAAAATCATCGAACTTGTTCGTCGACCTAACCGAGAACGACATCCGCGAAGTCCTTCTGCCGACCGGCTGGGTCGATGTGAAAATCTGCGCGCTAGACGGCGACTGGTCGGGTCTCAAATTTCTCAAACGCAAACCCGGTTAACCCTTTGGCAAGATACATTTGCTTGACATGGTGTAGCCCTTAACCTACAAGCGCGCCCGCTATGACGTATCGAGCTAACAAACACGTAAATCTCACCAACCGCGCCCCGCGATGGGGCGAGCGGGCGGGCTCGATGCTGCGTGGTGGCTAATGTAACGGCCATCGAAAAATCACAGTAGATCGCAAACCGCCGGCACCTTGCACGGCGGTTTTTTCGTGCTCGGTACCGGCTCCCTACCGAACCAAACACGTAGGAACCCGAGCCATGAGCACGTACGACATAACCCACGACTTCACCCACATCGACTGGTGGCGGCTCGCCGATATTATGGCGCGCGCGCCGTTGTTCGAGCGCAAACCCTATGAGCTGGCGACGGCCTTCCGCGATAGCTATGCCGCCGTGTTTGCGCACCATAATGGCGAGCTGGTCGGCGCCGCCCGCGCTCTATCCGACGGCGTCTACTACGCGACGATTTTCGACGTGGTGGTCGCGCCCGAGCATCAGGGCTGCGGGGTCGGCCGCCAGATGGTGAAGGCGCTGCTCACGAAACTGCCGGTCGAGCGGATTTTCCTCACCTCGGTGCAGGGTAAGGAAGGCTTCTACGAACGGTTCGGTTTCCTCCGGCAAACCAATGCCATGGGGTTGTATGCCGAACCGGCACGCGGTAAGGCCTTGGCGTCCGGCGTTTTGACGGCAGTCAACACAGCGAATTCATTTGGCAGGCTAAGGTCGTCTGCTTAAGTTCGCCCCCGTCGAATCAATACGTCGAATCTATGTGCCGAAACCGAAACAAGGACCTTATCCGCAATGTTTGAAGCTCATCGCCGTCGCCTAAAGCGGCTCTTCGCCGGACTCGCCGTGGCGGTGTTCGCCGGATCACTAGGAGGAACACCCATGGCCGACGCCCAAGAGACGATCACCACCGACAGCGGCCTCAGCTACATCGATACCGAAGTCGGCAGCGGCGAAGCTGCGAAGGCGGGTCAGCGGGCTACCGTCCACTATACCGGCTGGCTTTATATCAACGGCGAGAAGGGCGACAAGTTCGACAGTTCGCTGGACCGCGGCCAGCCATTCGCCTTCCCGCTCGGCGCCGGGCGGGTCATCCGCGGCTGGGACGAAGGCGTGGCCGGCATGCGCCCCGGCGGCAAGCGCACGCTGATCATTCCGCCCGAGCTAGGCTATGGCCGGCAAGGCGCCGGCGGTGTGATTCCCCCCAATGCGACCCTGCTGTTCGAAGTGGAGTTGATCGAGGCGCGCTAACCCCTAGACACGGAGCCCGCCCGCGCGGCACGCTAGGGGTGCCATGACGGACAAACAAATTAAGTTCACCCTCGACGGCAAAACCGTAGCCGCCGCGCCGGGCGAAACCATCTGGCAGGTCGCCCAGCGCGAGGGCGTCGAGATACCCCATCTGTGCTACACACCCGAGCCGGGCTACCGGCCCGACGGCAACTGCCGCGCGTGCATGGTCCATATCGAGGGCGAGCGGCCTTTGGCCGCCTCGTGCCTGCGCAAGCCCGAAGACGGGATGGTGGTGGAGACCGAGGCCGAACGCGCCAAAGCCGCCCGCAACATGGTGATGGAGCTGCTGGTTGCCGATCAGCCGGCGCGCGAGGTGGCCCACGATCCCAATTCCAAACTCTGGCAATGGGCCGACCGCATGGGTGTGGCGCAAAGCCGCCTGCCCGCGCGCGCTGCGCCCGAGCCCGACGCCAGCCATCCGGCGATGGCGGTCAACCTCGACGCCTGCATCCACTGCAATCTATGTGTCCGCGCCTGCCGGGAAGTGCAGGTCAACGATGTGATCGGCATGGCCGGACGCGGCGCCGATGCCAAGATCGTTTTCGACTTCGACGACCCCATGGGCCAGTCGACCTGCGTGGCGTGCGGCGAGTGCGTGCAGGCCTGCCCGACCGGCGCGCTGCTGCCGGCGACCATGGTCGATGAAGACGGCGTCGGCAACACCGTCGCCGACCGCACTGTCGACAGCGTGTGTCCCTATTGCGGGGTCGGCTGCCTGCTGACCTACCACATCAAGGACGACCAGATCGTCAAGGTCGACGGCCGCAGCGGCCCGGCGAACGAAAACCGGCTTTGCGTCAAAGGCCGCTTCGGTTTCGACTATGTGAACCATCCGCACCGGCTGACCACGCCGCTGATCCGCAAGGAAGGCGTCGGCAAACGCTGGGACGACGAGGTCGACCCCGCCGACCCGTCGAGCCATTTCCGCGAGGCGACGTGGGAGGAAGCGCTCGACGCCGCCGCCAAGGGACTGCGCAAGGCCGCCGACGATCACAGCGGTCACGCCATCGCCGGGTTCGGCTCGGCAAAAGGCTCCAACGAGGAAGCCTATCTGTTCCAAAAGCTCATCCGCACCGCGTTCAAGACCAACAACGTGGATCACTGCACACGGCTGTGCCACGCCTCGTCGGTGGCGGCGCTGATGGAAACCATCGGATCGGGTGCCGTGACCGCGCCGTTCACCGCGGCGGAGGATTCCGATTGCATCATCGTCATCGGCGCGCGGCCGACCGAAAATCACCCGGTGGCGGCGACCTATCTTAAGCAGGCCGCCAAGCGGGGGGCGAAACTGATCGTGATGGACCCGCGCGGCTACGCGCTGACCCGCCACGCCGACCACTTCCTTCAGTTCAAGCCGGGCACCGATGTGGCGCTGCTCAACGCCATGATGCACACGATCCTCGACGAAGGGTTGGCCGACGAGCAGTACATCGCCGGCTACACCGAAGACTTCGAGGCACTGAAGGAAAAGGTCGCCAACTTCCCGCCTGAGAAAATGGCCGAGGTGTGCGGTATCGACGCCGAGATCATCCGCACCGTCGCGCGCACTTACGCCACCGCTGAGCGTTCGATCATTTTCTGGGGCATGGGTATTTCCCAGCATGTGCATGGCACCGACAACGCCAGGTGTCTGATCTCTCTGTCATTGCTTACCGGCCAGGTGGGCCGTCCCGGCACCGGCCTGCACCCGCTGCGCGGCCAGAACAATGTGCAGGGCGCGTCCGACGCCGGCCTTATCCCGATGGTCTATCCCGACTACCAGTCGGTGGCCGACCCGGAAGCGCGCGCCCGTTTCGAAACTCTCTGGGGCGTCGAAGGCCTCGATCCCCATGCCGGCCTTACAGTGGTCGAAATCATGGACGCGGCGCGCGAAGGGCAAATCCGCGCCATGTACATCATGGGCGAAAACCCGGCGATGTCCGACCCCGACCAGCACCATGCACGCCAGGGGCTGGCCAGCCTCGATCATCTCGTCGTGCAGGAGATTTTTCTCACCGAGACCGCGGTCCACGCCGACGTCATTCTGCCGGCCTCGGCCTGGCCTGAAAAATCCGGCACCGTCACCAATACCAACCGACAGGTACAACTCGGCCGGCCGGCCCTGCCCCTGCCCGGCGACGTGCGGCAGGACTGGTGGATCATTCAGGAGATCGCCCAGCGGCTAGGCCTGGGCTGGTCGTACGCGGGCGTCGATGCGGTGTTCGAGGAACTGCGACAGGCGATGCATTCGATCGACGGCATCACCTGGGAGCGTCTGCTGCGCGAGGACTCCGTGACCTACCCCTGCGACGCAGAAGACCAGCCAGGCACCGAAATAATGTTCGCCAGCGGTTTCCCCACCCCCTCTGGCCGCGGCAAGTTCGTGCCCGCCGACGTGCTGCCGCCCGATGAACTGCCCGACGACGACTACCCGATGGTGTTGACCACCGGGCGCATGCTCGAGCACTGGCACACCGGCGCGATTACCCGCCGCGCCACCGTGCTCGACCATCTCGAACCCGAGGCGGTCGCCACGCTGCATCCGCGCGAGCTGCGCCGCCTCGCCGTCGAACCGGGCAACACCGTTCGGGTCGCCACCCGCCGTGGCACCATCGAACTGGCGGCACGCGCCGACCGCGACGTGCCGGAAGGTATGGTGTTCATCCCGTTCTGTTTCGCCGAGGCCGCGGCCAACCTGCTGACCAATCCGCAGCTCGATCCGTGGGGTAAAATCCCCGAGTTCAAGTTCTGCGCGGCCAAGGTGGAGAATGCCGACTGAGTGACCGGATAGCGTAAGCCATAATAAAAAGGGAGAAGAGGTGATGGACGTGCCAAAAATTTCAGTCGCCGAGATGGAAAGCAAATATGTCGTCCGTGAAAAGGACGTGCGCGGTTCCGACCTCGCCTATATCGACCAGCGCATCCCCGGCCACGAGCGCGAGATCTGCAACGTCATCGGCATGAACGTGACCGAGAACATGGACGACCCCGCGCTGGACCCCCATCTCGGTATGGCTCATGGATTTTCGCTGGTCTACAACCGCGCCAAGGAAGGCAGCGGTTCGGGCGCGGCCCTTCATTCTCACCAGACCGAGGAAGTCTTCATACCCATGAAAGGCACGTGGGAAGTGATCTGGCTTGAGGGCGAGGAAGAGCGCTCGGTGACGCTCAACCCTCTCGATATCGTCAACGTGCCGATCGGCATCTATCGCGGCTTCCGCCTGATTTCCGGCGAGGCCGACGCGCTGATGCTGGCGATCGTCGGCGGCCCCGACGCGGGCCATGTCGCCTGGCACCCTAGCGTCGTCGAACGCGCGCGCGAAACCGGGCTCGAAGTCGATGACGAGGGAAACCTCCGCGAGATCGGGTAGTACGCAGCCTCGTACTTCGAGACGGCGCTGTGCGCCTCCTCAGTATGAGGCTGATTTAGAAAATTCCTCATCCTGAGGAGCGATCGGAGATCGCGTCTCGAAGGGTGAGGAATACCGCAAAAGCGAAAAGGTCCGGCCGTTCTCACAGCCGGACCCCTTCTAGAGCTTTTCGGGTGCAAATTTTAAGAGCGGGCGGTCCATTGAATTGGCTCCTGCCCGGCCGGAAAGTACGTTACGCAAGGTTTTCCGAACGCTGCTCCCGTCTCTCCTCCCCTCCCTCGGGCCGTCATACACACCGCCAGGTCATGTGTTGCTCCGCGGCGTGCGGCGCGCTGGCCTCCCGGCCTCGCGCCGTTCTTTGAAGGGCGGGATTTAAGAGCGTTTAGAAACGAGAGTCAAACAATACCAGCAAGCGAATTAGAGACATTCTAATCGGTTAAGATCTCTTCCGCTGCCGCCAAGTCTTCGGGCCGGTTCACATTGAAGAACGGATCGACGGAACCGCCGGAAAATTCCACCTCGATCCGTTTATAACTCTGCGTCCAATCGTCGACTTTCCGCACCCCGAGATCGACTAGGGCGTGGCGCAAATCGGCGGCGAGCGCGACCGGCCACAGGCCGAAAACCGGGTGGTGGCGGCCGTTGCTGGCGGCGCACGCCATGTCCGCCCCACCCTCGCGAAGGGCTTGCACCAGCCGGTCGACCAAATCGGCCGGCAGAAACGGCGCGTCGGTGGCGAAGGTTGCGATCCACTCACAACCGGGAACGTTAGCCGCCGCCCATTCCATGCCCGTCAACACGCCGGCGAGTGGCCCGGCAAAACCGTCGACCGTATCACCAGCCACCGGAACACCGAAGGCGGCGAACCGCTCGGGGTCGCCGTTGGCATTGATCACTAGCCGGTCGACCTGGGGCGCGGCGCGCTCGATGGTTCGTTCGAGAATAGATCGGCCGCCCAAAAGACGCAGGCACTTGTCGCCGCCCCCCATGCGCCGCGACTGGCCCCCGGCGAGAAGAACGCCAACGACTGGCCCCATCGCAATTGCGTTCAAGCCGCGTCCTCGGAGGCCGAGCGTCCGCCTTGCGGTTCAGCATCGAAGACAATGCGCTCCTCGCCGGCCAATGCGAGGAACCGGTGACCCCGCGCGCGGCCGATCAGGGTCAGCCCCGCCTGGCGGGCGAGATCGACGCCCCACGCAGTGAAGCCCGAGCGCGACACCAGGATCGGGATTCCCATCTGGACGGTCTTGATCACCATTTCCGACGTCAGGCGGCCGGTGGTGTAGAAAATCTTGTCGTCCGTTTTCATGCCGTTGAGGCGCAAATAACCAGCAATCTTATCGACCGCGTTGTGGCGCCCCACATCCTCCATATAAAGGAGGGGCCGGTCCTGCTCGCACAACACGCAGCCATGGATGGCCCCGGCCGCCAGATAAAGGCTCGGCATGGTGTTGATGTCTTTCATCAGCGAATAGAGCCAAGACGTTTTGAGGATCGCGTCGCTGTTCAGCGAAACGTCCTCGAAGCTCTCCATCAAGTCGCCGAACACGGTGCCTTGGGCGCAGCCGCTCGTGAGGGTTTTTTTCTTGAGCTTCGCTTCGTAATCGGTCTGCCGCTCGGTGCGCACGACGACCACGTCCAAATCGTCGTCATGCTCAACCTCGACGATCACATCGTCGGGCAACAGCATGTTCTGATTAGCTAAATAGCCGACCGCGAGATACTCGGGATAGTCGCCGACCGTCATCATGGTGACGATCTCCTGCCCGTTGAGAAACAGGGTCAACGGGCGCTCGACGACAACCGAAGCCTCGACGCGGCCACCATGCTCGTCGATCCCCGCCACCCGTTCGGTCAAACGGGGGTTGTCGGGATCTGGCCTAACCACCTGCGCGGCCATGGATTACCTCCGGTATCGATCGCACCGCCCCAAATTAGAGCAGTTGCCGCCGGGATTGAACCTAACCCGCAGATGGAGCGGCACAATTCGCTCGACAGACACCTTTGAAATGCTATCTAGTGCTTATTCTACGCATCTCAATTTTTTAAGTAAAATATGCATATTTACACACCTAAAACGCATGTCAGAGGCCTTTCGTGAGCGAATTCGGCGAAGCGCTGCTCGCCGCGGGCCAGCTTCTGACTAGTTTCGATGCCGAGTTTCTCGGCATTGTCGCTTTGTCGCTGCGAGTCAGCCTGTCGGCCGTGCTGATTGCCTGCGCCATCGGTTTTCCACTCGGCGCTTATCTGGCGCTGACCCGGTTTCCGGGACGCGGCGCCGCCGTCACCGCGCTCAACACGCTGATGGGCCTGCCGCCGGTCGTGGTCGGGTTGATCGTATTCCTCTTATTGTCGCGCAGCGGCCCGTTCGGCGTGCTCGGGCTATTGTTCACCCCGACTGCGATGATTATCGCCCAGACTATTCTGGTCACGCCGATTATCGCGGCTCTGACCCGCCAAGCGGTCGAAGACCTCTGGGGCGAATATGGCGAGCACCTCCGGTCCCTGAACGCCAGCCGGACCGACATTATCGCGACCCTGTTATGGGACGGCCGGTTCTCTCTGGTGACCGCCATCCTCGCCGGGTTCGGCCGCGCCATCGCCGAGGTCGGCGCGGTCATGATCGTCGGCGGCAACATCGAAAGCGTGACGCGCGTGATGACGACAGCGATCGCGCTCGAATCAAGCAAGGGCAACCTCGCCATGGCGCTGGGCCTCGGGATCGTGCTGCTGACCCTGGCGTTAGCGGTCAACGCCGCCTCCCAACTCATTCGCACCGCCGCCGTGCGCCGCTCGGCCATCGCATGACGGGACCAACCGATATTCTGCCCCTCCATGTCGAGGGCCTCGTCTACGAGACCGGCGGGCAACGATTTCTGCACGACATCGATTTCACCCTGAAGTCGGGCACGCGCACCGTCGTTTTGGGCCCCAACGGAGCCGGTAAGAGCCTGACGCTCCGTCTGCTGCATGGCTTATTGACGCCGACCATGGGCAGCATCCGCTGGCGCGGCGATGTGAACGCCGACCCGGACCGCTACCGGCGCCACCAGGCCATGGTGTTCCAGCGCCCGGTGCTGCTACGGCGCTCGGCGCGCGCCAACATTGACCATGCGCTCAAGCTGCGCGGCGTTCCGCGGCGCGACCGCGGTGTGCGAATCGACGCGGCTTTGGCGCAGACCGGCTTGTCGGCTTTGGCCGGCCGCCCGGCACGCGTGCTGTCCGGCGGCGAACAGCAACGGCTGGCGTTGGCGCGGGCCTGGGCAACGACGCCGCAGGTCCTCTTCCTCGACGAACCCACCGCCAACCTCGACCCCACAGCGACGCGCGCCATCGAAACCTTGATCAACGGCTTCCACGCCGCGGGCACCAAGATCATCATGACGACCCACGATCTGACGCAGGCCCGGCGCGTGGCGGACGAAGTGCTGTTCCTGCACCATGGCCGGCTGGTCGAACATCAATCTGCCGACGCCTTTTTCGACGCGCCGGCAAGCGATGCCGCGCGCGCCTTCATTGCTGGGGAGCTTCTATGGTGACCTTGTTCCGCTACGTGGCGGCGATGGCCTTCTGTCTGCTGGCAACACCAGCAATCGCGCAGCAGAACTTCATTACGCTGGCGTCGACAACCTCGACCGAAAATTCGGGTCTGTTCCGCCACATCCTGCCGGCGTTTACCGCCGCCAGCGGCGTCGATGTGCGTGTGGTCGCGGTGGGCACCGGCGCGGCGCTGCGGCTCGGGCAAGCGGGTGACGCCGATGTTCTCCTGGTGCACGCACGCGACGCGGAGGAAGACTTCGTGGCCCGCGGCTACGCCCCCTTCCGCCGCAACGTCATGTTCAACGACTTTGTCATCGTCGGGCCGCGCGAGGACCCGGCCCGCGTGCGCGGCACCGACGACGCGCCAGCGGCGTTGCGGCAAATCGCGGCGGGCGGCCATTCGTTCATCTCGCGGGGTGACGATAGCGGCACACACCGTGCCGAGATGCGCCTCTGGCAAGCGCTGCCACTCGATCCGCGCGGCGCGAGTGGCACTTGGTATAAGCAGACCGGCGCCGGCATGGGCGCCACGCTCAACACGACCTCCAGCCTCGATGCGTATACCCTCACCGACCGGGGTACGTGGCTGAGTTTTAGCAACCGCGGCCAGCTCACCATCATCGTCGAAGGCGATCCCCGTTTGTTCAATCAGTATGGCGTGCTTCTGGTCAATCCGGAGCGGCACCCCCACGTGAAAATGGAACAAGCAACCGCCTTCATCGATTGGTTGACCGGGCCGGACGGTCAGCGTGCGATAGCTGAGTTTCGCATCGATGGTGAGCAACTTTTTGTACCCAATGCGGATTAAGCCGAACGCGGACTAGATACGAGATGAGACGATTTCGACGCACCGCCCTGGGCCTCATTACCGCGCTGTCAGCGACACTGTTGGCGCCGCCGACCCTGTCCGCCGATGCCCTGTTTCTCGGGACCACGACGTCGGTCGACAATTCCGGCCTACTGGCGCCGCTGCTCGACCGGTTCACCGCGGATACGGGCATCGCCGTGCGCAGTGTCGTGCAATCCTCCGGTGCGATTCTACGCCTCGCGCGCTCGGGCGATCTCGATGTCGTGCTCACCCACGACCCCGACGCGGAGGCAGACTTTATCGCGGCGGGCCATGGCACATCTCGGCTCGACGTTATGACGAGCCGGTTTCTCGTCGTCGGGCCGGGCGACGATCCCGCAGCTATCGCCGGCATGTCCAACCCCGCCGCCGCGCTGCAACGCATCGCCGCGGCCGGCGCGACATTCATCTCCCGCGGCGATCGAAGCGGCACCCACACCGCCGAGCGAAAGCTCTGGCAAGCGGCGAACCTCGACCCGCAGACTGCAACCGACAAATGGTATCGCGAGTCCGGTTCGGGCATGGGCCAAACGCTAAACGTGGCCGGCCAGTTCGGCGCTTACACGCTGACCGAAAGCGGATCATGGGCGAATTTCGGCAACAAGGGCACAATAACGGTTCATGTCGACAATCAAGCGGCGATGGCAAACCCGTACAGCGTGATCCTGGTCAATCCGGAGCGCCACCGGCACATCAACGCCGATGCGGCGCGCAGGCTTATCGACTGGCTAACCGGTCCTATCGGCCAAAAGGAGATCGATGGCTTTACAATCGACGGCCAACAGCCCTTCAAGAGCGCCCAGCAGGCCGACTAGATTTGCCGATGCGAGTTGATTTCATCTCAAGCCTCTTCTCGACTAGGCTGCTTTCCGCCTGGAAATGATAGGAGCCCGCTATGTTTATCGCTATGAACCGTTTCCGCGTAAGCCCGGATCACACGGAAGCGTTCGAAACCGTGTGGCGCGAGCGCGATAGCCGCCTGACCGAGGTGCCAGGCTTCGTCGAGTTTCACCTGCTCAAGGGCCCGCAAGCCGAGGATCACGTTCTATATGCCAGCCACACGATCTGGCGAAGCCGCGCCGATTTCGAGGCGTGGACCCAGTCGGACGCGTTCCGCCAGGCCCATAAGGGCGCCGGCGACCATAAAGGCATGTATCTCGGGCATCCGCAGTTCGAGGGCTTCGATACGATTCTGTAAACCGAATCAGGGCTATTGACCCGGAAAGGTACCGGGGCCACTTTTGGAATTAGCCCGGTACGTTGGGACCAAAATCAGGAATGTTGGCCGTGTCCGCGCACCGATTACGATCGCTGTTCTTATCCGTCGCCGCAGCGGCAGTCGCGCTACCGCTTGCCGGCGCTTCGGCACAAACGGTGGAACAGGACAGCAAGCTTCCGTTCATCGCCGTGACCGCGATTCTCCGCGACGCCTCGGTCGATGCGCTCTATACCGGCATGAAAGACGCCATGCGCAGCGCCGGTTTCACCGACGGCGATACGGTTCGCCTGCGCTTCGAAAACGCCGAAGCCGATGCGGTGCGGGCCGCGGAACTGGTCCGCGCGTTCAGCCGGGCCGACGCCGACGTGATCGTCGCCTTTACCGAACCGTCGGTGCGCATCGCGGCAACGGAGAAGCTGCGCGTGCCGCTGGTGGTCGCCGGCATCGGACCCGACACCGCCAGCGATCTGCGGCGCAACCGCAAAACGCGTCTCATGACCGGCATCATCAACGCCGAGCGCTACGACACCCAGCTTTCCCTGATCCGCGAAGTCGCGCCCGGCGTGCAGACCGTGGCGATTCCCGTAAACGCCGACACGCCGCCCGACGAAGAGGCGATACGTCTGATTACCGCGTTCGCACGCAGCATCGATATCGCCATCGAGCAATTGCCGGTCTCGGTCGAGAAGGAACTTATCGCCGCCACGATCAAAGACTACTCACCGGAAGAGACAGCGATCCTGCTCGACCGGCGGATCTTTCCCGACGCGCCGGTCGAGCGGATCATCGGCGCGGCGGAAACGCTGAACCTGTTGGTGTTCGCCAGCGACGAAGACACTGTGGTGCGCGGCGCGCTCGCCGCAATCGTCGCCGACCCCTACGGCACCGGGCAGCAGATCGGCCGCTTGGTCGCCGACATTTTGGAGCAGCCCTCCGCCGCCCGCACGCCGCTGCAACCGGCCGTGCCGTCCTATATCGTCATCAATCAGGACACCGCGGCGCGCGCCGGCATCGAAATCCCCGGCACGGTTCTCGCCCGCCGCGGCCGGGTGATCGGCTGGGCGGATACCAACGGGCCGCGTCCGCGCGGCAAGCCACCCGCCCCCGAACCACCGCCGCCGCTGGCGGACGGGCCGAAGACCGGAACGCCTAATCCCCGTTCCAAACCACCTGCCCAAGATCCGTGATGTCGTAGCCCGATAGTTCGCCTGCGCGGACTTGAAACGCATCGCTGCGCGCAAACGCCAGCAGCTTCTGGAGCGGCGGCTCGAAGAAATCGTGCCGCCGGACAACCAGGTCGAAATACTCGTCGGCCAACGGAATGAAATCCAGCCGGTGCTGGCGCGCCGCGGTGGCGATGGCAACTCCGGCATCTGCCTTGTCTTCGGCGATCAGCAACGCCAGATCGTCTTCCGACTGAGCCGGCGGCGACACCAGATCGACGTCGCCGGACGCGATCCCCGCATCGTCCAAGAGCTGGCGCAACAGCATTTGACTACCCGCCCCTTCCTGACGCTGCGCGACCCGCGGCTTATCGGCGCCATCCCGCAGATCGGCGATGCCGGCGATCCCCAGCGGATTGCCGGCGGCGACGAGCAGCCCTTGTACGCGCTGTGCCCAGCGGATCACCACGACATCGCGGCTGCTTAAGGTGCGCCGCACCCAGGGAATGTTGTAAGTGCCGGTTTCGGGGTCGCGCATGTGAGCGCCGCACGCCGCCGCCTCGCCGTCGGCCACCCGCGACAGGCCGTCCAGGCTGCCGCCCGCCAAAATAGCCAGGCCGCAGCCGCTTTCGCGTACCGCCCAATCGAGCAGCGGATCGCTGCTGCCGGCGATGATCGCCGGCGCCGGTCCCAGCGCCAGATCGGCCGACCGCACCCCCTGCAACACCCAACGGTCGATCAACGCTTTGGGAAACAGCCACTTGCCGGCTTGGCGCGAACAGGGAATGCTGCCCTGGCGAACCAGGTCGTAGACCTTGCGCTCTTTGATGCGCAGGTATTTCGCCACCTCGCGCGTCGTCATTAAATCGCTCATCGGAACGGGCTTCGGCCTCCAAATCGCTGAAAACAGCCAATCTGCGTATTTTTGCATATATGCGCGATTTTTTCTTCCCCCCGGGGGGCAGGGCGAAATCCGCCCAAACCCGCGGCGGCCCCCTACGACAAAAGCCCTCCCCCTTGAGGGGGGAGGGTTTGGGTGGGGGTGATGGGACAACATCTCAGATCACCTGGGAACACTAGGTCCCAAATCCCCCTCCCCCTACCCCCTCCCTCCAGGGGAGGGGGTTTAAAGCTGACGACCACATGTCGAAGCGCCGGAGGTCCGCTCATACACTAGTTTATTGGCGGCCCCCTACTTCTTTGGCCGCGGATGTACTACATAAGGAGCTTGGACCCGGCTGTACCCTGAGATTGCGTCATGAGTGATGTCCCCCTGATCGATCCATTCGACCGCCAGATCAGCTATCTGCGCGTCTCCGTGACCGACCGATGCGATTTGCGCTGCGTGTACTGCATGGCCGAGGACATGACCTTCCTACCCAAGGCCGAAGTGTTGTCGCTCGAAGAGCTCGACCGGCTGTGCAGCGCGTTTGTCGATATGGGCGTACGCAAGCTGCGGCTGACCGGCGGCGAGCCGCTGGTGCGCAAGAACGTGATGTGGCTGGTCAACCGCCTTGGCCGTCATCTCAAAACCGGCGCGCTTGACGAACTCACTTTGACGTCGAACGCCACCCAACTCGCCAAGTACGCAGACGAACTGGCGGACGCCGGGGTGAAGCGCATCAACGTGTCGCTCGACACGCTGGACTCCAACAAGTTCGCCGCGATCACCCGCTGGGGCAAACTCGACCAGGTGCTCGACGGATTGGCCGCCGCCAAGCGCGCCGGGCTGGCGGTGAAGATCAATACCGTTGCGCTCAAAGGCATCAACGACGATGAGTTCGACCGCCTGCTCACCTGGTGCGGCGAGTGCGGCTTCGACCTCACCTTCATCGAAGTCATGCCCATGGGCGAGATCGGCGAGCAGCGTATCGACCAGTATCTGCCGCTGTCGATGGTGCGCGCCAAGCTCGCGGAAACCTGGACCCTGACCGATAACGATTACCGCACCGGTGGGCCGGCGCGTTATGTCGACGTCGCCGAGACCGGCCAGCGGCTCGGCTTCATCACCCCGCTCACCCATAATTTCTGCGAAGACTGCAACCGCGTCCGCCTCACCTGCACCGGTACCCTCTATATGTGCCTGGGTCAGGACGACGACGCTGACCTGCGTAACGCGCTGCGCGCCAGCGACGACGACGAATTGCTGAAACAGGCGATCCGCGAGGCAATCACCCGCAAGCCCAAGGGCCACGACTTCGTCATCGACCGCCGCCGCAACCAGCCTGCCGTCGGCCGCCACATGAGCGTGACCGGCGGATAACCCACTCAGTCGTTCGTCTAGCCTTCCGGCAGCTAAGGTCCAGTTCGCCCAAGAACCGCGTAAACATGTTAGCTTGGGCGCAATTCGCGGGTTCGGCGACGGAGCGGCGCGGTTTGTCCAAACAACTTACTTCGAGACTTCGGCTGTTTGTTATTTTGGTGGCGATCACGACCGCCATCGGCGTTCTCTATTCGTATTTCCTAACCAGAAACCTCGAGACGGGCGCCGGCGCGCTGATGTTTCGGAGTGGTGTCGATTGGCTGGTCGGTGGCTCATTGGTCTGGGGTTTCGAACTTTTTTTCGTCCAAAGCCATTACGGGAGCGGTATTCGGCGTCTGCACTTTCTAACCGCCATCGCGCTCAAGTCGGCTGTAACCCTCGTGATTTCTGTTTCGGTTTCGATACTCGACAGTATCGTCTTCGAGAATACGTTCGAGCTGTCGGTTATCGTCGAGCCGGAGTTCCTCCGCCTCTTACCGGTCATATTCGCCGCTATCATCGTGCTGCATACAGGCCTGCAGATCGTGCGCATCGTCGGCGTGCGGCCGTTCGCGAATTTCGTACTCGGCAAATACATCCGGCCGGTGCGCGAGGACAAAATTTTCATGTTCTTGGATTTGGCCGGCTCGACGGCGCTGGCCGAGCGCCTGGGCGATATCGGCGCCCATCGCATGATCACTCAGTTCTTTTTCGACCTCAACGAACCGATTCTCAACCATGGCGGCGAGGTGTACCGCTATGTGGGCGATCAGGTGATCGTCACCTGGCCGCTCAAGGGCCGCGAAAACAACGCCGAGGCCATCCGTTGCTGTTTCGCCATCGCCGATTTTGTGCGCAAGAAAGCGGCAGACTATGAAACACAGTTCGATGCCGTTCCGTCGTTCCGGATCGGCCTCCACTGCGGCCCGGTCGTCATCAGCCAAATTGGCGACCAGAAGCAGGAAATCTCCTACTTCGGCGACACGGTGAACACGACCGCGCGGATCGAACAGCAATGTAAGGCGCTTGACTGCCAGCTACTCGTCTCGGGCGAATTGCTCGACCGGGTGGCCCTGCCCGATGCGTATCACGCGCAAAAAATGGGCTCGGTCCAGCTCCGCGGCCGCGAGCAAGAGACCGATCTTTTCACGCTGTCTCGCGCCGCATAACAGTCAGGCGACGCAGCGGGAACAAAAAATGTATAAGGGTCGTCGCCCACGATCGAAACTTGGCAACCGGACGGCGTAATGGTCAAAGCAATCGTCATTCACGAATATGGCGGACCCGGAGTCCTTAAATGGGAGGATGTCGACGTCGGCGATCCGGCCCCCGACGAAGTTCGCATTCGCCACACCGCCGCCGGCTTGAACTACCGCGACGTCTATCACCGCAACGGCAATTACGGCGTGCCGCAATTCCCGGCCATTATCGGCGGCGACGGCGCCGGCGTGATCGAAGCCGTCGGCAAAAACGTGACCGGCTTCGAGGTTGGTCAGCGCGTCGCCTACGGCAGCGGAGCGATGGGCTCTTATTCCGAAGCGCGTCTCTTCTCCACCGATCACCTGCTGCCGGTGCCCGATGCGGTTGCCGACGAGACAGCTGCGGCCCTTTTGGTGAAGGGCTACACCTCTTATGCGCTGATCCACCGAACCTATCCGGTACAACCCGGCGATACGGTCTTGATCCATGCGGTGGCGGGCGGATGTGGTTTGCTCATGTGCCAGATGGCGAAGGAACGCGGCGCCACGGTGATCGGCACGACCAGCACCGAAGAAAAGGCCGAGCTCGCCCGCTCCGTCGGCTGCGACCACGTTATTCTCTATACGAAGGAAGACTTCCCGGCGCGGGTGCGCGCCATCACCGATGACGAGGGTGTCGCCGCGGTCTATGACGGCGTCGGCGCCGCGACCTATATGGGCAGCCTCGATAGCCTCAAGCCATGCGGCATGCTGGTGGCGTATGGCAACGCATCGGGTAATTTTCCGCCGGTCGAACCTTTCGATCTCATGCGCCGCGGCTCGCTGATCTACACACGGGTAAACATGAATTACTATTACGACGGCGCCGAAGACTTCGCCCAGGTCGGACAGGAATTGTTCGATCTGGTCGAGAGCGGCAAGCTCAAGGTCGTCATCAACAAGACCTACCCCCTAAAGGACGCCGCGCAAGCCCATCGCGACCTGGAAGCGCGCAAGACCTCCGGATCCGTCGTGTACATTCCGTAACCGTCAACGCGGCGACGCGTCCAACCAGCCGGTACCGGGCCGGCATATCAAGGCACCGGACGACCGGTACCATCCGCGTTCGCGACCGGTTCGCCCGACGGGCTATGCCAAAGGACAGGTTTTGCCCCTTTGTACGGACTGAATCGGCCGTCCAATCCTACTATACAGACCCATGGGCACGATGACCGAAGATGCCGTGGTGCGCGAATACCGCAAGCGCGCCGCGCGGTACGACCGGCGCTGGGCGTTCTATGTCGCGGCCACGCTGCGCGAAACGCTGCGCAGAATGGACCTGCATCCGGACGACCGTATACTCGACGTCGCGTGTGGCACCGGCGCGCTGCTGCAATCGATCGATGCGGCGGAACCGCGCGCGCGGCTGTTCGGCGTCGACGTGTCGAGAGAGATGCTGAGCGTCGCCAACGCACGACTCGGCGCAGCGGCGCAGTTGTGCGAGGGCCAGGCCGACAACCTGCCGTTCGAGGGCGGCGCGTTCGACATGGTCGTATCGACCAGCGCATTTCATTTTTTCCGGCGGCCCGACCGGGCGTTGCGCGAATTCAAACGCGTTCTGCGCCCCGGCGGCCGCCTGGTGATAACCGACTGGTGCGACGATTACCTCGCCTGCCGTATCTGCGACCGCCTGCTGCGCGTCGTCAGCCGGGCCCACCAGCCAATCTACGACAGCGCGCGATGCCGGTCGGTCATCGAAACCGCCGGGTTCGAGACAGTTAAGGTCGACCGCTACAAGATCAACTGGCTGTGGGGCATGATGACCGCCACAGGCTCCAATGCGCAGTGAGCGGCGCGACCGTCGCGCACCGGAACGGCGCCCGTTGCCGCTACCGCAGCTCGATCTGATGGGCGAAGGCGTCGCCGTCGGTGAAGGTGATCTGCTGGAACCCGAGCAGCTTGGCGAGATCGAAAAACGTGTAGCGGTCGGCGTTGGGCTGTTCCTGAAAAAACTGTGTCGAGCGGGCCATCGCCGTCAGCATGGCGAACAGCGCCCGCGCGCGGAACAGGGTGTTGTAGCCGTTGTCGCTCAAGCCGGTGACGATCAGCTTTTCCGAGTCCGCCCCCTTGGCGAAAATGGCGAACTGGGGCGGATAGGGGTTTTGCAGCATCTGCGCGGTGAGCACGGTGACGAAGCCGATGCGCCGCCGCCGGTCGCTGCTCTGCAGGGTCGGCACGCGGGCCTCGTAGACCTCGCGCGACGCGGGCTCGGGATAATAATAGTCGATATGGCGGTCGTCGGCTTGGCTGGCGCCGGACCATAGGCCCACCGCCATAACAACAATGCCCGCCGCCAAAACCGCAAACGCTCTCATATTCATGCCTTTCCGCCAGCATGGAACTCTACCGCCCCATGCCTCCCCTTGCATTCGGACTGCACTTTGGCCGTGCGAAGACTAAATGACAACTATCCACCCGGTGGTGGTTCAACGCAGCGGCTACGGTATACTCCGCCGTTCACACCTTCTCACCGGCGCTCAGCCCAGCGTCACCGTAACAAGGGATATCAAAGAACGTGTCACCCTCGGGCGAAGAGTCCCAAACCGCGGTTAAGACCGACAAAGTCGCCATTGTCGCCGCCGACTTCGACGAGGCGCAGGCCGCTTTGTCGGAGTTGACCAAGACCTACGGCGTGGTCGACCCGCAGGATGCCGACGTGATCGTCGCCCTGGGCGGCGACGGCTTCGTGCTGCAGACCCTGCGCCGTTATATCGACCGCAAGGTGCCGGTGTTCGGTATGAACCGGGGCTCCATCGGCTTTCTCATGAACGACTACCAGACCAACGATTTGCCGGCGCGGCTGGCGAACGCCCAGCCGGTGACCCTGTACCCGCTGCACATGACCGCGAAAACCGCGGATGGCTCGGTCAAGGAGTCACTCGCCATCAACGAAGTCTCTTTGCTGCGCCAGACCTACCAGGCGGCGAAGCTCGAAATCCAGGTTGACGGCGTGGTGCGTATGAACGAACTCATTTGCGATGGCGCGCTGGTTTCAACACCAGCCGGCAGCACCGCCTACAACCTGTCGGCGCATGGGCCGATCATTCCCCTGAGCGCCGATATCATGGCGCTGACACCGATCAGTGCCTTCCGGCCGCGGCGCTGGCGCGGGGCGCTGTTGCCGCACACCTCGAAAGTGCGGTTTAGGGTGCACGAGCCCCAAAAGCGGCCGGTCAGCGCGACCGCCGATGACACCGAGATCCGCGACGTGGTGGAGGTCGATGTCAGCGAAGACCGCACGGCGAGCTTCCAGTTGCTATTCGACCCCGAGACCAATCTCGAAGAACGTATCCTGAAAGAACAGTTCGCCCCCTGACCGCATCGCTCCGCCACCCCCGTTTCGCCAACAATAACGCTCTGTGACCCAGCCTGCCGAAACTCTTTATCCCGTCGAGGTAAGTCCGCCCGATATCGGCGCTTACCAAGGCGGCAACACCGGCGTCCCATTTACCATCACCTTCGATAGCGGCCAGAGCGGCCCCCACGCGGTAATCTCCGCCATCGTTCACGGCAACGAGTTGTGCGGCGCCATCGCGCTGGACCGGCTGTTGCAAAACGACATCCGCCCGCTGCGGGGCCGCCTCACCTTGATTTTCGCCAATCCCGACGCTTATGCGCGGTTCGACCCGGAGCGGCCGGCAACCTCGCGTTTTGTCGACGAAGACCTCAACCGGGTGTGGACGCCGAAGACGCTGGCGGGACCGCGGGCCAGCATCGAGCTCGACCGCGCCCGCGCGCTGCGGCCGCTGATCGACAAAGCCGACACCTTGCTCGATCTCCATTCGATGCAGTCGGACTGCCCGCCGCTGATCCTCACCGGGCCATCGCCCAAAGGACGCACCCTGGCGGCCGCATTGGGCGGCCCGGGCGTTATGGTCGCCGACGAAGGCCACGCGTCCGGCACGCGCCTGCGCGACTATGGCGGCTTCGGCATAGCGGCGGACCCGCGCACCGCGTTGCTCGTCGAGTGCGGTCAGCACTGGCGCGCCACGACCGCGGATATCGCCTGCGACACCGCCTACCGGTTCCTGGTGCAACTCGGCATGATCTCGATGGACGACGCCCATCCTCATCTGCTGCCGCCGCAACCGGCGCCGGACAAATGGATCGAGGTGACCCATGCCGTCAGCGCGACCAGCGACCGCTGCCGCTTCGCCGGAATCTACACCGGGCTCGAAGTGATCCCCGACGCCGGCACGGCCGTACTGATCGACGGCGGGACAGAAATCCGCACGCCCTACGACGACTGCGTGTTGGTGATGCCGGCGCAGCGATTGATACCGGGGCTCACCGCGGTGCGGCTCGGCCGCTTCCGGGGTTTGTCGGACGGCGATGGCGACTGAGCCCACCGCCTCCGCACGTCCGGCGTCTCCGGTCCATCGGCTCGGCCGCGCCGACTTGCGCAAGTTTATCCTGGCGATCGCTATCGGCACCGCCGGCGGCGCGGTCTTCGCCTACTTCGACCTGCCGCTGCCCTGGATGATGGGCGCGATGTTCGCCACCGGGATAATCACGCTGGGCGGCGTCGAGCTCAAAATGGATTCGCGCCTGCGCACCCTGATGATCCTAGTGCTCGGGGTCTTGCTCGGCGGCGCGTTCTCGCCGGAAATTCTCGAGCGTATCCCGCGCTGGCCGATCACGTTGCTGTCGCTCGCACTCTATGTGGGAATCGCCACCATCGTCACTTTTGCTTATTACCGCCTGATCGCCCGCTTCGATCCGCGAACCGCTTTTTTCTGCGCCGTGCCGGGCGGCTTGAACGAAATGATCATCCTCGGCGAGTCCGCCGGCGCCGACGAACGTCAGATCAGCGTGTCCCACACTACGCGCATCTTCTTCGTCGTCATGGTGCTGCCCTTCTTCTTCCGCCTGTTCGGCGATTTGGAGTCGACGGTCCGCACTTTTGCCGGCGGCCACGCCGGCGCCCTCGGCCCCGCCGATATCGCCATCCTGGCCGGCTGCGCGGTGGTCGGTTACTACGCCGCGCGGCTGTTACGCATCCCCGCCCCCCACATCACCGGCCCGATGATCTTCAGCGCCGCCGTGCACTTGATGGGGCTGACCGAAGCCTCGCCGCCGGCCATTGTCGTCGCGGTGGCGCAGATCATTCTTGGTGCGTCGGTCGGTGCGCGGTTCGCCGGGCTGACCTTCCGCGACCTGGGGCGCATTATCCGGATCGGCGGCATCGCCACGGCGATCCTGCTGGCGATCACGGTACTGTTCGCGCTCGCGCTGGCCGCCGCGGCCGGCTTCCCCTTCGACTCGCTGATTTTGGCGTTCTCCCCCGGCGGCCTGACTGAGATGAGCCTGATCGCACTGTCGCTGGACATCGACGCCGCGTTCGTCGCCACCCATCACATCGCGCGCATCGGCCTCGTGGTGATTATCGTGCCCATCATCTTTCGCTTGCTGGTGCGGCTGGGCGTTTTCGGCCCCGCCCCGTAGCCCCGCGCCGGTACGTGCAGTAAGATAGCGAACGCGATCACACAGGGAACTTTTGTCATGATTATCGAACAAATCTGGACCGGAAACGGCGGCCGAAACTTCTTTTATATGGTGGCCTGCTCCAACACCGGAGAGACGCTGGCGATCGACCCCATCGATCCGGCGATGTGCCTCGACACGGCCAAGCGCCATGGTTGGGACGTCACTCGTGTGCTCAACACCCACGAGCACGCCGACCACACGGGCGGCAACGACGCGGTGATCGAAGCCACCGGCGCACGCCTACTCGGTCCGTACAACGCCGCCGGCCGCATTCCCAAAATCGACGACGGGCTGCGCGAGGGCGACGTGGTCAAGATCGGCACCAGCGGCGAGTTCAAGGTGATGGAGACCCCCGGCCATACGCCGATCCATATTTCGCTCTACGGCGAAACCGACGCGCCTCATCTGTTGTGCGGCGACACGTTGTTCAACGCCGGAGTCGGCCATTGCCGCAGCGGCGACCCCGATGTGTTGTACGAAACCTTCAGCACCAAGATCGCCGCCCTACCCGACGAAACACGCGTCTATCCGGGCCACGAATATATGGACAACAATCTGGGCTTCACCCTTGACCGGGAGCCGGACAATCAGGCCGCCAAGGACTTGAAGGAAGAGTTGAAGGATCAGGACCCCAACAACGCCAAGATCACCACGCTTGGCGAGGAACGGCAGATCAACACCTTCCTGCGCCTCGACAGCCCCTCTGTCGTCGCCGGCTTGAAGGAAAAGTTCTCCGAAGTCTTCGACGAAAAATCGGTGTTCTTGAAACTGCGCGAACTGCGCAACGAGTGGTAGGCAACAGCAGCTTAGCCCTGGCAACAAACGGCGATCGCTTATTGCCGGGGGCTAAATCGTTCAATTTGAGCTGACGAGACGGCGCACGTCAGCCATCACCTCATCCCTTCGCGTTGTGCTCCTCGATGATACGCATTGCATCGTCGGTGTACTCGGCTTCGGGATATTCCCCGCCGATAACGAACAGCATCAGCGCTTCGGTTTCGCCCTCCGGCGCTTCAACGCAGGAAAACCGACGGATGGCGCCCGGCGGGAACGACACGACATCGTAGGGACCGGCGTCGACATACTCATAGTCGTCGCCTTCATTCCAATGGCACCGCCACTTGCCGGTGAGCGGCATGAAGGTTTCGTTGGTGTCGTGGTTGTGCATCAGCGGGCCGCAGCCGGGCTTGCACTTCACAAAACCCATATTGAAGCCTTCGAATATGTCGATCGCCGCCGCACGGGAGGAGTCGGCGCCGACCGGCGAGTTGAGCGCCCCGCCCTCCTCTTTCGGCGGCCGGAAGCCGATGACGTTAAACAGCTCCTTCTCGCACTGGGGCAAATGGCTATCGGGCAGCCCCTCTTTCGACCCCTGAACGTCCTTAAAAAAGGCCACGCGCTCTAGCATTTCATCTCGTGACCAAACTCGTGCCGGCGGCATCATGTCGCGTTCCCTCCAATTGGCTATTGGTAATTTCAGGACCTCCGGTTGCGCGCCAGGAGTTCCAAGAGCGCCACACTAAGCGCGCAACAAATATCGAACAATTAGATAAACTAGATAGCTCACATCTAATTATCAGATAGAACCAAAACCCGCTCTGTGGCGATGTCAGGTTAGGTCGGCAATTTCGCGGTGTGCCACTTACCGCTTTCTACCAACTCGGCTGCTTCTTCTTGGATCATCGCTACGAGCCGCCGCGCCGCAGCTGACAGAGGCCGGCCACGACCGGTTGCGATGAGCCAGGAAATCGTCAGATTTTCGATCGGACCCGCAGCGACCACGCCTTCGGCAACGTTGTCCCAAATCGCGCTGTACGGCATCACCGAGTATCCGATCCCCGTTCGAATCAATTCGACCATTAAACCGATGGTCCACGTCTCCATGACCGGCTGCGCCATCAAACCCTTGTCGTGCAATGCGTTGTCGACGATCTGACGCAGACTATTCGACCGCGGTGTGACGAGTAACGGCAAATCGGCGAGCGTTTCGAGCGGCACCGGACGATCCCAACGCAAGCCCGAGTCGGCAGGTCCGATCAAGGCGAGCGCATCTGTAATCAGCGGGGTACACGACAAGTCGCCGGTCGGCTCAACGGTCGACATCAAGCCGACATCGGCATCGCCGCGCGCCACCCGGTCGCGCGATTGCAGGGTCGTGCCCTCGACGATGCGCAGATAGACCTTCGGGCATTCGTCGCGAAACCGCTGCGCGATACGGACACTCAAAGGATTCCTCAGCGAGGGCGGGATCGCCAGGATGGCCTCGCCGACCGGTTCGTCGGCGCGCGCCAGGATGTCGTTTCGCACATCGGAGACTTGCGCCAGGATGGCGTTCGCTTTTCGCCGTAACAGATCGCCGGCCTCCGTCAACTCGACGCCACGGCCATGCCGGTCGAACAACGCCGTGCCCAACTCCTCCTCGAGCAGGCTGATCTGGCGGCTCAAGGCGGATTGAGACACCCGAATCGTGTCGGCCGCCCGGCTAAAGCTACGGGCGTCAGCTATGGCCAGAAAGTACTCCAGTTGCCTGAGATCCACGGCCGCCCACCTTTCGGCCGCCAGTGTTCGATCTCAAAAAGAGATTTCTGACGGCTTTCTATCTAAAGATAAGATAGTTTCCGTATCACCGTCGCAAGATGCAAGAGGCCGCAATCGAAGCGGCGTTCGCAGCGCCTATCGGGTCTACTATTCCCCCGTCAGCCAACGCGCCAGCCGGCTAGCTCTCGAAAGCCGTCTCATGGACATGGGAGCCGCCCGCTTCCGCCAGAACTTTGGCGGCTTTGACCGCGGCCCCATTGTCCGCGACTTGGACCCAACAGATTATGCCGCCGTCGCTTATGTTCTCCTCGAACCGGTCGCGATAGTTGTCGTCCACGAAACCGGAGAGAACGTTCTCGACTGTGCTGTCGGTTTTTGCCGCCGCGCCGACAGCAACGCCGACCGGACCGCCCACGGCGTAGGCCGCAGCGGCAGCGGCGACTTCACTGATCAGCGCCAAACCGTCGGAGAGGTAGTCGATCGCTTTGTGCAAGGCGGCTTCGGTTTCCAACGTATCGCGCGGCGTATCGGGGGAGTCGGTCATCTCGTCGGGCCGCGGCACGCGGCCGAAATGCTCGACGATCTCGTCATGGCTTCCCAGGATGCTGATCTCGGAAGGGTCGAAGCCAGCTTGCAGGAGGCCATCCAGGGCACGCTCGAACCCCGCCACCTGGTGAAAAACGCAAACAACGCTGCGGTTGGTTTTCGATTTCATGGCCTGGATCTCCGAAGGTTAGTGCCTGAGTCTGCGCGACTAGTCATTAACACCAGCTTGGTGATTTACCGCCCAATAAAGCACCGCAAGTCCCGCCAAAATCGCCGCCATACCGAAGAGCGCGAAGGTATCTACCTCGCCGATTTCGAGCAAGACAAGCTTGCGGATTACGGCGAGAATTCCAATCAGAACAATCCCCTGTATTTGAAATACGACCCTCCGGTCCTTGAACGCGAGAATCAGAGAATGGCCAAACTCCAAAGCGATGAGGGTGAGCAGAATTTGGCCAAGTATCACCTTAATCACGCCGTAGGCGAAAAAGTTAGCTCCAGAGGCGGCGACATTGACCAACGTCGCAATCACCTGTCCTACCGACATAATCACAACAATCGCGATCAGAAGCGCCAACACCGAACTTACAATGGTCTCAAAGCGTTCGTAGATATTGCTCTGCGACCAAAAATCCTTGAGCGAGGGTAATTCCATCAAGCCAGCTCCAACACTGTCCACTTTGCCCGATTTTCGGTCCGTGGGTTGCGCAGGTCTAGCGGCTTTTTTTTCGCACGACCATCGTGGGGCAATTACTCGATCGACGAATTGCGCAGGTCGCACGTGTCGGTAATCGGAATGGCGCATATAAAGCCTTAAAATTTTACTTGCTGTACTTGCCGAGGTATGGGCCTCGGCAGGTTAAACGGGAGAGTCAACGAATGGCGCAAGAACTCGAGCTGGTCATTTGGCTGGGTATTGTTATCTGCGTATCCCAATCGGCCATGTTTTCGGGAATGAACTTGGCGGTTTTCAGTCTCACCCGTCTTCGGCTCGAGGTCGAAGTCGCGTCCGGCAACGCGCAGGCCGAAAAAGTGCTAGCGATGCGTAAGGATTCCCACTTTCTGCTGACCACAATTCTGTGGGGCAATGTGGGCGTCAATGTGCTGTTGACCCTGCTCTCCGATAGCGTGCTCGCCGGTGTTGGCGCTTTTTTGTTTTCGACAATCGTTATCACCATTTTTGGCGAGATCGCACCGCAAGCCTATTTCTCGCGCAACGCGCTGAAAGTGGCGGTATTCATGGCGCCGCTCCTGCGGTTTTACCAGCTGCTGTTATTTCCGGTCGCCAAGCCATGCGCGCTCATACTCGATGCGTGGCTTGGACGCGAGGGGATCCAATATTTTCGTGAGCGAAATCTGCGCGAACTCATTCGAAAACACATTGATTCGCCGGAAGCCGGCGATATCGACCGGCTGGAAGGTCTGGGCGCGCTCAACTTCCTGTCGCTCGACGATTTGCCCGTTGTGATGGAAGGTGAACCCATCGATCCGGCGAGCATCATTCGCCTGCCGACGGCGGACGGCGTTCCGGTATTTCCGGCGATCGCGAAATCCGCGAAAGATTCTTTCCTTAGGTTAGTCGAGGCGTCGGGAAAAAAGTGGGTGGTCGTTACCGACGAGCAGGACGAGCCACAACTGGTGCTCGATAGCGACGGCCTGTTGCGAAACGCCCTGTTTGACGAAGCGATGCTGGACCCTCTGCGTTTCTGCCACCGGCCAGTAATAGTTCGCTCCCGCGATACGCCCTTGGGTTGGGTCTTGTCGCGGCTGCACTACGCCATGCCCAAGACGTCGGACCAGGTTATCGACCACGATGTCATCCTGCTGTGGGACGATACCAAGCGCATGATCACGGGCAGCGACATCCTCGGTCGGCTGCTCGAGGGGATCGTTGATCATCCTGCACCGACGAAACAGGCCGAGGTCGCCGCCACCACTTAGGACCTTTAGCGCCATACCGGCCGAACGACGGCCGGCCGGCCAGCGCGGAACCCTTAATTCAACCCAGGCAACCAATCGGCGATCGCCTGGCCGATCTCATCAGCCGAATCTTCCTGGATGAAGTGCGAACCTTTGACCCGCACTTCCGTCTGGTTGGGCCAAGAGCGGCAAAAGTCGCGGCTCTCGCCGTCGCAGAGGATCGCACCCGGATCGGCATCTATGAATAACTTAGGAATATCCGACGTCGATATCCATGCGGCAAAATCGTCGACGATGGCGGTCACGTCGGCGGGTTCGCCGTCGATGGGGATTTGCCGCGGCCAGGTGAGTGTCGGGCGCCGCGCCTCGCCCGGCTCGGTGAACGGGCGGCGATATTCGGCCATTTCCTCATCCGTGAGGTCGCGCAGGATTGAGCCCGGCAACATGCGTTCGACAAAGAAATTTTCCTCGAGCACCATCTTCTCGCCGGCCGGCGAGCGAAACCCCTCGAAGGCGGGCCGCGCGCGCTCGGGAAAATCGTCCCAGCTGCGCGATTTCACGATGGCTTCCATATAGACAATGCCCTTGACCGCATCGCGGTGCTGATTGGCCCAGTCGAAGCCGAGTGCGCTGCCCCAGTCGTGGATCACCAGCGTGACGTTTTGGGTCACACCGATAGCGTCCAACAACCCCCACAAATAGTCGCGGTGTTCGACGAAGCGGTACCGGTCGGGACCGCTATCGGGCAGTTTGTCGGAATCGCCCATGCCGATCAGGTCCGGCGCAATGCAACGCCCAAAGTCGGTGGCGTAAGGAATGATATTGCGCCAGAGATAACTCGATGTGGGGTTGCCATGCAGAAACACGATGGGATCACCATCGAGCTTGCCAGTTTCCACATAAGCCATGCGATGGCCGTTCACTTCGGCGAACTTCTTCTCGGTCCAGGTCATTGCACTCTTTCCCTTCACTTTTCCCCTCGCACTTCGACAAGCTCAGTGTGAGGGGAAAAACAATCAAAGCGTTGTCCTCATCCTGAGCCTGTCGAAGGATGGGTCAACGCGAACCCGCATGGAACGGCCGCCGGTTATGGGATCAGCACCGTCGACCCCGTGGTGCGCCGCGCTTCCATATCACGCTGCGCCTTGCGGGCGTCTTTCAACGCGTAGCGCTGGTTGATGCGAATTTTCACCGCGCCGCTCTCTACCGCGCGAAATAGGTCGCGCGCACTGGAAAGCAATTCGCGCCGCGTCACCATATAGCTCGCCATACCGGCGCGGATGATGTGCGGCGAACCCGCGCCCAGCGTTTTTATATCGATCTTGCGCGGCTCACCGGAAGCGCTGCCGAAGCTGGCCAGCGTGCCCAAGCGGCGCACGCAGGCCAGGGATTCGTCCCAGGTGTCGCGACCCACCGAGTCGTAAACGCAGTGCACCCCCTCCCCGCCGGTGATCTCCATCACCGCATCGCGGAACTTCGATTTCCGGGTGACGATCGGATAGTGGCAGCCATGGCGCTTGGCGTGCTTGGCCTTGTCTTGCGTGCTGACAACGCCAATCACCCGTGCACCGATGGCGTTCGCCCATTGGCACATGATCGTGCCAACCCCGCCGGCGGCGGCATGCACCAGAATGGTATCGCCCGCTTTAACCCGATAGGTCCGGCGCAACAGGTATTGCGCGGTAATCCCTTTGAGCAGCATCGCCGCGGCTGTGCGGTCGTTGATCGAGTCCGGCAAGGCGAGCAGCCGGTCGGCCGGCGCCAAACGCACTTCCGAATAGGCGTCGACCGCCATGCCGCTGGCATAGCCGACCCGGTCGCCCGGCTTGAACCCGCGCACGCCGGAACCGACCGCGTCGACGACGCCTGCGCCTTCGATGCCAACACCCGACGGCAGGGGGATCTTGTAAAGCCCGCGACGGCGATACGTGTCGGCCATGTTGAGCCCGATTGCCTTGTGGCGCAGCCGCACCTGGCCCGGTCCCGGGTCGGGAACGTCGACGGTCTCCCACTTCATCACTTCGGGCCCGCCATATTTGTACATGCGGAATGCCTTGGCCTTCATGAACTTGTCCTCTTGAAAATGTGCGTTAGCCCGCACGCTCGAATAACTGAACCAGATTGCCGTCCGGATCGCGGAAGGTCAGCGCCTTGCCGTGGTCGCCCATGTCGCGTTCATCGACGATTTCCGCCCCGCCGGCGGCGATCCGGTCGCGGCTCGCAGCGATATCGTCGACTTCGAAGATGACAACCGCACCGGCGGCGCCCGGCGCGCCCTCCTCCGGCGAGCTCAGCGAAAAGTTCACATCGCCGGCTTTCATCTGCGCCCACTTGCCACCGTCTTGAAACGTGAGCGAGAGGCCAAGCGCATCGCGGTAGAACGCCACCGCGCGGTCCATGTCGTTTGTGATGTAGTAGGCGTTTTGCAGCTTCTTGACGGCCATCGGCTCCCCCTTGGTTGGTTCAGTTGATCACGCCCGCTTGCGAAACACCACCGACAGGTTGTTGACCGGCATCTCGATGGTTTGATCGAGCACGAGGCCCTCGGCGTTGGCCGCCGCTTCCACATCGTCGAGATTGCGCACCCCCCATTGGGGGTCGCGCGCCCGCAACGACCGGTCGAAGTCTTCGTTGCTCGGCGCCGTGTGTGCGCCGCCGCGCCGATACGGGCCATAGAGATAGAGTATGCCGTCCGGCGGCAGGATCCGGCCGGCGCCGGCGAGCAGCCCGAGCGCCACGCGCCAGGGCGCGATATGGATCATATTGATATTCACCATCGCGGTGATCGGCGGCTCGATGAGCGTTTCCTCGACCGGCCACACCGTATCGCACGCATCGATCATGAGCGGCGGCAGCAAATTCGCCGACGGCACGCGCTCGCGCCACGCCTCGATACTGCCGATGAGGGCGGGTTCGAACTCGCTCGGCAGCCAGCGGCGCGGCGCCAGCTCGGGCGCAAAGTAGGCTGCGTGCTGCCCGGTGCCGCTGGAAACTTCGAGCACGGTGCCCGACGGCGGCAGGACATCGCGCAATACGTCCAGGATCACCGCGCGGTTGCGCTCGGCCGACGGCGCTGTTTCCGCCCGGCGCGTCATTTCTGTGCCCCGTCATGTTTGTCCACCAGATCGCGCAACTGCACCATCGCCGGATCCTCCAGGCCTTCCCGCTCGAGCGCCTCGACCAGTAGGTCGAGATATTCGCGGCAGCGCCCCCAGTCACCCTCGGCGCGGGCGATGATCGCCGCGGCCTCATCGTCCGGCAGGCGGCCGGCATAATTGCGATGCTCGCGGTTACCCGCGAAGCAGATCGCCGGCACGATGCCGCCGTCGGTCACCACCGGACACCAGGTGGGGAAATAGACGCCGCTGAACATCTCGCGCAGCCACAGCGCTTCCAGATCCTCGTCTTGGGTATCGCTGCGCAACCGAAACACCTTCCCCTGGCACACCCCGGCATCGGGCTCCAGCGCGAGGCCCAATCCAGGATTGCCGGGCTTACCGCGGGCCCGAATAGTCCAGAAGCTAAAATGGCGGACATAGCCATGGAGCGTGCCGTTGCGGGCCTCGGCAGCCTCGAAACCGGGCCGCCAGATCAGCGAACCGGCGCCGAAGACCCAGATCGCATTCGGGTCTGGCGCCTTGGCGAGAAACCCGTTCAGATGGACCCGGCGCGCGTGATCGGAAATATCGACAGATTCGGTGGGCGGCGGGTTAACGGCGAATTTTGACACGGGCGGCAACGGCGCAGACTATGGACGGGGCGGTTCGGCGCTTTCCTATACGCTAGAAAAACTGGGCGGTATAGCGAAGCTCCTGCTATCCTAGGCGAAAATAACCCTGACCCAAGACAGAGAGCGAGAGTAATGGCATCTGCAGATCTTAAAGCACACACTTTCGGTTGGATCGGCACCGGCAAAATGGGCTACCCCATGGCCGAACGCCTCATCGGCGCGGGCGTCGATGTCACGGTCTACAACCGCACCAAGGCCAAGGCCGAACCCCTGGGCGTGACGGTCGTCGATACGCCGGCCGAGTTGGCCGACCGCGATATCGTCTACACCATCGTCACCGACGATAAGGCGTTTCTCGAAACGGTCCTCGGCCCCAATGGCGTCCTCTCGGGCGATACCGCGCCGAAAATCTTGATCGATTCCTCGACCATTTCGCCCGAAGCGTCGAACCAGGCCCGCGAAGCGGCCAACGCAAAGGGTGCGATCTTCCTGGCAACGCCGATCAGCGGCAACGGCCACGCGGTAAAAGCCGGCAAAGCGACCCTCGGCGTCTCGGGTCCGCGCGACGCCTACGATACGGTCGAGCCCTATCTCGAGCAGATCGGCGCCGCCGTCACCTATCTCGGTCAAGACGATGTGGCGCGGCTGGCCAAGCTCGCCCACAACGTTTTGCTCGGCGTAGAGGCGCAGTGCCTGGCCGAGATCGTTGTACTGGCCGAGCGCGGCGGCGTCGCCCGGCACGCATTTCTCGACTATCTGAACAAGTCGGTCATGGGTTCGGTGTTCACCGCCTATAAGACGCCGGCGCTCGTCAACCTCGACTTCACGGCCACACACACCTGCACAATGTTGCGCAAAGACATGGAGTTAGCGCTCAATGCTGCGAGATCGATGGAAATTCCCATGCCGATCACGAACCACACGCGCGACATCCTGCAGGCCTTGATCGGCGAGGGTCATGCCGACTCCGATTTCGCCGCGCTGATCGAGAAGCAGGCGCGAGAGTCGGGCTACGAGATCCAGCCGGAAAACGTCGACGTGTCCGACGGGCTGCAACAAGCCGCCGAGTAGCCCACCGGCGAGGACAGGCACATGAGCGATACCACTTCCCCCCGGCCCAATTCGCCCGAGGGCCGCGACATTGCGTCGGTCATCCACCCGCTAACCAACCTCAAGAAACATCTCGAGGTCGGTCCGGTGGTCGTCGAAGAAGGCGACGGCGTCTGGGTCACCGATATCCACGGTAAGAAGTACATCGAGGGCATGTCGGGGTTGTGGTGTCTCTCATTGGGGTATGGGCAGGAGCGGTTAGTCGCGGCAGCGGCCGAGCAGATGCGCCGCCTGCCCTACTACCACCTGACAAATCACAAGAGCCATTCGCCAGTGATCGAGTTGGCGGAGAAGCTGCTTGAGATCGCGCCAGTACCGATGTCGAAAATTTGGTTCGCCAACTCGGGCTCGGAAGGCAACGACAGCGCCGCGCGCATCGTCTGGTACTACTGGTCGGCGATGGGGCAGCCCGAGCGGCGCAAGATTATCTCGCACCGCCAGGCCTATCACGGCAACACCATCGCCTCGGCCAGCCTGTCCGGGATGTTTTACAACCATGCCTCCTTCGGGTTGCCGCTCGACGGTTTCCTGCATGTCACGCCGCCGCACCACTACCGGTTCGCCGAACCGGGCGAAAGCGAGGAAGATTTCGCCACCCGCCTGGCCGACGATCTCGACGCGCTGATCCAGTCGGAGGGGCCGGAGACGGTCGGCGCGTTCTTCACTGAGCCGATCATGGGGTCGGGCGGGGTCATCGTGCCGCCGCCGACCTACTACGACAAAGTGCAGGCGGTGCTGGCCAAGTACGACATTCTGCTGATTGCCGACGAGGTGATCACCGGCTTCGCGCGCACCGGCAACATGTTCGGCACCACGACCATGGGGCTCAAGCCCGACATGATCGTCTGCGCCAAGGGCCTGTCGAGCGCCTATATTCCGATCTCGGCGCTGTTCGTGAATGCGCGCGTGTTCGACGCCATCAGCGAAGAGAGCGACCGGGTCGGCGTGTTTGGCTTAAGCTTCACCTATTCCGGCCATCCGGTGTCGGCGGCGGTGGCGCGGGAGGCGCTACGCATCTACGAAGACGAGGATATCGTCGGTCATGTGCGGGCGATGACGCCCCACTTCCAAGGCGGCCTGCGCGAACTGCTCGACCATCCGCTGGTCGGCGAAGTGCGCGGCGAAGGATTGGTTGCCGGGGTCGAGCTGGTGCAAGACAAGGCAACCCACGCGCCCTTCGATCCCAAACTCGCCATCGGTCCGTTCTGCAACCAGCGGGCGGAGGAGCACGGCCTGATCGTGCGCGCCATCGGCGACACGATTTCGTTCTGTCCGCCTTTGATTATCAAACAGGACGAGATCGAAGAGATGATCGCCCGCTTCCGGCTGGCCCTCGATGACACGTTGGAGCATGTGCGCGGCGAAGGATTGGCCGCAGCAGAGTAAGCGCCTCAACCGTTTTTGAACGCCCACCAACGCACGAGTTGGGCAATGGTGCCAAATAGCTGGCTTCAACCATTAGAACGCTAGGGCGGCCTGCGCCTCGGCGGTTGCCGCCTCGCTCCATTTGCGGGAGGGCGTCGGTGCGGCAATGCCGGTGAGAGGCAGGAAGGTGCCTTCGCCCGGTTCGTCAAGCACCACTGATCCGCCGGGCGAGGTCACCTCGATTGCGCCTTCGGTGATCTGGAAGCCGTAATGCGACTGGCCGGGCGGCATGCCCACAGTCAGTTCGCCACCGACGAATACAGTGCCGCGGATGCCGACGACCGCCACCGGTGTTTCAAAGGCGACGTTGCGCGGCACCAGCTTGCCAATTTGGCCTGTGGCAAAGCGAAACACACCGCGCACGATGGCTATCCCCTGGCTGGAGTCGCCGCCAGGCGTGTAGACGAACTGGTCGACGGTAATACGTGCATTCTCGCCTAGGGTCAGCGCGGACTGGTCGTCGAAACGGATTTGTAGCCGCGCACCCGGACCGGTGCGGATCTCATCACCTACGAAGACACGAGCGCCCTGCGTCAGGTCCATGGTGGCGCCGGCCGCACTGCGGCTGGCCGTGCCCTTCTGGCGCTCGACTTGGCCGGCCGGCTGTTGTGCCTGCGCCGGCAGGCCGAACAACAGGCCAACGAACAGCAGGACAGAGAGGGTTCCGAAACGACGTTTCATGCGGGTTTTCCATGTGGTTCGTGTTCAAGAAAAATACCGAGAGCCAGTCTCAGCAAAGGCGCAACCAGCGTTTCGGCAATATCAGATTAAGCCTGCTTGGGCGGCAGATCTCGCCTTTCCACCCTCGTTACATGACACAGCATAGCGCCTCTCGATACTTCAAATCTTCACCAGGCACCATCTACCTTGCGGTCACGATCTATGTCCGCTCCGGGTCAAAATTCTCCGTAATTACACCTCGCGATCCACGACAGTTTTACTACCGATACCGGTTGTAATCTGAAGATGACCGGATGTTCAGCTAGACCACGTCAGCCACAGCTCCTCCGGCCCCCGCATTGTAAAATTCGGAATAAAGCTGAAGGTTTGACCTTCGACGAGCTGTAAGGACGGCAGGCGTTCCACCAGCGTTTCGAGCGCGATCGTGGCCTCGAGGATGGCCAACCGGTTGCCCAGACAGAAATGAATGCCGCGGCCGAACGAGATATGAGCCCCGGCATTTTTCCGGTGAATATCGAAACTTCGCGGATTTTCGAACAACGCCTCATCGTGATTGGCCGACGCCAGGGACAGGAAAATCTCGGTGCCGGCGGGAATTTTGTAGCCAGCAATTTCGGTGTCTTCGACGGCGATCCGTCGCCAGCTCATCTGCGGCGAGTCGATGCGCAGCACTTCGTCAACGGCCTTGGGGATCATTGCCGGGTCGTTGCAAATTCGCTCCCACTGATCGCGGTTGGAGAGCAAGTTGATCAAGCAGTTACTCAAGAGATTGGTGACAATCTCATGGCCGGCGAACGAAAGGCCGAACACAACCGACTGAATTTCCTCGCAGGCCAGGTCCTCAGGGTCGGCTTGATGGACGGCCAGCAACTCTGTCGTGAAATCGTCGGCGGGCTCGTCTAGGCGCCTCTCGACGAACGCAACGCAGTAGCGCCAGTAGGCCAACATGTTCTCGGCAATTTCGACCTGTTCTTGTTCCGACGTTTTACCCCACATAAAGGCCAGCCGGTTTGTCGTCCATTCCTTGAGTTGTTGATCGTCCTCCTCGGGAAAGCCGATGAACCGGAAAATCGTTTCGCCGGGCAGCGGAAACCCGACGGACCGCACGAAGTTTGCCGGCGCCCCCGCAACTATCATGGCATCGACTAGCGTTTCGCAACGCCGCCGCACATACGGTTCGAGAATTTTCATGCGCCGCCCGGAAAAACCGGCATGGGCATGCTTCCGCACGCGGGTGTGGACCGGCGGGGTGCCGTTGGAGAGCACTTGCAGGGGATTGTAGTCTTCCACCGCGAGGACAGCTTTCGCCGCATCGCAAATCGGCGTCACCGGATGCTGGACATTTCCCGACAGAAAAATTTCAGGCTTGCGGAACACCTCCGCCACGTCCTCCATCCGCGTCAGCACGACGTAGCCCAATTCTTCCGCGAAAAAGACCGGCTCTACTTTGCGGCGTTGTTCTAATTCGGCATAGGGGTCTTTGCTGTAATTTTCAGCAAAAGGAGAAAATGTGTGATCGACCGGGCACCCTTCGGGAGCGGTGGTCGATACGGAACGGTTCTTGAAATAACCGGTCTCAGCCATCTTTTCACCCTACCGAAAACGGCGCCTGCGCGCACCGCCCGATTTCAGGTGGCTGGATTGCGCGAAACGTCCCACGCCACTCGCTCATAAATTTCTTTCGCGCGCATAATATCGGCGTTCGCAGCCGCGCCCGCAAACGCCGCCGGCGACGGCTCCCAAACCAGCGAGCGTCGCAGAGCAAGACATGCGCAGCCGACCCGCGGCCTAGGAAACCCGCGACTTCTTCGCCGCTGTTTCGATCGAGTTATCGAGTTCGCCAGCTTTGATCGCGCGAATAACGGTCTTGTAGACCGATGGCAGACTTCTCAAACGGCCAACCTCTATCGACGTTCCGCGACCCAGAATGTTGAGCGGCACCTTGTTGTATCTTATCTGCGTAAAGATGTGGCCGTCGGGCTCGACGGCCCACCAAAGTCTAGGTCGCACAGTGATTACGTTGCGTCCTCGCTTCCGTTTGATCTGCAGCGGCTTACCCTGCAGGGAGAGATTCGCGAGTTCGATCTGCTCTTCGATGTTCATGATGAGCTTTTGGCGCCGATACTCGATGGTGTCGGCTTTGTGCCGGGGCCGGGCCGCGGCGATGACCCGGCGCGAAATGTTCAACTTGTCCAAATGACCCATGCAAACCTCCGAAAACTCAGCCGGACTTATTGCAAAGATCGGCTCCTCAGGCCACCAGGATAACGCGAAGTATCTTCGTGTCTGCTTAGAAAAAGACGAACGAGCGGACCACGACATTCCGGCGGCAGCGCGCGTCGGCCGGCGCGGTCGGGTCGACGCAAGCCGAGTGGAAGGACCAGCGCGAGACGGACCCGTCGGTGACCGAATCGTAGCATTTGAGCATCGACACTTCGGTCGGCGTCTGCTGCGGAAACCAGTACCACTCGTGGTCTGGGCGATAGGTGAAGCGCGTAGTCTCGCCGACACGGTCGTCGTAGATGCGATAGTTGGTGATGTACGGCTGATCGGCAAACGACGGCCAGGCGCACAGCACGAACGGGTTCTGCTCCACCGTCTCCATCGGCTTGGCGAGGTTGATCGACATGAAGCGGCGCGACATTTTCGCGTCCGCCTCTTCTTCCGTGTAGTGCTGCTCGCGCCCGAAGTTCCGCAAGTTCTGAGTCAACAGCTCACGGCAGCGCACGCGGCCGCTATTGTCGTTCAAGTCGTTGTGCACCAGGTTGACGTATTGGGCGTTCACCCCCGGGTTCTTGTTGTCCTGATCCTCTGTGCGGTCACCCGTATAGTCCTGGTCGAAGACGTCGTGGTTGTAGACCAGCGCATCGGTCGCGCCGGGGAAAAAGTCGAGAAGCAGTTGCTCCATCTCCGGATAGAAGACGCGCTCGACCTCGTGGGCGTCATAGAAGTTTTCGCACTTGGAGTCGCAGTGCGCCAACGACATGCCGAGCTTGTCCATGCTTTCCGCACTGCGCGGCGAAAGACCGGGGTAATATTCTTCCAGCCGCCGCGCGTCGCGCAGCACTTGCGGGAAGAACAGGTACCGCCGCTTGTTGTCCTGCTCGTCCTGGCGCAATGCCTTGGCGTCTGCTTCGCGCGCCGGGTCGCGCCACAACGCATTGGAGGTGACGACCGAGTAAGACGGCAAGTCGCTGACGGTATAGCGCAGCGGCAGCGCAACACCGCCTTCGGGCACGTCGATATCGCTGGCCCGGATATGGTCCAGGCACTCCTCGTAGGTGCGGAACCCGATGCCCCACTTGGTCTCGACCGGGCCGGGCGGCGCGCCATCGATCATATCGATGACCACCTGCCCTTTGCCCGAGGCGATCTGCGCGAGCGCGGCCTCGGTTGCGGCAGTGGTGCCGGCGTCGCCATTCCGGTCGAACGAGGCATAGGACAAACCGCCGTTGGCGGCGATGGGTGCCGGCTGGCCTTCGGTGAGTTCGAGGGGCGGCACAAAGACCGAAGATCCCTTTTCGGCACCGGCAGCAGTGTTGGTTTCGGCAAGGCTCATAACGTGTCCCTGTCAGGTCTCTTTGCTATCGAGCGAACCCTGCCATCGGAGCCGAGGCGGGTCAAATGGCGTCGACCTCCCAACCAGGAAACCTCTAGGCACAACTTCCTAGCTCCCGTTACAGCGGGGGTGTTTCGTCGCCGTTGAACCCACTTCGAAGTCTTGAAACGCGGCGCGGCCGATTGATTCATTCAGCGCGGCGTGTTACGAAAAAATATCGATTTTTTTGCATATTATTTTTTAAGTACACAATTTTTTGGCAAATAGAGCCATCGCGCCCGCGAGAAAAAAATCGGCAAAAGCCGGTCGACATAGGCGGGAGACACGAGACACCAAGGGAGAGAAATATGCATAGCGCGATTACGTGTTTGCACAGACGAACAGCCGGCTCACCGACACGACGCGGGCACCGGAACGGACTGGCCGTTCTAACAGCGGCGGCACTGTTTGCCACAGCGTGGACCGGCGGCTCGGTTGCCCTGGCCGATGACGAGAAGGTCGAAGAGCTGACCATCTGGTTCGCCCGCGAATATACCGTGCCGTCAAAAGAGCAAATGGAAGCGTTCACCGAGAAGACCGGCATCAAGCTCAAAGTCGACGTCCAGCCCGATGACAATCTGTTTGCGCAGCTCATTCGCATGCAGCGCGCGGGCCAAAAGCTGCCTGACGTCGTCCATCTCGACGGCTTTCTCCGCCCGGTCGTCGCCGAGGCCGGCGTCGTCGTGCCGATCCAGGACGTGGTCGACCAATGGAAACAGGAAGACCCCGAGAGCTTCAAGCAAACTTATGACGCCAACTGGCAAGAAGGGATGTGGGATGGCAAGCTCGTCGGCATGGCCAATTCCGCGTCGATGGAAGAGGTCTACTTCCGGAAGGACTGGCTGGCCGAAGCGGGCGTAACTGGAAGCCCCAAGACATGGGACGATGTGCTCGACTTCGCCCGCGCGATCAAGAAGGTGAAGCCTGACTCAGTTCCGTTCGGCTGGTGGGGGCAGCGCGGCGCCGGCGCGAACCACGTGTTCGCCTCGATGACCGCCATGGGTGTCAAATTCGACGGTTCGGTCCCCAATCTCAAGAGCGAAGCGGGCCAGTACTGGATCAACTGGGTCCAGACCCTGGCGCGCGAGGGTTTAGCGAGCAAAGACGCCATCGCGTGGAACGACGACAATATGCGCGGCGGCTTTATCGGCTCGAACATCGGCATGATGCTGGACTCCGCGCCGACGGCGCTCGACGCAGAAGAAGCGGGTTTGAAGCCGGGTGAGAATTTCGATCTCGTGCCCATGCCGACCAGCCGCACGGGCAATGACCAAGACGGCGTTATCACCGCTCCGGCCCGCACGTTCTTCATCACCGCCGACGCCGAGGGGCGCGGCGCCAAGGATGAAGCCGGCCTTGCCCTGCGCTTTCTTATGCAGCCCGACGTGGCGCTGGGCCTCATGCTGGCGGGTGCCGACCCGCACCGTACCGCCGCCGTTCTCGAAGATCAGGACGCGCTGAAGCAATGGGTGCCGGCGTGGAAGCCCGACAATGTCGCCGCGTTCTCTAAACTGGGCGTTTTCCCGGTGGACACCGACTTCCCGTCCTCCGAAGACGTGATGGAGCGGTTCAACGAGTTCGTCTTGTCGAATCCGGATATGGCTCCGGAGGCGGTCGCTGAAGAGTGGCAAGCTAGGTTCGACGCCGTCCGTAAGTAGGTAAACTGCCCTACTCGCGCGTCCCGCACTACGCCGGCGGGGCGCGCGGGTTCGGCCGCTATAGATCGTTCACGGCCCCAACCCCGGTAAGGAGTAGGCCAGCATGTCCGGAGGCGAAGCGACGACGAGCGCCGCCTCGACGACGACGATCGTCGGGTGGCAGCGTCCCTGGATCGCCTATCTGAGTTCGGCGCCGGCCCTGATCACCATCGCGGTGTTCCTGGCGTTCCCGGTGTTTTTTGCCGCCTGGCAAAGCCTGTTCGCAATCAGCCCGCTGAAGGACGAGGAGCCGTTTGTCGGGCTCGGCAACTATATCGGCATCTTCAGCGAGCCGATGTTCTGGTCGTCACTGGGGCGCACTGCGATCTTCGTCGGCGGGGTGATCGTCCTTGGGCTCACCCTAAGCATTATTTTCGGCTTTGCGCTCAACCGGATCGTCTCGGGCCTGCGCTTCATCCGGGGCTTGGCGATCCTGCCCTACATCGTCTCCAGCGTCGCCGCCGCGCTGATGTTCCGCACCATGTTCAACGGCGACTTCGGCTTCCCCAACCAAGCGCTTGAGTTCTTCGGTTTCGAGGGCATACCCTGGTTGTCGAACGGGTTCTACGCCATGATCGTCGTGATCATCGCGCAAGTGTGGACCGACTTGCCGCTGGCGTTGCTGTTCGTGCTCGGCGGCCTGCAGACCATCGACAAACAGCTGACCGAGGCGGCCACCGTCGACGGGGCCACCGGTTGGCACAGCGCGTGGCACATCTCCCTGCCGCTGATCGCCCCGCAGCTTACGCTCGCCACAGTGTGGCTCAGTTTCAAGGCGGTAACGTCGCTGGGTACGGTGCTTGCGCTCACCGGCGGCGGCCCGCGCGATTCAACGCAGCTCCTGACGCTCGAGATGGTGCGGTTGGGGTTCGACGAGTTCGACACCGGGACGGCGATGGCCATGGTGATCATCATTTTCCTGCTGAACGCCGGCTTGACCCTGTTCTATCTGCGCCTGCAGCGCAAATTTGGGATGCAGTAGCGGATGTCGGAAACCCAGGAAAACAAAACAGGGCCCGCACAAACTGCCGCGGCGGCGGCGTCAGTTCGGCAGTTCCGCCGCGCAGAGTGGTTCCGAGGACCGAAGGTGGCGGCGTTGGTGTGGCTGCCCTTGGCGGGGCTCGTCCTGTGGACCCTCGGCCCCTTCTTGATCTCGCTGTCGGTCTCATTAAAGGAACCGGCGCAAGTCTTCGCAAATCCGAGTCTAATCCCCGATCAACCAACGCTCGATGCCTACATTCGGGTACTGGAGCGCCCCGGGTTTCAGCGAACGCTGTGGAACAGCGTCGTGATCGGCGCGGGCAGCTTGGTTCTCACGCTGCTGCTGGGAGTGCCCGCGGCCTACGCCTTCGCGCGCTTCCGCTTTCGCGGCCGCCACTTGATGCTGCTGTTCGCCCTGTTGCCGCTGCTGATTCCCAAGGTTGGCCTGATGCTTCCGCTGTTCCTCTTGGCGGTCAAGCTGGGCGCGTTCGACTCGCGCATCTTCCTGATCATCGTGTTCACGGCAATGCTGCTGCCGCTGGCGACCTGGCTCATGATCGGTTTCTTCCAGGCCATTCCTCGGGAGCTGGAGGAAGCCGCCGCGGTGGACGGCGCCTCGCGGCTCTATATGATCTGGACCGTGGTGCTGCCATTGTCGATCCCCGCCCTGCTCACGGTCTCGGTTCTTGCCTTCCGCGAGGCTTGGAACGAGTTCGAGCTGGTGCTGGCGCTCACCCAGACGGCGGCAGCGCGCACGCTGCCCTACGAGCTGTTCCTGATGCAGGACGCCACCGGCATCGCCGACTTCCCGATCCAGAATGCCTTCGCTCTGCTGACAATATTGCCCTTGGTCCTCGTCTACCTGCGCATCGAGCGCTATGTGGCCGAGGGTTTGTTAAGCGGCGCGGTGAAATAGCGCGGTGTTGAGGAGCGAGCGGTGAGTGAACTCGAGCTTAGAAATCTAACCAAGCGGTTCGGCAACGGTACGCTCGCGGTCAACAACCTCAACATCGACATTGCCGATGGCGAGCTGGTTGTCCTGGTGGGGCCGTCGGGCTGCGGCAAGTCGACATCGCTGCGCATGGTGGCGGGCTTGGAGGAAGTGACCGACGGCGAGATCCTGATCGACGGCCAGGTGGTCAACAAGCTCACACCCCGCGAACGCGATATCGCGATGGTCTTCCAGACCTACGCCCTCTACCCCCACATGACCGTCGAAGCAAATATGGGCTACCCCCTGCGCGTCTCGAAGGTGAATGCGGACGAAAAGGCCAAACGGGTTCGCGCGGCGGCCGAAATCCTCGACATCACCAACCTGCTCGACCGGCGCCCGCGCGAACTGTCGGGCGGACAGCGCCAGCGCGTGGCCATGGGGCGTGCGATCGTTCGCGAGCCGCGCGTCTTTCTCATGGACGAACCGCTGTCGAACCTCGATGCGAAGCTGCGCGTGCAGATGCGCGGCGAGATCGCGCGGCTTCAGTACGAGCTGGGGACGACCATGATGTACGTCACCCACGACCAGGTCGAGGCCATGACCATCGGCGACCGGGTGGCCGTCATGCGCGATGGCGTGCTGCAGCAACTGGCGGCGCCAAACATTCTCTATGCGGCGCCGGCGAACGTCTTCGTCGCCGGATTCATCGGCTCGCCGCCGATGAATCTATGCCGTGCGCAACTGGAGCCCGGCGATGGGTCCTCCCCCATGGTTCGCTTCGGCAGCCATGCGCTCGCCATCGATCCGTCCAGCCTCGCGCAGTATCCCCGCCTGTCCGAGCGTCTCGGCCAGGACGTGCTGCTGGGCACCCGCCCGGAGAGCTTCTTCGTTCCCACCGGCGACGTGCCCGACGGCCAGCGGATCCAGACGCGGGTCGACCTCGTGGAATTCCTGGGCGCCGAGGCGCTTGTCTACCTGCAAACGGATGCCGAGCCGCTGGCGAGCAAGGTCCTTCTCGACAGCGCCCGCGAGGAGCCGAACGGCGCCGGCACCTCCCAGGCCATGACCTTCGTCGCGCGCATCGATCCCCGCGCCGCGCCCCAACGCGGAGAGCTCGTGGACATCGCCTACGAGATCGATGCGCTACACTTTTTCGACCCGGAGACCGGCAGCGCCCTGCGCTGAAGATAGTCGCGCAAGGGTGATCGAGTACCAGCCGAGATCGAACCAGCGGAGGAACCTATGGACCGGTCCGATTTGTTGCGTAGAGCGATCGACGCCGTTATGCCGGCGATAGGCGCCGGTCTTGCATTTCTGACGGCGCTGTTCCTTTGGGCGAGCCCCGCATGGCCGGCGTCGCCGGACGCGCAAGTTCACCTCCGGCTGGTGGATCGCCTCGATCGGCCGGAAGACGGCTACTGCATAGACATTCCCGGCACGCCGGGAAACATGCGGGTCGACGCGCCGCTGTTCGCCCATAATTGTAAGCAATCGCTGACCGCAGATAGCGCGGTGGTGTTTACCTCGGAGGGGTACATTCAATTTCCCGCGGTGGAGCTTTGCGTGACCGTGGCGGGCGTTAACTCCGAGGCGTTACCCGGCGCGGCAACGCTGCTGCGCAGATGTAATCAGTCGACAGCTTTTTTCCAAACAATGCGCTTGCAGCGTTTTACCCATCGCGACGACGGACGGCTCGTGCTCGGAGATTCGAACTTGTGCCTCACCGTCGGGCCGCAATCGGCGGCGACCTACTCCCCGTTCGATCGTTGGCGCGCGCTTTTCGTCGAAGATTGCGCCTCGGCAAACCCCGCGCGGTCACGATGGGAGTTTGTCGTTCCGCATCCCTGATCGATATCTGTGTTCAACGTCGCGGCGCCGATGCAACTCGCCATCGCACCAAACGTCCGGGCGTTGACTCCTCGCTGTTGCGATCCAACTTTTTGATGCAAACTCCTTTCCAAGTATCGCGACTGTGCCGGAGAACAATCATGGCGAAATATTTGCTCACAGCCCTTCTTGCTGTTGGCCTCATCTCCCAGACCGGCGTGGCGCTCGCGCATCACGGCTGGTCATGGACAACGGGCGGCAATATCGAACTTATCGGCATCATCAAGCAGGTCCGTCTTGGCAATCCCCATGGGGTGCTCCAAGTCGACGTCGAGGGCGAAGTGTGGACGGTCGAGGTCGGCCAACCCTGGCGCAATGACCGGGCGGGGCTGAAAGACGGCGACCTGGCTGAAGGGGTCGAGATCAGAGCCATCGGTCAGCCGGCTTCCGACCTTTCGGAAAAGCTGATGAAAGCAGAGCGGCTGTTCCTGCAAAACCGCGAGTATAACCTCTACCCCAACCGCGATTAGGCAGGTGGAAGCCCTTTTCGCGGCGCTGGAAGGCACGGCGTTCGCGCAAACCTTGCGGTTCTCGCGCTGGGGCTATGCGGCGGTTAACACCGCGCATGTTTTGGGCATCGCACTCCTGCTGGGGGCGATTGTGCCGCTTAACCTGCGCTTGCTGGGGCTGTGGCCGTCGGTTCCCCTGCCAACCTTGGCTCGCGTTCTCGCCCCTATCGCAGCGGCAGGTCTGGCGATCGCGATAACCGCCGGCGTGTTCCTGTTCTCGGTGCGCGCACGTGAATATTCCGGTGTCGGATTTCTGCAAGCCAAGATCGCGCTCATCGCGCTCGGCGTCCTGTTGGCGGTTTCCTTTCACGCCCGATACGGTGTCCTCCTCGACCGTACAACCCGAAACCGCTTCACTGCGCACGCCAGCGCCTCGCTGATATGCTGGGTGGGCGCCGCGATTTGCGGCCGCCTCATCGCATTCGCCGGCGACTGACGCGCCGGCTTCGGGCAGGCGTCGCACCGGCGGCGCAGAGACGATATAGTTTCTGCAAATAATGGTCTGGGCCGCCGTGGTTGGAGACGGGCCGGATCCGCTGACGATAAAAAGGGGGGAACATGTCCAATAATCTGCTGGCCATGACGGCTGTAGAGCTGTCTGAGCAATACCGGAATGGCGGCGCCTCGCCGGTCGAAGCGGCGCAGGCAACCTTGGACCAGATCGCTCAACATAATGAGACGTTGAATTGCGTCTGCCTGGTCGATCAAGAGACCACGCTGGAGATGGCGCGCGCCTCGGAAGCGCGCTGGCAGAAGGGCGACCCCCTCGGCCCCATCGACGGCGTGCCAGTCACCATCAAAGATCTGACGCTGACCAAGGGCTGGCCGACGCTGCGCGGTTCGAAGACCACCGACCCCGCTGGGCCGTGGGACGAGGACGCGCCGGCGACGGCGCGGCTGCGCGAAGCGGGTACCGTCATAGTCGGCAAGACGACGACCCCAGAAATGGGTTGGAAAGGCGTCACCGACAATCCGCTAACGGGCATCACCCGCAACGCGTGGAACCCCGAGCGCACCCCCGGCGGCTCGAGCGGCGGCGCGGGCGCGGCGTGCGGCGCGTTCATGGGGCCGTTGCATCAAGGTTCCGACGCCGCCGGGTCGATCCGTATTCCAGCTGCCTTCAGCGGCATCTTCGGCCATAAGCCAACCTTCGGCGTGGTGCCCAATTATCCCCTGCCCGGCCATATCGGCAGCCTCGCCAATATGGGGCCGATGACCCGCACCGTGACCGACGCGGTAGTGATGCTCAACGTGCTGGCACAGCCCGATCATCGCGATTTCATGTCGCTGCCGATGCAAAAGCCCGACTATCTGGACGGACTGGAAGACGGCGTCGCTGGATTGCGCATCGCCTATAGCCCGACCCTGGGCGACGATGGCTGGGCCGACGACGACGTTGCCGCCGCCGTTGCCGCCGCGGCAAAGACCTTCGAGGAGCTCGGCGCCATCATCGAACAAGTCGATCCCGACATCCCCGCCTGCCGGCCGATTATCGAAGCTATTTGGTCTGCCGCCGATGCCTGGATCGTCGACCAGATGCCGCCGGAAAAGGCCGCGCTGATGGACCCTGGCCTTTTGGCGATTGCCGAGGAAGGCCGCAAGCTGTCGGTGCAAGACCTGGTGGGCGCCCATGCCGCGCGCATCGATCTCGGCGTACGCATGGCGCGCTTCCACGAAAACTACGATCTGCTGCTGACACCGCAGATGCCGCTGGAAGCGTTCGAAGCGGGCAAGAATTTCCCCGACGACCGCGATATGAACGAATGGGTCGACTGGTCGCCCTTCACATATCCCTTCAACCTGACCATGCAGCCCGCGGCGTCGGTGCCCTGCGGCTTCGGAGACGAAGGCATGCCGGTGGCGTTCCAATTGGTCGGCCGGCGTTTCGAAGATCCGACAGTGCTGCGCGCCGCCCGCGCCTACGAGCGGGCCCGCCCGTTCGAGATGCCGAAGGGATATGTTTAGGCGACTCTGCTCACTCGGCCAGCAGCTTTAGCAGGATCGCGTTGAACGTATCTGCGGCCTCGTACTGAACCCAGTGGCCGGTATCGGGGATGACGTGGAAGGCGGCCCCCGGGTCGATATTCTCGACATAGCTGCGGACGCCCGCCAGATCCGGGTGGAGCGTGACGTCGCTATCGCCATAGATGCAGGCTAGGCGGCAGGGCAGATCGCGCAGGCTCTCCGCCGCGATAAACTTCCGGGCGATGCTGCGTGACCGCAGGCGGGTCTTCGCCATGTTGGCCATATGTAGAGTCATGGCGAGATCGTCGATGGCCCGCGGGTCGCGAACCATAAGTTTCTGCAGGTTGCCCCGATACAGCGGCGCGGCCTCGTGTGGCGGCAGATCGGGCGGCACGTGGACCAATTCGTTGGCGGGACCGGTCTTGGTGAGGCCCAAGATGGGCGAGCCGACAATCGTGAGGCTGGCAATGCGCTGGGCCTGCGCCTGGGCAATCAGACCGGACAGGACGCCGCCGAAGGAAAACGACGCGAGGTGGAAAGGCGCGCCGTCCGGCACCGCCGCGTCGAGGCCGTCCGACAGAAGGGCGGCCAAGCTCGCGGCGTCGTACGGGACAGCCGGATCATCGGAATCGCCGCAACCCGGCAGGTCGGGGACGACCACGCAATAATGGGGCTCCAAGCTGGGTATGGTGCGCACCCAATGGTTCCAGGCGCCGAAACCGCCATGCAACAGCACGAGCGCGGGACGTTCCGGTGCCGCCTCGCCCCACACGCGCCATATCATCTGACCGTCGCCACAAGGCGTCCGGATCTCACGGCAGCGGTCTAGAAGAGCGTCGAGGAGGGTCTGAGAATTGGATTCGGTCATGCGATCTGAAAAACACGTACTTGCTTACATGAGCGAGTTTATGGCGCAGGGTGCCGAGAAGTCTACGAAAGCCCCCAAGAAACTATGGGTTCCTCATACCGAGCCTGTCGGGGTATGACAGAGACGTCGCCGCGACCCGGTGAACCGATCAGCAACGCCTGTAGATAGGATCCGATGACCACGGAGAACCGTGCCTCTGTGCTGGCCCCGTTTGCGGTACGCAGCTTCCGCTTCCAGTGGCCGGCCGACCTGTCGACCTCCTGGGCGTTCGAGATGGAGACCATCGTCCTCGGCTGGTACGTCTTGGTGGCGACCGATTCCGTACTCATGCTGACGCTGTTCGCGGCGCTGCAATACTTAGGCACCCTGGTGGCGCCGCTGTTCGGCGTCGCCGGGGACCGGGCCGGGCCCCGCACGGTGCTCTGCTCGATGCGTGCGTTCTACGCCGTGCAGGCCGGCGTGCTGATGACGTTGGCCTACCTGGATGCGCTGGACCCGGTGCCGGTATTCATCGTCGCCGCCCTCATGGGTTTGGTGCGGCCGTCCGACATCGCCATCCGCTACGCCATGGTCGGCGAGACAATTCCGTCGCGGCAGTTGGTGGGCGCGATGGGCATTTCCCGCACCACCACGGATTCGGCGCGGGTCGCCGGCGCGTTGGCTGGCGCGGGCCTGGTGGCGGTCGTCGGCATGGCCCCGACCTACACCGTAGTTACCGCACTGTATGCCATATCGATGCTGCTGACCTTCGGCGTTGCCCGCCGGTCGCGCCCGGACAGCGCGGCGCCCAGCCCGGAGCGGCCGCCCGTTGCCCGTCCGTCTCCCCTACGCGATCTTACCGACGCCTTCACCTATGTCTGGCGGACGCCACACTTGCTGGCGGCGATGGCGCTCGCCTTGCTGGTCAATCTCTGCGCCTTCCCGCTGATGGGCGGCGTGCTTCCCTATGTGGCGCGGGAAATCTACGGCACCGACCAGACGGGGCTCGGCTACCTTGCCGCCGGTTTCGCCTTCGGCGCCCTGCTCGGCTCGCTCGCCCTGTCAGTCAACCGGCGCGGCGTCCGGTCGGGGCGGATGATGATCGCCTACACCGTGGGCTGGTTCGCCATGCTGCTGATCTTCGCCTGGGTCGACATTCTCGCTCTCGGCGTCTTTGTTCTGATGCTGGCGGGGTTGTGCCAAACGCTTGCGTTGGTGCCGCTGTCGGTAATGCTCATGAAAAACACCGACTCCCGCATGCGCGCGCGGGTCCTCAGCTTGCGCATGCTGGCAATTTACGGCCTGCCCATGGGCCTCCTCGCCTCCGGCCCGTTGATCGAAAACTTTGGCTTCGGGGCGACCGCAACGGGCTATGGCGCTTTCGGGCTCGCCGTGACCGTGCTGATCGCCTGGCGCTGGTATTCGCATGTTTGGCGGCTCGATGCGCCGGCCAATACCCGGTAAGTAAGGGGCCCACCTCCGAACCTGAAATTGTTCGGCGGCGCGCACGGCCATTTGCTATTCTGCCTGCTGGCCAAGCCCCATCGGCAGACCTCCGGCTCTTAGCTCTTACCCGGCGAAACCCGACTCGATGATCACAGCCTTGAATCCAAGCGCCGTTATGGCGCGCGCGCGCCTGCGCAAGTGGACGATTCTGTGCGTCAGTGCGGTTGCGTGGCTGGCGCCATCGGCGATTGCGCCAGGCTTACCGGCGCTTTACGCCGACTACGCCCACCTGCCCGACGCGCAGCTCCTGTCGCGTCTGGTACTGACCATGCCGATGCTGTTCATCGCCCTGTCGGGTCCGCTAGTCGGCTACGCCGCCGACCGCTTCGGCCGCCGCCCGGTTCTGATCGCCAGCATGATCGGCTATGGCATCGCCGGCTTGTCGGGATTGGTCCTCGAATCGTTGGTGGCGATCCTGATCGGCCGCGCCTTTCTTGGCGTATTTCTGGCGGGCATCATGACCAGCGTCACGGCGCTGATCGGCGACTACTACAAAGGCAGCGAACGCGGCCAGATCGCCGGCTTGCAGGGCACGTTCATGTCCTTCGGCACGGTGGTATTCGTCGTGCTTGGCGGGTTGCTGGCCGAAATTCACTGGCGCATCGGCTTTGCGCTTTTCGCCTACGCCTTCCTGATTCTGCCGGCGATGCTGCTCAGTCTGCACGAACCGCGCGGCGACCGCGCCGTAACGGCGGACCAGCCCGCTGCCACAACGCTTTCGGCGAGCGGCCGCAACGTTATCCTCCTGCTCTATGCGCTGGCGTTTGTCTGCATGATTGCGCTGTTCATGATCCCCGCGCAGACGCAATTCTTTTTGCTCGAGATCGGCGTTCCCGATCCGACACGCGCCGGCATCGCCGTAGGCATATTCAATTTCAGTTCGGGCTTAGCGTCGCTGATTTTCCCGTGGCTGTATCGGCGGTTCGGCACCGCCGTCGTGTTCGCGTTGATGTTCGGCACGGCGGCGGTCGGATACATCCTCATCGGCAACTCGCACGACTATACCGACATCGTGGTTGCCATGGCGATCGGCGGGGTGTCGATGGGATGGTTCCTGCCGAATGCAAATCTCGCCATTATTTCGCGCGCCCCCGGAGCCATACGTGGCCGCGCCCTCGGCGGTCTCACGACCGCATTCTACTTGGGCCAGTTCTTGTCGCCGTTCTACAGCGTGCCGATCGGTGTCCAGTTCGGGCTCGGATTCGCGTTCATCGTCACCGGCTACTGGCTCTTCGCCATCGCCGCCTTGTTCGTCGTGCTGGCGGTGGCGGCCCGCATGGGCAAATCCGCTGGCGGTTGAGGATTTCGCTGAGCTTGCTGTAAACACTGAACAGGCGTTTAGAGACCTAAACAAAAACTTGAACTGATAAAAACAAGACGCTGTTGTTAAACGCTATTTAAGTCACTAGGGCGGCGGCTAATCCACGGCATCGCCTGCTCGAGCTGCGCCGACAGTCGGAATAGCGTGGCTTCGTCCGCATAGCGGGCGACCGCTTGGACCGACACCGGAAAACCGCCGTCGGTGTGCCCCACCGGCATGCTGATCGCGGGCTGGCCGGTCTGGTTGAACCAGACGGTGAACGGCGAAAATGCTGCCACCCGGTCCCAATACTCATCGGCATCGTCGAGCATCATGTCGATCCAGCCGAGCTTTGGCGGCAAGTGCCCGAGCCCTGGCGTCAGCAACACATCGTAGATGTTATGAAACGCCGCCATGCGGCGGCCCATGGCGTGCATGCGCGCTTGGGTCATGAACACGTCGTGGCCGAAAACCGTCTCGCCTTTCCGCGCGGTCGCTGCGACCACGCGCTCGACCTCGCCTTCTTCCGGCATCCGCCCTTTGGTGGGGTGCGAACGAACGATCTGCGCCGCGTTCGACGCCATCAGGGTGCGGAAGATCTCCTGGCTTTCCTCATTGGAGATCGGCGGGTCGGCCTCCTCGACGACATGCCCCATGCCTTCGAGCGCACCGACGGTCTCGTCGAGCACCCGCCGGTGATCGTCGTCTGTCTTGGCGCCGGTCGCCCCGCCATAGGTGAAAGCGATGTGCAGCTGCCCGGGATCGGCGCCAACCTCGTCGAGGAACGGGCGCGCGGGCGGGGGCGCATAGTAGGGATCGCCACCGGCCGGTTGCGCGCCGGTCGCGTCGAGAATGGCGGCGTGATCGCGCACGGTAAGCGACACCGTGTGTTCGGCCACCGTGCCGCCAATGCGTTCGCCCAGCGCCGGGGCAAAACTATTGCGCCCGCGCGTCGGCTTCAGACCGACCAGACCGCAGCATGAGGCGGGAACGCGGATCGAGCCGAAGCCGTCGCTGGCGTGGGCTGCCGGCAGGATGCGCGCGGCCACCGCCGACGCGGCGCCGCCGCTCGACCCGCCGGGCGTCAATTCCGCGTCCCACGGGTTTTTCGTTGCGCCGTAGAATTGCGGCTCGCAGGTAATCGACATGCCGAACTCGCACGTATTGGTCTTGCCGAAGATCGCGACACCAGCGGCTTTCAGCCGCTTAACCGTTTCGCTGTCTTCGGTTGGCACCACGTCGGCCATGAAGTGACTGCCGCCGGTAGTCGGAACACCGGCGATGGCGGCGCCGAGGTCTTTAATCAGGTATGGCGCGCCGGCGAGCGGGCCATCGGCCAACCCATCGGCGACCGCTTGGCGGCCATAATCGAACAGTTCGATGACGATGGCGTTGAGTGCGGGATTGCGCGCCTCGGCGCGGGCAATCGCCGCTTCGAGTACCTCGCCCGCGCTCACCTCCTTGCGCCGCACCAGATCGGCCAAGCCGATCATGTCGTAATCTTCGTACTGCTCGAAACCGCTCACCGCGTTCTCCTCCATTCCCCGCTGCCGGCGTTATGCTGCTGCACCGCCGTTTCGTCTGTTGCGCGCTACGGCGGGATTGGTCACTCTCGCCGCGATCGCATTCTTCCGCCATTTTCCCGCGATCAGGAACGCCATGTCACGCATAAACCCATTGACCGGCGTCGTTCTCGCAAGCGCCGCCGGGATCAGCTTTGCCGCCAACTCGACCGCTTCGGCCATCGCAACCGAGGGCGGCAGCACGGTGCTGACGTTCCTCACGCTGCGTACCGTCGCCGCGTTCTTTCTGGTATTCGCGCTGCTGGCGGTAACCCGCACATCGCCGCGCCTGGAACCAAGGCGGCGCTGGGCCGCTTACGGTGTGGGCGGCCTTTTGGCGTTTTATTCGTTCGCGCTGTTGTCGGCGATCGAGTTCATCCCGATCGCGCTCGCGGTGTTGATTTTCTACACCTTCCCGCTGCTCACTACATTGGCGCTCTGGATCACCGGCCGGGAAAAAGCAAATGCAATAGCGGCGGGCGCGCTTGTGCTCGCCTTTATCGGGCTCGCGCTAGCGCTCGATGTCGGCGACACGCCGCTCGACCCGCGCGGCATCGCTCTGGCAGCAGCAGCAGCGCTCGGCGTTACGTCGGTTGTCTTGCTCAACAGTCGGTTGGTGGGCGCTGGCGATTCCCGCCCCATCACGTTCCACATGCTGGGCGCGGCGAGCATCGCCTGCATTGCCGTGACGGCGGTAGCCGGTGAATTCGCCCTGCCCCACACAACGCAGGGCTGGTGGGCCTTCACTATCGGTCCGTCTTTTTATGCCTTCGCCATCGTCAGCCTGTTCATCGCCATGTCGGCCCTCGGGCCGATCCGCACCGCGATGACCATGAACCTGGAGCCGGTATCGAGTATGATCTTCGGATTCCTGATCTTGAGCCAGGCCTTGACCGGCTTGCAAATATTCGGCGCCGGCCTGGTCATCGTCGCGGTGCTCGCCGTCCAACGCACAAAAGGGCAAACGCGCATTAGCTAGAGGAGAGATTCTATGAGCGATCTAACCCGTTTATCGGCCGGTATTGCCGAACAACTGAAAGCCCGTGGCGATACTGTGGCCGTTGCCGAAACATCAGCCGGCGGCCTGGTGTCGGCGTCGTTGCTCGCGGTACCCGGCGCGTCAGCGTATTTCCTCGGCGGCGGCGTTCTCTACACCCACGACGCGCGGAAGGCCTTGGTGCGCATCTCGGACGCGGAAATGGAGGGCATCCGCTCGTCGAGCGAGCCCTATGCGGAATTGCTCGCCGCCACCATGCGCGAGCGGCTCGACACAACCTGGGGCGTGGCCGAGACCGGCGCGGCGGGTCCCACCGGCAACCGCTACGGCGACGATGCGGGCCATACTTGCATCGCGGTTTCCGGCCCGGTCAGCGCGGTTAAAACGCTGGAGACCGGTTCCAACGACCGCGCCGCCAACATGCAGGCCTTCACCGACGCCGCACTGGAATTGTTCGCGCAGTGCATCGCCGAAGCGCAATGACTGAGATACTTAGTAGGCAGCTTGGCTTCTGCAGCGACGCGGTAGTATAACATGCAGAATGTGCCCTGAGCGGGCTTACATTCGGTGAAAGGCTTCCAACAAGACAAAACCGATGACCGCTTGCGGCAGAAAAAAATTAAAAACCTTGGGAAGGGGACGAACTGATGAACATGAAAGTAATTCTGGCTGCGGCAGCGATGGTCGCACTCGCAGGCTGCGCCGGCGGGGAACTCCGCAAGGCTGAGATGGTAACGCCGCAAGGCACCGATTTCGACAACGCATTGTCGGCCGGCTACTTAAAGCTCGCGCGCGCCGAACAGGCGGAAACCGACTACACCGATGCCGACTATTTTGCCGAACGGGCGATTACGACGGCAAACGCGCTCATCGTTCTGCCACCGGACGTAAGTTCGCGCGAATTGCCCCAGGAAGATGCGATCTACGTCCTGGCGCTACGCGAAGATCTGGTCGAAGTACTCGACGGCGGCGCGCGCATAGACAATCCGAAGAAAGCGGCCGACGCGCAGATTGCCTACGAGTGCTTTATTCAAGAACTTGAGGAAAACCTGCAGCAAGACGAGATCGACGCCTGCCGCGATCAGCTTGATAATTTGATCGCCGAATTGCGCGGAGGTACAGAAGTTGCCGCCGCACCGGCGCCACGTCCGGCACCGAAGAAACTGCCGAGAGGCAAAACCTACAAGGTGTATTTCCCGACCGGTGGCACCAAGCTCGACGCCGCGGCCAACGAAGTTGTCGCTGAAGCGGCGGCCCATGCCAGTTTATACGGCGTGCCGCGCATCGTCGTCGCCGGGTACACGGATACCCAGGGCGACAACGTTGCCAACGAGTCATTGTCGCTGAAGCGTGCGCGTGTCGTCGCCGCCGCGATACGAATCCGCGGCATCGACCGAGACGCCATCAAGGCACAAGGCTACGGCGAGGATTTCCTCGACGTTCGAACGGGTGACGGTGTTGCCGAGCCAAAAAATCGCCGCGTCGAAGTACAAGTCGGCGGAAACTAATAGGTTCGCCGCAACGCGCGACCCGCGCCGTTGCGAGAAATTAGCGGCGCCGGGGGTTCCTCCGGCGCCGTTTCCTTTTCTACCCGCCTTCATACCGAATTGCCGTGGCAGCGGCCCGTCCGTTGGGTTAGCGTAAGCCGCGCAATAAACAAGGCAGCAGTGAAGCGGCCGTCACGGGGGAGAAACACATCATGAAACGCAGCACCGACAGGATTCTCACGACCCACACCGGCAGCCTGCCGCGGCCGCACGCGGTCGTCGATCTTCTGGTCGCAGAAGAAAAGGACCGCGGTGCCCGCGCCGACGAGCTCGACGCGGCGGTGGAAGCCGCCATCGAGGACGTGGTGCAAAAGCAGGTCGCCGCTGGGGTCGACATCATCAACGACGGCGAGCAAGGCCGGCCCGACTACACGTCGCACGTCAAGGACCGGCTCACCGGCTATGACGGACCGAGCGCCCCGCCGCTGGGCACCGGCGAGGAAGGATTCCCCGAGCTGTCGGAAATGCTGGCTCGTTTCGCGTCACCGCTACAGAACAGACCAGCCTGCTCCGGCCCCGTCGAGTGGAAGGATTGGGCCGCCGCCGAAGCGGATATCGCGCGCGCGAAAAGCGTGCTGGGGCGCACCGACGCGACCGAAGCTTTCATGACATCGCCATCGCCGGGCCAGATCGCGCGTTACCTTACAAACCTCTACTATCCTTCTGAAGAAGAATACATTTTTGCGCTCGCCGATGTGATGCGCCGGGAGTATGAGGCGATTGTCGACGCCGGCTTAATCCTGCAACTCGACTGCCCCGACTTGGCGCTGAGCCGCCACACGGTGTTCCGCCATCTGAGCCTGACCGATTTCCGCAAGGAGATCGAAATGCATGTGGAAGCGCTCAACCACGCGGTCGCCAATATCGATCCCGAACGGATGCGCATGCATATCTGCTGGGCCAGTACCTTCGGGCCGCACCACGAAGACGTGCCGATGAAAGATATCGTCGATATCGTGCTCAAGGGAAAGCCCGGTGCCGTGTCGTTCCCGGGCTCCAACCCGCGCCACGAGCACGAATGGAAGGTGTGGCGCGACGTCGATCTGCCCGACGGCAAGATCATCATTCCCGGTGTGATCGATTCCACGTCGAGCTATGTCGAGCACCCCGAACTGGTGGCCGACCGCATCCTGAGCTACGCCAACATTGTCGGCAAAGAGAATGTGATCGCCGGCGTCGACTGCGGCTTCGGCACCTTCGCCGGGCGGGTGCAGGTCGACCGCAATATCGTCTGGATGAAGCTCGCCTCTCAGGCCGAAGGCGCCAAACTCGCCTCCGAGCAGCTCTGGTAGGCTGTCGGACCGGTCTTCAGTCTACGTAGCCGCCGGTTCCACCGACGCGGCAATATCCAGCATATGTCCGTTGGGGGAAAATTCCCCGAGCAAGGCGCCGATGCGTTCGGCGTTGGAATCGCGGAAATCGATGAAAGCCTGATGGCTATCCCACCGCATCACATTCCATACGGTGCCGGTGGCGTCTTCGCGGTGGATCGTCGCGCCATGAAACGCGGCCTGCGGCGCGACTAAGGTGCTCGTGGCCTCTTTAACCGCCGCCACACAAGCGTCGACGCGGCTGGGCCCCACGGCAAACTCCACCATCACAATCTGCATTCGACGAACCTTTCGATTGAACCGCGAACTTCCGGCGCTGCATAGCTAATGCGCCCCGTCAGAGCAACCGAGCACGGCTGCTTGGCCACGGCAATTTCAGCCCTGCACGAGCCACATATCCGGCATACGCCCCACGCTTAAAAGATGCGCCGATTTGATTGGCCTGCGCCGCTCCGGGTCCATACACTCCGCGCCTCATTTAGATTCAGCGCCGTGTGCGAGGAGCCAGCATGTCACAAGGAAAAAAGTATCGTTTCGTATTTACCCTTCTTCTCTCCAGTTTCTTAGCCGTTTCCGCCAGTGCCGGCGTTAAGGCACAAACCTTCACCTTCACCGCCATTCCCGACCAAGACGAAGCGCGTCTCACCACGCGGTTTTCGAAGGTTGCGGACTACCTATCGCACGAGCTCGGTATCGAGGTGCGCTACGTGCCGGTGAAATCCTATGCCGCCGCCGTCACCGCGTTCCGCAACAACCAGGTGCAGCTTGCCTGGTTCGGCGGGCTATCGGGCGTGCAAGCGCGGCGCGGTGTGGCGGGTTCGAAGGCGATCGCCCAGGGCGCCGAAGACCAGGAATTCGTGACTTATTTTATCGCTCACACCAGTACCGGTCTGGAGGAGCAAGCTGAATTTCCGCGCGAAATCGCCGGAAAGACGTTCACCTTCGGCTCCAAAGGCTCGACATCCGGCCGGCTCATGCCGGAGTTCCATATCCGTCAGGTGTTCGGCAAGGAGCCAGGCGATGTGTTCACCCGGATCGGATTCAGCGGCGACCATTCGCGCACCATCGCGCTTGTGCAGTCGGGCGCGTTTCAAGTCGGCGCGGTCAACTTCGCAGTGTGGAAGCGTGAACTCGCCGCTGGGATAATCGATCCCAAGAAAGTCCGGATAATCTGGCGCACGCCGACCTATCCCGATTATCAATGGTCGATCCGCGGCGATGTCGACGCCCGCTACGGCGAGGGCGTCGCCAACCGAGTTCGTGAGGCGTTGCTCGGCATGAGTGACCCCGATCTGCTCAAGAGCTTCCCGCGCTCGCGCTTCGTGCCGGCGGCGAACGCCGACTACCAGCCCATCGAGGATGTCGGGAAGTCGATCGGACTGCTCGACGAATGACCGCCATCGCCCTGGCTGGCGCCAACGCCAGCTACCGGGGCCGCACGGTGTTGCACGAGATTTCGCTCTCCATCGAGCCGGGTGCGCGTGTCGCGCTGGTCGGCGAAAGCGGTGTCGGTAAAACCACGTTGATCAATCTGCTGTACCGGCAATGCGACGGGTCGGCGGCGCTGGTGCCCCAGGATCTGGGCTTGGTGAAGGCGCTTCCGGTGTTCCACAACGTCTATATGGGCCGGTTGCACCGTCACTCGGCGCTGTACAATTTGCGCTCGCTGGTGTGGCCGGCGCGCCGGGACGTGGATGCGGTGCGCGACGTTTTGGTCCCACTGCGCCTCAAAGATAAATTGTTTTCGCCGGTCGGCGAGTTGTCCGGCGGTCAGCAACAACGCGTTGCCGTGGCGCGCGCGCTGTTTCACCCCGCCGACACCCTGTTCGCCGACGAACCCGTCTCGGCGGTTGACGATCTGCAAGCGCGTGAAATTCTCAACATCGCCGCGGCGCGCAAGCCGACAATCGTGGTCGCCTTGCACGACCGGGCATTGGCCGTCGATTTTGCCGACCGGATCATCGGCCTGCGCGGTGGACGCATCGTCATGGATGCACCTGCCCACGGCCTGCAGCCCGCCGATATCGATCACCTCTACACCGGATGAGCGTTCTCGCCGCCTATCCTTTGCGTTCGCCATTGGTGCGGACAGTCTTGGCGTTTCTCACCATCGCGCTGGTGTGTCTGGCCTCCGCGGATCTGGCGATCACGACGCTAACACCGTGGGACGAATTTGCCCGTCTGGTGCGCGGCGTCGCGACGCCCGACTTCCTGGCGACGGAAAACCTGCTGCATGCGTTGGCGAACACCGTCGCCTTCGCCTTCCTCGGCGTGGCGTTCGGCACGGCGGCAGGCTTTGCGCTGGCAATCGGTTTCGCCAACCCGCTGGTGAGAACTTTCTGCGCGGTGATCCGCGCGGTACACGAGCTTTTCTGGGCTCTCATCTTTCTCCAGATCTTCGGGCTATCCCCGCTGACCGGCATCCTCGCCATCGGCATTCCCTATGCCGGCATCATCGCCAAGGTCTACGCCGAAATTCTCGAAGAGGCCGACCCGCGCCCCCTCGCCGTAACGCCAGCGGGCACCGGGCGCTTATCGGCCTTCCTGTTCGTGCGCCTGCCGGACGTCTGGACGCATTTTCGCACCTACGCGCTCTACCGGCTCGAGTGCGGCCTGCGCTCGAGCGCCGTACTCGGTTTCGTCGGCCTACCGACATTAGGCTTCCATCTGGAATCGGCGTTCCGGCAAGGCCGTTACTCCGAGGCGTCGGCGCTGCTGATCCTGTTCTATGCGATTATCGCCGGGCAGCGGCTATGGGTGCGCCGTCCCCTCTTGCCGGTCTACCTGGTTGGCGCGGCGGCAATACTGCCCTGGTCGACGCCCATCTCCGGTTCGAACATCGCCCGTTTTTTCACTCACGATATCGTTCCCCATCCCCTGCGCACCGGCGGCGGCCTCGACGAGCTGAGCGCGTGGGTGTGGACGATGCTCAGCGAGCAAGCGCTGCCCGGCGCGCTGGCGACAATGCAACTCACCATGGTCGCCCTCGTCGCAACGGGGATCCTCGCGGCGCTGTTCTTTCCGCTGATTTCGCCTGTGCTACTGCCGCGTCCGGCGCGCTGGATCGGCCACCTGTTTCTCGTCATCGTACGTTCGACGCCCGAGTACATTTTGGCGTTTGTCCTGCTGCAGCTCTGGGGGCCATCGATGCTGCCGGCAATCGTGGCGCTGGCATTGCACAATGGCGGGATCATCGGCCATCTGGTTGGCCGCTACACGGAAACGATGCGGCTGCGCCCCGATGCCGCACGCGGCACCGGGCGCTACCTCTACGAGGTGTTGCCGAGAATCCACCGTTCGATGCTGGCGCTGCTGTTTTACCGCTGGGAAGTGATCATGCGCGAGACGGCGATCCTCGGCATTTTGGGCGTGTTCACGCTCGGCTTCTTTATCGACAGCGCCTTCGCCGAACTACGCTTCGACCGGGCCCTGTTTTTGATCGCGGTGACGGCACTGCTCAATATCGCTGTCGACGGTGCGTCGCGGGCGATCCGCTCCCGCTTGCGTCTGACAACGGCATTGGAGGGGCGCTAGCCCAGCCGCGTGCCGTTATTCGGCGGCGTCAGCCAAAAAGTCCGCCAGCAGTTGCGCGCAGTCGTCGGCATGGGTGGTGATCAAAAAATGACTAGCACCATCGACCACCGACGTGCGCACATCGGGCAGGCTGGCCGCCAAGCCGTCGGTGATCTTGACCATCGCCTCGTTCGCCAAGCCGCCGCGCACCACCAAGGCTGGAATCTTTAAGCCCGCGTAGTCGTCCAAGGCCGCCTCGAAGCTGAACGCGGTGCGCCAATCGAGGACGTTGGCATAAGCGGTGGCGCGGCAATAGTCCTGAACCGGTTCGGGCATGGCGGCGAACGAGCCCGCGCCGCCCCAGAAATCGATGATGCGTCCGGCGGCGTCACGCTCACCGTCATGGTGCGCCTGCTCGAAGGCCGCGCTCATCTCCTGCGTCGATTCAAACAAATCTACATGACCCCGGTCGCGGATGGGCGCGAGTGGATTGGCTTCGAAGGTCGCGATGCTTCTTACTTCGACCGCGCCGGCCAGCGCGGTGGCAAGTGCGATGGTGCCGCCGAACGAATGACCGACCAGATGAACCGGCGCATCGGCCTGGCGCGCCACCGCTTCGACGACGCGCACCTCATGCTCCATGCCGAGATCGTCGAGGCTGCGGGTCTCTTCCGTCCCGCCATACCCGCAGATGCTGGTGCCGATAAACCGATAGGTTTGCGGCAAACGCTTCTGGATGCCGGTCCACGCCGCGGGCGTGCTGAACGAGCCCGGCACAAACAGTACCGCCTCCCCCTCGCCGGTTTCCTGGTAATCGATTGTCTGGCCGTCGACCGTCAACATACGCGCCCCCTTGTGCCGTCATGGCGTACCCGCCGGAACCTACATGGGTCATCCGGCTTTGGTACCCCCAGAATCTGGGCTGGCCGAAAGAGCGGTTCAAGCCGGACGATCTAGACACTTAGTTTTAGATGCCTTCCGTTATCGCCGAACAACGAATACGCTGCCACCGCACTAAAATTTAAGGGGAGATTACCGATGCCGGCACCAAACTTAACGCCGCCCTACGCCATTGAGCTGGTGAACTACAGGCTCGTCGAGGGGACCGATATCGACGCCTTCCTGGCAATTTGCCGCCAAGTGGGCGAGGAATTCACCGCGGCACAGCCCGGGTTTCTCCACCGCGAGATCGGCCGAAACGACGACGGTACTTGGCTGATCGCCGCCACCTGGAAGAGCGCGGACGACGCCCGCAATTCGATCTCCAATATCGATACGATCCCTGACATGGTGAAAACCTACATGTCGATGATCGACCGCGACACGCTCACCCGCTCGATCTTCGATATCGTCTAGCGGGCCTAATCGTAGAACACGAAGGCGCGGCTCTCGATGCTTTCGCGCGGCGCGGGATCGGCCGGGCCGGTTGGGTCCTCGAAGGCGGAATGGAGCGCATAGCGCGCGGTGCCGTCGCGCAGCGTGTCGTAGTTCTTGAACAGTAGGACCTCGTCGCGGGTCATCTGCGGAAAATAAAACCAGCGGTGATTGGCGTCGTAGGACGCATGGCGCGTTTCGCTGCTGCGCGAATATTCGAAAGACGGTTCGGTGCGATGCGGCGCTTCGCGCTCGATCTTGTGCATCAGGCTGTCGTCGATCGTGCGGGCATCGCACATCGCAATGGGCCACTGCTCGACCGGCCCGGTCATCGACCGCCACGCATTGACGACGGCGAAGCGCCGCGCCAGCCGGTCCTCGGCGTCATAGCCATAAACATCGCGCATGCGCTGCCGTACCGAGCGGTCGGTATAATCGCTGTGCGGCAGCGGCACCGGATCGCGCCAGTCGCGCTTCTCACGCTGCGCGCCGTCGCTGGAGCGCCGCGTATGGTCGAACACCTTCACCTCGCTGGCACCCGCCAGCCGGGCGATAAGCACCTCGAGCTCAGGCGTATAAACCGATGCCAATTGCGCATCGTCGAAGAAATCGGTCACCGCGGTGGCGTGCTCGGCGAAGGCAAACCCCTCGCGGTCGAGCGAGAACTCGTTCGGCAGCAGCCGCGCGTTGCGGATGGTCATGGGATGGGGCACGCGGGTGCCCGCTATGGTGACCGAGTCCGAAGCCTTGTCCGTCTGGCGGAAAACCGGCGTTTCGCCCGTGTCTACCAAATAGAAGATCGGCACTTCGATCTCAGATGGCGCCGCAAGTTCTTGTTCTTGTTTATTCATGGCGAACCCTCCAGACGCCCACTTTAGGGGGCGAAGTGCGGCGGAGTCCACGACGGCGTGGGATGCCGGATTTTTTAACCCCACCGGTATGTTAGCGCCGCTCCGAACGGCCTATTATTGGCCGCAGGGAACATTGAGGGTGGAACCAATGAATAAGAAAATCGCGGTGTTAGCGACGGGGGCAAACGGCAGCGTTATCTCGGCCGATCTGATCGAGGCGGGTTTGGACGTATCGATGATCGACATGTGGGGCGAGCATGTCGAGACGATGCGGGCCAATGGTCTCACCATCAAGACCGGCGACGAAGAACGCAATGTCAAGGTGAACGCCTATCACATAAGCGACGTGTGCACCTTCACTGACAAATTCGATGTTGTGCTGATCACCTCGAATGGCTACGACGCGCGTTGGCTGGCCGAATTGATCAAGCCCCATCTCGCCGACGATGGCGTCGTGGTCGGCGTGCAAAATTGCATGACCGCGGAAACGATCGCCGAAGCCGTCGGGCCGGAGCACACCGTCGGCTGCGTCGTGGAGCTGGCCTCGCAGATGTTCGAGCCCGCCGAGGTTCGCCGCAGCACCACGCGGGACCATACCTGGTTCGGCGTCGGCGCCTTCGATCCGGCGCAAGAGGCTCATGTCGACGTGGTCGCCGAAATACTCGGCCACGCCGGGCGGGTCGAAGTGATCGACGAAATCCTGTCGGCGAAATGGATGAAGCTGATCGTCAACGCCATGATCATGGGCTCGATGGCGATCCTCGGCGCCACGCCGGAGCAAGTCTTCAAGCAGAACGGCAAAGAGTATGCCCAACGCGTGCGCAACTGGTTCCTCCAAGCGGGCGAAGAGGCGTTGGCGGCCGGCCAAACGCTCGACTACAAGGTGGTGCCGGTGTTCGGATTGAAGCCGGAAGACGTTACCAACACCAATAACCTGCTCGAAACCCTGCTCGACAAGATCCTGGCCGACATCGGACCAGGGCCAATCAATACCACCCTGCAGGATCATATGAAGGGCCGCCGCTGCGAGACCGAGATGATTAACGGCCTGGTTGCCGAGGAGTGCCGCAAGAACGGTCGGCCGGCACCGACTTGCGACCGTATCGTCGATTTGGCTCGGCAGATTCATGCCGGTGAGCTGAAACCCGACCTCGGCAATCTGGATCTGGTGCTACCACAGCCGGCGACTACGTCCACCGCGGCGCAGTAAGCCCGGTCCATAACGGCCACCGGGGTCGCGGGCATCGCCGTTTAACAGTGCGCGGCAGGATTTGAACCGGCAAAAGCGCGTAGCCGTAGGGTTTCGAATTCCGCAATCCTGTCAGCGACCGTTATGAGTCAACGGCCTGACTATTCGCCGACCATGAACCCCTTGGCGGCTTTGTTGGTGAGGCCGGGCCCCTTGGTGAACATCGCCACCAGGTTACTGGGACCGCTCACGTCGATGCCGTGGGAGACGCCAGCGGGCACAAAAACCAAGCTGTTTTTCTTGACCGCGATATCGTCTTGATCCTCGAAGGTGATCGTTCCCTCCCCCTCGATGATGTAGAAAATCTCGTCCTGAATCGGATGCTTGTGAAGCACCGTTTCCTGCCCCGGCACGAAGCAGACGATCTCGCATATTATTGCCTTCGAGTGAATCACCTTGGTGCGGATGCGCTTGTCGTCATTGAACGCGATAAGATCACCGGCCTCGTAGTGTTCGACAGTTTCTGAGAGCCCCATCGGTAAACCCCGGTTCCTGTTTCGGTTTGTCAGTTGCGGCCGCCCGCCGTCTGCCGCCAAGCCTCTTGAATGTCGCTGGCAGCACATACGCTGCCGAGCAACGCGCGAACATTTTGCAGCGTCGCGTCATGAAGGGCCGCGGTGTGGGAGGCCACACAGTCCTCGGCCACGACGACATGGAAGCCATGGTTGTAGGCATCGCGAATTGTCGCTTCGATGCAAACGTTGGTCTGCACGCCGGCGAAGATCAGAGTCTCGATCCCGGCGCCGCGCAAATGAGTTTCGAACGCCGGGTTGGTGAACGCCGAATAGGTGTGCTTGACGAATTGCGGTTCGTCCCCGGCCGGCGTCACCCCGAAAGGCTCATAGCCTTGGGTCCCGGGAACGCAACAGCTCCGCTCGATACCAGCCTCCCGCCTACGCCGGATAAAGGTCGGCGGCACCAAAGCTTCGTCGTAGTTGGCGTAAATCCACAACACGGGCACGGCGCTGGACCGAGCGACGCCGATCAACGTCTCCAAGGTTGGGACGATGTCGCGGCACGGCGCTGGATCGAGCCCCAGACCGGCAATGAAACCGTCGGCCGCGCAGAAATCGACCTGCATGTCGATGACCGCGAGCGCCGAACGGGTTTCGCTCAGCAAAGCGAGGAGCGGATTTTCGGCTGCCGTCTCGGCGCCGGCGACGGTTTTCAGTGAACGGTGTCCCACACCGTCCCGCCTATTCCGCAACGCATTTCCGCCGACCCGACATAGAAGATGGAGCGCGCAGGCGTGCCGCCGGCCGCCGCCATTGCGACCATCCATGCCAACAACTCGGTGGTCCCGCCACCGCCCGCCGCGTTCATTCGCTCAACCGTCGCTTCCCGGCAAAGCTTATCGAGATCGCCCTCTTCCAAGAGCGACAAGAACCACCGGTCGAATTTTTCGTCGACGGTGAAATAGCGCGGCCCGCCCGGCTCATGGGACAGCCCGCCGGTCGCCATCACGGCGACCCGCAGGTCCGCCGGCAGATCGTTCTTGATGGAATCCGCGATGACATGGCCGGCGCGAACGCTTTCCTCCGGCGTCGGCACCGGCGGGTTGATGCAGTTCATATGGATCGGCACCAAGGGAACCGAGTAGTCCGGCGTAAGGTAATAGAGCGGCACCGACCAATTGTCGTCGAACAACAGATCGTCCCGGCTGTTCAATTTCAGTCCCGCCGACTGGCCTGCCGACACCAAACACGCCGCAACGTCGGGTCGTCCGTCCACCTCATATCCGTCTTGCTTCAGCCAGGATTTGAAGAATTCGGCGGGCCCCTTCCATTTGGCGGCTGTGCCGACACAAAAATCGGGGGGATCGCGCAGCGGCAGGTTGAGCATGTGATCGTTGGCAATTCCAACGATGACGTCAGGCTTCGTGGCCCGTAGGTGACGGCCCATTTCCTCGTACCCGGCAACGATGTCGATTCTCTCTTGCTCGGGCGCGGAATCGAGCCAACCGGTGACACCGGGCGCATGCGCCATTGCAACTACCGAGACAATTTCCGCCATTTCACCCTCCGTCGCCAGAGACGCTGCTGCGCGCCTCAAGCTTTCTTGTGCTCAACGATCTGGTCGCCAAATGATCTTTTGTAGGCTTGCGCGGCGTCGCTCTTGCTGTCGTTACCCGCCGAACCATGCACCAGCCGCGTGACTTGCGGCAGGAAATAGGGATGCACCCCCAGCTCGCCGAGTGACACGACGTCGACCTCTCGCCAAGCGGCGCGCTCCGCCGCGCTCAACTTGTACTCTTCCATCACCTCTTCCATGCGCTCGGCAAAGCCGGTGTAGAGCGCTGGATCGCGGCGGATCTCAAAAATCAGTCGGTTCGACGGAAGATCGGGATCGAATTCGTTGGCCATCGGTATCACCTCTCCCTTCATCCTCGCATAGAGGATAGCGGTAATTAAATCCACAATCAAATATAATTTGGATATTTTTGTGTTGTTGGTAATTTTGTGCATCTAGTGTAATTCAAAGACCTACCGGCGCCAGACGGTTGAGAGAGGAAACGATGCAGTACGATTGGGGCCCCAACATCGATCTAGAGGCTGAGGCCAACACGTTAGCGGCCCAGGCTTTCCGCAAGATCAGGGGCGATATTATTTCTGGCACCCTCGGCCCCGGCACGAAGCTGCAGTCGGAAAAACTAAAGGACCAATACAATATTGGCTCCAGTCCGCTCCGCGAGGCGCTCACCCAACTGACGGCCAATGGTTTGGTAACGGCGGAAGGACAGAAAGGATTCCGCGTTGTCGATGTGTCGCTCGAAGAACTCCGGGACATCACCAATCTTCGAATACAACTCGAGGTGCGGGGTTTTCTCGATTCGATTGCCCGCAGCGATGTCGAATGGGAGATCGATATCTCGGGGAACTACCGCCGGCTTATTCATGCCATCGAGGGCCTGCCCACCGGCGAGGAAGGCTCATCGGAAACCTGGGAGTCGGTTCACCGGCGGTTCCACCTGTCGCTAATTCAAGGGTGCGGGTCGCCGTGGCTGATCTCGTTTTGCCATCGGCTCTATGAACATTTCGAGCGCTACCGGCGGGTCTTCGTCGAATATACCCAAATCTCGCCGGAGATCTTGGCCGGACACGAAGCGCTGCTGGACGCCGCGCTCAATCGCGATGCCGAACGGGCGGAAAAGCTGCTGCGTGACCATATCGAATTCGCCGCCCGGCTGACCGAACGCGACGCCCGAAAGCACGGCATCCGCGACGCCGCCAAAATCAAGTCGGTGCTTTCCTAGCGTGTCACGCAAGCGGGCGTCCAAACCCGCACGCGGACGATAAAGACGCAACGTTGGTGGCCGGTAACCGGCTATGAAACGGAGGCCGTAGGCTGCCGGTCACCGCGTGCGTAGCGGATGACGTCGACGATGTCGATGATGAGCGACAATCCGTTGACGACGATGACGATCCATATCCATGTCGAGAACAGGCCTTCCGGCGGCACGGCATCGAGGCGGGCCCACAGCCAAGGCACCAGTCCCAGCCAAAGGATATGACCGGCGCCGAGAATTCGGGTGTAGCCCTTGGCCGCAAACAACATCATTACCAATGCGGCGCTGATCACGAACACGACCAGAACGACTTGCGCCTCCAATTGACCGAGAAAAAACAACGGCCCAATCATATTCACAGCCATCAGGATCATGAGCCAGATCGGCCACGGAAACGGCATCCGGAAAACGCATTTGTTGAACTCAGTCATGGTCTTCAGCACGGTCGTATCCCCTCTCGGTGGCCACGGAGGCGTTCGTTTAGCAAAACCGCCCCCTTCGCAGGAATAACGATTGTGTGTCCGCGCCGGGGACATAGTTCCGCAGCTGCGACCACGCGGAGGCCGCCGTGCGTTTATGCATAGGCCGCAGCTACATCAGTAGGTCGCGCGCCCGCCGCTGAGGTCGAACGTCGCGGCCGTGGTGAACGAATTCTCCGCCGAGGCGAGCCAGGCGACCATCGCCGCGATTTCTTCGACGTCGACAAACCGTTCGCGCGGAATTTTCGACAGCATGTATTCGATGTGCTCCTGGGTCATCTGGTCGAATATGGCGGTGCGCGCCGCCGCCGGCGTGACGCAGTTCACAGCGATGTCGTGTTGAGCGAGTTCCTTACCAAGGGATTTGGTCAACCCAATAACGCCCGCCTTGGCCGTGCTGTAGGCAGCGGCGTTCGGGTTGCCCTCTTTGCCCGCGACGGATGCAATGTTGATGATGCGGCCATAGCGCTTTTCGATCATGTGCGGAACGACGGCCTTACAACAGTAGAAGACGCCGTTGAGGTCGATCTCGATAACGCGTTGCCACTCGTCGGTTGGGTACTCCCACACCGGCGCGTTGGCCCCCGAAATCCCGGCATTGTTGACCAGAATGTCGATCTGTCCCGTCTCCTGCACGACGGCTTGGGCCGCGCGTTCAACGTTCTCGGGATCAGCGACATCGGCCCGCAACGGATGTGCCCCGTGGCCCAACTCGTTGGCGGTTGTCGTCACCGCAGCCTCGTCGATATCCCACAGCCACACTTGCGCGCCCGACGCGAGAAGCCGCTCGGCGATGGCCCGGCCGATACCCTGAGCGGCCCCGGTGACGACGGCACAACGTCCCGCCAAATCGATTTGGTTCATTTGGTTCAAGCCCCTACGCTCATATGACAACTCGATCGGGATCGCGGCTCGATCTCTGAGATACGCCCCCCGGAAAACTCGTCCCCCTAAATACACCATTTTCGGCGTTGAGACTTGCACCACCCCCGGCCCCTGCCTCTGGATGGATGTCGATCCGTTTCCCCGCTAGGGTATCGGAGAATGCAATATCGATAATCCAAATCGGGTGAACTATGGAAGACAACCGCTTCGACGTCAGCGACCGCGTCGTCATCATCACCGGCGCCGGCCAGGGTCTCGGCCGCGATTACGCCCTGGCGTTCGCGAAAGCCGGAGCTATCCCCGTGCTGGCCGAGATCAACACAGACAATCTGCGCAAGGTGGCGGCCGAGATCGAGGCCGCCGGCGGCCGCGCGCTGGCGGTCGAGACCGATGTGGGCGATCCCGATTCAGTCAACGCGATGGTGGCGCAAACGCTCGAGGCGTTCGGACGTGTCGACGTGCTGGTCAACAACGCGGCAATCTTCGCCTCGATCCCACGGCGGCCGTTCGACGAGATCCCCTTCGAGGAGTGGAACCGGGTCATCCATGTCAATATCACCGGCTCGTATCTGTGCGCCAGCGCCGTCGCCCCGGCGATGCGCAAGGCGGGCGCGGGGCGAATCATCAACATTTCGTCGGGCACGGTGCCCCAGGGGGTGCCAGGCTTCCTGCATTACGTCACATCGAAGTCGGCGATCGTCGGCATGACCCGGGTGATGGCGCGCGAGCTCGGCGACCACAATATCAACGTCAACACGGTGATGCCGGGCTACACACAAACCGAAGTCGAGCATGCCAGCATGGACGACGATCTTCATCAGTTCGTGCAGGGAAAGCGCCTGCTCAAGCGCGCCGAGACGCCCGACGATCTGATTGGCACGGTGATCTTCCTCGCGTCGCCAGCCAGTTCGTTCATCTCCGGCCAGTCGATCGCCGTGTGCGGCGGCGAGGTGATGCTCTAAAGCATTCAACGTTTCGATTTGCGCCACCCGGCCGCGCGCGCTTCTTCTTCGGTGCAGAAATAGCGCTCGCCGTTCTGCGGCTCGATGATCGCGGGACCGTAATATTGCCCGCCCGGAACGTGATAAACCCGCTTGCCGTCTTGGGTGATATTGCCCTTGATCGCGCAAACATTCTCCTCGAACACCCGTTCGCGCGTGAGGCGCCGCCCGCGCCGCCAGTCCCACGGCTTGACGAACCAGCCGGCCCACAAGCCCGCTTTTTCTTTCGCCGCCCGCTTCTCTGCACGTCTATAGGTCTTGGAGGCTCGCGGATCGGCCAGCGCCATTCCCTGACGCACCATCCAGGTATTCAGATCGTCGTCACCGGCCTCGCACACTGCAACCGGGTGTCCCGCCGGGTCGCGGCCTTTTCGTTTGCACGTTACAGCTTGCTGGCCGATACGTTCGGCAAGTGCCGCTGCCGCCTGCTGTCCGCACGGCACCTCCCTGCCCTGCACCGCACAGGTTTGCGCGCTCTCGGGCGCGTCGATGCCGTGGAGAACGACGCGTTGCCCGCCGATCTCGATGGTATTGCCGTCAATGACCGTCGCCGGTCCAGCGATCAGGTCGGCCGCAAGCGCGGCGTGCGAACCGGACACAAAAAAAAGTGCGAGAGCGATGACAGCGACCGGTAGCCCTTTTTCCCTGCTATGCCGTGTTCTCATTCAACCCTCTCCACAACCCTCATCAAGCGCTCGCGGCGATTTACCGTTGTTCAAAAGCATTTTTGACCGAGAGTTGATAGATTTATAACACGGCGCTCATTTCGACACTTGTGGCTAGGCAATTGCCACCCAATCTTACGTTGGGGCGAGTCCTAAACCATTCCCAGGACAACGCGAGCGGGCATTATCGGAGCGCTGGAGATGAAAATCCCCGATCCATCGAACGAAGCTGAACGGATCGCCGCCCTGGACCAATACGGCATCATGGACAGTGCGCCGGAGCAAGACTTCGACGATATCACCGAGTTGGCGGCGCAAATTTGCGAGTGTCCAGTCGCCGACATCAATTTTGTCGACGGAACACGGCTGTGGCTGAAATCCGCTTACGGAACGCCCGAGGGTACAAGTGAACTTCCCCGAGAGTTAACCGTTTGCGACACGGTAATTTGCCGCAACGACCTTTTAATGGTGCCCGACCTCACTGCCGACGACCGATTCGCCGATATGCCACACGTGACCGGGGAGCCGAACTACCGGTTCTATTGCGGTATGCCGTTGATCAATCCAGAGGGTTATGCGCTGGGCGCGCTCTGCGTACTGGACTATGAGGTGCGGGAGTTGAGCTTCGAGCAAACCGAGGCGCTGCGGCGCTTAGCCCGTCAGATCGTGGCGCAGCTTGAATTGCGTCGTAACCTGATCGAGCTCGACGAAGCCCGCTGTGCGCTGGAAGCGGAAAAGAGCCGTCTCGACGATGCGCGGCGCGCGCTGGAAGTGGAGAAAAGCAAGACCGACGATCTACTGCTCAACATCTTGCCCGCAACGATCGCCGACGAGCTAAAACACAGAAACCGGGTCGAGCCCCGCTACTGCGATTCGGTCACAATCATGTTCACCGACTTTGTGGGTTTCACCGCTCTCGCCGAGCGCACGGAGCCCCGTGTGCTGGTCAACGATCTCAACGAATATTTCTCGACCTTCGACGAGATTGTAAGACGCCACGGATTGGAAAAGTTGAAAACGATAGGCGACGCCTATATGTGCGCCGGCGGGTTGCCCGACAAGAACGCAAGCCATCCCGTCGACACCTGTCTCGCTGCGCTCGAGATTCAAGACTCTATGGCCGAGTCAAACGGACAGCGCCGCGAGATGGGACTCCCCCCCTGGGAATTACGCGTGGGCATACATACCGGCCCAGTGATGGCCGGCGTCGTCGGCAAGATGAAATTTACCTATGACATTTGGGGCGACGCGGTGAACATCGCCGCGCTCTTGGAGGCGAACGGCGTCGCAGGGCAGATCTCTCTGTCCGAAAGCACGTTTCATCACGTCAAAAACGTGTTCGAGATTAAATGCCACGGCACCATCTCAGCAAAGAACAAAGACCACCTCGCCACCTATGTTCTCCGCGGCATAAAGCCCGAATTTGCGCAAGACGAGGCGGGACGCTTTCCTAAAGCGCAATTGGCCTAAGGGTATCAGCCGAAAGCCGAGGGGCGGTTGTCCAAACCGCACCCATTGTGAGACTCTCACGTCGAGCGGCGCGATGCCGACGTCGATGATTTGCCAGCGAACGGGAGCACCAGATGACCGCAACGGACCAACAGCGCGGACCCGAGACGGAGATCGTTATCAACCGCCGCCTCGCCGCGCCGCGCGATCTCGTGTGGCGCACTTGGACCGAAGCCGACCATCTGGCGGCCTGGTGCAGACCCGATGGATTTACCTCGCGCATCGACGCCCATGAATTCAAGGAGGGCGGTTACTGGCGCTACGTGATGGTCGGCCCCGACGGCGTGGAGTATCCCTCCGACGGCATGTTCGTCGAGATCGACCCGCCGAACCGCCTGGTTAGCGCCGAGCAGTTTATCGAAGACTATGCGGCTCCAGCGGGAGGCGGTCTGCCGCCCGGCATACTCGTCACATTGGTTTTCGAAGATGCGGGCGACGACACGGAAGTTACGGTACGTCTCTCGCATCCGACGGCCGAAGAACGCAAGAGCCGCGAAGGGATGGGTGTCGTCACCGGCTGGAATTCGACGATCGACGAGTTGGAGGCGTATCTCGCGCTATTACAATTGGGTGATTAAGGAGCGCAGCCCCTTACGCATGCATCTTTGCGCCCTTGGTGATCTTATCGACGATTTTCCTATCATCCCGTAGCGCCAGGCCAACGATATTGAGGTCTTGCGATGCATATTGCTTCACGGCTTCCCGGTTGGCTGCATCGTGCCCGGTGCTGAACATATCCTCTATGTAAAGCGATAGCCGTGCACCGCGCGACAATCCCCTCTCATGGATCTTCTTGAGCGTCTCTCCAGTCGCGCTCAAAACGATCATCGGTTGGATAATGAGAGGCGCATAAGCATTTCCGTCGGCATCCTCGTAGTTCTCGCCGAGCAAGCCGGCATCGGCCCCCAGAACACCGCTCGTCAGAAACGCGGTTACATTTAGCTTCTGCCATGTCGCAAGATCATCGCGCACGACAATGGCAATCTTTGTATCGAACATCGCTTCCCCACTTATCACTGTGCCCGAGCTTACCAGGCCGGGCATCGCCGAACATCCATGGCACAAGCGCTCATCCAAAAAGCCGCCTGATACGTATCAAGCTATGTATCATCAAACGTGAAAAGGGGTTTCATGCTTCACTATTTGGCCAAACTCGGCGAGACCGTATACCGCAGCAAACCGGCGGACATCTGGCTGCGTAGCGGCAGCTAGACTCTCGGGGATGGAAAAAACCGCGGCGTAGGCGCTTCCGGTTCCCACGATGTCTTCGCTACGACACGCGCTCGCAGGCCTAGCTCCCAGCCCTCCCGGCAGGCGCCGTCTTTTGTCGCGCCGCTTCAACTTCGCCGAACTGCTGCGCTGTTTTCGCCTCGAAAGTTCGGCGCAACAGCTTGCCGGCTGGATCGACCGTGATCACTTTCGAGGTACCGCAATCGGCCATGGGCCCGCGCAGACACGCACGTTCGGCACGCGCGACGGGTTGTGCGCCACATTGATGACCCGTCACTTACATGGTTTCGCCGGCTCGGCGGCCGAGGCGGCCATTATCGCGAATCGGGCGGCAGGCGAAATCATGCGCTCGCCGGCGTTCGATATTCTAGAAGACCCCGCGCACGCACCCGACGGCGAGTTCCTGCTGCAGATCGCGCGCGCCGATATTTGGGTCGTTCGGATGGTGAGGCGCGAGGAGCTGGATTTCACCCTCGCCGAAACATCGCTGATCATCGATGTCGGCCGGCTGCTGCGCGAGCTCGCGCGGAATTTGGAATAGCCCGAAGCCCGAAACTAATCCAGGCGAGGGCTCAATCGGCGTGGTCGATGGCAGTTAGCCTGGCTCGCTCAGCTTGACCACTTCGATGGACGCGCCGTTAGTTTCATTGTCGCACACGGTCTGCCAATATCGCGAGATGGCCCTAACCGCCCAAGAAATCGATGACATGAGCGCGTCGCTCGCCCGCATGGGCTTATTGGGCGATGGCGAAGAACCGGCTCTATCGCCCCTGACCGGCGGGATTTCGTCACTGATTCTACGTGCAGAGACCTCCCGCGGCGCGTTTTGCGTCAAGCGCGCTTTGCCCCAATTGAAGGTGCCCGTCGAGTGGGAGGTGCCGGTCGACCGCAACAGCGCCGAAGTCGGCTGGATGCGTCTGGCTGACCGCGTCTCACCCGGCGCCGTACCGGCGATCCTCGGCGAAGATCCGGTCGGCAAGGCGTTCGCCATGACGTGGCTCGACCCGGCCGATCACCCGGTATGGAAAACGCAACTGCTCGACGGCGTCGCCGATACCGCCACCGCGCGCGCGGTCGGCGCCATCTTGTCACGGGTTCATAACGCGGCGGCGAACGATCCGGCGGTTGCCCGCGAGTTCGCCAACGACGGTAATTTCCATGCGATCCGGCTCGATCCTTATTTCGGCGCCTCAGCGCAACGCAATGAAGATTGCGCACCCGCCCTCACCGCGCTGATCGAGCGCACCGCGGCGACCAAGCGAACGCTGGTCCATGGCGATGTGAGCCCGAAAAACATCCTTGTCGGTCCCAACGGACCGGTGTTCCTCGACGCCGAATGCGCATGGTACGGCGACCCCGCTTTCGACCTCGCTTTCTGCATGGCGCACCTGTTTCTCAAATGCGTTTGGCGGCCGGATGTTACGCCCGGTTATCTCGCCTGTTTCGATGCCTTCACCGCAGCGAATCTCGACGCGGTGAGCTGGGAGCCGGCGGACGAACTCGAGGCGCGAACCTGCATCATGCTGGCAGGCATGCTGCTGGCGCGGATCGACGGCAAGTCGCCGGTCGAGTACATCACCGACACGACCGAAAAAGACCGGGTGCGCCGCTTCGCGCGTGGTTTTCTCTTACAGCCGGCCACGCGGCTCGCCGCAATGCGCGACGCCTGGCAGAAGGAGTGGCAGCGATGACCACCGAAATCTCTGCTGTCCGCGGCCGCCGTATTTGGGATTCGCGGGGCCGTCCGACCGTTGAGGTCGATATCGAACTGGCCGGCGGTGCGCGGGGGCGCGGCATGGCCCCGGCTGGTGCGTCGCGCGGGCGCTTCGAAGCGATCGATCTGCGCGACGGCGGCGCGGCGCTCGGTGGATTCGGTGTGGCACAAGCCGTCGCCAACGTTAACGACACTATAGCTCCCGCGTTGCTCGGCCTGGACGCCACCGACCAGGAAACGATCGACGGCGCGCTGGAGGCGCTTGACGGCACCGGCAACTTCGCCTCGCTCGGTGGCAACGCGGCGATCGCAACATCGATGGCGGTTCTCGACGCCGCCGCCAACGCGCGGCGTGAACCGCTGTGGCGCTACCTGGCAGACGGCGCGCCGGTCCGCCTGCCCTTGCCGGAAATCCAAATCTTCGGCGGTGGCGCCCATGCCGGTCAGCGCGTCGACATTCAGGATTTTCTCATCATGCCGGTGGGGGCCGCGAGCTTCGACGAAGCCATGGTGATGACGGCGGAAGTCTACCGCGCCGCAGGAGAGTTGATGGCCGCGCGCGGCGCCCGCGCGGGCGTCGCCGATGAAGGCGGCTGGTGGCCCGATTTCGCCACCAACGAAGACGCGCTCGACGCCTTGGCGCAGTCCATAGAGGCCGCGGGCTACCGCAATGGCGAGGTCGTGATCTCGCTCGATGTCGCCGCCTCCGAGTTCGGCGAGAAGGGCCGCTACAAGCTCGCTCTCGAGGGAAGCGAGTTCGACACCGGCGAATGGATCGAGCGGTTGTGCGACTGGGTCGCGCGTTACCCCATCCTGTCGATTGAAGACCCGGTGGGTGAGGACGATGCCGACGGCATGCGCGCGTTCACCGACGCGGTCGGCGACCGGGTGCAAGTGATCGGCGACGACTTTCTCGTCACCGATGGTGGCCGTGTTACTGCCGCTATCGATGCGGAGTCGTGCAATGCCGTCCTGCTCAAACCCAACCAGGCCGGGACGATCACACGCACACGCCGGGCGATGGAAGCGGCGCGCGCGGCGAATTGGGGCATGGTGGTCTCCGCGCGTTCGGGCGAGACCGAAGACACGATGATCGTGCATCTGGCGACCGGCTGGAACACGGGCCAGCTTAAGGTCGGCTCATTCGCGCGCTCGGAACGCATGGCCAAATGGAACGAGGCCCTGCGCATTGAAGAGGCGCTGGGGGACGGCGCGGTCTACGCCGGTGCGGACGCCCTGCCGAAAGCGGTTAGGGACAATTTGTCTTGAAGGCAGTTCTGCAATTTCGTGCCGGTCCGGGGTTTCGCGACCAGATCGCGCAACTCGCGCCAAGCGAAATCGACGTTATCGTCGTCGACGAGGCCGATAAGGAACGCTTTGCCGCCGAAATGCGCGATGCCGACGTGTTGCTCCATGTGCTCGAACCAGTGACCGCCAAGGTCATTGCCGCCGCGCCAAACTTGAAGCTGATTCAGAAGATCGGCGTCGGGGTGAACACCATCGACCTCGACGCGGCGCGCGCGCACGGGGTGGCCGTCGCCAATATGCCGGGGACCAACAGCCAAGCGGTCGCCGAGATGACCCTGGCGCTGATGCTGGCGACGCTGCGGCGCATTCCTTTGCTCGACGGGGCAATGCGCGCGGGAAACGGCTGGTCGCTCGATGAGGCTACTTTCGATACGGCGGGCGAAATTTCCGGGCGTACGGTCGGGCTGGTCGGCTATGGCGAAGTACCGCGCCGGCTGGCGCCAGTTTTGGCCGCGCTGGGAGCCGATGTCATCTACGCCGCGCGCTCGGAAAAACCCGACGCGGTCGGCGAACGGCGGAACCTCGACGCCGTGCTGGCAGAATCCGATATCGTCTCGCTACACGTGCCCTTGACCGACGACACAGCGGAGATGATCGACGCTGCCGCCCTCGCCCGCATGAAACCGGGAGCGGTGCTGGTCAATACGGCGCGTGGCGGGCTCGTCGATGAGGACGCGTTGGTAGCCGCGCTCCAATCGGGCCGCCTCGCAGCGGCGGGGCTAGACGCAGTGGCAGTAGAACCGGCACCGGCCGCGAACCTGCTGTTTGCGCTCGATAATGTCGTGGTGACGCCGCATATCGCCTGGCTGACGCCCGAAACGCTGGCGCGCAGTCTAGGCATCGCGTTCGAAAACTGCCGGCGCGCGGGCGCGGGCGAGCCGCTCCTCAACCAGGTTGTGCCGGCGGGCGGGCCGGATTAGGAACCGGTCACAGACGTAATTCCGAAAAGCCGGCCCATCGCCGGCGTCCTCTTCTTTGCAGCAGTTTGATCATGACAGCCACAGCGCGGGAAGCCGCAACCTCCAGTCCCAGGGAAAAGATCGCAGCCATCGCCGTGATGTGTCTCGCGTCGTTGTGCTTCATCGCCATGCACGGCTTCATCAAGACCGTGCGCGGCGAGGTGCCGGTCGGGGTCATTCTGTGGTCGCAATTCGTCTTCCAAGCGCTGATTTTGACTGCTTTGTTCGCGCGCCACTTGCCGCGCCTTTTGAGCCGCCACCGGCTCGGCCTGCAGATCGCCCGCGCGGTTGCGCAAATCGCCACCATCGCTCTCATGTTTATCGCCGTCGGCCTGATGCAGCTCGCCGATGCGATCGCCATCGGATTCGTCGCACCGCTGATCATCGTTGGCTTATCGGTGGCATTCCTCGGTGAGAAAGTGAAAACCCGGCACTGGCTGGCTATCCTCGTCGGCTTCGCCGGGGTGATGATCGTCATTCAGCCGGGCGCCGGTATCTTCAACGCGCTGGCCCTTATTCCGCTGGCCGCCGCCCTCTGCGCGGCGGTCTACCAGACGATGACGCGGCCAATCGCCCGCACCGTCGAGCCAAGGACGATGCTCTACACGGCAACGCTGATCGGTTTGGTCACCACATCGGCGGCGCTGCCCTTTTTCTGGCAAATGCCGAGCCTCGAGCAGCTCGCGTTCTTGCTCGCCGCCGCCTGCCTCGGGGCTTTGGCGCACTTCCTGCTGATCAAGGCCTACCAAATGGCGCCGGCCTCGGTCGTCGCGCCCTTCTCCTACAGCGAATTGATTTGGGCGTCGGCGATAGGCTTGGCGGTGTTCGGCGACGTGCCCACCGCAACGACGCTGATCGGCGGCGCCGTGCTGGCGGCCAGCGGGCTTTACCTGCTCAGACACCAGTCCACGTGACGCAAGCGGCGGATAGGCCACGGTTTCAAAAAGCTAGCATAGGCGACCGGACTAGGTTCCGCGGGTTTTGGCGGGACTCTCGACAGCGCGGTATTAGGGGCATCGCCGTCGCGTGGAGCCGTGACGACGTTTGCCTCAACCACCGAGTTAGAAGATACGAGTATGAAACATTTTTTGTTCTATGCATTTGTTCTCACTGGCACTGGACTAGTTTTCTCTCCAACCGTGCAAGCCCGCCCCGACACGGTCGGCGTTCCCGATTCAGGCATTGAGCTGGGGCTCGGGTGGGACACCCAAAGCGCACAAACGGTGCCCCACCGCTGCATCGAATTCGCGCCGGTCCAGGAAACCGGCCAAACCATCAATCTAAAAATCACCGAGGTCTCCGATTCTTCCGAGGTCGCGGAAAGCCTGAACGTCTCGGCCAGCATGTCGGTCAGAAGCATGGTCGGCAGCGGCAGCGCGCAGTCCGAATTCGCTTCCAGTTCGAAGGTTAGCACCACCACCAATTCGATGATGATCCGGGCCACCGTCAACAACGGGGTCATGTTCGCCGGGCCGCCGCAGCCCAGCGAACTAACGCGGCCCGCCTTTCCGTCGAACGGAACGCCGGTGCGCGACTATCAGCCGTGGTGGCGGTCGTGGATCGGCGAAGACCTCTCCAAAGAGATCGTGCTCACCGACGCGGCCAAGGATGTGTTGGGCAACGGCTCCGCCAAGAACCTGAAAGCGTTTGAAAAAATGTGCGGCGATTCATTTATTTCCGCCATCTACAGCGGCTCGGAATTGCTCGCGCTGATGTCCTTTCAGGAAAAGAACACCGAGATGATCAAGAGCACCAAGAGCGCCATCAAGGCGTCGTTTTCGGCGTGGGGTGCATCGGGCGAGGCCGAAGTTGTCGGCGGCGCCAACGGCCGCAGCGATGTCACCAGTTCGGAAATCGAAATCGACTATACCCAGATCGGCGGCGCCGGCGGCATCATCCCGACCAGCCAAGCCGAGTTCTTCGAGAAGCTGCGCGATCTTCCTCAGGAGACCCTGCGCGGACCCCAGTTCCATACCATGGACGTGACGCCGTACAGCGACTTGCCAGGCTGGCCGCAAATCATCCCGCTGGATACCGAAGACGATCCGATCGATGTGGTGCTGACCAACTATTACTGGACGCTGAATTCGATCAATCGAATGATCGACGACATGCTGCCGGAAGCTACCGATATTCCCAAAACGCGGCTGACAATGGTCCAGGACAAGGTAACCGATTTCCGCAAAAGAATATTCTCAGCGCTTCGGGAAGCCTATCTGACGGTCGAGCGCGATACCCAGACATCGTATTTCTGGGGCCTGTTCACGCGCGAAGACGAAGAGGCGGTGGCGGCACAGCAGGCGCTGCAGGACAAGCTGACGACGCTGCAAAGCGAATTGGTTGCGTTCAGCCTGGGCCGGCCAAACCCCAACCTGATGAAGCTCTACCTGCCCCTTCCCGATGCCGCTGAATCGGTCGCCGGCGCCGACGTCGTCGCGTTTTATCTGAGCCGTCAGACAAAACGCATCTGCGCCGCCAACCCGCTGTCGCCGGAATGCCTCACCAACGGCGAGCTCGACAAGCTGGCGAAATGTATCCCGAATTCGGCCGACTGGGTCGCCATACCCAAGGAGTGTGAGTTTTAACTTCGCCCTGTCCGCCTTTTACTCAAAGCGGACGCCGCAAGCCGAAAAGCCGACGCGAGCTGCCGGAGCGCGACGGAATATTCGATCCGTTCTCGTGGAATAAAAGTCACGCAAATTTGTTTGCTGTCTGTGGCAAGAACCGCAGTTCGCGCATTGTCAGACGATGCGGCCCGCGTTTCTATGACACCTTACACCCGATGGTGACGGGAATTGCACAGGGAGGAGCTTTTCAATGAAACACGACGACATCGACGCGCGTATTTTCGACCTCTATGACGAATATTGTCACAGCGGGATGAAACGCCGCGAGTTTCTAAAACGGGCGGCGGTCATTCCTGTCGTCGGTGGATCGGCACTGGCGATGGCGCAGGCATTGCTGCCGAGTTACGCGCAAGCCCACACGATTTCCTTTACCGATTCCCGCATCAAGGCGCGCTACATCGATTACGACTCACCCGGGGGCAATTCAGGCAAGATGCGGGGCTATCTCGTCCAGCCGAGCGGCGAAGGCCCCTTCCCCACCGTGCTCGTGGTGCACGAAAACCGCGGCCTCAATCCCTATATCGAGGATGTGGCGCGGCGCGCCGCGGTCGAGGGCTTCCTCGCGCTGGCGCCCGATGGATTAGCGCCACTCGGCGGCTATCCCGGTAACGACGACGACGGCAAGGTCATGCAACGAAGCCTCGACCAGCGCAAATTGCTCGTCGATTTTCTGAACAGCGCCAAATACCTCAAGTCTCATGAACTATCCGACGGCAAACTCGGCGCCACCGGCTTCTGCTATGGGGGCGGTGTCGTTAATTTCCTCGCCGTCGAAATGGGCGCGGACTTGAATGTCGGCGTGCCGTTCTATGGACGCGCACCAAAATCGGAAGACGTCTCGAAAATCAGCGCGTCGCTGGTGATCCACTATGCGGAAGACGATCCGCGCATCAACGCGATGCGGCCCGATTACGAAACCGCGCTCCGAGCGAACAATGTCGAATTCGAGATGCACACCTATCCGGGCACGCGGCACGGCTTCCACAACAACTCGACCCCCCGTTTTAACGAGGCGGCGGCGGATCTGGCGTGGGACCGCACCATCGGCATATTCAAGAAGGGCATGGCGTAGCTCATAAACTACGGATCCTGAGAACAACCCAACGCGGCGGTCCTTCGGGACCGCCGTTTTGGTTGGAGCCGCAGCCTGTCCCGTTCGAGCTATCTAAATCCGGCGCAGACGGCTAGACACGCAGCACGATCTTGCCGAAATGCTCGTTGGCCGCCATCCGGTCGAGCGCCGCACGGGCGTCCGCCAGCGGGAACACCTTGTCGACCGGCATCTTGAGTTTGCCAGCTACCAGTGCGTCCCACACATCGGTGTCGGCGCGGGCCCGCTGCGTTACCTCGGTAGACTCTTCGGGCGAGCGGGTGCGGCCGGTGATGCCGATATAGTGGATGCGGCGCAGGGCGTGCAGGTTGAAATCGAACTCGCCTTTATCCCCGCCAAGCCGGCCGATATTGATAATGCGCCCGTTGACTTTGGTCGCGAGCATATTCTGGTTGGCGGTATAACCCGACACCATATCGACGGTGACGTCGACGCCGTTGCCGTCGGTCGCTTCGAGGACCTGGTCGACCCAGCTTTCGTCGCGGGAATCGAGCACCATATCGGGGCCGAATTGCGCAATTTTCTCGCGCCGGCCGGCGTTGGTCGAGGTGGCGATTACCAGCTTTGCGCCTTTCGCGCGCGCGATCTGCATGCCCATGATGCCCTGGCCGCTGCTGGCGCCCTGGATGAGGATCGCCTGACCGGCGGCGAGGCGGCCGTTGGTGACGATGGCGTCGTGCATCACACGCGTTGCACCTCCCAGGCCCGCCGCCTGTTCATAGGCGACGTCGTTCGACGGGATCGGCAGCGTGCGGTTCGCGGCAGCCAGGGCGTACTCGGCCCAACCGGCCGCGCCCTGACACATCACCCGGTCGCCGACGTTAAGGTCTGAAACGTCGCTGCCGAGTTCGACCACCTCGCCGGTAAACTCCGCGCCCATCACCTTGGCGCCACCGCCGACATGGCCATAGTCATGGCCCTGGGTGGTCAAAAGGTCCGACCGGTTGAGCCCGCAGGCATGCACCTTCACCAGGACTTGGCCGGGATTGGGACTCGGTTGATCGATGTCGGATAGTTCGATGCCGGCTGCACCGAGCGTGACTGCTTTCATGTTTCCTCCCCCTGGGTTGCCGCCTCGCATCTAACGTGACGTTCAGGCAACCGTCGCAGGAGCGTAACCTATATGAGGACAGTTGTATGCGCTTTAGCCGACCGGGTTTTTCTCGAAATACGCGGTGTCCTGCGGCGTCGGCGTCCACTCAGGATTGCTCGGCCAGTCGACCTTGCGCGACACCATATCGGCGCCGTAGCGCACCCGAAACAAGAGCGTGCGTTCGGGTCCGTTTGTGTATTCGTGCACTTCGCCCGGCGGGTGAACGACGAACCCACCCGGTTTGACCTCGACCGTCGCGTCCGGTGTTTTCATGATGCCGCCGCCCTGGAAGCAGAAATAGATTTCCGTGGCGTCGGGATGGCAATGATTGGGACTCACCTGCCCCGGCTCCCAGCAGGCAACGGTAAAGTCGCCGTCGCCCGCACGGCCGAGAATTTTTTCGACGTGTTTCCGGGGGTCGAATTCCTGCTCGTCTTGGAGCGTGAAGGCGTGCATCGCTTTCCTCCCTGTTTCATCCGCTATGGTGCAAGCCGGCGTGTCGCCTCACCCCTTATACGCCCGGCCACCAAGTCGCCTCCGGCAACGGCACGTAGAACACCCGCAAGAAGATAAAGTAAGCCAGGACACAGGCCCCTAAAGGTACGGCAACGGCGAGGATCAGGTTGCGGCGTGTTTTCTCCATGGTCAGATAGGTCGACGCCAGCGACAACATTAGGAAACTGGCCAGCCAGAAGCCAAGACCGTTCATCACGAGGATGTACACGAGCACGATCGCGCAGAATACGAGCAGGTCGACAATGACGACCCGGTTTTCGCGGAACCCATCGACGATATCCGGCGCGCGCTTCGAGACGGCCGCCAAAACCACGCGCGCGAGCAGGATCGCCGCGGTGGCAAAAACGACGTAAGTCGCCAGCTGGGGAAATATCCAGTCCTTCACATCGTCGGTGGTCCCCACCGAAAACAGGGCGCCAATGCCGAAGAGAACCAGTGCCGTCAGAAGGTCACGGTCCATCAATCTCTGCATGCGGTGTCCTCCCTTAACGCGGCCATCGCCATCACTCGCTTTCGGCTGCTTCGTCTGCACGTTTCTGCGCCCGGTCCCGCCTGCGCGTCCACACAACGAAGGCGATTGAAAGGACACTAAGCGCGATGAGCACGATGTTGAGTGTGCCGGTGAAGAAGACCCGGCCGACTGATGTTGCATCGGATATGTACATGGCCTGGACAAGCGAGGGTTCGATGATGGGCCCCAGGATCAGGCCGAGACCGATGGGGCCGGGATGGAAGCCGAGCCGCCTGACGAGGAAAACGAACACCCCGAGGCCGAGCATGATGTACACATCGAAGATGTTGTTGCGGATCGCATAGGCGCCGATGACGGCCAGCAACATGATCAAGGGCGCCAATAGCCGCAACGGGATGCGGATGATGCGAACCAGCAACGGCGCAAACAAGCTGCCGAGGATGAACGTCACGATCCCGGCCAGCAGCAACGACCAGCCGAAGGAAAAGACCAGCGTGCCGTCGCTCTGAAAAAGTTCCGGCCCGGGGTTCAAGCCCCGGAGCATTAACGCGCCGGCGATAACCGCGGCCGGTGCCGAGCCCGGCACCCCGAGTGTGACCAACGGGATCATCGCGGCAGGCGCGGCGGCGTTGTTGGCGATCTCCGAGGCGGTGACCCCGCGCAGGTCCCCCTTGCCGTAGCCGCTTTTGTCCTTACTCCAGCGCACCGCCTCGTTGTAGGAGACCAGAGCGGCGATGGGGCTGCCGGCGCCCGGCAGGATTCCAATGAAGGCGCCGATCACCGCCGAGCGAACGACGTGTACCGGATGGGCCAGGACTCTCGATATCGTCCTTAAGGTTTCACCGCGCTTGGGTTGGTACTCCGCGATAAACTCCTTTTTGCGCAGCTCGGCGACCATTGACAGAACCTGCGGTATCGCAAAGACACCGATCAACGCGGCAACGAGGGATACACCGCCCCGAAGCTCCGGCACGCCGAAGGTGAAGCGCGCCAGTTCATTGCCATGGCTGATCCCCACCGAACTGATCAGCAGGCCAATCGCGCCGCCGGCGAGCCCCTTCAAAACGGAATCGCCGGCCAAGCTGCCGATAATCGTCAGGGCGAAGACCCCCAGCCAGAAGAACTCGGACGGACCGAATTTAAGGGCAATCGTGATCAGCGGCCACGCCAACAGCAGATAGCAGGCGGCCCCGAACAAGGTCCCCAAGGCGGAACTAAAGCACGACGCGACGATCGCTTCTTGTCCGCGCCCCTGCTGCACCATGGGATGGCCGTCGAAGGCAGTGGCCATCGCCGCCGGCGTTCCCGGGGTGTTGACCAGTACTGCCGGAATGGCGTCGGAAAACATCGCGCAGACATACAGGCCGCCCAACATGGCGACGCCGGCACCGGGGGGTAGAGCGAACGTGAACGGCACGAGCAATGCCGTTCCCATGGTAGCGGTCAGGCCCGGCAGGGTGCCCACCACCATGCCGATCATCACGCCAATGGAGATCCAAAGGATGTATGTAGGCGTGAGCGCCTGCATTAGGCCTTCGATCATCGAAAAAATCCTAAAGTGATTGCGGTGTCTGTTGTCTGGGCAGTTTGCTGCGGGCGCTTCCTAACGCGCGCAGGCGTACGTACGAGCCTTGGTAGATTACTCGACTTCTTGCTCATGCGAAGAGACTGCCCTGACACCGCAACGTGCGATGCCAAGGCAGCCTGAAACCGCGAACGTCTCTACTGCGAGAATTTCTTCATCGCGGCTTCGACATAGGCCTTGGCTTCCTCCGGTGTCTGACGGATTGGCGCCAGACCGTTCTTGACCACGATCTCTCTGACCTTCGGGTCGGCGGTCGCCTCAAGAAGAGCCTTATTCAGGATCGCGACGCGATCGGCTGGCGTTCCGGGAGGCGCCATAACGCCCCACGTGGTCGTGTAGGTCCACTGCGGCTCATTGGGAACACCCGCCAACGCTTCGGAGGGCTTCTCACCGGCGATGACGAGCGTGTCCAGCGTCGCGGCGTGCTTGACAGCATGCGAGGACGCGGTCATCCCGGCATCCACGTGCTTGCCCTGCAGCATCGGTATCATCTTGCCAACGCCGCCGGAGACCGGAACGTAGGCGGTGTCGATCCCGAGGATTTCGGCGAGCTCGGCATAGTTCGCCGCACCGGTGCTACCGACGCCTGCGACCGTCAACTTGCCGGGATTTGCCTTCGCGGCAGCGACAAAGTCTTTGAGGCTGCGGTACTTGCTGTCTTTGGGAACCATAAGGGCCCCCAACGCGCTTGCGGTCATCCCGATATAGGAGAACTCAGCCGGCTTGAAGCCAACGTCTTTACCTTTGGAGGTGATGACGATGTTCGGCACGACAACATTGCTGATCGTGTAGCCGTCGGCTTTCGAGCGCCACAGTTCGTTGAACCCGACCGCGCCACCGCCGCCGGTCTTGTAGACAATCCGCACTTCGACGCCGAGCGCCTTTTCCAAACCGGGTTGGAGCCGGCGCGCCTGCTGGTCGGAGCCGCCACCGGGCGAATACGGAACAATGAAGGTAATGGGTTTACTCGGGTAGGTCTCCGCGCTGGCCGTGCCGAACGCTGCGACGGCCGTGAGCAGGCCTAAGCCGGCGGCGAGGAGCCTCCCCCCCTTACGCTGTTTCGTCATTTTTAGATCCTCTCGTGCTACTTATGTTTATCCAGCAGGACGGGGGTTTCCCCGGCCCGATGATCATTTCCGCTCGGTGCTTCTTTGAAAGAACCGGAAAACCGGCTACGGACGGCACCAACGCTACAGAGCTTCTTCAAGGGAACATCACCCGATATCCCCCACGGCCTGTCGGCAAAAATCCTGTGATAAAGCCCCGGCATAGTCAACCGCGGCGCTGACTAACCACGCTAGCGACCCTACAGAAAGTAACAGCGCGGCGACCGACTATCGGAACGAGATTTTTGGAATTGGTGCGGGCGGCCGGATTTGAACCGGCAAGGCCGCCCGTTGGGCGGGTTTTTTCTGCTGTTTGGTTCGGCAAGATCGTTCGCGAAAAGGTTATCAATCCAGTCCGATCGACATGCACGCGCTCCTGATATGCTATCGTCCTATCGTGGCAATGTTAGGTCAGGCTTTATGGCAAATCGCGTTATTCAGTCCGCCCCATTGTCCGAGCGCTCGCTCGGCTCGTTTCTCCAAGATCTCCATACCGTTCAAACGCTGGATGACTTCGCGGTTTTTGTGATGCGCGAAGTTCCGCGCCTTGTGGCTTCGGATGCGACATCCTACACGGAAATAAACCCTCGGCTCCGGCGGTCGATGGGGGCCCTCGATTCTCCAGAGGGTCAACGGATATACGAAAGGCACGCGGCACAGTTCGACCAACATGTGCATCAACATCCTTTGGTCGTGCATTTTCAACGGGAGCCGGACGATGGCCCCCGAAAAATTACCGACTTTATGACCGTTGAAGCATGGCGCGAGACCGATCTCTATCGGGAATTCTACCGCCACTTCAATTTGTCCTATCAGATGGTTGTCAGTTTGCCGGCTGAGGCGCCGAGCTTGATCGGTATTGCCTTTAATCGACGCAACACCGATTTCGATGAGAACGACCGGGCGATCCTATCCCTGTTGCGGCCGCATTTGGTTCAGGCCTTCCGCAACGTGCTTGACCGTGAGGTCCTCACGGAACGGGTGGAATCCGCAGAACAGGCACTTGAAACACTTGGCGGCGGCGTAATTACCCTGTCAGACCAACACGAAATAGTCAGTGTGACGGATTTTGCCCGACAGTGCCTGCAGGACTTTTTCCCGCACCATAATGTTGATGAGGAACGCCTGCCGGCTAAGGTCCAAGACTGGGTTTTGTATGATAGCTCTCAACCGCTAAGACTGGAGCGCGGAACAGCCCGTTTGACCCTACACCTGGAAACATCGGAAAATGGGACGCATAACCTGATTGTTCTTAATCGCCACACGCCCGCGGATTCCACCGAAAGCCTGAAGGCACTCGGGCTCACGAACCGCGAGGCGGAGGTGCTGTATTGGGTTGCACAGGGCAAATCCAATCCGGAAATCGCCATCATTCATGGCCTAAGCATCCAGACCATTAAGAAACAAGTGGAGATGATCCTGAAAAAGCTCCGCGTCAATAACCGGACGTCCGCCGCCGTGAAAGCGATTGAGCAGCTAGGAACAGCAAACCGCCGAGAAAAATCGTGAGCGGCGCCGGTTCGGGGATCTGAACCGGGATCTCTTCAACAACCTGCCACCTAAAATCCTCAGCGTTGGCCTGAGACGCCACCACCGTGAACGAGTCTACCCCCGCCGCTACGAAAAAACTGGTGGTAATGTTTGCCAACGGGAAAACGTAGTCTCCAAGCAGCACCGGATCACCCAGGTTGCCGGTGATGGGAAACGGCACAAAGTTGACGATAATCCAGTCAACGCTTTCGCCCGGCTCAAGGAATGTCACACCCGGCGGGGCCGAAAGCGGCGGGTTGAAAGGATCGAAATATTGATCGAAGACATCGCCCGAAAAAAAGATGGTGCCTTGGCCATTACCGCCGTCGAGAGCCTCGGTGCCGACATTGGTCACCCGCCCCCGCATAACCACCGTGTCGGTTGGACCGACAATCTGGCCGGAATCCAAAAATTCGAAATCCAGGCTTGGGATCGCATACGCGCTCGACGCCGCCACAAACCACATCCCCGCCGCAGCCACCAGAACTTGAAGAATATTACGCACAGCCACCCCCATAGATTGTTCTTTGAGGCATGACTCTAATGGCCACGTGCGCGCGATCTATACGCCATATGGCGTAAAATTATTAACGGCGACGGTCTATAGCACCAACCTGTTAAACCGTATGAGCTGATCTATTTATCTATTTGTAAAAAAAGAAATAATATCAAATTTGGATTGATAATTAGGATGCTGTTGGGCGCTGGAACGAACCAAAATCGGTCCGCTGATTACGAGACGCGTTCACGCCGATTTCCGGCCATGAAGCGCCGCATCTTGCGCTGAAGAGAGGCATTTGAATTTGCCGGAAGTTCAGCCCGCTTGACCGGGTCCGGCAATTGATGATGTCATTCCCTTTCACCAATCTGGTCTCATGTGGAGCGACAGCGATGGGCGAAATTCTTGGACTTGGCATGACCCACTACCCGGGCCTGACGGGAACCGACGAGGGCCTGAGCTCGATCTGGCAGGTCATCATCGACGCGCCGCTGATCGATCCCAAATGGAAGGACCAGAACAACTGGCCGGCCGGCATGCTGGAGGAGGTCGGCAACGACAAGGGGCTGTCCGCAGCAGGCCGTTACCGCGAGCGTATGTGGGACAACTTCCGCAAGCAGCGCCAGATGATCGACGAGTTCGACCCCGACTTCGTCATCATCGTCGCCGACGATCAATACGAGAACTTCAAGGAAGACATCATTCCGCCGTTCTGCGTGTTCGGCCTCGACGATGACTTCGAGCAGGAGGTTTGGGGCCACGGCTTCATGTCCAAAAAGGACAACTATTGGGGCGAGCCGCATGATCTGAAGATAAAGCTGCACGGGCACCGCGAAGGCGCCAAATATCTCACCAGCGGGCTGATAAATCGCGGCGTCGCCATGCCGTACGCCTACGATTTTCTGCACTCGCCGATCCTGGCCCACGGGTTCAACTACACGGTGCTTTATCTCGATATGGACCGCCGGGGTTTTCCTTATCCGATCATCCCGTTCCACGTGAACTGCTATGGCAGTTCGGTGATCAGCGCGCGCGGCGCCTTCGCGCATCTGTTCGAGGAACCGGTGGAAAACGGTATGCCCGATCCCCCCGGCCCCAATCCGGCGATGTGTCACGAGGTGGGCGCCAAGATGGCCGAGACGCTCGCGGAAAGCCCTTACCGCTGCGTCATCATCGCGTCGTCGAGCTGGTCCCATTGCTTCCTGTCGCCCAATTCGGGCTATGTGATCCCCGACTTCGAATCCGACAGGCTGATGCTCGATGCGCTCAAGCGCGGCGATTACGATACGTGGCGGCGGCGCAGCATCGAGGAAACCGAGGCAGCTGGACATCATGAGTTGCTGAACTGGCATGTACTCGCCGGAGCCATGGCGACGCTGGAGCGCAAGCCAGACATCATCGATTACGTGGAGACCTTTATCTTCCAGTCCGACAAGTGCTTCGCCGCTTTCCCGCCGCGCTGACAGCCGCCGCCCGGTGAGCGGCGGCGGGCGACCGCGCAGACATTATTCCGGCAAAAGCAGCCGTATAGCGGCTATTCATCGATGTCTTGAAATTGGTGCGGGCGGCCGGACTCGGATTCCGGCAAGGCCGTGAGGCCGAGGACTTCAGCGGACCTCATGCGCGGTTCGAAGGGTCGCCGGATCATCGCCCGCGGCAAATTTTCCCTTGCCGCCACGACCCGTGCGCGGGACCATGGACAAAACCGCGCGGGACACGGCGTCAAGCCAGACCGCGTACAAGCCCGCCGCAGCGAGTGGGAGGACACGATGACCAGCGAACAATTGCGCTTCGGCGCGAGCGGCCGCGTGCGCCGCGAGGATGATGCACTGCTGCGCGGGCAGGGTAAGTTTACCGATGACGTCAATCTCGACGGCCAGGCCTACGCGGCCTTCGTGCGCGCGCCGGTGGGCCATGCCGATATCGCCGGCCTCGACACCGCCGCCGCCGCTGCCATGCCCGGGGTGCTCGGCGTGATTACCGGTGACGATGTCGCCGCCGATGGGCTCGGCGGCATACCCCCGGCCGCCGCCTTTCCGGGCCGCGACGGTGCGCCGATGGTGGCGCCGCCCATGCCGATCCTGGCCAGCGGCCGGGTGCGCTATGTCGGCGAAGGGGTGGCAATCGTCGTCGCCGAGACGCCGCAGCAGGCGCTCGACGCCGCAGAGGCAGTGGAGGCCGACTTCGGCCCGTTGCCGGCGGCGAGCGACGTGACCCGCGCGCTGGCACCCGATGCGCCGGCCGTCTGGGATGATGCGCCGGGTAATGTGGCGCTCGACTGGGCCGATGGCGACGCGGACGCCGTGAACAGCGCGCTCGCCAACGCCGCCCATGTGGCGCGCCTGCGCTTGCACGATACCCGCGTCGCGCCGAGCGCGCTCGAGCCGCGCGCCGCCATTGGCGCTTGGGACGAAGCGGCCGGGCGCTACACGCTGGTCGCCTGCACCCAGGGCGTGGCAGTCGTGCGCCGCCTGCTGGCCGACCATGTGTTTGAAATACCGCGCGAGGAGCTGCGCGTCGTCACCCACGATGTCGGCGGGGGCTTCGGCATGAAAGTGCAGGCCTATGCCGACTATGGCGCGCTGCTCTACGCCGCACGTAAGGTGGGCCGGCCGGTCAAGTGGACCGCCAGCCGCCTTGAGAGCTTCCTCTGCGACACCCACGGCCGCGACGGCGTGATCGAGGGCGCGCTGGCGCTCGACGCCGACGGCAAGTTCCTGGCGCTCAAGTTTGATACCGCCGTCGGCATGGGGGCGTATGTCTCCACCTTCGGCGCCATCTTCGCCACCATGAACACCAAGAACTGCCTGTCGAGCGTCTACGTCATTCCGGCGATCCATATCGGCGTCAAGATGGTGTTCACCAACGCCGTGCCGCTGGGGCCCTATCGCGGCGCCGGCCGGCCCGAGGCGATCTACCTGATCGAGCGGCTGATCGACGCGGCAGCGCGGGAAAGCGGCATCGACCGCGTCGAGCTGCGGCGGCGCAACCACATCCCCGCCGCCGCCATGCCTTATGCGACCGCCAACGGCCCGGTCTACGACAGCGGCGAGTTCGAGACCGTGATGGACAAGGCGCTGGCGCTCGCTGACTGGCAGGGCTTTGCCGCCCGCCGCGCCGCCAGCGAAGCGGCGGGCCGCCTGCGCGGCATTGGTATCTGCTGCTTCCTCGAGGTCGCCGGCGGCATCCTGGAGGAGACCACCGACCTGCGCTTCGAGGACGACGGCAAGGTGGCGCTGCGGCTCGGCGCGCAAGCCATGGGCCAGGGCCATCTCAGCACCTTTCCGCCGCTGATCGCCGACCGCCTCGGCGTGCCGCTCGAGGCCGTGCGGCTGATCGAGGGCGACAGCGATGAGGTGCCCGACGGCACACCCAGCGTCGCCTCGCGCTCGGTGATGATGTGTGGCAGTTCGGCGGTGCTGGCCTGCGACGAGGCCATCGACAAGGGCCGCGGCATCGCCGGCCATATGCTCGAGGCCGCCGCCGACGATATCGAGTTTGCCGACGGCGTCTTCCGCGTCGTCGGCACCGACCGGGAAATCGGCATCCTCGATGTCGCCGCCCGCGCCCGCGCGGGCGACCTGCCCGAGGCGCTGGCCGGCGGTCTCGACACGGTTAATACCTTCACCACGCCGCAAATGAGCTTTCCGAACGGCTGCCATATCTGCGAGGTCGAGATCGACCCCGACACCGGCGTTGCCGCGGTGGTCGGCTATGCCGCGGTCGACGATGTCGGCAACATCCTCAACGAGACCATCGTCGACGGGCAGATCCATGGCGGCATCGCCCAGGGCGTCGGCCAAGTGCTCGGCGAGCAGGTGCTCTATGACAGCGACGGGCAGATGCTAACCGCCTCGTTCATGGATTATCCCCTACCGCGCGCGGACGACCTGCCGGCGCTGTCGGTCGCGCACCACAGCGTGCCATGCACCAACAACCCGCTGGGCGCCAAGGGAGCGGGGGAATCGGGCGTCGCCGGCTCGCTGCCGTCAGCGATGAACGCGGTTCTCGACGCGCTGGCCAGCCGCGGCATTACCGAATTCGACCTGCCGGCGACACCAGCGCGGGTTTGGGGGGCGTTGAATCGGGTAAGCGGGGTGGGGACATAGCTGCCACCGGCAATCGCCGTAGTCCCATCAGAAGCTACCATGACCTGCATTTAGATCGAGATCACAAGATTTTGGTGCGGGCGGCCGGACTTGAACCGGCAAGGCCGTGAGGCCGAGGGATTTTAAGTATTATCCATATAGTTGTAACTACTGTAAAAAACGATATTTTCCATCGCGGCGCGTTTTTGTGTAAGAAAATGTGTAAGTTTCGGCATGTTATGAGGCCATCAATTCATTCACGATGTCCTGTATTCACCCAACTGCGGGCGTAATTGGCCCCTCCCGCTGACGGCTGGAAATAGCCAAGATCTGCCATTGAACGCCTAGATGCTGAGCACGCGCCTACGCGGCGGCTTCCAAGGAGACACCGGTTTCTCTTGCGGGTTCGAATAATCTGGCTGCTGCCGGATAAAAGCAGTTGTTAAGCACAGTTCGACTTTTTTCATAAAGTGCATATTTTCCGCAAATTACTCGTAATTGGAGATTTTTTTAACTGGCCATTGATGGTGATTTTCTACGCTTGGCAGATAGACAGCCAGAATGGAAAGCGCCATGGGCACATTCTCGAACATCGCAGGCATACTCCCCAGGAACCTGGCGATTTGTGTGTTTGGGGTGATCAGTTTTGACCGTGCGATCGGAAACCGGGGGTCGAGCAGCGACGAAACTTACTACCTAGGCGCAGCCGCTATCGGCATAGCCTTTACAGTTTTGTATACCATCTACGGACTTTGCAGGCGCCAGGACGCAGGGGCTGAGTGGCGCAGTGACGTCGTGGCTGGCGACGGGATTGTCCCACCCAAGGAGCTTCCATACTTCGAGTTAGAAAATGATACGCGGGCGCAGTTCGCTCGTATAAAGCAGAGCCAGAAACGAAAATTTTTCTCGGGAACATTAACCTTCGGAGCGATTGTAATTTTCTTAATATTTATAGAATGGTCGGAAGAATTCTTTGGAGTTGAATTTTCCTCAATAGCAATATTCGGATTAATAGCAGTTTGGTTTGGTTTGGCTTATCTCGCGACGAAATTTTTCGACAGTAGTCTGCATGAAGTATTGATTTGCCCGCACTGCGAGCGAGAGTTTGAGATCATCGCTGATTGGATCTGCGGCTGGTGTGGGCACACGAATAGTGGGGAGAAATTTTTAAAGTCTCTATCATCCAGGCGCATATACGAAGAGTGCGGGCATAGCGCTTGTAAAATGGAGCCAATCGCGATCCGGTGCAGATACAAGGACTGCGGAAACGATATCGTTGTCGATTCTGGATCCTACTCGACAGAGACGAAGTGCGAGACGCGTGATATCCGAGGTGTCGGTATATTTACTCAGCCGACGCCGGCATCAACTCCACCAGGTACCCGCAGTCGCCTTGATCGAGGCATAAGTTAGGACGGGAAAACGGCTGGCAAGGAAACGATCCCGTCTGAGAATCGAGGTCGTCAGGCAAACTTAAAAATAGAGCGGATCAGAGCGGATCGACGGTGAAGTAACCCGCGGGTAGCTGCGAAACCTGCCGATGTGATCTCGAAATCAGGTGGCGCAACTTCCGCTCGCATATATGGATGTGCCTGATAGTTTCTCACGTGGCGCTTGATAATGAGAGAAGATCGGATACAGGCAGTTGGAATCGACGATCGTGGTTCGCTGCGGGTAAAACCCGCTACGGCTACGTTCCCCTACATCTATCGCGAGGCGATGGAAGTACATTGGGATGCCGACCGAAAATGCTTGTTTACGCCCACGCCAAGACAGTGGTCATACCTTGAATGGTTTCAGCAAATAATGAATGCAGCGCGCGAGACGGGTGTTGACCTGAAGCTAGTGCCGGCCACTTCCTGGTTCAACATCGATACTAATCTTCGCAACGAATTTGCAGCGTTGTGCAGTACCAGCGATAACTAGCAGCTCCTACTCTGAAATGTTTTCAAACTAGGCCGTTGCTAGCGGCCACGAACGGAAGTTACCACTCCTTGCGCACAGTGTTCGGATAACAACCAAAGGCTCGCCTGATCCCGCCAAAAAGATGTCGTAAGCGATCTCTAACGGGAAATGCCTGAATTTGGTGCGGGCGGCCGGACTTGAACCGGCAAGGCCGTGAGGCCGAGGGATTTTAAGTCCCTTGTGTTTACCAATTTCACCACGCCCGCATCCCAGTGCCGTACGAACCACCGCCGAACAGCCGGGCAGAAGCTAGTGGGCGACTCCTGCTGGCGCAACCGGCTTTGTATCTTCTCCGCCGCCGGTTATACCCTGCCCGGCACACACTGGCAGGCGGAACCTCTTTTGGACAATAGCGATCTCTTACGGCTCGTGTACGCCCTCGGCCTTTTGCTGCTGATTGTGCCGGGCGTAATCTACGGCCTGCGCAGCCGCCGCGAAGCGCTGCGCTACGCGGTTATTTGGATCGCCCTGTTCGGCGCGGTCGCGGTGGTGGTTTGGCTGCTGATGCGGACCCAACCCCTCTGATCCGCCAGCCGCTCTTGGCGGCGCGCCCGCATGCCGTCAGGGCATGGTGCATGACCGAGTTTGCATTTTCATTGTCATTCCCCGGTTCCTAGTCTCAACCGATCGAGGCCGCGAGAGCAGTGCGGGGCGGCACGTTCCCCAACCCATCGGGAAAGCTATGCGCCCCACCATTCGTTTGCGGCGGGTTGCAGAATTCGCACCAGTTGACGGGACCATCGCGCATGACACGGTCAGGCGACCAGCCGAACATCTTGCTTATCGAGGCCGACCAGATGGCGTGTTTCGCGCTGTCGATGTACAGCACCGAAGGCCAGGCGAAGACCCCCCACCTCGACGCGGTTGCCCGCGACGGCGTGGTGTTCGAAAACGCCTATTGCAGCTCGCCGCTGTGCGTGCCCTCGCGCGCTTCCATGTTCACCGGTTCCAAACCGTCCCACAACGAGGTTTGGGGCAACGGTTCAGAGTTTCACGCCGACATTCCCACATTCCTGCACTTCTTGAGGTCGGCGGGCTATCGCACCGTGGTGTCGGGCAAGACGCATTTCGTTGGCCCCGACCAGCTCCACGGGTTCGACAAACGCCTGACGACGGACATGTATCCGTCCGGCTTCGGATGGTCGACCGACTGGAAGCCTAATGTGGAGCACCGGCTCGGCACTTCGGTGAAGCGCCTCGAAATGTCGGGGCAGTGCCGTTCGAACGACCAGATCCTGTTCGATTCCGAAGTGCAGTTCCGGGCGATCGAGTTTCTGCGCTACGAAGCGCTGGAAGCCAAGGACAGCCCGTTTTTCCTGCATGTGTCCTACACCCAGCCGCACGACCCCTACCAGTCGATCCCCAAATATTGGAGCCTGTACGAAGACACGGACATCGCCCTGCCCGCGCTGGCGGAGGATGCCGATCCCCATCCGGTCACCCAATGGCTGAAGATCCATCACGGGATCGATCAGTTCCCGCCCTCCGAGCAGACCATCCGCGACACGCGGCGGGGCTACTACGCGATGATGAGCCATATCGACGCATTCGTCGGCGAGATCGTCGCCGAGATGAAACTGCTCGGCCTCTACGACAACACGATCCTGATTTTCTGCAGCGACCATGGCGACATGATGGGCGAGCGGAATATGTGGTTCAAACGCACCTTCTACGAGCATTCGGTCAAGGTGCCGCTGATCTTCTGCTGTCCCGAGCGATTCGCCGCAGGCCGGGTGCCGCAATCGGTGTCGCTGGCCGATCTCTGCGCCACGCTGTCGGAGATCGGCGGTGCGAAGGAACAATCGGACCGGTTCGGCAGCGGCTATAGCGACAGTTTCCTGCCTCTTCTCGAGGGACAGAGCGACGGCTGGAAAGACGAAGCGGTCGTCGAATATTTCGGCGCCGGCGTCGAGGAGCCGTGGCTCTGCATCCGGCGCGGCGACTACAAATACGTCTATACGCGCAACCACCCGCCCCTTCTGTTCAATCTTGCCAACGATCCGGACGAGCTGGTCAACCTCGCAGGCAACGAAGGCCTGCACGACCTAATGCAGGAGTTGCACGGCGCTTTGTTCGAGGACTTCGATATCGAAGAGATGACGGCGCGGGTGATCTCCAGCGAGCAGACCCGCGTTTTCCTGCACGCCGCGATGCAGACCAATGGCGGCTATAGCTGGGACTATCAGCCCCAGTTCGATGCCTCCCAACAATATGTCCGCGGCCTCAACACGCCGACCACTATTTAGGGCGCGGCGCGCCACGGCACCTCTCGAAATCAGGCAACGGATAGATCATGAAACCTTTCAAGCGTGCCATCGTGACAGGCGCCACAAGCGGTATCGGCGCGGCGACGGTGCGCGCGCTGTGTACCGAGGGTTTTCACACTCTGGCGATCGCGCGGCGGCGCGATCCTTTGGAAGAGTTATCGGCGGAGACCGGGTGCGAAATTTTGGCCGCCGATATCGCCGATATCGACGCGATCAAAGACAAGATCGTCGCCTTCGACGCCGACGTCGTCGTCAACAACGCCGGAGTCGGCCACGGTCTTACCGGACTTGCCGACCTTTCCTCGTCGCAAATCGCCAATGCATTTGCGGTCAATGCGGTCGCCCTCGTCCAGATCACGGCGCTGGCGCTGGAGGGTATGAAGCGCCGGAACTGCGGACACATCGTCAACATCGGCTCGATCGCCGGCCTGCATACCATTGCGTCCGCCGTCTACGGCGCCAGCAAGTCCGCGGTTCACATCTTCAGCCAGAACCTTCGTTTCGAATTGTCCGGCACGGGCGTCCGAGTGACCGAAGTTTGCCCCGGCCGGGTAAACTCTGCGTTCTATGAGAACGCCGCCGGCGACGACGCGAAGCTCGCGGCGATGATGCACACAGGCATTGCCGAACTGCAGCCCGACGATATCTCGCGCACCATCATGTTCGCGCTGCAAGCGCCGCCCCACGTCAACATCTCGACCATAGAGCTCCTGCCGACCGAACAAGTTATCGGTGGCGCGAAATCGGAGCCCGCGCCCGGCATCACCCTGGAGGAAACAGCCCATGCCGATACTTGAGGAGAAAGTTGCCATCATAACGGGTGGCGGCAGCGGGATCGGCCGCGAAACCGCTAAACTTCTGGCACGCGAGGGCGCCCAGCTCGTGGTCGCCGATTTCGACCTGGATGTGGCGGGCGAAGCGGTGGCACAGATCGAAAAAAACGGCGGAACGGCCATTGCAGTGCTCTGCGACGTTCGCGAGGAGTATCAAGTCTCAGCGATGGTGAGCGAGGCCGTCGAGGTTTACGGCCGGATCGACATTCTGCTCAACAGCGCCGGCGGCGGGCGGAGTACCGACGGCTCGGTGACGGACATGGACCTCGAAACGTTCTGGCGCACCATCCGCGTCGATCTCTTCGGGACGGTCCTGAGCTGCCGCTACGTCATCCCGCAAATGGTTCGCGCCGGCGGCGGTTCGATCATCAACATGTCGTCGATGCGCGCGGTGATGGGAACCCAAGGCGCCGATGCCTACACCGCGGCGAAGGGCGGCGTGTTAGCGTTGAGCCGCGCGCTGGCGATGCAGTGGGCCGACCATAATATCCGGGTGAACACTCTGGCGCCGGGCATGGTGATGACCGACCGTATCCGCGCCATGGTCGACGACGACCACCCGCTGGTCCGCAAGATGCTGCTGGGCCCGTGCGAAGCGTCGGATGTCGCTGAGCTCGTATTGTATTTGGCGAGCGACGCGTCGCGGAAAATGACCGGCGAGGTGTTCCGTCTCGACGGCGGAGCAACGACCTACTAACGCTATTCGGGCTAGTCCAAACCGGCATGGCGGTTGTCGATCGAGGACGATCATGTTCTCCTTGGACCTTCGTGAAACAAGTCGAGTGCGTCAGCTAACATGGGGTGCTGACAAGTACGATGGCCATCTACATACAGCTGAGACATCTTCGGGCCTTCCAGGCCACGATGACCCTTGGCACCGTAACAGCGGCCGCGGAATCCTTAAGGATTACCCAGCCTGCCGTCAGCCGGCTGCTCGCCACATTGGAATCCGAGCTGGGCTTCAACTTGTTTTACCGCCGCGGCGGCCGGTTGGTGCCGTCGGTGGAGGGCGAAGCCTTCTACCGTGAAATCGAAGGCACGCTGGCCGGCCTCGCCGACATCTACAATATTGCCGAAGACATCAAGATTCTCCGCAAAGGCCGGCTCCGGCTCGTCGGCATCGGTCCGGTTATTTTCAACCGGTGGCTTCCCAGCGCGCTCGAAACGTTCAGCGAAGAATTTCCGGAAACCCACTACTCCTTGGACCTGCAGCAGCGCCATGTCATCGAGGAATGGGTCGCCAGCCGGCAGGCCGATTTGGGGTTCACGCTTTTTCCTGTCGACAACCCAGCGCTCGACTACGAACCGATCGCCACAGTCGCCGCGGTCGGTATCCTGCCTAAAGGCCACCCCAAGGCGTCGCAAGAGTGCTTCTCGCCGGCGGACTTTCCAGGAGAGTCGGTAATCTTGCTGCACAAAGGCGCCCGTTTCCGCGAGCTGCTCGATGGCGCGCTGATGCATTCGGGTGCCGAATTTACGACCAAGGTCGAGGTGTCTTCGGCCATCGCCGCCTGTCATCTCGTCGTCCAGGGGTTAGGGGTCGCAATCAGCGACCCGTTCACCCTGACCGGCTTGCCGAAAGATTCCCTGGAGACCATCCGGTGGGAGCCGGAGCTGCTCCTCACTTATGGGGCGACTTGGCCGAAGGATCGCAAACCGTCTGCGCAAGCCCGGCGCTTCATCGAGCTGATGAAGCAATCTGCCGACGAAATCGTGGACGAGATTCCGGCCGCGCGGCCTCGCGGCGGCTGACCGGTTTGCTCCGGTTCCGGCCGCCCTGGCTGGAAAATGTGGCTATTTCTCGCAGAAAACTAGGGCTTTCGCCCGCATGCCGCTGCGACATAGTTCATGCGCCATAATGCATTTTTTATCTTCACGCCGCCCCCCTACGCTGCTCGCAATAAAAATGTCACGCAAGGAGGTAGCAGCATGAAGAAACATTTCTTGGCCATCGTCGGGTTAACGGCCGGACTAACCATTGCGGCGTCGACCGCCATGGCGGAGTTCCCGGATCGCAATGTCGGTATCTTGGTGCCGTTCAGCGCCGGCGGCGGCGCCGACGTTCCGGCCCGGTTCCTCGCCGCCGAATTTGAAAAAATCTTCGGCAAGAATTTCGTCGTCAGCAACGTCTCCGGCGCCGGTGGCACCGTGGGCGCCACCCAGCTATCGAAGGCAAAGCCCGACGGATACAGTCTCGGCTTCCTGCCGGTCGGCACGACCACCACCCAGCCGCATATCCGGAAAACCGAATACAACGACAAGTCTTGGGAGCCAATTTGTCTGGTGGCGCAGGGCCCTCTCTACGTGACCGTCCTGAAAGATTCGCCGATCAAGACATTCGAAGAGCTGATCGAGAAGGCCAAATCCGGCGAAGTCACCACGGCGGGGCCGCCCCCGGGATCGATTCCCCACGTCGCGCAGGCCGCCGTGGCAAACGCTTACGATGTGAAGTTCAACTACATCCCGCACCAGGGCATCAACCAGGTCATCAAGTCCATGTTGGGTGGCCGCGTGACCATGACCGCTTGGTTCGGGGACGCCACCGAACGCTTCGGCCTGCGGCCACTGGCGATTTTGGACACCAAGCGTTCGGAAGACTTCCCAGATATTCCGACCGCCGGTGAGTTTGGCACGGACGTTGTTTCTTTCGTCTGGTTCGGATTGTTCGCCCCGGCGGGAACCCCGACCGATGTCGTGACCATCCTGTCCGATGCGTGTGGGCAAGCGTCGGAGACGCCGTCCTTCATCGAGAATCTCGAGAAGGCCAAGCGCCAGGTGCGCTATCTGCCAACCGGCGAGTTCCGCAAGTTCTTCGCCGAGCAGTACAAGGCGAACGGCCAGCTCCTTCGCGATGCCGGCGTGGTAAAGTAGTCCTCCCTTCCCTGATCGGCGTGCATCACGTGGTTGGTGCACGCCGTTCCTTTTTTTGGGGCGCCGATGACTGCACATAAGATCTATGGGGCGGCGCTATTTCTGGTAGCGGCCCTGCTGTTCGCATCGACCTTCTCCGCACAGTACGCCGACGAACCGCTGGGTGGAGATGTTTCGACGGTCTTCCTGCCGCGCGCCTATCTGATCGTCTGGATGTTCTTCGCGGCTCTGGTCTTCGTCATGGGGACATTGGGGCATTACAAACTCGATTTTCCGGCGGTCGAATGGGGCCGGCTTGCCGCTATCTGCCTGACCGGCATCGTCGTTGCCTGGGCCATGCTGACCGTCGGCTTTCTGATCGCGACCATCCCCGGCATCTGGGTCTTCACCTGGATTTTCGGCTACCGTAAGCCGGTTCAGCTGACGATCTTCAGCGTCGCGATGCCGCTCAGCGTCTGGTTCCTGTTCATTTATGTCTTTGAGCTGTTGCTGCCCAGTTCCCCCTGGTTCAACAGCTTCTAGCGGACGGATACTGTGGAACATCTACCCGCCGCCTTCGCGCAACTGCTGACGTTTGAGGTCCTCCTGGCGATCGCCATCGGCACCGTCTTCGGCACCCTTATCGGGGCCTTGCCGGGGATGGGAACGGTCGTGGCCCTTGTGGTCGCGCTGCCGTTCACCTTTTCCATGTCGCCGACCGCCGCCATCGCACTGTTATTGTGTATTTACTGCAGCTCCGTCTTCGGCGGCTCGATTTCCGCGATCCTAATCAACACGCCGGGCACGCCCCAGTCCGCCGCGACGGTGATCGACGGCTACCCGATGGCCCGCGCAGGAAAAGCCGACGAAGCGCTGGGCTGGGCAACACTGTCGTCGGTGTTTGGCGGGCTCTTCTCTCTCGTGGTGTTGATGATCGCAGCACCCCAGCTAGCGCTTTTCAGCATCCAGTTCGGGCAGATAGAGGTCTTTGCGCTTATCGTATTCGCCCTCACCTGCATCGCCTGGGTTTCGCGCGGCAGCACCATCAAGGGCCTGATGGCGGGCGCGATCGGCTTGTTCCTGGCCATCGTCGGACCGGACAATATGACGGGAGCCTCCCGCTTCGATTTCGGGATCGGTCCGCTCAGTTCCGGGTTTTCGCTGATCAGCGTTCTCGTCGGCCTGTTCGCCATGTCGGAAGTCTTCATTCGCGTCGCCGTCCGCGAAGACATGAAAATGGATCACCTAACGAATATCGGCCTCAAGATACCGTCTTGGAGCGCGTGGCGCTCGCGAATCCGGACGCTTCTCCAGAGCAGTGTGATCGGTACCTTTATTGGCGTGCTGCCGGGGACTGGCGCGACCGCGGCGACCTTTATCGCCTATGCGGAAGCTAAACGATCATCAAAGCGCCCCGAATTGTACGGGACGGGCGAGCCCGAGGGGATCATTGCGGCGGAATCCTCGAACAACGCCGTGACGGGCGGCGCGCTGGTGCCGACTCTGGCGCTGGGTATTCCCGGCGACGGCGGCACGGCGGTGATGCTGGGAGCGCTCCTCATTCACGGGGTGGTTCCGGGGGTTCAGCTCATGCAGAACAACCCGGAGATCATGATCGCAGCTTTCGTGACGCTTTTTTTCGCGAATATCCTGATGTTCTTTGTCGGGCTCAGTGGCGCACAGATCTTCACACGCTTGTTGAAGATGCCCGAGGCAATGCTGATGTCCGGCGTGCTGGTGATGTCGCTGGTCGGATCCTTCGCGGTACGAGGCAACCCGCTCGACGTCATCGTTGCAATCCTCGCCGGCATCGTGGGCGTTTTGCTGCGGCTCATCGGCATTCCGATGGCGCCCATCGTGATCGGTATGGCGCTGGGCGTGACCTTCGAAGAATCTTTCCGTCAGGGCATGATGTTCAGCGGCGGCAATTTCGGCGCGTTCTTCCAGGAGCCGATCGCCCTGTTCATTTTCGCGCTGACGGCCTTGATCATCGGATGGCCGTTTCTATCCCAGCTGGTCAAGAACCGCCGCCGCACGGATGCCAAGGATGCGACAAGCGGCGATCAATAACAGAGTTACGAGAGATCGGCCGGCGGTGAACCGGGCCGTTCGCTAATCGTCCTTTGCCTCGGGCACTTCGACGCCACCCTCGACGGGCGTGGCGCCGAAATCGACGATTAGATCGTGCAGGCGGCTGGCCGCCTCATCGATGCGGGCCTGGTCGGGTCCGCGCAGCACCAGGTTGGAGCCCGGCTTGCCGTCGATATAAAACGGGTAGCTGCCGATATCGATGTCGGGATAGTCGTCCTGCAGCAGCCCCAGGGCCGTGGCGATGGTGCCTTCGGGCACGTAGCTGCCGATGGTGTGCGACAGCATGGTCACGCCGCCTTCGAGAAATTCCTTGGCGGCCTCGAACATGGCCTGCATGACCCGCGGAATGCCGGCCATAACGAACACGTTCTCGACCTTGAATCCCGGCAGCCCACTCACTTCGTTGTACAACAGCTCGGCGTGTTCCGGCGTGCGCGCCATGCGCAGCCGCGCTTCGGTCACCTCGCCGCCCATTTTGGCGACGCGCTCGCGCAAAATTCGTTCCGCCTCGGGATGCAGGATCAACTTTTGCTCGAAGGCCTTGGCGACACACTCGGCGGTGATGTCGTCATGGGTCGGGCCGATGCCACCGGTGGTGAACACATAATCGTATTTGGCGCGGCACTGGTTCACCGCGTCGACGATCTCTTCTTCGATATCGGCGACCACCCGGGCTTCACGCATCTGGATACCGAGATTGTTAAGCTCGGCACCGAGGAACTTCAGGTTCACATCGTGGGTGCGGCCCGAAAGAATCTCGTTGCCGATGATCAGCGCCGCTGCGGTCACGCGCCGTGGTTCGCTCATTGTCTTCCCTACTCCCCCATAGAGGCCGACATGTTTAGATGTTCGCGGCCCTAGCTTATGCGCTTGTAGCCGCGCGCGGCCATGCAGTTGGCAAAAATCCGCTCGTAGCGCCGCTCCGCGCCGGCATCGCGGGTTTGCTCCAGCAGGCGCGTCGAGTCGCGCTGCGCGCGGTTGCCGCCGGTGCGGATATCGTGGGTAATCTTGGCGTCACGGCCCACCTGGGCCTCGGTTTCGCTGCGGCAGGCGGCATTGTCGGCGCGAACCTGTTCCTTCGTCGCGCCTTCCTTAACGAAATCTGCACTCACGCCGGCGCAAGCTGCCAATGCCAGCACGGCCAGCAACGGGCCGAAAGATAAACCGCTTACCCTCATTTGAGTTCTCCGGTACGTCGAGACCGCAGCCGTATCATGCCCGCAACGAGCCGTCAAAGCACCGACATCACGCGTCCTCCGGCGCCGGCTCACGGCGATGTTTGCCCACAGGGCTTTGATTGCCGGGCGGCCTTTCCTAGTATCGCCGCCATGCAGTTCCCCGACCCCCTGCTCCGCGGCACGCTGATCCAGCGATATAAGCGCTTTCTCGCCGACGTCACCCTCGAGGACGGCAGCGTGGTGACCGCGCACTGCCCCAACCCCGGGTCGATGATGGGCCTCTCCGCGCCGGGCTCGGAGGTATGGCTGTCACCGGCCCGCAACCCGGACCGCAAGCTACGCTACACCTGGGAGCTTCTGCGCGTCGATGGCCGCCTGGTCGGCATCAACACCGCCCACCCGAACAAGCTGGTCGAGGAGGCGGTTCACAACGAGCTAATTCCGGAAATCGGCGGCTACGACGATGTGCGCCGCGAGGTGCGCTACGGCAAGAACTCGCGCATCGACCTGCTGCTCGGAGGCAATGGCAAGCCCGACTGCTATGTCGAGATCAAGAACGTCCATCTGAAGCGCGACGCCACCCAAGATGGCGGCGCCGCCGAATTTCCCGATAGCGTCACCAAGCGCGGTGCCAAGCATCTGGTCGAGATGAGCGACATGGTGGCGGCGGGCCACCGCGCGGTGATGGTTTACGTCGTCCAGCGGGAAGACTGCGATCATTTCACCTTGGCCGACGATATCGACCCAGGCTATGCCGAAGCCTTCGCGGCAGCGCGTTCGGCGGGAGTCGAGGCAATATGCTATGCTTGCAAAATCGCCGTGGATGGCATTCATATTGCCGCGCCACTACCTATATCTCAGTAACCCCGAACGTACCGGTAGCTAAATGACCCAAGCGCAAGAGACCAATTGGAGCCCTGAGCCACGGCGGATCCGCATTCACGACGAAGCCGGCTTCGACGGCATGCGCGCGGCCGGCCGGCTGGCGGCGGAAACGCTCGACTACATCACGCCCTTCGTGGTGCCCGGGGTGACCACGGAAGAGCTCGACCGGCTGTGCCACGAGTATATCGTCGATCATGGCGCCATCCCGGCCCCGCTCAACTACCGCGGATTTCCCAAGTCGATCTGCACTTCGGTCAACCACGTCGTGTGCCACGGCATTCCCGGCGAAAAACGGTTATCGAACGGCGACACGGTCAATATCGACGTAACCGTGATCCTCGATGGCTGGCACGGCGACACCAGCCGCATGTTCGCGGTGGGCGATAAGGTCAAGCGTTTGGCCGAACGCTTGATCGAAGTGACCTATCAGTCGATGTGGAAGGGTATCGAAGCAGTGCGCCCCGGCGCGACGGTGGGCGATATCGGTCACGCCATCCAGACCTATGCCGAAGCCGAGCGATTTTCCGTGGTGCGCGATTTCTGCGGCCACGGGTTGGGCCAGGTGTTTCACGACGCGCCGTCGATCCTGCATTTCGGCAGCCCCGGCACCGGATCGGAACTGCGCGAAGGCATGTTCTTCACCATCGAGCCGATGATCAACGCCGGGCGCTACGATGTGAAAATTCTCTCCGACGGCTGGACCGCGGTGACCAAGGACCGCTCGCTATCGGCGCAGTTCGAGCATTCGATCGCCGTGACCGCCGACGGCTACGAGGTCTTTACCCGCTCACCCAAAGGGTGGGACCGCCCCCCTTACGATTAGCGCCCGGAGCGCAATGCGCGGTGGCATCCGGCGACGATCAAGCTCGCAACGACCAGAAAGGCCATCGGGCGCGGCTGCGGGCCCGCTTCCTCGCCGACGACAGCGGCGCCACACCGGACTACGAACTGCTAGAGCTGCTGCTGTTCTACGCCCTACCGCGGATCGACACCAAGCCGATCGCCAAGGCCTTGATGACGCGGTACGGCAGCCTGGCCGCCATTCTCGCCGCCCCCGCCGACGACTTGCGAAAGACGGAGGGGATCGGCGACAGCGCCGCCGCGCTACTCAAAGCGGTGCGCGAAGCGGGCGTTCAGTTGGCCCGCACCGATGTTCGCGAGCGCCCCATATTGGATTCCGGCGAGCGGGTAATAGACTACTGCCGCGCCGCGCTCGGTCACCGCGAAACCGAGGGGTTTCGGGTGCTGTTCCTCGATACCAAGAACGCGCTGATCGCCGACGAAGCCCAGGGCGACGGCACGGTGAACCGGCTGGCGGTGTTCCCCCGTGAAGTCGTTAAACGCGCCCTCGATCTGGGCGCCAGTGCCCTCATCCTGGCGCACAATCACCCCTCCGGCGATCCCACACCGAGCGAGACCGATATCGCGACGACCCGCGCGATCGCCGAAGCCGCCGCCGCGCTCGGCATCGCGGTACACGATCACGTCATCATCTCCCGATCCGGCCACACAAGCCTGAAAACCGCGGGTTTGATGTAGCGTCGCCATATCGCGACGGCTGGCGAACTCCACCTATAAGTGCAATAGTACCATGCGTCTGCGCCAATGCAGGCGTGCAGCACTAACATGTTAGTTGGTGCTCCGGTCGGGATGTCGCGTCCCGGCCGGAAATGTTGGGGAATAGACAAAAATACGGATCCGATGGCCGCAAAAGCCACGAATAAGCTGCTCAAGAACAGCGCAGAAGGGCCAAAACTGCAGGAAACGTTGGAGGCGTTCACCGCCTCGACGGGCTTTAAATTCTATACCTACATCACCGGACGGGTCGTCGGCGGCCGGCGGGTGACCAACTTCGACCCGCGCGAACGACCGCTCCATCTCACCAACATTCCCAGCGATTGGCAGGCCGAGTATTCGAAAGAACGGTATTACGATCATGACCCGACGATGCTGTTTGCGCTGGGCAACCTATTACCCGAGCGCTGGTCGAATATCATCCAGCGGTTCGACCTCACGGCGAAGCAGGACAAGATCATCAACGACGGCAAGGAAGCCGGACTATGCGACGGCGTGATTATCCCGGTGCATGGACCCGGCGGCGAGTTCGCCGTCCTCAGTCTGTCGCACAGTGAAACCGAGGCGCAGGCCGTACAAAATATCGAGCTCGACGAGGCCGTGTTGCACATGTTTGCGCTGCGGTTTCATACGCAAGTCCGGGAAATGCAAAACCCCAGCACTGCCCTGCCGCCGGCCAACCTGACCAGCCGCGAGATCGACGTGCTGTTCTGGACGGCGGAGGGGAAGTCCACCTGGGATATCTCGAAGATCCTCGGGATTTCCGAATCGACGGTTAACTTCCACGTCAGCTCGGCCAAGCAAAAGCTCGGGGTGTACAGCAAGCCCCACGCGGTGGCCAAAATGTTCAGCTTCCACGACCGCGATATTTTCTAGGTACGACCTCCCCGCCCTTCTCGAATAACCGTTATTTTTCAATAACCTAAGCATCAACCTGGCAAAGTTGCCAGGTCACAGGTGAGCCCGTGCGGTCTCTATTGCGCGCCCGAACGAAGTCAAGGGCGAGCGCGCATTTATGGAGAGCTTACTGTTGCCGGGCGGCAAGGGTCAGCCGGAGCAAATCCAGCTCCTCGACCGCATGTATAAACTCCGCCACGCCGTATTTGCCGAGCGGCTGAGATGGACCTCGCTGAATAGCGATCAGCGCGAGATCGATCTCTACGACGTCATCAACCCGGTCTATCTCATTTGCCGCGACCCCGAGGGCGAGGTCGTGGGCTGTTGGCGGCTGTTGCCGACGACCGGCCCCTACATGTTGAAGGATATTTTCCCTCACCTGCTCGATGGCGCGCTGCCGCCTGAGCAGCCGGATACCTGGGAAATTAGCCGCTTCGCCATCGACCCCCATTGGCGTGACTACCATTCGCTGGGCGCCGTGGGATCGGTCGTCGGGCAAATGCTGCTCGACCTGTTCGACTTCTCCGAATCGAACGGCATCACCCGGATCATCGCGGCGTCCGATATTCGCTTCGATCGCATCCTCAAGCGTGCCGGCCTGGCGACGACTCACTACGGCCCGCCGATACGCATGGAAAATTCCTACGCCGTGGCGGGCTGGGCCGACATCACGCCCCGTAACCGCGCGCAGATCGAAACACGATTGGCAGGGGCCCCGCCAACCAGCGAGCCCGCCGCCATTACCCCCCTGGAACCCACACAACCGGAGAGACAGATCAATGGCTAGAGTCCAAGCAATTCGCAAACCCGAAATCGAAAACCCGTCGACAGAGGCGGCGTTAAAGGCGCTGCGGCGGAGCCTCAGTCAGCTTCGTCGGCAAGCCCGCGAGCTCGATCAGGTCGCCCTCGAGGAATGCCTGTCGCTCGCTATCGAAATCACCAACCCCGCAGTTCGAACCGCTGAACGCGACCCGCAGCACCGGAGACCGACGATGACCGCAACGGCACTCGATACACCGGCAATCAATCACACGCCGCCAGGCCCCGCCGGGCTTCCGCTCCTCGGGATCACGGCACAGGTTCGCAAAGACCCGCTCGGTTTCTTCGCCCACGTTGCTGCGGAGTATGAGGGCCTGGCAATGCTGCCGGTCGGGCTCGACAAGGTATATCTGCTCAACAGCCCGGCAACCCTGGAGCATGTCTTCGTCGCCAACTGGCGCAACTACCGCAAAAGCGATTTCTACGACAAGCTGCGTCCTTTGTTCGGCAAAGGCATTGTCACCAGCGAAGGCGATTATTGGCGCCGCCAGCGCCAACTGATGAACCCGGCATTTCACAGCGAAAGCCTCCAGCGCATCGGCCAGATCATGCGCGCCGCAACCGAACGCAAGATAGCGGCATGGCGCGGCAGGCCCGCCGGCGAGGCGTTCAACATGTCGACGGAGATGACCGAGCTTTCGCTGGCGATCGTCACTGAAGCGCTGTTCGGCTCGGATGTCGAAGGCCGCACCGACGCTGTCGCCGAGGCCGTTGACACCATGCTCGAGGTCTGCGAACGGCGTGTCTGGGCGGTCCCCGATTTTCACGACAAGCCGCTGTCGCCGCTGTACTGGCGTCACCGCCGGGCGCGGGCGACCCTCGACAGGATCGTCTTCGACATCATCGAGCGGCGGCTCAAATCGGGGGAGGCCGGCAACGATTTACTGGGGATGCTGCTGGGCGCCCGCGACCCCGATACCGGCGGGGCGATGACCTCGACGCAGTTGCGCGACGAGACGACGACGCTCCTGGTAACGGGCCATGAAAGCACGGCCAACGCCGCCGTCTGGGTGTTTTATACGCTAGCGCAGCACCCGGAAATCGAAGCCAAAGTGCGTGATGAAATCGCCGATGTCTGCGGCGGCGACACGCCGAGCGATGAAGAGCTGCGCCAACTCACCTATCAGAGGATGGTGATCGAGGAAGTGATGCGGCTCTACCCGCCCGCCTGGACGGTATCGCGGACGGCGATCGAGGACGACGTCATCGATGGATACGCGGTTCCCGCCGGCACAAACATCATGGTGAGCCCCTACGTGATCCACCGCAACCCGCGCTACTGGCCCGACCCGGAACGGCTGGATCCGTTGCGCTTCTCACCGGAACAGCAGGAAACGCGGCCCAAGTTCGCCTACATTCCGTTCGGCGGCGGTCCGCGAAATTGTATCGGATCGAACTTCGCCATGATGGAATTACAGATCGTAATCACCATGCTGCTGCAGGCGTTTCAAACCAAGCTGGCGCCGCAGCCACCGATCGAACGCGAAGCGATCATCTCGATCCGCCCGAAGAACGGAATCGAGTTTCTGGCGGAAGCCACCAACCAAGCCCACGACGCAAAGGTCGCCGCCGTGGCCGCCTGACCCCGCCCAACTATCGAGAGATAGTTGGGCTCCGGCGAACCGCATTGGAATATCGGGTATATGGATGAGAACCTTATAAAGCTGGACGCGCGGTTGGGCGCGCTCGAGCTTCTAATCCGCAACCTCTACGCCCACCGCTTCGCCGGTCAAGACGATCCGGTCGGCGCCGCCGAGAAGGCGGCGCGCAACGTTAAAAGAATGTCGAAGCAGATCGAAGTGACGGGACCAGACCCCGCGGTCAACGATCTGCTGGCGGCCGAAGTAGAGGACTTTCTCGTGGCAATGTTTCACGAAATCGTTGAAATTGTCCGCCAAACAGAAGCGCCAAGGCAACCGCTTGGCCTCGACAAGAAAATACGGCCGGTTCAGAGCCAAGAGGCGCTCGAATGCCCAAAGTTCCTAAAAGTATCACCGAAATTACACCGGACTGGCTGACCGCAACGCTAAGCGAACGCCTGCCGGGAAGCGTTGTCGTCGATGCCGCTGTCGCGCCGTTGCACAATGCCGCCAGCTACAACGGCACCCTGGCCCGCGTTGTCCCAAGCTACAGCGCCGCGCCGCCCGAGGCGCCGACAAGCATCGTCGCCAAGCTGCTGCCACAAAACCAGCAGGTGCGTGAGCTGGGCACGAGTTTGGGGATCTACCTTCGCGAGGCCGCGCTCTACCGCGATATCGGCGAGCAAACCGGCTTGCGCCTGCCCCGGCTGTTCGGTGTGGTGACGGATACTGGCGACGGTTCAAGCGCCCTTCTGCTGGAAGATCTCTCTCATCTGCGCACTGGATCGCAGAGCGCCGGCTACACGGTCGCGGAAGCGGAAGCGACGCTCGTACAATTCGCGCATCAGCACGCGGCTTGGTGGGACCGCGCCGAGCTTGGCGCGCTGGCCTGGCTGCCGGCGTGGAACGAGCCCGGGATGGTGCAGTTTGCCGCCGGCGCGTATGCACAAGTCTGGCCGATTTGCGCCGCTGCCTTCGATGATGCCCTACCCGCCGAGGCGGTTACGCTGGGCGGCCGCTTAGCCGAAATAATTGGTGATATGATGGAAGGCGTCGCCACGCCGCCGGTCACTTTGGTTCATGGCGATGCCCGCCATGAAAACCTTCTGTTCGATCCGGCTGACGAAAGCCAGGCGCCTTATGTTGTCGATTGGCAGTTCGTCGCGCGTGGGCGCGGCGCGATGGATATCGCCTACTATTTGACCCAGAGCGGCACGGCCGAGCTCGCAGCCACGAACGAACGAACGCTCGTCGAACGCTACCATGATGAATTATGCCGTGGAGGCGTTACCGGCTACAGCGCGGCCCAGTGCTGGGAAGATTATCGGCGTTTCGCCTACTACGCACTGGTCTACCCAGTATTCGCGGCCGGGTTGGCGGACCCGGAAAATGAGGCGCAGCGCGCCGGTGTTGCGGTCATTCTCGAGCGGGCTGTGAACGCGATCCTGCGTCTCGACGCCGCTGAATTCGCCTAATTCTACGCGACGGCGACGACGGCCAAGACCAGGACAGCGGCACGGCGGGCAAACATCTGCCAGCGGCTGCGCCGGCGGAATATTGGCCTGGGACCCGATAACGTCGCTGAGGTCGTTAATGTCATAGTGACACTCCTTAATCGGACCCGATTATTGCGTGCGTACGCTTAATCTGGCGTTAAGGTTGCCTTGCATTCGAGACATACACGCAAAAATACCGTATTTGAGTGATTTCGGCACAAATCGCGCGGGGCGGGTGAGCCACTAGCGCCCTGGCTAGCATGGTTCAATCTGCCCGGATACTGCTCTATGGTGCGGCCATCGCTTGCAGCCGCCGGATAGAGCAATGATTCCCCGTTACAGCCGGCCCGAGATGACCCGCATCTGGGAGCCCGAGAACAAGTTTCGCATTTGGTTCGAAATCGAGGCCCATGCCTGCGATGCAATGGCCAAACTGGGCATTATTCCAGCGGACGCGGCGAAAGCGGTCTGGGAACGCGGGAAATGGGACATCGCACGGATCGACGAGATCGAGCGCGAAACCAAGCACGACGTGATCGCCTTCCTGACCAACCTGGCCGAGCATGTCGGGCCGGAGGCGCGGTTCGTTCATCAGGGCATGACCTCATCCGACGTGCTGGACACCTGCTTGGCGGTACAGCTTACTCAGGCTGCGGATCTGCTGCTTGCCGACATGGACAAACTCCTGGTGGCGCTGGAGGCGCGCGCCCGCGAGCATAAGGACACGGTGTGTATCGGACGCAGCCACGGCATTCACGCCGAGCCCACAACGTTCGGTTTGAAGCTGGCCGGCCACTACGCCGAATTCGCCCGCTGCCGCGACCGGCTGACGGTGGCGCGGGCCGAGATCGCGACCTGCGCCATATCGGGCGCGGTCGGCACCTTTGCCAATATCGACCCCGCCGTCGAAGCCCATGTCGCGGAAAAGCTCGGGCTTGCCGTGGAGCCGGTCTCCACCCAAGTTATTCCGCGCGACCGCCACGCGGCGTTCTTTGCCGCGCTGGGTATTGTCGGCGGCGCGGTTGAGCGGCTGTCGGTCGAGATACGCCACCTTCAGCGCACCGAGGTACGCGAGGCCGAAGAATACTTCGCACCGGGGCAAAAAGGCTCAAGCGCGATGCCTCATAAGCGCAATCCGGTTCTGACCGAAAATCTGACTGGCATCGCCCGGCTGGTGCGCGGCGCGGTCGTACCGGCGATGGAGAATGTTGCGCTGTGGCACGAGCGCGACATTTCGCACTCGTCGGTCGAACGGGTCATCGGGCCCGACGCGACGGTGGCGCTGGATTTCGCGCTTGCCCGCCTTACCGGCGTGGTCGAGAACCTTGTCGTCTACCCCGACGCCATGGAAGACAATTTGAACCGGTTGGGCGGCCTGGTGCACTCTCAACGGGTCTTGCTGGCGCTGACCCAGGCCGGGATGGCGCGCGAGGCGGCCTATGCCGCCGTGCAGCGCAACGCCATGCAGGTGTGGGAGCTGGCGGAGGCCGACCGGCCCGGCGCCTTCCAGCGATTTTTAAAGGCCGATAGCGAGGTGACGGCCGCGCTCGACGAAGCAACGATCGACGCCCTCTTTGACCTGGGCCATCATACCAAGCATGTGGATACGATTTTCGCCCGGGTGTTCAGGAGCGGATGAGCACGGGCCGCCTCCCCACCGAGCTGTGGCTCACCGCGGGGCTACGCCGCTGTAGCGCTGAAGGTATTCCGGCCACGGTCGTGCGGCGCGGCGAAAAGCAAAGCGGCACCGTCGTTCTAAAGATCAATCAGCTCGAAAACGGCTGCCTTATCCTCACCCAGGCGCGTGACCTGGATGGCGAGTTGACGTGGTTCCCCGCACTCGACGGCGCGTTGGTGGACGAGGCGGAAGCCGACGCCTATCTCGACCGCATGGCCGGGCGCGACCCCGACGTGTGGATCGTCGAGATCGAGCACCGGGATGGCTGGCACCCCTTCCAGGAAGGATTGTTCTAGATCGGCGCGAGGCCTACTCGTCGGCTTGGATTTGCTGGATCGCCGTTTCCATCAGATCGTCCATCTGCTTACGCAGCAGACGCTCGGAAATCTCGATACCCTTGCCTGTCAGGTCGCCGAGTACTTTCTGAAGCACGTCGTCATCGCCCGGTGCCTCGAAATCCGACTTAACGACTTCCTTGGCGTAAGCATCGGCTTCGCTCTCGCCCAAGCCCATTTGGTCGGCGGCCCATTGACCGAGCAGGCGGTTGCGGCGCGCGTTCGCTTTAAAGCGCAATTCTTCGTCGAGCTTGAACTTGGCCTCAAAGGCTTTTTCACGGTCGTTGAACTCGGCCATTACCGATCTACCCTCCTTAAATCTGCGGCCCATTACCCAGGGTTATTGGGCACTCCCTATTAAACAAGATATAGTGCGCGTGCGCTCCCCTTTGTAGCCCTTTTTGAGCTTCCGCCATGTGCACGCTCGTCATTCTCCGCCGGCCCGACCATGCCTGGCCCCTGCTCTTCGCCGCCAACCGCGACGAAATGCTCGACCGCCCGTGGCAGCCCCCGGCCCGGCACTGGCCCGACCGCCCCGAGGTCGTCGCCGGCCGGGACGAGCTGGCCGGCGGAACCTGGCTCGGCGTCAACGATCACGGCGTCGCCGCTGCGATCCTGAACCGGATCGGCTCGCTCGGTCCGACCACCGACAAGCGCACACGCGGCGAACTGGTGCTCGAAGCCCTCGACCATGCCGATGCAATCGCGGCGGCCGACGCGCTGGCCGATCTCGACGGCACAGCCTACCGCTCCTTCAATCTGGTGGTCGCCGACAACCGCGACGCATTCTGGATTCGCAACACCGAGGAAGGCGAGGTCGATGTGGCCGCCATCCCCACCGGCCTTAGCATGATCACCTCGGGCGAACTGGACGATATGGAACGGCCGCGCATCCGCAACTTCCTGCAGCGCTTCCGCGACGCCCCGCAGCCGGATGTGGACGCCGGCGACTGGTCGGGCTGGGTAAGCCTGCTGTCCTCGCGACTCTACGACGCAGAAGATGGGCCCAAAGAGGCCATGTGCATCGTTACCGATGAAGGTTATGGCACGGTCTCGAGCTCGCTGATCGCGCTGCCGTCGCCCGAACATGCCGAGCGCGGCTATGTCTGGCAATTCGCCGCAAGCCGTCCCGACGATGTGCCTTTCGAGGCGGTGATTACGTAGCGCCTACAGATATTTTTCGAACCAGGCGACCGCTTCAGACATGCCGATCTCGTGCATTTCCGGATTGCAGAAATAGTAGGATTCATAATGCTGTGCACCGGGTAGCTTAACGAGTTTCTTAGGCTCGCCAAGCTGGGCGTAGCAGCCGAACTGCTCTTCCGGCGGCACCGTGCAATCGTCTTCCGCATAGATCACCAGCACCGGACGCGGCGAGATCAAGTGCGCTACCTTCTCTGGACTAAACCGCATGCAGGCCTCGGCGCTTTCCAGATCGTAGTCGGCAACATAGTGACCGTGCTTCTGGTGGTGCTGCTGAATGACACCTTGTGTGTGGGGGTCGGTCAACATGATATCGAGCAACGGCATCATGGTTGGCTCGCCGGTGCGCACCCGGGTGCGCGCGGCTGCTTCCACTTCGGCCCGGAAGGCCTGCCATTCATGGGGCCGGCGCGCATGGGCCAGCCAGCGCTCGCCGTCCGAAACGCCGACCGAGTTCACGATCACCTTGATGCGCTCGTCGAACGCGGCGCACCAAATCGCCGAAGCGCCGCCCCAACTTGTGCCGTAAAGACCCATGCGGTCGCGGTCGACGCCGTCAACGGTCTCCAGGAAGGTGAACGCGTCGTAGACGTCTTGCGCCTGCTCCAACGGCCGGTGCCGGCCCCGCGCGCCCTCGCTTTCGCCGAAACCGCGATGGTCGGGCGCAATGACGAAATAGCCCTCTTCCCACAGCCGGCGTGGCACATCCATGCCGTAGACTTCTTTCATGCCGCTATAGCCGTGCAGGCACACGATGGCGGGACGCGGCGGATCGCTCGGGCTCCAACTAGTCGGCGTGTAAAGATGCGCGGCGATGGTGAGCCCGTCGCTGTAGTAGGTGACGTCCTCCCAAACTTTTTTCCGCTCGCTCATTGGTTCTGTCCCCCTGCCTTATTGTTAGGCAAGATAGTTGCAAACGCGGGGGCGAACGGCAATCGCGGATCGGGAGGAGAACTGGCATGAATAATATCGATTTGAACGGCCGGACGGCGATCGTCACCGGCGGCGCGAAAGGGATCGGTTTTGCAATCGCCGAACGGTTTTTGCAGTCAGGCGCCCGGGTCATGGTGTGGGACATCGACCAGGCACGGCTCGCCGACGCAACCGCCATACTGGAGAAACAAGGAGCGGTTACCGCCGACATCGTTGACGTAACCGACGCCGACGCGGTTTCCGAGGCTGCGGCCCGCGCGCTCGACGCCATGGAAAAGATCGACATCCTGGTCAATAACGCCGGCTCCGTCGGCACCCTTGCGCCCGTCTGGGAACAGCCAGTGGAAAACTGGGAGCGGATGCTGCGCCTCAACCTGACCAGCGCCTTCATGTGCTGCCAGGCCATCGTGCCAATCATGATCGAGACCGGTTATGGACGCATCGTGAATATCGCGTCCAACGCCGGCAAAATGGGGATCCGCAATAATGCGGGTTATGCCGCGGCAAAGGCCGGGCTGATCAGCCTCACCAAGTCGCTCGCCAAGGACGCAGCCAAGACCGGTGTATTGGTGAACTGCATCACACCGGGCGGCGTCAACACGGAATTATTCGACGATCTGTCGGCCGAGTACCGCGCCCAGGTCGAATCGGCCATGGAGCTGGGCCGCCTGGTCGAACCCCCGGAGGTGGCCGCGCTGGCGGCCTGGCTGGCCTCGGAAGACTGCTCGTTCAGCACCGGCGCCGCCTTCGATATTTCCGGCGGCCGAGCGGATTATTAGCCGCTGTTTGTTAACCGTCTATTAACCATAAAACCCGCCGAAACCTGCGGAAAACCGTAAATCTGAAAGATACTGGCTCAGCCCGATTGTCTCGCACAGATGTGGTTGGTATATCTCGCCGGGCACGGTACCCTAGGGGTGCGGAAAGGTGCACCGCAGACCCGGAAATTCGAGATATGCCGCGACGCAGGAAGATATACGAAGGTAAAGCCAAGGTCCTTTTCGAAGGTCCGGAACCCGGCACGCTCGTCCAGCATTTCAAGGATGATGCGACGGCCTTCAATAACCAAAAGCACGGGATCATCACCGGCAAGGGCGTCCTCAACAACCGCATCTCCGAATATCTGATGATGCGCTTGGCCGAGGTCGGCGTGCCGACTCATTTCGTGCGCCGCTTGAACATGCGCGAACAGCTCGTCCACGAGGTCGAGATCATCCCGGTCGAGGTCGTGGTCCGTAACATCGCCGCGGGCTCGATCTGCAAGCGGTTCGATCTCGAAGAAGGCTCGCCGCTGCCGCGCTCGATCGTCGAGTACTATTACAAGTCCGACGATTTGGGCGATCCGCTGGTATCGGAAGAACATATCACCGCCTTCGGCTGGGCCGCACCGCCGGAAATCGACGATATGCTGTCGCTGAGCCTGCGCATTAATGATTTCCTGACCGGTCTGTTCCTCGGGATTGGGCTGCGACTGGTCGATTTCAAACTCGAATATGGCCGCCACTACCAAGACGACCAGGTACGTATCGTCTTGGCCGACGAAATTACCCCGGACGGCTGCCGCCTGTGGGACACCCAAACCAACGAGAAGATGGATAAGGACCGGTTCCGCCGCGATCTCGGCGGCGTCGCCGAGGCATACCAGGAAGTCGCCCGCCGCCTCGGCATTACGCCGGAAGCGAGCCAGCAGGACGTCAAAGGTCCTGTTCTCATGCAATAGCCGAACCGCGCGCGCGTCTGTTGAAAGCCCGTATCCATATCACCCTCAAAAACGGCGTTCTCGATCCGCAGGGCAAGGCGATCCAGCAGGCCCTCACCGGGCTGGGGTTCGACGCGGTGGAAGACGTTCGCCAGGGCAAGTATATCGAGGTCGAGCTCGCCGAGAGCGATACCGAGACCGCCCGCACGACGGTCTCCGACATGTGCGAAAAGCTGCTCGCCAACACGGTGATCGAGAACTACGACATCGAGATTGTCGCCTAACCTATCCACACGGGCCGCAATTGCGACTCGCCACCGAATGTTGATAGCTGATCGCGGAGAGTAATCGATGCCCGCAACCGTCATCGTCTTCCCCGGATCGAACTGCGACCGCGATGTCGCGGTGGCGCTTGAGGCCGCGACCGGCCGCGCGCCGGCGATGGTATGGCATCGCGAAAGCGCCTTGCCGCAGACCGACCTGATTGTGGTGCCCGGCGGCTTTTCCTATGGCGATTATCTGCGCTCCGGCGCGATGGCGGCCCAAAGCCCGATCATGCGCTCCGTGGTCGAGCAGGCCCGCGCCGGCACGCCCGTTCTGGGCATCTGCAACGGCTTTCAGATCCTCACCGAGACTGGACTGCTTCCCGGCGTGTTGATGCGCAACGCGAGCCTCAAATTCGTCTGCCGCGACGTCCATATTCGCACCGAGCGTACCGATACCCTGTTCACCCACGCCTACAGCAAAGGCCAGGTCTTGCGGGTTCCCGTCGCCCACCATGACGGCAACTATTTCGCCGACCCCGAGACGTTGAAACGTCTGGAAGATGGCGGCCAAGTCGCGTTCCGCTACTGCGATGCGGACGGCAAGATCACCGAAGCTGCAAACCCCAACGGCTCGATCGCCAATATCGCCGGCATTCTGAACGAAACCGGCAACGTCCTGGGCATGATGCCCCACCCCGAACGGCTCGCAGACCCCCTGCTCGGCGGCACCGACGGCGCGCCGATGTTCGGCGCACTGGCGGAGGCGATCGCGGCATGAGCGGTACGATATGAGCGATGCGGTGGCCCGGCCCGACGATTTGATGGGGCTCAGCGAGGCCGAGTATGACACGATTCTGGAAATCCTCGGCCGCGCGCCGAACTTTACCGAACTCGGTATCTTTTCAGTGATGTGGTCGGAGCATTGCTCCTACAAATCGTCGAAGAAATGGCTGCAAACCCTGCCAACCGACGGCCCCCAGGTCATTCAGGGGCCCGGCGAGAATGCCGGCGTCGTCGATATCGGCGATGGCCAGGCAGCGATCTTCAAGATCGAAAGCCACAACCATCCGAGCTTCATCGAGCCCTATCAGGGCGCCGCGACGGGGGTCGGCGGCATTCTGCGCGACGTCTTCACCATGGGCGCCCGGCCAATTGCTAATCTGAATGCGTTGCGCTTCGGCAGCCCCGATCATCCGAAGACCCGCCATCTGGTCGGCGGTGTCGTCGCCGGGATCGGCGGCTACGGCAACTGTATCGGTGTGCCGACGGTCGGCGGCGAGGTCAATTTCGATCCGTCGTTCAACGGCAATATCCTGGTCAACGCCATGACGGTCGGCCTGGCGCCGGCCGACAAGATTTTCTACTCCGCCGCCGCCGGGGTCGGGCTGCCAGTAGTCTATGTGGGCTCCAAGACCGGCCGCGACGGCATCCATGGCGCTACCATGGCGTCGGCCGAGTTTGCCGACGATTCGGAAGAGAAGCGCCCAACGGTTCAGGTTGGCGACCCCTTTACCGAAAAGCTGCTGCTCGAGGCCTGCCTGGAGCTGATGGCCACCGACGCCATCGTCGCCATCCAGGATATGGGCGCGGCGGGCCTGACCTCGTCATCGGTCGAAATGGCCAGCAAGGGCAATGTCGGTATCGAGCTCGATCTCGATCGGGTGCCGCGGCGCGAAAGCGGCATGACCGCTTACGAAATCATGCTGTCGGAGAGCCAGGAGCGCATGCTGATGGTGCTCAAGCCGGGCCGCGAAGACGAAGCGCGGGCGATCTTCGAGAAATGGGAACTCGATTTCGCGGTGATCGGCGAGACCAATAAAAGCGGCCAGCTAACCTTGCTTGAGGGCGGCGAGGCGGTCGCCGACATTCCGGTGCCGCCTCTGGTGGCCGCCGCGCCAGAGTACGACCGGCCGTGGACCGCGTCCCCGCCCCGTCCGGTGGTCAACGCCGACGAGGTGCCCCCTGCCGCCGACCTGGGCGCGGCGCTAATCCGGCTGATCGGCACCCCGGATCTATGTTCGCGGCGTTGGATCTGGGAGCAGTACGACCACATGGTGATGGGCGATACGGTGACCCGGCCCGGTGGCGACGCCGCCCTGGTGCGCGTCCACGGATCGGGCAAGGCGCTGGCAATGTCGACCGACTGCACGCCGCGCTACGTTCACGCCAACCCGGTAGAGGGCGGCCGGCAAGCGGTCGCCGAAGCTTGGCGCAACGTGACCGCGGTGGGCGCAACCCCGCTGGCGGTGACCAACAACCTCAATTTTGGCAACCCCGAACGGCCCGAGATCATGGGCCAGCTCGTCGGCGCGGTGCAGGGTATGGGCGAGGCGTGCGACGCGCTGGATTGCCCCGTCGTATCGGGCAATGTGTCGCTCTACAACGAGACCAACGGCAAGGCGATCCTGCCGACCCCGGTGATCGGTTGCGTCGGCGTGATGACCGATCTCACCAAAGCGGTCACGCTCGGTTTCAAGGAAGCCGGCGAGACCGTAATGGTCATCGGCGATACCGCCGGCTGGCTTGGCTGCTCGCTGTATCAGAAGCAAATCACCGGCCAGGCGATCGGTGCGCCGCCGCCGGTCGATCTGGAAAGTGAGCGTAAAAACGGCGATCTGGTGCGCCGGCTCATCGCCGACGGCGTCCTCACGGCCTGCCACGATGTGAGCGACGGCGGACTGGCAGTGGCCCTGGCGGAAATGGCCCTATCCAGCAAATCGGGGTCCGGCAAATCGGAGGCAGGCGATATCGGTGCCGAAATTGATGCCGCGCTCGATATCCCCGCCCACGCCTGGGCGTTCGGCGAAGATCAAGGCCGCTATGTGATCACCACAGGCGCGCCCGAGGCCGTGATCGCTGCCGCCGCGTCCGCTGGGGTAACGGCGCAAGCGATCGGCACGACGGTTGCCGCCACGTTGACACTGCCCGGCGCCAGACCTATATCCGTCGCGGAGTTGAGAGCGGCGCACGAACGCTGGCTGCCCGACTACATGGCCGCGCCATAACGGCGCGGGCGCCGGTACACAGGCCGGCTGGGGAAGGATCTACCAATGCCGATGGCAGCGAGTGAAATCGAACGGTTGATCAAAGAGGCCATGCCCGATGCCGATGTCCGCATCGAGGATTTACGGGGCGATGGCGATCACTACCTTGCCCATGTCGTTTCCGACGCGTTTGCCGGCAAAACACGCGTCCAGCAACACCAGATGGTTTACGAGGCGCTTCAGGGACGCATGGGTGAAGAGCTCCACGCCCTTGCCCTGCAGACGGCGGTCCGCTGACGGCGCCTGGGTTTAGGCACAAAGAATTCAGACTACGGGTTAGGAACACGAAATGGCTGAAGGCCCCACAATCGAACGCATCAAGCAGGAAGTCGGCAGCAACGAGGTCATGCTGTTTATGAAAGGCACCCCGGTGTTTCCGCAATGCGGTTTCTCCGCCGCGGTGGTGCAAATCCTCAACCATATGGGCGTCAAGTTCAATTCGAACGACGTCTTGACCGACCCCGAGCTACGCCAGGGGATTAAGGATTTCTCCAACTGGCCGACCGTGCCGCAACTTTATGTGAAGGGCGAGTTCGTCGGCGGTTGCGACATCGTGCGCGAAATGTTCGAAACCGGCGAACTGGAAGAGTATTTCAACCAGGCGGGTGTGGAACGCGAACCCGTCTAGCCTGACCCGCCACTAATTTGACTCCAGAAATCGGGGGTCATGAGCCCCTCTCCCATGGGGAGAGGGGTTGGGGTGAGGGGGTAAGATATATCGAGGATATACTCTGACCGTCCCTAACCCCTCACCCGGCTCGCTGTCACTCGCCACCCTCTCCCGCCGGGAGAGGGTTATTTTGTTCCCGTGGAATCGTTCAACCGACCTACGTGTTGCGATAGGGTTCGTGCACACCCAATCAACGAGTCCGTCCTCTGTTCCCCGACCCACCCGAAACGCCCCTAAAGCGAAGCCTCTCGCGCGACGAAACGGCCGGATTGGCCTTCGGCTTGTCGGCGTTCTTTATCTGGGCCTTCACCCCGTTCTATTTCCGCGAGCTGGGCGACCTCGGCGCGGTCGAAATCATCGCCCACCGCATTTTATGGTGCGTCGTGTTCATGCTCTGCGTGCTCACCATCGGCCGCCAGTGGCCGGCGGTCTACACCGCGCTGTCCAACCGCCGGGTGTTCGCCACCCTGTTCTTGAGCGCCAGCTTGGTGAGCGTCAATTGGGGCATGTACGTCTTCTCCGTGGTCACCGACCAGCTGCTCGCCTCGAGCCTGGGCTATTTCTTGAGCCCGCTGGTCAGTGTGTTCCTCGGATTCGTCTTCCTCGGTGAGCGGCCGAGCGCTAACCAGTGGATTGCGGTGGCGTTGGCGACCGGCGCCGTTATCAGCCAGGTCGTCGGCTATGGCAGCCTGCCCTGGATCGCGCTGACCATCGCCTTCACGTTCGGCCTCTACGGACTCATCCGCAAAACGGTTCACGCGGGCAGCGCGGTCGGGCTTTTCGTCGAGTGCCTCTTGCTGTCACCGTTCAGCCTGACTTTCCTGGTTTGGCTCGACTGGCAAGGCACCGGCGCATTCGGCACAAAAGGCCTCGATTTCGATCTGCTGCTCGCGGCCTCCGGGCTGATCACCGGGGTGCCCCTGCTACTGTTTGCGGCCAGTGCCCGGCGTGTGCGGCTCACCACGATCGGCCTGATGCAGTACATCGCCCCCTCGACCTATCTGGTTCTGGCGGTCTGGCTGTTCGACGAGCGCTTCGGCGCCAACGAACTGATCACCTTCGGCCTGCTATGGACCGGTTTGTTCCTCTACACCCGCGACGTGTGGCGCACCCGCGAAGTCTAGGGCTCAGTGCGGCCCAAAACCGCATTGAATCAGTGGATCGCGCGGCGCAAAATAGGGCACGAAAGATAATCCCGAACCGGAGAGATAAACGATGACCATGGTATGGCTCGATCACGTAAACATCCGCACCGCCCGGCTCGACGAGATGGTGGAATTCTATGAAAACGTGCTTGGCCTCAAACGCGGTAAGCGGCCGCTGTTCGAGTTCGGCGGCGCCTGGATGTACTGCAACGGCCAAGCGATCGTTCATCTTGTCGAATCCACCAAACGCATCGTCTCACGCGAAGCCCAGGTCGAACATTTCGCGTTGCGCAACTCGGGTTCGATGAAGCGGTTTCAAGCCAAGCTGCGCAAGCATGACGCGCCCTACAACGTTGTGCCGCTGGAAGATATCAATATGTGCCAAGTCAACGTTTTCGACCCGGATGGCAACAAGATCGAGGTGCAGTTCGCGGCGACCGGCAACGACGACATGGAGCCTTTCCTCGGCTCGGCCCGGGCAAAACGCCGCTACCGGAAAGGCGAGGAACTCAACAAGACGCCGCCCCTGCGCTTGAACAAATCCAAGTCGAAGGTGGCGAAGTCGAACAAGAAACTCGGCGTGCCGAAGCCGCTGAAGGCCCCGGCCGCCAAGCGTACGAGGAAGCGCAAAGCCGCCTAGTCGTTCAATAAATTGTGTAGCAAAAGCGACCAACCTTTAACGCTCAAATACCTATAATCGCTCCCGAATCGATCGTGGTCGTGGTGCAGAGGAGTGGTTTCGTGTTTGCGTGCCTGGTTCGCCGCTTTTTTGGCGTTGCTTTTGTCGTTCTCGCCCTGGTGCTGGTGCCACAGGGCGCGTCTGCCACGACCGATTTGGACCAAATCTCTCATGGTCCGAAGGTCGGCGACCCCCTGCCCCATCCGCTGACGGTCGCTGACCAACACAAGAATATCCGTGAATTCGACGCGCTCAAAAGAAAACGCGGCCTGATTCTGTTGTTCTCCCGATCCTTCGATTGGTGACCCTTCTGCATTATCCAAGCGGTCGCTTGGAACGAACGGATCGAAGAATTTTGGAACCTCGGCTACGAGGTCGCCACGGTAACCTATGATTCCGCCGACGTGCTCTCGCGCTTCTCCCGGCGGCGCAAAATCCATTACCCGGTTTTGGCCGATCCCAACTCCGAGGTCATCCGCGCCTTCGGGCTGCTGAACGAGAACTACCCGCCGGGCAGCTACGCCCATGGCGTCGCCCACCCGATCGTTATCGTCCTCGGCCCCGACGGCACCGTCACCCACCGCTTCTCGCGGGCGGGCTATGTGCGCCGGCCTAATATCGATGCGGTGATTTCGGTGCTGGGCGGTAAACAAACCGCCGGTACAAATGAAAAAGGACCGCCCAAAAAGCAGTCCTTTTTGCAAGGTCTTTTGAAGCGGTTATAGCGAGTAGTACTCGATAACCAGGTTCGGCTCCATCTGCACCGGATAGGGCACGTCCGACAGAGCGGGTCCGCGCACGAACGTGCCGCGCAGTTTGTCGATATCGACGTCCATATATTCGGGCAGGTCGCGCTCGGCCGATGCGCTGGCTTCCAGCACCAACGGCAATTCGCGCGACTTTTCTTTCACCTCGATCACGTCGCCGTCCTTCACGCTATAAGACGGGATGTTGACCTTCTTGCCGTTAACCAAGACATGGCCGTGGTTGACGAACTGGCGGGCGGCGAAAACCGTGGGCACGAACTTCATGCGGTAGACCACGGCGTCGAGCCGGCGCTCTAGAAGTTCGATCAGATTCTGACCGGTATCGCCGCGGCGGCGCACCGCCTCGACGTAATAGCGGTGGAACTGCTTCTCACCGATGTTGCCGTAATAGCCCTTGAGCTTTTGCTTGGCGGCCAGATGGAGGCCGTAATCCGACGGCTTCTTGCGGCGGCGGCCATGCTCGCCGGGGCCGTATTCGCGGCGATTGAAGGGGCTCTTCGGACGGCCCCACAGGTTCACGCCGAGCCGGCGGTCGATCTTGTACTTAGAATTGTTCCGTTTTGACATCCAGAATACCTTTTGGCTTCGATTTTATTGTCCCGGTAGGCGCGCCACCGCGATATAAGCGGCATTGCACGGGAGACGGCTCGTTGGCCGGTCCGCGTTCCCAGGAATCGCGCGCATTTACAAGGATCGACCCTGATATGTCAAACCCTCCTTTGCCAGCCCTTTCCGGCCCGCGCACCCTCGATGACCGGCGCTAACCCGGCCGCCCCCAGCGCCGCCGGTCTGCGGCTTCGCGGTATCCTGATCGTTACGCTCGGCGTGCTGATCCTCACGCCGGACGGGCTGCTCACCACCCTGGTCAGCGCCGATAAATGGACCATGCTGTTCTGGCGCGGCCTGCTGATGGCCTTAGTGTTTTCCGTTATCGCCCTGGCCCGGCGGCGGCAGGCGCCAATTTTGGCCGATTCCACCGTTTACTGGGCGATTCCCGCGGTCGCGGTGCTATTCGCCATTTCGTCGGTCGCCTTCGTCACCGCGATCGTGACCACCAGCGTCGCCAACACGCTGTTTATCGTCGCCGCCGCGCCGCTGTTCGCCGCTCTCTGGTCGCGGGTCTTCCTCAAGGAGCGGGTGGCGCCGCGCACCCTTATCGCCATCGCTGTCGCGCTGGCCGGCATGGCGGTCATCTTCGGCGACGGTCTGGGCCGCGGCGACCTGCTCGGCAACCTTTCGGCGCTTACCGCGGCAGCCAGTTGGTCGGCTATGCTGGTGGTGTTTCGCCACGCCCCGCAGACCAACATTCCCGTGGCCATCGCCGGCGGCGGTTATCTGATCGCCGCTCTATCGGCTTCCATCGCACCGACCCTCGAGCTCAACGCAGCCGATATCCTATGGATCGGCCTGCTGGGCTTGGTCGTGCTGCCGATCTCCTTCAATCTGATCAGCCTGGGGCCGCGCTACATCCCCGCACCGGAAGTCAGCCTAATCGTCCTGCTCGAAGCCGTGATCGGGCCGATCTGGGCGTGGGCGTTTATCGGCCAACTGCCGACCGCGAACAGCCTCGCCGGTGGTATGGTCATCTTGGCTACCCTCGCGGTCTACTTTTTCCTAAGCTTGCGCGGCGAACGCGCATCGGCAGCGTAAGTACCCGCGCTCAACCCTGGAGGCCCCAACCGCATGACGACCATCGATATCCACACCCACATGTTCGGCAACGGTTGGCTCGACATGATCAAACAGCACGGCAGCCCGGCCTACGCCATCTCCGATATGCCCGACAGCCGCGAGTACCTCATTGAATACGGCACCCCCGCCTGCGCGCTCGAAGTCGAAGCCTTCGATTATGACAAACGCGTCGAGATGATGGACCGTGAGGGCATCGATGTGTCCATCGTCTCGCTCACATCGCCGAACGTGCATTTCGGCGACGAGGCGGTGAGCGTCGAGACCGCCAGAATATGCAACGACGAAATGGCGGCCGGTCAGAGGGCCCATCCCGACCGTATCCGCTGGTTCGCCTCGCTGCCCTGGGAGTATCCCGACGCCGCCGTGGCGGAGCTCGAACGGTGCATCGGCCTCGGTGCCGTGGGGGTCATGTGCGTCGCCCATATCGGCGAGCGCCATCTGATCGATCCGCTGTTCGCGCCGGTGTGGCAGGCGCTCAACGACCGCGCCTTCCCGGTGCTGGTGCACCCGACCGCGCCGCTGGGCGCCAAGGCGGTGAACTACGGCTACGAGCGCATCCTCATGCCCGCCGCCGGTTTCATGTACGACACCACCATCGCGCTAGCGCGCATGGCGATCGACGGCTTTTTCGAGCGCTATAGCGACGTGAAGATCATCGCCAGCCACGGCGGCGGCTACCTGCCCTTTGTCAACGGGCGCGTCGACATGTTCTTCGGCGTCGAAACCCTGGCCAAGTTCGATATCCCGAAGTTGCCCAGCGACTATTTCAGCCGCCTCTACTACGACGCCATCGTCTACGATCCGGCGGCGTTGCAGTTGGTCATCGACATCGCCGGGCCCGACAAGGTGATGTTCGGCACGGACCTGCCGATGCCCGCCGACGTGCCCAAACTGTACGATCTGGTCGACGGGCGCGGCAGCGGCGAAGCCGCCGCCATCCGCGGCGGCAACGCGGTGAAGCTGTTCGGCCTATAGTGAAGGAGGGAGAAGTGGTCCACCAACGCATCCGGAAGACCCAGCCGACGGCAGCGACCGGGGCCTACTCGAAAGCCGTGCTTGCGGGGGACACGCTCTATCTTTCCGGCCAAACCGGCGCGGGGCTCGACGGCGCCCCGCCCGTGCCGGGCGATCCCGGCGCGCAAACGCTGCAGGCGTGCGAAAATATCAAGACCCTTCTGGAGGAAGCGGGCGGCGACCTCTCCCACGTGGTGAAGCTCACGGTCTACATCTCCGACCGCGCTTACCGGGAACCAGTCTACGCCGTGATCGCCGACTATTTCGGTCCCCACGCGCCGGCCAGCACCGGCCTGATCGTCGACGGTTTTGCGCTCGCGGAAATGCTGGTCGAGATCGACGCCACCGCGGTGCTGTCTTAGCCGGCGAGACGATGCCCAGCGAACATGCTCCCCGCCGCGTGGTGACCGGCCATGACGGCGACGGCAAGTCGATCATCGCCCTCGACGGCACCCCGGAAAGCGTAACGGTTGGCGGGACGGCGGACCGGCGCGAGTTGACGGAGATTTGGGCGACCCTTTCGGCCGGAGAAACGGGCGCCAGCGAGTTCCGCGTCGTCGAGCTGCCGGCGGGCAGCCAACGCGAGATGCACCGCACCGACACCATCGACTACGGCATCGTCCTGGCGGGCGAGATTTATCTGGTGCTCGAAAAAGATGAGACGCTGCTGCGCCCCGGCGATGTCGTTGTCCAGCGCGGGACCAATCATGCCTGGCACAACCGCTCTGGCGATATCGCACGCATGGCCTTCGTCAATCTAAACGGTCAGGAAACAGATAAAGAACGAACGCCCGACGTCTAGGCTTGCTGGACAATGCGCGCCTGCGCCAATTAGGCTCGGGGCCATGAAACCGAAAGTCTTCGTCTTCCAGCCGATCCCGCAAGTCGCCATCGACACGCTGCTCGAAGCCGCAGAGGTGACCGTCTACCCCCATCTCGACCGCATGATCTCGATGGACGAGATGATCGGCGCGGCGCAGCGCCATGATTATCTGCTGGCGCTGCATGAGAATTTCATTCCCGCCGAAGTGCTGCGGGCGAACCCGGACTTGCAAGGTGTCGGCATTCTCGGCGGCAAGACCGGGATGGTCGACTACGACGTGGCACTGGAACTGAAAGTGCCGGTCGTTTCCATCGGCCGCGACGGTATTCCCGGCGGCGGGCCCAACAAGAACACCGCCGACCTCACCGTCGCCCTAGTCTTGAACCTGGCTTACCGGGTGATCGAGGCCGACCGCTACACCCATGCGGGCAAATTCAAGCAGAACCAGACCATGGCACTGATGGGCATCGGCTGCCCCGGCAAGACGGTGGGCATGATCGGGCTCGGCGGCATGGGTGAATATATGGCGCCCGTGTTCAAGGCGCTGCACATGAACGTGGTCTACAACAAGCGTACCCGTCTGCCAGAAGACAAAGAACAAGAACTCGGCGTCGAGTGGCTCGCCGATATGGACGACGTGTTCCGCCGGGCCGATTTCCTGGTCGTCGCCGTCCCTCTCACAGAAGAGACTATGGATATGATCGGCGCGCGCCAGTTCGACCTGATGAAGCCGACAGCGTTTTTCATCAACACCGCGCGCGGGCGGATCGTCGTCGAAGACGATCTCATCGCAGCGCTCCAGCAGGGCAAGATTGCGGGCGCCGGCATCGAGACCTTCGCCACCGAACCGCCGGAGCAATGGGAAGTCGAGGTGCCGGAAGCGCTTTGCAAGATGGAGAACGTGATCCTGACGCCCCACAATGGCGGCGCCACCTGGGACACCCGCGGCTACATGCTCAACACTATCGCCCAAGGCATCGTAGCCCTCATCAAGGGCGAGCGGCCCGAGACGTTGATGAACCCCGAAGTGTTCGGCGGCGACAAGCTTTACCCAGAACTTTACGGCCGCGGACCGGCGGTGCCGGTCACCGACGGCGGCCCGGCGATCTACGCGTATTGAGGCGTTTTCGAGAAATCCCGGGCGTTAGAGCGCAATCAATTGGCTTATTTTGTTTCATTGTTTCGAAGTCGGATTCCGTTCGCGCGGCGCTCCATCGCGGAAGCATCCGATTGCCGCCCCATCTCACGCAACAAACTAGCGTAGCTATCAAGGCTAATGGCAACCTCTGGATGCCCCGCTCTGAGCCTTTTTTCCTTCAGCTCCAACGCGCGCTTGTACAATTGTTCCGCTTCCACATAACGCTTCTCCGCAGCGCGCAGCATTGCAAGATCATTGAGCAAAAAGGCGACTTTGGGGTGGTCCGGACCTAACGCAGTTTCGCCGATGGACAAAGCTCTCATAAACAACGCATCCGCAGCCTCGTAGTTACCTCGTTCGCGATGCACAACTGCCATTCCATTTAACGTCGATACCAAACTCCAGTGCTCTGTACCTTGGGCATTCTCTTTTATCGCAAGCGCCCGCTGGTACAATGGCACAGCCTCTTCATATCGACCCTGCTTACGGAGCACGACTGCTAGATCGTTAAGGTTCGTCGCTACGCGTGGGTGCACCGACCCTTCAAGAATGGCCAACGCCCGGCGCAGGACAAGTTCCGCCTCAGCGTACTTGCCCAGATCCGTATAGATTAACGCGACCCCATTCAAAGCGATGGCCACGATCCGATTGTCCGGTCCAAGAGGTTTCTCCATGAATTTGACCGCGTCAAGAAAGAGTGGTTCAGCCTCGGCGTAGCGGCCTTGAAAGCGATAGGTCGATGCCAAACGGTGCAGGCTCACCGCCACGAGAAAATCCTTCGGACCCGATGAGTTCTCCCCGATAGACAAAGCCCTTTGGTAAAGCGGGTCGGCCTCGGCGTAGTCACCTCGCCTCACATAGAGCGACGCCAAATCGTGTAGCGCCCATGCGACCTTTGAGTGATCGGGGCTATGTGTATTCTCAATAATTGTGAGGGCTCGCTGATAAAGCGGCTCTGCCTCAGCAAACCGACCTTGATCCCGGTACAGCTCTGCTAGATCAGCAAGTTTAGATGCGGTGGTCCGGTCTTCTTGTGCGAAAACATCCTCCGAGATAGCTACCGACCGAAGGTAGAGCGGTTCGGCCTCGGCGTAGCGGCCTTGAAGTCGATATATATTCGCCAGCCGGCTTGCAGCATCAGCTAAATCCAGGTGATCTGAATCTGATGCTTTTTCCATAATCGCCAAAGACCGCCGGTAAGCTGATTCGGCCTCGGCATAGCGACCTCGTAGACGGTAAACATCCCCCAGATCTTTAAGACTTCTAGATAAATATTCCGCTTTGGTTACATACCATCCCCAAGGAAAGTCTTGGTCAGGTTCCACACGTAGTTCTTCTGCCACCTCCCAGATAGCGGATGCCCGCTCAAAGTGCGGTTCGGCTTCGCGATATCGACCCTGTCTTGTGTAGGTGTATCCAAGATATCTAAGACTTTCGGTAAGGAACCTATTGTCTTGGCCGAGCGATTCTGCCGTCTCTGCCGCAATTTTGAATTTAGTGATGGCTTGATCATATTCCCCTGCAAAGAAAGCTTTTTCACCTGCTCCCTGTTGCTGCCGCCATACTTCAATTCGCTGCTTTATTTCCTCAATTTGCGGCTGGAATTCTTCCCGCTGAGCATCAGCACTCGAGTGCAAAAAGAAAGCTATCGCCAAACTTGTCAGCAAATAGACCGCTGATCTCTTCATCATAGGCGCAACCTCGCCTGCCCGATCTAATTCGAGGAGGTCTAGTATCTAGGTTTTGCGGCAGAATTGAGGTATGGCGCGTTCGTCCGATGGTTCGTTCGGGCTCGCGACCACATGAATCTCAGCGGCGCATAGGCAGCGAGAGGCTAGCTGACTGAGCTCACCTCTTATCGATGCTGCACGCCCTGATTGGACGTTCGTACTGGCGGCGACAAGCTTTACCCGGAACTTTACGGCCGCGGCCCCGCCGTGCCGGTCACCGACGGCGGCCCGGCGATTTATGCATATTGAAGCGAAACGTACATAAATTGTTGTGTGACCGGCATGCAACTACACGAAACATTGTTTCGCGCCGATACATTGCCGCCTCGACATGGCGGTAATATGGCAATAGTTTCAATCGAAATTTGGTATCAAGGCACCGAGTCAGCGCATACGGCACATGAGGAATCAGTGCTGTTCGCGTGGCGCGGAAAAACTTGGGGGATAAACAATGCGTTTTCCTGTTCTAGGCGGCTTTTTCTTCGGCCTGCTGTTCGCTGTCGGCGCGAGCGCGACAGCGACCGCATCTGAAAGAGACGTGGATCTCGATGGCGTCGCCGCTCCTGGCGCCACGGTTACAGCAACGCACGAGAGCGGCAACCGCACGTCGGCGGTGGCGGATGCAAACGGCAATGTAAGATTTCATAATCTGACATCGGGTTGCTGGACCGTTACGGTCGACCAAGCCGACGCCCAGACCGGCTCACGACAAATCTGCCTGAGCGACCCGAATCAGCAAGCCGGGGATTCGGAAGTGCAGTTGGCCGGCGAAAGGGAAGTTGGCCGGGACGGTAATCCGTTCCGCTTCAGCGCCGGTTTCAAAGGCAGTTTCTCGAATATCGAAACCAATTCGAACTTCGGCATCGGCACCGTCGTGAACGACGGTGAGCGTTTTGGCGCGACACTCGGCGACGACCTAAACCGGACCGGCTTTAAGCTTCGCGGTGGCTTTCGCCTCCAAGACTCGTTTCTCGTCGATGGTGCCAAATCTCGCCTATTCGGCAGCATAGAATATGCGTGGGGAACAGATTCGGATTCCGGCGTTGCGGAAGTCGGTCTCGGCGGCGTCAGCCAAGTCGCACTCACGTTCCTACAGCCCGATATCGGGGGTCTGGGCACCGGCGTTGCGTCGACGACCGCTGGCGACCAACTCTTCAGCAACGTTGGACTGAACAATAGCTGGGGCCGCATTTCCCTCGGCTACAAGGAATCCTTCTACTATTGCGGCTGTGAGGAACTGGGATTCAAAATGGGGATCGGCGGGGCGATTGTTTACGAAACCTTCGACAACGATTTCACTGGCGAGTCCGCTATCGTGCGCAACGGCAACGCCCTGGCGCAACAGTCAATAACGGGCAATATCAGGGACGATTATCTCGGCTATTCCTTCACCGGCAGTCTGCACAAAAAGTTCCTCAACGATCAACTCGGATTCGGCGTGGAGGCTTATGTCACACCGTCCCTCCGGTTTTCCGAGCGCGATCTTTCTCAAAACACCGATTTCAGCGGCGGCTTAAATCAGTCGCTCAGCGACTCCAGCACCGATTTAACCTTCGCGACGGGTGTCAGGCTAAAATCGAGCTTAAAACTGTGGGGTATGATGACCGCCCGCGCCGGTTACGAGTGGTCGTTCCTGGGGGACGCTTCTGAAACCGATATCCCGGCAAATCCCAGCGAACAGTCGGCGTCGTTCAGCGATGGCAGTGTCGAGCGGCATATCGTCAGCCTGGGACTGAGCATGAAATTTTAGATATGGCGGGAGGCGAGCCGACTAAGCCCGCCTCCCATCTATATTGTGCTCTTTGAGCGGACGTTCGTACCGGCCGGTACAACCGTCGCCGAGCTTGCGCTATTGACCCTGGCCGAGCGAGTAGCCAGGCTCACCGTCGAAGGTGAAGAGCTGCTCGGTCTTGATGAAGTCGACATCGGCCCCGGCGAGCTTGCCGAGCAATTCGACCACCGCATTCTTGTCGAAGGGTTCGCCCGATTTAGCTAAATAGCGGCACCGCCAATGGTCGGTGCAGAAGGTCTCCGGAAACCCGTCCGGCCAGACCTTGACGCCCCGGTTGGTGATCATGGCGAGTTCCGCCACATCGCTCTCTGCTTTGCGCATGTCGGCGGCTAACGTTTCGACCGGTGTCGTCGACTGAACGAACACATCGACACCGACGAGTTCCTTGTGCGCCGGCTTATGAACAGCCTTCTGCGGTACCGAAATCGGCTTGGTGTCGGCGCTATAGGAAACCGATGCCAGTTGCGAGGGCTTTTGGCCGAGGCGCGCGATCACCGCGTCGGCAAAGGCCGTCGTGCCCACCTTTTGCTGCGAGACCGTATCGTCGAAAATATCGTAGGTGTGGATACCGTCCTCGATGGTCTTCAGCCAGGCGTTGTGGACGCGCTCGGCGACCTCGCGCTGGCCGACATGAGCCATCATCATGACGCCGGCGAGCAGCAGCCCCGACGGGTTGGCGATATCCTGTCCGGCACGGCGCGGCGCCGAACCGTGAATGGCCTCGAACATGGCGCACTGCTCGCCGATATTGGCCGACGGCGCGAGCCCGACCGACCCGGCGATCTGCGCAGCGACGTCGCTTAAGACATCACCGTACAGGTTCGGCATAACCACGACGTCGAAGGCTTCCGGCGTATCGGCCAGCTTCGCCGCGCCGATATCGACGATCCAATGTTCGTTTTCGATGTCCGGATATTCCGCAGCGATCTCATCGAACACCTTGTGGAACAGCCCGTCGGTGAGTTTCATGATGTTGTCTTTAGTGAAGCAGGTGACCTTCTTGCGGCCGTAGGTGCTGGCGTACTCGAACGCGTGCCGGACAATCTTCTCGCAGCCCGGCCGCGAGATCAGTTTCAGGCACTGATAAACCTCGTCGGTCTGCCGGTGTTCGATGCCGGCATAGAGATCTTCTTCATTCTCGCGAAACACCACCACATCCATGCCCGGATGCTTGGTCGCGACGAACGGCGCGTAGGCCGTGCAAGGGCGAATATTGGCGAAGAGGCCGAGCGACTTGCGCACCGTCACATTGAGGCTTTTGTAACCACCGCCCTGCGGTGTCGTAATGGGAGCCTTGTAGAACACCTTGGTGCGGCGCAGGCTGTCCCAGGCGTCGGCGGTTATGCCCGCCGTCTGGCCCGACAAGTAGACCTGTTCGCCGATATCGATCGGCTCGATCGCGATATTCGCGCCCGCCGAAACGAGCACCTTTAGGCTCGCCTTCATGATTTCAGGGCCGATACCGTCGCCAAACGCGACGGTTATCGGAACGGCGCTACCTTCAGCGTCTGCAATCTGGGGTAACTCTAGCTCATCGATTAGCGTGGATGGCGGCATCTTCGAAACTCCTTGAAGGGTTGATATCCGCCTCTAAATAGGGACGCCCCATTAATTGTGGAAATTGATAATTAATAATATTATCATTGATATTCTCAATGATAAGGAAGCCCATGAACGCCAACGCCAATATCGACCCGGATTTGTTGCGTGCGTTCGTTACGGTCGTCGAATGCGGCGGTTTCTCGCGCGCCGCCGAGCGGTTGTTGCGCGGTCAATCGGCGATTTCGCTCCAGATCAAGCGCCTAGAGGACCGCTTGGGGGTTCGCCTGCTTGAGCGCAATCCGCGCCGAATATCGCTGACCAGCGAGGGCGAGCTGGTGCTCGATCACGCGCGGCGAATCCTCAACCTGAACGACGAGCTGGTCACGAGCATTACCGAGCCGGAGGTGTCCGGCGTGGTGCGCCTCGGCGCGCCGGAAGACTTCGCGACCAGCCATCTGCCGAGCGTCTTGGCGCGCTTCGCCAATAGTCATCCCCGCGTCACCTTGAGCGTAACGTGCGAGTTGACGCTCGAACTTCTCGAAGACTTCGAGGCGGGCGAGTTGGACATTGCGCTGGTGAAGCGCGAACCGACCGGCGGAACCGGTGGCATCCGCGTGTGGCGCGAACCCCTGGTGTGGGTGTCCGCCAGCCGGGAGCTGGCTTTGGCGGAAGACGCCATTCCCTTGGCGGTGTCTCCGCAACCTTGTGTATACCGCAAGCGGGCAACCGATGCGCTCGACGCCATCGACCGGTCCTGGCGTGTCACTTACACGTGCGCGTCGCTCGCCGGCACCCATGCGGCGGTGCGCGCGGGCCTGGGCGTGACCGTATTGCCGAAGGAAATGGTCCCCGACGATCTCACCATTCTCAACGACGAATCGCTCGCCCTGCCCGACCTCAAAGACACCGAGATGGCGCTGATCGAAGCGCCCCATCTCAACCCTGCCGCGCACCGGCTGCGCGACTATATCGTGCGCGAACTCGAACGCGCCAGCGCGTAGGCACATAAACCGCAACCCGCCTAGCCCCGCTCAAACGACTCGATCCTTCGAGACGCCGTTTCGCCTCACCCTGAGGAGGGCCGCTAGGCCCGTCTCGAAGGGCGGGCGAAACGGCTCCTCAGGATGAGGTGTGACGTTGCCGCCTCAGTCCTCCCCCCGCTTGCGGCGCTGGTTCGGCGTGTCGCGCCAGCTGCCCGAGAGCGAGGAAACGACGCCATGAAGCGTGCGCACCTCCTGTTCGGTGAGGTTCGCGCGCTGGAGCATGGCGCGCAGATTGAGCACCATCGACGGACGCATATCGGGGGACCGGAAGAAGCCGCTTTGATCGAGTGCGGCCTCGAACCGGTCGAAGAAGGACACCAATTCTTCCTTGTTGGCCGGCCGCGTGCCGTTTTCGATGAGCTGCTCCGCTGGCGCATCGGCGGCGGCGGCGAACCATTCGTAGCCGACGATCAGCACCGCCTGGGCCAAATTCAGCGACGCGTAGGCCGGGTTGAGCGGCACCGAAATCACGCTGTCGGCCAGCACGATATGCTCGTTGGTCATGCCTGAGCGCTCGGGGCCGAACAGCAAGCCGAGCGTATCGCCCGCCTGCCAGGCGGTGCGCAGCTCGGCGGCAGCCTGGCGCGGGGTCGTCACCCGCACGGTCATGTCGCGCGGGCGCGCAGTGGTGGCGTAGACCCGGGTCAAGCCGGCGATGGCGTCCTCGACGCTGTCGAAGAGCTTGGCGTTTTCAAGAACCTCCGTCGCCCCCGCCGACATCGCCTCGGCCTTGGGGTTGGGCCAGCCCTCGCGCGGGTTCACCAGCGCCAGATCGGTGAGCCCGCAATTGAGCATGGCGCGCGCCGCCGCGCCGATATTCTCGCCGAGCTGCGGCTCGATGAGAATGACGCGCGGCCCGCCAAGCACGGGCTGTTGGGTACGGTCGGTACCAGACATGGGCTCTGCATATACGCCGCAGTGGCGGTTAAGGCCAATCCAAATGGCGTTTACTTGCGCATCGTGCCGCCAATCGAATCGTCTATTATGGTGCTCCGTTGCCAACTACTGTGGGCTCAGATCCCACCAGGAGCGACACCAAATGACCGACATCGCCAGTCTTTGGAATTTCGACCTTTGCAAGGGGAGCACCGATCATCCGCGCAATGGTGCCTGTTTGTATGACGCCGCCAACTGGATCCTGTACGGCACGGTCGGCGACGACCCGCCCAGCGCCTGTCCGGTGATCCGATCCTACGCGTTCCGCCTGAACGACCTGCTACCGGACGATCAGCGCCAACGGCTAAAGATGTTTATTCTGCGCGTGATCGACAATCGCGACCCGGACAACGAGGCGGCGCGCGCCACATACATCGCAGAGCGCATCACCAAATTGATCGTGCCGGCGGCGCTCAGGACGCTATCGGGTGCAAGGAAGCAAGACTATGACGCGGCCACGTTCGCCGAAGCCGCCGCCACTCAAATCACAGCGACCAAGACGGCACTGGCGAAGGCCGCCGACGGTGAAGCCGAATGGCAAGACGTCGCCGACTGCGCCGCCAATGCGCTTGAGGCCGCCGCGAAAGCGGTCCGAAGGGGCCGCACGAGAAATCGGCTCTACACCGCAGCAATCGAAACGCTCGACGGAGCGCTTGAGATCGGCAAGCAGGCAGACCCGTTCGACGAGGCAGCCCTAGAGCACGCTATTTCGATGTTCGATAGCGCGCGGTGGGCCGAGGAACCCGTCGGGATCGCGTAGCCGGGCGAACAGGCGCGCGCAGTTTACGCCGCGCCGATGCACCTGCATTTGCGGGTTTATTGGTGGATCTTGCCGTTCGGCCGGAACGCGTTGAAGGCGAAAGCGAAGGTCATGTCGTGCAGTACCTCGACCAGCTGGCCGTCCTGCTTGCGCTGCACCGTGACGTAGCCGATATCGCGGCTCTCCTTGATATAGGCGTGGTCGAGCACTGAAATCTGGCCGGGCTCCCACGTGAGTACCAGATCGCCGGCCTCGATGCGCTTTTTCTCGCGCAATAGATCGAGACTCCAGGCCTCGTCCTCCACCGCCACCACATAGGCCATGGGCGCGATACCGTCGGGCTCGGGAATGCCGGGGAACAGCGGCTGGTCGCCGGTGTCGTAGGCGCCGTAGGGGTTCACCCCGTAGTTACGGGCGAAGCCGGGGGTGCGCAGCAGAACGTCGGCGCCGGAATTGCGCGCGGCGAACACGTTGAACGGCTCGATGCGCACCGGCAGGAAGGTGAGCTCGGTGCCGGCGAACTCGCCGACGATGCCCTCGCCGGTGAACTGCTGCCACCAGCTTTCGGTCTGGCGGTCGTACATCACCAGATCGGAGAAGCGCAGATTGCCGGTGGTGCCGAAATCGAGCACCTGATCACCGACCCGCCGGTCGAACACCACGGCGGAATTACATAGAGGGCAATAAGTCACCGTGATCGGCAGGCCGCCGAGCGTGTCGTTGACGATTTCGTGCCAGATCAGAATGGTCAGCGGATAGCCGCGGGTCTCGCCGTTGACGGTCACGGTGATGACCGGCTCGCGCGGATCGTAGACTTCGGCGCCCTCGGCCAGGGTGCCGATGGTCGGTTCGTCGATCGCCGGAATGGTGTCGCGCGGGATGCCACCGGAGAGGATCTCTTCGAGATCGACGGTGGTCTTGCTGAAGTCGGTGCGCGGCCAAAACGGCTGCCACTGCTCCACGTCCGCCGCCGCCATGGTGGCGATAAAGAGCAAGGGAATCAGCGCGATAGCCAGCGCCAGCAACTTGGCGCACAGGTTCCGCGGGTAGAAGTCGTTCAACATGGGCATGCCTATCGTATGTCCGAACAGCGTAGCTGTGCGCACGCCCCCGTCCACCCGACGGTTGCTCAATTCGGCGTGATGGAAATACTTCGAAGCGGGCTCAATCCATGCTTCATGGACGTATTGTGTCTCTACTCACTGACGTTAGACGTTGATAGACGCCAGGAAGAACCAGCCGCAGATCATTCCAACTGTCACCCGGCTTGATATCGTCTGAGTATAACGCACGAATTAGTAGAGCATCGAGATCTGTGAGCTCCGAATGAACATCGTCATCGTTGAATATTGTTTCTTTGATGGATTTCGAATCGTTCGGTAGCCCTAGCGCTTGCGAGAATTCCTCGACCACGCACCGGCTATTATCTTTCCCGGGAATATTATTTGGTGGAAAGAGGATAAAGGCTGAACCAATCTGTAGACGCGGGTTCGGAACAATACGGACAACGCAGAAAACATTTTCGCGTATGAATTTATCGCTAAAACTCCCGTCATTAAAAGTACGTGACGACAAGAACTCGAGGTATTCTTTTCGGCTTTCAGAGATAAATGCGAAAATATTTCCCGATTGGAATCGTGAAGGTTGCGCAAAAAACTCGTTGGCGTTCACGATTGCGCTAACATCGGAATTCAAACCCGTTAGCTTGTCGAGTTCAGAAAGGTGTCGAAACAGCTTGGAAAGAAACGAGCTACTTGGCGTTCCTACAATTACGATATCTAGATCATCAACGAACTTGAGAACACGTGGATTTTCTCGGGGCACATATTCTGAACCCAGCACAATATCCCTAAATGCTTGCGAGAACTTCTCGTAGGTAACCGTCTGCGCGACGGAATCGCTGATTATTGCGGGTGCTAGCAAAATTGCGACTGTCACCAGCGATCGAATCATCAGCCGGTAAAATGCGCTTCGTATTGAAAACTGCGCATCCGCGCGGTGCATAATGCCTCTATCGATGGCCTCTATTGGGTAACCGATTTTAGGTAGGCGATGACATTATCCCGGTCGATCTTATTTTCGAATCCGACGAACGGCATGTTTGTGCCGGGGATAAATTCTCGAGGGCTCGTGAGAAACACGTCGAGGGTGTCGTCGCCCCAGACAATGCCGGATTTCTTGATCTCCGGCGAATAACGGCCTTCGTAGCTGGGTTTCCGCAATCCGGCTTTGGTGCCGAACAGGCCAAAGAGATTGGGGCCGATCTTATCTGTTCCGCCCTCTTCCACCGTATGGCACTGCCAGCAGTGGGTAATAAATACCTCCTTGCCGGTAACCGCATTCCCTTCCGCATGTCCAACCGTGGGCAGCGCCGCTGTGGCGAGTGATATCGCGAAAGCTGCAAACAAATATTTCACCTGATTCTCCCCCAGTTAATCTCGGTAGGTCACTTGAATGCCCGCAAGTTCAACAAACAGAAACACGGCTGGATTATTCCCCGAAGCAGGCGCCACAGGCTGCGTTTCGCGAAGCTGAGCAACAAGAGACCTAATTGATGTGTGCTGCTAACGGCAGAAACTCGCAACACAAAATCAGTTGAAGATCGGTACGGTCGCTTGACCGAACCCATTCACGATCCGTTGCCTGACCGCAGGAGTTTGTAGACGATGGCGTCGTCCAGCGCCGCGTAGGCGGCATCGATGATGTTGGGCGAGATGCCGACGGTGCCCCAGCGGTGGCCGGTCTCGTCGGCGGATTCGATCATCACCCGCGTCACCGCCGCGGTGGCCTGTTGCGGCGTCAGAATACGCACTTTGAAGTCCACCAGGCGCATCTGCTCCAGTTCGGGGAACTTGGGCAGCAGCGCCTTGCGCAGCGCCGCGTCGAGCGCGTTGACCGGGCCGTTGCCTTCGGCCACCTGCATGGTCGGCTCGCCGGCGACCTCGATCTTGATCACCGCCTGGCTGATGGTGGTCAGTTCGCCGCGGGCATTGAACCGGCGCTCGACCTCGGTGCGGAAGCTCTCCACATCGAAGAAGCGCGGTACCTCCCCCAGTGCCCGGCGCGCCAGCAACTCGAAGCTGGCCTCCGCACCATCGTAGGTATAGCCCTCATACTCCTTGGCCTTGACGTCCTCGACCAGGCGCGAGATGCGCTTGTCGCCGGCGTCAATCTCGATGCCGGCGTCGACGAGCCGCACCAGAATGTTCGACCGGCCGGCCTGGTCTGACACCACGACGTGGCGGTGATTGCCGACGATGCCGGGCTCGACATGCTCGTAGGTGCGCGGGTCTTTCTGCACCGCCGACACGTGTAGGCCGCCCTTATGCGCAAAGGCCGCCTCGCCGACATAGGCGGCATGGCGGTCGGGCGCGCGGTTGAGCAGCTCATCGAGCAGGCGCGACACATGGGTCAACTGAGCCAGCTCGGCATCGCCCAGGCCGGTCTCGTAGGCGCCGTCATACTTCAGCATCAGGTTAGGCAGCACCGAAATGAGGTTGGCGTTGCCGCAGCGCTCGCCCAATCCGTTGAGCGTGCCCTGGATCTGCCGCGCCCCCGCTTCCACCGCCGCCAGCGTGTTGGCCACCGCGTTGCCCGTATCGTCATGGGCGTGGATGCCCACATGGTCGCCCGGCAGCTTCGCACACACCTCGCCGACGATGCGCGACACCTCGTAGGGCAAGGTGCCACCGTTTGTATCGCACAGCACCACCCAGCGCGCGCCGGCGTCGAGCGCCGCTTTCAGGCACGCTAGCGCAAAGTCGGGGTTGGCCTTATAGCCGTCGAAGAAATGCTCCGCGTCGAATAGCGCCTCGTTCACCCGGGTTTTCGCGTGAGCGACGCTGTCGGCGATCATGGCGATGTTTTCGTCTTGAGAGATGCCAAGCGCCACATCGACGTGAAAATCCCAGGTCTTGCCGACCATACACACGGCGTCGGCGGCGCTGGTGAGCAACGCATTCAGGCCGGGATCGTTGGCGGCGCTGTGGTCGGGCCGCCGCGTCATGCCGAAAGCAGTGAAGGTGGCGTTATTGAGATTAGGCGACGTGGCGAAGAAATCGTCGTCGACCGGGTTAGCGCCGGGCCAGCCGCCTTCCACATAGTCGACGTTCAAGCCGTCGAGGGCGCGGGCGATGGTGCGCTTGTCGTCGACCGAAAAATCGACGCCCTGCGTCTGCGCCCCGTCGCGCAAAGTGGTGTCGAAGACGCTGATCCGCTCAGGCATGGCTACCTGCCTGGGTTACGGTCCGCACACACAGCCTCATGCTGAGCCTGTCGAAGTATGGGGCTGACTTTAGCCTGCGTCCCTCATCCTTCGACAAGCTCCGGATGAGGGAGCAAAGCCCCCCCTCCCTAACCCTCCCCCTCCAGGGGGGAGGGAATTTTGGAGCAGCCCGCTCGCTATAACCCCCTCCCCCTTGAGGGGGGAGGGTCGGGGTGGGGGTGACGACAAAAAGTGTGGTCATATCTACCCGTCCCGCCGCCACGTGGTGCCATCTGGCCCGTCTTCGAGCGCGATGCCTTGCGCCGCCAGTTCGTCGCGGATGCGGTCGGCCTCTGCGAAGTCTTTCGCCGCGCGGGCGTCGTTGCGGGCCGCAATCGAGGCCTCGATCTCGGCTGCCCCATCATCTACGCCGTGGAACCACGCGTCAGCATCCTGCTGAAGCAGCCCGAGGATTGCGCCTGCGGAACGCAGTTCTGCTGCGTCGGTGTTGCCCGCGTTCACGCCCCTCAACAATACATGCAGTTCGGCCAGCGCGGCCGGCGAATTCAAATCATCCGCCAGGGCGTCCAGCACCGAAGCCGCCACGTCGCCGGAACTCTCTTTTCCCGCAACGCGCAGCGCGCCATAGAACCCGTCCAACTCCCGCTTGGCTTCGCGCACGCCCTCTTTGGTGAAGTCCAGCGGTTGGCGGTAGTGGGTTTTGAGTAGCGCCAAGCGCAGGGCCTCGCCGGGAAACTCGTCGAGCAGTTCGATGACGGTGTAAAAGTTGCCGAGCGACTTCGACATCTTCTCGCCTTCGCTCATCAGATAACCGTTATGTACCCACGTTTGCGCGAAGGTCTCGTCCGGATGGGCGCACAGCGACTGAGCAATCTCGTTTTCATGATGGGGAAACACCAGATCGACCCCGCCGCCATGGATGTCGAACGCCTTGCCCAAATGTTTCTCGCTCATGGCCGAGCATTCGATGTGCCAGCCGGGCCGGCCGCGGCCCCACGGGCTGTCCCAGCCGGGCTGGTCCGCCGTGCTCGGCTTCCACAAAATGAAATCGGCGGGATCGCGCTTGTGGCTCGATACCTCGACACGGGCACCGGCGATCATCTCGTCGCGGTTGCGCCCCGATAGCTTTCCGTAGTTCGCCATCGACGGCACGCTGAACAAAACCTCGCCTTCGGCTTCGTAGGCGTGGTCTTTCTCGATCAAGGTACCGATCAGGGAAATCATTTCCGGAATGTGGTCGGTCGCCCGCGGCTCCACATCGGGCTCCAGGCAGCCCAGCGCCGCTGTCGCTTCGTGGAAACGGTCGGTGGTGCGCCGGGTCAGATCGTCGATCGCCTCACCGCTCTCAGCCGCCCGGTCGATGATCTTGTCGTCCACGTCGGTGATGTTGCGCACATAGCTGACCTTGGCGTCCGGGTAGCTATGTTTGAGCAGCCGGTAGAGCACGTCGAACACCACGAGCGGCCGGGCATTGCCGATATGCACGTCGTCATAGACCGTCGGCCCGCAGACGTACATGCGCACACGGCTCTCATCGAGCGGCGTGAAAACCTCTTTCGAGCGGGTCAGCGTATTGTGGAGTTGGAGCGTCATTTAGGGGTTCCCAAGATCAGATTGCGCGGACGAAGCGGCGCGGGAAATCCGCGCAGCGGCAACGTCTTCAGCCGGTAATTCGCCGGCTGGCCGCGCAACATCGATGGGAACGTATCTCCATAAGGACGCTGTATAGCGCCGAACGGAAATGAAGGCAAATCAAGCGGTTAACCCTATTGCCCTACCCGCAGTCGGGGGAGGTAGGAATCTTTTAGGAAACTGCGCTAATAAAACCCCCTCACGTTTTCAGGCAAATGGAGAACATTCGAAGCGATGAATATTGCGGTATTAACGTCGTCTGCTTGCGCCACTTTCAGAAAAGTTCCGCGGGCCGTTGTTTGCGCGTTGGCGCTTGGGTTGGCGGCGTGTTCGCCGAGCGTTTACAACAATGTCTCCACGTTGGGGCGGGAGATCAGCGAAATCAACGCGATGCCGCACGAGGAAGCGCGCGCATTTATCGCCGATAAGACGATCATGACCTACGATCCCGGCCAGACGATTTGCTATACGGTGACGAGCTGCCAGCGTCGGCCCGGCCACGGCACACAGATCGAGTATTTCTCCGACACCGGCAATGCCTATCTCTGGTATCCGGGCAATGCTGCCGCAGTCCCCTCCAAGTGGCGATTGGTGCCTCGAAACGATGGCAAAGGCTATGGCGTCTGCTTCAAATATCCCTCGGACAGCATCAATAAGGTAACCGGCGAACGGGGCGGGAAAGTGCAATGCCGGCATCTAGGCGAATATGCGGCCAACGTCGTCGAGGTTCGCTCGAGCGATCTATTCGATTTATCGAGTGGCGCCGTGCCACATCGTCTAAAGAAAAACTCGACGACGTTCGATACCCTGCTCTCGAATCGCCAGGGCAGTTAATCCCGCCGCGGCACTCTACGCCTTGCCCTTGAATGCATTGGTGATCGGATAGCGGCGAAAGCCCCTCTCCCATGGGGAGAGGGGTTGGGGTGAGGGGGTAAGATATATCCAGGATGTTTTCCAACCGTTCCTAAACCCTCACCCGGCTCGCATGCGCTCGCCACCCTCTCCCTCAGGGAGAGGGTTAAACCAAGGACAAGACGTTAGGCCTTACCCTTGAACGCATTGGTAATCGGGTAGCGGCGGTCGCGGCCGAACGCGCGGCTGGTCAGCTTCACCCCCGGAGGCGCCTGGCGGCGCTTATATTCGGACATCTCGAGAAGCCGCCAGATGCGCTGCACCGTGTCCACGTCATGACCACGGCCAACCAGATCGTCGGCCCCCAAATCTTCCTCGATCAAGCCGTGCAGGATCGCGTCGAGTTCGTCATAGGGCGGCAGCGAATCCTCGTCCTTCTGGTCAGGCCGCAGCTCCGCCGAGGGCGGCTTGGTGATGATGCGCTCGGGGATCACATCGCCGGCGGGGCCCAACACGCCCGTGGGATAGTGTTCGTTACGCCAGCGGCAGAGTTTGAACACATCGGTCTTGTAGACATCCTTGATCACCGAGTAACCGCCCGCCATGTCGCCGTAGATCGTGGCGTAACCGACCGACATTTCCGACTTGTTGCCGGTGGTGACCAGCATGGCGCCGGTGGTGTTGCTGATCGCCATCAGGGTGAGCCCGCGTGCCCGGCTCTGGATGTTTTCCTTGGTGACGCCGGATGACGGCTCGTTGAAGGCCTGCTTGAGCATATCGTCGAAGGCGTTCATCGCCGGCTCGATGGCGACGCTGTCGAGGCGTACCTCCAGCCGGTCGGCCAATTCCTGGGCGTCGTCGAGACTTTCCTGGCTGGTGAACGGCGACGGCATCATCACGCAATGCACCCGCTCCGGCCCCAGCGCATCCACCGCAACGACGGCGGTGATGCCGGAATCGATACCACCCGACAGGCCGAGCACGACGCCCGGGAAGCCGTTCTTGTTCACATAGTCGCGCAGGCCCAGAACCATCGCCTGGTAGATACGCTCGCTGCCCTCGATCTGGCTGGTCAGCTCGCCCTCGGTGCAGGACCACGGCGCGCCGCCCTCCCCGCGCTGCCAGCGCGTGAGCGACACGTTCTCGACGAACTGGGGCGACGTGGCGGCCATCTTGCGGTCGGCGTTGAGCACAAACGAGCCACCGTCGAACACCAGTTCGTCCTGCCCGCCCACTTGGTTCACATAGATTAGCGGCAAGCCGGTCTCGGTCACCCGGGCCACCGCCAGGTTGAGCCGCACATCCACCTTGTCGCGCTCATAGGGGCTGCCGTTGATAAACAGCAAAAGCTCGGCGCCGGATTCCTGGAGCGTTTCCGACACGTCGGGCGTCCACATGTCTTCACAGACAGCCAGGCCCAAGCGTACGCCGCGGTAGTTCACCGGGCCCGGCGGCGCGCCCGCATCGAACACCCGCTTCTCGTCGAACACGCCGTAATTGGGCAGGTCGTACTTGTCGCGCCGGGTCGCGATCTTGCCGCCATCGAGCACCAAGGCGGCGTTGTAGCGCTTGCCATCATCGTCGAGCCACGGCGCGCCGACGATTAATCCCGGCCCGCCATCGGCGGTCTCCGCCGCCAGCGTCTCGACGCCGGCGCGCGCCGCCTCAAGGAAGGCATTCTTGAGGATCAGATCTTCCGGCGGATAGCCCGAGACGCACAGTTCGGTGCCGACCACCAGGTCGGCGCCGCCGGCGGCGGCCGCTAAACGGGCGGCGCGGATACGCGCCACATTGCCGTCGATATCGCCGACGGTCGGGTTGAGCTGCGCCAGGGCAATGGTCAAGGAATCGGTCATGAGCACGACATAATGTAAGGCGCGGCGACCCTAAGTCCCGCCGCTGGGGGCGTCAATCGGTGCAGGCGAAATCCCGGCGGCGATTTCGATGGACCGGCGCGCCCGCGCCCGTTAACAGATAGGGGTTAGGATGGTCTCCCCATGAAAATGGAAGATTACACCGGCTGGCGCCGCCCGGAAATCTTGCTGCTGCTAATGGCGGCGGCCTACCCCATTGGGTCGTCGACCTGGATGGCGCTGATCAATAATTTCGCCGTCGAGCGCGCCGCTTTCGACGGCGCCGATATCGGCATGCTGCAGTCGATCCGCGAGATCCCCGGCTTCCTCGCCTTCACTATCGTGGCGCTGCTGTTCATCATGCGCGAACAGACCATCGCCATCCTCGCGCTGGTGTTCCTGGGCGCCGGGGTGGCGCTGACCGGCCTGTTCCCCAGCTTTTTCGGCTTGCTGGTGACGACCATGATCATGTCGATCGGCTTCCACTATTTCGAAGCGGCGTCGCAAAGCCTGGCGCTGCAATGGTCGAGCCGGGAACGCGCGCCCATCGTGTTCGGCCGCATGCTCGCCGCCGGCAGCGTCGCCTCGATTGTCGCCTTCCTGCTGGTTTGGGCCGGGCTGCAGTTTCTGCAGCTCGACTTCGCGGTGCTCTACGCCCTCGCCGGCGGCGTTACGATCGGCTTGGCGGCGATCGCCTGGGTCGCGTTCCCGCGCTATGAAGTGATGACCGAGCAGCGCCGCGAACTGTTCCTGCGCAAGCGCTATTGGCTGTTCTATCTGCTCACCTTCATCAACGGCGCGCGGCGGCAAATTTTTACTGTGTTCGCCGTCTTCCTGATGGTCGAAAAATTCGGCCTCTCGGCGGCCAATCTGACACTGCTGATGTTGATCAATCATTTGATCAACACGTTTCTAGCGCCGAAGATTGGCCGCTTCGTCGCCCATTTCGGCGAGCGCCGCGCGCTGACATTTGAATATGCCGGCCTGATCGGCGTCTTCATCGCCTACGCGCTGGTCGAGAATGTGTGGATAGCCAGCGGGCTCTATATCCTCGACCATATCTTTTTCGCCATGGCGCTGGCGCTGAACACCTATTTCGGCAAGATCGCCGATCCGCGCGATATCGCGCCGACCGCCGGCATCTCGTTCTCGATCAACCATATCGCCGCGGTCGTGGTCCCAGCGGCTTTCGGGTTGATCTGGCTGGTCAACCCGAGCTTGGTGTTTTATGCCGGTGCCGCTCTCGCGGCGGTGAGCTTGGCGCTGGCTCAGATCATCCCCCACGACCCCGACCAAGGCAACGAGACCGTATGGAGCCGCCGCGCGGTCGCCCGCCCCGCCCCGGCGGAATAGGCGCTTGTGCAGCGTCATTCGAGTTTGATCGCCGCAATTGGAACCGACAAACGCCAAATAGTTGCAAGGCCAGCGGTTCAATTTGCTGTCCTGCTCTGTTACTCTCCGGGCTATCGTAAAATACGATCATCCATAGCAACCGCCTGGTGCTCCACCACTGCATACATGTGGAGTGGTGGGTTCGATTTTCGAGTCCCGCCGCCGAGAGGAACGTGTTGCGGATGATAACCAAACCCGAGGTAATGGAGAGAACTTATGACCGGCGACGGCGACTTCGATGCAATCAACGAAGCCAAAGCCAACATGGATTATATCTACGATGAGCCGGATCCAAGGGCTTATTTTCGCGAACTCAGGAAGCTTAACTACAGCATTCCAGGCGCGGCCAAGCCGGTATTCAAGAGATTGATTTCAGCATTGCGCCGCTGCCGGCAGGAACCGCTTTGCGTCCTCGATATCGGCTGCTCCTACGGGGTCAATGCCGCCCTTCTCAAACATGATCTTTCACTGTCAGAGCTCTATCAGCATTGGAATCAGGACCGGCTCGCTTCGGCAACCCCTGGGGAAGTCGTCAAATATGACCAGCGCTTTTTCGGCCATCTCGAAGAACCTGAAAACATTGAAATGATAGGTCTCGATCAAGCGGAGAACGCAATCGGTTTCGCCGAAGAGGTGGGCCTTATCGATGACGGCATCGCGATCGATCTCGAGACGGAGTTTCTGCCCGAACCCGTCAAGGAAGATCTCGCCTCTGTCGATTTGGTGATGTCGACAGGCTGCGTCGGCTATGTCACGGAAAAAACCTTCGACAATTTATTGCCGGCTATAACCCAAGGCAAATCACCCTGGTTGGCGAATTTCGTGTTGCGCATGTTCCCGTTCGACGTCATCGCACAGACATTGGACCGGTGGGGTTATGTGACCGAGAAACTCGAGGATACCACGTTCGTCCAGCGTGAGTTTGCGACCCAGGAAGAGCAAGCCCAAGTGCTCGAACAACTGTGCGAGATCGGTGTCGATCCAACCGACATGGAAGATCAGGGCCATTTGTTAGCCGAGTTCTATCTTTCTCGACCAAAAGTGCATGCCGATCGAATGCCGATCGAGGAACTGTTTGCGGCGTGAAGGGCCCCCGGTCGCTCTCGCCCGCCGCACTGCCAACCGTCATACTCGCCCTCCGACGCGAGTATCCATCCCTCTGTCCCACAGTCTTCACTTGAGACACGCACAAGGACTGGAACCCAGCACGACCATGGATGCCCCGGTCAAGCCCGAGCATGACGATGGGGCGTCGCATAGGCAGGTGGACAAGCCCCACCTCTCACGATCCCGACCAGGGCAACGAGACCACTCTCGGCCGCCGCGCAGTGGTCCGCCCCGCCCCGGCAGAATAGGCGCTCGCAAAACGCGGACCGAAGGTTATGCTAATAGGTGTAGACGTAGCGGTTGCGCTCGAGCCGTTCGGATTCCTGGATGCGGCCGTCCAGCAGCATGGTCATTTCCGTGTGCTTGGCCGATTCCATGAGGTGGGGGATCAAGGTATCGGGCTCGGTGACCAGACGGACCACCGATTCTTGCCGCATCGCCTCGATTTGCGGGCGATCCTGACCGGCGGGCAGCTGCGATAGGAAGGACTCGATCGCCGCCGCCAAACCCTCCGGATCGACGAACGACCGCATCTCCAATTTCACGCAGCGCCGCTCTGGGCTGTCGCCGTTGCACGGTACGCGCTCCACGAATTTGAATGTCGAGCGCATGGGCACCGTCACGTTGTTAAAAGCGGGTACGGTCTCTTCATAGCTGAGCTCATAGAGGTCGCCGCGGTCCAGGTCCGCTCCCAACCAAGCGCCGACGGCCTGGTTCCACTCGGAAGCGATACTGGCCTGGAGTTGCTCATCAGTGAGAACGCTATCCAAGACGCGTACAACCTGATCGCGGATCTGGGGCGGAAACTCGGTAAAAGCATCGTCGAGACCGTCCAGCATATTGCGGCGGAACCGGTCGAGGCCCTCCAGGCGGCGGAAGCTGCCGTCATTGGCCACCACATAGCTCGGCGGCACGCTGACCGCCTTGGCGATAAAGTTCGTCATCATGGCGCGTATGTCGGTGCTCGGACTATCGACCTGCGTTTGAACATCGCCGAACTCGATCAGTAGGTCTTGGCCGGCGCGCGACGTCGTGAAGGCGTACTGGCCTGTCACGCCGACGTCTTCGTTGCGGCCGTCGGTCGACCGCCTGGACCAGGATTCGAACTCGACGTTTGCTTGCAGACCCTCCGGCCAGGCGAAGTTGAGCGAAACGGCGTCTGCCGCACCCTGCGCATTAGCAGGCGACACAAAGACAACCGTCAAGCAGGCGGATGCGATCGCTGCAATTCGGCGCATTCGATCGAACATTGTCGAAAATCCTTCTAAGGCCCCTGGTACGGAAAGGTACCGCGGCAGCGTTAATGCCGGGCTAAAACCGCTCCATCTCAGGTAGAATCATCGACAATGCGATCTAAATGCGATGTATTTGTCCTACGTCGCAACGCAGTCTTCAGGAGCCGGTCATGAGTGAGCCGCGCGTCACAGCGCTCCATAGCGTCGATCTCGGCGTCGCCGACCTCGCCGCCGCCACGGCGTTTTTCACCGATATATGGGGCCTGACGCTTGTCGCCCGCGATGACGCCTCCTGCCACCTGCGCGGCACCGGGCCGTTCCACCACATCCTCGCACTGCACCACCGGCCGCGCGCCGAAATTCTGCGGGTCAATTTGCTGGCGGCCGACCGCGCCGGCGTCGATGCCCTCCATGTACGTGCTGCCGAGCAGAGCGCGGTCCGTGGCGTCACCGGTCTAACCGCTCCGGCGGATCTCGACCGGCCGGGCGGCGGCTACGGTTTCGCCTTTCGCGACGGCGAAGGCCGCAACCTCGCCATCGTCGCCGATATCGCAACCCACACGGACACCGACGATGCGCCGGACCGGCCGCGCAAGCTGGCCCATGTCGTGCTCAATGCCGAAGCCCCCGAAGAATCGGTCTCACTGTTTACAGACCTACTCGGCTTTCGCGTGAGCGACCGCACCCGCATGCACAATTTCCTGCGCTGCGGCGACGCCGCTGCCGGTCCTATCGACCATCACAACCTTGCCATCGGTAACGGCGGCGGGGCGACGCTCAACCACATCGCCTTCGAGATGCCGGATCTGGAGTCGGTGATGCGCGGCGCCGGCAGATGCCGCGACGAGGGCTGGCCGATCGAATGGGGGGTTGGCCGGCACGGACCCGGCAACAACGTCTTCGCCTACTTCGTCGGCACCGAGGACATCCCCATCGAATACACCGCCGAGGTCGAACAGGTCGACGAAAGCTATCCAACCGGCGCGCCCGATGATTGGGGATGGCCGCCGGGCCGGAGCGACCATTGGGGTATCACCGACCCGCCCTCGGCCCGCCTCAAGGAAGCGCAGGGACGGGTCGGCTTCGCGACCGACAGTTTCGCACTTTAAGAAAGCCCGTCAGCGCCAGCCGAGCGCAGGCGCGATATGGGTTAGGATCGCTTCGATGACGTGGGCGTTGTAATCGACGCCGAGCTGGTTGGGCACCGTGAGCAGCAGCGTGTCGGCCTCGGCGATCGCCTCGTCCTTGGCGAGTTGCTCGACGAGGATATCCGGCTCGGCGGCGTAGCTGCGCCCGAAGATGGAGCGGGTGTTCGCATCGATGAAGCCGATATGGTCTTCGCTCTGGCTCTCCCGCCCGAAATAAGCGCGGTCGCGGTCATCGACCAGGGCAAAGATGCTGCGGCTGACCGACACGCGCGGCTCGCGCGTATGGCCGGCCTCCTTCCAAGCATCGCGGTAGGCCCGGATCTGTTTGGCCTGTTGAATATGGAACGGCTCGCCGGTCTCGTCGGTTTTTAGGGTCGAGCTCTGCAGGTACATCCCCAGCTTGGCCGCCCAAACGGAGGTCGCGTTCGAGGCCGCCCCCCACCAAATGCGCTCGCGCAAGCCCTCCGAATAGGGCTCGACGCGCAGCTTGCCGGGCGGGTTGGGAAACATGGGATGCGGGTTCGGCTCCGCGAACCCCTCGCCTTGCAGCACGTTGAGAAAAACCTCGGAATGCCGCCGCGCCATATCGGCGGCATCGCTGTCGTCGTCTTCGGACCGGTAGCCGAAATACCGCCAGCCATCGATCACCTGCTCGGGCGAGCCGCGGCTGATGCCGAGCTGGAGCCGCCCGCCGGCGATGAGGTCGGCCGCGCCGGCATCCTCGGCCATGTAGAGGGGGTTCTCATAGCGCATATCGATCACGGCGGTGCCGATTTCGATTTTGCTGGTTTTCGCGCCGACGGCCGCCAACAGCGGAAACGGCGAGGCGAGCTGGCGGGCGAAGTGATGAACCCGGTAGAAGGCGCCGTCGGCCCCCAGTTCCTCAGCCGCAACGGCGAGGTCGATCGACTGGAGCAGCGCGTCGGACCCCGATTGGGTCTGCGAGCCCCGTCCGGGCGACCAGTGGCCAAAAGATAAGAACCCGATTTTCTTCATGTGGTCATCCATTCCCGCGTGCGCGCTTTGCCGCGTGACTATGTGGTACTGTCACGCGCTGGCGGCAACGCCGCTAAGGTAATTTACCCCTGCCCCGTTTCCGCGTCGCGGATCGCCTGCCACACTTTCAGCGGCGTGCACGGCGTATCCATATGGCGGATGCCGTAGACCGACAGCGCATCGACGATGGCGTTGACCCCCGCCGAGAGCGAGCCCACCGTGCCCGCCTCGCCCGCGCCCTTGACGCCGAGCGGGTTAGTCGGCGTCGGCACCTCGTTCTCTTCGAATACGACGGTGCAGAAATCGTCGGCCCGCGGCATGCAGTAGTCCATGAAGGAGCCGGCGATGAGCTGGCCGGTTTGCGGATCGTAGGCCTTGTCTTCCATCAGCACCTGTCCCATGCCCTGGGCGATGCCGCCCATGAGCTGGCCCTTGACCAGCATCGGATTGATCACCGTGCCCACATCGTCGACCACCCAGTAGCCGACGATCTCGGTGACGCCGGTATCGGGATCGATCTCGACCTCGCAGATGTGACAGCCATTGGGGAAGTTGCCGGTCTCGGCCTTCCAGGTGCCGGTTTCGAACAGACCGGGCTCGAAATCACCCGGCAGGTCGGGCAGCTTGTAGGCCGCTTGGGCGACCTCGTGAATCTCCACCGAACGGTCGGTGCCGGCGACGACGAACTGGCCATCGGCGAAGTCGATATCGGCTTCTGCCGCTTCGAGCAGATGCGCCGCCAGCCGCTTGGCCTTGGCAATAATCTTGCCAGCGGCGACCGTCATCGCCGCGCTGGTCATCGTCGTGGTGCGCGAGCCGCCGGTGCCCATGCCGAAGACCGCCAGGTCGGTATCGCCCTGCAGTACATTGACCCGCTCGGGATCGACGCCGAGCAAATCGACCAGGATCTGCGTCTGCGTCGTCGCGTGGCCCTGACCGTGGGTGATTGAGGAGGCAACGAACGTCAAATCGCCTTGGGGATCGAAACGGATTTCCGCCGTCTCCAACGTGTTGTCGGCGGCAAACTCGATGGTGTTCGACATGCCGATGCCGCGCAATTTGCCGCGCGCCGCCGCTTCGTCGCGCCGCGCCGCAAAGCCCGCCCAGTCGGCCAGTCCCATGGCGCGGTCCATATTCTCTTCGAACCGGCCGCTATCGTAGGTGTAGGTCAGCGCCGTTTTGTACGGCATGGCCTCGGGCGGAATGATGTTCTTGCGCCGCAGCTCGGCCGGGTCCATGCCCAGCTCGTCGGCCGCCATCTCGACTAACCGCTCGATCATGTAGGCGGCCTCGGGCCGGCCGGCGCCGCGATAGGGCGACGTGCAGTGGGTGTTGGTGAGCATGCCGGAGATTTCCGCATGCGCCACCGGGGTGGTGTAGACGCCGGCGGCCGAGCCGATATGAACGGCGGGCGGGGCGGCGCCCCGGTAGGAAACAAACGCGCCGAGATTGCCCCAGCTACGGATCTTCACCGCGCGGAAGGCGCCGTCGGCGTCGAAGGCAAGCGCGGCGTCGACGATGTTGTCGCGGCCGTCGTCGTCGCTGAGGTGGCTCTCGCTGCGGTCGCCGACCCATTTGACCGGCCGGCCCACCCGCTTCGCCGCCCACGGCATGAGCACCATCTCGGGATAGATCGACCCGCGCAAACCGTAGCTGCCGCCGATATCGCCGGTGACGAGACGGATTTTCGCCTCCGGCACCTTGAACGACTGTTCGGCGAGTGAGCGGCGGAACAGCCAGGGCCGCTGGAACCCGCAATGCAGGGTGAAGCGTTCGCTACCGGGATCGTATTCGCCGATGACACCGCGTGGTTCGAGCGCGTTGGCCGTCACCCGGTTGATCACCAGCCGCTGCTCGACAATATGGTCGGCGTCGGCAAACGCCGCCTCGGTGGCGGCCCGGTCGCCCGCTTCATAGAGATAGGACTCGTTATTCGGACAATCGTTATAGAGCTGCGGCGCGCCCGGCTGGAACGCCTCGAAGCACGAGGTCACCGCCGGCAAGGGCGCATAATCGACTTCGATCAGCTCCGCCGCGTCGCGCGCCTGCGCCTCATGATCGGCAATGACAAGCGCGACCGGATAGCCGATGTGACGCACCCGCCCGACGGCGAGCGCCGGCCGGTCGGGGATGTACATAGGCCCGCCATCGCGGTGGGTGTAAGCGCCCATGCACGGCACCACCCCCATGCCGTCAGCGCGGTAATCCGCCCCGGTCAGCACGGCATGCACGCCCGGCGCCGCCGATGCCGCCGCGGTATCGATACCGCGTATATCGGCGTGCGCATGCGGCGAACGAAGCACGACCGCCCAAAGCTGGCGGTCGAGGTTCAGATCGTCGAGATAGCGGCCGCGGCCCTGGAGCAGGCGCGGGTCCTCGCGCCGCAATACCGATTGACCGATTGAAAACTCACCCATCAAGAACCCCCCGTAAAACCTTGTAAAACCCTCGTAAATGTTAGGCGCTAAGCCCGCGACTCGCTAGCACCTGAGGGCGAAGTAAGACCGTTGGGGGTATCGATCCAGGGATGCCGGAATTTAAGCGCCCGAGGCGGCTGCCTTACCTGTGCCGTTGGCGGCATCGGTATCGCGGTTGCGCTTCAAGCGCTCGGCGATCTGGAAGGCCAGCTCGAGTGACTGGTTGGCGTTGAGGCGCGGATCGCAATGGGTGTGGTAGCGGTCCGATAGCGCCTCTTCGGTGATCTCCTGAGCGCCGCCGATACACTCGGTGACGTCCTGGCCGGTCATCTCGAAATGCACGCCACCCGCGTGGGTTCCCTCCGCGCGGTGGATATCGAAGAAGGCGTCGACCTCGCCGAGGATCTGGTCGAAGGGCCGCGTCTTGTAGCCGTTCGACGCCTTGACGGTGTTGCCGTGCATCGGGTCGCACGACCACACGACGCTGCGGCCCTCGCGCTCGACGGCACGGATCAGCGTCGGCAGATGATCGCCCACCTTGTCGGCGCCCGCCCGGCAAATGAGCGTGAGGCGCCCCGCCTCATTGTCGGGATTGAGAATGTCGATCAGGCGGATCAATTCGTCAGGATCGAGCGTCGGTCCGCATTTGAGCCCGATCGGGTTCTCGACGCCACGCAGGAACTCCACATGGGCGCCATCCGGCTGCCGCGTGCGGTCGCCGATCCACAGCATATGCGCCGAAGTGTCGTACCACCGCCCGGTCAAACTGTCCTGGCGGGTCATCGCTTGCTCGTAGACCAGAAGCAGCGCCTCGTGGCTGGTGTAGAAGTCGGTCTCGCGCAGTTGGGTGATTGTCTCGCTCGTCAAACCACAGGCGGCCATGAACCCGAGCGTCTCGTCGATCCGGGTCGCCAGTTCTTCGTAGCGCGTGCCCTGCTGGCTTTCCTTGACGAAGTCGAGGTTCCACCGGTGCAGCTGGTGCAGATCGGCGAAACCGCCCTGGGCGAAGGCGCGCAACAGGTTCAGCGTCGAGGCCGCCTGATTGTAGGCGCGCAGCATGCGCTCCGGATCGGGCTCGCGCCCTTCCGGCGTGAAGGCCATATCGTTGATGATGTCGCCGCGGTAGCTCGGCAGCTCGACATCGCCGATGGTCTCGGTCGGCGCCGAGCGCGGTTTGGCGAACTGGCCGGCCAGGCGGCCCACTTTGACGATCGGGCAAGACGCGCCGAAGGTGAGCGCGACGGCCATTTGCAGCAGCACCTTGAAGGTGTCGCGAATATTGTCCGCCCGGAACTCGGCGAAGCTCTCGGCGCAATCGCCGCCCTGCAGGAGAAACGCATCACCGTTAGCGACCCGCGCCAAATGGTTACGCAGGGTGCGCGCCTCGCCGGCAAACACCAGCGGCGGCGACGCCCGCAGCGTCTCCTCGACCCGTTCGAGATGAGCCGTATCTTGGTAGTCGGGCACCTGCCGGATTTCGCGGCTGCGCCAACTGTCCAGCTGCCAGGCTGCAGACATATCTTTAGTCCTCCGGGGCCTTTCCGGCCCCCTGCTCTACTATCCTAACTTGAATATAGGCTTACGTCCCGCGCGCGGGCATGGCTATACGCCTATTGGCCGCCGGTTTCTACTAAAATCCGTCTAAAATCAACGCCGTACGGCAAATTACTAAATCTTTCGCATGAACTATCCCGCCGCCGCCGCGACCGTTAGACTTCACCACCCAAGGGGAACGGGCTTAACGGGGAGGAAAAGCGGTGGAGACGTTCGATACAATTATCATCGGCAGCGGCCATAACGGGCTGATTTGCGGGAGTTATTTGGCCAAGGCCGGCATGAAGGTTCTGGTGGTCGAACGAAACGACCGCGTTGGCGGCGGGCTCTTGACCGAGGAATCGACCCTGCCGGGCTTCCAGCACAATCTGCACGCCAACTTCATGATGGGCCTCGAGCTGACGCCCTTCTACGCCGACCTGGATCTTCCCGGCCTCGGGCTTGAACTGATCTACCCCGACGTGCAGCACGGGATCGCCTTCCCCGACGGAACGGCCATTTGTATCCACCGCGACCCGGAGAAGACTGCGGCCTCGATCGCCCGGTTCTCGCGAAAAGACAGCGATAAGTATTGGGAGGTCTACGAAAAATTCACGCTGGGCACGCGCGACTACATCACCTCGTCGATGTTCAACCGCCCCCTGCCGCCCGACGAAATCGCGGCGCGTCTCAACGGCGACCTGGGCGAGGAGATCAAATCCTACAACCAGATGACGATGTACGAGGCCGTGGACCAAAATTTCGAAGAGGCCCACGTCCGCACCCTCTTCAAGCTTTGGTTCCATGTCATCGCGCTGGAGAACGACCCCGGCACGGGCGCGTTCTTCCCGCGCGTGCACTCGCGGATGGACCGTTTCTCCCTGGTGAGAGGAGGATCGGAGCGTCTCGCCGACATTCTTGCCGAGCGGTTCCGGTCTTTCGGCGGCGAAATCGTCCAGGGCGATCATGTCTCCGAGATCCGCCACAAGAACGGCAAGGTCACCGGCATCCGCCTCGAAAACGGCGACACCATCGAGGCCACGCAAGCCGTCGTCAGCACGGTCGATCCGCCGCAGACCCTACGCATGCTGGGCGACGACGCCTTTGACGCGGAGTTGTCGGAAAAGGTGCGCAACTTCAAAGCCTCGCCGCACGCTTTGTGCACGCTGCACCTCGCGCTCAACGAACCGCCCGAATATGCCGCGGCGGCGTTCGACCCGGACATCAATCGCACCTTCAACATTTTCTTCGGGGTCGCCGACGAGCAGCAATTGGAGGAGAATTTCCAGGCCACCAACCGGGGCGATTTCCCGCCGTTCCTCATGGGCAACGGCGCGTGCAATTCGCTTGTCGATCCCTCCTACGCCCCCGCTGGCAAGCACAGCGCTTTCTGGTGGCCGTTCGTGCCCTATGAGCTGAAAGACGGCGGCGCGGAGGCTTGGGATACGCGGAAGCCCGAATTCACCGAGCGATTGCTGGAAGTGTGGCGCAGCTACGCGCCCAATCTGGATGCGGACAACGTGCTCGGCACGTTTCTGTTCACCCCGCGCGATACCGAGCGCAGCTGCATCAACATGATCCGCGGCAGCCACCATGTCGGGGCGTATACGCTCGACCAGGTCGGCTACAACCGCCCGACGCCGGAGCTATCCCACTACCGCACGCCAGTCGAAGGCGTCTACATGGCGGGGTCAGGCAATCATGTGGGCGGCTCGATCAGCGGCGCCGCCGGCTATAACGCCGCCAACGTGATTGCCGAGGATTTGGAACTCGACAAATGGTGGACGCCCGTCCCTGAACCGGCGCTAGGGTAGGGTCAAACCGGCGTCTGCGCCGTAAAACCGAGCGGTCCTACTCCGCCGCCTCAGCAACCGGTTCGGGCACCGGATCGCGCATGGTGACGAACTCTTCCGCTGCCGTCGGGTGGATGCCGATGGTGGAATCGAACACGGCCTTGGTCGCGCCCGCTTTAAGCGCCACGGCGATCCCCTGCAGGATCTCGCCGGCATCGGCGCCGACCATATGGACGCCGAGCACTTTGTCGGTCTTCCTGTCGACGATCATCTTCATCATGGTTTGCTCGTCGCGCCCGGTAAGCGTGTGCTTCAGCGCGCGGAAGGTCGAGCGGAAGATGGCGACGTCGCCATGGCGCTCGCGCGCCTCCTCCTCAGTGAGGCCCACGGTGCCGACCGGCGGCTGGCTGAACACCGCGGTGGCGACATGCTCATAGTCGGCGGTCGAGGGTTCGCCTCTGAACAGCGTTTTGGCCACAGCCATACCTTCCGCCAGCGCGACCGGGGTGAGCTGCATACGGTCGATCACGTCGCCGATGGCGTAGATCGAATCCACCGAGGTTTTGAAATGGTCGTCGACGATAATGGCACCGTTGTCCGCCATGTCGACGCCGAGTTCTTTCAGACCTAGCCCGGCGACCTTGGGCGCCCGCCCGGTGGCGTACATGATGAGATCGGTCTCTACCGTCGAGCCGTCTTCGCACGTCGCGACCAGCCCCGACGCCGTCTTCTCGATCGAGGCGATGTTGGTCGAGAATTTCAGATCGATACCCTTCTTGGCCAGCTCATCGGCCAAATGGGTTCGGATGTCCTGGTCGAAGCCGCGCATGAACAGCGGCCCGCGATACATCAGGGTGGTATCGACGCCGATGCCGTTGAAAATGCCGGCGAATTCGACGGCGATATAGCCGCCGCCGACGACGATCGCGCGCTTCGGCAGCTCATCCAGGTAAAACGCCTCGGTCGACGTCACGATGTGCTCTTTGCCGGGGATATCGGGCACCACCGGCCAGCCGCCGGTCGCCACCAGGATGTTCTCCGCGGTGTAGTGCTTGCCGGCGACTTCGACCGTATGGGCGTCGACCAGGGTGGCACGGCCGTTGACGATCTCGACCCCGGCATTGCCGAGCAGGCGCTCGTAGATGCCGTTCAGGCGCTTGATTTCCGTATCCTTGTTGTCGACCAACGTGCGCCAGTCGAAGTCCTTGGCCTCGGCGGTCCAGCCATAGGCCGCTGAATCGGCGAAATCTTCATGGAAGTGGGCGGCATAGACGAACAGCTTTTTCGGGATACAGCCGACATTCACGCACGTGCCGCCCATGAACATATCTTCGGCAATGGCCACGCGGGCGCCATAATTTGCCGAGAATCTGGCGGCGCGAACCCCGCCGGAGCCGGCGCCAATGACAAACAGGTCGTAATCGTAATCGGACACGGGACTGAACCTCCCGGGGCTTGAATTTGAGAATAATCGAAGCGAACCTACTTCTTAGACCGTTACTTAACCTCTGTACCGCGAATATCAAATAGCCGATGGGCTCATGATCTGTTCCGCCGCCGCAAAAGCAAGAGCAGCCTGCCTTACCGGGCTTCTGATGGTATTCGGCAGCGTCGGCCCGGTCCATGCGCAGGATAAAGAACCACAGGGCGTGCTGTCGGGCCCGGTTGAGGGGATGGGCAAGAACCGTCAGATCATGCCGCTGCCTAAGATGCAGGTTGATCCGTCGACGGCGAGCCCCGACGCCACACCGGCGGAGCGCCCGCTGCGGCCGTTCAGCGGCTGGGTCGGCCCGCGCGGCTGCCGTTTCCCGTTCGACGGTTCGTTCCTCGGCCGGGTGCAGGACGGGCGCATCAGCGGCATGGCGGCCGAGGGCGCCAACTTCGACTGGCCGATTGCCGAGGACGGTTCGTTCGGCGGGCGGCTGCCCTTGAAGCAGCACGACACCGGCGCGCAGATATTCCAATGGATCACCGGCCGCCTCGACGGCGATCAGCTTTCCATAGATGTGGAATACGGGGTGCCCGATCAACCCGACACGTTCTGCCAGGGCAGCGGAATCACCTTAAAGGTCGGTGGTTAACTGGCGGTAATACCCAAAGGACTCGGGCCGTACCGGTTATCACCTTCGGTACCCTTCTGGATCGCGAAGATTATTAGAACGATCGAGCCGATGAGCGGAATAAACGACAGGAAAAACCACCAGCCCGATCTTCCGGTATCATGCATTCGTCTAACAAACACACTTATCGACGGAAAGAAAATCGCCAGCGCAAATATTAAGCCCAACAAGGGAAATATCGTCGACAACACCGCGCAGATGAGAACGCTGAACAACATCCAATACCAGTACTCAGACCGGCTTGCTCTACCCTCGACGACAGCATATTTGCCGAAGCATGTTCCAATAGCTTGTCCAATATTCATGCAGACCTCAACCAGCGACGTGCATAGCGCAATCTTATTTATTATCTCGCCATCGTAGCGCCCAGGGGAGAGTGCGTGCCATTGCCAGCAGCGGCGGCACGGCGCAAGGTGCTGGCTTCTCATGCGCATGGCCGCTCGCGCCGTGCATATCCACCGGAGACCGTTCCACGTGCTCGAAGCCGTTGCAATTTATGTGGCTACCGGACTGCTCGCCGGGTTCGTATCGGGCCTGTTCGGCGTCGGCGGCGCCTTCACCACAACGCCCGCGCTGATCATCGCCCTACCCCTGCAGGGCGTCGTCGACAGCCAGGTCATGCACATGACCGCCGGCACGTCGCTGGCGGTGATGGCGGCGACTTCGGCCTACATAACGGTGTTGCGCTTGCGCACCGGCGATCTGCATTTGCCGCTGGCCTTCCGGTTCGTTCCGTTCATCGTAGTGGGCGCCGTCGCGGGTGCATTGTTCGGCGACGTCCTGCCGGGGATCGTCCTAAAGGTGATCTTTATCAGCTTCGTCGCGCTGGCCATCGTGCGCGGCGTCTTTCAGCGCCATGAAGCGCCTGTCCCCGGCGGAAATTTTATCGGCGTCCGCGGGCCCTCCTTGTGGGCCCACGGTTCGCTCACTGGCGTTTCTGGTGCGCTGCTCGGGCCCGGTCCGGCGATTATCATCGGCCCCTATCTGCGCACCGCGCGCTGCCCTATGCCGGTCGTGGCAGCGACCTGCTCGGCGCTCGCCGGTCTGGTCGGGCTCGCCGCCGCCGCGGGGTACATCTATGGCGGCTTCGACGAAATCGGCTTGCCGTCTCTATCGGTGGGTTATCTCTATCTGCCGGCGTTCGGCGGGTTGGCGGTCGGCGCGGTGATCGGCTCGCCCTTCGGCGTCCGCTGGTCTCACAAGATCGCCGACAAGCTCCTGCACCGCATGTTCGTCGGGTATCTCACTTTCATATTTGTGGTCACGCTAACGCAGCTCGGGTGACGCGCTTTCAGGGGCCGGCTCTTGCAAACGCAAGCGTCGCAATCCATTTATTTCCCATGAACTGCTTTGTGACAGATCCAAAGCCTTAGGGGTCACTCCCTCCTCCAACCAGTCATCGATCCGGGCCGCAGGCGACGTGCGTCTGCGGGCAACCCGGCGCCATGTTGCCATTGGGCCATGGCGATCGATACTGGCTATGGAGATCACCCTTATGAAAAAGCGGGTAGACGGCGCGACGACGCCGGCCACGCGGACCCACAAGAGCAAAGAACACAACCCCATCAGGCGGCAAGAGAGCTCTACCCCGGCGGCGCGCGAAAAGTTCGCTAAAGCGCTCACCAAATCGGCGTTCGGCCGATACTACTGGGATGAACGGCTGGAAGCTGAGCTGCGTCACTCGGTGGCGCGACCTAAGAAGCGGCGCAAGAAGTAACGCTGGCCCTGTCCATATAGGCTGGCCCCGGCTCGGCAGGCCGGGGCAAAGCCGCGACAAAGCGCTGACGTTAGGCGCGCGCTTAAGCTTCGGCTGCGGCGAGTTGTTCCTTATGGAACGCGGCAAACTTCATGTCGACTTTGAGAATGTGCTCGCTCAGCCAGTTGGACAAGAAATCCATCAGCCCTTCGAAGTCGAAGGTCTCCGGTGAACGCCGCAGCGCCTCCTTGAACTCGGCGACCCGCTGGTCCAGCGCCTCGTGGGCTTTTTTGTGCGCGTCGAACTCGGGGTAACCGGTTTCCTGCATCAGCCGTTCTTCGTGTTCGAAGTGCACGTCCACATATGCCGCCAACGCCTCGATCGTTGCATTGATCGATGTCTCCGCAGCACCTTGTGAGATTTTGTCGCCGAGATCGTGGATCAGGGCGAACAGGCCCCAATGCTCTCTGTCGATCTTGTCCTCACCGATCTTGAAGTCGTCGGACCACTCAACGATAGCCATTGCGAAACTCCTAAAGCGAGCTGTGCCAAAGGCTTAAACCGAAGCCTTCTGATATGAGGAGTATGGTATTCCGTTAACCTAAATAATTCCTTTACCGGGCGGCTATCCGGCGCCGATCGGACTAGACTAAGGGTCGCGCCCGCTTACGACCGGAGAGAGAGCCATGCCGAAGATCGCGGAAAAAATTGCCGAATTGGGGCTGAGCCTGCCACCCGCGCCACAAATACCGGGCGGCATGGAACTCCCGTTCCCGTGGGTGAACGTGCGCGGCGATACGGTCTATGTGTCGGGCCACGGGCCGCAGAGTGAAGACGGATCGCTGGCCGGACCGTTCGGTCAGGTCGGCGGGGATGTCAGCGTCGAGATTGCTGCCAGCTTAGCGCACAAAGCAGCACTGTCGATGCTAGGGAGCCTTGAGCGCGAGCTCGGCGACCTCGACCGCATTATCTCGTGGAACCGGGTGTTCGGCATGGTCAACACCGCGCCCGGCTTCGACAAACAGCCGTTGGTGATCAACGGGTTTTCCGAACTCATCTTGGAGGTATTCGGCCCCGACATCGGCCGCCATGCCCGCTCGGCCATCGGCGTGGCCGGCCTGCCCTTCTCCATGGCGGTCGAGATCGAAGCGGAAGTGACGATTACCGGCTAGCGCCCCGAACAACGCGAGATATCAAATACGCCGGTACCAGTCGGCCAGCCCGCCGCCGATCTCATCGGGGGAATCTTCCTGCGGGTGATGCAGGCCGCGGACCTTGATCCGCGACTGGTTGGGCCAGCTGTCGATGATGTCGCGGTCGCGGCCGAAGATAATCTGGCCCGGGTCGGCCTCGATGAACAGCTTGGGAAAATCGGTCGTGGCCATCCAGGCCGACAGCCGTTCGCTGAGCTCAGCGACATTCGCCGGTTTGCCGCCGATGGGAATTTGGCGCACCCATGACAGGGTCGGCCGCCGCGCCTCGCCGGGTTCTTCATAGGGGCGGCGAATCTCGGCCATCGCTTCGCCATCCATCTCGCGGATGACGCCTCCGGTGAACACCCGCTCAACGAAGAAGTTGTCTTCGAGCACCAACGCCTCACCTTCCGGTCCCCGAGCGTGCTTTAAGCGTTCGCCATGACCATCGGGGTAAGCCTCGTAACTTTCATGATCGGCAACAACGATTTCGCAATGGGCGATGCCCTTGATCGCCTGCGGGTGGCGCTCCGCCCACGACAAGCCCAGCGTACCGCCCCAGTCGTGGACAACCAGTGTGACGTTTTCTGTCACGCCGAGCGCGGCCAGCGCCCCGTCGAAATAGATCTGGTGCTCGGCGATCATGTAGCTATCGGGTCCGCTATCGCGGAGCTTATCGGAATCCCCCTGACCGATATTGTCCAGCGCGATCAGCCGGCCAAGCCCTTCGAGATGAGGCATAATGTTACGCCACATATAGGATGAGTTGGCGTTGCCATGGACGAACACGATGGGATCGCCGTCGCCCTCGTCGACATAGGCGATGTCGTAGCCGTTCACCTGAACGGTCTTCTTCTTGTACGGCATCGCCGCGCTGATCATCTGCGTCTACTCCCCGTCGCCGAATTCAAGAACGGATTGGCACATCACTAGGGCCCGCTCAACCACGCGGCGTTAAGTTTTCTTGCTCTGCCATTTTCAGCCGTAACCTCTGAACCACCTCTTGCCACCGCGCCTACCGAAAGCGTTACATTAGGGGCCGCAACAGTTTTCGGCAGCGGCTATTCAGCCGGCCATCATTCTTGAACTGGGGGTTAGAGGGGTCATGGGCTTAGATTTCTTCCTGCATGTGTCAGGTGTCGGCGTTCTCGCCGGCTATATTCTCTTGATTTTCGCGCTGTGGGCGCCCCGGTACGGTCTGCCGCGGCTCGATTTCCCTCGGGGGATGACGGAACTTACTTTCGGCGACTCCTACGACGGCCCCGCGCCTTACGGTATGGGGATCGCCCTCTTGCACGTGAACGGGGCAATATTCGCCCTTCTCTACGCAACCGTCGTCGCCCAATATTTGCCCGGCGATCCGTTCATTCGCGGCGTGATTTGGGGCGTCATTCTATTCTTCGGCGCGCAGCTCATTTTCGTGCCGATCTTCCTGCGGGGCGGGTTCTTTAGTCTCAAACACGGCCCCTGGGCCTGGGTCACCGCGCTGGTTGTGCACATACTCTATGGCGCCGTGGTCGGCTGGCTGTCGCCGATCCTCTAGATCGGCATCGCCTATCCTCGGCCGTCAGACTGACCGAAGTCAATGAACGCAGCCTCCTTCGGTAGTGGGATTGCTCGCGGCCAACCCGGCCGCTTTTCCCCAACGGAGGATCCATGAGCATGTCCCCGATGCTGTTCATCTGCCTGTTCTTTGCCGGCCTCGGCATATTCTTTTTGGGCGTCGCCGCCATTTGGTGGGTGTCGCTTCAGGCGAATGAACTGAAAAAGAAGCACAGCGTCTGAGCCCAACCTAACCCGGCTGCAGTTTACAAACCGGCTTAATCCGGGTTCTCTTGTTTCACCATGACCCTCGCGACGACCTCCTCACAGGAAAAGGCAACGGCATACCCCCTGCCACCTCCGGTCGTCGACACGCCGTCGGCGTGGCGGGGCAAAGACATGGCAGCCGCGCCGGAGCGCTGGCTGGTCCAGCTTGCCCCATCGGATATCGCCGAGTTGGAGAGCGCGGCGGCGCGCTTCATCGAGAGCGGCAAAGACATCGGCGCCCTGTCTCGCGACGATTTCCCGTTGCCCACTTTCGGCGAACACCTAACGGTATTGCAGCAAACCCTGATCGCCGGCATCGGCTTCGAGATATTGCGTGGCCTGCCGGTGGCCGGTTATTCGCCCGAAATGACCGCAACGATTTTTTGCGGCATTGGCGCGCATCTGGGAAAAGCGCGCTCGCAGAATGCGATGGGCCACCTGCTGGGCCATGTCCGCGACGTCGGCGCCGACTTGAACGACCGTAATGTGCGCATCTACCAGACCGCCCACCGGCAGACCTTCCACACCGATTCATCCGACGTGGCCGGGCTGCTATGTGTCCACCAGGCGATGGAAGGCGGCGACTCGCAACTGGTGAGCACGGCTACGCTTTACAACGAGATGCAGCGGCGACGGCCCGACCTGGTGCCGCTGCTGTTCGAGCCGGTCCCCATGGACCGGCGCGGCGAAGTGCCGGCGGGCGAAAAACCTTACTTCGAAATTCCCGTGTTCAACTGGTACGCAGGCTATCTGAGTGCGCTCTATCAACGGCAATATATCGACAGCGCACAGCTTATTCCCGGCGCACCGCCACTCAGCGACGCCAAGATCGAGGCGCTCGATCTACTCGACGAACTCACCAACGATCCGGAGCTGAATTTCGCCATGCGGCTAGAGCCCGGCGACATGCAGTTCGTCCACAATCACTCGCTGATGCACGACCGCACGGCGTTTCGCGACTGGCCCGCGCCGAAACCGCAGCGTCACCTGCTCCGCCTGTGGCTCGCGATCCCCGGCGACCGCCCGTTGCCAGAGGTCTACAAGCAGCGCTACGGCTCGGTCACCGTCGGCGACCGAGGCGGCATCATCACGCCTCACACCAAATTAACCCTGCCGATCGAACTGGCGTAAGTGCGGGCGGGAAAATGTCACCGCACCGGACCCAGATACCGCGAATCTCAAAAAAGCACCAAAATCCTGCCATATCGCATCAAATAACGGCGTTATGGCGCCTCTGCGCACCTAATGGACGAACCATTCCGGCGAGGAACAGGTCCTGGCGTCCATCAAGAAAGCGTTAGCCCCCTTCCACAACGCACGCGAATACCGCATCGTGTGGGTGCCGCTGAAACATATGGGGGGAAGCGGACTGTGTCTGAACAAGACCAGCTACATCAGGCCGTCGCCGATATCTATGAAGCAGCCGTACAGCCCGCTGCCTGGATAACCGCCGTCGACAATATCCGCAAGATTCTGGACAGCGCGGGCGGGGTTATTTTCTTCACCGATCCCGAGCAACAGATCATGTCGTGGCACAGCGTGGCGCTCGAGCCGAATGGCGTCGAATATGGCGAGCATATCTACGCCATCGACCCCCGCGTGAAGTGGGTCCGCAACGCGCCGCCGGGAAGCTTGTGCTGGGATTACCGCTACGCCAACGACCGGGAGATGGACCGCCACGAATTCTACGATTGGATGGCGCGGAAGAGCGGCGTTCGCTATTTCATCGGCGCCCATTATCAGTTAGCCGACGGCTCCAGTTTGTTTGCATCGATCAATCGAGCGATCAAGCAAGATCACGTCGATGAGACGGACATCGGCCATTTCGAGCTCCTGGCGCCGCATATTCGCAACGCCATGGCGCTGTCGCAGCAACTGGCTCTTACAAAAGAACGCGCCAGTCTTTTCGATTTGCTCAACCAAAGCGCCGGCGAAGGCCTGATCCTGTTGTCGAAAACCGGCCGTGTTATCGGAACCAACGCCGAGGCCGACCGCATACTCGCCGAGAATGATGGGCTTGCCGTTGTGGAAGGCCATCTCAAAGCCAACAAAGCCGCCGACACTCGACGTTTGAGCGCGCTCGTCATGGACGCGGTTGCAGTAACGTCCGATGGCAGCGCCGTCACTTCGCTGGCGCGCCCCTCGGGGAAGCTATCCTACCTGCTGCGCGTTTTGCCGTGGCCGTTGCATCTCGAAGGCGCGACGGAGACGGCCGCCGCCGTCGCAATGATCAAGGACCCGGAACACCGCAGCCAGCATCCGGATCATGCCGATCTTCGTACGGGCCTGGGCCTGTCACGGCGCGAGGCCGAGCTGGCGGTCCTCCTCGGAGAGGGAAAGTCCGTGCCGGAAGCAGCGGCGGCAATGAAGATCAGCGTCAACACCGCGAGGGTCCATCTCGCCCATATCTTCGAGAAAACCGGGGCTTCCAATCAGGGCGATCTGCTACGGCTTCTGATGTCTATTCCTTAGAGGTTTGAAAATATTGAATCTTTTCGAGAGCCAGCTGTATCGGCATTCAACAACCGTTAGGTACACCTCCGTAATATACCGCTGAAAAGGATGAGGGACGCGAACCGTGTCCGAGCAAGACCAGCTACATCGGGCCGTCGCCGATATCTACGAGGCGGCTATAAACCCCGGCCATTGGGCCGGGACCGTCGACAGAATCCGGCAGGCTCTCGGCGGAGTCGGCGGCGTTGTCTTTCTCACCGACCAAGACCAGCAGATCACCTCGTGGCATAGCGTCGGCATCGAACCGGACGGCAGCGAATACGGGAGGCGTATTCACGCGATAAACCCGCGCGCGCACTGGTCTCTCGCCATGCCGGGCGCCGTGTGTTGGGACTATCGCTTTACCGACGAGCGGACGATGGACCGCCACGAATTTTACGACTGGATCAGGCGCGAGGGCGACGTCCGCTATTTCATCGGCGCCTACTATCCGCTGGACGACGGTATGCATCTATTTGCATCGGTCGAGCGCAACCACAAGCAAGGCCATGTCGACGAGACGGACATTGCTCATTTCGGACTGCTCGCCCCGCATATCCGCAACGCCGTCGCGCTTTCAGGACAGCTGGCCGAAGTGAAGGAGCGCGCCGGCCTCTACGACCTGCTGGACCAAAACGGCGCCAAGGGATTGATCCTGCTAGCGGCAACGGGCGAGGTGGTGGACACCAACGCGGAAGCCGACCGGATTCTCACAGAAAATGATGGGCTTGCGATTACCGACGGATATCTGAAGACCAGCAAAGCCGCCGATACGAGGCATCTGTACAACCTTGTCGCCGATGCCGTCGCTGCGGCATTGGGTGGCGGCGGGGTCATGTCGCTCACGCGTCCGTCGGGAGCGCTTTCCTATATGCTCCGCGTGATGCCGTGGCCGATCCATCTCGATGGCACACGGGAGACGATTGCGGCCGCCATGCTGGTCGCCGACCCGTCGCACCGGGCCTACCAATCGGTTCATACCGATCTTCAAGCCGCCCTTGGCCTTTCGGTGCGCGAGGCCGAACTTGCCGTCCATCTCAGCCACGGCAAGAGCCTATCGGAAGCCGCCGCTGCAATGGAGATCAGAACCAACACGGCGCGGGTTCATCTCACGCATATCTTCGAAAAGACCGGCGTCTCCAATCAGGGCGACCTGCTGCGAATTCTGCTGTCGATCCCTTAGAACCTTGTAAATCTAGCGCTCATGAAGTCCACGTCGAAGGAAGACCAGCTACATCAGACCATTGCCAACATCTACGAAGCGGCGATAGCCTCTGGTTCTTGGGCGGCAGCCGTCGATGAATTTCGGCAGCTTTTTGACGGGGCCGGCGCAAATATTTTCCGGATCGACCAATCGCAGCAGCTCGTGACGTGGCATAGCGTGGGCCTCGAGCCCGACGGCAGCGAGTACGGCGAGCACATTTACGCCATCGATCCGCGCGTGCACTGGGCGGCAAACGCCCCGTCGGGCGCCTTATGCTGGGATTACCGCTTCACCACCGACCGGGAGATGGACAATCACGCGTTCTATGACTGGATCGAGCAGAAGAGCAATGTTCGCTACTTCATCGGCGCCCATTATCTGCTCGACGACGGCACGACCTTGTACGCAGCGGTTAATCGCGGCGCCAGGCAAGGCCATGTCGACGAAACGGACGTCTCCCGTTTCGAACTCCTGGCGCCGCATATTCGCAACGCGATCTCCCTTTCGACGCAGTTGGCCCCGACGAAATCACGCGCCAGTCTCTACGACCTGTTGGACCTTAGAGGTACCAAGGGACTAATCCTGTTATCGGCGGACGGACGGATCGTCGAGACCAATACGGAAGCCGACCGGATTCTCGGCCAAAATGACGGGCTCGCGGCAGCCGATGGATATCTGAGAGCCAATAAAGCCGCCGATACGCGCCATTTAAGGCAACTCGTCTCCAGCGCGGCTGCCGCAGCGGCCGGCAGTGGTGGAGCTATCTCACTTATGCGCCCCTCGGGAGCACTCTCCTACCTGCTGCGCGTAACACCGTGGCCCCTGCACCTCGATGGAACGCCGGAGACCATAGCCGCCGCCGTGTTGGTCACCGATCCCGAGCATTTGAGCCGGCGGCCGGATCGCGCCGATCTTCAGGCCTTCTTGGGCCTTTCCGTGCGCGAGGCCGAACTTGCCGTCCATCTCAGCCAGGGAAAGAGCCGGTCGGAAGCGGCCGCGGCGATGGGCATCAGCGCCAACACCGCGCGGGTCCACCTCACGAATATTTTCGAGAAGACCGGCGTTTCCAGCCAGAGCGATCTTTTGCGGCTACTGCTGTCGATCCCTTAGAACTCCGAGACCCGGAACGCTATGCGACAGGAACAGCAACTCCATCGCGTCATCGCGGGCCTCTATGAGGCCGCCGTGAGCCCCGACGGTTGGAACACGGCGATCGACGGGTACCGGCAGCTCCTCGGCGGCGCCGGCGCCGGACTGTTCGTGACCGATCAAGCGCAACGGATCGTATCGTGGCGCGGCGTCGGCAAGGAGCCCGACGGTCGCGAGTATGGCGAGCGTATCCACGCCATCGATCCGCGCGTTCGCTGGGCCAAGTCGGCGAGTCCCGGAACCGTGGGCTGGGACTACCGATTCACGACAGACCGCGATATGGACCGCCACGAGTTCTACGACTGGATCGAGCGCAAAAGCGGCGTGCGCTATTTCATTGGCGCCCGCTACCCGCTCGACGATGGCACAACCCTCTACGCGGCCGTCAATCGCAGCGCCAAACAAGGCCATGTCGACGAGATGGACGTCTCCCGTTTCGAGCTGTTGGGTCCTCACATTCGCCACGCCGTGGTTCTTTCGGGACAGCTCACCGCAACCCAGAAACGCGCGAGCCTATTCGATTTGCTGGACCGAAGCGGGGCAAAGGGGCTGATTCTGCTGTCGGACAAAGGCCAGGTCTCGGAAACCAATGCCGAAGCCGAGCGCATTCTCACCGACGATGATGGGTTGACGGTCGCGGACGGCAATCTCAAGGCGAGCAAAGCTGCCGACGCGCGCCGTTTGAACGGTCTCATCTCCAGCGTAATTGCGGCCCCCTGGGAAGGCGGCGGGGTGATGTCCCTCACCCGCCCGTCGGGAGCGCTCTCCTATATGCTGCGCGTGATGCCGTGGCCGCTGCATCTCGATGGCGCCAAGAACACGATCGCCGCCGCGATCGTCGTCACGGACCCGGAGCACGACGTCGGACCATCCAGCCATACCGACCTGCGGGCAAGCCTGGGTTTGTCAAAGCGCGAGGCCGAGCTTGCCGTCCTCCTAAGAGAAGGCAAGACCCTGACCCAAGCGGCGGAGACGATGGCGATTAGCTCAAACACGGCACGGGTTCATCTCGCGCATATTTTTGAGAAGACCGGCGCTCCCAATCAGGGCGCCTTATTGCGGCTTCTCATGTCTATCATTTAACATATTGAAATTATTAATTTTTTCTCAGTCAAATCACTATCGTGGCTCAGGCGCAACCTTTGTCTAGTGCATTTGCGCTATATGCCTGGCGGGACATCAGCGTCCCTCTCCCATAGCCTTTCCGACAAGAAATGCCGGCTGAAAAACGTCGGCGAATAAGTTATTTGGGAGTGCAAGGTAATGAACTCGAAAGGTATTCGCGGACTTCTGGCAGCCGCGTTGGGTTTTGGATTAGCGGCCGCTGGCGCCAGTGGGCCGGCTCACGCCATTCTGTTCGATCTGCAAGCGACATCGCTTGCCGTCCCTGGCCATTCTTTACCGGGTGTGACCGGGGTACTCACCGATTTCACCATTCGCTTCGACGACGGAGTCGGCGGTGACGGGTTATTGCAACACAGTGAAATCCAATCGTTTAGCGGGGTGACGGTAATCACCTCCAGCGGCCTTGTGGTAAGCCCCGACACCGTAGACACCGTTCCGGTCATTCCCGGTTTTGCCGTGCCCAGCGGCGTGGCGGGTGTGGGCACGGTTTGGAATTTTAGCGGCGACCCTGTATTCGGAGGGTTTTCCGCGTCACGAGATATCTGGACCTATGCCCTCTCACCGGTCGGAGCACCGCCGCCGGGAAGCTCGGCTGACGACCCGCTGCTGCCGACGGTAATAACGCCGGGCGGCTTCTCGTTCACCTTCACGCCGCCCGACCACACGGTGCCGTTCTTTATCGATCCCGACGTGGCCACCGGCTACGACTACGCGGTGACGTCGGGGCCCAACTTCGCGTCCGTCCTCGTGCCGGAGGCGCTGCCCAACGGCGATTCGGAATTCACCCTCGATCTGGGTATCCATGGCTTATTTGCGCTGCTCGCTGGCGTCGAGTTCGATTTGCTGGCGGTGGTCGCGGAAGGCCTTTCGAGTTTCTCGATTCTCGAAATCGATACCGACGAAGGACTCGACCCCACGGACCCCTTGGCCTTCGTGACCGGCCTGACCTTCGTCGACGGCGGCGAAGTGACCGTGACCCAAGATCCTATCGTCGAGCACGTAGCCGCGACGATTCCCGAGCCGGGCACCTTTGGCCTGTTCGCTCTGGGGCTACTTGGATTTGGTGTGCTCTCGCGGCGCCGGCGTCACAACGGCGCGTATTGGATCTGGCGGTAGACCACGGCTCAGAAAGTCGCGACTGACGCGGGCCGAAGCACCCGCACCCCTACTCCACCGTGATGCTTTTCGCCAGGTTGCGCGGCTGGTCGACGTCCGTACCTTTGACCGCCATGCGATAGGTGAGCAACAGCCAGTTCGAGCGCGCCGCGCGTTGACGAGAATGTTGGCGACTTCAATCACCGAGAATCTTTAAGCTGAGCCGCGTCTAGACAAATTATCGACGGCCCGGATCAGACATCGCCATGTTCGTCGCATCGCGAACCGGTGGCGCCAAAGATCGCGCGCGTCATTTCCAAATTCCTACTAAGGCGTTTTCTGGCCGTCCAATTTTTGGGCGGTCTGCCTACGCATCGTGCGTTGCATCGCAACAACGGGTTTCCGGAACACATAAAATACCCGCGAAAACGCAACAATTCAGGGGAATTCCTTCTTTGGCACGTATGTTGCACCGCAGCATTACGTAACCCGACAGTCATCGTGATTGCCGGTGCATCGAAACGGCAAAGGAGAATTTCCATGGCAGCTTTTAGCGATCCGTTCGACCCCACGAAGAAAGCCGGTGGTGGATGTTCGTGCGGTGCCCATGCCAGTCAAGCGGAACACGACGACGCGTTGACGGCGTCGGCCAATGACACAACCGAAGACACCCTCGACCCGAAGACGGCGGACGTCGACGATTTGACGGCACGTTGCGTCGAAACCGCCGTGCTCACCGGGATCTTCGGCGGCGACGCCAATCGCCGCAATTTTCTGCGCGCCGTCGGTAGCGGCACCGCGCTGGCAGCCGTATCGCAAATTTTCCCGCTCGAAGCGGCTAAAGCACTGGCGGCGGAAACCAAGGGCAAATTGGAAAAGACCAAGCTCGATGTCGGCTTCGTGCCGATTACCTGCGCGACACCCATCATCATGGCCCACCCGATGGGCTTCTACGAGAAACACGGTCTCGACGTATCGGTGATCAAAACCGCCGGCTGGGCGGTCGCCCGCGATAAATCGCTGTCGGGGGAATACGACGCCGCGCATATGCTCACGCCAATGCCGCTGGCGATTAGCGTCGGCGCCGGTTCGACGGCGACACCGTGGACGATGCCCGCGGTGGAAAACATCAACGGCCAGGCCATCACACTGGCGATGAAGCACAAAGACAAGCGCGATCCCAAACAGTGGAAAGGCTTCCGCTTCGCCGTTCCGTTCGATTACTCGATGCATAACTTCCTGCTGCGCTACTACGTCGCCGAGCACGGACTCGATCCCGACAAAGACATCCAGATTCGCGTGCTGCCGCCACCCGAAATGGTTGCCAATCTGCGCGCCGGAAATGTCGATGGTTATCTGGCGCCCGATCCGTTCAACCAGCGCGCCGTCTTTGACGGGGTCGGCTTTATTCATCTTCTGACCAAGGAAATTTGGCAAAACCACCCGTGCTGCGCCTTCGCCGCGAGCAAAGAGTTCGTCACCGAAATGCCGAATACTTTCCTCGCGCTTTACAAATCAATCATCGAGGCCACGCAGTACGCCAACGAGCCTGGCAATCGCTCCGAAGTGGCGAAGGCTATCTCACCCAAGAACTACCTCAACCAGCCGGAAACAGTGGTCAATCAGGTACTGACGGGCACGTTTGCCGACGGTTTGGGTAACATTCGCAAGGAACCGGACCGCATCGGTTTCGACCCCTTCCCTTGGCACTCGATGGCGGTGTGGATCCTCACCCAGATGAAACGCTGGGGCTACATCGACGGCGACATCAACTACACGGATGTTGCCGAAGAGGTCTACATGGCCACCCGCGCCCAGGAAGTGATGGCGGAGATGGGCCTCGAGGCGCCCAGCACCACCTACACCAGCCACACGATCATGGGCAGGACATTCGATCCCGCAGAAGCGGACGCCTACGCCAAAAGCTTCGCGATCGGCAGGGCCGCATGACTCTGGCACTCCCGATCCGCGCCGCCTTGTTGTCGGTGGCGCTGTTCGCCCTGTTTATGGGTATCTGGGAGCTGGCCGTGTCCGGCGGTGCGACAAGCACCGCCGGCATGGACCCTGAATACGCCAAACTAATGGGCGCGACGGCTAAAGGCGCTTCGGCAATGCCCGGACCAAGCACAATCGCGGTGGAAATCTGGAACCATGTAACCGACCCGTTTTACGATGCCGGCCCGAACGACAAGGGCATCGGCATTCAACTCGGCTTCTCCTTACTGCGCGTGTTGACTGGATTCTTTGTTGCAGCACTGGTCGCAATACCGCTTGGCTTCTTTATCGGCATGTCGCCGTTGGCTTATCGGGTTCTCGATCCGTTTATTCAGATTCTCAAGCCGATTTCACCGCTTGCCTGGATGCCGCTGGCTCTCTTTACAATCAAGGATTCAACCACATCGGCGATTTTCGTCATTTTTATTTGTTCCCTCTGGCCGATGCTGGTGAACACAGCCTTCGGCGTCACCTCGGTGCGGCGCGAATGGCTGAACGTCGCCAAGACGCTGGAAACCGGACGTCTGCGTACGGCCTTACTGGTGATCCTGCCAGCCGCCGCGCCGACAATCATGACCGGTATGCGTATCTCCATCGGCATAGCGTGGCTGGTGATCGTCGCGGCCGAAATGCTCGTGGGCGGCACCGGCATCGGCTACTTCGTTTGGAACGAGTGGAACAATCTCTCCATCACCAACATCATTGTCGCCATCTTGTTCATTGGCTTGTTCGGCCTGGTTCTCGACCAGACGCTGGCTCGGTTGACGCGGATGGTTACTTACGCCGACTAACCGGAGAACGACATGTCCAATACCCGGCCTCTGATCAGCGTCGAAGCCCTTACCAAGCGTTACCCCAATCCGAAAGGCGAAGATGAGCTGACGGTATTCGACGATATCTGGTTACATATCGACGAAAGTGAGTTCGTTTGCGTTATCGGCCATTCCGGCTGCGGTAAAACCACCCTGCTCAATATCCTCGCCGGATTGGAAGTGGGCAGCGAGGGCGGCATTATCCTCGACGGCGGCGAGATTACCGGCCCCAGCCTCGATCGCGCGGTAATTTTCCAGAGCCATGCGCTAATGCCGTGGATGACCGTACTCGGCAATGTCGCCTTTGCGGCGCGTTCGAAGTGGCCGCAGATGGGCGGTGCCGAGCTGCACGATCACTGCATGAAGTATCTCGATCTGGTCAAGTTGACCGGCAACGAGGACAAAAAGCCGTCCCAACTATCGGGCGGTATGCGCCAACGCGTCGGCATTGCCCGCGCCTTCGCCATTCAACCGCGGGTGATGCTGATGGACGAGCCGTTCAGCGCTCTCGATGCACTGACCCGGGGGACTCTGCAGGATGAATTGCTGACCATCTGCGCCGAGACGCGGCAAACCTCGTTCATGATCACTCATGATATCGACGAGGCAATTTTCCTCGCCGATAAGATCGTGCTGATGACCAACGGCCCGTCGGCAAAAATCGCCGAGGTCGTTAAAAACCCACTACCGCGCGAACGTCAGCGCGAGGCGATGCACCGCCATCCGCACTACTACCCCCTGCGCAACCATCTGCTCGACTTCCTGGTTTCGCGTTCGCGTACTTTCGAAGCCGAAATTGCCGGCAGCGACTACGACCCGCGCCACCCGCCAATCGTCGAGCCGGGCATTACATCGCCCTCCCCCGTGGCCGAGCCACCCGTTTTGCAAACCCCGAACGCAACAGAGGCCGAGCGCGCCGCGTTGTAGAAAAATCCGAAAACCAAATCCGAACACCGAGAGAGAAGCCAACATGACACGTCAGGAATTAAGCGAAGCGATCCGCAAGCGCCTCACCGAAAAGAATATGTCTCTAAAGGCTTTCGCCGAAGCCATCGGCATGTCGCCGGTGTTTGCAACGTCAGCGGTCATGGGTCAAATGGCGCTGCCCGAGGATGCAACGGCACATGCCGTCGAGGTTCTCGACATGCCCGAAGCGGCAATGCTGGCAGAGATACCTTCGCGCGGTTCTCTTGGCATGACAGTGCCGACGGACCCGCTAATCTACCGATTCTACGAGATAACTCAGGTCTACGGCACAACGTTGAAGGCACTCATCGAGGACGAATTTGGCGACGGCATCATGAGCGCTATCGATTTCGAGATGCATGTCGAGCGGGCCGAAGATCCCAAGGGGGACCGCGTCGTCGTTACGATGAATGGCAAGTTCCTGCCGTTCAAAAAGTACTAAAGCGCTTTCCGGGCAGGCGGAGCCGCCAGGCTCCCCTACTCCACGGTGACGCTTTTCGCCAGGTTGCGCGGCTGGTCCACATAGGTGTCAACATGCATTTTTGCGCCTAGGCTTCAGCGGAATCTCTTTGCCTAACCCCAATACTCTCCCAACTCGGCGGTTCGTTCGTCAAAGGCAGCTCGATAAACATGCGGTGCCAAAGCCGCAATGCAGTCACTGACGCCTGAGGTGCGCGGGGTGCTAAGGCCCTGATTGCTTTCAAATAGGCTTCATCCCGGATCCCTAAATACCGGTCGGAGTTCGGGAGCGCATCGCGTATCCAACGCAATCCGGCTTTCATCCACCGCGGCGAAACCACGGCGTGGTCCCACTTTTTCCGTCGGTAAAGTACGGAGTCCGGCAGAGTGTTTTTCATGGCCTCCCTAAGCAGCAGTTTACCCGGCCGAAGCCGCCGGTCGTGCGACCAAAACGCCGGCGGCGGATGAGGCGGAAGATAGGAGTATGGCAAACTGTTGGCGAAATGCGCGGGTGAAATTCGTGACGCGCCAACCTCACGTAGAGGCTTCTCCCAGCGCGTCACATCGATACACGACAGGAGATGAGCAAAACTATGCTCACGCAACTGCTCTATGAGCGAAAGCTCATCGCCGTAAGGCTCGGTCCTCGAAAGGTCGATGTCTTCATCCAAGAGCGGCCGTATTTCGGCAGGAAAATAGGAGGCGAACGAGCCGATAAGCCCCTTGTTCCGCAATATGGTTAGAACAAGGTAGCGCAATCGCGGATAGGCAGGTTCGAGCGCGGGGTGAACCTTTCCGAGATGACGCCGCCAGCGTACAGGTCGCGAATATTGGTGGGTCCAGCTCGTTAGAGCTTCGCTGAGAAAGGGCACGCTGCCCACGGCGTTGGCGAGATCTTCGAAATATGCCATGTGGCTACCGATCCCAAATCCACACAGATATTTGCTGAAACCATAATCACGAATCTGCCGATTGGCAGTGAGCATGAACGCCTTCGGCCAATGCACAATGCTTTCTGCGCGCCACATCGCTTCGGGTATAGCCTGCAGAAATTCGCGAAAACCAAGTTGAAATATCCGATGATCCGTTATGCCGAGCGCACAGCACACTTCGCTCGCATAGTGTGTCTCCGTGTAATGCGCGCGGTCGTCAAATTCGTAGGTGATCGCAACGACGTTCTTGGCGCCGACGACATCGACCGCCGCCGCAGCGATCGCCGACGAATCGATGCCACCGGATAGCGTAACTGCGACTGTCGAATCGTTGCCGATCGCACGTTCCACATCATGTGTGAGGCGGTCTCTGTATGTTTTCGCCAACGTGGCAATGTCGCCCTCGGGCGGTTCCAACAACCCCTGCCAATGCCAGCGTTGGCGCCCGACGGTTTGCGCTAATTTCAGAGTGTGACCCGGAAGAACCTCGTCTACGCCCTTAACAAGGGTAGCGGTTCCGAACAGCGAAAGACCGCTCACCAACACCTGGTTTGCCGTTGGCCAATTGAATCGTCTACGTATCCCAGAGTGAGCCAGGATCGGACGGATCGAGGACGCGAAGAGCACAACATCCCCAACTTGGGTGTAATAGAGGCGCTCACCTCCGGACAGGCTGCGCAGCAGCACCAGACCGTCCCCGCCGGGTAACGCAAGCGCTAGCGCGTAATGGCCCTCGGGTTTTACGTCGTCCGGTTTATTGGTCGCGTAATCGCGGAATAAATAGTCAAGCGGCCGTCTTTCATCCTGCGCTGGCACGATCAATCCTTCGAACGCCAAACATTGCGCTCCCTGGCCAATCAATTTGCTCCGGGATGCCACAATCCAGGCTCGGCCTTGTGCAAATTCCGTCAAGCCACCCGCATGACCTGGCAGATGGGACATCATCGCCCGCTTATCTCCCTCTGAAATCTGTTTTAGGGCCAACCGGTCGGTTAGCGACCAAGCACCCAGGAGGTCGGACATTTAAGGCAATCCAAGATTACAGTTCGTCGTAAGTCACCATGGGTTAGGATAGACCCTTCCACAGTGAGTTCATTGTGTATTTTCGGCTTGGACCAGGGGATTTCATCGTTGCGTTGTGTGAACTGCGATCACAAGGCGAAAGAGCCGGACACAGGCAAGTATTCGCTGGGCCAATGTCCCAATTGCGGACACCGGGTGGCACTAAGTCCACAAACCGACGGAGCAACGGATTTTTTTATCAAGCGTTGCATCGACGGGGTCTCCAAGAACAAGGCCTACTACTATCTCGAAGATCACCTTTTTTACGAAGTTCGCCGTCGGTCATCGCCGCCAAATGATCCTAAAAGGATCGCGAGTGCACTCGGAGTAATGGGAACGATTGCCGTTTCCCTGATCGTTTTCGTATTCACTGGTTTCAACATATTTGTGTTGTTTGTTGCTATCGCACTCGTAGCCGGGCTTACCGCAGTTGCACTTGGGCGGCCCCATACCAACCCGCGCAATGTTATCCACGCGATACGAGCCTACGAGCGGATCAACCCGCCGACCCATAAGATAAGCGAATCCGTGTCCGCACCGGGCGAAGGCGATACCACCGTTGTATTGGATGGGCAGCCCGCAGCCCGCCTACTGCTCTGCGAGAATCCCGAATATGCACGCTTTTATTTGGTCCATGAGTTTCACCTCGAAAACAACTGCGTTGTAATGGGTGGATGCGATATCCCTACCGGAGACCAGCGTCATCTGTTCCAAAACTTACGAAGACAACCAAAGCTCGATGTCTTCGTTGTGCACGATCTAACACCGCGGGGTCTCGCCTTCGCGAATACCGTTCAATCCAGCACCGACTGGTTCGGTAGCCATGAAAGTGCCACCGTCATCGATATCGGCCTACTGCCCGAACAAACGAAATTATTCGAGCGTGAACTGCACTCGCTGCGTGATGAAGATAAAATTGACGGCAACGACTCCGTCCCAGAATTGCCTATTGGGAAAGGCGTCCGCTTAACATTTCTGCGGCCCGAGCGCCTGCTCAATCTAACTGCTCAATCGATCGAGGAACGTGTACCATTCCATGAATTGCAAAGATACGGAAGCGACGCCGGCGGAGGTGATGACGATGGTGGCTACGACGACTCCGAATAGCACGAAAGTGCAGATATTACCCGCCGCCCCAGTGCTATGAACGTTCTCTCGCAACGGTCTCGCGCTGACGATTACCAAACTCACGCCGCTCGTTTGCGAAATGTTCGACGTAAAACCCGACCAACATTGCGAGGGAAAGTCTGAGCCCGGGACCGTCTTAAGTCTCGCATCGATACGATCCCGACCACACGTCCCTCTTCGACAATCGGCAAATGACGAATTCGCCGCGCTTGCATAATGCGTAGCGCCCGGTTGTTACTCTCGCCAGGCTCTATTGTCTCGACGTCGCGCGTCATCATGTCGCGTACGCCCGTTGATTTGGGATCGCGGCCCTCCGCAACGACGCGGCGGGCGATGTCGCGTTCCGTAACAATCCCCACCAGTCGTTCGTCTTTGTCGTAGATAAGCACAGCGGAGATATCCCGCTCGGTCATCAAGACAGCTGCGTCATACGCGGTGTCGGTTTCGTTTAGCCGCCAGATGGTCTGGTTCACCGAAATGTCGGAAACCGTGGTTAGCACGCTATCTCGCCTATCGTTTCGTCGCCGCAGCACAGCATAATTGCTTGCCACGGGCGAGCAAAAGCAAAAAGGGAAACGCCCCTACTCTACCGTGACGCTTTTCGCCAGGTTGCGCGGCTGGTCGACGTCGGTGCCTTTAACCACCGCCGTGTGATAGGCGAGCAGTTGCACCGGAATGGCGTAGAGAAGCGGGGCGACGAAATCGTCGACCCGTGGCATCTCGACGCTGTACCACGCCTGATCCTTCATGCGCGCCGCGCCTGCCTTGTCGGAGAGGAACACCACCTTGCCGCCGCGCGCGATGGTCTCCTGCACGTTCGATAGCGTTTTGTCGAACAGCGCGTCCGGCGGCGCCAACACGATCACCGGGACGTGTTCGTCGATCAGCGCGATGGGGCCATGCTTCATCTCGCCGGCGGCGTAGCCCTCGGCGTGGATGTAGGAAATTTCCTTGAGCTTGAGCGCACCCTCCAAAGCGATCGGAAACGCGGTGCCGCGGCCGAGATAGAGCACATCGCGCGCCTCGGCGATATCGGCGGCGATGGCGCGTAAATCTTCGTCGTGGTTGAGCACCTCGGTCATGCGCGAGGGCACCTCAGTGAGCGCCCCGGCCAGTTCGGCGGCGCGCTTGCCGTCGATCGATCCCCGTGCCTTAGCGGCGGCGATAACGAAGCAGGCCAGCGCCGCGAGCTGCGTGGTGAACGCCTTGGTGGAAGCGACGCCGATCTCCGGCCCCGCCAGGGTCGGTAGCACCACGTCGGACTCCCGCGCGATCGAGCTTTCCGCCACATTAACCACCGAGACCACATGCTGGCCCATTTTGCGGCAGTGGCGCAGCGCCGCCAGGGTGTCGGCGGTCTCGCCCGACTGGCTGACGAACAGCGCCACGCCGCCCTCGGGCATCGGCGCCTCGCGGTAGCGGAACTCCGATGCCACGTCGATCTCGACCGGGATGCGCGCGACCTGCTCGAGCCAGTATTTGGCGACCCAGCCGGCAAAGCACGCCGTGCCGCAAGCGACCACGGTGATGCGCGGCACGGTGGCCAGATCGAAGGGCAGGGCCGGCAGGCTCACCTCGCGGGTGGTGGCGTTGACGAAGCTTTGCAGCGTATCGCCGACCACCGCCGGTTGCTCGAAGATTTCCTTCTGCATGAAGTGACGGTAGGTGCCCTTGCCGATCAGCGCCCCCGACAGCTCGGTTTCGCGGATTTCGCGCTCCACCGCGACGCCGCCTTCGTCGAAGATCGACGCACCGTTGCGCGTCACCAGCGCCCAGTCGCCCTCTTCGAGATAGCAAATCTGTTTGGTGAGCGGCGCCAGTGCCAGGGCGTCGGAGCCGAGAAACATCTCGCCGTCGCCATAGCCCACCGCCAGCGGGCTGCCGCGGCGGGCGCCGACCATCATGTTGTGTTCGCCGGAGAAAATAATCGCCAGCGCAAACGCGCCTTCGAGCCGTTTGAGGGTCGCCGATACTGCTTCGGGAATCGATGCGCCATCGTCAAGCTCGCGCGTGATCAGCGCGGCGATCGCTTCGGTGTCGGTATCGCTTTCGAAGTTGTGGCCGGCCGCCGCGAGCTCGGCACGCAGGGTCTGAAAGTTCTCGATAATGCCGTTATGCACCACGGCGACCCGGTGGGTGGCGTGGGGATGGGCGTTGATCTCGACAGGCGCACCGTGGGTCGCCCAGCGCGTATGGCCGATACCAACATCGCCGGGAAGCGGGCGCGCATCGAGCTCGGCTTCGAGATTGACCAACTTGCCCTCGGCACGCCGCCGGTCGATATGGCCGTTGACCAAGGTAGCGATGCCGGCGGAATCGTAACCGCGATACTCGAGGCGCTTCAGGCCGTCGAGCAATTGCGGCGCCACGTCGCCGGAACTCAGAATACCGATAATGCCGCACATGTTCGGCTAACCTTTCGCTTTCTTGAGTTTGGCCGCCTGGCGTGGCTCGCGGAACGACAACGCCCAGCCGGGCTTATCGGCTTGTGGCGCGCGCTCAATCGCCAGCGCGTCAGCCTCGACATCCCGGCTGATCGTGCTGCCGGCAGCGACGATGGCGCCGTCGCCCACCGTCACCGGCGCCACCAAAGCGGTGTTCGAGCCGATGAAGGCATTGGCGCCGATCACCGTTTGGAATTTGTCGAAGCCGTCATAATTACACGTGATGGTGCCGGCGCCGATATTGGCCTCCGCGCCTACCGTGGCGTCGCCGATATAGCTGAGATGGTTCGCCTTGGCGCCTTCACCGAGCACCGCCGCCTTGATCTCGACGAAGTTGCCGACCCGCGCGCCTGCGCGGATGTCGGCGCCCGGCCGCAAGCGCGCGAACGGGCCGATCACGGCATCTGCCGCCACCATTGCCCCTTCGAGATGGCTGTAGGATTTGATCTCCACATCGTCGCCGACCGTTACCCCGGTCCCGAAGACGACGTTGGGATGGACCGTGACATCGCGGCCGAGCTCCGTGTCGTGGGAGAGCCAGACCGTCGACGGATCGACCAGGGTCGCCCCACCGGCCATGGCGCGGGCGCGCAATTCGAACTGCACGACCGCTTCCGCCACCGCCAGTTCACCGCGGCTGTTGATCCCCATCAGCTCGGCGTCGCTGGCCTCGACCACGGCAGTATCAAGGCCCCTGCCCCGCGCGATGGCGACGATATCCGTCAGGTAGTACTCGCCCTTAGCGTTGTCGGTGCCAATCTCATCGAGCATCGCAAACAGATGCTCGCCGGAAATCGCCATGAGCCCGGAATTGCACAGCCCGATTTCGAGCTGCTCCTCGGTGGCGTCCTTGGCTTCGACGATTTCGAGCAGCGCACCGCTGTCGTCGGTGACCAGCCGGCCATAGTCGCCAGCCTTGGCAGGCCGGAAGCCAACAACGACGACCGCCGCGCCGTTCGCGCACGCCTCGGCGGCGGCCTGCATGGTCTCTATTTTGACCAGCGGAGTATCGCCATAGAGCACCAGGACGGGCCCGGTGAAACCTTCCAGTTCGTCTTTGGCGGCCTTGACCGCATCGCCGGTGCCCAGCCGGTCGTGCTGGATGCACGTCGGATGGGGCGCCACGGCGGTGGCAACTTCGTCCATGCCAGGGCCGACCACAACGGCCACACGGTCGGGGGTCAGCGCATCCACGGTGCCGAGCAGGTGCGACACCATCGGCCGTCCGGCGAGCGGATGCATCACTTTCGGGCGGTCCGATTTCATGCGCGTGCCGAGACCGGCAGCGAGAATAAGGGCGGCAACAGGCGTGTCAGGCATCATCGTGCATACAGGTGGCTTCAAACCGTTTCCCGGAAGAGCCCCCAAAACTACCCCGGACCAGACGGGCGGACACTGCCACAGCGGTGTGACTCCATCCAAGACACGAATTGTTCGAAATTATTACAAAATCCGGGCAGAGGCCGTGTCCTACCGGACGTTAGAACGCCCGTGCTAACGCATCGTTAACTCTGTAGGGAGGCGTCGCGCGGCGCCTGGAAGGATGAGGTTGGCGCCTACTCCGTTTCGCCGAACAGAAGCGCTCCGTTCGCGTTCCGGGCCCACGCGAGATGGGCGAACCCGATGCCCCACGGCGTGTCGAGTTCCAGGCGCACCGGCACCTTAGCCCCCGTACCAATATCGGCCAGCCAGATATCGACGCTCATTTTGTTCATCCGGTCGTCGCCCTGTTTAAAACCGGCGATCCGTTCGAAGTCCAAGCGGCACCCCTCGGCCGGGCCGCTGAACGCGGCGACGTTGCTCGGTTTCAAGTCCTTCGTCCCCAGCGGCGCGAGCAAGGCGTTGTAGCGGCGGCGGCCGTCGTAAACCGGGATCGTCGGCGGGCATAGCGGCCCGGTCGCGTTTGCCAGCACGATCGCGGTCGCCGCGCTCATGGGGTCGACCGAGCCCGGCAGCATATCGGGCGACACGGCACGCGCCGCGTCATTGCCGTAGGGCGGGTCGGCGCGAACGTCGGCCGGGACGCCCGCCCGGTAGCCGATCTCGACCGAACGTCCCCGCCCCCGCCAACGGTTGGCAAAACGGTGACGTTGCGGAACCACGTCGGTGTCTTCCAAGAGGCCATCGCTCAGAGCCTCAAGCCGCCATTCGAACAGCCAGCCAATGATGCCGGCGGATTCAAGCTTCGCATCGGTGCGGTAGCGGCCCTCTCCGAGCGCCACATCAAAATCGAGCGTCAGCACCCGGAATCCGCTTTTGTAGACGTCGTAGGACAGAGCGAAGCCGTCGCCACCCGCGCTTTCGGTATGCGCCGGCATGGGCACCGCCGCCCGCTCGACGGGCGCAGCACCATCCGCCCGCAGTCCCACCGTCCAGGGAACGGCCAGACCGGCGGCGAGCGCTACGGCGATGGCGGTATGTCGCAACCTCAAGTGCATCCGCTTTAGGCTAGCACACTCGCGCGACTCCAACAGCTTAAGCGCGCGGGCGGCGCTTGACTCGGCGGATCGGCTCCCCCTATAGACCCAGCGGTTATCCGCCGTCGCGCGGGGCGCGTAGCTCAGTGGTAGAGCACTCGTTTCACATGCGAGGGGTCGTTGGTTCAAATCCAGCCGCGCCCACCAATCCGGGACTCCGACCCACCTGGAAAATTACCCCTTACGGCCTAAGTTTCTTCTCGCGACAATTTGGGGACAGAGACGATGGGGCGTTTTCAAGACATCTACGACCGCGCGGCGAAGCTTCGCGGCGGTGCCGAGGAACTCGACGCGCTGTTGCCGCAGCCGAAGACGGCGGCTGAGTTGGCGGCGACGCCCGACCACCGCTATCTCGCCGGCATGACCAAGTGCGTGTTCAACGCCGGTTTTTCCTGGAAGGTGGTCGAGCAGAAGTGGGAGGGCTTCGAGGAAGCTTTTTTCGGTTTCGAGCCGCGCCGGATCGTTGCGCTGAACGACGAAGATATCGACGCGCTGACCCGCAACCCCGCCATCATCCGCCACGCGAAAAAGATTCTCTCCACCCGCGACAACGCTCGTTTCGTTTTGGACTTGGCCGAGGAACATGGCAGCGCGGGCAAATTCTTCGCCAACTGGCCGGTCGACGACATGGTCAGCCTGTGGACCCTACTGAAGAAACGCGGCAGCCGGCTCGGCGGCGCGTCGGGTCAGTACTTCCTGCGCTTTGCCGGCCTCGATACGCCGATCATGTCGCGCGACGTGGTCGCCGCGCTCATCGCCGAGGGCGTGGTCGACAAAAATCCCACCTCGCAACGCGACCTCAAGGCCGTACAAACCGCCTTCAACGAATGGCGCGCCGAAAGCGGGCGCAGCCTATCGGAGATCAGCCGCACCCTGGCGATCAGTGTTGGCTAAGCCCTTCCGCCACCATTTTTGCCGGTGAGGCACCGCTGTTTTGGTTAACGGCGCCCGAAATCTGCAGGTTCCAGCGCCGGTTTTCGCCTATTGCGGATTGGTGCTACGCTTTCTATCAACCAGTACGGGAGAGCGAAAAATGATCCTTCGTTGGAGCATAGCAGCACTAATTTTGGCCGCGTTGAGCCTCTCGGCATCCGCCGCGGAAGTGGAGATCAAGTCAACTGGTGGCGCTCATTTGGGCAAGTATCGGTACGATACGATCGATACCACTGATGCGTTGCTGCAAATTCCACTTGAAGGCAGGCGGTTAGTTAGCGTTAGCGCCGGATTTATCGGCAACAATAGCTACCGAGAGTATTGGCGCTTCGATAACTCTGCCCTCATCTATGACAAACTTCCCTCCGGATCGCATTACCAATCTGCAGAATTCAACGAAGATGCTGCGTCCCGGCTGATCTGCAGCCCCAAAAACGTTCAAAACTGCGACATTCAAAGTTCTGAAAAGATCTCAAAGAACCTCATAATCGTCACCTATCGCTGGGTTCCGACCGGCGCAATGTGCGCTGGTCTCGTCTATATCGACGAGGAGTTTTATAGCGAAGGATATTTTGGCACATATGGTGATTATTACGCACGTTCGGTCTCTTGTGCTCCAGTCGGCGGCAACGCCACCGAAGCCATCGCGCTGAGCGCACATTATCTCTCCAAGATCAAGAAAGACGGTCGGCCGATCGCGAGACTGAAACGCTACGATCTGCCAAAACCAACGACTTTAGCAAGCACTGTCGCCACATCGAGTCAAACCCCATCGAAACCCCGTCAAAGTGGCGCCACCGGCGGCAGCCGAACGCCGGTGTCCTTCCCTGTCGCCTTCAATTGGGAGGGCGTCAGCGAGCTTGCGTCCGGAACACTCGCGACCTCTACGCTTGGCCAGGAGGGAAAGATTTCGGCGAAGCTGCAAGGAGATGTAGGTGACTGCACCGGCAGATGGCAGACCAAAGGCGGTGAGTGGCGCACAGCCCAACCTCCCTTCGGCATCTGGTTCATGCGCTGCGATAGCGGCTTAACCGCCTCGGGCACCTACCAGATGAATAGCGAGCAGGATGGAAACGGCGAGGGCACGGACGGAAACGGAAGGCCGATAACATTCCAGGTCGGCACCTCCGCCAACAAAGCGCTCGCCGCAAAAACTCCAGCGCAAGAACGTCCGCACGCTAAGCAAACCGGCGGAAACGATACCGAAACGCGGCTTAGGAAAATCCAAGACCTTCTGGAAAAAGGTCTGATCACCGAAGCCGAAGCGGCCACGCGGCGGCGAGAGATTTTGGAGCGGCTGTAAAGGGGTGATTACTGGACGTTCGATCTTTAATCGAGTCTCCCGGCCCGATCACGAAAACAGATCGCCCTGACCGGAGTCGGGCGGGCCCTTATCGCCGTCATCGTCGGTCTGTGAATCAGAAGAGATAGGCTCGGCCGGTTCCACCAGGCTTTCATCGTCGTTGCGCACGTTGTTGACACGGGTCGAGACCGGCCAGGCAGTGGTGGCGCCGTCGGGCGCCGGGCGCAATAAGCTTTGCACGACCGATAGGTCGGTGCCGAAATCGTTCTTGCCGTCGCCGACATCGAGCCACGCCGCGAAATCGGCGGGCGCCAGGATCACCGGCATGCGGTGATGAATCGGCGCCAGCGACTCGTTCGCGGTGGTGGTGACGATGGTGCAGGTTTGCAGCTCGTCGCCGTCGGGCGACATCCAGCTCTCCCACAATCCGGCGAAGGTGAGCAGCCCGCCATCGGCGGCGGTAATCCAGAACGGCTGCTTGGGGCCTTTCGGCTGGCTCTGCCATTCGTAGAAGCCGCTGGCGGGAATGAGGCAGCGCCGGCGGCGGAAGGCGGCGCGGAAGGACGGTTTCTCGGCAACGGTTTCGGCGCGCGCGTTGATCGTCTTGGCGCCGGCCGAAATATCCTTCGCCCAGGACGGCACCAGGCCCCAGCGGAACAAGGTCGCGATGGTGCCGCGCCTCCTGTCCCCCGATTCGGCGGCCGGCGCGCCGGTGATCGCGACGATGGGCTGAGTCGGCGCGATGTTGAACCGCCGCGGCAGGTTCAGCGGCGAGGAAATAATCGAGTAGGCCTGGAACATATCGGTCCAGGGATGAAGCAGTCCGAAGCGTCCGCACATCTGCCGGTTACCGCCAATTTCGCGCTGTTTCAGCCCCTAGATATAGGGTTCTAAATAGGGCTGCCCGCAAAATAGCGGCATTTCGGCCCGGTTCGTGACAAATTTATTTTGGAGCGGCGCAAACTATTGGCTTGCATGGGTTTTTCACCCGATTCGGTTGACGAAAAATTGCGAATCTCTAGAATGTTCTCGTATTGTTCACGGTGACAAAAGGTCAATATTTAGTGTTACACTCATTCCTCGCGACTACATGTTGTAGAGCTATTCAGACTATTCCCAGGAAATTACCCACACCGTGTGGACGACCTGGTTACTGTTTTCAAGGGGGCATTACGTATGGATGGATCTGCGGGCGTTTCGGCGAGAAAAAGCGCTGTGGATAAGGTGTTTGTAGATGAAGAGGTATCCGGCCTGGCACACAAGGATACCCTGAATAAAGAGCATCAAAACGGCAATTCGGCAGTGATCGGCGACGCCACGGCACCTAATGAGGCTGTGGAAAACGATCTGATCGGCCAGGACGACAACACGGCGAACGTTTATCAAACGGAGCGCGCGCGAGTCGTCATGGACCCGTCGCGCGACGCCAAATTGACCGCCTTCGGCCTGGAAACGCTGGAAGACCGCTACCTGCTGCCCGAAGAGGCGGGCGAGCCGCAACGGCTGTTTGCCCGAGTCGCGGCCCACTATGGCGACGATTCGGAACACGCCCAGCGCATCTACGACTATATCTCCAAGCTTTGGTTCATGCCGGCGACCCCGGTTCTGTCCAACGGCGGCACCAAACGGGGCCTGCCGATCTCGTGTTTCCTCAACGAGGCCTCCGACTCGCTCGAAGGCATCGTCGATCTGTGGAACGAGAATGTGTGGCTCGCCGCGCGCGGCGGCGGCATTGGCAGCTATTGGGGCAATCTGCGCTCCATCGGCGAACAGGTCGGGCGCAACGGCAAGACCTCGGGCGTGGTGCCGTTCATCCGGGTGATGGATTCGCTCACTCTCGCGATCAGCCAGGGTTCGCTTAGGCGCGGCTCGGCGGCGGTCTACCTGCCGGTGAGCCATCCCGAGATCGAAGAGTTCATCGAGCTGCGCCGGCCGACCGGCGGCGATCCCAACCGCAAGGCGCTCAACCTGCACCATGGCGTGCTGATTTCCGACGACTTCATGCGCGCGGTCGAGAATGACGAAGAGTGGGCGCTTGTGAGCCCGAAAGACAACGCGCCGATCGCCAAAGTGTCGGCGCGCGCGTTGTGGATCCGCATCCTCACCGCCCGGGTCGAAACCGGCGAGCCCTATATCGTCTATTCCGACACGGTGAATAAGCGCATTCCCGAGCATCACAAGCTGGCCGGGCTCAACGTGAAAACGTCGAACCTGTGCTCCGAGATCACGCTGCCCACCGGCACCGACCATCTGGGCAAAGAACGCACCGCCGTGTGCTGCCTGTCGTCGCTCAATCTGGAAACCTACCTCGAGTGGAAGGACCATCCGACCTTTATCGAGGACGTCATGCGGTTCCTCGACAATGTGTTGCAGGATTTCATCGACAACGCGGCGGACTCGTTCCAGCGCGCCACCTATGCGGCGGCGCGCGAGCGCTCGGTGGGTCTCGGCGTGATGGGCCTCCATTCGTTCCTGCAGGGGCAGATGGTGCCCTTCGAGTCGGCCACTGCGAAGGCGTGGAACAACAAGATGTTCCGCCACATCAAGGCGCAAGTCGACGCCGCTTCGGTGGCGCTGGCCGAAGAACGGGGCGCCTGCCCCGACGCCGCCGATTACGGCATTATGGAGCGCTTCTCGAACAAGACGGCGATTGCGCCGACCGCGTCGATCTCGATCATTTGCGGCGGCTCGTCGCCCGGCATCGAGCCGATTGCAGCGAACAGCTTCACCCACAAAACCTTGTCCGGCTCGTTCAACGTGCGCTCGAAGGCGCTCACCCGCCTTTTGGAAGAGAAAGGCAAGAACACCGAAGAGGTGTGGTCGTCGATCACCACCAACGAAGGCTCGGTGCAGCATCTCGACTTCCTGTCCGACGACGAGAAGGCGGTGTTCAAGACCGCGTTCGAAATCGATCAGCGCTGGGTGATCGATCTCGCCGCCGACCGCGCCGACCAGGTGTGCCAGTCGCAGTCGCTCAACGTGTTCCTGCCGGCCGACGTGCACAAGCGCGACCTGCACCAGATTCATTTCCAGGCATGGAAGAAGGGTGTGAAGAGCCTCTACTACTGCCGGTCGAAATCGCTGCAGCGCTCGGAGAGCGTCGCCTCGACCTCACCGATGGTCGCCGTGACCACCGACGAGGAGGCCGACCGCGCCGCCGCGAGCGTCAACGACTACGAAGAATGTCTTGCTTGTCAATAATTTAACGACTGTTTTTGGGGTTTTAGATTAGATGTCGCTTTTGGAAGAACGGGTTCAGTACAAGCCCTTTAAATACCCCTGGGCGTACGACGCCTGGCTGCAGCAGCAGCGCGTCCACTGGCTGCCTGAAGAGGTGCCGCTGGCCGACGACGTGAAAGATTGGCACCGCACGCTCACCAACGGCGAGCGCAATCTGCTGACCCACATCTTCCGCTTCTTCACCCAGTCGGATGTGGAAGTGAACAACTGCTACATGAAGCACTATTCGCAGGTGTTCAAACCCACCGAAGTGCAGATGATGCTGTCGGCGTTCTCCAACATCGAAACCGTGCACATCGCCGCCTACTCGCACCTGCTCGACACCATCGGCATCCCCGAAAGCGAGTATTCGGCGTTCCTCAAATACCAGCAGATGAAAGACAAGTACGACTATCTGCAGGAGTTCGGCGTCGACACCAACGAGAACATCGCCAAGACCTTGGCCATGTTCGGCGCTTTCACCGAAGGCCTGCAGCTGTTCGCCAGCTTCGCCATTCTGATGAACTTCCCGCGCTTCAACAAAATGAAGGGGATGGGCCAGATCGTCACCTGGTCGGTGCGCGACGAGAGCCTGCACACAGCCTCGATCATCAAGCTGTTCCGCACTTTCGTCGACGAGAACTCGGAAATCTGGACCGAAGAATTCCAGCGCGACCTTTATGTGTGCTGCGAGACCGTGGTGACCCACGAAGATGCGTTCATCGATCTGGCGTTCGAGCTCGGCGGCATCGAGGGGCTGGAGGCCCGCGAAGTCAAACAATATATCCGCTACATCGCCGACCGCCGGCTCATGCAGCTCGGCCTGCAGCCGGTCTACCGCATCGACAAGAACCCGCTACCGTGGATGGAGGAAATGCTCAACGGCGTCGAGCACACCAATTTCTTCGAAAACCGCGCCACCGAATATTCCAAGGCTGCCACGCGCGGCAGTTGGGAAGAGGCTTTTGATTGATTGCCAGTTTTACGGTGCCTGTTTGTTTCTCTCCTCCCTGTGAGTATGTGACAACTGGGCGGTAACGGCAGATAGCCGTTTCCGCCCTTCTCTTCGTCTGGCGCTGAACAGCGATGCAACTGGCCTCAACCGGAAATTGTCCTCATCCTGAGGAGCCCTTTCGCCACGCCCTTCGAGACGGGCCTAACGACCCTTCTCAGGGTGAGGCGAAAGGGTGTCTCGAAGGATAGAGGCTGCCCGCCATGACCGCCGACCAGATACTGATCTTCGCCATCCTCGGCCTTGCCATGGTGTTTTTCCTGTGGGGCCGCTGGCGCTACGACGTGGTGGCGTTCACCGCGCTGATCGTGGCTGTCGGCGTCGGCGTGGTGCCGTCCACCAACGCTTTTGCCGGGTTCGGCCATCCGGCGGTAATCACGGTGGCCGCCGTTCTGGTGATCAGCCGGACGCTCCAGAGCTCGGGCATCCTCGACCATATCGCGAATTTGGTAACCCGCGCGGCGCGCAGCGAAACCAGCCAGATCGGCACCCTGTCAGGTCTCGGCGCGGTTTTATCGGCGTTCATGAACAATGTCGGCGCGCTGGCGCTGCTGATGCCGCTGGCGTTGCGCCTCGGCGGCAAACCGGCGGCGCTGCTGATGCCGCTATCGTTCGGCTCGATCCTCGGCGGACTGGTCACTTTGATCGGCACCCCGCCCAACATCATCATCGCCACCTTCCGCGCCGACGTCGCCGGCGAACCCTTTCAGTTGTTCGATTTCGCCCCGGTTGGCGCGCCCATCGCCGTGATCGGACTCTTGTTCGTCGTCACCATCGGTTGGCGGCTGATCCCACGCGGCCGCAGCGGGCGCAAGTCGGCCGCCGACCTGTTCGAAGTGCGCGATTACATTGCCGAGGCACACATTCCCGAGGACTCGGACTTGATCGGCGTCTCGATCGCCGAGTTGGAACACCGCACCGACGACCGCTCGATCATTGTCGGGTTGATCCGCGGCGATGTCCGCTTCCTACATCATCTGCGCGGTCACATATTGCGTGCCGGCGACAGCCTGCTAATCCGCACCGACCCCGCCGTCCTCGACAAGTTGGTTGCCGGCAACGGTCTGGAGCTTGCGGGCGAAGCGGAGTTGAGCGACGAAAATCTGCGCTCCGACGAAATCGGTTTGATCGAAGCCGTGGTGCTGCCCGGCGCCCGCATCGAAGGCCGCTCGGCGCAACTGCTGCATCTGCGCCGGCGCTATGGCGCAGCCCTGATCGCCCTGGCACGGCAAGGTGAGCCGGTGCGCGAGCGCCTGGCAACCGTACGGTTCCAGGCCGGCGACGTCCTTATGCTGCAAGGCGAAGCCGACGTGTTGCCCGATGTGGTCGCCAATCTCGGGTGCCTTCCCCTCGCCGAGCGCGGGCTATCGCTACGCCGGCCCCGGCATATATGGCTGCCCGTCGCGCTCTTTGCCGCCGCGGTACTGGCCACAGCGTTCGGTCTCGCACCGGTGCATATCTCGTTTTCCGGCGCGGTCGTCGCGCTCATTCTGCTCAACCGGATCACGCCGCGCGAAGCCTACGAGACCATCGACTGGTCGGTGATCGTCTTGCTCGGCGCCATGATCCCCCTCGGCGGCGCACTGCAGGCGACCGGCGGCACCCAGTTGATCGCCGAAGCCATCGTGGGCTTGGCGGGCGCGGTGCCCACCTTCGCCGTGCTCGCCGTGCTGCTGATCGTCACCATGACCCTGTCCGATCTGATGAACAACGCAGCGACCGCCATCGTCATGGCGCCCATCGGGGTCGCCATCGCCCAACAATTGGGCGTCAATTCCGATCCGTTCCTGATGGCGACGGCGATCGGCGCATCGTGCGCGTTCCTCACCCCCATCGGCCATCAAAACAATGTTCTAGTGATGGGCCCCGGCGGCTACCGCTTCGGCGACTATTGGCGCATGGGCCTGCCGCTCGAAGCGCTGATCGTCCTAGTCTCGGTGCCGCTGATACTGATCGTCTGGCCGCTTTAAGCACCTGCCAGAGACGCGCCGAAATTGGCGAGAATTATAAGAAGCTCTCCACCGGTGGGACCAAAAGCAGAGACAAGCGCGTAGACGAAAGCGCCAATCACGAGCAACACTCCCCAAGACAGCGCAAACGCCCCAAACAGCCAAACTGCTACATGACCTCGCTGGAGATGGTCGGGATCATCATCCGGGTTCGTTACCGATTCCAGGAGGTGCGCGCGGAGCGGGTACCAACCTCCCGTCCGTTCGACATCTAAATGAGGCACAAATAGCGAAATACATGCCATGCCGAGGTGCATCGCGGTGGGAACTAGTGTTGTGACCAGCATACCGCTAACCATGATACCTGCGCTAAATGGATGCTCGATAACGGCGGTCAACATCGGCCGCCATTCCAGTGGTGACAATGCGAGTATGTGAAACGCTGCGTTGGCGATTTCGACAACAAACGGTAGTACCACCGACAAACCGGCAAGAAACAAGATCGCAAGAACGGTGTCGGCGACAACGTGACCGAGGACCGCGAGGATTCCATTAACTTGCCTCAGACGATGAAGTAACCGCCGCGTCACTCCCCAGGACAGCCAATCGAAAAACGCATTCGTGATCGGCAAAACTAAATATAGGACTAACACCGCGCGTATGAATTCGCCGGCGTCTGTGAACGCCCCTATAGTTGTGGCTGTGACTCCGACTACACCTATGGCGGCCATCGCTGTTGTGATTGGAACTATGCCTCCGACTGTGATCACGACTACGATTATAACTACCATCGAAACTGCGGCTACGGGCGCACCTACGCTTGCAGATGCGCCTACGAGTACGAATGCGATCGAGACAGCGAACGCGAATACGAGCGCGAGCGCTAAAACGAAACTTTCCGATAGTAAACGCATCCGGCTTGACAGTTGTGGTTGGCGAAACAGCCGCTCCAACATCCACCTAGCTATCGTTTCATTTTTCCTAACTAATAGAACAATAACCCCGGTTGCTACGATAAGCCCCGCGGCAATCAGGAACCTCGCCAGCCCACCAATCGTTTGTACACCGAGAAACGGATCTTCGGCAAAGGTCAGCCTTATTCCGGCAACCCAGGACGCCAGCAGAAAGAGAGCAGGATAGATGTAAGCCAGGGATAAGCTGCGGCTAAACGCTCTCCATAACCATTCAGGTCCAAAAAAGTTGTCAGTACGAGTCAGGCTCCAATCAAGCGCCCGTTCGTATCGCACCTTACGGCCCCGCGCTGTGAGCCAACTAAGTAAAGTCTTGTAAGACTGGTTGTGACTCAGAACCCAAAGAACGATGCCAACGAACCCGAGCCAGATCAACGAAGACCATACCCACGTCACCACCGACCAAAGACTAGCGATGGTTGATAAGAACACGTCGAAAAAGTCCAGGACGAACGTCACCAGCCATTCCATCCTGTGGCTTCCCTCAATTGTTTCAAAGCAACTATGGCGGGCTTTGGAAAATCAGGCAATCACCGCAAGGTAGCGCATGGGCCTGCCGCTCGAAGCGCTGATCGTCCTGGTCTCGGTGCCGCTGATCCTGATCGTGTGGCCGCTTTAGATGGCGGTCGCCCACCCTTCGAGACGCAATCCAAGATTGCTCCTCAGGATGAGGACGAACAAACCAACACCTCATGCTGAGGAGGCGCGAATGCGCTGTCTCGAAGCATGGGGTTCCAAATTAGTTAAATCGCGGCTTCGAGTTCGCGCTGCTGAGCCGGTTTGAAGCCGACGATCAGGCCGCCATCGACTTCGATCACCGGGCGTTTGATCAAGGTCGGGTTCTCCGCCATGAGGGCGAGTGCGGTATCCTCGGTGACGTTTTCGCGGATCACGTCGGGCAGGCCGCGCCACGTCGTGCTGCCCTTGTTGAGTAACACTTCCCAGCCCACTTCCATCGCCCAAAGGGTCAGCCGCTCCAAGTCGACGCCGTCGGCGCGCACGTCGAGAAACCGGTGGGGCACTTCCCGCCGCTCCAACCATTTCAAAGACTTGCGCGTCGTATCGCAGGTCTTCAGACCGTAGACCGTAAGCATGGGGCCATTTCCGCTGAATTGTCTCGTCGTCCGTCTTTAGCACGCGCGCTTTTGTGTTGCCTATAGGGCAGCCATCGCATTCACGTGTGTTGTGCCAGACCGGCCTCCACCGCTTCGGGAAGCGGCAACAGACGAACCTGCCGGATGGGTGAAAAATCTTATCGCTATCCGGCCTGCAAGGCTGGAGCGGTGGGGACAGTTCGCTTATCATTGCACACGCTTACGAGCTTTTTTCAGCCCTAAAAATCACGGAGTTGCCAGATGGGCCAATTCGGCATTGGACAAGCTGTCACGCGGATCGAAGACCAGCGCCTGCTGACCGGCGGCGGCCGCTATACCGACGACGTCAACCTCGACGGTCAAGCCTACGCCTTTATCCTGCGCTCACCGCACGCGCATGCCGAAATCACCGGTATCGACGCGAGCGCCGCCAAGTCGGCGCCGGGCGTGCTGCTGGTCTTAACCGGCGAGGATGTGACGGCCGACGATATCGATCCCATGCCGTGCCTGATTCCGATTACGAACATCGACGGCACCGAGCGCACCGACACCTACCGGCCCCTGCTCGCCCAGGAGCGGGTGCGCCATGTGGGCCAGCCGGTCGCCGTGGTGGTCGGCGAAACCTTGCTCCAGGCGCGCGACGCCGCCGAGCTGATCGACGTCGGCTACAACGAGTTGCCCGCCGCCACCGACACCTATGGCGCCACCCAGGCCGGCGCGGCGCAACTCTATGACGACGCCAAAAACAATGTCTGCTTCGACTGGGGCAAGGGCGACCAGGAAGCCACCGACGCGGCGTTTAAGAACGCCACAAAAGTGACGACGCTTGAGTTGATCAACAACCGCGTTGTCGTCAACTCGATGGAGCCCCGCGCGGCGACCGCCGACTACGATTCCCAGTCCGACCGCTCGACCCTGTACACTTCGTCGCAAGGCACCCACTGGATCCGCGACGCCGTCGCCGACATGATTCTGAAAATCGGCAAAGACAAGCTGCGCGTCGTCACCGGCGATGTGGGAGGCGGCTTCGGCATGAAGATTTTTCCCCATCCCGAACAGGCGATCGTGGTGTGGGCAGCGCGCAAAATACAGCGAGCCGTCAAATGGACCGCCGACCGCAGCGAAGGCTTCATGTCCGACATCCAGGGCCGCGACCACGTGACCCGCGCCGAAATGGCGATGGATGATGATGGCACGTTCCTCGGCTTGCGGGTGACGACCTACGCCAATTTGGGCGCGTATCTGTCGCATTTCGGTACCTTCATCCCCACCGACGCCGGGACCGGGATGCTGAACGGCCTCTACTCGATTCCGACAGCTTGGGTGAACGTGAAGGGCGTGCTCACCAACACCGTGCCGACCGACGCCTACCGCGGCGCCGGCCGGCCCGAGGCGATCTATTGCATCGAGCGCCTGGTCGATAAGTGCGCGCGCGATCTCGGCGTGTCGCCCGATGAGATTCGCCGGCGCAACTTCGTCAAGCCCGAGCAATTGCCCTACGCCACGGCGCTGGGCGATACGTTCGACAGCGGCGAGTTCACCGCGATCATGGAAGCTGGCATGGAGCGGGCCGATTGGAATGGCTACGCCAAACGCCGCGACGAAAGCGCCAGCCGCGGCAAGCTGCGCGGCATCGGCATGGCGACCTATGTCGAAAAGTGCGGCGGCGGTTTCCCGGAAACGGCCGATGTGAAGTTCGACACCGACAACGATCACATCACCATCTATATCGGCACGGTCACCAACGGCCAGGGCCACGACACGTCGTACAAGCAGATCATGTCTGACCGGCTCGGCGTCGACACCGATGATCTCACCGTCGTGCAAGGCGACAGCGATCTGGTGCCGTCGGGTTTGACCGGGGGGTCGCGCTCGGTGACCGTGGGCGGCGTCGCCGTGTTGAAAGCGTCGGACGCGATCATCGAAAAAGGCAAGCTCATCGCCGCCCAAGTGATGGAGACGGCGGAAGCGGATATCGAGTATGCCGATGCCACGTTCAGGGTGACCGGCACCGACCGTACGATGACCTTGTTCGACGTGGCGCGCGCGGCGACGGATGCGGCCAATCTGCCCGAGGGCATGGATCCCGCACTGGACGAGGCCTATACCCACGCGCCCGACGTCCCGACTTTCCCCAACGGCTGTCACATATGCGAATTGGAGATCGACCCCGACACGGGAACGCTGGAAATCGAGCGCTATACCGTCGTCGATGACTTCGGCGATATCGTCAACCCGATGCTCATCGAGGGTCAGGTCCATGGCGGTATCGTTCAAGGGCTCGGCCAGGCGCTGCACGAGCACACGGTCTATGACGGCCAGTCGGGCCAGCTGGTCTCGGGATCGTTTATGGACTACACGCTGCCGCGCGCGGATAATTTCCCCTACTTCGATTTCAATATGCGCAACGTGCCGTGCACGACGAACCCGATGGGTCTCAAGGGATCGGGCGAGGCCGGCGCAATCGGCGCGCCACCGGCGGTGATCAACGCCATCATCAATGCTATGGCCGCGGCCGGCAAATCGACCGAGATCGATATGCCGGCGACACCCGACGCCATTTGGGCAGCGGCCAACCAGCCTCTCGCCGCCGAGTAGAGCAACGCGGGCGGACGCCCGCCTGGAGGTTTCGTGCCGAACGAATTTGCGCCGCTACTACCGGCGGTGAGCGATATCGCCCGTGAAGCCGGCGCTGCGATCATGGCCGTTTACGCCACTGATTTCTCGGCCGAGCGCAAATCCGACGGCTCCCCGGTGACCGAGGCCGATACGGCAGCAGAGGCAATTATCCTGCCAGGCCTTCGCCGAGAAACCCGCGACATCCCCATCGTGTCGGAAGAAAATATGGCCGACGGCGGAGCGCCCGATATTTCGGGCGGCCGCTTCTGGCTGGTCGATCCGCTCGACGGCACCCGCGAGTTCATGAAGCGCAATGACGAGTTCACCGTGAATATCGGCTTGATGGTGGATTTCCAGCCGGTGCTCGGCGTGCTCTACGCGCCGGCACACGACGTGCTCTATATCGGCGCCGGCACAGGATCGGCGATGCGGGCAAAAGATGGTAGCGACCTGGTGCCGATCCAGTGCCGGCAAGCTTCACCCGATGGGATCGACGTCCTGGTCAGCCGCTCCCACAGCCGCAACGACCGCCTCGATAGCTACCTGTCCGATAAGGCCGTACGCAACCGAATCCCCTGCGGCAGCGCGCTCAAGTTCGGTGTGCTGGCCGCCGGCGAGGCCGATCTCTATCCGCGCTTCGGCCCAACCAGCGAATGGGATACAGCGGCGGGTCACGCCATCGTCCGGGCGGCGGGCGGCGATGTCGAAACCTTCGAGGGCGCGCCGCTGGTCTACGGAAAAGCCGACGCGAACTTTCGCAATCCCGGTTTCGTCGCCTTCGGGCGGCGCTAACCCCACCGCCAGCGAGCGGACGATGGCCCCGATCACGCCTGTGAAGCCGGCAAGCGCCGCGACAATCACCGAAGGCGCGGCGATTCTCGCCGATGGCGGCCTCGTCGCGTTTCCGACCGAGACGGTGTACGGCCTGGGCGCCGACGCCAGAAACGATCAAGCCGTGGCGGAAATTTTCGCAGCAAAAAACCGGCCACAGTTCAACCCGCTGATCGTCCATGTGAAAGACGCCGATACGGCCGCCCACTACGCCAACTTCGACGCGCGCGCCCGCGCCCTCGCCGCCCGCTATTGGCCCGGTCCGTTGACTCTTGTGCTGCCGCGGCGCGCCGACAGCAGCTTGTCGCTGCTGGTTAGCGCCGGCCTCGACACCGTCGCTGTGCGGGCTCCCGCGCACCCCACCGCGCAGGCGCTCCTTACCGCCTTCGGCGGCCCGGTCGCCGCGCCGAGCGCCAACGCGTCCGGGGCCGTGAGCCCGACCCGCGCCGCGCACGTGGTGGAGTCGCTCGACGGCAAGCTCGGCCTCATCATCGATGACGGCCCTTGCCCGATCGGCCTTGAGTCGACCGTCGTCGACGCCACTGGCGACGGCTTGACCCTCCTGCGTCATGGCGCGGTCACGCTGGAGGACTTGAACGCGGATTTCGGCCCGGTTGCCGACGCGACGGCGCCGGGAGCACCGCAAGCTGAGGTGAAATCTCCGGGAATGCTGGCCCGCCATTACGCCCCGAGCCGGCCCCTGCGCCTCGACGCCGTGTCAGCGGGGCCGGATGAGGCCTTCCTGGCGTTCGGCGAAATTGCCGCCACCGGCGCCGCCAGAACCGAAAATCTGAGCTCCACCGGCGATCTCACCGAGGCGGCCGCCAACCTGTTCGCCCTGCTCCGCGCGCTCGATGCCCCGGAATATAAGGCCATCGCGGTCGCTCCCATCCCCGAGGAGGGGCTGGGCCGGGCGATCAACGACCGGCTGCGGCGCGGCGCCGCGACACAATGACCGAAAACCCTGGGGGATCAGGCGCTTGCCGGGCATTTGCGGAAGGATTACATCTTGGTCCATGAGCATCGCGGCCAAGGAGACCCTGCCCCCGCTGCCAGCCGGTTTTCTCGATAAACTAGCTGCCATCGTCGGCGAATCCGGGATCATCGCCGATCCCGCCGATATGGTGCCCTATCTCGAGGAGACCCGCGGGCTCTACGAGGGCTCGAGCCCGGCGATCGTCCGCCCAGCGAACACCCAGGAAGTTGCCGAGGTGGTGCGAGCCTGCGCCAAAGCCAACGTGGCCATCGTACCCCAAGGCGGCAATACCGGCTTGTGCGGCGGCGGCGTGGCGAGCGGCGAGGTGATTCTCAGCCTGGGCCGCATGAACAAAGTGCGTGAGATCGACCCGCTGAATTACACCATGACGGTCGATGCCGGCTGCATTCTCGCCGACCTGCAGCAAACGGCGGCGGACAACGACCGGCTCTTTCCGTTGAGCCTGGGCGCCGAGGGTTCGTGCCAGATTGGCGGCAACCTCTCGACCAACGCCGGCGGCACGGCGGTGCTGCGCTACGGCAACGCCCGCGAGCTGACTTTGGGCCTCGAAGTGGTGTTGCCGGATGGCCAAATCTGGGACGGTCTCACCTCGCTGCGCAAAGACAATACCGGCTATGACTTGAAGCAGCTCTTCATCGGCGCGGAAGGCACGCTGGGGATCGTCACCGGCGCGGTGCTCAAGCTGTTCCCGCTGCCGCGTGAATGCCACACCGCCTTTATCGCGCTGGCCAATGTCGAGGCGGTACTCGAGCTACTCAGCCGGGCGCGTCTGGCAAGCGCGGACACCATATCGACGTTCGAACTGATCCCGCGGATTGGCCTCGACCTGTCACTTAAACATGTTCCAGAAACCATTGATCCACTTAGCGAAAAGCACGATTGGTACGCGCTCATTGAGTTCGAGAGCGGCGAGGCAAACAGCGGGCTCGGCGCTGCCATGGAGAGTTTTCTCGCCGCGTCCTTGGAGGACGGTCTGGTGGTGGATGCCACCATCGCCCAGTCGGAAACGCAACGGAACCAGCTTTGGCTGGTGCGCGAAGCGATGGTGCTGGCGCAGACACCCGAGGGCGCAAGCATCAAGAACGATATTTCGGTGCCGATCTCCAAGGTGCCGGAGTTTATTCACCGCGCCAACGCCGCCGTTACCGAGCGCTGCCCGGGCATCCGTCCGGTCGCCTTCGGCCATATCGGCGACGGCAACGTGCACTACAATTTGCAGCAGCCGGTCGGCGCCGATGATGCGGCCTTTCTGGCCCGCTGGGACGAGCTCACCGATGTGGTGATCGATATTGTGCGCGACCTCGGCGGCAGCTTCAGCGCCGAACACGGTATCGGTCTGCTCAAGGTCCGCGAGCTGGCGGGCTTCAAATCGCCGGTTGAAATGGACATGATGCGGGTCATAAAGAATGCGCTCGATCCCAAGGGATTGATGAATCCGGGTAAAGTGCTCTGAGCACGCCGGGTAAAGGGGGCCAGAACCAGCGATGACCGACTACCACGCACCCGTCAAAGATATGCGGTTCGTCTTCGACGAGCTTTGCGACCTCGAAGGGCTCAACAGCTTGCCTTCGTTCACCGACGTCACGCCGGATTTGGTCGACCACATCCTCAACGAATCTGCGCGCTTCACCAGCGAGGTTGTCGCGCCGCTGAACCGGATCGGCGACGAGCAAACCTCGACGCTGGAGAATGGCGAGGTGCGTACCCCCGACGGGTTCAAGGAGGCCTATGCCAGCTTCGTCGAAGGCGGCTGGAACGGCACCCCGTTCGAACCCGACCATGGCGGCATGGGCCTGCCGTGGACGGTCACCACCGCAATCCAGGAAATGTGGCAGTCGGCGAGCTTGGCGTGGTCTCTGTGCCCCCTCCTCACCATCGGCGCCATCGAGGCCGTGGTCGCGCACGCAACCGAGGAACTGCGCAACCTCTACTTGGGAAAGCTGGTGAGCGGCGAGTGGACCGGCACCATGAACCTGACCGAACCGCAAGCGGGAACCGATCTGAGCCTGCTCAAAACCCGCGCCGTGCGCGACGGCGACCATTACCGCATCACCGGCCAGAAGATTTTCATCACCTACGGCGAGCAGGATTTCACCGAAAACATCATTCATCTCGTGCTCGCCCGGCTGCCCGATGCGCCGCCAGGCGTAAAAGGTATTAGCCTGTTCCTGGTGCCGAAATATCTGGTCAACGAGGACGGCAGCCTCGGCGAGCGCAACGACGTCTACGCCGTCAACCTGGAACACAAGCTCGGCATCCACGCCAGCCCCACCTGCGTGATGGCCTACGGCGACAATGACGGCGCCATCGGCTATCTGATCGGCGAAGAACACGACGGCTTGCGCTGCATGTTCACCATGATGAACAACGCGCGCTTGAATGTCGGCCTGCAGGGTGTGGCCATCGGCGAGCGCGCCTATCAGCAGGCCGTCGAGTACGCCAAGTCACGGGTGCAATCGGCGCCCGTGAGCGGCGGGAGCGAGTCGGCAACGATTATCCAGCACCCCGACGTGCGTCGCATGCTGATGATGATGCGTGCGCAGGTCGAGGCGATGCGCGCCATCGCCTACTACACCAATTCGGCACTCGATGTATCGCGCCACCACGACGATGAGGAAGTGCGGCGCGCGAACCACGCACGCATGGAGCTGCTGACCCCCGTCGTCAAAGCCTGGTGCACCGATCTCGGCGTCGACATCGCCTCACTCGGTGTACAGGTCCATGGTGGCATGGGCTTCATCGAGGAAACGGGCGCGGCGCAGCATCTGCGCGATTCCCGTATCGCACCGATCTACGAAGGCACCAATGGCATCCAAGCCATCGACCTGCTGGGCCGTAAGCTGCTGCGCGACGGCGGCGGGGCGATGACCGAGCTGCTCGAAGAAATGGAGCAGATCGACGCCGAGCTGGCGGCCACCCAGGACGCCGATTGCGCGGCGGTGCAGAAATCGCTGGCCGAGGCACGCACCGCGCTGCGCAACGCCACCGAATGGCTACTCGACCCGAAGAACAACGACATCGACACCAAGTTCGCCGGCGCCACGCCGTTCTTGCACCTCACCGGGACCGTTGTCGGCGGCTGGCTGATGGCCAAAGCCGCCCTGGCAGCACACAAAAAGGCGTCCAACGGCGGCGACCGCCCGTTCCTCGAAGCCAAGATCGTTACCGCGCGGTTTTACGCCGAACACGTGCTGCCGCGCGTCCACGCCCTGCTGCCCGAGATTACCCAAGGCAGCGGGTCGGTATTGGCGCTCGCCGAAGATCAGTTCTAAGGCGGTAAGCGCCCTCATCCGCGGGGCTACTGAATTGACACATCTCACGAAACGGATGAGGCAGGCACAAACACTTCCTCTCCCCCGGAGGGAGAGGAAGAAAAATCATTGGCTTGGCGGTGCGAAGCGCCGCTCAAGTCATTGATTTTTCAGGAGAGGGGGACACCCCCTCTGGCAAAATCTAGCCCTTAGCCTGCGCAGACGCTCGGCTAAGGGGCTGATTTTGCTTTCTCCCCCTCAAGGGGGGAGAGGGTAAATTGCCCGGCCTTCCCGACGTGGACATGTTTAAAAAACGCACAACCTGTGACGGCCGTCACAGACGGCTGGGGCATCCACGCGTAATCTCCCCATATTGCTCCTTTGCCAGGAAGCAAGCATTCCCCAAAGCGGCGGGCCGGACAGATAGTCTAGCCCGCCGCTCGCCGTTTCGGCCGGACCCGGCGGTCGACTTTCCCCTCGATTTCTGGGGGGACAAGCCTATGTGAGTTTGCTGAAATAGCCGCAAACTTCCTGGGGGAATATTCATGAGTGCGCCGATCGATTTCTATTTTGCGTGTGTGTCGCCTTGGTCCTACCTGGCGGTCGACGAGTTAAAGCGCCTCGCCGACGCTCACGGACGTACCGTCGCCTTCAAGCCGATCGATGTCGGCCGGTCCTGGGGCGAAACCAGCGCCGGACGGCCGCTCGGCGACCGGCCCAAAGTATTGCAGGACTACCGCCTGATCGAATTGCCCCGCTGGGCCGAATGGCGCGGCACCGAGATCAACACCCATCCGGAGTATTTCCCCGCCCCCTTCCATCTATCGTCGAACGTTATTATCGCGGCACGCCAAACCGGCGCCGATGTCTACCCGATAAGCCGTGCGCTGATGCGCGGCTGCTGGGTCGACGATCTCAACATCGCCGACCCGGACACGGTTGCCAAACTGGCCGACGATGCCGGTCTCGACGGCGCGGCGCTTCTCGCCGCGGCGGAAACCAAAGAGGTTGCAGACGAAATGGCGGCCAACACCGACGAACTCCTGAAAGCCGGCGGTTGGAGTGTGCCGTCTTTCGTACTCGACGGTGAGCTGTTCTTCGGGCAGGACCGGCTGGAAATGATGGCCTGGCGCCTCGAGGGCAACAACCGCTAGGAAACCGGCTCCTGCGTCTGCCGCCCGCCGGCACCGCTGACGTCAGCTAGAATTTTGAACACTTCGTCGAGGCCGAACGGTTTGCGGAGAATAGCGCGCGCGCCTTTTTCCAATGCCCGGTCGACGCGTTCCTCGAAGCTGTAGGCCGTCATCATGACGATTTGCGCCTGCGGCTTGATCTCGCGAATTTCAAGAAAGGTTTCGAGTCCGCTCTTCCCCGGCAACTGTAAGTCCATGAAGGCAATGTCGAAGTCTTCGTCGCGAAAACGACGGATGGCGTCCTCGCCGGTTACGGCGACAACGCAGTGGTATCCCCGCGACTCCAGTACGACGGCCATGCTCTCGGTGAAATCCGTTTCGTCATCAACGATCAGCACTCTCAACAAGCTCATGTCTCTTTTCTTGTTCTTGTTCATTTAGCGAGAGCCAAAAAACGACTCTCGTCCCCCCATTCGCTTGGTTGCCAATCTCCACGCCGCCGCCATGCTGTTCCATGATCTGCCGGACCAGAGGAAGCCCTAAGCCGACGCCCAACAACTTGGTGCTGTAAAGAGGCTCAAATACTTTGGGCAGAACGTCGGCGGAAATACCAGGACCACTGTCGGTGACCAACAACTCAAGCCTGCCGTCGTTCGCCCGGCTGGAAACGGTAACCGTACCGCCGCCAGCACCGCCCTCCAGTATAGCTTCGCAGGCATTGTCCAAAAGGTTAATCAAAACACGCCGCAAGCGCTCGCTATCGATCGCCAGCGTAACATGGGACGCCAGCACGCGCTCGAGCTTGATTCGCGGCGAATGCGAATACTCATCCAGGGTGTATCCCAGCCAAACGTCGACGTCGGTCGCCTCGCGTTTAAGGTCGCGCATGCGGGAAAAGTCGAGAAGCTCCTCGATAATCTCGTCGCACCGCCCAATATTGCGCTCGATGCGCTCGATCGCCCGCGCCACCGCCAGATCATTGCCGTCCGCCCCTTCGCTAACCGTGAATAGCGAGTTCCGAATGGTGCCGAGCGGATTGCGCAATTCATGGCTGACGGTCGCCGTGACTTGTCCCAAAGCCGCCAAACGTTCCTTGCGCAGGAGTTCCTGCTGCGCCGCCCGGAGCTCAGCCGTACGCTCATTGACCCGCAGTTCGAGTTCTTCGTTGAGCAGCCGGAGATCATTCTCGGCGCGTTGACGCTGTTCGACGTTCGATTCGAGGCTGTCGGCCATTTGATTGAACGCGGTCGATAAGGTGCCGAATTCATCGCGACTGTCCACGGCGACACGAGCGGAAAGGTCGCCGCTACCGAAACGGCCGACCGCATTAATGAGGACGGTAGCCGGTTTCAACGCTCTCTGCGACATAAGATAGCCGACCGCAAAGATCAGCGTGAGAACGGCAAGAATGACGATCCCGACAAACACAAACCCTTTGTAAAATGCGTCGTCGGTCTTGAGCTTGACCATTGCGGCCGCGTCCGCCAGCAACATCAATAGCTCGTTTTCCGTATCCTCTATCGCCTCGAGGACTTCCAAGAACTCCATCGTGCGTTGCGTACTCGCACGTCCAATAAGAATGAGTTCGTTGACCTGGACTGCCTCGGCGGCGCCGATAATAGTGCGCTCGTCCGTACCGTCACCAATTGCCCGCGCGAGCTCTTGTTCGAGTCCGTCGAGGCGTTGCCGCGTCATATCGTTGGGCGCCAATGCAAACGCACGAAGTTCCGATACGTAGTCCCTAGCTAATTCATATGAGAGGCTGTCGAGGTTCTCCATCGCGTTAATTTTGGCCAAGTTGCCCAGCAACTGTTGGCGCAACTCGATCGCCAAATCGCCCTGCTGTTTTAGCGTCTGCACAGCGTTGCGAATGGGCATGCTAAACTTGGAAATATCGGGCCCCGCAACGTCGTCGAACGCCGTCTTGTACACTGCGATGTTCTCTTTCAGCTCGTCGATCTCGCCGAGCGTGGCTTCGTTCGGCATGAAGAAGAATTCCCGGTATTCACTCAGAAGCTCGAGCGAGGCGCTGCGAATACCATCGATGGCGCGTTCCTCCGGCAGCGCCTCCTGCATGATCTTGTCGCTCAAATTGGAAAACGCGGAAATAATGGCGCCGCCGCCCAGAAAAACGACCAGGACCAAGGGTACAATCAGCTTGTAGCGGACCGGCCAGTCATTGAAGTTCCTCATGCGGTCGGGCCCCGCACCGATGCCGACGCCCCGTTAGCCGCGAGCCAGGCAACTGCATCGGCTAGCGAATCGACCACGGCATCGGCCTTGGTTTCGTCCGGTGCCTCGGGGGAATCCACCAGCAAAGACTGCCCGACCCCAGCCCCGAGCGCCGCTTCGATATCGGTTTCGCGGTCGCCCACCAAGGCGGAGGCCGCTAAATCCAGCCCGAGCGCATCGCGTGCCTTCAAAAGCATGCCCGGTCCCGGTTTGCGGTCGATCGACTCTCTCTTGTAAATCCCGACCCCCTCCTCCGGATGGGTCGGCGCATGATACACGCGTGCAATTTCGGCGCCTTCGTCGGCGAACCGGGCACACATCCACGATGTGAGTTCCTGAAACTCTTCTTCGCTAAAAAGGCCGCGTCCGATACCGGCCTGATTGGTAACCACGACCAATTGGTAGCCCAAGGCGCGGGCTTGGCGGCACGCTTCGAACACGCCGTCTTGGAAAATGAAATCTTCGGGGCGCCAAATATAACCGACATCGACGTTGATAACGCCGTCGCGGTCGAGGAAAAGAGCCTTCGCGCCCGATGCCATGGGTTATTTCCTTTTCCACTTGCGTGGAATCGCTCCGGCCCACTCCCCCTCCCGGCCACCCAGGCAATCGTATGCTTGGGGTGACCGGGAGGGGGAGTGGGCAGGCACAGACATAACGAAAACTCCTAATCCGCGTTCGCCGCCGCAACCCGTTCGCGCAACTGCGTGAGGGTCATGTTGCTCGACAGCAACTCTTCGCTGACGATGAGTTCGATCACCGCCGGACCGCCCGCCGCCAGCGCACGCTGGAAAGCCGGAGCAAACTGCGCGGTGGTTTCGACCCGTTCGCCATGGGCGCCGAACGATTGAGCCCAGGCGGCGAAGTCGGGGTTGGTGAGCTGGGTTGCGGTCATCCGTCCGGGATATTCTCGCTCCTGATGCATACGGATCGTGCCGTACATCGAGTTGTTGGCAATGATCAGGATGATCCCAAGATCGTGGCGCAGCGCTGTCGCCAATTCGTTGCCGGTCATCAAAATGCCGCCATCGCCGGCATAGCAAATCACCGTCGCATCGGGCCGCGCGGCTTTAGCGGCAACCGCCGCCGGCATGCCGTAGCCCATGGCGCCGTTGGTCGGCCCCAACAGCGTGCGGTAGCGATGGAACGGAAAGAACCGGCTGGCCCAGCCGGAAAAGTTTCCAGCATCGGTGGTGATGATTGTGTCCGCCGGTGTCAGACCACGCAGATCGTGAAAGATCTTGCCCAAGTCCAACGGCCCAGGGCTTTCGCCCGGCACGCGCCACGTCTCATAATCCTGCCGCGCCGCCGCCGTCCATTCGCTCCAGGCCGACGCGTCGGCTTGCTGGCTCGCCCGGGCGCGGGCGAGAAACGGCACCACGGCCGAATTGATGGCCAGATCGGGCTGATAGACCCGGCCGAGTTCCTCCGGATCGGGGTAAACATGGACTAACCCCTGCGCCGGTTTGGGCACCGACAACAAAGTATAGCCTTGGGTCGTGATCTCGCCGAGCCGCGCGCCGATAACGATCAGGAGATCGGTGTCTCGTACCCGCTGGGCAAGCTTAGGATTGGTATTGATCCCCACTTCGCCGACATAGTTGGGATGATCGTTATCGATGATGTCCATCGCGCGGAACGAGGTTGTGACCGGCAGATTGTTGGCCGCCGCAAAGGCTTCCAAATCGGCGCCCGCCTCCGCCGACCAACCACCACCACCGACCAAAACCAACGGCCGGCTCGCCTTCTGCAGCATCGCGCGAAGTTGCGCCATATCGGCATCCGCCGGTTGCGGCTCGATGTGCTGGTGTGCCGGCGTATCGGCAACATCCACCAGATCGGTCAGCATATCTTCCGGTAGCGAGACGACAACGGGGCCCGGCCGCCCCGAAACCGCCGTGGAAAAGGCCCGGGCGACGATCTCCGGCAGGCGGGCGGCATCGTCGACCTCGACCGCCCATTTCGCCAGCGGCGCAAACATCGCTTCGTAGTCGACCTCTTGAAACGCTTCGCGCCGGCGGAAGCCGCGCGGCACCTGCCCGACGAACATGATCATCGGCGAGGAATCCTGCATCGCGGTGTGGACGCCAATACTGCCGTTGCACGCCCCCGGGCCGCGGGTCACGAAAGTGATGCCCGGTTTGCCGGTGAGCTTGCCGTAAGCCTCGCCCATGAAGGCCGCGCCGTTCTCGTGGCGGCAGGTGATGACGGATATCGCATCCTCGGCATCGTGCAGCGCATCGAGCGCCGCCAGATAGCTTTCTCCCGGCACGCAAAAAACGGTATCGACCCCATGAACCCTCAGGGCGTCGACCAAAACTTGACCACCTGTCCGCTGCAAATCGCTCTCCCGCGCAAGGATTTCGGAGGTTCGGGGAGCGATGCCAAGCTCCCCCGCGGCAATGAACTTAGAGCAATATCCGGCCCGATTGAACCATCCGGCCTGTAGAGATTTGAGATAAGACAGGATACCGCACCAAAAACGCGGTTAGCGGCAGCAATCTGCCGGTTCTGTCAAAATTTCGGGCTTGGTAAACAACCATGCGTTGAGTTACTGTGCGGTATATCAATATGATGCACCGGTCGCGAGCGTTGCCTTAATGGATTTTCCTACCTCACCGAAAAAACCGACGGTCTACGTCGTCGGAACGGACCCGATTCCCGACGGCCTCCTGACCGTCCTGCCAAAATGGGCGCGCCGTTTCGGCCAGCGGTCGACCGCCATCGTTCCCGTCGCCGCACCGCTGGAAGCCGATGCGGCCGGGTATCGGCGTCTCGTGGAATTTCTCCGTGACGAATATCACGCTGTCGGCGCGGTCATGGTTTCGAACGCGTCGACACTCTTTGAGCATACGCATCAACTATTCGACACGTTCGACGGCGACGCCGAACTGTTGGGTGAAATCGGCACCGCCGTGCGCGCCCCCGGCACGCTCACCGGACTGGCGCCAGCGAAAACGGCCGCGCAACGTGCCTACGAGTACACGTTCGGCCACGACACGGACCCGCCCGAGGTTTTGATCATCGGCGCGACCGGACCGGCACGCGCGCTGGCGTTGTCACTCAGCGAGTCCACCCCGCGGCAGGTCACGCTGACGACGCTCGACGGGAAGTCGATGACCGACATGCGCCAGCGCATCGCCGAACTGCCAGAGGACAAACGCCCAACCTTGCTCCACGTGGAATCGCAATTGGAGCACGACCGGCTGGTGACGTTGTTGCCGCCGGGCAGCCTCGTCGTAAACGCGACGGGGCCGGAGGAGATCGGGACTCCCTCGCCGGTCGGCGCCGCCGCGCTGTTCCCCAAAGACGCGCTAATTTGGGATCTCGGCGCTGTCGGAATCAGCTCAGCGTTTCTCGATAAAGCCCGCCAGCAGCGCAAGGTCCGCGGGCTGCGCCTGGCGGACGGACCGGTATTTCACCAGTACCAGTGGATCGCTGCCTGCGCCGCGGTGTTCGGGGCGTCGCCTGAACCCGCCGAATTCGAAAAAATGCGCAAGCAGATCAAATAGCGTTCCAAATCTAGCGCAACGCCGCCGCAATATTGCCGCCGTCGACCGTGATCACTGCGCCGGTGGTTTTGCGCGCCAGCGCCAGTTGGACGAACGCTTGCGCCACGTCATCGCCGGTAACCTCGCGGTGCAGAATGTTGCCTTCCATGTAATCGCGCTCGCTGACCCCGCGCGCCGCCGCGCGGGAGCGCACCATGTCGTCGGTCAGGAGCCCACTACGAATACGGTCGGCGTTCACCGCGTTGGAGCGAATGCCGTCGGCACCATAGTCGACCGCGTACTGCCGCGACAAAAACATCGTCGCTGCTTTCGGCAGCCCGTACGGGCCGAAGTCGGCGCCGGGGTTGACCGCCTGCTTCGACGCATTGAATAGCAAGACGCCGCCGGTGTTCTGCGCCCGCATGATCGCAACCGCGGCCTTGGCGACCCGTTGATGGGCGAAGAAGTTGAGCTCGAAGCTCTCGCGCAGCAGCGCATCGTCGACTTCGCCGATCCGGCCCTGCCAAGCCGCCCCGGCGTTGGAAACCAGGATATCGACCCCACCGAAAGCGCGCGCGATCGCGTCGAACGCCGACGCAACGGCACCATCGTCGGTAACGTCGCATGCCAAGGCGATACCACCGGTTTCGGCCGCCACCGCTTCCGCTGCCGCTAGATCGAGATCGAGTAAGGCGACATCGGCGCCTGCGGCGCGGAATGCGCGCGCGCATGCCTGGCCGATTTGCCCTGCCGCGCCCGTGATGGCGACCACGTGACGCGCCAGCGGCTTTTCGGCCGCCGCGCCGAGCTTGGCCTGTTCCAGCGACCAGTACTCGATATCGAACATATCGGCGTCGCCGATCGACTGGTACGTGCCGATCGATTCGGCGTCCGTGATCACCTCGATATTGTTTTCGTAGAGGTCGGCTGCGACCGCCGCCACCTTGGCGTTGTCGCCTGCGGCGAAGAACCCCAAGCCCGGTACCAGCAAAATTCGCGGCGAGGAATCGAGCGGCGTTTTCGGCGCCAGCGGATCGGTGTTGTTGCGGGCGACATAGGCTTCATAGACGCGCCGATATTCGGCCACGGCCTTAGCAGCGTGTTCGCTAAACGCGGCGAGACCGTCTGCCGCCGGTGGCGGCAAGACGACCGGCAGCGGCTTGATGCGGATCGCATGATCGGGGGTCACGGGCCCTTGCTGGCTGTAGCGCACCAAGTCCTCCCCATCGACGAAGCAGCGGATCGCTTCGCCGGTACGGAACTCCAACACGAACCGCTTGTGCAATCCCTCGACGGGGTCGGTTTCGACTGCAAGCAACCCGCGCAACGTGGGCGCGATGGTTTCCGGGGCGGCCAAGTCCGGCGGCAAGGCAGCCACTGTAATTGAGGAAGAGGATGCCTTTGCCGCGTGCTGTTCGGCCAGTGTCACCAGCGCAATCATGCGCTCGTAGGCTTCCCGCGCCGTTTCGCCGAAGCTGAACGCGCCATGCTTCAGCAGGATCAATCCCTCGACATCCGGCGAACCTTCGTAAATTTCGGCGCACGATTTCGCCAACGCAAAACCGGGCATGATGTAAGGCACCAGCGCGAACCGGCCGCCGAAGACTTCGGCGCAAATATCGGCGCCGTTCGGCTGATCGGTAAGCGCCAGGACCGCCGTCGAATGCGTGTGGTCGACGAATTTGTGGGGCAGGAACGCATGCAGCAATGTCTCGACCGATGGGTTCGGTGCGGCGGAGTCCAGTAAATTACCCCGCTGGGCATTGACCATATCTTCGTCGCTCAAGTGGTCGAGCGCGCGCAGGCGGCGCAACGGTTCGAGGCGCACCGCCGGCAGGCCCGGCGGCTCGATACTCGCCATATCCCAGCCGCTGCCTTTGACACACAGCGTGTCGACGGTTTCGCCGGCGAGATCGGTCATCACAGTTTTGACCGATGTGTTGCCGCCGCCATGCAGCACCAACTTGGGATCGCCGCCCAGCAGCCGGGTCGAGTAAACGCGCAGCGCTATATCTTCACCGACATCTTGTTGGGCATAGCGCTCGACGTAAGATCGCGCGTCGTCATCCGACCAAAGGCTTTCCACGGTGCGGTCCTTATTCGCCTAGAGATACTTCCGGTACCACTCGAGAGCCTCGGTTTTCTGAATCTCGTGCAGCTCGGGGTTACAAAAATAGTACGAATCGTAGTGCTGAGCGCCTGGGATCTTTACCAGTTTTTTGGGTTCGCCGAGAGCCTCGTAACATTCGAGCTGTTCGGTCACCGGCACCAGCATATCGTACTCGGAATAGACCATCAGCACCGGCCGCGGCGAAATCTGACCGGCGACCCATTGGGGCTTAAAGCGCCAGCAGGCGGCCGCGCTCTCCATGTCGTATTCCGGGTTGAAGCGATTGTCCTTGGCGTGGAACTGCTCGATCACATCGCGCGTATGGGGGTCGAGCAGCATGATGTCGCCGATCGGCGCCATCGTTTTCTCGCCGGTCAACACGCGCTTGCGCTCGGCCTCCTCGACCTGCGCTTTGAAGCTTTGCCACTCGTGGGGCCGCCGGACGCTGCGCATCCAGCGTTCGCCGTCCGACACCATCACCGCCGAAACAATGACCTTCACGCGTTCGTCGAAAGCGCCGCACCAAATTGCATTGGCGCCGCCCCAACTGGAGCCGTAGTAGGCGATCCGGTCGGGATCGACACCGTCGACCGTCTGCAGATAGGTCACCGAATCATAGGTTGCCTGCGCCTGCTCCATCGGGCGATGACGACCGCGCTCGCCCTCGCTCACGCCGAACCCCGGATAGTCCCAGGACAAAACGAAATAGCCTTCCTCCCAGAGCCATTGCGGCACGTCCATGCCATAGACGTCTTTCATGCCGCTATAGCCGTGCAACACAACAATTCCGGGCCGAGGCGGATCACCCGGCGACCAATCTTTCGGCCGGTACAGAAAGGCCGCGATCTTCTTGCCGTCGGAGTAGTACTCGACTTCGTCCCAAACCTTTTTATGCGCCATCGGCGTTCCCTCCCCGCTGACTTTGTTTGCTGTCAGCTAGCCAAGCGATGCGTACCAATCGCGCAAGGCTTTGCCAATATCGTCGGGCGAATCTTCTTGCGGATGGTGCAGGCCGCGCACGGTCACTTCCGTTTGGTTGGGCCAGCTTCGGATAATCGCAAGATCGCGCTCGAAGATGATTTGGCCCGGCTCTACGTTGATGAACAGCTTGGGAATATCGTTGTTCGCCATCCAGACGGCCTGCCCTTCGACCAGGTCGGCAACGTCTTTCGGTTCGCTGGCGATCGGGATTTGGCGCGGCCAGCTCAGCGTGGCGCGGCGCGCCTCGCCCGCCTCGGCATAGGGGCGGCGAATCTCGGCCATGGTCTCATCGTCGATGTCGCGGATCACGCCGGCGGTGAAAATATTTTCGACGAAGAAGTTTTGCTCGAGCACGAGCGTCTCGCCTTCCGGGCCGCGCAACCGTTTCAGCATCGCCCCTACCGCGTCGGGATAGTCTTCGTAGCTGGCATGGTCGCAAACCAGGGTTTCGCAGTGCGCCAACCCTTTGATCCGCTCCGGCTGGCGCTGCGCCCAGGTCAAACCGAGCGGCCCGCCCCAATCGTGCATCACAAAGGTCACATTGTCGGTGACGCCCAGCGCATCGAGCGTGCCGTCAATAAACGTCTGGTGCTCGGCCAAGGTGTAGGCATCCGGTCCGGAATGTTTCAGCTTCGCGGAATCCCCCTGGCCGATATTGTCGATAGCAATCAGTCTTCCCATGCCTTCGAGGTAGGGCATGATATTGCGCCACATGTAAGACGACGTGGCGTTGCCGTGGAGGAAGACCACCGGATCGCCCTCGCCCGTCTCGGCATAGGCCATGGTGTGGCCGAACACCTCGACGGTTTTCTTCTCATAGGGCATGCGGGCACTAATTGCGGTCATCTCGGTTTCCTCTCCACTATGTTTGTTATTGGCCCCACTCAACTCGGCGGGGGTCCTAACGCGCACGACTGAACGACAGATAGGACCGATTGTGCAACCCGTCGAGCCGCGGGGCTACGTTCGTGATAGGGTTTGCCGCCTACAGCATGGAAAAGGAATTGCGCCATGGCGGAACATCTCCACCACGTCCATCTGTTCACCCACGACATCGACCGGACCATCGCCTGGTGGCGCGACATGCTCGGCGGCGAAGTGATGTATGACGGCGACTTCGGCGGCGCGCGCAATGTCTTTATGCGGGTGGGTAGCGGGCGTCTGCATCTCTACGATCAGCGTCCGCGCGACAGCGGTCACGGCGCGGTGCACCATGTGGGTATCCGCACCGACGATTTGGAAACGCTCGAACACCGCCTGCGAAATGCGGGGGTAGAATTCCGCAGCGGCATCCGCGATTTCGGTGCCTGGAAATACATCATGTGTCCGGCCCCGGATGGCGTTCTGCTGGAACTGTTCCAGGTTGACACCGATCAACTCGATGGCGACGCTGCCCGCTACTTTAGTGCGTAAGGCCGGGTCCAACGAACGACACACCTGACCGCCCGGGCTTTTCAGCAGAGGCGAAAACCATGAGCGACTACACCACCCTTATCTATCGCAAAGACGGCCCTATTGGCCGGTTGCAATTCACCCGTCCCGAACGGCTCAACGCCGTGGCGATGACCGGGTGCCGCGAGCTACTCGACGTGGCCGAGCAGATCGCCGCCGACGATACCGTGCGGCTGGTCGCGATCACCGGCACCGGACGCGCGTTCTCCACCGGTATCGACTTAAAGGATCTTGCGGCCGGCGAGATCGACCAAAGCTATTTCGATATCTGGGACCGGGCGCTGCGCTGCTTCGAGACCATGGACAAGCTGGTGCTCTGTCTCATTCACGGCTACGCGCTGGGCGGCGGTTTGCAGCTCGCGCTGGCATCCGACATCCGCGTCTGCACGCCATCGGCCAAGCTGGGCCTCCCGGCCATCAAAGAGGGGCTGATCCCCGGCCTCGGTACGTTCCGGCTGGCCCGCTATATCGGGCTGGGCCGCGCCAAGCAGCTCATTATTCGCGGTAACATGATCGACGGTGCAGAAGGCCAGCGCATCGGCATGGTCGACCATCTGGTCGGCGAAGAAACCGCCGAAAGCGAGTTCGAGGAGTGGATCACGGAGTACGGCAAGACCAACTCCGAGGGCTGCCGTCACTCCAAACAGATGCTGCTCGAATGCTTCGACATGGGCTTCGACGCCTTCTTCGCCAAATATCTCGACCTGCAGGAGAAGGCCACCGCGTCGGACGATTTCACCGAGGCGATGAACGCATACCGCGAAGACCGCGCGCCGGTCTGGCAGTAGCCGGCAACGCCAAAAGATGAGCGCGGACGCGCATATCGATCCGATCGAGGTCGCGAGCCGCGACGAGATCACCGCATTGCAGATCGACCGGCTGCGCTGGACGCTGCGCCATGCCTACGACAACGTGGCTCGTTACCGGGAGAAGTTCGACGCCGCCGGGGTCCACCCCGACGACTTTCGCGAGCTGTCGGACCTGGCGAAGTTTCCGACGACCACCAAGGCCGATCTGCGCGCGAGCTATCCGTACGGCATGTTTGCGGTGCCCATGGATCAGGTGGTGCGTCTGCATGCCTCCAGCGGCACCACCGGCAAACCCACCGTAGTCGGCTATACGCAAGAAGATATCGACATTTGGGCCGATTTGATCGCGCGGTCGATCCGCGCGTCGGGTGGGCGGCGGGGCGATAAGGTGCATGTGGCCTATGGTTACGGGTTGTTCACCGGCGGGCTGGGGGCGCATTACGGGGCCGAGCGCCTCGGCTGTACGGTCATCCCGATCTCGGGCGGTCAGACCGAGCGGCAGGTGCAACTGATCACGGATTTCGCCCCCGATATCATCATGTGCACGCCCTCCTATATCCTGAACATCGCCGACGAGATGACGCGCCAAGGGATCGACCCCGCCGCAACGTCCTTACGCATCGGCATTCACGGCGCAGAACCGTGGACCGAAGCGATGCGCACCCAGATCGAGCAGCAGTTCGGCATCGACGCGATCGATATCTACGGGCTGTCGGAAGTAATCGGGCCCGGCGTCGCCAACGAGTGCGTCGAGACCAAGGACGGCCCGGTGATCTGGGAAGATCATTTCTTTCCCGAGATCGTCGACCCCGAGACCGAAGCGCCACTGGCCGACGGTGAGTTCGGTGAGCTCGTGTTCACCACGCTCACGAAACAGGCGCTGCCGGTCATTCGCTACCGCACCCGCGATTTGACCCGCCTGCTGCCGCCGACCGCGCGCTCGATGCGCCGGTTCGAGAAAATCACCGGGCGATCCGACGACATGCTGATCATTCGCGGTGTCAACGTGTTCCCCAGCCAGTTCGAAGAACTGCTGCTGGCCGACCAGCGGCTGTCGCCCCACTATGTTCTGGAGCTCCGCAGGCAGGGCTCGCTCGATGCGTTGACCTTGCGGGTCGAGCCGCGTTATCAGCAGGAGGAGTCCGCACGTAACGCGATCGCCAAGGAGTTGGCCCATCATATACACTCACTGATGGGTATTTCCGTCGATGTCGACGTTGCCGAAGTCGGCAGCGTCGTCCGTTCCGCCGGCAAGGCTCAGCGGGTCATCGATCTGCGCCCACAGGATTGATCCGGCACGTATCTACCCTAATTTGTTCTCAGGCCGTGTCTCTCGGCCAGCCCTGCAAAATTGAGAGTTTCTTGACCCCGCAACCCGATACAGCGCGTACCGACAGCCGCCCGTCGATCTATTTGCTCGGCGCGCTCGCTGCATCGGGACCTATGGCGTTGAGCATTCACGTTCAGTCGATCCCCGCCATCGCCGCCGATTTGAACACCACCTACCTCTCGGCCCAGCTCACCGTGTCGCTGTTCCTGCTAACCTATGCGGTGGCCCAACTGTTTATCGGACCGCTCTCCGACAAGATCGGCCGCCGGCCTGTCATCTTGGGCGGCATTGCCCTCATGGCCGTCGCAACGCTCGCTTCGACGCTCGCGCCGACCATCGAACTGCTCATCGTAGCGCGCGTCTTTCACGCTTTGGGTGCCTGCGCAACGCTGGTGGTGCCCCGCGCCATCGTTCAAGACGTTTTTAAGGGCAACGAAGCGGCACGCGCCATGGCTTTGGTCGCCATGCTCCAGTCAATCGCACCGCTAACCGCGCCGATCATCGGTGGTGTACTCGATGCCTTTTTCGGCTGGCGCTCGATTTTCGGATTCATGACGATCTATGCCGGCCTCCTCGGCCTCTGGTCGCTCGCCGGGCTCTACGAAACGCGCCGACTGGAAGCCGATGGGCGCAGCGCCACCTGGGGCGAAATTTTCGCCCGCTACGTCAGATTGCTCTCCTCGCGTGTTTATGTCGGCTACGCCCTGGCGTTCGCAGCGGGCACCTCGGGCTTCTTCGGCTTTCTCGCGATCGGCCCGGCACTGATCATCGGTGAATTCGGCTTCGCGCCCCTCGTGTTTAGCGTTCTGCTCATGCTGATCACCCTGCAGTTCCCCGCCGGCAACTTCGTCGCCAGCCGCATGGCGGTACGCTCGGGCCTCGACAAGACGTTGCTTCTGGGTGCCGTTATCGGCGTTGCTTCGGCGATCGGTCTTTTCGTTCTCTCGCCGGTATTCGCCGTGTGGGCCATTATGGTGCCGACAATCGTCTACGCCTTCTCCAACGGTATCCTGTTCCCCAACGCCATGGCGGGGGCAACCGGCGTCGACCAGCGGATCGCCGGCACGGCGGCCTCCTTCGCCGGTTTCGGCCAGCTCGGCTTCGGCGCAGTGGTCGCGTTCATCATCAGCGCTTCGCCGACCGACACGATTTTGCCCTACGCCACCTCGCTGGTTGTGCTCACCCTAGCGGCGCTCGCCGGTGTTGGTCTGGTTTATTCGGGCCGCCGCGCACAATGACAAACGAACCCGCCAGACGAAACGCTTTTGGCCAACCCATCGGCGCGGAACTGCCGGGCTGGACGCCGCCGCCTCCGCCACCGCGCGACCCCATCGAAGGACGATACTGCCGGATCGAGCCGCTCGACCCGACGCGTCATGGCGCCGATCTGTTCCAAGCGTTTTCGAGCGATCCCGACGGGCGCAACTGGACCTACCGCATCGAAGGGCCGTTCGATGACCAAGAGGCATCGGATCGCTGGCTGACGGACATCGCCGGTCAACCCGATCCGATGTTCTTCGCCTATATCGACCGCGCTACGGACAAGGCCGTCGGTAACGGGGCCTTCATGAATATCGAGCCATCGGTTGGTTCCATCGAAGTCGGCTCGATCATGTTTTCGCCGCTTATGCAGCGCAGCCGTATCGCCACCGAGGCGATGTATCTCAAAATGAAGCGGGTGTTCGAGCTCGGTTACCGCCGCTACGAGTGGAAGTGCGATTCTCTCAATGGGCCGTCGCGCCGCGCGGCCCAGCGGTTAGGCTTCAGCTACGAGGGCATTTTCCGGCAAGCAACGATCTACAAGGGCCGCAGCCGTGACACCGCTTGGTACGCCTGTATCGATTCCGAGTGGCCGCGGCTCCGCGACGCGTTCGAGACCTGGCTCGACCCGGCGAACTTCGACGCCGAGGGGGAGCAGAAGCAAAGCCTGCGCGACCTCACCCGACCTATTCTTGTGCGGGAAGGCTAGTACCGTCCCCCCTCTGTCGACGGGTTGACACTTGGGTAGCGCAACGGATAGCTCAGGGAAGCGCCAACCATAGCAAAACGGGTCGGGGAACGATGATTACCAAAGGCATCAAAGAGCTCTGCGCCGAGGCGGAGCAGGAAATCGAGACCTTATCGGTCGACCAAGTGCTCGCAGTGCGCGACGACCCCGATACGGTGCTTGTCGATATCCGCGACATTCGCGAGCTGTGGCGCGACGGCACAATCCCCGGCGCGATCCACGCCCCGCGGGGCATGCTGGAATTCTGGGTCGATCCGGAAAGCCCCTACCACCGGGAAGATTTCAGCTCGGGCAAGAAGTTCATCTTCTACTGCGCCGGCGGGTTGCGCTCGGCGCTCGCCGCACAGTCAGTCCACCGCATGGGACTCGCCCCGGTCGCCCACATGGCCGGCGGGTATAGCGCCTGGGTAGAGGCCGAAGGCCCGACGGTCGAAAAAGAAGCGAAGCTGCCGAAACCGAAGACCGCGTAAGGCGGTCTCAAGCGTCCAGGCGCAGCGGGTCAGGCCGGTCGATAAGGCGCGATCCTTCGTAGAACGCCTCCTGATAGGCCGGGCGGGCTTTGATCCGCTCGAACCAATCGGCCACGCGCGGTGTGTTTTCCCAGAACTCCGCCATGCCGAGATCTTCCATGCGCTGAAACAGCGGCGCGACACAGATATCGGCAATCGTATATTGCTCGCCGATCAGCCACGGCCCGCGCTCCAGTGCTTCATCCATGCGCTCGATGGTCATTTTCAGTTGGCGGATCGAGTTGTCGTATTCCTCGTCGCTGAACCCGGTGCGGTTGAGGCGCATGAAAAAGTCGCGCCGCAAGGTGTTCTGATCGCGGAAGGCGGCATACTCCTCCTCGCTCATCGCCAGGAAGCGGTCGAGAAACACGTTCTGGAAGCTCGGCACGCGGATCGCCATCGACGGCACCTCGTCGATGAAGCGCAGCCACGCCCGCATGTCGGCGCGGTCCGCCGGGTCGGCGGGGCTCAACTTCGGCTCGTCGGGCCACACCTCGTCGACATATTCACACATCACCGTCGACTCTATGATCGGCCGTCCGTCATGCACGAACGCCGGCACCACACCGTTGGGATTGATCTTGAGATATTCCGGCGACAGGTTTTCCGAATTTGCCAGATCGACCGGGCGGCTATCCCACGGCACGCGCTTCTCGGCCAAACAAATCCGCACCTTTTGGCTGCAGGTGGACCGGTCGTGGTGATAAAGCGCCAGGGTCATCGCATTTCCTTCGGAATCTAACTTTACACATGGTGTCACAACCGGCCGGCGGCAACACGGGGCCTAAACAACAAATTGGCCTCCCCGGCACGTCATCGCAACGCGCCGGTAAGGCCAACTTTTCAGTTGGGGCTGAGTGTAATCGCCTATTCGGCAGCTTCGGCGGTATCGCTGTCCGCAAAGGCCGGCATGATCTCAGCCGAGAACCGCCGCAGACCCTCGATACCCGAGCCGCCGTCCGACAGCAGCAGGTAGCGAACTCCGCCGTCGCGCAGGCGGGAAATCTTTTCGGCGATCTCGTCGATCGTTCCAAACAGGGACGCTTCCAACGCCGTTTCGGTGGTGTCGTCGTAGGACATGATCGACGCCTTGTTGGCGCCGTCGGGCCGCTGCGCCAGGTTGTCGACGCGGGCCCGCGCCGCCCGCCGCCGCTCAATGGCGGCATCGCGGTCGGCGGCATCCTTCGCAACATAGAGCCCACGCGCCACGCCCACCTCAGCGGCATCGAACTTGCGCCCGCGCGCCTCCACCGCCTCGCGGAACGTCGCCATGCGCTCAAGCGTCACATCGACGGGGGCGAACTGATCGAGCAGCAGGTTGTAACCGCGCTCGGCGACCGCCTCGATCGATTTGGGACTGCCCGCCCCCATCCAGAACGGCGGGTGGGGTTTCTGTATCGTCGGCGGCTCCACGAGCACGTTCTTGAAGTTCCAGAACTTGCCCTCGTGGGACCATGGGTCGTCGGTGGTCCAGGCGCGGGTCAAAACGTCGAGCGATTCTTCGAACCGGTCGGCCGCTTCCTCCATGGGAATGCCGAAGCCTTCGAACTCGTTGAACCGGTATCCCTTGCCGACGCCGAAATCGAGCCGGCCGCCCGACAACAGGTCGAGGGTCGCTGCCTGCTCCGCGAGCAACACCGGATTGTGCCAGGGTAGCACCATGACCGCAGTGCCGAGCCGCAGGGTCGTCGTCTGCGCCGCCAGATAGGTCAGCAAATTGATCGTCGCGGAGACCTGACCGAAGCCGGTGAAATGATGTTCGACCGCAAAAGCACTATGAAATCCAAGGCCTTCCGCCTCGACGTTATATTCGAGATAGTCGCGATAGCCTTTGGCGCTGTCGACATCGGGGCCCTGGCCGCGCTTGGCCTGGGCGCTGCCGAATAATCCGAACTTCATTCATTTCCTCCAACCGCGGCGTTGCATACCAGTCTCAAATTAGCACTGCACCGATACCGCACAAAACCATATCGGCACAAAAATCTCACTATATGAACATGTATGAACATGGCCCCCCGGCCCGATTATGATGTTACTCTGTCGCAAAATAATGGACGTAACCGCGTACTTTCAGGGGGAAGCATGCTCAATACAGCGATTATCGGCCTGGGTTGGTGGGGCCGGATGCACGTCAACTCGGTGCACAACAAAAGCGACAAGGTGAAGATACGCCGGGCGGTCGATCTCGATCTCGATGCCTCGCGCGAGTTCGCCGACGAACACGGCCTCGAACTGACCGCCGATTTCCAAGACGCTCTCGACGATCCCGAGGTCGACGCGGTGGTGCTGGTCACACCCCACAGCCTGCATACCGATCAAATCGTCGCCGCGGCAGCCGCCGGCAAACATGTGTTCACCGAGAAACCGTTCGCGCTCAACGTCGCTGACGCCGAGCGCGCCGTCGCCGCGGCGAAAGACGCCGGTATCCAGCTCGGCCTCGGTCACAACCAGCGCTACGGCGCGGCGCAAACCGAGATCAAACGGATGATCGATGCCGGCGAACTCGGTACCATCATGCACCTGGAGGGCAACACCAGCCACAAAACGCTATCGGGATTCGTAAGCTGGCGTCACGACCCCAACGAAGCGCCGGGCGGCGGGCTCTACCATATGGGCAGCCACTATATCGACCTGTTCTGCTCCTATATCGGCAACGTCGCCGAGATCTACGCGCAAGCGCTCGACCGCATCCAACCGCTCGACGCGGCCTCCGCCCTGCTCACCTTCGAATGCGGCGCCAGCGCCTATGTCGGCAATATTATGGTTACGCCGATGAACCGGATGCTCAACGTCTTCGGGTCGGAGGCTTGGGTCAAAGTGCTCAATCCGGGTGAACTGGAAATCTCGCGGCCCGATGGCGACACCGAAATCCGCAAGGTCGAGGCCGTCGATCCCGTGCGCGCCAATATGGAAGGTTTCGCCGACGCCATCGCCGGGACAGCCGACTATAAATTCACCACCGATCAGATGATCCACGACGTGGCGGTGCTCGCCGCCCTCGAACGTTCGCTCGCCTCCGGCAAGCGCGAGAGGGTTGGCTGACCCACGAAATACGCCGCCACACAGCAGGGAATCATCTGAATCTCTACCTACTGCTGTATGTGCAACTCATTGAAAAATTTAGCAAATTTTAAGCCGTGGTGCATAGCGTCGTCGCTTTATAGGAGAATAGTATGTCGTTTCCTGCAACTGACGGCGATGCCTACGAACGCCATATGGGCCGCTGGAGCCGGCAATTGGCGGAAGTGTTCCTCGACTTTGCCGGGGTTGGCGACCACGAAAGCGTGCTCGATCTGGGTTGCGGCACCGGCAGCGCAATGTTCGCGCTCGCGCGCCGGCGCGAATGCCGGATTATATACGGGGTCGATGTTTCGGAAGCCTATATCGAATATGCTCGAGAGCGGAACGACGAGCCGCGCGTGGAGTTTCGCGTCGGCGACGCCGTTGATATCCCATTGAATGACAATTGCGTCGACCGGGTCTTATCGCTGCTAATGCTTTCATTCGTGGCGGACACGCAACAGGCGCTGAAAGAGATGCGCCGCGTGGCCCGCCCGGGCGGTATCGTCGCTGCGGCGGTCTTGGACGCGAGGGGCGGCCATGTAACCAACCGAATCTTCTGGGATACCGCGGCGGTAGCTGATCCAAGCGCTAACGAGTACCGCGCCAGGAATTTCACAAGGCCAATGACCCATCCCGGCGAATTGGCGACAGCGTGGAAACAGGCGGGATTCGAAAATATCGAAGCGCAAGAGATTGCGACGCGCATGAATTTCAAATCCTTCGAGGATTTCTGGTCGCCGCATCTTGGCAAGCAGGGTGTATACGCCGAATACATCGGATCGCTCTCCCCCGAGGCGCTCAACCGTCTCCGCGGTCTTCTCCGCAGCGCCTATCTCGACGGTGAAGAGGATGGACCACGCTCGTTTGCTTGTGTCGCGCACGCCGTCAAAGGAACCGTTCCGGCAGAATAGGACCGATTGGGTTAAAGCGGCGCCCACATCGCAATTCGACGTTTCGAACCGGATGGCTGTAGCCAGTCGCGCTTATCCGGTTTGCGGTCGTCGCCGGCGCCAACCGAGGACTGTACTGAGCCCGGCAATCAACAGAACGATTTGCGCCGGGTTGAGGGGAAGCCCGTATTTCGGGTTCCCGAAGGACAGGTTGATCGCGAGGAAGTAACCGGCCGTGACAATCAGAAAGACGACCAATGGACGGCGGGTCGGATCGCGCAATCCGTCGACCAAGCCGACAAGCTGGACCGGTAGGGCGATCAGAATGGCTGACTGAGCCACAGCCCAGATGAACATGAAGGGCTGGCTAAATATGACAGCTACAAAGTTTTTGACCCGTTCGCCCAGTGTCGATCCCTGGATTGCTGAAAAATACTGAGGGTTTTGATTTAGCTGATCGCCGACTTCGTACAGCATTGTCTGCACCACCGAGCGAAGGGAACTGTCGAGCACCGAGAGAATAAAAATATGCGGCGGTATCTCGAGCACCATTTCGAGAGCGACTTCTCGGTAAACCGCCTCGACGCGCACAGGGTTTGCGCGCTCCTCATCGGTTAGCGCCGCAAGCCGCACCTCAACGGTTTCGGTTGCCTCTTGCAGGATCGAATCACGGTCACAATTCGGATCCGTGCGCAAACAAGGATAGATCAACTTCAGCGCGTGAACGCCAGACTGAGTGGTGACCACGGGAACGCCGTATTCGGCGTAGGTCGCTGCCAAGCGCGGCACCAGAAACAACATAAGGATAACCGCCGGGATCGCTGCACGAACGATTGCCCGCCCCCATCGCCTCCCTTGACCCGCCAACAGGAGGTAGGCCAAGGCGGGTGCGAGAACGTAGGGAAAGAACATCAGGACCGGGCGCGTCAGTACAGCAAGCCCGAAAGCAACACCCGCAGCGACGAGGAGAGGTATCGGCCGCGCGCTCTTCGATGCCCACACGCACGCACATAACCCCCAGGTAAACAAATCGATGAACAGGCTGTCGGTCAGCACCCACGACGTGTAGACAACGAAGGCAGGCCAGAACGAGGCCATGACCGCGGCGGGCACAATCCACCGCCGATCGAAGGCTCCCGCGATCAACCCGATCGCGACGACCGTAAAAGAGCTGATCACCGCTTGCACGGCCGCCACCGCGCCTAGGTTTTCGCCGCCCGTGAGCCAGAAAATGAAAGCGACGAAATGCGCATAAATCGGCATGCGGCTGAAGTCCGTGCGCAACTCGCCATCTTGAACGAAGGTCATCTCACCATGTTCAAGGATCGATAAAGCGCCGACGATGTATTTAACGGTATCGCTTCCGTTGTGGTAACTGCCGTCGAAGAACGGAACGAGCTGTTGGTACGACAGCCGAACGGCAAGCGCCAAAACCACCAAAAGAAAAACCTGGGTCTTGGTCAATGGGGAAGACAAATTTTCACTCCGATAGCCGTTCGTCTCTCAAGAATACAAGACCCTGCGCAGCCGCCGAGGAATATGAGACCAACAAGGCGAACTCCTCCTGTTGGCGCACTGAACGGGCGGGTTGGTCGTCGTTCGCGCCGTGCTTCCCCCTATTGAGCTACCGCAGACTTTCCTAGTTGGTTGGAGTTTCCAACTGCAACCGGTAAGCCGTATAGGCCAACTCCAGCCCGTCTTTCAAACGCGTCTTAGAACTCCAGCCCATCGCCGCGAGCTTATCGACGTTAAGCAGTTTTCTGGGGGTCCCATCCGGCCGGCCAGTGTCGAGCTCGAACGTACCGTCGAACCCGACGACGTCGGCAATCGTCTGGGCAAGTTCAATTATCGAAACTTCCTCACCGGAACCGATATTGACGTGCCCTTCGCCCGAATAGCGTTGCATCAGAAACACCAGCGCATCAGCGCAATCGTCAACGTAAAGAAATTCGCGCAGGGGTTTTCCCGTACCCCATATATGTACCGCGCCCTCACCTGCCCGTTTGGCCTCATCAATTTTGCGAATCAGCGCGGGAACGACATGGCTGCTCTCCAGGTCGAAATTGTCACCCGGACCGTACAAGTTGTTCGGCATCGCCGAAATAAAGTCGCAACCATATTGCCGGCGATACGCATCGCAGAGTTTGATGCCAGCGATCTTGGCAATCGCATACCACTCGTTGGTAGGTTCCAGCGGCCCCGTCAGCAAGGCATCTTCGGCCATCGGCTGTTCTGCCAGCCGTGGATAGACGCAGGCTGAGCCAAGGAACATGAGCTTGTCGACCGCCGCTTCCTTGGCCGCGTGTACGATATTCGTTTCGATGGCCAGATTATCGTAGAGGAACTCGGCCGGGCGGGTGTCGTTGGCAAGAATGCCGCCAACGGTAGCAGCGGCCAAAAACACCGCGTCGGGCCGACTATCCTGCATCCAACGCGCAACATCGGCTTGCGAGCGCAGATCAACCGTCCCACGCTCCACGGTCAGTAAATCGCAATCTTCGCGCGCCAGCCGCCGAACGATTGCCGACCCCACCATGCCGCGGTGGCCGGCAACCCAAACCTTCTTGCCGCGCAGGTCATAGACGAAATCGCTATTCGACACCGTATCGGCGCTCCTGCGCGACAATGTTCATGTCAGACTCGACCATATCGCGCACCAGTTCCTCGAATCCGATGCGGTATGACCATCCAAGGTTCTTTCGCGCCTTCGAGGCGTCGCCTTGAAGAACATCCACCTCGGTCGGGCGGAAATAGCGCGGGTCGACCTCGACCAATAGGTCGCCGGTCGCCGCGTCGATCCCGACTTCCTCGGCCCCCGAACCTTGCCAGACGATCTCCCGGCCAACGACGGCGAAGGCACGCTCGGCAAACTCGCGAACCGTATGGCATTCCCCGGTCGCCAAAACGTAATCGTCGGGCTCGCTTTGTTGCAGAATCAGCCACATGCCCTCGACAAAATCACGGGCATGGCCCCAGTCTCGCCGGGCATCGAGATTGCCTAAATAGATCTTATCCTGCAGGCCATGTTCGATCGCCGCGACGCCGCGGGTGATCTTGCGGGTGACGAATGTCTCGCCACGCGTCGGGCCCTCGTGATTGAAAAGTATGCCGTTGGATGCGTGCATTCCAAACGCTTCGCGGTAATTCACCGTTATCCAATAGGCGTAAAGTTTTGCCACGCCATAGGGACTGCGCGGATAAAATGGCGTCTTTTCATTTTGCGGAGTCTCGGCTGCCCTGCCGTAGAGCTCCGACGTGGAGGCCTGGTAAAACCGAACCCGGTCGGCCATGTCGAGAATGCGGATGGCTTCCAGCAAGCGCAATGTGCCAAGCCCGTCAGCGTTCGCGGTATATTCGGCAGTCTCAAAGCTAACTTGAACGTGGCTTTGCGCAGCCAGGTTATATATTTCCGTCGGCTGGGTTTCCTGCACGATGCGGATCAGATTGGTGGCATCGGTCATGTCGCCGTAATGCATGAAGAAGCGAATGCTTTCTTCGTGAGGATCCAAATAGAGGTGATCGACTCTGCCGGTATTGAATGACGACGACCGGCGCTTCACGCCATGAACCGTGTATCCCTTGCCGAGTAAAAACTCGGCCAGATAGGCACCGTCTTGCCCGGTGATCCCGGATATAAGCGCGACATTCTCCATCGCCGCCGTCCTTTCGGAACGCCTCGTCGGGGGTTGTTGAATTCACATGATACAATCTAGCGATTCGTATCCAGCTTGCTAACAACGGTAATTTCTCGAGTATGTGCGGAATAAAACCGCCGTGCTAGAATCCTAAGGTAGAAGTCTTGTTTCGAACCGATCCCGATTTGAGCGACGTGCATCTATGAGCCAGGCAGAAGTTATTTCACTCGCCCCCTCGCGCGATCCAGAGCTGACCCGCCACAAGCTGGCGGTACGCACCTACGCCGACAGCATGGCGGCCCGAAGGCAAGACTGGATCGAAAGAAACAGCGCTTACTATGAAGACGATTGGCGCTACATGCGATTTCTTATCCCCGAGGGAAAACGCGTCGTCGAACTGGGATGCGGCACGGGAACGCTCCTCGCCAAGCTAAAGCCATCGGAAGGCGTCGGTGTCGATATCAGCCCGCTTATGGTCGAGGCCGCACGCGCCAACCATCCGGAAATTGCCTTCACGGCCGGCGACGTCGAAGACGCCGAAACGCTAGAGAAACTCGGCGCCCCGTTCGACGCCGTTGTCTTGTCCGATACGGTCGGGTGGATGGAGGATATCGGCGCCACATTCGAAGCGATGCACTGCCTGTGCGATGCCGACACCCGAATAGTCGTGGCCTATTATTCGAAGCTCTGGGAACCCTTGCTCAAGATCGGCAGCGCCATTGGGCTGCGGATGCCGCATGGCCAACGGCTTAACTGGCTGCCGAGCAGAGACCTTGAAAACCTGCTTGAGCTCGCGGACTACGAGGTCATCAAGCGCGAATGGCGTCAACTCGTTCCGCGCAAGCTGTTCGGCCTCGGCACCCTAATCAACCGCTATATCGCCCCACTGCCGTTCATCCGGCGGCTGTGTCTGCGTTACTATCTGGTTGCGCGCTCGCTGCGGGCGCAGCAAAAACAAAGCCCCTCGGCGACGGTCGTGGTACCCGCGCGGAATGAGCGCGGCAATATCGAGCCGCTGGTCCGGCGCTTACCCGATTTTTCGTCCGCCCTCGAAATTTTATTCGTCGAAGGCAATAGCAGCGACGGCACCGCTGAGGAGGTCGAGCGGGTCATAGCCGCCTACCCGCAGCGCAATATCCGTCTTCTCCAGCAAGACGGCCGGGGCAAAGCGGATGCGGTGTGGAAGGGTTTCGACAACGCAAATGGTGAAATCCTAATGATTCTGGACGCCGACATGACGGTGAATCCGGAAGATATGCCGAAATTTTACGATGTCATCGCATCCGGCAGAGCCGAGTTTGTGAACGGCTCTCGACTGGTTTACCCCATGCAACCGGAGGCAATGCGGCTCCTCAACTTTCTCGCCAACCGCACCTTCTCGCGTATCTTCGCCTATCTGCTGAATGAACGCTTCACCGACACGCTCTGTGGAACCAAGGTGTTGTCGCGCGCCAACTATGAGCGCCTCCGCGCGGGACGCAGCTACTTTGGCGATTTCGACCCCTTTGGCGATTTTGATCTGATTTTCGGCGCCGCCAAACTCAACCTGAAAATCTCCGAAGTCCCGGTACGCTATATGGCGCGGTCCTATGGCAGGCCGCAAATTTCGCGGTTCCGCGATGGCTGGCGGCTACTGCACATGGTCTTGTTCGCATTCCGCAAACTCAAGGCGCTGTAAAACCTTGGGCGCCGCACGCAAGCCCGCCGACTACCGCGCCATCTGGTTCGAAAAGCCCGTTCTACGGTCGATCTACAACGACTACTACCGGCGGATTCGCGCGGCCTGCGCCCCCGGCCCGACACTCGAAATCGGGGGCGGGTCGGGCAATATGAAAGGTTTCGCCGCAGACGTCGTTTCGACGGACATCGTCGCGGCACCATGGCTCGACGCGGTGTGCGATGCCCAGGCTCTACCGTTCGCCGACGACAGCTTTGCCAATATCGTGATGATCGACGTGCTGCACCATATAGCGCGGCCGGCGCGCTTTCTGGCCGAGGCCGAACGAACCCTGATCCCCGGGGGCCGGGTTATCGTTATAGAGCCCGGAATCACGCCGCTAAGCGGATTGTTCTACCGGCTGTTTCACGACGAACCGGTCGATATGTCAGAGGATCCTCTCGACCCAAGCCCGCCACCAGCGAAAAACCCGCTGGACGGCAATCAAGGGCTGCCGACGCGCTTGCTGGTGCGCGACTGGCAACGCCTGAGCGATACCACGCCTCGGCTGCACTTGTGCCAGCGCCGCTGGCTCAGTCTGTTCGCCTATCCGCTGTCAGGCGGTTTTCGCCGCTGGCGGCTGCTGCCCGCCGCGCTTGCAACAACGTTGTTGTCGATCGAGAACATAGTGCTGCCCGTTCTCGGCCCGTTCATGGCATTTCGCTTGTTCGCTATAATCGAGAAAACCCGCTAGATCCGAAAACCTCAGTTTCTTGGACAGAGGTGCGCCATCGATGCCCGTTGGCCGCCGTTGCTCACCTTCGAGGGCAACTTAATCCCCCAAAAAATCGATATTTCCCGCTCTCGAAATATTTAAAGCTTTACCTATCGCCTTCGCTGTAAGGGGTTGTTAAAGTTACTAAATAGTTAAGCAACCATCAGTTGTGTTGCGGGTACTTTTGGGGGGAAAAGCATGTCCGAAGCCGTTGCATTCACCGCTACCGATGGCGACGCCTATCATCAGCATATGGGCCGTTGGACGCGGCGCCTTGCAGAACCGTTTCTTGATTTCGTCGGCGTCGTCGACAATCAACAGTCGGTCGATTTGGGTTGCGGCACCGGCAGCCTCGCCTTCGCGTTGGCCGATCGGGTTGAGTATCAGGGTATTACCGGGATCGATATCTCCCAATACTACGTGGATTATTGCAACGACCTGGCCCGGAACGACGCACGGCTGGAGTTCCGCGTCGGCAGCGCCACCGATATCCCGCTCCACGACAATAGCGTCGACCGCATGATGTCGATGCTGCTCATGTCCTTCGTGCCCGATACGCAGAAGGCGTTGGCCGAAATGCGCCGGGTCACCCGGCCCGGCGGCGTTATCGCCGCGACCATCTGGGATACGTTGGGCGGCCATATGACCAACCGCCTGATGTGGGACATCATCGGGACGACCGACCCGCGGGGTAACGAAGCGCGCGCCGTCAACTACACAAGAATGCTGCTGCGCCGTGGCGAGATGGAAGCGGCGTGGCGCGAAGCCGGCCTGGAAAATGTTCAATATGCCGAGCCGCAGATCCGCTTCGAATTCGAGTCTTTCGACGATTTCTGGCTGCCCAACCTGGGCAAGCAAGGCCCGATTGCCGACTATGTGGAAAGCCTCGACGAGGACGGCAGAGAGAATTTGCGCTATCATATGAGAGAGGCTTATCTGGGCGGCGACACGGACGGACCGCGCTCGTTTGCCGGTATCGCCTTCGCCGTAAAGGGAACCGTCCCACAAGAATAACAATCGAGGCACCCATGATTAATGCAGCGCTGATCGGCCTGGGCTGGTGGGGTCAGACCCACATCCGCGCCACCACGGGATCGGACAAGATCAAATTCGTGCGCGGCATCGATCTGGCGCCGGACAACGCCCGCGAGTTCTGCGCCGAACACGGCCTCGAACTATCGAGCGACTACGCCGACGCGCTGAACGATCCCGAGATCGACGCGGTGTTCCTGGCGACCCCCCACTCGCTGCATTGCGAGCAGATCGTGGCGGCGGCCGCTGCCGGTAAGCACGTCTTTTCCGAAAAACCGTTCGCGTTGAAAAAAGAAGAAGGCGAACGCGCCGTCGCAGCAGCGGCGGAGGCCGGTATCCAACTCGGGCTCGGCCACAACTACCGTTACACACCGGCGGTTTGGGAAATCAAACGGATGGTCGACGCCGGCGAGCTCGGCGAAATCCACCATATCGAGGCCAATCTCAGCCATACGGGCCAACTCGGCGTCGAATCCTGGCGGCGGTCGGCGGAGGAAGCGCCGACGGGCGGCATCGTTCATTTCGGCGCCCACATCATCGACATGATGTGCTGGTGCGCCGGCGAAATGAGCGAGGTCTATGCGCAAACCGCCACGCATGTTCTCGAAGCCGATGTCGGCGCCGTGCTGGTGAAGTTTAAATCCGGCACCATGGGCTATCTCGGCGACTTGATGGCGACCCCGGCAACATTCCATTTCCATGTAATGGGCGACAAGGGCTGGGCGCGTTCGCAAGGCTGGCTCGACAATGCGGACCTCACCGTGTGCCGCATTGACGCGGCGCCTGGCGATACGAAACCGCGGGCCACCAGCGCGGAACCACGCGCCATCGACGTGGAACGGCTGACGATGGAGGAGCAAGTGCGCCTCAACGACGAGAACTTTGCCGCGGCATGCGAAGGCAAGGAAGACTATCTGTTCACGCCGCAGCACATGGCGCACACCGCCGCAATCCAAGAAGCCATCGCCGAGTCCGCCAAGACCGGCATGCCTGTCACCTTATAGACACCTCTTAGATATCGAGGCACTTGAGTCTGGTGACCTCGCCCTTCGAGACGGCGCTGAGCCCCTCTCCCATGGGGAGAGGGGTTGGGGTGAGGGGGTAAGATATATCCAGGATACCCTCTAGCCGTCCCTAACCCCTCACCCGGCTCACTCTGTTCGCCACCCTCTCCCTCAGGGAGAGGGTTATTTAGCGATGGGCTAACCGCAATCCACTTTCGCAGTAAATTCCGTTTCTCGTAATCTCGAATGTAGCTATAGCTACAATTTGTATCCTCATAGCCAATATTGACCTGTGGCAAATACGACGATTTAATCGTTAAGAACGGCGGCAAAACGCCGGTTACAGGGTTGAAGGCAGAGCCGCATGATTTCGCGTTTATTGCGAACCGTATCGAACCGGCGCGCCATTCTCGGCGCGGGCGCATTACTGCCGCTGGCGCCTCTGGTCGCATTGACCGGCCGTGACAGCGTGGCCTCCAACCATCTCGACACCCACCCCTCGCTCCATACCCTTTCGAGCCATGCCGGTGGCATGATCACCGTCGGCGACGTCGACCATGGACGCAACGGCTTCGACCCCCACGACATGCTTACCGATTGGGACACCGGGACGCTTTCGACGGCCCCGGACGGGCGGCCGCTGCGGACCTACGAAATCGTCGCAGTCGATATCGAGGTCGAGATTGCGCCTGGCATCTTTTTTCCCGCCTGGACCTATAACGGCCGGGTGCCGGGCCCTTGCCTGCGAGCACGCGAAGGCGAGATGCTGCGCATCAACTTCATCAACGACGGCAGCCATCCCCACTCGCTGCATTTCCATGGTATTCACGGCGCCAGCATGGATGGTATCGCTGGGGCCGGCCTGGTCGGACCGGGCGAGAGCTTCGTCTACGAGTTCGACGCCCGCCCCTTCGGCTGCCACCTTTACCACTGCCACGCGGTGCCGCTGAAACGGCACATCCATAAGGGCCTCTACGGCGGGTTCATCGTCGATCCCGATCCGGCGCTGCATCCCGAACACGCCGATGTCGCACAGTCCCGCCTGCTCGGCACACCGGAAAATGCGGTGTGGCAGGAAATGGTGATGGTGATGAACGGTTTCGACACCAATTTCGACGACGAGAACGAGATCTACGCCGTCAATACGGTGGCGCACGAATATATGAAGCGCCCGATCAAAATAGACCGCGACAGGCCGATCAGAATTTATCTGATCAACGCCACCGAATTCGATCCGGTGAACTCGTTCCACGTTCACGGCAACTTCTTCGACTATTACGACCACGGCACCACCCTCACCCCGACCTTGAAAACCGTCGACACGGTGATGCAGTGCCAGGCCCAGCGCGGGATCATCGAGCTGTCGTTCGAGGGTTTCGAACCGGGTCTCTACATGTTCCACGCCCACCAGAGCGAGTTCGCCGAACTAGGCTGGATGAGCATGTTCGAGGTGGCGTGATGGTCTGGAGCCGGCTCGCCTTCGGCCTCCCGCTGCTGCTACTCGCAACGGTCGTGCTTGCCGTCGTGGCCTTCGACCCGCTGGCCAAGTTCAGCACCGGCCTGCCGCCGGAAGAAGCGCTGGTGGTGGAGCGGGTTTCCGCCGGGGCTGAGGGCATCACCGCACGGGTGCGCGGCGACGGCCGCGATCCGGTGCAAATCGCGCAAGTGCAGGTCGACGGCGCCTATTGGGCGTTCGATCAAGTGCCGGCGGGACCGTTGGCCCGCTTGACGACCGCGAAAATCACCGTGCCCTACCCCTGGGTCGAAGGCGAAACCCATCACATGCTGTTCGTGACCAGCACCGGCGTCACCTTCGACTACACCATCGAGGTCGCACGAACCGTGCCCGGCCCGGATGGCGCGACGTTCTTCAACCTCGCGCTGCTGGGCCTGTTCGTCGGCGTGGTGCCGGTTGCGCTCGGCATGATGACCCTGCCGATACTGCGGCTGGTGAGCCGCGAAGGCATCGTGTTCACCCTGGCGCTGACCATCGGGTTATTGGCCTATCTGCTGGTCGACACATTGGCGGAGGGCTTGGTACTCGCAGAGGAAGCGGCAACCGCTTTTCAAGGCGATGTCGCGGTTTGGATGGCGCTGGTGCTGACATTTCTCGGCCTAACCGCGATCAGCCGCCGGTCCGGCGGCCCGGCCGGCGGCGTCGCCCTGGCGACCTGGCTGGCGCTTGGCATCGGGCTGCACAATTTCGGCGAGGGCCTGTCGATCGGCGTCGCATTGTCGCTCGGCAACGCCGCCTTGGGCAGTCTGCTCATCGTCGGCTTCGCGGTGCACAACTTGACCGAAGGCGTGGCAATCGTCGCGCCGGTTTCCCGGCGCAAGGTCTCGCTGGCGATGCTCGCCGGCTGGGTAGCGCTGGCGGGTCTACCCGCCGTGGCGGGGGCTTGGATCGGCGCGTTCACTTTCGTACCCCATTGGAGCGCGGTGTTTTTCGGCATCGCTGCCGGGGCCATCCTGCAAGTGATGGTCGAAGTCGGCCGGAGCGTTTGGGCGATGCGCCAGACCGGCGACGAAGGGGACCGGGAAGCGGCCCCGGCGGGTACCGCCTTCGCCGGATTCGGCGCGGGTGTGCTAGTGATGTACGCAACCGCTTTTCTGATCCAGGTTTAGACGATGGCACCCCGCGATAAACCGGCCATGGCAGCCGTCGACGTGCTGCCCGAGGAAATGATGGACGCCAGCTTGCAGGCCGCCCAGTTCGAACGGGTGCGTACTGCCCAGCAAACCGAGAAGGCGGAAGATTATGTCGAGATGATCGACGATCTGATCAACGCCTATGGCGAGGCACGCGTGGTCGAGCTCGCCAAGCGGTTCGGCGTCTCCCACGCCACGGTCAACAAGGTGGTCAAGCGGCTGCAGCGCGACGGCCTGGTCCATACCCGGCCCTACCGCTCGATCTTCTTGACCGAAGAAGGCCACCGCCTGGCCGACTGGTCGCGCCAGCGCCACCAGATCGTGTTGGACTTTCTGCGCGCCATCGGCGTGAGCGAACGCGCCGCCGAGCTCGATGCGGAAGGCATCGAGCACTATGTGAGCGACGAGACCCTCACCGCCTTCGCGCGCATCGCCCGGCAGAAGAAGAAGTAGGCGCTGGCGAACCGCAGGCTCGTTTTACGGACCTGACGCTAAGTTTGGCAATTTATCCTCTCCCCACGCGAGAGGGTGGCGAGCAAAGCGAGCCGGGTGAGGCTGCGGGGCGAACCGTCGTGCAAAGGCACGACGCAAGTCGGCCCGCAGATGTTTTTTCTGTTGAGCGACTTTCGCGGCGCTTTGGCGCCACGGTTCGCTCAACAGCCCCAACCTCTCTCCCCAAGGGAGAGGGGCTTACTCCCTACGGCATCAATATGGTCGAGCCCGAAGTGCGGCGCTCCATCACGTCGATCTGCGCCTGCGCCGCATCGGTCAATGCGTAGCGTTGGCCGATTACGGATTTCACCGCACCGTCCGCCATTACCGAGAACAAGGCAGCGGCAGCATTTTCGACGTCTTGGCGCGTCAGGTGGTAGTAGCGCATCGACGCCTTGGTGAAGAATACCGAGCCGTGCATCTGTAGTTCGATCGCATCGATCGGCGCCAGCTGGCCAGACGCGTTGCCGAAATTCACGTAATAGCCGCGCGGCCGGAGCGAATCGAGCGAGGCCTGCCACACGGCGGGACCGACCGAATCGTACACGACATGGACGCCCGCGCCGCCGCTCACCTCCCGCGCTATTTCGGTAATATCTTCGGTGCGCGAATTGATCGCAACGGCGCCCCCATTGGCGAGAATCAGCTCCTTTTTGTCCTCCGACGTGGTGGTGCCGATAACGGTGACGCCGAGATGCTTGAGCCACTGGCACATCAACAGTCCGACACCGCCCGCCGCGGCGTGGACCAGCGCAATATCGCCGAAATTCACCGGGTAGCAGCGATTGACCAGGTATTCGACGGTCATGCCCTTAAGCAGGTTCGCCGCCGCGTCCTCGTCGGAGATCGCATCGGGTATCGCGACCGCTACGGCGGCATCGACCAGCCGGCCTTCAGCGTAAGCGCCTGAAAATCCCGTGGCGTAGCCGACCCGCTGACCGACCGAGAAACCCTCGACACCGTCGCCAACCGCCTCTATTACCCCCACCGCTTCGGCGCCCGGCACCGCCGGCAGATCGGGCAACACCGGATATTTGCCTTCGCGCACCAGGGCGTCGAGGAAGTTGAACCCGATCGCCGTATGGCGCAAACGCACCTGCCCGGGCCCCGGATCGCCGACCTCAATATCCTCCCATTTAAGGACTTCGGGCCCGCCGAACTCATGAAAACGGATTGCTTTGACCATGTTTCCCCCCTGACGTGCGGCTGGTTTGTCGCCGCGCACTGGCATGATAGGCTAGCGAAAAGAACGCCACATAATGTGGTCACGCGAGGGGGAAAGGCAAACCATGGCTCGTCCGGTCATCATCAGCTGCGCCGTCACCGGCGGCGCCGACACCAAAGGCATGAACCCGGCGGTGCCGGCCACGCCGGAGGAAATCGCCAACGAAGTGCTCGCTGCCCACGGCGCGGGCGCGGCGGTGGCGCATATCCACGTGCGCAATCCCGAGACCGGCAAGGCGAGCATGGACCCGGTGTATTACGCCGAAGTGGTCAAGCGGGTGCGCGACGCCGGCTGCCCCGTGGTAATCAACCTGACGACCGGCCCCGGCGCGCGCTTCGACGTGAATGTCGAAAACCCACTCGAGCCCGGCCCCGGCAGCGTAATGAAGACCGCCGAGGAACGGGTCATTCATGTGCTGGAGAACAAGCCCGATATCTGCTCGCTCGACGTGGCGACGATGAATTTCGGTGACCGCCCAATGGTCAACTCGCCCGAGATGCTCAAGGAGATGGCGGCGCTGATCCAGTCGGCCGGCGTGAAACCCGAACTCGAAGTGTTCGACGTGGGTCATGTGCGCCTGGCCAACCATCTGGTCGAACAAGGCGTGATCGACGACCCGCAGCCGCTCTACCAGCTTTGCCTAGGCATTCCCTGGGGGGCGCCGGCGGACGCCGAGACCATGACGCTCATGCGTAACATGCTGCCCGAGGGCGCGCTCTGGGCCTCGTTCGGTATCTCACGCTTCGAGTTCCCGATGGTCGCCGCGGCGACCGTGCTCGGCGGCCATGTGCGCGTCGGCCTGGAAGACAATCTCTACATTTCCCGCGGCGAGTTGGCGTCGGGCAATGCGCAACTGGTGGAACGCGCGGTGCAGATTATCGAGTCCATCGGCGAAGAGGTGGCGACCCCGGCGCAAGCGCGCGAGATCTTCGGCATTTCCGGCAGCGGCACCGCCAGCAAAGCCGCTGAGTAGTAATGGCCGAAGTTTCGACCCGCTCGGCAACGAGAAATTACCCTCTCCCATAGGGAGAGGGTGGCGAGCGATAGCGAGCCGGGTGAGGGGTTAGGGACGGTCGATGAGTTTCCTGGAAGAACCGTAACCCCTCACCCCAACCCCTCTCCCTCAAGGAGAGGGGCTTAATGCGCCTGAGGGCAACACAAACAACGGAGGGTTTAGATCATGGCGCGTCCCGTCATCGTATCGTGCGCCATCACCGGCGGCGCCGACACCAAGCACATCAACCCGGCCTTGCCGGTCACGCCGGAGGAGATTGCCAACGACATCATCGCGGCCCATGGCGCCGGGGCGGCGATTGCCCACATCCATGTGCGCGATCCCGAAACCGGCAAGCGCAGCATGGACCCGGCGCTCTATAAGGAGGTGGTCGACCGGGTGCGCGACGCCGGGTGTCCCATATTGCTCAACCTGACCACCGGGGCCGGCGGTATTTTGGAGGTCGAGCCCGACGCGCCCCACAAATTTCGCGAGGGCAGCAAGCTGCTCAGCGCCGAGCAACGGGTGCAGCATGTGATCGAGAACCGGCCGGAGATATGCACCCTCGACGTTACCACCATAAATTATAACCGGTTGGCGCTGGTTAACACGCAAGCCATGCTCGACAAGATGGCCGGGATGGTTCAGGAGGTCGGCGTCAAAATCGAGATGGAGGTGTTCGACACCGGCCAGCTCTGGCAGGCCGCCGATATGTGCGAGCGCGGCGTGATCACCGACCCGCGGCCGATGTTCCAGTTCTGCCTCGGCATTCCGTGGGGCGGCCGCGCAACGATGGAGACCATGCAGATGATGCGCGACCAGGCGCCGCCGGACGCGGTGTGGGCCTCGTTCGGCATCTCGCGGTTCGAGTTCCCTATGGTTGCCGCAGCCACGGTGCTCGGCGGCCATGTGCGCGTCGGCATGGAGGATAATCTCTACCTCTCGCGCGGGGTTCTCACCCCCGGCAACGGCCCGCTGGTCGAGCGCGCGGTGCAGATCATCGAGTCCATCGGCGAGTATCCCGCCAGCGTCGACGAAGCCCGCGATCTCTTGGGCCTCGACGAACTGCGCGCCGCGGCGGAGTAGAGCTAACTCGCTGCTTATCGATAAACACTCCATTCCTCTCTCCAACGGGAAGGTATCGGATGGAGGTCGGGCTTCGTACTATGCTCGTCGCACTTTTTGAATATTTTATTCCGCCACGCTCGATGCATTTTGCGGCTCAACAATGGCATTCTGCAAAGTTGTGCGCAGGTCATTTATCACAGCAAAATCGGCTTGCCCGATGTGACGCCGCGCTGCGCGGGCAACAGCGTTGGTATCAATACACCCGATTTGTCGCGCCAATTTCCCTAGCAGTTCTTTGCCTGGCACCATTCTGAGTGCCTGCTTCAAATCTCGAGCTTCGACTATTCTTTGAAGCTCGCCCCACTCCATAGATATAACATTGCTCACATTGGGTTCGCCGAATTTACTTTCGAACTGCGCGCGATTGGTCTCAATGTCAGAAAAGAAAAGGCGCTCTAAGTCATCTAGTGAGGACACATTTTTTAGCGCATTTGATGGAACTGACACGCCAATTCTTTGAGTCAATTGCGCTGACAGCCTGCGAGCACATATCTGTAAACTCTGCGACTCCAAGTAAGCGTAAATCTGATCTTCAAGATCGCTAATCGACGGAAGTTTTTCTGTTGTGCCGAGACTACTGGCAATCTGTCGCAATATCTCAGGGAAGCAAAGGTAGCTCTCCGCCTCGTGATAATCGAGAACGATCACCCCTCGGCGTTTCAGTTTTTCCACATCGCTATCCGACTTATAGTCGCGATCAACAATTCCCGTGAGAGATACCGACGGTGAAATCCTATTCCATTTTCCCTCTCTCGCTACGATCGCTATGACATCTTCGCTGCCTCCGACGGCTGCCGGCGCAAATTCAGTATCTGTCAGCAACCAATTGTAAAAAATGGAGTCAAAGGATTCGTCGTGACCCTCAACAACAAGGGTACGTTCATTTGCCAGTAACGATGGAATATTACCCAATAACTCTTGCAGTTCGGAGGATGGAAGCTCACTCAAACCAGTTAGTTCTTGTATGTTTGAAGCTTCGTTACTGAGCACGATTAAGTGTTCGATCTCCTCGCGCATTGCAAAATTCACGCTATGTGTTGCGTAAATAAAAATGGATTTCGAAAGCAAACCTTCTATTGCCGCCCACAATCTGTTTGCGAGGCCAGGGTTAAGATTGAGTTCTGGCTCATCAACAAAGAGAACACTGCGAGAATCTACCAATTCAATTATATCCACCAGTATTGAAAATACTTGCTTTTCACCATCGGAAAGCTGGGGCGGACCGTACGTATTCCCATTTTTGTGGCATATAAGACGTTTATCTTGAGGTGTAAATTCCAACGTAATTGATGGAAAAATGTCATTGAATATTTCAAATACCCGACTCATCGGATCTTCTGGACGCCTAGGAGCCTTTCCTCGCTCTCCGGATTCAATCCACGCCATTATTTGATCGGAGTGAGTGGACTTAGCTTCTTCGGCCATTTGTTCCAGTGCTTTAAGGCCATCAAACAACCTACTGTTAAGTGTTCCCCCTCTCTTATTTCTTACTGTTTGTATGGTTTGATCAAAAGTTTGGTACCGGGAGAAATTATTCGCAGTCACCGCGAGGGAGTCGTACATCGTTATCGCCCTACCGCCCTCGATATTTAACGGAGGATAATCCGGTAGAATGCCTGCTATTTGACCACGCAATTCTGCAAGAAGTTTCGATTTGCCAGTTCCATTCGCACCAAGAAATACATTGATGCGTCCCATCTGAAACTCGACATCCCCGGTACGAGAAGTTGTGATACTGAAATTGGTCATCGTTCCAATTTGTTTGTTTTCTATCGCCCTAATCAGTAATTGTTTTGACAACCTTACAGTCGGTAGTAAGCAAGTATGCCGATTGTAAGTGAGCTATCGAGACTTAAATGAGAATGCAGATTTCAGGTTCAATGATCAGTATCCGTTTGAGACCGGTAAGTTGGCCCGTGCCATATAGCAATAGTTCCGCATACCCATCTTACAATGGTGGCTCGAAAGATACTGACAGAGCAAAAAAAGGGCGGCATGTGCCGCCCTTTTCGTTTCTCTGTTTCAGCCGGTCGTCTACTGCACGCCGCCGAAGGACAGGTATTTGATCTCCAGATAGTCGTCGATGCCGTATTTCGAGCCTTCGCGGCCGACGCCCGATTCCTTGTAGCCGCCGAACGGGGCAACTTCGGTGGAGATCAGGCCGGTGTTGATGCCGACGATGCCGGATTCGAGGCCTTCCGACACCTTCCAAACCCGGTTGACGTCGCGCGCGTAGAAATAAGCGGCCAAGCCGAACTCGGTGTCGTTGGCGAGCGCGATGCCCTCTTCGTCCGACCCGAAGCGGTAGAGCGGCGCCAGCGGGCCGAAGGTTTCTTCGCGGGTGACATCCATGGTCGGGGTCACGTCGACCAGCAGGGTCGGCTGGAAGAAGGTGCCGCCGAGATCGTGGCGCTCGCCGCCGACGGCGATCTTGGCGCCCTTGGCGACGGCGTCGGCAATGTGCTGCTCCACCTTCTCGACCGCCGCCATGTCGATCAGCGGTCCCTGGTTCACGCCGTCGTGCAACCCGTCACCTACGTGGAGCGTTTTGACCGCAGCGGCGAGTTTCTCGCTGAACGCGTCGTAGACACCGTCTTGTACGAGAATGCGGTTGGCGCAGACGCAAGTCTGGCCGGTGTTGCGGTACTTCGACGCCATCGCGCCTTCGACCGCTTCGTCGAGATCGGCATCGTCGAACACCAGGAACGGCGCGTTGCCGCCGAGCTCCATCGACACTTTTTTCACCGTGCCGGCGCATTGCTCCATCAGCATACGACCGACTTCCGTCGAACCGGTGAAGGTGAGCTTGCGCACGATCGGGTTCGAGGTGAGTTCGCCGCCAATCGCCGACGAGCTGCCCGTAACCACGCTCATGATGCCCGCCGGCACGCCGGCGCGCTCGGCCAGTTCGGCCATCGCCAGCGCCGAATAGGGCGTCGACGTCGCCGGCTTGACCACCATGGAACAGCCAGCCGCCAACGCCGGGCCCGCTTTACGGGTGATCATCGCCGCCGGGAAGTTCCACGGCGTGATGGCGGCGCAAACGCCGATCGGCTCTTTGAGCACGACAATGCGCGAGGTGCGCTGATGCCCCGGAATGGTGTCGCCGTAGACCCGCTTGGCCTCTTCGGCAAACCATTCGATGAAGGAGGCGGCATAGGCGATCTCGCCGCGCGATTCGGTAAGCGGCTTGCCCTGCTCCGTGGTCATGAGAACTGCCAGATCTTCCTGGTTCTCCAGCATCAAGTCGTTCCACTTGCGCAGGATCGCGGCGCGCTCCTTACCGGTGCGCTGGCGCCATTCCTTCATCGCCTCTTCGGCGCCCTCGATGGCGCGACGGGTCTCCTCGGCGCCCATCTTGGGGATTGTGCCGACGACCGACCCGTCGACCGGATTGGTGACCTCGATGGTCTCGCCGCTGTCGGCGTCGACCCACTCACCGTTGACGTAACATTGCTGGCGAAACAGTTTCGAATCGCTCAATTGCATCTCTCTACTCCCTCATAGGCGTGGCGTTAAATCTCGGCGCCGCGTTTTCCACTGCGCTCCTTGCCGTCCATTGTAGGCCCGGCACGCCAACGACGCCACGCGCAAATCCGCGCAAGCGATCCGGCGGGTACACCATGTGCTTGGGGATGAGAGTCATACCGTCCTCACCCTTCGAGACGCTCGCTTTCGCTCGCTCCTCAGGATGAGGCTGCGGGCCGAACCGTCACACTCTGATGCGAAATAGGCGGTGCCTCGAGGCAACCGAAGCCGTAACACCTCATCCTGAGCCTGTCGAAACCTCATCCTGAGGAGCCCTTTCGCCGCCCCTTCGAGACGGGCCTTGCGGCCCTCCTCAGGGTGAGGCGAAAGGGCGTCTCGAAGGATCGAGGTGTTGCATGGATACTTCTTTCTCAAGGAAGAGGGACTAGGTGCCACATCTCGAAGCATGGAAGGCGCATCTATTCATTAATTATTTTGATCGAAACCATGAATTTAATTTCATGGTTTGTGGTCAAATTGCGGATATTATCATCTAAATACCTAATGGATAGCGCGATGGAACACCTCCCCTCGATAACGGCGCTGCGCGCCTTCGAAGTGGCGGCGCGGCGGCTCAACTTCACCCAGACGGCGAGCGAGTTGAACCTGACCCAGGGTGCGGTCAGCCATCAAATTCGCGAGCTTGAAACGCGGCTTGGGGTGGCGCTGTTCGAGCGCCAGGGGCGTGGACTGGACCTCACCGAAGCCGGGCGGCGCTATCTGCCCTACGTGCAAGACGCGCTCGACCGGCTGCGCGCCGGCAGCCGCGCGCTGCAACCGGAGGTCGCGAGCCGGGCGCTTACGGTCAGCTTGTCGCCCCCCTTCGCGGCGAAATGGCTCGTACCGCGCCTCGGCGCCTTCTTAGCCGCACATCCCGATCTCGATCTACGTATCAGCGCGTCGATGCAGCACGTCACTTTCGACGGCGACGGCATCGACATGGCGATCCGCCACGGCAACGGCGAGTGGCCCGATCTTCACGTGACCCGGCTGTGGACCGAGGAACTGTTTCCGGTGTGCAGCCCCGCCCTGCTGGCGAACGGCCCGCCGCTACGCGAAATCGCCGACCTCGCCAACCATGTGCTGATCCACGACCGCAGCCGCCAGGGATGGACGTCGTGGCTCGACGGTGTCGGCGCCGACACCACCGGTATCGATTTGGACCGCGGTCCTGGGTTCAACGAAACCAGCCTCTGCATCAACGCCGCTGTCGCCGCCCAGGGCGTCGCGCTATCGCGCAGCGCGCTGGTTGCTGGCGACCTCGCCGCCGGCCGCCTGGTGCAGCCGCTGGAAGAAACCCTGCCCGCCCCCTTCGCCTATTGGATCGTCTGCCCCAAGGCGAATGCCGACGATCCCAACATCGTCCGGTTCCGCGAATGGCTCATCGCCGAAGCCGAAGCCGACGCCCAGAACATGCCGGCGCCCGGCAGCATCGCGCCCGCCGCGAAGAGCTGAGCGGGGCTATGGTCGATCGCTATCTGCAGGAACTGGAAACGCTGTTGGATAGTTTACGGGCAAGCGCGAGAGACAGCGCCGTCATCGAGGCGCGGCACTTCTTCAGCGGTGCGGCGGCTTACGCCGATGGCCGTATATTCATGAGCCTAACACCCGCCGGGCTGGCCTTAAAACTTGCGGAGGCCGATTGCGCCGATTTGCGTGCGCTGGGCGGACGTTCCTTGCAGTATTTTCCGAAAGCCCCGGTCAAGAAGGACTATGTCGTTGTACCGGACGATATCGCCGGCGACCCCGCCGCGCTTTCCGATTGGATCGGCAAAAGCGTCGGCTACGCTCTCACGCTGCCGAAGCCACGTAAAAAGGCTAAGTCGGGCGGTCGCTGAGCGCCAAATAAAGCAGCGATTTCCACAGCAGAACGCGGTCGAGAGGATTGCCCAGAATGGCTTTCTTGGCGACCGTGTCGGTATGGTCGAGGCCGGGCAAGACGATGTAGCGCGCGCCGGGCAGAACCGCCGATTCAAGGTTCACCAAACCGTCGTTCGCCAAGCCCTGCTCCTCCATCCAGCGCTGCGTCGGCGCGAAATGGAGCGACGGTGTGCGCGACCCGTCGACATAAGTGGCAACCGCAACGATTGGCATCGATCTCGTAATCGATTCAACGGCTTTGGCATTTTTACTCATGTATTTTGTGCGCACATCCACGGTCAAATCGTCGAGCGATTGCGCACTCCCGCCGAGCGCGCGCAGCAGCGGGTCGGTGATGCCGCGGGTCCATTCCTCGTCGACGATCAGATCGGCCACCGGCGAGCCGGCAAACGGCGCTTGCAGCGCCACCCAGCACGCGACCTGGCGGCGATATTCGGGCTCCGCGCGCAAGAGAAACTCCAGCGTATCGAGGCCGCCCTTGCTGTGGGAAATGATGCACACCGGACGCGGGCTCTTGGCAATATGGGCGGCCAGGCGACGGCCGTTTTCGGCAACGCTCTCCTCGGTGTCGACCGGCGCGACCTCGACATTGATGCCGTCGGCTTTCAACGCTTCGACCTGCGAGCGGAAATAATCGGCGAGCCCTGCGTCGTCGGCCTCGATTAGCAGATCGCTGAGGTAAGACGGGACGACGACGACCCTGTAACCGCGTAACTCCTCGAGAACGCTAGCGTAGGCGCTTTCCACACGTTCGGCGTCGAGCTCGCCGTCGCGCAGAAATTTCTCCCACTCCGCGGAGGCGTTGCGGGCGCTTTGCGGTATGGAAACTTTCGGCTCGGCAAACGCCGGGGGCGCCGCAACTACAGCGCTCAGCGTGACAGCGAACGTCGCGAAAGCACCGAAAAGCGCCGCGCGTGCCCGTGTACGGATATGCATAGGCCTATCCATTACCCAAAACATGGGGACCGCATACGGCGCTTTCAACGAATTAGCCAACCGAATGGGGACAGCCCTCATACTTCGAGACGCCGCTTCGCGGCTCCTCAGCATGATTGAGGCTAGACCGTCACGCCAGTGACGTGGCGTAAGCTAGCCGAAATATAAGAATCTGCGGGCCGACTTGCGCCGCGCTGTTGCACGACGGTCCGGCCCGCAGCCTCACCCTGAGGAGGGCCGTTAGGCCCGTCTCGAAGGGTGAAAGGTACTCACCCGCCGAACTTGGCTTTCGCTTCCTGGCGGCGGGCATGCAGGATCGGCTCGGTGTAGCCGTTGGGCTGTTCGCGGCCCTTGAACACCAGATCGCACGCCGCCTGGAAGGCGACGCTATCGTCGAAGTTAGGCGCCATCGGCCGATACAACGGATCGCCGGCGTTTTGCCCGTCGACCACGGCGGCCATGCGTTGCATGGTCTCGCGCACCTGCTCTTCGCTGCACACGCCATGGCGCAGCCAGTTGGCGATGTGCTGGCTGGAAATGCGCAAGGTCGCGCGGTCTTCCATCAACCCGACATCGTTGATGTCGGGTACCTTCGAGCAGCCGACGCCTTGGTCGATCCAGCGCACCACATAGCCGAGGATACCCTGGGCGTTGTTGTCCAACTCCTGCTGAACTTCGTTCGCCGGCCAGTTCGGACGCTCGGCCAGGGGAATGGTGAGGATATTGTCGAGCTCGGCATGGGCGCGCGATTTGAGCTCGTCCTGCCGCGCCGCCACATCGACCTGGTGGTAGTGGGTGGCGTGGAGCGTCGCGGCGGTGGGTGACGGCACCCAGGCCGTGTTGGCGCCCGCGTTCGGATGGCCGATCTTCTGCTCCAGCATGTCGGCCATCAGATCGGGCATGGCCCACATTCCCTTGCCGATCTGGGCATGGCCCGGCAGACCGCATTCGAGGCCGGTGTCGACGTTCCAATCCTCGTACGTCTGGATCCACACCGCTGCTTTCATGTCTGCCTTGCGGATCATCGGGCCCGCTTCCATGGCCGTGTGCATCTCGTCGCCGGTGCGGTCGAGGAAGCCGGTGTTGATGAAGAACACCCGGTCCTTGGCGGCGCGGATGCACTCCTTGAGGTTCACCGTCGTGCGCCGCTCCTCATCCATGATGCCGATCTTCAGCGTGTGCCGGTCGAGGCCGAGCGCGTCTTCGACCTGGGAGAAGATCTGATCGGTAAACGCCACTTCTTCCGGCCCGTGCATCTTCGGCTTCACGATGTAGACCGACCCGGCACGGCTGTTCTTGAACGCGCCGGAGCCTTTCAAATCGTGGATCGCGATCATCGAGGTAATCATCGCGTCGAGAATGCCTTCCGGCGCTTCGTTGCCATCCTTGTCGAGGATCGCCGGGTTGGTCATCAGATGGCCGACATTGCGGATCAGCATCAAGCTGCGGCCCTGCAGCGACAGCGCCGAGCCGTCCGGCGCGGTGTATTCGCGGTCGGGATTGAGCGCGCGGTCGACCATCTGGCCGCCCTTCTCGAAACTGTCTTTCAGATCGCCTTTCATCAGGCCGAGCCAGTTGCGGTACGCGACCACCTTGTCCTCGGCGTCGACCGTGGCGACGGAATCTTCGCAGTCCATAATGGTGGTCATCGCCGCTTCGAGCACCACGTCGCTGACCCCGGCGGCATCGTCGCCGCCAATGGGATGGCCGCGGTCGACGGTAATCTCGAAGTGCAAGCCGTTATTCGTGAGCAAAACGGCGGACGGCGATGCCGCATCGCCGCGGTAGCCGGCAAACTGCGCGCCGTCGCTGAGTCCGGATGTGCTGCCATCGGCCAAGGTCACGGCGAGCGCACCGTCGGCGACCGCATAGCCCGTGGCATCTTTGTGAGAGCCGCTGGCGAGCGGCGCGGCGGAATCGAGGAAGTCGCGCGCAAACGCGATCACACGTGCGCCGCGCACTTCGTTATAGCCGCCGGCGCGTTCGGCCCCGCCGTCTTCGGAGATCGCGTCGGTGCCATAGAGCGCATCGTAGAGGCTGCCCCAGCGCGCATTGGCGGCGTTGAGCGAATAGCGCGCGTTGGTCACCGGCACGACGAGCTGCGGCCCGGCGATCGCCGCGATCTCGGGATCGACATTCGCCGTGGCCACCGTGAAGTCGCCGCCCACAGGCACCAGATAGCCGATCTCCTGGAGGAACGATTTGAGGGCCTCCACGTCCGTCGCCTGGTCGCGGTGTTCCTGATACCAAGCATCGATCTTGGCTTGCAGATCGTCGCGCGCCGCCAGCAGCTCGCGATTGCGTGGCGCCAGATCGTGGATCAGGCTGTCGAAGCTCGACCAGAACGCGTCTCGGTCGACACCGGTGCCCGGCAGCGCCTCGTCGTTGATGAAATCGTACAGTTCTTTGTCGACCTGGAGCCCACCGGCCGCAATCCGCTCGGTCATACCTCTTCTCCCCAACATCTATCGATTGGCGCACTGAAACGGCGCGCATTAGGTTCTTGCTAAATGTGATCCAACTTTCGAGCGCCGGAGTCAAATCGACTTTCGGCGAATTTCCCGTCAATGGCGAACCACCACGCCCGGATTGAGGATCCCCTTGGGGTCAAGGCGGCGCTTGGCATCGGCCAGCACGTCGCCGAACAGCGGCGGGCGCTGCTGCTCGTACCATTTCTGATGGTCGCGGCCGACCGCGTGGTGGTGGGTGATGGTGCCGCCATTGGCGATGAGGGCGTCGGACGCCGCGTCCTTGATCGCCTGCCACTGTTCGAGCATGCCGCCGGGATTGCCCTCGCCGTGGAAGGCGAAATAGGGCGCGGGCCCATCGGGATAAGAGTGGCTGAAGCGGCACGACACCGCGCCTTCCTTGCCGGTGACGTCGCGCACCGCGTTCGCCGTCGCTTCCTTGATGGCGTGATAGAAATTTTCGAAATTGTCCCACGTGGTCGCGGTTTCGAACGTGTCGGAAATAATGCCGCGCGGCGTCAGCTGCTCGCGATTGTAGGGCATGCGGATGAACGCGGTGCGCCACGCGCCGACCGCGCCTTGTAGATTGGCGTCGGGATTATCGCGCCAGTCGACATCGACCTCGCCGCCATGGTCGAGGCAGCACTGCTCGGCCCGCGTCATCCACGCATCGACCGGATGGTCTGACGATTCAAACGACACCACCATCAGCGTGAACGAGCCGTCGCCGGCGCCGTTCACCTGCAGCTCGACACCGTCGACGATGCGCACATTGGCCGGGAACAGGCCGGCCTGGGAAACAGCGCGCACGGCGCGGGCGGCATCGAAGAAATCGGTGAACCGGAAGCCGGCAGTCGCCTTGAACGTGGGCCGGCCCTGCAGCCGCACCCAAGCTTCGGTGATGATGCCAAGCGCGCCTTCCGCCCCCATCATGAAACGGTCGGGGCTCGGCCCCGCGCCGGTGCCCGGCAAACGGCGCGAGTGAATGCGGCCGGCGGGCGTTACCGTGGTGATGTTCTCCACCAGATCGTCGATATGGGTATAGAGGGTGGCGAAGTGGCCGCCCGATCGCGTCGCGATCCAACCGCCCAAGGTCGACTGCTCGAAGGATTGGGGGAAGTGGCGCAGGGTGAGCCCATGGGGCTTGAGTTGCGCTTCCAACTCGGGCCCGAACGCGCCGCCCTGGATGCGGGCCGCGCGGGAGACTTCATCGACTTCTAAGACCTTGTTGAGACGCGCCATGTTCACCGTCACCGTACCGGCGTAACCGTCGCCGACGTCGGGGGTGACGCCGCCGACGACCGACGACCCGCCGCCATAGGGAATGACTGCGGCACCCGCCTCGCCGGCCCAATCGTAGATCGCGCGGATATCGTCGGCATTGCTGGGATAGGCGACCACGTCGGGCGCGTGGGTGTAGTCGCGATTGAAGATACGGATCGAGTCCGGCTGCGACTGGCCAAAGCTGTGGAGAATGCGTTCGAACGGGTCGCTCCGGCAGATGGTCGCCAGGCTTTGCGGCGGCGTCAGCCGCGGTTCGGCGAGCGCAATGTCATCGATGCCCGGCCACTTGCCGTCATTCGTCGGCCGGATGCCGAACCCGTCGGCGAAGGTGTTCAGCAGCTCTATCGTCTGTTCGCCTGTCAGGCCAGCATCTTCGAAGCCCCAGCCCCAGAATTTCAGTTTCCGGTTCGCCATCATCCGCCCCTTTATTTTTATCCGGCGGCGTTCGCCGCCATCCGTTTGCCTTGATACTATCGCGCCGGCTCAACAAGATGCCACCGGGGAGGACACATAGCCGCAATGGCAACTGCTCTCATCGCCGGCGCGCTCGGCGTCGTCGGCCGCGCACTGGTCGAACATCTGGAAGACGACCCCGGCTGGTCGGTGATCGGCTTGTCGCGGCGCGCGCCCGATTTCGAAACTTCGGCCGAGTTCATCTCCGTCGACCTGCTCGACCGCGCCGACTGCGAAGCGAAACTCGGCGGACTTGCCGGCGTCACCCATATTTTCTTTACGCCCTATGCGGCCCGGGCGACGTTCGCCGAGGAAGTCGCGCCTAATCTGGCGATGCTCACCAACCTGGTCGACACCATCGAGCCGGTGGCATCCGGCCTGCAGCACATCCAGTTGATGCAGGGCGCCAAGTGGTACGGCGTGCAGTTCGGCGCGCCCTATAAGACACCGGCCAAGGAAGACGATCCGCGCCACATGCCGCCGAATTTTTACTACGACCAGCAGGACTGGCTGGTCGAACGCCAGAAGGGCAAGCGCTGGACCTGGTCGGGGTTGCGGCCCCATGGCGTGTGGGGATTCTCGGTCGGTAGCGAGATGAACATGCTGACCTCATTGGCGATCTACGCCACGTTGTCCAAGCATGCCGGCGTGCCGTTGCGCTTTCCCGGTAACCCGGCGCTCTACGACAGCGTTTATCAAATCGTCGACGTGGCGCTGCTGGCGCGCGCCATGGTGTGGGCGGCCACCGCACCAGCGGCGGCGAACGAGGCCTACAACATCACTAACGGCGATTTCAGCCGCTGGCGCTATCTGTGGCCGCACATCGCCGACTTCTTCGACATGGAGGTGGGACCGGTGCAAACGGTGCATCTGCAAACGGTGATGGCCGACAAGGAACTGGCGTGGGCGGAAATCTGCGAGCAATATCAGCTGCGCCGCTACACCATCGCCGATCTGGCAACCTGGCGGTTCATGGACTACGCCTTCGCCAACGGCTTCGATCAAATGTCGAGCCTGACTAAGATCCGCCAAGCCGGCTGGACCGAGGTGCTCGACACCGAAGACAGCATCACCCAGCAATTGCAGCGGATGCGCAAGGACCGGATTATCCCGTGAGCGCAACGGAGACTATCTATGGCTAAACGAACCGCATTGGTCGCCGGCGCCCTCGGCATCACCGGGCGCGCCATCGTCGAACATCTGGAGGACGATCCGGAGTGGGACGTCATCGGCCTGTCGCGGCGCGCGCCGAACTTCGCTACCGACGCCACGTTTCTGTCGGTCGATCTGCACGACCCCGCCGACTGCGCGGCCAAGCTCGGCGATCTCACGGACGTATCCCATATCTTCTTCTGCGCCTTGGCGCCGGGGGAGTCGATCGCGGCGGAAATCGCCCCGAACGTGGCGATGCTGGCCAACCTGATGGACGTCGTCGAGCCAGTCGCGAACGGCCTCGAGCGGGTGCAGCTGATGCACGGCGCCAAATGGTACGGCAGCTATCTCGGCCCCTACAAAACGCCGGCCAAGGAGGACGACCCGCGGCCGGTGTCGGAAAACTTCTACCACGCCCAGCAGGATTGGATCGTCGAACGGCAGGAAGGCAAACCGTGGACCTGGTCGGCGCTGCGGCCCCACGGCATCTGGGGCTTCTCGATCGGCGGCCGGATGAATTTGATGACCGGCATCGTGCTCTACGCCGCCATCTCGAAACATCTCGGCCTGCCGCTGCGCTGGCCCGGCAAGCCCGGCTTCTACAACTGCCTGTACAACATGGTCGACACCGGGCTGCTCGCCGAGGCGATGGCATGGGCGGCAACCGATCCGGCGGCGGCCAACGAGGCCTTCAACATCAACAATGGCGACTTCTTTCGCTGGAACCAGGTGTGGCCGCGCATCGCCGCGTTTTTCGATATGGAAGTAGGGCCAATCCAAACCGTGCCGCTGCAAGCGGTGATGGCCGACAAGGAACCGGTGTGGGCCGAGATCGTCGCCGCCCACGACCTGCAGCCCTACACCCTGGACGAGCTCACCAGTTGGGACTATCTCGACAGGGCCTTGGGCAACGAGTACGACCAGATGTCGAGCATGACCAAGGCGCGGCACGCGGGTTGGCACAAGACCCTCGACACCGAGGACACCATTACGCGCCAGATGCAACGGCTGCGCGACGACAGGATCATTCCCTAGAACGCGAGGAACCTCACTTTACCCGCGTCATGCTTCGAGACGCTCGCTTGCACTCGCTCCTCAGCATGAGGAGTATGTGACGGTTCTGTAAATCCTCATCCTGAGGAGCGATCGGAGATCGCGTCTCGAAGGGTGAGGATATTATCCTCGCTAGTTACGAGTTACACGTGCCCTAACCGAAAGTTCTTAGATGCCTCCCCTGATCATCAGCAGCGCGTTCGACGGCGGCAACATCGCCTGCCTCGCCGCCGACAACCCCGGCGACATCCGGCTGGAAATTCTCAAAGACAATCAGTCGGACTTCTATCAGTGGTTCTACTTCCGGCTGACCGGTGCCCGCGGCGAAACGTGCCGGCTCCATATCGTCAACGCCGGCAAAGCCGCCTACCCCAAGGGCTGGGAAGACTACCGCGCGGTCGCCTCGAGCGACCGGCAGACCTGGCGGCGTGTGCCAACCACCTACAAGGACGGCGTGCTCACCGTCGAGCACACGCCGGATAGCGATTCCGTCTGGTTCGCCTATTTCGCGCCCTACACGATGGAACGCCACGCCGACTTGATCGCGCGGGTGCAGGCCTCGCCGCGTGTGTCGCTTTCCGTGTTGGGCAAGACCCTCGACGGCCAGGATATGGACCTGTTGCAGATCGGCGAACCTGCGCCTAACAAGCGCACCTGCTGGGCGGTGGCGCGCCAACATCCCGGTGAGACCATGGCCGAATGGTGGATGGAGGGTTTCCTCGACCGGCTGATCGACCCCGATGACGACGTCGCGAGCACGCTGCTCGACAAGGCCGTGTTCTACGTCGTGCCCAACATGAACCCGGACGGTTCGCGCCGTGGCCATCTGCGCACCAACGCGGCGGGCGCTAACCTCAACCGGGAATGGGCCGAACCCACGATGGACAAAAGCCCGGAGGTGTTCCTGGTGCGGAGCCGCATGCACGAAACCGGCGTCGACTTCTGCCTCGACGTCCATGGCGACGAGGCCCTGCCCTACAACTTCCTCGCTGGGATGATGGGCATCCCCTCGCTGAGCGACCGGCAGAAGGCATTGCAGGCCGATTTCGATACAGCGCTGCTGGCCGCCAGCCCCGAATTCCAAACCGAGCATGGCTACCCGGCAAGCCCGCCGGGCAAGGGAAACCTCGCCATGTGCGCCAACTATGTGGCCGAGACGTTCGGCTGCCTGTCGCTGACCTTGGAAATGCCGTTCAAGGACAATGCCGACAAGCCCGAACCGGAATTCGGCTGGTCGCCCGAGCGCTCCCGCGCCTTCGGCGCCGCCCATCTCGACGCCATCGCCGCCATCCTCGACGATTTGCGCTAAGTAAAGCAACTTTCGCCGTGCTCTCGCACGACGGCTCGTTTCACCCCCCACCCCGACCCTCCCCCACAAGGGGGGAGGGAGTAATGGCGTTGCCAATCGCTCGCTCAAAAGTCCTCCCCCTTGATGGGGGAGGATTTAGGTGGGGGTGTTGCCAGCGAGTAGCACGCTAGCGGAAAACGGAGACCTGCCGGCTAGAACGCCTCGATATCGAGCGCTTCCGTTGCCGACTGTGTCGGTACGAAGAGCAGGTAGATCGGAATAATTATGTTCAGAAGGGGAATGATCGCGACATAGGCGAGCGCCTTCCCGCGTCCCGCATCACGCAGCCGTTGTACGATGGGCCGGTAGAAATAGAGACCGTAAGCAAAAGCCGCGAGATCCGCTAGGCCGGATATCAACTGGCCAGCCCCCGAGTCCCCTGGGAGCTGATTCAGGACGCTACTCAACAGTATAAGACCCACAAACGTGAGAACTCGGTAGAGATATCTTTGCCTGGACAGCGTTCGGTCGGAGTTCTCTGTTGCAATTATGATGATGGGCAGCCCAATCGCCACCACCAGTATGATCAGCCACACGTTAAAAAATCCGCCCATTTCCAGCCCCCCTCGCTAGAGATCAGCCACCGCAACCTACATAGTACCGGCGCAACTAAACCCTAACACAAACCTCAATGCAGCGAGGGTAGCCCCTTATTCATCGATGACGGTGTTGCGCAGGGTGCCGATGCCGGAAATCTCCACCTCGACGGTATCACCCGCCTTCATCCACAGTTTCGGCGTTCTGCTATTGCCGGTGCCGGCCGGTGTGCCGGTGGCGATCACGTCACCGGGCTCGAGCGGCGTGATGCCGGAGATGTAGGAGACGATCGACGGGATCGGGTAGATCAGGAGATCGGTGGTGGCGTTTTGCATGACCTCGCCGTTCAGACGCGTCGTCAGTTCCAACGCCGTGGGGTCGGGGATTTCGTCGGCGGTCACCATCCAGGGCCCGAGCGGACCGGTGCGGTGGAAGTTTTTGCCCGCCGTCACCGAATGGCCCTGATAGTCGCGCACGCTGCCGTCGAGGAAACAGGTATAGCCGGCAATGTGAGACAGCACGTCGGCCTCGGCGATATGGCGTCCCGCCTTGCCGATGATCAGCGCCAGCTCGCCTTCGAAATCGAAATTATCGGATACGCGCGGGCGCACGATGGGGTCGCCATGCGCGACCAGCGTGTTGTGCAGGCGGGAGAATATGGTCATGTGCTCGGGCATGTCGCCGATGAATTCCTCGACATGGTCTTTGTAGTTGAACCCGGCGCACATGATCTTCGCGGCGTTCGGAACGACTGGCAGCAGCGTCACATCGTCCATCGTTGTATCGGACGTAGCGCCCTCGGCGAGCGCCGCGATCTCGTCGAGGGCGTCGGCTTCGAGCATGGCGCGAAGCGTCGGATAGGGGCCGTTGCGGCCCACATCGACCACACTGCCATCCTCGCCGACGACCCCGAACGAGTCGCCATTGAAATCACGAAAACTGATTATTTTCATGTACTTCTCTAATTATCTTATCGTTGCATCTAGGGCCGCAACGTGATTGCCGGCCAGAGCTGATCGGCGCCACGCGCAATCACCGCACGCCCCAGCCGCGCCGACCAATAGGACTCCGCACCGAACTCCGACCGCCACGACCACAAGCGGCGGGTGAGATAGTGCAGCCGGTGCTCGTCGGTGAAGCCGATGGCGCCGTGCACCTGATGGCCGATCGCCGCCGCCTTCCCCGCCGCCTCACCGGCTCGGATTTTCGCCGTGGCGATCTCGAACTCGATATCATTCGCCACATCCACCGCCCGGCACGCGGCCTGCGCGGCGATCTGCGCCGCCGCCGCTTCCGACGCCAGCCCGGCGAGCTGATGCTGGATCGCCTGAAACTTGGCTAAGGGGCGGCCGAATTGCTCCCGTTCGCCCGCATAGCGCACGCAATGGTCGAGCACCCCGGCAATCGCCCCTGCCATCTGGACGGAGCGCGCCAGCGCACCGTAAAGCAGCAATGGGTCGGCATCGCCCGGCACTTCGGCAACGGCGACCGATGCCGCATTGTCGAAGGTCAGACCGTCGCGGGGATCGCGGCCGATATTCAGATCCGCCGTAACCGTGGCGCTGCCCGGTTCCAGCAGAACCAACCTCGGGTCTCCGTTCTGCTCGGCAACGGTCAGGACATGCGCCGCCGCGCCGCCCCAGGGTACCCGGTCGAGGGTGCCGGTTACGCGCCCCGACCCGGTGAGCACCAATGCGCCGTCTGCGGCAACGGCGATGGCTCCCTCTGGTACAGCCTGCCCCACCTGGGCAAGCAGCCAACCGGCGACGATGGTCTCGGCCAGCGGCACCGGCGCAGCGTGGTATCCGGCGGCGTAGAGAATGGCGGACGCATCCTGCCAGCTAACGCCGACCCCGCCCTGATCTTCCGGCACGAGCGGCCGGGTCAAGCCGTTTTCTTCGAGCGCCGACCATAGATCGCCGGGCCATTTTCCGGCCTCCGCTTCGCGCAGACTGTCGGCGGTCACTAAATCGGCGAACAGCCGGGCACAAGTCTCTTCCAATAAGGCGCGAATCTCGCTCATCGCAGCCCTAGCCCCCGGGCGATGACGCCCCGCAGAATTTCCGTAGTACCACCACGCAGCGAAAAAGAGACGCAGGCCTGTTGCACATAAGCCAGCGCCTTCTCGAAATCGTCACCATGGACGAGGCGTGGCGACAGTCCCGTCAACTCGTGAGCGATCTCGGGCACCGACTGCTCGAAGGCGACGCCAAGATCCTTGACCAGGGTCGCTTCGACCACCGGTTCAATCCCGGCATCGAGCATGGCGGCAACGGACAACGACATCTGCCGCAGCGTCACCAGATGCGCCGTCAGCCGGCCGATGGCGACTGCCGAACGTTCGCCCGGCGCTTCACCTGCGATACGAATAAGTTCGGTTAATAGTTTGAAACTGCTTAGAAAACGATCCGGCCCGCTGCGCTCGAACGCGAGTTCGGCGATCACCTGTTGCCAGCCATTGCCTTCTTCGCCGATCAACATTGAATCGGGCACGAAGGCGTCTTCGAAGATCACTTCGTTGAACTCTTCATCGCCGATCATGTTGCGGATCGGCCGCGCCGTGACCCCCGGCGTCGACAGGTCGATAAGGAACTGAGACATGCCGGCGTGGCGGTTGTCGCCGGCCTCGCCGGTGCGCACCAGCGCGATCATGTAGTGGGATTTGTGGGCGTAGGTGGTCCACACTTTCTGACCGTTGATCACCCACCCGCCATCGCCACGCACCGCGCGGGTGCGGATCGACGCGAGATCGGAACCCGAGTTGGGTTCGCTCATGCCGATACAGAAATAGATTTCCCCGGCGGCAATCCCCGGCAGCACGAGCTCGCGCTGCTCATCGCTGCCGAAGCGCAGAATCAACGGCCCGCTCTGGCGCTCGCCGATCCAGTGCGCGGCAACGGGCGCGCCGGCGGCGAGCAGTTCCTCGATGACGACATAGCGCTCGAGCGCGCTACGGCCTTGCCCATAGGGCGCCGGCCAAGTCATGCCGAGCCAGCCTTGCGCGCCCAGTTTGCGGCTGAACGCGCCGTCGAAGCCGACCCACGAGCGGGCGCGACCCGCCGGCGGATACGCGCTCAGTGTCTCGGCGAGGAACGTGCGTACCTCCCCGCGCAGCGCTGCGGCACTTGGCGGCAGTTCACATAGATCGAGATTGAACCCCTGCATGCTTCCTCGTCCGCACCTTTTTCCTAGCTTAGCGGAGTGGCGGCGTTGTGCTAACTAGCGCAGCAAATCTTTTGGGGGAGGCTCGAATGGGCGATTTTCTAAAATACGAGCAGGACGGCGCGGTGGTCACCTTGACCATGAACCGACCGGACGAACGCAACGCGCTGTCGGGCGGCGGCCAGTACGCGGATTTCGTCGACGCCTGCGCACGCATCAAGGCTGACGACAGGGTGTCGGCGGTTATCTTGACGGGCGCGGGCTCCGCCTTTAGCGCCGGCGGCAATGTGAAGGACATGCGCGACCGAAAGGGCCTATCCGCCGGCACGCCTTACGAAGTGCGTAACAACTACCGGCGCGACATCCAGAACATCCCGCTCAATCTCTACGATCTCGACGTGCCGACCATCGCCGCGGTCAACGGTGCGGCCATCGGCGCGGGGTGCGACCTGGCGTGCATGTGCGACATCCGCATCGCCTCGGAGCGTGCCAAGTTCGCCGAGAGCTTCGTGAAGCTCGGGATCATCCCCGGCGATGGCGGCGCCTGGCTGCTACCGCGCCTGGTCGGTCAATCGAAAGCCGCCGAGCTCACTTTCACCGGCGATACTATCGACGCCGTCGAAGCGCTCGCCTGCGGGCTAGTGTCAAAGGTGGTGCCGGCCGACAACCTGATGGACGAAGCGCGCGCGCTGGCCGAGCGCATCGCCGCCAATCCGGGCCACTCCCTGCGCATGGCCAAGCGGCTACTGCGCGAAGGCCAGCATGTGCGCCTCGACACGCTGCTGGAAATGTCGGCAGCGTTCCAGGCCCTCGCCCACCACACGGCAGAACACGACCAGGCGATCGACGCCCTGCTGGCGCAGTTGGAAGCCGCACGGAAAAAGTAGCAGCGCCAAACGCTGCACCTCGCCAACTGCGCTAAATTGATGCGACTGTGACAAAAAAAGCCGGACTTGGTGTTCCTGTTGGGGATAAGTGGCTCGCCTTTTCTACCGCCGGACGTACAATCGAAAACATCATTGAATTCGAGACGCATCGATTAGGAGTGGACGCGAGAAATGTCTGCAGGGCCAGCTACAAAGATTATGAAATCCCTCGCCGTAGGAGGCCTGTTGGCCGGTCTCACTTTTGCTGGTGCGGCGCAGGCCACACCGATGTTCGATACGTTCGGGCCGCTGCCGGAGTTCGATCCGGGTAGTGGGATTCCCAACGACGCGTTCGCAATTTCGACCGCCGAGCGAAACGGCTCCATCATCACGCTCGGGCTGTCGGCGACACAGCGATTTTTTAATCCCGCACTCGCCAACGACGGCGCCGGGACGTTCTTCGCCGGCGCCGGATCGAATTTCGGCGATCCCAACAATCCCGGCGGACCGGGGCCATCGAGTTTCGAAGGTTCGACGTGGAACTTCAATTTTTTCGTCGGCATCGACAACAGCGGCAATAGTGGTGAACCGGAAACCACGAGTAACTTCGAAATCACTTTGAACTACGATTTCGACCCCGCGGTCGGTAACGGAGGTCTGGGCGCCTGGGATCTCGACGCATCCTTCCCCGGCTCGACTGAGGTCGAGCAATCGCAAAACCTTCTGTTCAGCTTCCTGACAGCAGGTGTGCCAGGCTTCGTCGTACCGCCGACCTTTACCCCTTACGACCCGAACATCGGCGGCACCTATGAGTTCATTCTCAGCCTCAACGAGATCGGTTCCGGCGATCTGCTGGCCAAAGCCGCCATCGACGTGGTTGTCACGGCGATCCCCGAGCCCGGCACCTTAGCACTGTTCGGTATCGGCTTGGCTGGCCTCGGCGTGATGCGGCGTCGGCGAAAAGCCTAATTCACGCCAATCACCTTTGAGAAGCCAAGGGCCGGTATCCGCTACCGGCCCTTTCGTTTTGCGCGCTCGATGATCTTCGATGCCCGCTACAAGCCCAGAAACAATGGGATGACGAAGGCGTTGGTGATGTCGACGAAGAACGCGCCGACGAGCGGCAGAATGATAAATGCGGTGGGCGCCGGTCCATGGCTTTTGGTCACCGCGGCCATGTTGGCAATCGCCGTCGGGGTAGCGCCTAAAGCGAACCCGGCAAAGCCGGCGCTCAATACGGTCGCCAAGTAGTCGCGGCCCATCAGCGGGAAAAGCACAAACAAGATAAAAAGCACGGCGGCAATCACCTGTACCGCCAGCACGATCATCAGCGGCCCCGCTATATCGGCAACATCCCAGAGCTGCATACTCATCAGCGACATGGCGATAAACAGCCCGAGCGAAAAGTCGGACACGATGGCGAGCGCTCTAGTGCGGGCGGGCCAATGTAGTTTGGGAAAAAGCGGCGGAACCGTGTTCGATAGAATAATCGCCACTAACAGCGACGCAACGAACAGGGGCAGCTTAACCCCCATCTCCTCGAGCGCCTCATTGACGACGAATCCGATGATGATGGCGATGTGCAGCACCAAGATAACGGCCATGACACTGATGTGATTGATTTTTTCGGTGTCTTCCTTCTCATGCGGTATGCCGACGATGAGACCGTCATGCTCGCTGTCGGGGATATGGTGGCGGGTCAGCAGATATTTCGCAATCGGGCCGCCGAGCAGGCTGGCGAGCACCAAACCTATTGTTGCCGAAGCGATGCCGATCTCAAGTGCCCCCGACACACCGTAGGTCGTTGCAACTTCCGGCGCCCAGGCAATGGCCGTGCCATGACCGCCGATCAGGGATGCCGATCCGGCAAGAACGCCGACCGCGCCCGGTTGTCCGATTGCCTGCGCCGTCGCCACACCGACTACGTTCTGGATCACGATGTAGGCGAGGGTGAGAACAAGCAAAATCACCAGCGGCCGCCCGCCGGACCATAGATCGGACAGGCGCGCGTTAAGCCCAATCGCGGTGAAGAAATAGACGAGAAGCCGGTCTCGCGTTTCGAGTTCGTACTGGATTTCCACGCCGGTCAGGCTATAGAGCGCGAACGCGGCGAGCGCGGCGAGAATGCCGCCGGTGACCGGCTCGGGGATATTGTAGGCGCGCAAAAACGCAACGCGAGCGCCTAATTTCATGCCGACAAAGAAAACGATGATGCCGATCGTGTAGGCGAGAAAGTCGTCTATCGGGATGATGTTGTCCGGCATATCCTATCCGTCGCCCGTCAATTCCCCGATCTTCTCATCGATATGGGCGGCGAAGCCGGTACCGGCTTCTTCGAACAGATTGAAGGCGACATGGGCGCCCGCTTCGCGGAGCCGCTCGGCCTGGTCTGGGTAGTGCGCCAGGGCCGCAATAAACCCCCCATAGCCGCTATTGGAAATCTGTTCGAGGGCGTACAAATTCGATTGGTGATCGGGCATCGCTAAAATCACGAGCTTGAATTGACCTTGGCGCGTCTTCACACGCAGCCAAAAATCTGAATCGGTCGCGTCACCGAGGACGACGTTGCGTCCCTTCTCCCGGTGCTCGGCTACCTTTTCCGCACTGCTGTCGATGCCGATCAGAGTGTCGCCGTGGCGCTCGCAGATATAGTCGTAGGCACCGGTGCCGATCCGGCCCATGCCGAAGATAGCCATCTTGGCATCGCCCGTCTCGATCGGCCGGTCCTCGGGGTGGTGATTGGTAGTCTCGAGCCGCGCCAGCCGTTCGTGCCAGCGCGCATAGATGTTGTGGGCGATGCGATTGAGCGGCGACGCCAAGATAAAGGAGATCGATAGCGCCAAAGCAATGATCACCAGCCACTCACCACCGATCCACCCGTTGCCCACGCCGATGGCGGCGACGATGAGACCGAATTCGCTGTAGTTCGCCAGGCTAAACGACGCCAGCAGCGACGAGCGGGCGCGGAAGTGGAAGCGGTTGAGCAGGAAAAAGAACAGCGCGACCTTGAACGGAACCAACAGGATCAACAACACGGCCACGATGAGCGTGTCGAGCGTGGGCACCTCGGACAGGCCGATATTGAGGAAGAACCCGACCAGGAAGATGTCTTTGAAGCTCAGCAAAGAGTCGGCAATGTCCGACGCCCGCCTGTGGTCAGCAATCAACATGCCGAGGATCAGCGCGCCGAGATCGGGTTTGAGCCCGACCAACTCGAAGGTAAACACGCCGATCGCGAGCGCCGAAAACAGGCCGAACAGCGGTAGCAATTCGCTATAGCCCACACGGTCGAGCAAATAGAACAGAACCGGACGCAGAAAGAACAGGCCGAATAGCGCGAAGGCCCATAAGGACGGAAGCTCGCCGGTCGAAAAGGCGAGGAACCCAACGGCCAGTATGTCCTGCACGATGAGAATACCGACGGCCGTGCGGCCATGCAGCGACGGCATCTCTCCCTTCTCTTCAAGCACCTTCACGGCAAAAACAGTGCTCGAAAAACTCATCGCGAACGCGACGAGAAAAGCGGTTTCCAGATCGAGATCGGCGAACACGGAAAAGCCGGCCAGCGCCAGGCCGTAAAACCCGAAACCGAAGACGACCACGATGGTGAACATGTGCAGCGACGCGCCGCCCCACACCTCAGGCCGGGCCAAAGTCTTCAGTTTGATTTTGAGGCCAATGACGAAGAGCAGCAGGGTAACGCCCATATCGGCGATCTGTCTGATCGTCTCTCCCGCTTCTACGCCAAATTGCTGCAGCAGGAAGCCGGCAATGAGAAATCCGACGAGCGGGGGTAAGCCGATCTGCCGGGCGCCGAAACCGAGCAGGAAGGCAACGGCAATCGAGATCGGCTCCATAGTTCACCCCGCTGGCGTTTCCGCCGTCACAGTTCTCGTAACACCCACGCGCTAGAAAGTTCGCCTGGTCCCCCCAAGACCGGCACCATCTAGTTCGCACCTGGCGCCGACCGCACCGCCGTCAACGCGTCTTTCGTCGATACCCTGAATAGCAAGGTGTAAAGCGCCGGCACAAATCCCAGTGTGAGAAATGTTGCAACCAGCAATCCGAAGGCGATCACGCTGGCCATGCCGAAGAACAGCGCGCCGCCGAACAAGATCAGCGGGATCAGGCCGAGCACGGTGGTCAATGTCGTCATCAAGATCGGGCGCAGCCGTGCCAGACACGCCGTTACCACGGCGTCGAGCGGTTCGCGCCCGGCGGCTTGCTCGATCTGTATACGGTCGATCAAAACAATGCCGTTGTTGATCAATATTCCGGCCAAGCTGAAGAAGCCGAGGATCACCATGAAGCCGAACGGCGCGTTCATGACGATAAGCCCCAACGTGCCGCCGATGAGAATCAGGGGAATCGTCGCCAACACGATCCCGCCTTTGCGGAACGAATTGAACTGCCCCACCAGCAAAACAATGATCCCGGCCAAGGCTAGTGGCAACATGCCGAATAGTTTCTCGTTGGCCTCGGCCTGGTCCTCGATTTCGCCACCAATCTCGAAGCGGTGCCCCGCCGGCATGTCGAGCGCATCGAGCACCGGTGCGACCGCCTGCAGAAGCTGCGGCGCCGGTATCGTGGGATTGCGCGCGTCGACGGTGAGCACGCGCTCTTGGTTGCGCCGTTCGATCCGGCTGAAACGCCATTCCGGGCGCAGGTTCGCCACCTGGCTCAGTGCAACCGCGCTGTCGGTCGTCGGCGAGTAAACCTGCACCCGCTGCAGACCGGAGAGCGAAAAGCGCAGGCTGTCGTCGCCGCGAAACACGATGGGGATCACTTTGTCGCCTTCGCGGTAGTCGCTGATTGCCCGGCCAGCGAAGGTCGCGCTCAGCGCACCGGCGACGTCGCTCGATGTCACCCCAGCGCGGCGCGCGCGGGCCTGGTCCACGTCGGCGACGACAGTCAGGATCTTGTTCTCCCAATCGTGCTTGATGCCCACCGTGCCGGGCACCTGGTGGAACGCCGCAATCAGCCGCTCGGCCCGCTCGACCAGGAGATCGCGGTCAGGACCGATCAGCCTGATTTGAACCAAGCCGGGCTCGGATTCACCGAACCACATCCGCTTGGCGTCCACCTGCGCCGCGGGCATGTTCGCGTCAGCGAATGCGTTCACCCGGTCGATCACGGGCCTCACATCGTCGAAGGTCTTGGTGTTAACAATGATGAAGGCGCGGTGAGGGTCGGGTTCGACCGGCGGCAGCGCCAGGAAGAAGCGCGGCCCGCCATAACCGATATAGGCAATGTGGCTGGAGACCTCCGGATTCACTTCTTCATCGCGCAACCACGCCGTTAGTTTGCGTGTGTCGGCTTGAGTTTCACGCACATCGGTGCCTGCTTCGAAGTCCAGCTGCACCAGCAGTTGATTGCGGTCACCCAAAGGAAAGAACTCGGTTTTTACGGTGCCAAGAAGCTGAACGGCGCCGACCAGCAACGCGATCAAAATAAGGATTGCCCCCCATCGCCATTTCAGGAACAGGCCTAGAATTCGCCGGTAGATCGCGTACATCGTCCCGCTGTAGGCCGCGCCGGGCGCTTCGTTGGCGACCACCGGAACCTTCATGAACCACACGCACATGGCCGGCGTCACCGTCATCGACAACACCCAGGAGCCGAGCAGAAGGATCGCGACCACTTGTGCGAGCGAGCGAATAAATTCACCCGCCCCACCGTCGATGAGCAGCATCGGCAGGAAGGCGAAGATCGTCGTTAGCGATGACGTGAGCAATGGAAGCGCCAGTGTACGGCCAGATTCGGCGGCAGCCTGAAGCCGGTCGACTCCGCGTCCGAGCCGAACCCGAATATCTTCTGCAACCACGATGCCGTTATCGACCAGCAAGCCCAGCGCAATGATCGTCGCGGCGATCGACATACGCTGCAGCTCAACTTCCATCATGCGCATGACAATTATGCCAAGCAGCATGGTGAGCGGCACGAATGATCCAACGATGAGGCCGGTACGCAGCCCCAAAAACACCATGACAACGAGGAGCACGATAACAAGCGTCTGGTAGACGTTGGACACCGCGCCATCGACCGCAGCAGCGATTAGATCGGGCTGGAACGTGGCGTAGTCCAGAACATATCCGATGGGCAGCCCCTGCTCGATGTCTTCGACTATCGCCGTTAGCCGCTCGCCGAACTCCACGTTGTTGGTGCCCTCGACGGTCGACACGGACAGGATAATCGTTGGCCGGTCGTTGAAGAACGACGGGCGCACGGGCGGATCCACCAGATCGCGGCGAACCGTCAACACTTCATCGAGCCGCAACACGCGGTCGGTATTGGGTATACGGAACACGACGCCACGAATCTCATCGACAGATTCCAGGTTGCCCGATGGTTCGATCAGCAACGTTCGCCCGTCGGCGACAATTTCGCCGCCTGGTTCGATGATGTTCTGCTGCGACAGCGCGCCAAACACCTCGCTTGGCGACACACCTAGCTGGGCCAGCCGCGCGGGCGTGGACTCGAGAAAAATACGCTCGTCCTGGACACCGAATATTTCGACCTTGCGGACACCCGCCAGCGTATTAATCCGGTCACGCGCGTCGCGGGCCACGTCGCGCATCTCCGCCAGCGTGAAGCCATCGGCCCACAGAGCGATGGTGGCGACCGCGGTCAGCCCCACTTCGTCATTTATGAAGGGCCCATCTGTACCCGCTGGTAAATCGGGCTTTACATCATCTGCCTTGTTGCGGATCTCCTGGAAGACTGCGTCCAAATCGTCAATTTCATCGCGGAGTACCAACTTGAGTTTTGCGGAGCCGGTTTTCGACGTCGATTCGATGTCGTCGATCTCGGCGATTTCGCGCATCGCCGCTTCAAGCGGCTTGGTGATCAGCTCCTCGACCCGGTCCGGCGACATCCCGGGAAAGAACGCTGTCACGTTCGATTCTCGGATGGTGATCGTCGGGTCTTCGGCGCGTGGGTAGGATAGGAACGTCGTGATGCCGAGCAACGCGATGATCAGCATGCCGCTGACGGTTATGCGGGAGTTATCGAGGGCAAGCTTCGCTAGGTTCATCGTTCAGCCCCAGCCCAACGGTGATGTATCATTCCCCGAGCAGCTTCACGCGCTGACCATCGCGCAAGAAACTGACCCCCGCCGCAGCGATAATGTCGCCAGCTTCCACGCCCTCACCAATGCTCACCAAGTTGCCGCTGACCACGCCGGCGCCCTGTACCGGCGTTTTCCGCACGACACCGTTCGCTGAATCGTACTTGAAGACATAACCCTGCGCGGTATCGTCTCCGGGTGCGATCGCGACCAACGGCGCCAGAAAACCGCGTGGCCCGTCATTGTTGGCCAACACGACGCTGGCTTCGACCGCCATGCCCGGTAACAACCCCCCAGGGCTCGTAAGGATGGCCGCGGTGATAGGCACGGCGTTCGCCGCGCCGGCGGCAGCGCCGATTTCGGTAATACGGCCGGTGCAGCCGCAGCCGGCTACCGTAAGCGCCTCAATCGTTATCGGTGCACCGACGGAGAGTTGGCTCACAACAGAATCGGGGATCGATAGATCGATCTCGAGGGCCCCATCCGAATCAAGCTGCAAGATCGTCTGCCCTTTTGAAACTTCGACGAAGGGCTCGATGTCACGCACGGCGATGACACCGTCGAACGGTGCCTCCAAGCCGGCATTCGACAAATCCCGTTCGGCGAGGCCGAGGCGCGACCGCGCGAGATTAAGCTCACCCTCGGCGGCTTCGAACGCGGCGATGGCTTGATCTAGCGCCGCTTTAGCGACCCAGCCGCGTTCGAAAAGCTGCCGCTGCCGGTCGAGATCGACTTTGCGGTTGTCGAACTCGGCTTGCGCGGTGGCGCGTTGCGACCGCGCGGCCTGAACGTCGAGCTCGAACGGCGCCACATCGAGTGTCGCCAGTAGTTGCCCTTCGACAACATGATCGCCTTTGCTGACCTCGACGCTTTGCACAGTGCCGGACACCGCAAAACTGAGCATCGACGTGTTCGCCGCAACTATTGTTCCGGAATAGCGCCGCACGTCACCGCCCGCGGGCTCGACAACGAAATAGGGCTTAATCGCGCGAATACGCTCGGCGGTTTCAGGAGCCTCGTCTTCACATCCCGTCAGAACTGCAACAACGAACAACGCGGCAAGCCGCGGCAGACGACGGGCGCTACGCATAATTACTCCTCGTATTCCGATCGAAGCTCCAGTCCGGAGACTAGTCCGACTTCACGAGCTTTGGCTAGGACATTGATACCGCAGCGTGTTGTTGGAACTTCGATATATCAAAAAGCAGCACGGTGACGCCGCGATCGGCTCCATGATCAACCTCGCTTACGATCCGGGGCACAAGACCCGCCATTAACCTTTGTCAGATATTAATCGGTTAGAGAATGTGCCCGTCGACCACCCCGCCAGCGTTGGCGCGAATCGCAGTTGAGACTATCGAGTGCACGGTGATTACACTTTGCGATAGAGCCGACAGGCGCCACACGCGCCCATGAGAGACACGACTCCGAAACGCCTTATCTCGGCAAGCGATCTCACCAGTTTCGTCACATACTCGTTCTTGGCGCTGGTGGGGTGGTTTGTGCCCCTGCGATGGATCTGGCCGGCCATAGGTCCGATGGCCGTGATTCACTCATACGTCCGTCGCCCTTCGTTGACGGGTTCCAAACGGTTCGGCGACGCCATCGTGCGAACATCTTATCAAGGCACGCCGCGTAGCTTCGATATCAAACGCCTTCACAGCACGTATCATGAAATCGCGCTTATGCTTCGCCTGTTCCGTCCGGGCGGCGGGCGGCTACCGACCGAACTGGAGGGCCGCGAGCACATCGATGCTGGGCTCGCACGGGGCCACGGGGTCATCCTGCTGGTCTGCAACGCAAAATACAGCGACTACGTGGCGAAGGCGGCGATGGCCGAGGCTGGTATCCCGCTCAGCCATTTGAGCATCCCCGGACATCGCGGTTCGGGGAGCTGGTTCAGCCGGGTGTTTACAACGCGGCTACATGTCGCGGCGGAAAACCGTTTTTTGCGCGAGCGGATCGTCATGTCGTCGGACGCACAGGTTCGATCGCTGAGAACGCTCGAGCGACGCTTGCGGGACAACAACGTCGTTTCGATCACTGCGATCACGGGCGCCAGCTCGATCAAGATATCGTGTCTGGACGGTACATTCGAACTCGGCCGCGCAGCGCCGGCGATGAGCCGCAAGACCGGCGCCATCGTGCTGCCGGTTTTCACGACGCCGTCACCATCGGGCAGCTTCATCGTTCGCGTCGAAGCGCCGCTCCGCGGCGTCGGCGACGGCGCCCGGTTCGAGACGTCTATGGCACAGGCCTATGGCGCGCCGCTCGAGCGCTTTCTGCGCGAAGACCCTACCATCTGGATCGCGTGGGGGACGTGGGATCCCGCCCCGTTGGATCCCTAACGCCACACTTACCGATCCTTCAGTAGCGGATCGACGATTTTGGCGAGTTGTCGGGCCGAAAGCGGGCCGGGATAAATCCGGTTGTCGATCACGAAGGACGGCGTGCGCTGTACACCACGGGATGCTGCAGCTTGACGCACGCGCAGGATGCCGTCGGTTAGTTCCTCAGACGCCATACATTCATCGAACGTCGGTTTGTCAATTCCAGCGAATGGGCCGATTTTGACCAGCTCCGCCAGCGGATCCGGGGCCTGGGACCAGATATGCTGATTGCGGAACAGCAAGGCAATAAGGGGAAAGTAGCGTTCGTGGACGCCGCAGCGCGCCATCATCGCGGCCCGTAGCCCGACGCCGTCGAAGGGAAAATCGCGATAGATCAGCTTGACCTTACCGGTATCGATATAGCGCTTCTTGAAAGTCTTGTAGGCATCGTTGTGGAAGCTCGCACAAGCCGGGCACGTCAGAGATGCATACTCGATCACGGTTACCGGGGCCGCCGGGTCGCCGATCACCCGTTCCTTGAGCGCCGCCTCGACATCGATATCCGCGCTCGCCAGCGGTGGGACCGCCACCACGGCGAGGACGAACACCATGGCGGCAACCGCCCAAACAGCGCGCCCGACGCTTGAGATGTTTCCAGTACGTCTCATGTTTCGATCTCCGAAGTCTTCGCACGCGCTACCCAAAGGCAAAAGCCAGACAAAACGAGCGAGGTTAAAATGTTGTAACCGGCCATCGACACGCCAAACAGCGACCACGCAACCTCGTCGCAACGGACCACCGGCTGTTGCATAAGATGCTCACGTAGCTGATCGATTGTGAGCGCGTTCAAATCGGGCCCCGAACACCCTTGGGTCCCCGACCACCACCCTTGCTCGACCCCGACGTGAAAGGCGGCAATGCCGGCACCGGCCAAAAATATCGCCGCGCAGAGCGCGAGCCCGCCGCGCGCCAAGCCCGGCCCCACCATACCGCGGCTAAAGGCGATTAGCGCCAGCCCGCTCACACCGATGGTCAGCGCGTAGGGCACCCGTTGATAAAGGCACAGCACGCAAGGCTGCAAACCGCCGACATATTGAGAGAGCAGCGCCGCCCCGAGCACGACAACGCTCGCCGCGCACACACCCCAAAGGGCACGCGTCGGCGTTAACGATATCCCCGCCAACTCGGCTCGTGGCGTCATGCTTACCGCCCCGTATCTCGAACCGCCAGTATACACTTCCGCCCCTCCCCCTACGGCGGCGGATTACTTTAGCGATCCATAATTTACGCTCCAGATATCGGCGAGCGGGCGGGCAATCGCTACGTGTCATATTGCCGCGCTGGCCGACCCCGTTGGAATCCTTGGCCTTTTTGGGTACTGGACGGATCGCCTCGGAAAGACCATTTATGCGTAGACGAAATACCGAGGGAGAGAGCCTGTGCCCGACTATCGCAAAAGCGAAGAAGCCATATCGCGCCTAACGCCCGAGCAATTCTACGTAACGCAGCAAAGCGGCACCGAACGCCCCGGCACCGGCGAATACCTCGATAATCACGAGCCGGGCATCTATGTCGATATCGTGTCGGGCGAACCGTTGTTCGCGTCGTCCGACAAGTTCGATTCAGGCTGCGGCTGGCCGAGCTTTACCAAGCCGATCGAACCCGCCCACGTCAACGAATTGAGCGACAACAGCCATGGCATGATCCGCACCGAGGTGCGCTCGGCCCACGGCGACAGCCACCTGGGGCACGTCTTTCCCGATGGTCCGCCGGACCGGGGCGGTCTGCGCTATTGCATCAACTCGGCCTCTTTGAAGTTCATCCATCGCGATGATATGGAGAGCGAAGGTTACGGCGCCTATATCGACCAAGTGGAGGACATCCGATGACGACGGAACGTGCTGTTCTTGCCGGCGGCTGCTTTTGGGGCATGCAAGACCTGATCCGCAAACTGCCGGGCGTGGAGTCCACCCGCGTCGGCTACACTGGCGGCGATGTCGCCAATGCGACCTACCGCAACCACGGGACCCATGCCGAAGGCATCGAGATCATTTTCGATCCGGCGCAGATAAGTTACCGCACGCTGCTGGAATTCTTCTTCCAGATCCACGACCCCTCGACGCTCAACCGGCAAGGCAACGATCTCGGGCCGAGCTACCGCTCGGCGATCTACTACACCAGCGAGGCGCAAAAGCAGGAGGCGGAAAACACGATCGCCGATGTGGACGCCTCGGGCCTTTGGCCGGGCAAGGTGGTGACCGAAGTGGAACCCGTGGGCGACTTCTGGGAAGCCGAGCCCGAGCATCAGGATTACCTGGAGCGGATTCCCCACGGCTACACCTGCCACTTCATCCGTCCTGAGTGGAAACTGCCGCGCCGCGAAGACGCCGCGTAATCCACGCGGTTCTTATAACGGCAGTTCGTCTAGGCGGTGATCCCGTAGGGTGCCGCCCAGCCGAGACCGGCGACGGTATCGCCGCGCGGCTTATACTCGGTGCCGACCCAGCCGTCGAACCCGAGCTCGTCGATTAGGGAAAACAGAGCGGCGTAGTCGAGCTCGCCGGCGTCGGGTTCGGTCCGGTCCGGCGCGCTGGCGATCTGGAAATGACCGATGTTGCCGATCCAGCGGCGTACATCATCGGCACTCACACCCTCCGCGAGCTCGCAGTGGTAGAAATCCATCTGCACCTTCACATTGGGCAGCCCCACGTCGCCGACGATGGCGTGGGCCTGATCCTGGTGGGTGAGGAAATAACCAGGGAAATCGCCCGTGTTGAGGGGCTCGATCAGAATGGTGATCCCGGCCTCCGCCGCCTGCGCTGCCATGGCGCGCAGGTTGTCGACAAACACCGCACGGCATTGCGCGAGGTCGCCATCGTCACCCGGCATCCCGGCCAACGCATGGATGCGTGGGCAGTCGATAGCTTTCGCATAGTCGAGCGCCCGCTGGGCACCTTCCCGGAAGTCGGCTTCGCGGCCGGGCACCGCGCCGAGACCGGTATGCTTCTCGGCGAGCCCATAGGGCGTGTTGATGAGCACGCATTCGAGATTGTGCGCCGTCAAACGCGCGGCCACATCTTCCGGGGCATGCTCGTAGGGGACCAGAATTTCGACGCCCTTGAACCCATGGTCGGCCGCGGCGGCGAACCGGTCGAGGAACGGCAACTCGGTGAACAGGTAGGAAATGTTGGCGGCGAGACGGGGCATATCAGTTCTCGTTAACAACGCGCCAGACGTCCTCGGCGGAGATGGGCATATCGAGGTGCACCACGCCGAACTCCTTCAGCGCATTGCAGACGGCGCTGACCACAGCGGGCGGTGCGCCGGTGGAGCCACACTCGCCCGCCCCCTTGGCGCCAAGGATGTTGGTGGTGCAAGGCGAGGTCTCGTCAGCCACCACGGTATAGAGCGGCACGTCGTCGGCGCGCGGCATGGTGTAGTCTATGAATGAGCCCGACAGGATTTGACCGTCGCGGTCATAAGCGACCCGCTCGTGGAGCGCTTGGCCGATCCCCTGGGCGACGCCGCCATGCACCTGGCCGTCGACGATCACGTGGTTGACGACCGTACCCACATCATCGACCGCGGTAAAACGGGTCAGCGCAATCCGACCGGTGTCAGGATCAGCCTCGACCTCGCAAATATGACAACCGTTGGGCCAGGTGAGATCGCCCGAGGTCGTCGTTTCCGAAATGGCGAACACGCCGTCCGGCTGGGCCGCGGCGAGCTCGAATAGGCCGATCGTCCGGTCGGTGCCCGCCACCGTGTAGCGGCCCTCCCCGAATTCCAGATCGGCGCCCGTCACCTCAAGCGCGTCGGCGGCCAGCCGCCGCCCCTCCTCGATCACCGCTTCGGTGCTCACCACGGTCGCGCTGCCGCCAACGTAGAGCGAGCGCGAACCGCCGCTGCCGCCACCGGTCGCCACCCGGTCGGTATCGCCCTGCACGATCTCGATCCGTGCCGGGTCGACCTGCAGGCGCTCGGCAACGAGTTGCACGTAGGAGGTTTTGAGGCCTTGGCCCATTTCCTGGGTGCCGGAAAAGACCGTGATCTGGCCCTCGCCGGAGACCGCAATATCCACCGTCTCGGTGAACTCGTTGCGCCCAGTATGCTCGATGTACATGGCGAGCCCCCGGCCCGCGAGCTTGCCGCGCGCCTTGGCGTCGTCGCGACGGGCGGCGAACCCGTTCCAGTCGTGGGCGTCCATCGCCACATCCATCATGCGGGGAAAGTCGCCGCTATCGATCGCCATGCCGGTGGCGTTGGTGTAGGGCATCGCCGATTTCGGCACCAGGTTGCGCCGCCGCAGCTCGACCGGATCGATCCCCATCTCCGCCGCCGCTTTGTCCATCAGCCGTTCGGTCAAATAAACCGCTTCGGGCCGCCCGGCTCCGCGATAGGCGTCGGTCGGGCCGGTATTGGTGAGCACGCATTTGCACTCGCCGTAAAGCGCCGGCACGTCGTAGGTGTTGGACAGCACGCGGAACGAACTGATGGTGGGAATGAACGCGCCCTGATAGGCAATGTAGGCGCCCATGTTGCCCAACGACGCCACCTTCATGGCGACGATCTTGCCGTTATCGTCGAACGCCAGTTGCGCGCGGTTGATCTGATCGCGGCCATGGATATCGCTGATAAAAGCCTCGCTGCGCAGCGAGCGCCAACGCACCGGCCGTCCCAACTGGCCGGCGGCAAACATCGTGCAAGCATATTCGGGATAACAGAACACTTTCATGCCGAAGCCGCCCCCAATGTCGGGTACGATCACCCGCAGCCGGTCTTCGGGGATATGGAACACGTCTTCGCACAGATGGGTTTTGAGCAGATGGGGCATCTGCACACCGATGTGCAGGGCGTAGCGTCCGGTGTCGCCATCGAAGACGCACGTGCACCCGCGGGTCTCCATCGAGTTGGGCACCAGCCGGTTGTTGATCAGTTCGATCTCGGTGACATGGGCCGCCCCGGCGATTGCCGCGTCGACGGCGGCCTCGTCGCCCTGGGCCCAAACGCCGACCACATTATTGGGCGCTTCGGGCCAGATTTGCGGCGCTCCCGGCTCGACCGCCGCGGCGGGATCGGCGACCGCATCGAGAATTTCGTACTCCACCTCGATCAATTCAGCCGCGTCGAGCGCTTGCTCGACCGTCTCGGCGACCACCATCGCCACGTTATCGCCGACATAACGCACGATGTCGGGCATCAGCGGATAGCGCGGCGGCGGGGTCAGCAGCGTCGCTTGCGGTAATGGCGGGAACTGGCGAAACGGCACCGCGCCCAACCCATGCTCTTCGACCAGTTGCTTGCCGGTGTAGACGGCGAGAACGCCACTGGCAGCTTCCGCCGCACGGCTGTCGACAGCGACGATCCGCGCGTGGGCATGGGGCGTGCGGACGAACACCGCATGGGTTAGCCCCTCGAACGCCAGATCGTCGAGATAGCGGCCGCCGCCGGAAAGCAGGCGCGCATCCTCTTGGCGCGGTAGCGAACCACCCCCGCCGAATTTCATTACCTCGGTGGTGACGATATCGCTCACCGCGCCACGCCTTGCCTAGACGGCCACCCATTCATCGCCGACTTTAAGGCGATGACCTATGTCTATCTTTTCGTTCATCATTTGCTCGATGAAACAGCCCTTCTTGGCAGCATCGATGACACGCTTAACATCGTCGAACGGCGCATCGCTATCGACCGTCAAATCCATGTTGACGCTGCGCGGCGAGGACTCATAGGGGCCGCGGCCACGCATGGTCGCTTCCCACTCGCACCGGCAGTGGATGTTGACGTCGCGAACGTCGACGCGCAGCCGTTTGGCGAAGGCCCGGAACTGGGTCATCAGGCAGCTGGTGAGGCCGGCCATGAAATAGGCGATCGGCAGCGGCGCGGTGCCGTCGCCGCCATGAAAGCCGTATTCGTCGGAGGCGAACTCCCATTCGAGCTTTTCGGGATGGAGCAATCGCACATCCATCTCGCAACGCATCTTGCCGACTGCACGGGCGTCGCAGTCGAAAACTACTTCAAATGTCTTTAGGTCATCGTCGGCCATATCAGCTCCATTTTTCGTATTATTTGGTGGGACTAGCCCAGAAGTTGGGTTGTTTATCGCAAAGACGGCGCGGGGCGGCAAATGCGCCCCTTGCAAGCGGGCAATGCGCACCGCGAGAGAGTCGTGGGATTGATTGCGGCCCCGCAGACGCGCTATGCACGTCTACAACAACGGCCAATCACCGTGCCGAATACGATAATCCGATTGGGGGAGATTGCTATGTCGAGAGTTCTTGTCGTCACCGGAGGCAGCCGAGGCCTCGGCGCCGCCACCTGCATCGGCGCCGCCGCGCAGGGCTACGAGGCGATCTGCGTCAACTACGTCAACAACAAGTCACGCGCCGACGAGGTGGTCGCGGCTTGTGAGAAATCCGGGGCCAAAGCAATCGCGGTACAGGCCGATGTCTCGAAGGAAGCCGATGTGGTGCGGATGTTCGAGACCGTCGACAGCGAGCTCGGGACGGTCACCCATTTGGTCAACAGTGCCGGCATCGTCGGCCCCTACGGCCGTGTCGACGAGTTGAAAGCCGAAGACCTGACGCCGCTGTGGGAACTCAACATCACTGCGACTTTGATCTGCGCGCGCGAGGCGATCAAGCGCATGTCGACGATCCACGGCGGCAAGGGCGGCGCCATCGTCAACGTGTCGTCGGCCTCGTCCCATCTCGGCGGACCGGGCATCAACGTCTCCTACGCGGCCTCGAAAGGTGCAGTGGACTCGCTCAATTGGGGAATGGCCCAGGAAGTTGCTGCGGAAGGCATTCGCGTCAACTCGGTGAGCCCCGGCGTGATCGACACCGAAATCCAGCCGCCGGGACGCGTCGAGCAGGTCGGCCCCAACCTGCCGATGAAACGCGTCGGCCAAGCGGAAGAAGTCGCTAACGCGATTCTGTTCCTGTTGTCCGACGAGGCGTCATATGTGGCGGGCACGAAGGTGAACGTATCGGGTGCGCGATAGCGCCTAGATCTCCACGACGATCTTGCCGAAGTGCCGGCCGTCGCGCATATGGGCGAAGGCGGCCGGTAAATCCTCCAGCGCGAAAACCTGCTCATCCAGCGCCGGCCGCAGCTTGTGCTGATCGATAGCACGCAGCATCGCCTCGAACTGTTCGAGACTGCCGCAGGTGACGCCTTCCATGCGGATCTTGCGGGTCACCACCAGCGGCAGTCGGAACTCGTGGTTGGCGCCCGATAGAACGCCGATCAGGCAAATCGCACCACCGGGCCGCACTGCCTTAATCGATTGTTCGAGGGTCCCGGCCCCGCCGACTTCAACCACAAGATCGACGCCGCGGCCATTGCTGATGTCGCGCGCGGGCCGTGCCCACTCCGGCGTCTCGGCGTAGTTGATCGCGTGATCGGCGCCGAGCGCGCGCGCCCGTTCCAGCTTGTCGTCGGACGACGACGTGGCGATGACTTCCGCCCCGGCGAGTTTGGCGAACTGCACCGCGAACACCGAGACGCCGCCGGTACCTTGGGTCAGCACGAGATCGCCGGGCGTCGTGCGCCCCTGATCGATCACCGCGCTCCATGCCGTCAGGCCCGCACACGGCAACGCCGCCGCTTCGGCGTCGGTCAAATGGTCCGGTGTGAGGCATAGGCCGTATTCCGGATAGACCCGTAGCTCGGAGGCAACGCCATCGAGCACACCTCCCAACCCCGACGACAGATTGCGTTGATCGGGCTCACCCGCCAGCCATTCCTGAAAAAAGTTACCGACGACCCGGTCGCCCGGCTTGCAGCGGGTGACACCCTCGCCGACCGAGACGACCTCGCCCGCCCCGTCCGATAACGGAATCAAGTCGGTGGTCCGTTGCTTGGAGCCGTAACCGCCTTCGACGGTTAGTAGGTCACGGTAGTTGAGAGTGGCAGCGCGCAGCCGCACCAATACTTCGCCCGGTCCCGGCGCGGGATCGGGCAGCTCGACAACCGCCAGGTTCTCGAGCCCCGGTTCTTTGACGACGGCAGCGCGCATGTCTCCCTCTCAAATGCCCCAGCTACTCGGCCGCCTGGTTCATGTGCACGACACTTTGCGGGAACGGAATGCTGAGACCATCGGCTTCGAGCTGTTCTTTAAGCTTCTTGGTCAAATCGAAGTACACGCCCCAATAGTCGCCCGCGTTGACCCACACGCGCACCACCAGATTGACCGAACTATCGGCCAATTCGGATACGGCAACCTGGGATGCAGGATCGGACAGCGCGCGGGATTCCTCGCCGATCACGCGGTTTATGGTCGCGATAGCGGTGTCGATATTGTCGCCATAGTCGATCCCCATGAGTAGATCGACCCGCCTGGTGTCGTTGTAGCTGAAGTTCTTGATCGCCGTTCCCCAGATCGCCCCGTTGGGAATGATGATCTGAACGTTATCCGGTGTCGCCAACTCAGTGGTGAACAACGACATCTCTTTCACCGAGCCGGCATGACCGCCCGCGTCGATGAAATCGCCAACGCGGAACGGGCGGAACAGCAGCAACATGACGCCGGCAGCGACGTTGCTCAGGGTGCCTTGAAGAGCCAGGCCGATGGCGAGGCCGGCAGCACCAAATACGGCAACAAGACTTGTCGCCTCGACACCGAACTGCTGCAAAACCGCGATAACCGTGAACGCGATGACCGCATATTTGACCAGACTGCTGAGAAAACTCGTCAGCGTTTCATCGACCTTCCCGGTTCGCCGCAACATGCGGCGTACGGCTCGACGCGCCCATCCGGCACCAATCAGGCCGACGATTAGGACAACGAGCGCGCCTAAAACATCGAGCCCATAGGCCGTGGCCAACCCGATGAATTGGTTGACAATTGTTTGTACGGAATCTTCCATCATGCCTACTCCCTGAAACTGTCCCAAACAGGATTACGTTTGCCAGGATCTACGTCCCGGTGACGTTCTGATACGGTAACTGCGTGTGTTAATCTAGTGGCTCTTTAGCGCCGCCGGATAAATCGTAAGCCCGACATCACCAGCCAGATCGGCACCACGACAACCGCGCCGATCAAAACGAACGGTACCGCCCATTCCACCGCACCGACGGCGATGTTGAAAATGCTTTCCACCGTCCCGCCGATGGTGCCCAACAGCGATTCCGGACTGACGTTGAGTGCCGACAGCACGAGTCCGAGAATGAGAGAATAGAAAAACAGGCGCAGCAGGGTGCGCGGGATGTTTTTAGTGTCCATAGGTGCCCTGGCTTCGGGTTACCCGACCGGCCGCGTGTCGTCAATTACCTTGCCGTCGTTGGCCAACGTTTCTGGTGGAACGATCTCGACCGACGCCCGAAGCTTCGTAACCTCAGTAACGGTTGCCGACACCGCGTCGGCCATTCCGTCATCAGCGGTGGCCGATTCGCAAAGCAAAGTCATCGTGTCTTGCTCGCCATCGCGGGACACCACCAGCCGGCCACGGACGATCTCCGGGTGCCGCTTGATCACCGTATCGACTTGCTCGGGGTGCACGAACATGCCCTTCACCTTGGTGGTCTGGTCGGCGCGGCCCATCCACCCCTTGATGCGGGTGTTGGTGCGGCCACAGGGGCTGGCGCCGGATAAGAGAGCGGAGAGGTCACCGGTGCCGAAACGAATAAGCGGATGGGCGGAGTTGATCGGCGTCACCACCACTTCGCCGACTTCGCCCTCCGGTACCGGGTCACCGGTGCCGGGCCGGACGATCTCCACGATAATGTCTTCGGCGATCATCATGCCTTCGCACAGATCACCGCCGGCTTTCGTTTCGTAACCGATCAAGCCGACATCGGCGGTGGCGTAGCATTGCAAAACGCTCACCCCACGGCTCTGCAATTCTTCGCGCAACGATGGCGGTAACGCCGCACCCGATACCAAGGCTTTGGTAATGGACGACGCGTCACAATCGAGCTCATTCGCCTTGTCGAGCAGGATCTTGAGGTAATCGGGAATGCCGGCGAAGGCGACCGGCTTCAGGTCTGCAATCACTTGAACCTGCTGCTCGGTATTGCCGGTGCCCGCTGGAATGACCGGGCAGCCGATCGCCTGCGCCGCCGATTCAAAAATCGCACCGGCGGGGGTCAGGTGATAGGCGAAGCTGTTGTGGACGATGTCGCCGCGGCGAAACCCTGCCGCATACGCCGCACGGGCCAACCGCCAATAATCGTCGCGCCTGCCTTGCGGCTCGTAAATCGGGCCCGGCGAGGTAAACAGACGCGCCAGCCCCGACATTGGCTCCGCGACGACCCCACCGAAAGGCGGGTTCTCACGCTGCAGTTCGAGCAGCGCGCCTTTGCGCAACACCGGCAACTCCGCCAGCGCGGCACGGTCGGTTACCGCCATTGAATCGATATCGGCGAGAGCGCCAGCGAAATAGGGCGCGTTGGCCTTGGCGTGTGCGATCTGCGCGCGCAAGGCGGAGAACAAGTCGGCCTCGCGTGCCTCGGGATCGCGCGTTTCCCGGTCATCGAAAAAATCGGTATCGCTCATCGTGGCGCCTCTTTGGTTTGGGCGACTTTGGGAGCGACGCGAGCGTTAGGCGAGCCAGCGCTTGCGCCGCCGGTAATGTTTCACGTCGCGGTAGCTGCGCCGGCCGCCCGTCGAGATACCGAGATAAAATTCCTTGACGTCTTCATTGTCGCGTAGCGCGGCGGCATCGCCATCGAGCACGACGCGGCCATTCTCCAGAATGTAGCCATAGTCGGCATGCTGCAACGCGACGTTGGTGTTTTGCTCGGCCAGCAGGAAGGTTACCCCCTCCTCCTTGTTGAGCCGGTCGACGATCTCGAAAATTTCCTCAACCAGTTGCGGCGCGAGGCCCATCGACGGCTCGTCGAGCAAGATCATGCGCGGCTTCGCCATCAACGCGCGGCCGATGGCGATCATTTGCTGTTCGCCGCCCGACGTATAGCCGGCCTGCGAGCGCGAGCGCTCCTTGAGCCGCGGAAAATAGCGGTACACCAATTCGAGATCGCGGCGGATACCGTCGGAATCCTTGCGGGTGTAGGCACCGGTTAAGAGATTGTCTTCGACCGACAGATGCTCGAAACAGTGCCGCCCCTCCATCACTTGGATAACGCCGCGCTTTACCAGCGCATCGGGCATCAGCGAATGGATCGGTTCGCCATCGAAAATGATCGAACCCTTGGTGACTTCGCCGCGCTCGGCGCGCAGCAAGTTGGAAACCGCTTTCAAGGTTGTCGTCTTGCCCGCGCCATTGGCGCCGAGCAGAGCAACGATGCCGCCTTGGGGTACGCTCAGAGAGACACCCTTGAGCACAAGAATGACGTGGTTGTAGATGACTTCGATGTTGTTGACATCGAGCAACGCCGCCGCCCCTTCTGAGGCGGGCGCGGTCTTGTCCGGCGTGGCGATCTCTGCCTGATCCATCGTGTCAAACTTCTATTAGGTACAGAAACGAATGAGAGGGTGGGGCCGCCTTGGGACGCCCCCACCCGCTATTCGAACACACTCAACAAACGCGACCCACGATCAACCGCAAGTCACGCCAGTCCGCCCCGGCCACGGAGCGTTGCTGACGGCGTACTCAGCCGATTTGGCTTTCTCCAGCGGCTCAATGACGTCGCGTTGCGGCGTCAACAGATCGCTGACCGGCACAAACTTGGCGCCGTCCCACTCCAACATCCAAGCGCCGGAATGGCCGGTATGGTCCTTACACGACGTACGCACCGGCACAGTCATGTTGGCCATGCCGAGTTCTTCCAAACGCGCCGGCGTAATGTTCAGGTTCTCGAGACCCCAGCGCAACTGCTCAGCACTGACTGCCTTGGTATTGAACTTCGCCTGCGCGGCGCGAATACCCTCGACCAGCAGCATCGAGATGACGATGCCGCGCTGGTAGAACACGGTGTTCATGTCCTCAGGCTTCTCGATCAGGGAATTGCCCTTGTCGACGACGTGCTTCTTGATCTCGTCGAGCACCGGATAGCTGCCGGGCACATTAAAGCTGATCGACTTGTAGCCCTTGCCCTGATCGCCGACCTGCGCCAGGTCGCCATCACGGCCCGACCACCACACGCCGACGAACTTGTCCATCGGGAAGCGGGTCTTCACAGCTTCATTGATCGCCGCGGCGTTCATCGCGCCCCAGCCCCACATGAACACCCAGTCGGGCTTTTCGCGGCGGATCTGCAGCCACTGCGCCGACTGATTCTGCATTTCCTTCAAACCAACCGGGATCGGCAGCAGTTCGAACCCGTGCTTCTTTGACATGGCTTCGAGCAGCGGTAGCGGCTCTTTGCCGTATGGATGATCAAGATGCAGATGCGCGACCTTCTGGCCCTTGAGGCTGTCGAGATCGCCACCGGAAATGTGCTTGAGGATCATCGACGCGGCATCCCAATAAGACGCCGGCGGGTTGTACGCCCAGGCGAAGACATCGCCGTCGGACATCGGCGAGAAGCCGTAGCCCGGCGCCAGCACGGGGATCTTGTCGACGTTGGTCTTCGGTAGCACCTGCAGGGTGATACCGGTCGACCATGGCTGGGTCACCACGGCTTTCGCCTTGGTTCTCTCGTAGCACTCGACGCCCTTGGTCGTGTTGTAGCCGGTCTCGCACTCGTCGTAGACCAGCTTGGCGCCGCCGACGCCGCCGTCGCGGGCGTTGAGCATTTCGATGTAGTCGCGCTGACCGTTCATCAGCGGAATACCGGTCGCCGCGAACGGCCCCGTCCGGTAGGACAGGTTCGGCACGTAGATTTCCTGCGCTATCGCCGGCAGGGACGCCATAACCGACAAGGCAAGGCCACCTCCCAGTGCGAGAAGCGTTTTCTTCGACATCATTGCATTTCTCCCATGGTTTCGTTTCAACGTTTTCGGCTTTCTTAAAAACGGCTCATCGTGCCGCGATTTGTTGCCCTAGTTGGGGAACGGCCAGATCACCAGTTTCTCCCGGATCACACCCCAGAGCCGAGCCAGGCCGTGCGGCTCGACGATCAGGAAAAAGATAATCAGAACGCCAATCGTGATGACGTTTATGTGCTGCACCGTCGACGACAGAATCTCGATGCCCAGCATGACGGGCACCTGGTTGATGATCACCGGCAGGGCGACGATCAGAATGGCGCCGAGGAAATTGCCGAGAATGCTGCCGAGCCCGCCGATGATGGCGATGAACAAGATCTGGAACGATAGCGGCACATCGAACAGGTTGGGTTCCGCCGCGCCCTTCCACAAGAACACCATGAGGGCGCCGGAGATACCGACGACGTAGGACGACACGGCGAACGCGGTGAGCTTGGCGCGCAGCAGGCGGATGCCGACCAGTTCGGCGGCGATATCCATATCGCGTACCGCCTTCCACATGCGTCCGTAGCGGCTACGCACGAGGTTCATCGACAGCCACGTTATGACGGTCACGAAGATCAGCACAAAATAATACTGCGTCGTCGGCGTCGCCGTCGGTCCGGTGACGACCAGACCGAACACATCGATGGTGCGCACTTCGATCGCGCCGGATGCGTTGTGGTTGTAGAGCCACTCGAATTTCTCGAACAACCAGACCAGGAAGAACTGCGCCGCCAGGGTAGCGATGGCCAGGTAGAACCCTTTGATGCGCAGGCTCGGCAGGCCGAAGACGACACCGATTGCGGCGGAGAACACACCCGACAGCAGCACGGCGACGACGAAATTCATCTCCGGGAAGATGGTCGTGAGCTTCAGGCAGGCATAGGCGCCGACCCCCATGAAAGCGCCGGTGCCGAGCGAAAGCTGGCCAGCGTAGCCGGTAAGCAGATTGAGCCCGAGCGAAGCCAGCGCAAAGATCAGCACCGGGATCAGCACGGCGTTGTAGAGAAACTCGTCGGCGACCAGCGGGAAGACCACGTAAGCCAGGAGCAGCACGGCGGCGAGCAGGTAGGCATCCTGCCGCACGGGAAACAGCGCCTGGTCGGACCCATAGCTCGTTTTGTACTGGCCTGCGATGCGATAGAACATCTGCTAAATCTCCCGCCTACACGCGCTCGATGATCTTTTCGCCGAACAGGCCCTGCGGCCGGAAGAACAGCACGATCAGGGCAAACACATAGGCGAACCAAGTTTCCGTGGAGCCGCCGAGCAGCGGCTGACCCCAGTAGATTTCAAAGAGTTTCTCCAGCAATCCGATGGCCAAACCGCCGATAATGGCGCCGGCGACCGATTCAAGTCCGCCGAGAAGAAGAACCGGTAAGGCCTTGAAAGCAATAACTTCCAATGCAAACGAAACACCGGCTCGTGCGCCCCAGACGATACCTGTCACCAACGCCACAATGCCGGCGATAAACCACACGATCACCCAGACCTGGGACAGCGAGATGCCGACCGACAGAGCGGCCTGGTGATCGTCGCCGAGCGCGCGGATGGCGCGGCCCATGGCGGTGTAACCGAGAAATGCGATCAGCGCGGCGACCAGAACGAGCGCGGCGATCACCGCGGTGAAATCCTTCTGCTCGATCAGCAGCAAGCCGCCGAACGGCTCGAAATCCCAGCTTCCGGTGGGAATACCGAGCTGCTCGGTGATCATGATCTTATTCTCGCCGCCGAAGATCAGTTCCCCCGATCCGATGAGCACGAAGGTGAGGCCGAACGTGGCCATGAACAAAATGATGTCGGGCTGGTTGACCAGCGGACGCAGCACGATGCGCTCGACGCCCATGGCGAGGATGAACATGATCGCCAGCGTAAACAGGAAGGCGAGCGGCGCCGGCACGCCGGCTTCGTGGAGGCCCACCAGCGACAGCGCGGCGAACACCACCATGATGCCTTGAGCGAAGTTGAAAATGCGCGAGGAACGGAAAATCAGCACGAAGCCCAGCGCGATCAGCGCGTAGAGCACGCCCGAGACCAGACCTTCCCATAGGGTTTGCAGCAGAAACGCCGGGTCCTCGGCCATCGAGACAAACGGCTCGACAAAGATTTCCGACAGTAAACTCACGTCAGCGCCTCCCCGCCTCTAGTGCCCGACGCCCAGATAGGCTTCGATCACCGTTTGATCGGTGCGCACCTCGTCGGGCGTGCCGTCGGCGATCTTGCGGCCGTAATCGAGCACGACCACCCGGTCCGACAGATCCATGACGACGCCCATATCGTGCTCGATGAGCGCGATCGTGGTGCCGAATTCCTCGTTCACGTCGAGGATAAAGCGGCTCATATCCTCCTTCTCCTCGACGTTCATGCCGGCCATGGGTTCGTCGAGCAGCAAGAGGTCCGGCTCGGCGGCAAGCGCGCGGCCCAGTTCGACCCGTTTCTGCAACCCGTAGGGTAAGCGGCCCACCGGGGTCTTGCGGATCGCCTCGATCTCGAGAAAGTCGATAATGTCTTCGACGAAGCGGCGGTGCTCGACTTCCTCGCGCCGCCCCCGGCCGATATACAACGCCTGCTCGAACAGGTTGGCGCGCATCTTGAGCACCCGGCCGGTCATGATGTTGTCCAGCGTGCTCATACCGTGGAACAGCGCGATGTTCTGAAACGTGCGCGCGATGCCGTCGGACGCGGCTTCGTAGGGCCGCATCTGTTTGCGCACATTGCCCTTGTAGGTAATCGTGCCCTGCTGCGGGTGATAGAACCCGTTGATGACGTTCAGCATCGACGATTTGCCGGCACCGTTGGGGCCGATGATGGCGCGGATTTCACCCTTGAAGATATTGAAGCTGACATTGCTCAAAGCGTGGACGCCGCCGAACGACAGGGAGATATCGGCGATGTCGAGCAACACCTCGTCGAACGCGCGGGCCGGCATGGCTTCGGTTTGCACTTCCTCGCGCGGTTCGGGCCTTGTGTCGACAATCGCCATGGTCGCTACTCGGCCGCCAATTGTTCGCCGGTCGCAACGGTCGCCGCGTCGCGAATGGCCAGATCGGCGGAGACCGTGCCCTTACGGCCGTCCTCGAAGGTGACTTCGGTGGTGATCTGGCAGCGGTCGGCGGAGCCGTAGAGCGCTTCGATCAGCGTGGCGTATTTCTCGGCGATGAACCGGCGGCGCACTTTGCGGGTGCGGGTCAGCTCGCCATCGTCGGCATCGAGTTCCTTGTGGAGAATCAGGAAGCGGTGAATCTGCGCGCCCGCCAGGTTGGGTTCGCGCGCCAGGTCGTGGTTGACCTGTTCGATCTCCTCGAGGATCAGATCGTAGATCTGCGGCAGCGCGGCCAACTCCTGATAGCTCGAATAGGCAATGCTGCGCCGCTCGGCCCAGTTGCCGACGGCCTCGAGATCGATGTTGACGACCGCGGTGCAGTAGTCCCGCTGGTCGCCGAACGCGACCGCCTCTTTTATGTGCGGGAAGAATTTCAGCTTGTTTTCGATATATTTGGGCGCGAACAACGTGCCGTCGGCCAGTTTGCCGACATCCTTGGCGCGGTCGATAATTTTCAGATGGCCGTCCTCGTCGATCAGGCCGGCGTCGCCCGTGTGCACCCAACCGTCCGGCGTCTTGGTTTCCGCCGTCGCTTCGGGGTTCTTGTAATACTCCTTGAACACGCCGGGGCTGCGGAACATCACTTCGCCATTATCGGCCAGCTTGAGTTCGACCCCCGGGGTCGGCATGCCTACCGTGTCCGGCTTAACCTGCCCGTCGGGCTGGATGGTGATGAAGACGCTCGCCTCGGTCGAGCCGTAGAGCTGCTTCAAGTTGATGCCGAGCGAGCGGTAGAAGACAAAAATGTCGGGCCCGATGGCTTCGCCCGCGGTGTAGCCGATGCGCACGCGGCTCAAGCCCAGCGTGTTCTTGAGCGGACCGTAGACCAGCACGTTGCCGAGCGCGTAGAGCAAACGGTCGCCCAGGCCGACCGGATTGCCGTCGAGGATATCGGCGCCGGCCCGGCGGGCGACCTCCATGAAATACTCGAACATCTTGCGCTTGACCTTGCCGGCGTCGGCAATGCGGATGCGCACCGAGGTCAGGATGTTTTCGAAAATGCGCGGCGGGGCGAAAAAGTAGCTCGGGCCCAATTCGCGCAGATCGATCAGCAAGGTGTCGGAGGATTCCGGGCAGGAAACGCAGAACCCCACCACATAGGATTGGCCATACGACAGCACATGGTCGCCGACCCACGCCATCGGCAAGTAGGCCAGGCATTCGTCGGTTTCCTTGAGGCCTTCCTGCTGCGCCGCGTTGAGGGACGTCAGGTAGATCGACTCGTGGGTGAGCACGACGCCCTTGGGCTGACCGGTGGTGCCCGAGGTGTAGAGCATGATCGCGGTGTCGCTGCCACGGCCCTTGGAAACCTCACCGACAAAAAAAGCGGGGTTGGCGGCAACGAATTGACGGCCCGTCTCGATCACATCGTCCATCTTGTGCAGGAACGGCTGCTCGTAATTCCGCAGCCCGCGTTCCTGATCGTAGACGATGGTCTCGAGCGCCGGGCAGTCGTCCCAAACCTGCAGAAGCTTGTCGACCTGCTCCTGATCCTCGACGACGGCGAAGCGCGCCGTCGCGTGGTCGAGCACGAACTTGATCTCATCGGCCACCGCGTCCTGATACATCGGCACGGGGATACCGCCCAACGCTTGCACGGCGGCAATGGTCCAATAGAGACGCGGGCGGTTGTCGCCGATGATCGAGACCGCCTCGCCGCGCTTCAGCCCGAGCGACGCCAGGCCGCCGGCAATCGCCGCCACTTCGGTGGCGACCTCCGCCCAGGTCCACGCCTGCCAAATGCCGTAATCCTTCTCGCGCATCGCCGGGCGCGCGCCGCGCACCGCGGCATGCCGCAGCAGCAGCTTGGGAAATGTGTCGAATTCCGGATCGACCGTGGCCCCAGGGACCAGCGGCACAGCAGTGCCCGGTTCAGCGGCGGCCGTGGCCGCCTGCCCCTCGCTCATCTCGCTCCCTACCCCGTTGCCAGTTTATTCTGGGCCAATTTATTCCGGCCCAGGTTATTCCGGGCCGGTTCATTCAGGGGTTGCGGGCCGGTAAACGCCTTACCTCGCGTTTCCCGCCTTCTTAACTGTCTAAGTCTCTTTGACTCCTAGTTCATCGCCGGTACCCGGACAATCAGCCTATAGTTGGAAGGCCGGGGCCGATCACTCGCGGAAGCTGGGATCAGCTGCGTCCAGCCGCCGCAAATGGCCGGGCCAGTCGCGGATCGACAGATTGATGTTTTTCTCGAACTGCTGGGCCGCGTGCTCGCAAACTTCCGGCGGCGGGATCACCAGCTTGGCGCCGGTCGCCATCGCCTGGAGCTGCGCGCGGGCGCATTTCTCCAGATAGAAGATCAGCGAAAACGCCTCGTCGATGGTGCGCCCCGCCGAGAGCAGGCCGTGGTTGCGCAAGACCATCACGTTGTGGTTACCGAGATCGTTGAGCAGCCGTTCCCGCTCATCGAGGTTGAACGCCAGTCCCTCATAATCGTGGTAGGCGATGCGGTTATAGAAGCGCATGGCGTGCTGGGTGATCGGCAGGTAGCCGCATTCGAGCGCCGAGATCGCCATGCCCGCCACCGAATGGGTGTGGAGCACGCACTGAGCATCCTCGCGGCCGCTATGGACGGCGCTGTGAATGGTGTAGCCCGCCGGATTGATCTTGTAGGGGCTCTCGCTCAGCATGTTGCCGTCGATATCGACCTTGATCAGGCTCGACGCGGTGATCTCGTTGAACATCACACCGACGGGATTGAGCAGAAACGCTTCCTCATCCGGCACCTTGGCCGAAATGTGGGTGCGGCTCATATCCGACATGTCGTAGAGATCGACCAGACGGTAGCACGCTGCGAGGTTGACACGGGTGTCCCACTCCTCCGCGCTCACCCGACCCTCGACCGATTGGATCTCTTCGAGCGGCGCAAAATCGTCGACGGTTTGTATATTATCCATGGCGCGCGTTCCCCTTTTATCGTTGGCGACAAGGTTGGCGCGAGTTTAGCTGATCGTCAATCTGGCATCGACCAGACGGGTTTCCTAAACTGTCACCATAAGCTGGTTAGAGGCCGGTGCGGCCATGCAGCAGCATCACGACCAAGACGATAGCAAGGTAGAGGAGATAGAGCCTCTCCTGCAGATGATCGTCAATTTTGCGCGAGACGGCGACGCCAAGCGGTGCGCCGACAAGCCCGCCACCGGCAAGCCCAATGAAAGCGGGCAGGTAGATATAGCCGAGGCTCCACGGGGGTAGTCCGGACTCATCGAGGCCACCGACAATGTAGCCGCCCCCGGCAATCAAGCCGAGGCACGCCGCCAGCGCCGAGCTGGTCGCCACAGTCGTTGCCATCGAAAACCGCAACTTGCGCAGGAACGGGGCGATAAGCACTGCCGGACCCGGTCCCATCAACGAACCGAGCAGCCCCGCGAGGCCGCCGGAAAGCCAATATTCGGCACCGCGCACCTCCGACAGGTCGGTACTGCTCTGCAAATCGCTCATGCGTTTTCGGAACAAGCCTCGCAAGATGGTGACGGCGATGAAGAAGATAAAGATGATCTTCAGCAGCCACCCCGGCAGGGCATCGCCAATTATCGAACCGATCACGGCGCCGATCACCACGAGCGGGGCGAACCGCATGATAAGCCGGAAATTCGTGTCGCCGGCGCGCCAGCGCAGCACCGCGGAATAGCCTGCGGTGATGAAGATCACGGCCAACGTCGTGCCGATCGTGAGGTGCATCATGTAGTCCCCACCGATGTTCTGCAGGGTCAGCGCGAGCAGCAGCAGCGGCGCGACGGCAAAGCCGCCGCCGACCCCGAACATCGCCGCGACCACACCGGCGAACACGCCGGGGATCACATAGACGAGGACAACCTCGATCATGTGTTGGCTATCAAATCGATCAATCCAAGATCAGCTTACAGCGAACGGTAGGGATTACGGCGACAGTTTACCTATCTTAAGTGTGTCACCCCGCTCCCCTAATCACCCCTCCTCTGCCACCACGCGGCAGCGCTGGGCGCCGAGGCCGGCAGCTTCGGCTTCGACGATATCGCCTGCGCTGAGATAGGTGCCCTGGCCGTGGCCGACGCCTTCGGGCGTGCCGGTGGAGATGATATCGCCGGGATGGAGCGCGAGCTGGGCCGAGGCGTGCTCGATCTGCTCTTCGGCGGAGAACACCATCTCGCCCGCCGGGTCGTCCTGCTTGGTCTCGCCGTTGACCTTCAGCGTGAGCTGCACCGCCCGGTAGTCGGGCACGAAGGCGGCGGGCACGAAGTACGGCCCCATGGGCGCGAAGGTGTCGTGGCTCTTGCCGGTGAACCAGTCGGTGCGCAGGGTCGGCCAGTCGGGGCGGCCCTGCCCGTCGCGGGCGGTGACGTCGTTGGTGGTCATGTAGCCGGCGACGTAATCGAGCGCATGTTCCGCCTTCACCCGCTTGGCGGTTTTGCCGATCGCCAGCGCCAGCTCCACCTCCCAGTCGATCTTCTCGTACTGTTGCGGAATGACGATATCGTCGAACGCGCCGGCCAGGGAACTCGGCGCCTTTAGGAACGAATAAGGCCGCACCCGCGCCTTGTCGCGGTCGAGCATGTTTTCGCGCTCTTCCTCGTTCTGCGCTGTGCCGGCGTTGAGCATCTCGCGGATATGGCCGCCATAGTTGGCCGCGGCGTAGATCATTTTCGATGGGCTCAAAATCGGTGGCAGCGCGTGCAGATCGGCCAGCTTCACCGCCCCGCCCCAGCCCTCGTCGTCACCGCTCTCCTCGGCAACAAAGTCGGCGATGGCGCACAACCCGTCGAAGTTCTCGTCCCACTCGGCGAGCATCTCTTGAATCCCGGCAGTCGTCGTCACGTTGCGCCGGCCATGGGTCTCGGCGACGGCGGCCAGCTCGTAGATATTGTCGCCGATCACCAGCCCGACGAACGGCGCCCCGCCATTTTTGGAATCGCCGTTCTTGGCAAACGTGCCCAGCTTGAATTCGATATCAGCCACGGTCCCCTCCCCCTGTTTTCTTATTCGCCCTACCAATCGTAGCCAGGATTGGCACGCGCCAAACCATCGTAGAGATCGAGAATGCGCTGGAACCAGTCGTAAACCGGATCGCCGGCTTCCACGAGCGGGCACGGGCTCACCGTGCGCGCCCAGATGAACGGGCTGAGCGCCACATAGTCGGCATAGGTGGGCAGCTCGCCGCCGAGGAACGGCGTTTCGGCGACGACCCGGCGCATCGGTTCCAGCCGCTCGCGTAGTTCCGGCAGCTTTTCTTCGCGGTTTTCCTGAATACCGGTGATGTCGCGGCCGAGACGCTTGCTGCGGCTTTCGAAGAAATAGTCCTTATCGGCCGGATCGAGCTGGGCGTAGATATCCTCGACGATCATGGTCATGACCAGCGGCTGGATGCGGCTCATCGCCCAATCCTGCACGAAGCGGGCATGCTGGCGGCCGTCGCTGCCGCCGAGCACCGGCGGGCGGTCCGGGTAGGTGTCGTCGAGATATTCGGCGATCAGCCAGCTGTCGACCACCCAGGTGCCGTTATCGTCGATTACCGGGATGGTTTTGAACGAGCCGTCGCCGATTTCACTGATCGCGGTGAATGGCGTCGGCACGGTCTCGCACTCCAGGCCCTTGTGGGCCAGCGCCAGGCGCGTACGCCAGCAGTTGGAGCTGAAGCGCCGCCCGTCGACGCCCACCAGATCGTATAAAATGATTGTCATTGAAGTCACCAGGTTGCCATGCCAACCGACAAAGCCTAACCGGCGAAGCGTATAAGGGAAAGCGGCCGAGCCACGTGTGGCTTTATACGGATTTCCGCATCCTTCGAGACGCTCGCTGCGCTCGCCCTCAGGATGAGGAAATCCGCCAATCTCCCAAACAGCCTCACCCTGAGGAGCCGGCCAAAGGGCGGCGTCTCGAAGGGCGAAGCTGTCGTAAGCGATCGTCCTGGGCAACTAGGGTGATGTGGTCAGCACAACTCAGCGCAAGTAAGCGCCAACAGGTCGGTCGACGGCGCTATTCGGCGGCTTGGCTCGGGGTCGTCGCGGCTGTCTTGGTGTCCGCGTCCGCAGTGACGGGGGCGCCGTGGGTGTTGGGAATGGCGTCCTGGAACGTCTTGATGATGTCGAGCCCCGCCTCTTCCTCTTCGGTGACCGGGGTCAGCGACAGGTCGGTGTAGTTCTTGGCGTCCGGATCGTTGGCGACGCGGTTGCGGATCGCGCGGAACTTAAAATACAGGTTGGCCCAGCGCGTGGCGTTGACGAGCACTTCGACGGCGCGGCGCGGGTAGAAGATGATCGGATTCTCGATGGGCATGCCGTAGCGGCGCTGGGTCCGCACCTTGCGGCGGAAGATCCCGGTTTCCAGCGGGTGCGCGTTCTCGATCAGGATCGAGCCGAGAAAGTGCATCATCGAATAGCCGAGTGACTTGGTGCGCGCGCCGCAGGCCGCGCCGCGGCGCAAAATCGTTTCGACATGGTCGAGCGTGTAATACTGCTTCCAGGAATCGAAGTAGAGCTTCTCCCACTCGGCGTCCGACATCAGCGGATGATGGGCGACCCGGTGATTGAGGTCGTATTTATTGAGATCGGGGTCCATCCAGATGCCGTGACGGTGCAGCCCCTGGTGATCTTCGGAACCCGGCAGCGGCGTGAGGAAGAAAAACTCGATGAGGTCGAGCGGCAGTTCCTCCTTGACGATCTCAATGTTGCGGCGGATCTTTTCGGGCGTGTCGTCGGGGAAGCCGATAATATAGCCCGCATAGGTCACGACGCCGGCCATCTTCCAGGCCTGCAGCATCTTGCGGTATTCCCAGATCTTGTTCTGCCGTTTCTTGGCCGCGGCGAGCGCGTCGGGGTCGATGTTTTCGAGTCCGATGAACACGCGGTTGCAGCCGGCGCGCGCCGCCTTCTCGACGAAACCCGGCAGCCGATGGCACAGCGTGTCGACCTGCAGAACGGTTCGGAACTTTATGCCTTCCTCTTCGCGCAGATAAATCATGCGGTCGAGGATCGCCTCCCAGTTCTTGTTGCGGGCGAAGTTATCGTCGGTAATGAAAAACCGCTTGATGCCCTGGGCGACGTTGATGCGGATCAGCTCTTCGACGTCGTCGGGCGTGCGATAGCGCGACTTGCGCCCTTGGACGTTGATGATCGTGCAGAACGAGCATTGGAACGGGCAGCCGCGGCCCGAGTCGAAGCTGGTGTAGGCGCCCGCCATCTTGCGGATAACGCGGGCGGGCAGAAACGGCAGCGTGCGCCCCTCGAGGTGCGGCAGGTCGTCCATGTAGTTGTAGAGCGGCTTGGCCGTGCCGGCCCACACATCCTTCAGCAGCGTGTCCATGCGGCCCTCGGACTCGCCGGCATAGATCGTGACGCCCATCTCCTGGGCCTCGCGGATCTCCGGCGGCAGCTCGTCGAGCATCGAAATACAGCCAGCGGCGTGGAAGCCGCCGATGACAACGGGAATGTCGGCGGCCCGGAAGCGGCGGGCGATATCGACCGCGCGGGGGAACTGGTTGGATTGGACGCCGACCAGGCCGACCATGCATCCGTCGGCGGCCTTAAGCTCGCGGATCAGCGGCTTGAAGCGCGTGACCGTGTTGGTTTCGTCGTACGCTTCGATAGCGATCTCGACGTCGGGGCCAAGCACGCGCTGCTCGGCGCACTCGCTCACCAGGGCATAGACGGAGGCGAGCGAGTTCGAAGGAATCGGCGAACGCGCCCACTGGATGACGTAGCCGTCGTCGTCATAGTGGGACGGCTTGATCAGGACGACAAGAAACCGCTTCGTGTCTGCCACGCGCTCCCTCCCGATGCGAGACGATAGACTTGTATCGCTGCGAACGGCTGCAAGCAATGACTATGCTACCGCGACTGTAGCAAACACCTTGACCAGAGTCGGCGCAAACTTCAACGGATTTAGTCGACGGCTGCGCTGCGCTATCTCTGCGGCCGGTTTCCCGCTAGTCTTTCAAGCGATCATTCGAGCGCCGGAACCCGCCCCGCCGCGCGAAAAAGAAAACCATAAAGCCCGGCTGGAGGAACCCCGCGATGAAATCGATTAAAGTCACACCCGAGGAGATGGCCAAGCGTTCGGCGCGCTTCGAAGACCTGGTGCCCTACAAGGACCAGCACGACGAGTCGAACGGCATTCCGCGCGCCGTGGTCGAGAAGCTGACGGCGCACAACGTGTTTCCCATCATGGTGCCCGAGGAATATACCGGCCGCAGCGCGATGGCGCCGGTCAAAGCGGGCGAGCGTCTCACCCTGGCAATCGCCGAATGCCCGCCGGGCAATGGGCCGGGCCTCCACAATCACGAGATCACCATCGAGAACTTTCTGTGCCTGCAAGGACGGTTCGAGGTGACCTGGGGTGATAACGGCGAGAACCGCATGGAGATCGGGCCGCTCGACTTCGTGTCGGTGCCGCCGGGCGTCAGCCGCGCCTTCCGTAACATCTCCGACGAGACCGCGCGCCTGCTCGCCATCATCGAGCTGGCCGACCCGACGAGCAACGACCGGGTTGCCTACGCGCCGTCGGTCGCCGACGAGGTGGAAGACGAATTCGGCGCCGATACGCTAACGAAGCTGAAGGACATCGGCTTCAAGTTCAATGCGGGGCTCGACACGGCGGACTAACCGAGTGCGGTTTTAATTTTCTCCACGGTCCGCAACAGGCCGTCCTTTAGTTCGGCCTTGTTGCGCTCGAAGCGGTGCGACGGCGCCGGGATGGAGACCGCGTAGATCCGCCCATCGGAGTCTTCGAAAGAAACGCCGGCGGCGCTAATGCCGTCGGTGTGCTCGCCCAAGTCATAGGCGACGCCGCGCGCGCGGACCTGCTCTAGCTCGGTCAGGAAATCCTGCAACGTCCGCCCCTTCGTATCGCCACCGTCGAGTTCGCGGCGAGCGATGTCTGCGGCCTGGCCCTCGTCCAACAAGGAAAGGCACGCTTTACCGTTCGCCGTGGTGGTCACGGGAAACCGTTCGCCCACCGTCGCGACGGCGCGCAGGCGCTGGGTGCCGACGATTTGATCGATGAACACCAAATGGTCGGTCTCGAATTCCGCCAGGTCGACGGTCTCGCCGGTTTGCCGCGAGAGCTCGGTCAGATAAGGGCGCGCCAGGTCGGCGACGCCGGTGCGGCCCGCCATCGCCAGCGATTGCAGTTCCGGGCCGAGGCGGTAGCCGCCCGCGGGGCCCGCCGGGGCGACCAGGCGCTCAGCCAGTAACGCGTTGACGATGCGCTGCACGGTCGAGCGCGGCAGGCCCACGTGGCTGGCGATCTGTCCCAGGCTGAGACCGTCGCCGGCGTTTTTCAACACCCGCAAAATCGCCGCGGCCCGGGCGATGACTTGAATGCCCGAGGCTGCCGGGCCGGCTTCGGCATCAACAGACGACATGCAATCCCTTTCAATGGGGCGGTTCCTGGGGGTCAAACAAGGCGAACCGCCTGGCGAATTAACGATTGACCGTAATACGGTACACTTGTATCGTAATTCGATACAAATAAAAAGACGATTGCCGCGATGGACAGTCGTTTTCGGGGATCGTCAGGGACAATTTCGGTTTCGCGCTATTGCCGCCGGCCCGGCCGTTGGCCGCGGCGAACGAGGAGAGGCCCGATCGTCATGAAATTCAAGCTGATCCTGTTTGGTCTATCGCTGATCTTCCGCTTCGCGCGGCGGCGCAGCGCCGAGTTTCGCGAACGTCTGGCGCAGAAAGACCTAACGGTCGTGCTGCGCACCGCCGACGGCAAGATCGGGCGGACGTTCGTCTTCGCCGGGGGCCGCGTGTCGTCGAAGGCCGGGATCGGCGCGAACGCCGATCTGGCGCTGGTGTTCAAGACCGCGGAGATCGGCGCGCGCCTGCTGATGCCGCCGATCGACCAGCTCGAACAGATCGAGGCGATGAAGAATTTTCTCTTTCACCCCGAAGGGAAGGACGAAGACGCCGTTTGGTTCGCGCAGACGGTGATGACGGCGCTCGGCGCCGGCTGGAAGATCGGCCGCCCGGCGGGCGACGGCACCACGCGCTATTGCACGATGACCAATGGGGGCCCGCTGTTCGTCTACGTGAAAGACGGCAAGATCGTGCGCACCACGCCCATCGTGTTCGGCGACGACGATGCTCCGCCCTACGCGATCAAAGCGCGCGGCAAAACCTTCACCCCGCCGCGCAAGACCTCGCTGGCACCCCACGGCCAGAACTGGAAGGCGATGGTGTACGCGCCCAACCGGCTGCTGACGCCGCTCAAACGCGTCGACTTCGATCCCAATGGCGAGCGCAACATCCAGAACCGGGGCGTCTCGGGTTACGAGCCGATCGGCTGGGACGAAGCGCTCGATATCGTTGCCAGCGAAATCAAGCGCATGAAGCGCGACTACGGCCAGGGCGCCATCGCCCAGTCCAACGGCTCGCACCATAACTGGGGCAATATCGGCTACTACCTGTCGGCCAAGATGCGCTTCATGAACGCCATCGGCACCACCGAAGTGCACCACAATCCCGATAGCTGGGAGGGCTGGTATTGGGGCGCGGTGCACCATTGGGGCGGCAGCCTGCGCGTCGGCGGCGGCGAGCCCTTCGGCACCATCGAGGACTGTCTGGAAAACGCCGAGATGATCGTCTTCTGGTCGAGCAATCCGGAGGCGACGACGGGTATCTATTCCGGCCTGGAAGGCTCGGTGCGCCGGCAATGGCTCAAAGACCTCGACATTCCGATGGTCCATATCGATCCGCACCTGAACGACACCGCGCAGTTCCTCGGCGGCAAGTGGATCGCGCCGCGGCCCACCACCTCGCCGGCGCTCGCGCTTGCCATTGCAAATGTGTGGATTGCCGAAGGGCTCTACGACAAGGACTATGTGGAGACCCACACGCACGGGTTCGAGACGTGGCGCGCCTATGTGATGGGCGAGGAAGACGGCGTGCCCAAGACGCCCGAATGGCAGGAGGCCGAGACCGGCGTACCGGCCAAGGACGTGCGTGCGCTCGCCCGCGAATGGGGATCGAAGCGCACCTATCTCGCAGTCGGCGGCATGGGCAACACCTTCGGCGGCGCCGCGCGCAACCCCACCGGCAACCAGTGGACGCGTATGATGGTGTGCCTCATGGGCATGCAGGGCTTGGGCAAGCCCGGCGTCAATGTGGGCAATTTGCAGCTCGGGGTGCCCCACGATTTCGGCTTCTACTTCCCCGGCTATGCCGATGGCGGCATTTCCGGCGATCTCACGCACACGGGTCTCGCGGTGAGCCTGTATCAGCGCATGCCGCAACTGGCGACGATCAACCCGTCGAAGCAGATCATTCCGCGCTTGAAGCTGCCCGACGCGATTCTCGACGGCTACGCCGAAGGCTATCTGTGGGACGCGATGACCATCGAAGGCCAGTTCATGAAGACGGTCTATCCCGCGCCCGGCCATTCGAAAGTGCACATGCTCTACCGCTACGGCAACGCCATTCTCGGCACGCTGAGCGACACCAACCGCTACGTGGAGATGTACCGCTCGCCCGAACTGGAATTCGTGGTCAACCAGTCGATCTGGGACGAGGGCGACACGCGCTTCGCCGACGTGATCCTGCCCGCCTGCACCCATCTGGAGCGCTACGATATCGGCGAGTGGGCCCACTCGGGCGGCTACGGCGCCCACTTCAACTCCCAGGTCAATCACCGGGTGATCGCCTTCCAGGCGAAATGCATCGAGCCGTTGGGCGAGTCCAAATCCGACTACGATATTTTCACGGCCATCGCGACGCGGCTGGGCCTCGGCTCCTATTTCACCGAAGGCATGCGCGACATCGACTGGGTCAAGCGCATGTTCGACGCCTCGGACCTGCCGAGCCAGATTTCGTGGCAGAAGTTCCTCAAGAAAGGCTACTTCGTGGTGCCGCCGGAGCGCGAGGATTTGCGCCCGGCGCCCGCCTACCGCTGGTTCGCCGAGGGCCGCAAGAAGGACGTGCCCGAAGCCATGCCCCTGCCCGGCGACTACACCGAAGAATTCCTGGAGGGGCTGCAGACCCAATCGGGCAAGCTCGAATTCGTCGCCGAGAGCCTGAAACGCTTCGACGCCAACGACCCGGAACGGCCGCCGCTGCCCCGATACATCCGCTCGTGGGAGGGGCTCAACGTGCCCGAGCTGGCGGACCGCTACCCGCTACAATTCATCACACCCCATGTGCGCTACAGCTTCCACACCCAGGGCGACGGCAAGGACAGCTTCCTGAACGACATCAAGGATCACCGGGTGCTGATCGACGGCTATTACTACTGGATCGTGCGCCTGCACCCCGACGATGCGGCCGCCCGCGGTATCGCGCAAAACGATCTGGTGAAAATCTTCAACGACCGCGGCGCGGTGATCTGCGCCGCCCATCTGACCACGCGGCTTATTCCCGGTGTCGTCCACGCTTATGAATCCTCCGCCGTCTACGACCCGGCGGGCGAACCGGGCCGCTCGGTCGACCGCGGCGGCTGCGTCAACCTGCTGTCGCCCGCGCGCACCCAAGTGAAGCAGGCGCACTCCATGGCCAACGGCCTGGCCATGGTGGAAATCGAGAAATGGGACGGCACCGTCGCCTATGAGCGCGGGATACCGCTATCGACCGCGCAAGGCCTCATCCAGGAGGCGGCGCAATGAAAAAGTGGAACCTGATCGTCGACGTCGCCAACTGCACCAACTGCAACCTGTGCGCGCTCGCCGTACAAGACGAGCATGCCGACAACGCGTTTCCCGGCTACGCCGAGGAGATGCCCAAGCACGGCCACCGCTGGATCGAGATCGAGCGCCGCGAGCGCGGCGCCCCGCCGGCGACCGATGTCGCCTACCGGCCGGTGATGTGCCAGCACTGCGACGCCGCGCCCTGTATCGACGCCGCGCCCGACGCTATCTCGAAGCGGCAAGATGGGATCGTTCTGATCGATCCGGTGAAATCGAAGGGCCGCAAAGAGATCGTCGACGCCTGCCCCTACGGGGCGATCTGGTGGAACGAAGAAAAGCAGGTACCGCAGCACTGGTTTTTCGACGCCCACCTGCTCGACGCCGGCTGGTCCGAACCGCGCTGCGTGACCGTATGCGCCACCAACGCGCTGAAAGCGGTGAAGGTGGAAGACGACGAAATGGCGCGGCTGGCCGACGCCGAAGAGCTGGAACCCTTACGGCCCGACCTCGATACCAAGCCGCGGGTCTACTACAAGAACCACTGGCGCTACACGACCGACTTCATCGCCGGCACGGTCTCGGGGGGAAAAGACGGCGTCGTCGACTGTCTCGCCGGGGCCACGGTGGAGCTAATGCGTGGTGGCGAAAAAGTCGCCGAACAACAAACCGACGCGTTCGGCGATTTCAAATTCGACCGGCTCAACGCCGACGGCAGCGCCTACGAACTCCGCATCACCGCCAACGGTTTCGCCCCGGCAACCGCCAGCGTCACCCTCGACGGCACGCAGAATGTGGGAGAGATAAGGCTAGCGGCCTCGTAATCACTAGCTGTGGCGATGGTTGCCCGTCCGCAAACTAATCAAACACGGGAATTATATTGCCGATTAACCAGTATAAGATTACCGCCGAAAAGCAAAATCGGGGGCCATAGAGTATGCTGGTTTTAGGGCTCAGTGGTGCATTCATGATTGCAGCGCTTGGATACGCTATTCTGGCACTGCAACTTTACATGGGTTTTCCACCACTTTATCGAAACCTAGATTTGTTTCTTCCCTGGAAGTTGTTAGCCAACCAGCAGATCGAGAGAGAACTATTACTCATCTTGCCATTTGTGGGCGTAATGATGGCGTTGGTGTTCTCATCCATACTTGTTCGATCACCCCTATTATTCGCGGTAACGGGCATTCTTTTGACCTGGGGAGGGCTGCGGGTCAGACGGCATCTGCGTCAAACTATAGGCGAGCCTCTCCCATGGCTGACAAACATCTGGTGGATGCCCATACGAATAAACATTGCGATATTGAAATGGCCAATGCTTGTCTTCGATATCTGGACACTGAGCTTCAGCCTGGTGTTCTTTTTGATATTCGGAGGATTGTTCCTGGGCTGAAAGTACAATCGGCAAAGATTTAGACTTGATTGGTCTACCGCCGTGATCTCTGACGCAGCTACCACTGCTCAGATTGCTTGGTGCGAACTGAGATGGCCAAACGCAAGGTAACTGGAACCTGCGCACTCTGCGGCGAAGATCGCCGCCTGGTGAACTCCCATATTATTCCCGCAAGCTTCTATGAGTTCCCAGAGCAAGGTGACGTGCTGCGGCTTCACTCGTCGATCCCCGAAAGAACGCCGAAGCGAGCACCCAAGGGGATCTATGACCAGATTGTGTGCCAGGGTTGCGAAGGTCGGTTCTCAAGTTGGGATGACTATGCGTACAGGTTGCTGTCGGCGGACCCGAGTACGTTGGAGGTGCACCAGGCTATGCCCGACACGTGGGTCGAAGTCCGAGCTAACGTCGACTACGAGAAGGCCAAGCTGTTCGCTATCTCGGTACTTTGGCGGGGCCATGTCAGCAAACACGATATGTTCCGCGCGGTCGATCTTGGTCCTTACGCGGAGCGTGCCCGCAAACTCATTTTAGAAAACGACCCCGGGCCCGCGCACGTCTTCTCGACATTCTTCGAGTCCTTTGATGAAACCTACTCTCCACACATGCTGGGACCGTTGCGGCTCTACGTCGGCGGTCTAAACTTCTACAAGTTCCACCTCGCCCGCCATGAAATGCACGTAAAAGTCGACGGCAGAAATGTACCCGAGGACTTCGAAGAACTCCTGCTCCGCCCTGATGAACGTCTGCTCGTACTAAGGTCGCGGTTCAAGGATTCCAGCCACCATCAGGATGTGCTCAATCATTTCCGGAGAAATTTCCAGTCCTGGCAACGAACACCGAAAAGGCGCTGACTTTGGTGACGACAACTATGATGGCGGATTACCGTTACTTTAACGACTGCAAGGACATCGGGAATTAATCATGGGTGCTGACTTGTCTGAACTTCGGCGCCTTGCCGTTGCTGTGCGAGAAATCTTGGAGGGCAACCAGGAAAATCACGACGTTGTTTTCGAGAATTTCCCCAGCGGAGCGTGCGGGGTAACCGCAGAACTCTTGGCTCGCTATTTCGTGGAAGCGTTAGGGATAGACGCGATGTACGTGGGGGCGGAACGCGATGACGGTTGGACGCATGCCTGGATAACTATCGATGGCGTTATCGTCGATATCACCGCTGATCAGTTTGGACAGGAGCCTGTCATAGTCACCGAAAATAGCGATTGGCACGACCAGTGGAACCAGGAAACGCCGCGGCCTCCTATATGCTCAAGCGACGAGTGGCCTATGTACCCGTTTTCCATATGGAGAATCATTGTCGATGGGATGAAAGAGCGCAGTTTGCCCGCACCGAGCAAAGAATAGAGGGATTGCGTATTACGGTGACAGTTTACTAAATGCGCGATACCGCAAGAGAGTTGAACTGTCAGGCAGCAAACACATCAATACATCTTAAATCGCACTGCAAACCGCATAGCCTCTATCCTTCGAGACACCCATTCACCTCACCCTGAGGAGGGCCGCTAGGCCCGTCTCGAAGGGCGCGGTGAATGGGCCCTCAGGATGAGGCCATGTTTTAGCCGCTGCTAAACCAATCCCGCACCGATCACGCCCGCGCTTCTCTCAACTCCGCGCGGCGGGCCTCGGTGGCGGCGGCGTCGATGGCCAGGGTCTCTTCCTCGATCTCGCCCGAGAACACCACGCCATAGACGTCGAGCGCCTTGTCGCGGGTCTCCCAGCCTTCCAGCACATCGATCAGCACGCGCTCGGGCTCGCGGTCGAGCGGATCGCCATAGCCGCCGCCAGAGGAATCGCGGCCGCGAATGCGCTGGCCCGGCTGCAGATGCACCTGCGCCACATTGGGCAGGCGCGACGGCTGCGCGCCGTCTTCGATCAGCCAGGTCTCGCCCGCCGTGCCGGACAGGCCGCCGGCCACGCCGCGCGGCGCGGCATGCTGGCCGTCGCAGGAGATGACCGAGGTCATGGGCCCGTCGGTGGGGCCATACTCGATCTGTTGCGCCGGCGCGCCCCGGCGGCGTCCGGCGCCAGCGGAATCGGTCACTAGACTCAACGATTCGACGCGGATCGGATGCTTGAGCTCGTCGACTTCGACGGAGTCGCGATACATCAGCCCGGCGATCACCGGAATGGCGTAGTTGACCCAGCCATCGGCTTCGGGGCTCGCCGGTCCGCCATTGGTCGAGAGCATCAAACGGTTCACAAAGGCCTGCCCGCCGCGCCGCGCGTCGTTGCCGGAGATCACCGCCATGCCCGCACCGAGGCCGGCGCCGCCCTCCGACAGCCCCATGCCGTCGCCCAACTTGGCGAACGCCGACTGGGTGATGTTGACCAGCCGCTCGGCGACATTGGTGGTGGCGACCGAACAGGAATGGGGGAATTTCGGCGCGGCCACCACGCTGTCTTCGGCATAGGTGAAGCGCAGGCGGCGGAACGCGCCTTCGTTGCGCGGCAGATCCTTGTCGAGCGCGTTGAACACCGCGCCGACCACCGCCGACGTGGCGGCGCCGAGGGACGTGTTCATGCCGGCCTCCACCGAGGGCGGATTGTCGGACAGGTCGACATGAATGATCGCTTCGTCGGGATCGATCTCGATCTTGACGGTCAGCTCCAGCCCATCGGGCAGCACGCCTTCGAGAGGGTCGGAGCGGCCGGTGTTGACCAGCTTGGCTTTCGGCAGACGGCGGATGCTGTCGATCATGCGCCGTTCGGAATAGTCGAGCCATTCGCGCATGAAGGTTTTGACCGTCTCCTTGCCGTACTTCTCGCAGAACGCTTCCAAGCGCCGTTCGGCGATGCGCGCCGAGCCGAGCCCCGCCAGATAGTCGCCATACCATTGGTCGGGCACGCGAATGCGCGCCCGGCACATGCGCATGATGTCTTCGACATTCTTGAAATCGCGCTGAATGCGCACGCCGGGAAACACCAGCGCGCCTTCCTCATAGACATCCTTGGCACGCACGAAATAGCTCGACGGAATCGAGTTGCCGATATCGGCCATATGACATTTGGAGACGGCGGTGAAGAGCTGTTCGCCCTCGAAGAACACCGGCACCATGAAGGTGTGGTCCGCCGGATGGGTGTTGCCGCCATAGGGGTCGTTATCCAGGTAGGCGTCGCCGCGCCGGATATCGCCCTCATGATATTTGTGCATATTTTCGGTCTGGATGTGGCAGCCGAAAATATGCACCGGCAGCCCCTCCGCCGGGGCGAGCAGCTTATCGTCGCCGGTGACCAGGCAGCAGGAGAAATCGCGCGCCGAGGAAATCACCGCCGAGCGCGCCGAGCGCAGCAGCGTGTTGGTCATTTCGCGCACGATGCCGTCGAGGCGGTTCGCCATCACCGAGATGAGGACGGGATCGAGGGTCGTTTCGGTGTCTGCCATGAAAGCCTCCTGTTACCGGCAATCGAGAATGTAGTCGCCCGCCGCACTCAAGCTGGCGTGCATGCCGGGATAGACCACGATGGTCGTGGTCGGTTCTTCGATAATCGCCGGGCCGGTGACGGTGGCGCCGGCCACCAGATCCTCGCCGCGAAAGATGGGGGTCGAGACCCGCGCCGCATCGCCGAAGAAACAATCGCGCTGCGTGCCGGTGTCGGGCGCGTAGCTGTTATCGGCCGCGCCCGGCGGCTCGGGCGGGTCGAAGGAGCGAATGGCGATGCGCCCTTTCCAATTGACGCACTCGACGGGGCTATCCTCGTCGCGCACCGCATAGACCCGGTCGTGGGCCTGGTGAAATGCTTCGACGAGCTGGCCGACATCCGCATCGCTGGTGAGACGCGCGGTCGGTAACGCCGTGTCGAGTTCCCACACCTGGGCGCGGTAGCGCGCTTCGGCGAAGAACTCCATCGACACGTCCGACTGGGCGGCGATCGACAGCCCGTCGCGGAACGCCATCAACTCGGCTTCGATCTCATCGAGCGCCGCGTTAACGCCGTCGCGGTCGAAGCCGTTGGAATCGGTGAAGCGGCTGCGCGTGGCCTCGAACACGATGGAGGAATATTGCATGCCGCACGCCGACAAGGCCGCCGCCGTGCGCGGCAGGATCACGGTGTCGCAGCCGAGCTCGCGGGCGATCGGCATGATGTTGAAACCGGCGGCACCGCCGCCAGCGACGATCACGCTCTCGCGCGGGTTGAGGCCGTCATTGACGGTGATCTCGCCGATCGCCTTGATCATCAATTCGTTGGCGATGACCATGATGGCAAAGGCCGTATCGTCGACGCTCTTGCCCAGGGTCGCCGCCAGCGCGCCGATCACCCGTTCCGCGGCCGCCGGATCGAGCGCGATGCGCCCGCCGTTAAAATACTCGGGATCGATATAGCCGAGCACCAAGGCGGCATCGGTTACGGTCGGCTGATCGCCGCCGGTGCCGTAGCAAGCCGGCCCCGGCACCGAGCCCGCCGATTGCGGCCCGACCCGCAGCAGCCCGCCGGGATCGACCCAGGCGATCGAGCCGCCGCCGGCGCCGATGGACCGCACATCGACCGTCGACGCCCCGATGATATCGCCGAGCCATTGCGGGCCGAGCCAGCTATCGCGCGAATAGACGAGCTGGCCGTCGCGCACCAGGCCGACATCGAAGGTGGTGCCGCCGGTGTCGCAGACGATGGCGTCGCCGCCCATCTTCTCGACGGCGGAATAGGCGCGGCCGGCCACCGGCGCCATCGCCGGGCCCGACTTCAGCGTGTTGATCGGCCGCTCGACCACGGATTCGACCTCCTGGCACCCGCCGACTGAGGTCGAAATCAGCAGATCGCCGCCAAAGCCCGCGTCTTTGAGATCGCTCTGCATCTGCGTGAGATGGGCCTGCATCAGCGGCTTGAGCGAGGCGTCGATGGCGGTGGCGGACGCGCGGCGGTATTCGCGCAAGATCGGCGCCAGCCGGTGCGACAAGGTGTAGGGCACACCGGGCAGCACCTCCTCGATCAGGCGGCCGAGCGCCACCTCATGGGCGTTATTGGCGATCGACCAGATCAGCGACACCGACACCGCCTCGAAGCCGCGCGCCTTTAGGATCTCCAGCACGCTGCGCGCATGGTCTTCATCGAGCGGGCGTACGACTTCGCCGGCGCTGCCGATGCGCTCGTTGATCTCGAAGGTGTGGCGGCGCGGAATATAGGGTTGCGGATAGTCGTAGCTGTAATCGTGGGGGCCGTGTTTGCCGCCCTCTTTAAACACCAGCACATCGCGGAACCCGGCGGTGGTGAGGAACGCGGTGCGCGCCGTCTGCTTGGTGACGATGGCGTTGGTCGCGCGCGTGGTGCCGTAGAGCAGGATTTCCGTCTCGGCCAACAGCTCGCGGGGATCGCGGCCGATGGCCCCGGCGACCACCCCCAACGCATCGAACATGCCGTCGGATATCCGGTCAGGCGTGGTCAGCGCCTTACCGACATGAAAGCGGCCTTCCGGGTCGAGCAAAACCATGTCGGTGAACGTGCCGCCGGTATCGACGGATATGCGATAACTCATGATGCGAAACTTCCCCGATAATTTACTGCTTTTAGGCAGTTTTTCATTGCTTGCGAGAGACGGCGCTCAGCCGCCTATGCTTTAATGGACGGCGCCAAAAAGCAAGGGGCGAGACGAGATGGATTACAGCGAGCGCGGCTATGGCGACCGGGAGATCGGCTGGGGCGAGCGGCCCGGCGTCGTCGTCGTCGACTTCCAGCGCGGGTTCACCGATCCCAGCTTCGCCATGGGCGGGGCGGAGATGATCGACCGCGCCGTCGAGCGGACAGTCGATGTGATGGCGGCGGCACGCGCTGCCGGGGTTCCCGTTGCCGCCTGCGCGATGGGCTATGAGTCAGCGGCCGCGATGCCCTACTGGAAAATCAAGCCGCTGCGCGAAGAACTGATTACCGGCCACCCGTCGGTCGAGCTCGATCCAAGGATCGCCGCCGCCGAGCCCGATCTGGTGATTACCAAAACCGCGCCGTCGATCTTTTTCAATACGCCAGTCGCGCAGTTTTTCGTGAAACAACGGGTCGACACGGTGGTGGTGACCGGCTGCATCACCTCGGGCTGTGTGCGCGCCTCGGTGATCGACAGTTTCAGCCTCGGCTTCCGCACCATCGTGCCCGAAGATTGCGTCGGCGACCATGAGGAGGAGCCGCACCGCAGCAATTTACGCGATGTGGAGCGGCGCTATGCCGATATCAGCTCCGCCGACGCGGTTATCGCCGAGTTCGAACGGCTGCGCGGACGCAACGAGCAGTAGCCACCCCATGAACCGGGACCGTTCATACTTTCTGCTGCTGAACATCGGGCATTTTCTCGACCATCTGTTCACCCTGGTGTTCGCCACGGTCGCCGCGCTGGCGCTTATCCGCGAATGGGGTGTCGGCTATGGCGACTTGTTGGTCTACGCGACACCGGGTTTCTTCGCGCTGGGCGCCTTCGCCCTCCCCGCCGGCTGGCTCGCCGACCGGTGGAGCCGCGACGGCATGATGGCGGTGTTTTTCATCGGCATCGGCCTGTCGTCGATAGCGACGAGCTTCGCCCAGACGCCGTTTCAGATCGGCGTCGGACTGTTCGTGATCGGCATGTTTGCCGCCATCTACCATCCGGTGGGGCTGGCCATCGTCACCATGACCTGGCGCAACACCGGCATGCGCATCGCGGCCAACGGCGTGTGGGGCAATCTCGGGGTGGCGAGCGCGGCACTAATCACCGGCTATCTGATCGACCATGGCGGCTGGCGCATGGCCTACATCTTGCCCGGCCTGTTCTCGGTCGCCGTGGGGTTCGCCTATCTGGCGTTGCGCTGGGAGAGCATCACCGTCAAGCCGCCAGCAGCGGCACAAAAGCCGAAAACCGCACCGAGCGACGCAGAGCTTCACATGGCCGCCGCGCACCGCCGGTTGCTGGTGCGCGCGTCGGCGATTGTTTTTCTGACCACCGCGGTTTCCTCGATCGTCTTCCAGGCGACCTCTTTCGCGCTGCCGAAAATCTTCGACGAGCGTCTACAAGGACTTGTCGCCCGATTCTCATCCTGGGCCGAAAGCGCCGGGCCGGCTCAGAGCGATGTCGCGACCACCATCGGCGTCCTCGCCTTTATCGTTTTCGCCGTGGCGTCGATGGCGCAACTGGTGGTCGGCAGCTTGCTCGACCGCTATGGCCCGCGCACCATTTTCATGCTGATGGCGGCGATGCAGCTGGTCTTTTTCGGCGTCATGCCGGGACTCGCCGACGGGTTCGCGCTGGCGGCGGCGTTCGGGTTCATGCTCGGCGCGTTCGGCCAGATCCCCATCAACGACTACATGATCGGCAAGATGGCCAGCGGCGCCTATCGCGCCCGCATCTACGGCGTGCGTTACGTCGTCAGCTTCTCGGTTCTGGCGGCGACGCTGCCCCTCATCGCGTTCGTCCACGACAATTGGGGCTTCGATACCCTATTCTATATCCTCGCCGCGTCCGCCCTGGTGATCCTGATCGCCGTCGCCTTGCTACCGCACCGCATCCCCACCCCGGAAGCGGCCCGCGTCGCGGCGGAGTAAAGGCGGTTTCCGGGCGAATAAATTAGCTCTCGACGCTTTTTAGCTCAGTCCGATGCATAGATTCGATGGCGGCTATAATTCTTTGCCACAACTCAGCAGCGCTCTCTTCGCCAACCGCTAGAAGATATTCCGCGCGCGCGGCCGCCCGGGAAATCGCCTGGTCGCCGTGAAAGTCTGAATACCGTTTGGCGGCCCTACGGAGATCGGCCTCTCCGATTGTTGCCCGCCTATAATCGATCCGAACAGGATCGGCATATCGCGCGTTCGGAATGGGGACGCTCCAACCACCAAAGCCCAAAAAGAAAATACACCCCAAAAAGAAAATCAGAACGAAGATCGCATCTGCAGTTAGCAGAACCGAATTAGCATCTGCACGTAAACGATTCTCTTCCGGCCTTCGTTCGTCCGCACTCAAAAACCAATCCCTCTTCTACAGACCAGAGGGTTCACAATAGCTGCGGCGCTTCCAAGCCGCATTGGCGTCACTCCGCTGCCTGGACGTTCCATTCGGGTGCGATGCCTGCCGCGGCCTCGCCGAGCGATTTGCAGCGGATGCCCGTCCCCGCGCCCTCGCACTGGAAATTCGTGCAGTAGCTGAAGGCAAGGTTGCGTTCGCGGTCGCAAAAGCCGAGCGCACCGCCCGACCCCAGCTTGCCGAAGGCGCGCATGTTCTCGCCCATCGCGATGTAGGGCGGGCTATTGTGCTCGAAGCCGAGGCCCATGCGCAGCGGCCAGCCGGTCATTGCGCAAACGTCTTCCCAGACGAGCTGCGATGCGCGTTCAACCGTGGCCGGCTGCAACAACCTCACGCCATCGACCTCGCCGTTTCCCGCGAGCATGGCGTAGATCTTTGCGACGCCGCGGGCGTTGCCGTGACCGCCAAAGGCCGGTAGTCCGCCTTCCCGGATCTCCGTGCAGTTGAGCAAATCAGGACGGCCGGGGCGTCCCGACCAGGCGCGGTGCAGGTTCGAGCCTGGCTGCGCGCCGTGGGCCCAAAACTGGTTCTCCGGATTGAGGTGCATGGTCGCGCAACGCCCCGCCTCATCCTTGGTCAGCCCAATGTTGTAGTCGGCACCCAGGGGTTCGGAAATTTCTTCACGGATGAAGGTACCGATGGATTTACCGGTAACGTTGCGGACGACCTCGCCGAGGATAAAACCGATGTTAATGGTGTTGTACGCGCCCTTGGTCTCCGGCGGCCACGCCGGCGCCTGACGCGCGATTGCCGCACATTGCGCCGGATAGTCGAACCAGTCGCCGGGCTTTGCCGAATCCGAAAAGATCGCACCGCATTCGTGCCCCTGTACATGGCGCACCAGTATGCCTTCCTTGCCGTTCTGGGCGAACTCGGGCCAGTACTCGGCAACCGGTGCATCGAGATCGACCTGACCGCGGTCGGCCAACACATGGACCGCCAGCGCACAAATAGATTTCGCCACCGAATTCATGAGGACGATGGTGTCCTCGGTCCACACCTGGGTGCGCGCCTCGTCGCAGTGACCGCCCCACAGATCGACGACCTTTTCACCGTCTTTGTAGACGCACACGCCGGCACCGATTTCACCGCGCGTGGCAAAGTTCTCGCGAAACGTTTCCTCAACCGCTGAAAATGCAGGGTCGCAATAGCCGCCCACCGGAATATCGCTCTGGCTCATGGCGCTTCTCCTTAGATATTCGTTTTCGTTTGCGCTACCTGACCGAACCCGACGGTACCAACTGATCGTTCATCAGTTCCTCAATGAACAGGCTCAGGAGTTGCTGGCGCCCGGTGACGCCAGCCTTCGAATAGATCGCGTTCGACTGCGCCTTGATGGTGCCTTCCTTGGTTTGGCGAACCTTGGCGATGTCGGCAATAGACAGCCCTTTTATCGACAACAGCGCCACATCGCGCTCGGATGGCGTTAGCGCCCAAGAGTCGAAATGCTCTTCCAGCAGATCGAGAAACGCGCCGGATGCGACGCGCAGTTGCGCTTCGATCTGCCGTTGCCGGGCGCTGATCCGGCGAATCTGCAGCGTCGTCATGACGATGCCGAGGATGAGCGCCACAACCGCGATGAGTTCGATGCTGTTATGGACGGCTTCGTTGGCTGTCGGGTCAATGCCCCAAAGATCGGCCACGACGTCGAATAGGAAAAACGCCGCACAGCCCGCCTGCACGACCAGCAGTCCGGACAGGGCAAGGGTTTTTCCCGTTCGGGCTGGATTACCCATCGATACGGGTTCGGGTCCGCTCATGTCCTCACGGCCTGACGGCCGCGGTCATTCTCCGGGGCCGGGGATTTCCTTCTGCCCGGTGATCATAGCCCGGATCAAGTTTACTTTTGAATGCCAGCTCTCAAATATAACCCCCGCGACATGAAGCCCCACCGAAATCAGTACCCAGCTGGCGATGATTTCATGGGCCTCCTCGACCCAGTCGACGCCCCAGAAAGCGTTAGTCGTCATCAGGATTCCGGTCACACACACCGCGATCAGCGAGACCCACAAGTTGTAGGCCATCAGCGCACCTAACGGATTGTGCGAGAGATGCAACGCGTCCTCGCCTCGCAGCAATCCCACTAGATGCGCCCGCGCCGCTTGCAGGCTTGGGGGAAACGCACTGAAGCGGGCGTACTGGGGCCCGATCAGCCCCCAGATTAACCGGAAGGCGACCAGCACCAGCACCGCGTAACCCGCCCAGCGATGCACCGCCCAGTCCTCGTCGAGAAAGGTCAATTCGGCGAGGACAAGAGCGGCGACCGCCCAGTGCGTGACGCGGACGTAGAGGTCCCAAACGCGAATACGCTGCATAGCGTCGTACCTCTAATGGTTTAAGATCAGTCTTCTTCCTCGATCTTGGTCACCGTGCCGGTCGTGGTGTTTACGTAGACTTCGTAGAGCTTGCCATCTTTCAGCGCGTATGCCTCCAGCATACCGTCCTCGGGCTCGACCTTCCTGACCTCATAGCCCTGGGCGGTGAGGCTAGCGGTTATCTCTGCGGCGGTTTTACCAACGCTGGCGCCGTCCAAATCGGCGGAGGCAACGGCCAAACCCAACGGTAGCGTAAAAGCGGCGGCAAAGGCTGTTCCGGCAATCAGGGTGCGAATACGATTGGTGCTCGACATATCGGATATCTCCTCGGTTCAGTTGCTCCCGCGGTCCGCTGATGCGCACCGCTGGGTCCGATTTGATATCTAAAAGCCCCGGCCGCCATTGGGTTCGGGTTTACGAACGCGCTCTTATAACCGAGGTTTAGGCGTCCAACGGGTACTCTGATCGACAGAAACGACGTTGGATAGCGAATACCCGCTCAAACCTCTGCCGGCGCAACGCGTTCGAGCTCACCCAGCATATCGGGCAGGACGCGCATAATATGGTACGTCGTATGGGGCACACCGCTGGTCTCGCCCAGCCGGCCCCGGCTCAGCGGACCGATGACCCGCAGACGTGAATCGTGCTGCCCTTCGCTGTTTTGCGCGCAAAAGTTGTCGTCCACGAGTAGACCGAGACCGAAGGGATGGTTCACCAGGAGGCCGCCCGACACAAGATTTTGCAGAAACGGGTCGCCGCTCCGACTCGATTTGCGGTCGGGACCGGTGCAGTTGATGACAGCGTCGAACGTCTCGGTGGTGAGATCATCGGTACTACGGGCTCTGGTGGTGACTTCAATTTGATCGCTGCGCGGAACCGCGCTCACAATCGACGCCGCGCGTGTCGCCAATCGGCCCTCCGCCATCAGCGCCTGAACTTTGGCGTCGGTCTGCGGCGGGTAGCGAAACCGGTGGGTCTCGTACCACGGTGCCAGATGGCGGACGAACCGCCGCTGCTCCTGCTCGGGCAGCGCCGGCCAAATGTGATGCGCCGCCTCGCGCACCTCATCCACCACCACATGCCACTGGCGGCCTTCCGCAACGAGGCCGCGCGCATCTTCGCGCAGGGCCCGAAGGATGGTGCGGATCGAATCCGGCTTGCCGTGGCGCCCCACAAAGGGCGGCACCTCGCGGGCCATCGCCTGGGGAATGGTATCCGTGCGCGGCGTTTGGCTCTGGCTCTGTGGCAGGAGCCCACGGCGGGATACCGCTGTGACCGTGGCGCCGGGGCGGTCTCGCAACACCGTAATCGCCACATCGGCCATGGTAAGCCCGGTGCCGATAATCAGAATTCGCGCGTCGGACGCGATACCGGCCAGGCGATCCAAATCCCAGGGGTCGGGATAGAACGCGGGATGCGCGGCCACCGCTCCTTCGAAGGCCGGCGGCGTCGCAGGCGGTGCGTTGCTGTTGGTGATGACGAGCAGATCGACGGCAAGGTCAGCACTTTCGGCAAGGCTCACGACGAACCCCGCGCCGCCGGCCCGCGCGTTGACCGCCCGGTCGCGGATATGGCGCAGCGACGAGCCCGAGGGGCTGTCTTTTTGATGAACAGCAAATTCATGCCCCACATAGCGCCCCATATCGGCGCGGCGGGCATAGGAGCGTCCCAACGGGTCGAGGCATTCGGGATCGGCGGCGAAAGCGCCACTGGCCTTATGCCACCGGTCGAAATGTTCGGCATCGTCGGGATAGAGCGAATGCTGGATCGTCGGTCCGTTGATGCGGTGGTCGGGATCGCACGAGCCATAGGCGACGCCGCGCCCCAACTCGGCCAACGGCTCGACCACGGTTATGTCGAGCGGCTGCGTCGCGCTGCGGCTCAGATGCGCTGCGACCGCCGTGCCGGTGTAGCCGCCGCCGATAATGCCAACCCTGGGCGTCACCCTTCGTCCCTCTCCCTCTCGAAAGCTGCACAACCGATGGCAGCCCGTGCGCTTATACCCCGAGAGCGGACACGAAACAGCCAGGGCAATGCGAGTCGTTTCTCGGCAGATGTCACCGCAGAAGCGAAACCTACAGTTAAGGGGGAACCGCTAAGATGTTGTGTTTGCTGGTTAACGCCACTTATCTTCGGTGATTCAAAACCTCTATGCCGCAAGCCTTTCAAGCCCTCTCTGAAACTGTTGCCGCGTGGGCGCAACAGGCGCCAGAGCGTATTGCCCTCCTTGGCGAAGGTCGCGATCCGCTAACTTACCGCAGGCTCGTCGAGCAGGCGCGTCGCCTGAGCCATGCACTCGATGCCAAAGGCGTCACGCCGGCGCAGCGTATCGCCGTTTGCATAAATGACCGGCCCAGTATGGCCCTATGTCTTGTCGGCTTGCTCTTTCACGGCGCACCGATCATTCCGCTAGATCCGACCTCATCCGCCAATGATGTCAAAAGCTACTTGAAGGCCTTGCGGGCCGAGGTTCTTGTGTGTGGTGTTGGCGAGAACTTGGCGGCGCAAGCGGCAGGCGACGAGCTCGGCCTGACGGTGATCGAGCTGGAAAAAAACGAAGACGAAATTGGCTTTCGTTTCGACGACGATGACCTGCCGTCAGCGCACCCGAATGAGACGCACGCCCCTTCAGACATCGCCCTATTTCTCGCGACATCGGGCACCACGGGAAGCAAGATCGTGCCGCGGACGCAGGAGGAGCTGGCGGCGAATGTTGGCCGCCTCACAAAGTGGCTCGGGCTCGGACCGCAGGACTGCTGCTTGAACGTTATGCCGCTATACCTCGCGCACGGCATTTATGAAGGCGTGCTCGCCGCACTTTACACTGGCGGCAGCACGATCATCACATCGAGATCCGACACGGATTCCTTCTACGCCTGTTTGGAGGCCTACCAACCTACTTGGTATACCGCTGTTTACACCTTCCACCGGGGTGTGATTTCTCAGGCAGCCGCGCACGAAGATGCCATCCGGAGGGCGTCCCTCACCTTTATTCGAAACGGCGGCATGCATTTCCCTCCGCGGGACATCGAGAAAATCGAGGCCCTGTTCAACGCCCCGTTGATCGACACCTACGGCATGACGGAAACCGGCTGTATTGCCTGCGCGCCGCTGCCGCCCCGAGACCGAAAGGTTGGTACCGTCGGCCTCCAGGTGATCGAAGAGATCAAGATGATCGACGAAACCGGGGTTGAAGTCGCCAAAGGGCAAACCGGCGAGGTCGTTGTGCGCAGCCCGGGGGTTATGAAGAAGTATGTCGATAATCCCACAGCCGATGCGGAAGCCTTTGTCGACGGCTGGTTTCGAACCGGCGATCTGGGATTTTTCGATGACGAGGGGTATCTGACGCTCGTCGGCCGCACCAAGGAAATGATCAACCGCGGCGCCGAGAAGATCAGCCCTACCGATATAGAGCGCGAACTCGCGCGGCACCCGAATGTCGAGGATATCGTGGTATTCGGCGTCCCCCATATCACCCTTGGCCAAGATGTCGCCGCCGCCATTATCTTCAAAGACGATCAAGGGGTGTCCTCAAGTGAGAATCTTCGCTCCTTCGCCTTCAGCCGGCTGAAACACTCCAAGGTACCGAGACAACTCTTTCCGGTGACCTCGATCCCGAGGGGCCCTGGCGGCAAGCCGCAGCGAAACATCCTCGCCGAAAAACTGGCCGCGCCTGGGAAACGCAGCGAAACCGGCGCGGCGGATATAGATCTGCAAGCGTCGCCGACAACCATTGCTCTCTTGGCATTGTGGCAGTCGCTTCTGAAAACTAGCGATATCGGTTTGGACGATGATTTCTTTGCACTCGGCGGCGATTCTTTAAGCGCTGTGCAATTGATTATGTCGGTTCAAGAGGATTTCAACGTTGAGCTGCCGCTGGAGATCGTGTCGCAGGATACCAATACCGTCAGGCGCATGGCGGCGGCGATCGACGATGTGCAGAGCGGACCACCGGATCAAACAACCCGGGCGCTGCCATCGGCGACGATCGATAGACCAACAAACCGAATAGAACGCAAGCGGCCCGTAATTGACGCCGCAGACCTACGGAACACCATCATATTTATCGTGCTTTTTGCTATTGCCGGACTGTTGCCGACGCGATGGTGGGCGCCGGCCTGCCGATTTATCGCCGGCTTGCATTTGACAATACGCGGCTCGCAGCCGGCTCACTTGAAGCGGGCCATCACCGCCCTGGAGCTCGCAATGGGAACGCGTGAATTCGAGCGGCAATCGCTCGCCGATACCTATGAAGAGATTGTCTACAGCTTTCGCGATCGGCTGCCGGGCGGATGGCAACCGAAACTGCGTCTCCATGGCCTGGAGCATTTGAATGCCGCGCTTGAAGGCGGCCAAGGGGCGGTTCTTTGGACGGTTCCGGTCACGCGAGGTGAATTATCGTTGAAGCGCGCGCTGCAAGACGCCGGCCACAGTAGTGTGTTTCTGCGCAGCGACATTCACCCCTACTCAGGCACCATCTTCGGCCGGCGCTTCTTAAATCCACTGCGCACGCGGGTCGAGGACCGATATATGCAAGACCACGTGTCTTTGGTCGATGGCGAGGAAACCCAAGCGGTCTACGAACTGGTTGACCATCTAAATAACAACGCCGTGGTCGGCGTTGCCGGCATTCATGGCGGCAAGCGGCCGCTGCAAGTGCCGTTTTTGGGAGGCACGTTGAACCTAGCCCTCGGCGCACCGTCCTTGGCATCGATCTGTGGGGCCCCGCTGCTGTCGGTCTGGGTGGTGACAAGCGCAGAGGACGAGTTCGATATTTGGATAAAGCCGCCGCTTCAAAGCTCAGACGACAACAAGGGCCTCAGCGCCGAAACTATGGCGCTCGAATATGTCGAAATCTTGCGATCATTCCTCGCCGAACACCCCACCGCTTGGCGTGGTTGGAGCACTCCGGGTCAGTGGTCGGTGAACTAAGGGAATACGCCGCAAACCACTGTAACTTTTTCAGCGACTGTCATGATTGTGGGGAGCCCTTGGACTTCTCATTCGCTATCCTGCCGTCTAACCTTGTAGACGCGTCAGTCCTTATATCCGGCCCGGAGACAAAGCGGAAAGACCATGGCAGACGAAAACGCACCAAGCGAGGGCGCACCCCAATCGGGTTACTTACCCGGCGATCCCCGCTACGGCCTGTCGGGCGAAGCGCTCAAGGACTATTACCGGCAAAAGCCCGCGCAATGGGTTATCGCGTGCCTCGACAAGCCCGGCACCGGCGCGTTGCGCGACGAACACTACGCCGCGCACCGGAAATATCTCGAGGCTTTCGCCGACCACCTAATCGGCCATGGGCCGATCCTGGCCGACGATAGAGACGATGAGATCGGCCACGCATTTTTCGTCGAGTTGGCCGACCGCGACACCGCCGAAACCTTCATCGCCGAGGAGCCGTTCGCGCGAGCCGGCATATATCAATCGGTGAAAGTTCTGCGCTGGTCGAACAGCTTTCTCAAACGGATGCAGGACTACGAGCGCAAGCCCGGCCAAGAGCTGTTCTTTTTGATTGCCAGTAAGCGCCGCGGCATCAACGACCTGCTTAGCGAACATCTGCTCGATCACGAATCCTATTTCGGGCGATTCGAGAACGACTTCGTATTCCGCGGGCCGCTACGCTCGGAAGATGGCACCGAGAACTACGGCAGCGCCATCGTCATGGAGCTACCCGACCGGCAGGCGATGGACGATTTCTGGAACAACGAACCTTTCAACAGCAACGGCGTCTATGAGGACGATCTGGTGATCTACCGGTGGAAGTTCGGCGACGAGACCGACTGACCGGCTCCGCTAAAATTCCAACGGCAGGCCCAAGTGGCGCTGATAGATCATGTCCCGGTGCTCGATCAGGATGGGGTCCACGGCTGCCAACACCGGCTCGCGCGCCATATACACCGTGCGCATGAAATCCGGCATGGGATTGACCGCTTCTTCCAGGGGCCGAACGAGCTGGGAGAAACAGGCCCAATAGAGATCCGCCGCCGTGAAGCCTTCGCCGACAAAATATTCGCTGCCTAGCGCTTTCTGGCCGTGCAGTTTGGCCGCCAGCATCTCCAGAATATCTAGGCATCGTTGGGTCACCGCGTCATCGCCGCCGGGTCTCTTACCGTAGCGGTCATCCAAGGTGTCGCCGACTTTCTGCATGCGCGGATCCACCGCCGGTGCGCTCATATCCTCGATCATTTGCAACCGCCGCATCCAAGCCAACCCCCGCTCCGCCGCGAGTTCGGAGATGATCTCGAACACCGCGTCCCGTTCAGCGGGCTGAGCCGGCAACAGCGCGGGCTCCGGTTGCAATCGCTCGGCCAGCATAATGATTTCCTGCCAGCCGGTACGCGGCACCTCGTCGTTATAAACCGCGACGGGCGCATTCCGGTGGCCGGTCCACGCGAACAGCTCGTCGTTGGCGCGGCCGCCGAGCTGGCCGACGGGAACAAACGGAATATTCTTGACCTGAAACACATACTTCGCCGATTGGCTCCACGGCCCCGGCACCTTCATGGTCAACGCCAGCCTCAGGCCGGGTTTATCCTTGGCTTCGTGAACTCTCGCATACTGCATGTGGCCCCCGATCCGCCGCCCGCTACCGCGGCCCGTAGTGGGGCACTTGAGCGCCCGCTTCGCAACAGCCCAGATCGGGCGCCCGCCCGCTGAAGCCGCCGTTGAATCCGCGCAACGCCACACCCCGGTCGACCGCGGCGCCGTCCGCCGCCAGCCGGGGGTCGAGCGCACTGGTATCGGTCGGCGCTGTGCGGTCGCTCGGCGGCAATAACGGCCCCGCAAACGGGCTCTCCGGGCCGATCCCGATCGCGCCGTGATGGCTGTACGGCCCCTGGCCACCGCGCGCCGCGGCAATCGACGGGATGGTGTGGCCGTTCCACAGGGCAAAGGGACCGCTCGTCCAGGCGTAGCCGTCATTGTCGAAGTCGCTACGCACCATCCGACCCGTGCTGCCGAGGGCCGGACCACCCGTACCAATGAACAAATTGTTGCGCGTCACCACGTCGTTCACCGTTTCGCCGCCTGGCTGAATGACGAACGGGAAACCGCGGCGCACCGAGGTGTTGTGATAGATCAGCACGCCCGACGTGCGGTTGTGCAGTTTGAAGGGCGAGGAACGCGCGTTGTAGATGAAGTTGCGGTAGACGTAGACGGGTCCGCCATGGGCTGGCTGAATGCTGACGCCGAAAAAACAATCGACAACCCTGTTGTTGAACACCCGCACATTGGTATCGGAATGATCGGTCTCGATGCCGTCGTCGGCGCATTGCGCGATGTCGTTATTGTGGAAGTCGCTGGCGGAGAGCTTGCCGTCATTGCCGTTGAAGACACCGTCGCGCACGCGCCGGATGCGGTTGTGGCGCACCACATGGCCGACCCCGGAAAGGCTGATGGCGTAGACGCTTGGAAAAGGCTTGGACGGCGGCCACGCGATGCCGCCATCGAAGCTGTTGTCCGATACCATGATGTGGCGCGACTGATCGTAGATCGCCCCATGCGCACGAATACCAAATGTCTTTACCTCGAACCGGTTGGCCCGCAGAACGATGTGGTTCGCCTGCCCGGCGTCGACCAAGATGCTCGCATTGCGCAGTGTCAGGTTTTCGAACCACAGGTGGCTGCGCCCGCGAATATCGAACACGCGCCGGTTGCCGCCACCGTCGATAATCGCCTCGCCGACGCCGCGGAAGGCGATTTGCGCACCGGGCGCGCCGTCCCGCGTGCGAATGTTGCTGCCGGAATAAACCCCCGGCAGAAGCAGGATGAGATCGCCCGCCTCGGCGATCCGCGCCGCCGTGGCGATACCGCGGATCGGGTCGCCGCGCGTGCCGCCGCCGCCGCCGGTCTCGCCGGGACGGCGCGGCCGCACGAAACGTTCGCGCATATTCGCCGGCAAGGCCGGCTCGGCCTGCGTCTCCAGCGACAAGGTGCGCTGCGCCGAGCCGCCATCGGGATCGTCGAGGATGAGCTTGATCTCATAACGGCTCCCCGGCTGCAAACCGACGATGCTGCCGGCGAACAGCCGGCCCCCCGGCACGAGGTTCTCGGGCGACACATGGACGGGATGGGGGCGAAACAGGTTATGGCCCGATTGCAATGTGGTCTCCCCCTGCCGGCGGTACGACACGGCGACCCTGGCGTTGCCGTTGCTGTCGCCGGTAACCGGCCAGCGCACCGCCAACGCCGTTTGGGTCGCCGGTTCGGGCACGACAAGACCGGGTTGTGATGCTGTATCGGCGGCAGCCGCACCCGCTGACACGGTAAAACCCAGGATCACCAGCCGTGCGATACCCGATACGGCAGGCCCGAACATCTACCCGGCCTCGCCGAAATTGAGCGCCCAGACCGCCGGCAACGTTTCGCCGGGCGCCGTCGCGACCAGGAGCAATAGCTCGTGCACCGGATCGAATTCCAGATTGTAGTTCATGCGGATTTCAAACGGCAGGCCAGCAAGCTCGAGATGGGTCCAGGCGTCGCTGGCGTAATCGTACTGCCAGGTCTCGGCCGCATCGCCGGATGCGCTATCGACGAGCGCGATAGTGCGTCCAATGCCACGGTGAAACGCCATCGGAACATAGTTGTTACCGGCCGGGCGCGGCCCGGCGGCCGGCATCGTGCGGTGAAGACCGGCGGCAGGATTGTAGGCGACGATGTCGTTTCCCTTTCGGTGGCTGCCAAAGGCGAGAAGCACGCCGTTATCGCTATCGAACGCGGCGTTGCTGCCCCAGCCGAGCAGGCTGCCCTTGGCGATCCGCTGCCAGCGTCCGCTCGCCGTATCCAGGGTGTAAACGCCATCGCCGCGATACCCCAGAACGGCTTTGCGCCGGTCGTCATAGACGATGGCGCGGGTGAAAAAATGGGGCGCTTTGCCGGCGAGCGCTTCCCACCGCTGTGACTCCGGGTGCCACAACCAGGTCGGGTGCCGCTCGACCTGCGGCCACGCCGACTCAAGCACCGATGTGAAACGGCCGGGCACCAGATGAGCCGGATAGCTGGCGACGACGACCGCATCGGCTACTGGATCGTAGGCGACGGCACCGAAGGTGTGCATCGCCCAGGGGCGGTCCCCGTTCGGACCGGCGACCGGCAAGCCATCTGCATTCACCCGGTAGCTCGATACCGGGTCGGCGGGATAGGGCTGATCCCAAGTCAGCCGGTTCATATCGAAGATCAGCGGGCTGTTCAGCCAGTCGATATCCGGGTGGTCATGGGTATCGCTGCCGAACAGCACGAGCTGGCCGCGGCGCGTATCGAAGGCGCTGCCACCATGGCGCTGGCGGCGGAACGTCACCGCGTCGCCGGGCTGCTGCTGGTGAATTTTCACCCACCTGCCCTGGGGCAGATCGGCCAGCGCCGGATTGCGCGGATAAGACGGCGCGGCGGGCTCGGCCAGGGCGCCGCCGGTCAGCGACATGGCGGCGGCGAGAAAAGCGCACAGCACCGGCACCATCCGCGCTCTGAAATTGCGGTTTCTCATCACGGCCTATGAGAGCCGGAAACCGCCCGCCGACGCAAATCAACTCAGCGCTCAGGCGCGCTGCCAGATGATAACCGCGTTGGTGACGCCATCGGGACCGAGGCCGGAAAACACCATACGGTCGCCCTGGTGGTCGATGGTGCGCTCGCGCGTGCCGCCGACCCAGTTGGGATCGGTGGCATGGTCGATCTCATGGCGCACGACATTGCCGCTCAGCGACCAGCGCCCGGAATAGCTCATGAAGCTATCGAAGGCGGCGGCCTTATCGGCGTCGCTCGCGTTCGCGGGCAACTGGCGCTCCCCCTGCCCGGTCATTGCAGACATATAGCCATCGGCGGTGTACATGATCCGGCCTTGCGGGTTATCGCCCATGATCATTACTTGTTTGCCGTCCTGGTCTTCGGTGTAGGTGGTCTCCAACGTCCACACGCCGACGAGGTCATCGGGACTGATGCTCATACCTGGTTTCCTAATGTTGCGAATACCGCGGCACCGCGCCACGGCGTAAAGGTTACGCTTTGTACTCGATCTCCAGCACGACGATATCGACATCGCCGACGTTGATCGCGTTGTGCTCGACCGGCGCGGAGATCGCGTGCGCCGTTCCGGGGCTGTAGTCGACCTCGCGGGTCGACCCATCGGCGTTCTCGAGGAACAGACGGCCCGTCGATTGCTGAACGGTCACATAGTCGTAGTCGTGCAGATGCCAGCCGGTTTGCTCGCCGGGCTTGATGACCCAATGGGTGATCCGGGTGCGCTCGTCTTCGTGCAACAGGTCGAACTTGCCGATCTGCCGGTCGGCCGCTTGCGCCGCGGTTTTGTCCATTAATTTGGTCGACATCGGTGCTTCCCCCTTGTTTTGGCGCAGCTTACTGGTAACGCGAAGGGCCGTCATCCTTGTGCGTACAAAAAAGACCACAAGGGCCGCCGGAAAGGCTACGCGGTGGCAAAATAAACATTTTTCATTATATAATTAATATTTCTTATCCTATATATAATATTTTTTACTATATAGGGTATCCCAATCAGGAAGGGGAATATGGCGACAAGGCGCAGCGAAAGCCAGATCGCTCAAGATTTGGCCGAACTCTATGAACAGAGCTTTGCCGGAAAGGATCGGGGTCGCTACCGGGTTTCGATGAAGCATATGCGCGCCCTCACCGGCCGGCGGCGGGTGACCAGGGAGGTCGTGCAAAAAATAAGCGAGGAACTATTCGAGCTGGGCTTTGTGCTTGTCGATCTCGAGACTTATTTCGTAGTGCTAGCTCAGCGCACCTTCAGCAGCTATCGGCGAGTCAGCGATACCACGATAGCGCAATTGACCGGTTCGGGAACCCGACACTAAGCGTGATTGTCTAAACTTCATCGCTACCAAATCAATATGTGCGGCATCCAATGAGAAAGAAGCCTACAATCGGTTGGCGGGAATGGGTCGCGTTGCCCGGCTTGGGCATCGACGCGATTAAAACCAAAATCGATACCGGCGCGCGGACATCGGCGCTGCACGCCTATGAAGTCAAACGATTTCGGCGAAAAGGAAAGCGGTTTGTACGGTTCTATGTGCATCCGCTGCAACGGCGGCGGCGGCCGGAAGTATTATGCGAAGCACGGCTAATCGGCGAGCGAACCGTTATTAGCTCAAATGGCGAACCGGAGCATCGCTACGTCATTGAAACCGACGTGCAGATCGGCGATCGCCAGTGGCCAATCGAGATCACTCTTACCAATCGTGACGAGATGAGTTTTCGGATGCTGCTAGGCCGGCAAGCCTTGCGAAACCGGTTCGTTGTTGACCCGGGTTCCTCCTACAAGATGTCCGCCGAAAAACGAACACGAAAAAAGAAGACAAAGGATATACCGGCATGAGGATCGCGATGTTGGCCCGCAATCCGGATCTGTACTCTCACAAACGCCTTGTTGAGGCTGCCGAGACGCGAGGGCATGAGATCGATGTTATCGACACCCTGCGCGTTTACATCAACATCGCCTCGCATCGGCCGGAGCTGCGTTATAGAGGCGAGAAATTGGAAGGTTACGATGCCGTCATTCCCCGCATCGGCGCTTCAGTGACTTTTTTCGGTACTGCCGTGTTGCGCCAGTTCGAAGTGATGGGCGTTTACCCTCTCAACGAGTCGGTCGCCATTAGCCGCTCCCGTGACAAGCTCAGAAGCATGCAACTACTAGCGCGCCGCGGTATCGGCTTGCCGGTTTCCGTGTTTGCTCATTCGACCAGTCAGGCTGATGACATTATCGAGATGCTGGGCGGCGCCCCGGTGGTCATCAAACTTTTGGAGGGCACGCAAGGCATCGGCGTCGTCCTCGGCGAGACGCCGGCCGCAGCGAAAAGCATGATCCAGGCATTCGGTGGTCTAAAAGCCAATATCCTGGTGCAAGAATTCATCGAGGAAGCGGGCAATCAAGATATCAGGTGTCTCGTTGTCGGAGACAGAGTGGTAGCGTCGATGGTGCGCAAGGGCGCCGATGGAGACTTTCGCTCAAATCTGCACCGCGGCGGCAGTGCAGAAAAAGTGAAAATCACTCCCGAGGAACGCTCTACGGCGGTCCGCGCGGCCAATATCATGGGACTGAATGTGTGCGGTGTCGATCTTCTGCGGGCCAACCATGGACCGGTTGTCATGGAGGTGAACTCTTCGCCGGGCCTCGAAGGCGTCGAGACCGCAACCGGCATCGACGTCGCCGGCAAGGTTATCGAATTTCTGGAGAAAAACGCGAAGCCAAACAAGACCCGGACGCGGGGTAAAGGTTAGCCGTGCGCCCTTCCATTACGATTGGCGGTGTAGAAGTTCACGCCGGCGAAAACCGGATCGTCGAGATTCCCATTATGGATCTGTCGACGCATACGCCGATCAACATGCCAGTTCATATCATTCACGGCCGGAAGAACGGTCCGGTCCTGTTCGTTTGTGCTGCGATCCACGGCGACGAAATCAACGGCGTCGAGATTATCCGCCGCCTGATGAGCTTGAGCGCGCTGCGGCGCATCCGCGGCACCCTGATCGCCGTGCCGATTGTCAACGTGTTCGGTTTTCTATCGAACTCCCGTTACCTGCCGGACGGGCGGGACCTAAACCGGAGCTTCCCTGGACGGTCGAGCGGTTCGCTGGCGGCCCGCCTTGCCCATGTCTTCATGGAAGAAATTGTTGCTAAGTCTACCCACGGAATCGACCTCCACACTGCGGCGGCGCACCGTGATAACTTTCCGCAAATTCGCGCTAACCTGGATGACCCCGACCTCGAGCACCTAGCGCGGGCATCCGGCGTACCGGTTTTGATCAACGCTGGGTTTCGCGATGGTAGTTTACGTGGCGCGGCTGCCGATATTGGCGTGCCGGTCCTCGTCTACGAGGGTGGCGAAGCGTTACGCTTCGACGAGTTGGTCATCCGCAGCGGCGTGAACAGCGTTGTCCGGTCCATGCGGACGCTTGAGATGCTGCCGTCGCGAAAATCCCGCAAGCAGGGCGTGACGCCGGCGGTCCTGCGTTCCAGCACCTGGGTCCGCGCACCCCAGAGCGGCGTTCTACGTGCGATTGTTAAACTCGGCAAACCGGTGAAAAAAGGAGCGCTCCTGGGATTGATAACCGATCCGTTCGGCCGCAACGAAATCGAAGTGACAGCCCATGCCGAGGGAGTATTGATCGGTCGCACAAATCTCCCGTTGGTACATGAAGGCGATGCTTTGTTTCATATTGGCCGCCTTGAGGGCACTAAAGTAAACGCGCTCTCCCTCGACCCATCGGACCTTTCGGAAGCCTACGAGGCTGGAATCACCTCGGAAATTGCCGACGAACCCGCGATTGCGTGAGGTAGCGCTCTGGAATTGCTGCTCCCACCGCGTTGCGGCCACCGCGCCGACGGGGGATACTTATGTATTCGCCTAGCGAAAGAGGACCGCATAAAAGGGGGAGAAACATGACGATCCTGAACGATCAGCGCGTGATTGCCATCGAGGAGCATTATTACGATAGCGACGTGGTCGCAGAGTTCAAAGGCATCGATGCGCGCACCGGCGGATTCGTCCGCGATAAGCTCGAAGATGTCGGCAACGCGCGGCTCGAATCGATGGACGAATGCGGTATCGATGTTCAGGTGCTGTCCCACGGGGCACCCTCGACCCAGCGTATGGACGCCGAGACCGCGGTCAAGGTGGCGGCGGGCGCCAACGACCGGCTGGCCGAACTAGTCTCGGTCCATCCCGACCGCTTCGCCGGGTTCGCCGCCCTGCCCACGGCCGACCCCGAAGCCTCAGCCGACGAGCTGGAGCGCGCGGTCGACAAGCTGGGCATGAAAGGCGCGATGATCCACGGCCTTACCGGCGGCGAGCACTTCTTCGACAAGGAACAGTTCTGGCCGATCTACGAACGCGCCCAAGCGCTCGACGTGCCGCTTTATATCCATCCGGCAAACCCCCACCCCGGCGTGGTCGACATCTATCTGCGCGACTACGCGGAAAAGTTTCCTGGCATCCTCAATGCCGGCTGGGGCTTCACCATGGAGACCGCGACGGCGGGTATCCGCATCGTTTTATCCGGCGTGCTGGACAAATATCCCGACGTGAAGATCATCCTCGGCCATCTGGGCGAGACTTTGCCGTTTCTGCTGTGGCGCATCGACATGGCGGTGAACCGGCCGGGCAATGACGGGGTGGCCTTCCGCGATGCCTTCTGCTCCCACTTCTATATCACCACCAGCGGGTTTTTCTCCGATCCGGCGCTGTTGTGCTGCATCCAGGAGATGGGCGCCGACCGCACGCTGTTCGCCATCGACTACCCGTTCGTGCCCAACGAGCCCGGGCCGGCGTGGATGGAGCGCTTGATGCTCAACGCCGAGGACAAGGCCAAGATCCTCCACGGCAACGCGGAGAAATTGCTACGGATGTAACGGCCGTTGCGCCGGTACGGCCGGCTGATATGATCGCTTATCGCTGTATGCGACCAAGAACGGGGGAATAAAAATGACGACCGCAACCGCTACCGCCAAGTCCTACACCGCCATGGCCGACGACCGTACCGCCGCGCCCCATGTGGTGCTGCACGAGGACGAGCGCTCACGCATCATCCATTACGTGATCAAACCCGGCGAGCAGACCGGCTGGCACAAGCACGAGTTCGATTACACAGTGGTGCGGCTGTCGAAGGGCACGCTGACCTCCAACTTCGCCGACGGCACCAGCAAAGATTTCGAGTACTTGCCCGGCACAACTTCGTCGTACAAGGCGCCGGTCGAGCACAACGCAGTCAACACCGGCGACACCGACATCATCGGCTACGAAATCGAATTCAAAAGCTGAGCCGCAGCAGCGATAAAGGCATCGGCAACTATTGCGACGGCGGGACCGGGTTCTCGCTGATCCAGGCGTGCGCGCGGGCCTTCGCCTCGGCCACTTGATCGCCCGGTAGGCTCGCTGCCATCGATTCGAGCGACCGAGTGACCGAAGCGCGGCCACTGAGCTGGGCGATCTCGAGCCACATGTAAGAAATGAGGGGATCCTGCTCGACGCCGGTGCCGTCGCGGTAAGCACGGCTCAACTGAACATGGGCGTCGGTATTGCCGAGCTTGGCCGCACGATTGAGCCATTCGTGGGCCTTCTTGGTGCTTTTTCGCACGCCCAGGCCGTCCCTATACATCACCGCAATATTGTACTGGGCGCCGGCATGTTCCTGCTCGGCCGCCTTTTCCCACCAGCGGAACGCTTTTTTGAGGCTTTGCCGGGTGCCGAGGCCCTCGGCAAACAGCGCGCCGACGGCATATTGCGCCTTAACATGGCCGTCTTCGGCCAGCGGCAGCCATTCCTTCATCGCCGTTTTATGATCGCCGTTATGCGCGGCGATCGCCCCGTCGCCGAAATCGGCGGCGGCAGGCAGCGGCGCCGCGGCGAGCAAAACGAAGGCGGCCGCAATGACGGCGAGTAGTTTAAACACCGCAAGACTCCGCTGTGGCGGCTGGTTGTCGATGCGGAAGTCTATCGTCACGATCTGCTCGTCCCCGCGTTGCTCCCGCCAAATGGCCGCCAACCCGGCGGGAAATCAACCCACCGGATATCAAGAACGGGTGAACAATTCGTCAAATGGCGACGACGCCGAAATTACCGCCGTTTGATTCAGAACAAACCGCGCCACCTGCCGGCGCGTTACCTTTCATCTACGAAGCCGAAATGCGCCATCGCGGCGTTCACGCCGCAGATGGCGTTTACGGGCGTACGACGCTCGATACGTACCCGAGCGCCGCATTGCGGTTGGGGGCCGCTGAATAAGGCGATGGAAAAAGCGCAATCGCATATACCGACCGAGGTATATCTCGATTTTCTCGGCAGGACGGTCGACATTCATTGGGACTACCATGCCATTTTGATGGTCGGCATTTGGTTCGTACTGGTTCCGGTGAGCATTATTTCAATCAGATACTTCAAGCCGAAACCGACGCCGCGCGGCCTCACGAAAAAAATTAAACCGACCAATTTAGAGTGGCTGTGGTTCTACGTTCATAAATACGGCCTCTACCTCGCCATCGTCCTGTCGCTCGGCGGGTTGGCGGTAGCGCTGGTCGTCAGCCGCGGGTTCAGCGGTTCCGTGCATTCGCTGTTCGGTATCCTGACGATCGCCTTCGGCTGTTTGCAGATCGTCTTGTCCTGGCTCCGCGGCACCCATGGCGGGAAGTACTACAACCTCGCCGTTCCCGATGACCCCTCGACCTGGCGCGGCGACCACTACGACATGACCCCGCGCCGGCGGTTCTTCGAATCGTCCCATAAGACGTCGGGCTACTTCACCGGCTTTTTCGCCGCCGGTGCCGTGGCCTCCGGCCTGATGCAGTTTCCCATGCCGGTGCTGACGGTCCTCTCGGTGATCGCCGCCCTTGTCATCGTCGCGTTGTGCATTTGGTTCGAGCACACAGGACGCCGCTACGACACCTACCGTTCGGTGTTCGGCTACGAGCCCGATCACCCCCACAACAAGGCCCGCAAGGAGCTTTAGACCGCCGCCGCTGCCAGGCCGGCGATGCCTCAGGAGTAGCGCTTATGGCCCGCCAAGATTTGCCCGAACCGGATTTTGCCCGAAACATGAAACTGATCGGACACTCCGATCAGGGTGGCCGACCGGACGGCGTGCAACTGATGGTGAACAAGGGTTATGTGTTTACCGGGCATATGTTCTCTAAGGGGTTCAGCGTCATCGACGTCCGCGATCCCCGCGACCCCAAGCCGGTGGACTACGTAGCGGCCCCGGAAAATACCTGGAACATCCACCTGCAGACCCATGAAGATCTGCTGCTGGTGGTCAATGCCAAGGACATGTTCGCCGCGCCCGAGTTTCAGGACGAACACCAGTATTACAAGGGCGCGCTCGGCGAGAAGGCTGGAACGGCCGACGCTGCTGGGACGGCGGCGCGCGACTGGACCGCCGGCATGGCGGTCTACGATATTTCGAACCCGGAGACGCCACGCCAGATCGGCTTCCTGCCGATCGCGGGCGGCGGCATTCATCGGATTTGGTATACCGGCGGCCGCTGGGCCTATGTCTCGGCGTTGCTCGACGGTTTTAGCGATTACATCTTCATGACCGTCGATATGGCCGACCCTACTCAGCCCCAGGAAGCGGGCCGTTACTGGTTGCCCGGTATGAACACGGCGGCGGGCGAAACCCCCGACTGGCCGCCGACGCGGCGCAACGGGTTGCATCATGCGATCGTCCACGGCGACACCGCCTACGGTGCCTGGCGCGATGCGGGTCTGGTGATGATCGACGTCGCCGACCGTACCGCGCCCGAACTTATCGTTCATCGCAACTGGTCGCCGCCCTATGGCGGTGGCACACACAACTGCTTGCCGCTGCCCGACCGTGACCTGCTGGTGGTGGCGGACGAGGCGGTGCTCGACAATTGCGAGGACGGCATAAAGCATATTTGGATGTTCGATATTCGCGAACCGTCGAACCCGGTCAGCATTTCGACATTTCCGGTTCCCGACGACGCCGACTATGTGAACAAGGGCGCTCATTTCGGGCCGCACAACATCCATGAAAACCGGCCGGACGGGTTGGTCAGTTCCGATACCATCTTCGCGACCTATCAGAATGCCGGCATCCGCGTGTTCGACATACGCGATGCCTATCGCCCCGAAGAAGTCGCCGCCTTCGTGCCGCCAACGCCGGAGCGGCAGATCGACAGCCGCCCGAACAGACCGAAAGTCATCCAGTCCTGCGATCTTTGGGTCTCCGCCAACGGGCTGGTCTACAGCAGCGACTACAATGGCGGCCTTTATATTCTGGAGTATCAGGGGTGATGGGCCGCGCCCACCAGCTGTGTCCCCACACGGATATATAGCCGTTAAGCCTTAACCTACGCCGCCTTGGCAAAGGACGGAGAAAACTCCGGCGCGACATTCTCCGCGAACCGCTTCAAGACATCGTGGCGCAGGGCCCGCGGCACGCCGACGGTCGCCGGGTGGACGATGATGTGGTTGAAACCGATCGACGCCAGCTTCTCCACCTGTTCACCTACGGTTTGCACCGAGCCGACGAAGTTATGTTCGGCGAAGCTGCCGATATTGTCGGGATCGGCTAGCTGGGTAAGGTTTTTAAAGAAACGGCTGAACTGTTCGTAGCCCTTGATATCGACCCAGAAGTCGGCATCCGCCTCATAGTGGGTCACCTGTAGCTTGAAAAACTCCGACAAGTGGCGGCGGGCCAAGTCCATCGCCTCATCGTCGCTGTCGGCGATCAACGTGTGCGCCATCACCGGGCGGCGCGTTTCGTCCGGATAACCGGTAACCGCCGCCTGTTCCTCCCACGCGCCCATCGCCTTTTCGAGGATATGGAAGGGGAATTGGCAGGTGTTCAGCGGCGCCAAGCCCAACTCGGCCATGATCGGCGCGCTTTGCGGGCTGCCGAGCGCGCCATAAAGATGGATGCGCTCGCTGACCGGCGTCGGGCGAATGCGGATTTCCCGGTTGGTCGAATAGTACTTGCCGTCGAAGGCGAACGCTTCGCCCGCCACCGCGCGCTTGAGGATTTCGTAGGATTCGTAGAACCGCTCGCGTGCCTCTTCCATGTCGATGCCGAAAGCGTCGTATTCCAGTTTCGCCGTGCCGCGCCCGAGGCCGAGATAGAGATCGCCGGTGCACAGGTTGCTCAGCATGGCTATTTCGCCGGCCAGGCGCACCGGGTGATACCAGGGCGTCACCAGCACCGCCGCGCCGAAACCCAAGCCCGGGCATTGCGGCGCCAAGTTGGCCATGAACATCAATGGGCTCGGCGTCGGGAAATAGTCGGAGAAATGGTGTTCGAGCATCCACGCGCTGTCGTACCCCAGCGCTTGGCCTAACCGGCAATCGGCGAGCACTTCTTCGTAGAGCTGTTCGTCGCTGAGGCCGCCATCGCCAACCGGCGCCACGGTGAAGGCGAAGTTTAGGTTATCTGCAACCATCAATCGCTGCCCCGTTTTTTATCGTTATCGCTCGATGTTAGCGCTATCGCGCAAACATCGGTAGGCATGTCGTGATTTATCGGCCGTAGAGGATCGTCTAGGCTAAGAGCCAAAGATAAAAGCACGCACCGGGAGCAAAACACATGGACACAACCGGCAAGGCGGCAATCGTGACCGGCGGCGGGTCGGGGCTCGGCGCGGCAACAGCGCAAACTTTGGCTAATGCCGGCGCGAAGGTGGCGGTGCTCGATCTGCGTCTCGAGGGCGCGCAACGGACCGCCGATGCGTTCGGCGGGCTGGCGGTGGAGTGCGATGTGGGCGACGCGGACAGCGCCGCCACTGCGGTGGCGCAAGCGCGCGAAGCTCACGGGCCCGCCAGCATCCTCGTCAATTGCGCCGGTATCGGCCCCGGCGCCGCCGTGGTCGGCAAAACCGGGCCGGTCGATCTCGACTGGTTCGAGCAAACGATCCGGGTGAATCTCACGGGCACGTTCAATATGATCCGCCTCGCCGCCGCCGACATGATGACGATGGACCCCAACGCGGAGGGCGAGCGCGGCGTGATTGTCAACACCGGCTCGACCTCGGCCTATGAAGGCCAGATCGGCCAAACCGCCTACGCCGCCTCGAAAGCGGGTGTGGTCGGCATGGGCATCGCTTTGGCGCGCGAGTTCGCCCGCGAGGGCATCCGGGTAATGGCGATATCGCCGGGGCCGTTCGACACACCGCTGTTCGGGGCCATGCCGACGAATGCGCACCAGCGCCTGCTCGACGCCGCGCAATTCCCCGATCGGCCCGGCAAACCGGCGGAGTACGGTCAGCTCGTGGTTAGTATCGTCGAGAACCCAATGTTGAACGGCGAATCGATCCGCCTCGACGGCGCGCTGCGCATGGGCCCGCGTTAGGGCCGAACACCGCAACAACCTCATCCTGAGGAGCCCTTTCGCCGCCCCTTCGAGACGGGCCTAAAGGCCCTCCTCAGGGTGAGGCGAAAGGGCGTCTCGAAGGAGAGGTTGTTGCGGTTCTCTTACTTCGTCCCTCGACATGCTCGGGATGAGGAAGCTCAGCATGAGGATTTTTCTTAATGCCACTCGGTGAGCTTGCCGGCCGCAAATCTCGCCGCGAGCGAGAGCGATCAAACCTGCAAGAAGATACCGATGTAATGTCGATTTAACGTCGGCCGGCATTGCCGCAGTGAAGCTGCATCTGTCATCTTTGTGCGGTGGCATTTCCGCCGACAAAGAATTGGGATAGGGTCGTGAGTGGCCAAAAACGCCTGGCGTTACCGGATATCGAGCGGACCAATTGGAACGATGAGTCAATTGGACTGCGCAACAGCATCCCGTTGCCGGAGCCGCTGCAGGATGTCTTGGCGCGCTTCGACTATTGGGTCGAGCAAGACGGCGGAGCGCCCTTCATCTGCGATGACGAAAGCAGTGAAGGCGCCCTATTGAGCTACGGTGAAATCGACCTCGCGTCCGACGCGGTGGCCCACTTCCTGCAGAGCCGTGGCGTTCAAAAGGGTCGATCAGTTGCCGTACTGGGCAGTGCAGGCACAGCTCATGCCGCGCTAAAACTCGCCTGTTTGAAGATCGGCGCCGTACATGCACCGTTGTCGCCCGCGCTCCTCGCTTCCGCGTTTGGCCGCACGCGACTTTCCCAACTTCTAGCGGTGGCAAAGCCGCAAGCGCTGATAGACCTGACGGGCGATAACCAGCGCTTCCTGTCGGATTTGCCGAGTTCATCGCCTCCGGTTATTGCTAATTCCGAAATCGATGCTGTTTGCCGGCAAGGCGTAAATGGTGGAAAGCCCGATCGTATTGAGGCTTCGCCAGATGACCCAACTGCTATCTACTTTACGTCCGGTTCGACAGGCGAGCCAAAAGGCGTCGTAATCACCCGCCAGATGATCGCCTCCAACCAAAGTGCGTATGCCCTACATTGGCCGTTTCTCGCGCAAGCGAGACCGGTGCTGATCGATTGGTTGCCGTGGCACCACGTGTTCGGCGGCCTCGACAACTTCTTCAAGATGCTCTGGAACGGCGGCGCTTATTATGTGGCGCAGCCGCCCGATCCCACGCGGATCGAAGCGCTCGCGCGCCAAATACGGAAGGTCAAGCCGACAATTCATATCAACGTACCGTTCGGCCTGTCTTTGTTGATGGAGCATCTTGCGAGCGATCGGGAAACCGCGGCCGCCTTTTTCGAGCGGCTGGAACTCATTTTCTTCGCTGGCGCTGGCATGAATGCCCAAACCTGGGAAGAGCTGCAACGGTTCGTTGCGGCGGGGCCACACGGCCCCGGCGGGCCGCCAACGGTACTTTCGGGTTATGGGGCAACCGAAGCCGGCTCGACGATCTGCTTAGGTTACCAAGCGGCCCAAAACACCAATGAAATTGGCGTGCCTTTGCCTGGTCATGCGCTGCGGCTGGCGCCGGTCGGTGATGCCTGGGAGGTTCGCGTGCAAGGCCCCAACGTGTCGCCGGGTTATGTGAGTGACGACGGTTTAGCGCCTCTGCCACTCGACGATGAGGGGTATCTATGTACCGGAGACCTGGTGGTGGCGACATTCGAGGCCACACCCGAGCGCGGCCTGAGCTTCGACGGCCGCATCGCCGAAGACTTCAAGCTGGCGACGGGAACCCGGGTCAAGGTTGGGTCGTTACGCCACGCATTGCTCGAAGCCTGTGCGCCTCACCTCCAGGACGTAGCCATTGCCGGCGCCGGGCAAAGTCAGCTCGCCGTCATTCTCTACCCCACGGCGACGGCGCACGAACAGTTCGGCGCCGTCGAGTTGGCCAGCTTTTTTGCCGAAGCCCTCGCACAGCACAACGTCCGCATGCCCGGCAGTTCGACTGCCGTTCATCGCGCCGCCGTGGCGTCCAATCCGCCGGACCGCGGCGCCGGAGAGATCAATGATAAGGGCCACCTGGTGCAAAACCGGTGCCTGGCCAACAACGCCAAACTGGTCACACAGCTTTACGACGTTGTACCTGCCGCGGGCATCATAACCGTGAGCTCACCCACAAACGAACAGGATGACAGGCGCCAATTATGACGACATGCAATGTTTTACGGATCGAGCGGGACCCAGACGATGCCTTCGCAATTCTGACCATGAACCGGCCAGAAAAATTAAACGCGCTCAACCTGGAACTTCTCGACGCGCTTGATGAGGCCGTTCGCAATGCCCAGCGCGACCCAGACGTTCGCGCGCTCATTCTTACGGGCGAAGGACGCGCCTTCACGACCGGATTCGACTTAATTAGCGACGACTTCGAAATGGATACGGAAGATTGGCGCGCGGACATGTCGGCGAATTGCGCCCGTCTGCGCACCATTTGGGAGTCGGAAGTGCCGGTCATCGCGGCAATAAACGGCTATGCGCTGGCGGGCGGGCTCGAGCTCGCGATGTGTTGTGACCTGGCCATCGCGGCCGAGGACGCACAACTCGGCGAGCCCGAAGTGCGCCATGTCTCGGGGCCGCCATCGCTGATGATGCCGTGGACGGTGCCGATCCGGCACGTGCGCTGGTTGATGTACACCGGCGATTTGATCGACGGCAAAGAGGCGGAACGCATCCACCTGGTGAACCGGGCGGTGCCAGGCGATCAATTAATGGACGAAGCGCGCCGACTCGCCCGGAAATTGTCGCGCATGCCCGGACCAGCAATCAAATTCGCCAAGGCGTCGATCAACCATTACCAAGAGACAGCCGGGCTTACGAGTTCGTGGCTCTATAATGTCGAGGCGATCGCGACGTTACATGCATCGCCCGAGGGCCGGAAATGGATGAAGAAGTTGAAGGATTGCGCCTTGCGCGAATTTTTGGAAGAGCGCGAGGCTCCTTTCCGGGATCTTGATTGATCGCCGCTCGCAAGGCTGGCCGTAAGCGACTGCTAGATCAAGCGATCTTGCCATCCTCCGGGACAGTTCGCGCGAACTGTCGTACCCGAAGAAAAATATTCAGAACGTACAGAAAGACAAAAGCGGCGATGAACAACTCCTGCATTTCCTGGTATTGCCGCGTGGGAACATAGAACGGGGGCGGTACAAGAACATCGAACCAAACCTGAAACCGGTCGACCAGACGCGGCAGAATGACTAACAGCGCTGCGGGGATCATCAGCCGTCCGGGCATGAGCCAGCTCAGCACGGGATAATCGTCGAGCCAGGAAATCTTGCGGCGGAACAGCGGCACCAAGACCCCGAATATAAGGATGACGATGCTGATTATGGCCCGCGGCTTCTGATCGAGCACCCGGTCCGCCATATTGTGGATATTGGTTTCATTCTGCTTATTCAGATCGGCAACCCAGTCCGGTGTTCCCCAGCCGGCAAAATGCTGCCCCCAGCTCCATTCTTCACCAGCAACGAGAATTGCCAGCACGGCAATTGCATAGAACGCGATCTGCAGCCAACGCAGCGGTATCGCATCGCCCCGTTTCGCCACCATGAATGCCAGTATTCCGGCCAGTATAAATAGTATTGCGGTGAGGTTTTCACCGACTCCCGTCTCGTCAGACACCCACCAAATAAACAAATCTTGGTCGAGTACCGTTAGTATCAGAGGTACCCCGATGAGAAAGAGGGGCAAGCCCAGCCAGATGATGCCCGGTACCGGATCGTCATGAATGTTTAGGGCGCTTGCGTCATACCGCCGGGAAAAAGCATCGTGCAAAATCAAAGGTCGAATACGCAAAGTGCCCAGATCCCTTTATCGATCAAGTTGATTTGCGGAACTATCGCTTCGACATTTGAATCGAAGAGACGATCCTAGGACTTCGATGACTTACAGTCGCATCAATAAGAATTTGAAACTTCGATTTCGAACACACGCGCCTAAGCGGCAAATTTTATGGGCCGGCGGAAGGTGAGTCTATCTCGTTTTGATGTCACCTTGCCGGGTGCTACGCGATACCGAGAACCACGTTGCCCATATGCTTCGCCGCCTCGACCATTTCGTGCGCCGCGACGACCTCCTCGAGCGGAAACCGCGCGGCGATGGTGGTGGTAAGCGCATTGTCGGCAATCATTCGGTTTAAGTCGGCGACGCCGGCGTCGCGGACCTCATCGGAAATCTCATAGACGATGAACCATTTGAGCGCCGCGCCGCGCACGATGAAATCCTGCGCCGGAACGCTCGCCATGGGTTCGTCGGTACCGTAGACGATCACTGTGCCCTCGGGCGCCAGGATGCGGCCATACATCGGCGCGTTGGCCGAGAGATTGAGCTCGATGATGCGGTCGGCACCGCGCCCGTCGGTTAGCTCTTCGACCCGCGCGGCGACATCCTCGGTGCGATAGTTGATCGCCTCATCGGCACCCGCAGCACGCACATAGTCGGCCTTCTCCGGCGAGCTCACCGTGGTCAAAACCCGCGCGCCCTTATACTTGGCGATCTGGATCGCGTGATGACCCACCGCCCCGGCTCCACCGGCAACCAGAATGGTCTGGCCGGACACATCGCCGTCAAAGGTTACCGCCCGCTGCGCAGTGAGAAACGGGATACCGAAACACGCCGCCTCGGCGAAATCGGCGGCGTCGGGCAGTGCGATGACGTATTTCTCCGGCAGCGCGATATATTCCGCCGCGGTGCCGAAGGGCCGTTTCCACTGGCCGTTCATCACCCACACGCGCTGGCCGACACGGGCGTCGTCGACCCCCTCGCCCACGGCGTCGACCACCCCGGCGCCGTCGCTATGGGGAATGATTTTGGGAAACGGAATGTCGCCGCCGCGGCCGCGCAGCCGCGCTTTCCAGTCGGACGGATTAACGCCCGACGTATGCAGTTTCACCCGGACTTCGCCAGGGCCGGGCTGCGGCGTATCCACCTCGCCAACCTGTAGGACATCAGCGGCGGGCCCAAGCTGGGTATAGGTCGCTGCACGCATTGTTCGGTTCCCCCATTATTTCGTTTATCGGGCAGTCCAAACCGCCAACAGGAAACATGACATCTGGGCCGCCGGAGTCAATTGGCTGCCCTGCGAAGCGCGAGAAAGACCGCGCCCGCACATAGTGTCGACGGGCTCGGTATCGAATCAAAGGAGCCGCGTACAATAGCGTCGACTGCCGACGCAGAACCAACGGTGGGCGAGCGCCTCAAAATCGGCTCATTATTCTGGCGAAGTCGCGCCAAGAACCGAGAGCAATGGACTAAGCGGATCACCGGATATGGATACAGCCGCGCAACATATCTTCTGGCGTTTTAGCCGCTGGGCCTTTGTTGCCTTCGCGACGCTGGCCGCGCTGTTGCTGGCGAGTCTGCTGCTACCGACCAGCGAACCGCCGGCAGTCGGCTGCTACTGGCGCGTTTTCAACGACTGGGAACAGCTGCTGCCGAGCTATCAGTGCCACGGCTTCGCGGGGTCCGGCGCCATTGAGAATGTCATGAACAGCGTGCTCTTCATCGGCGTTTTTATGCCGGTGACGTTCATCGGAACGTTGGTGGTCGAAGGTGTCGCCGGTTTGGGGAATTTTTCCATCTGGATGAGCGTCAGCGGTTTGGCAATCATCGCAATTGTTCTCATCGCCCTGCTGACCCCAGTCCGCTGGGCTACCGCACACCTGCGGCGTCAACGGGCCGCATCGTGATGAGCCTTCGGCCGCGGTTACACCTTGCGGCCATCCCACTCCTGCTGCTGGGCATTGCCGCCGAAACCACGCCCGCCGCGGCGCAGGACTCCTTTGCCGGGTTTATCGCCGGCCTGCGCGATGTCTGCGCCGAAGATCCGTCGCGCGCGTGCACCGGGCGCGTGTCCGCATTCTTGGACCGCAACAAGGACAAGAAAATTTCTCTACAGGAGCTCGAAACGCTTCATGCCGACGCGAAGTCGGCGGTGGGAGACATTGGATCGGGCCTGTCCAATCAGGAACGTAGCTTAATCTCACTCGGCGTTTTAACGCTCGAACAGGCTAAGCTCGAGACGGTGTTTCGCAGCTTCGATACGAATGCCGACGGCCGGTTAAGCGAGGCGGAGCTGTTCGCGGACTTCAAACTCGATCAACGCCCGTTCGGCGACATTATTTCCGATCCAGACGGGGTCGACTGGACGGCCTTCAGCGCCCGGTTCGGCAAAATTGGCAATTTCGTCTTGAACCTATTGCAGGCAAATCAGGGCAATTAGAGCGGTTCCTGGTCAGATAGAATCAATTCTGTTGGCGATCGGGGCGGCAGTCCACGCGGAAGACGGCGCAGCGCGATGCGGTGCCATCGGGCAAGCCGTCTGACAAAGTGGCTGCCCGCCGATCGTCAACCCAAAGGGGCGGGCGGCTTCGCGCCAATTCCGGCGGGTTTCGCCTCGCGCGTAGCTTTAGCTATGCGTCTCGCCGAAACCCTTGGCCTTGACCCAAATCCGCACCGCCAGAATGGTTCAATCTGACCAGGAACCGCTCTAACGTCCTATTTCGCGAAGATGCTGGTCGGGGAAAAAGGGCGACCGGCGGTTGGCAGGAGCGCCGCGATGGTCCAAACCGCGCGGTGTAAGCCACTCTCGGGATTCGGCTGCGTTGTTTCGGTCGAATCCTAACCCGCGTCGATCGATTTCCGGCGGATCGAGCCGCCGGGCACGATCCACATCGCCTTCAATTTGTCCGAGCTTGGTACGCGGACGCACTTGTTGAACATCGCCAAGGCGTTGTTGGGGTACGAATGTGGACTCGCCCGGGCTGCTCGTCGCCGCGCCAAAATCGGATTGATTGCGCCCAGAACGGAGTGTGTCATCGGCGACTGCAGACGGACCAACGAACCCACTACTCGACACCAGAGCGCCGGCGACCGCTACCCACAGAAACGCCTTCAAAGTACGCTGTCTTGCCATCGCGATATCCTGACCATTGGTATACCCGCCAGCCATATAGATGGTCCTCCCGGGGGCGATGTACAATCGGGTTTTCGCAAAGGCCGGCAGCGCGGCAACCGCTAAACGGGCGGAACGCCTGAACGACCTAATCGAACCTAATACCGAAAGCTATAGTAGAACGAACGGTGCGGCGCGTGACGGTGACGATGCCCATGGTGTCCATGATGTCCGCTGCGGTGTTTGGAAGGTCCATAGGCATACCGGCGATGCCCCGCACCGTGGCGATGGCCGCCATGGTCGGGGTAATAGGCTTTTCCGTGGCGGCTGGCATGGGTGTGTCCGGGATACCCGGAGTGCCGGTGCCCGTGGAAGTGACGCGGCCCATGGAAATGGCGGGAGTGACGCAGGCGCCGCGGCGCATGAGTATGCTTGTGAGCGTGCCCATGGCGGGCTCCGTGGCGGTGGCCGTGACGGTGCCGTTTAACATGGTGGCCGCCCTTGTCATGAAGCAAGATCGACACGCCGCTGCCACTGAAAATCACACTGTAAGGGGCCTTTTTGGTCCGATAGCCGCGATGATCGTCGGCCACGGCCGGCGCGCTTGCAACGACCAAACCCAAACCAAGGCCGGCAGCGAGCAGTGTACGGGTGACTCGTTTCACACAGTGCCTCTTGATCATTCTTATGCCTCCTCCAATGGCGCGCTCGCTAACGCAAGCGCCGCTCTCATAGATATCTTATATATTTACATGTATTTTTACAATCAATTATACGTTAACAGTTGATGGTAGAAAATATGGCAAATTTAGAGCGACCCGGGTTCCGCAACCGATCGGAAACGGTGTAAGAGAATTTACGAATTCGCCGATGCACTTATTAAGTCGGCAGAATACGGGGGAATGACATCGGGTCATGGCGACCGACTACACCGACGCGCAGCGGCGCGAATACTTGCATATGATCGATCGCGTGGGCGTCGCCTGGCTGCGCGTCTTCGGCGACGACACGGAGTTCTACTCGGCCAACTATTGGGACCTGCTCAACCGCCTCTGGCGCAGCGATAAGCCGGTGCGAAAAACCGACGCGCTGGGCTTTCTTACGGCCGTCAAAAGTGCCCATACCGCCGGGAAGTACCTCGAACGGGCAATCGAGCGCGGTTTCGTCGTCGAAACCGAAAATCCGGAAGACGCACGATCCCGGCTCGTCAGCCTATCGGCGGATATGCGCGCGCGCCTCGATGATTTCTTCGACACGGCGGTTGGCGAGATCGACCATACCCACAACCTGCTCAGCAAGCTCGCCGATACAAACTGAGTGCGCTTTTGATTTAGGCCGGATCGCGGTGACGGCGCATCGCGCCGCGGCGCCTAAAAAGTGCCTCTGGCGCCCACGGAGATGCGATTTTCGGTGTGTTCCTGGCTGTCCAGGTCCGACTCTTGCAGCCGGAAATTGTAATCCACGAAAGCATTGATGTTTTCAAACACGGAATAGTTTAGCCGGGTACCGACCGAGTACTCCGTATCCACCCGATCTTGCGCATCGAAATCCGTGCTGTCGATCGAGCCATCGAGCAATAATGTCGTTTGCCGGTCGAGCCGGCGGCTCCAGGAACCGGAGACCGTAAACCCGGTTTCGTCTTCCGAAGACGTGACACCGCTCGTCTCTTCTTTTTGCTCGCGATAAACCGTGCTGAAATTGAAGGTGTTCCGGCCCCGGTCGGCAACCACGGCCGCGCGAAACGTCTTGTTGCGGGTCGTCGTATCCACCAAGCTGGTCGGCCCCGTCGATCCATCGAACGGCAACCCCGTGTTGGGGTCGATAAGCTGACCGGTATCGGGGTCGAGCCCAATCCCCGCCAGATTGGCCGAGAGCCGCTCGCTACCGGTCTCTAGGGTTTCACGGTAGGAAGATGTAATGCGCGTACGCGACGAGACTTGAAACGAAAAATCCGCCTCAAGACTGTCATCGTCATCGCGCCGCCCGTAGGTGATTGAAAAATCGGTGCGCCGGCCCGGCCGCCAGCGGAAGCCGGCGTCCCAGGTTACGCCATCGAAATCATCGTCCGCCGTACTACGGGCGTTGCGTTCCTGCTCGAAAGATTCGTAGCCGATGCTACCGATCAGCGAAAAGCTCCGATCAACCGCATATTCGGGACTAAACGAAGCCGACCACCGGTTAATATCGGTGCTGTTCGACCGGTCGCTTTCCGAAGCATTGGCGTTAAAGCTCCAGCGAAACATATTGAAATCAGCACCGCTGTCCAATCCCAAACTCACCGTTTGGGTCGTCGTGTCCGATACGGTGTTGCTCGCCGCACTATCGTCGCCGTCGATGATAGTCGCGTCATAGGTATAGCGCAGTTCGCTCGACGCAAAGTCGCCAAACCGGTTCACCAGGTACGGGCTGACGCGATGGGTCTGGGTGGTTTCGCGATTCGATTCGGTATCGGACTGCGACGTATCCAGAACCTGCTGGCTAATGGAACTCGACGTATCGATGAAAACGTGGTCTTCGAAGGCTTCGATATTGCCAAAGCCGCTTAACCGGGGCAGCAACGAGACCCCCTCATCATCGCCGCCGGTTTGGTGCCGCAGTGTCGCGGTACCGTCATAGCCGCCGTTAACACGGGCCGAGGTATTTCGCAGGCTAAAGCTGCCAACGAAGTCGCTCAATATCGCAGACTCTTTCTGCCCGTCCGGATCGAGATCGACGTTGTCTGTAAAGGTCTCCGTCACCCCGGCGGTGAAGGTGATTTCGAGGTCGCCGGCGCGGGCGTCGAACACCGCCGTGGTCGCTAAAAGAAAACTACTAAGCGTCCACAGACCGAGCGATTGAAGAGAACGACAGGAATATCGCTTACCAGATTCCATTCGAGGGTGCTGAACCGATTCTACGATGGTTTGCCATAGCCGTAGCCATAATCACTGTATGCACCAAAGCTTGTATCACCAACAACGGATCGTGTCTTGTTTAAGATGAACCCGAGATTCTGACTATGTCCGATTAGTTCGAGTGCATCGTTTATGTTGCCTTTGGATGTTTTACCCGCTTCGACAACAAACAACACATGACCGACATGCTGCGCAAGGATCGATGCTTCGGTTGTCGCCAGCACCGGCGGACAATCGAAGATGACAATCATCTCTCGACTCCTGCGCGACAAGTCGTCGAGCAGAAGTTTCATTCTCACGCTGTTGAGCAGTTCCGCCCCTAAGGGATGGAACGCCCCCGACGGAAGAACCGATAGACCCTCGATGTTCGTTTCGAGGATCACATCGTCCAAGGTCATCGATTCGTTTTCGATGACGTCGATCAGACCTTTCGTAGGTCCGATTCCCAAAGCGTTGCAAACGCCCCGCTTGGTCTGGTCCATATCGACCAAGAGAACGTCATAATCTTTTTCACTCGAAAGACTGATCGCCAAGTTGATCGATATGAATGTCTTACCTTCATCGGGCCGCGCGCTGGTGACCATGACCAGATTCGGATTCTTGGTCGTCGACTCCATGCTGGACGCCATGCTGAACAGAACCGACCGTTTGATCTCACGAAATTCGGCAACCGTGCGCGACTGATCTGTGCCCGGAATCAATATGCCTTCCCGGCGCGCCCGCTTATCGTCGATAGTGACAACGCCGCCCGACTTGCGTGGCGCCTCCGGCTCTTTTACGGCTTCGCTTTTTTCCGGTGCCGTCTCGATATCGCTCGGTTCGGCAACCTTCTCAACGGTCGCCGAACTCACAACCGGCCGGGCGCGTTTGACCTCCGGTTCCTTTGTGATCACCGCCGAGGCGTCTTTGCCAACCTGCTTGGGCGGCGCCTCAATATGCGCGGCTTGTCCGCCGCCTTCCTTGAGGACTTCGGCGGCGCGTTCGATGACGCTCGCGCGCTCTGTATTCGTATCCCGGTTGCCAGATCCCGACATCGTTCAGAACTTTCTAGAATTTGCTTTTAAGAACGGCGAAAACGTCCACAAGAATCTGTTTGAAGTTTCCGATGGCCTCGATAGGGCCGCCAACCGGAGCAATCGTTTGAAGACCGAACCGGGCCTCAAACAAAATAAGCAGCGCGAATATCGCAAACAGCGCGCCCATTACGATAAGCACGCCGAGCGCTTCCAAGAACTTTTTCCCCCGCCGCCCGGAAACGGTCATATCCTGAACCGAACCGAATACGGGAATTGAGAAGCTGGCCCGCAGCGCGCGAACGCCTTGCAGGGTCTCCTTCGAGATGACCAAAAGCGATGGAACGGCGACACCGACTCCAAGCCCGAATACCAGAACGACCGTCAGGAAAAGTTCCCGGTTAGGGCCAACGGGTTCGGTCGGCACGATAGGCGGATCGATGATACGAAACTTAACGTTGTCCGCCTTAACCGTACGGTCGATTGCAATTCGGCCCGACTGGCTGCGTGACAGGAGCTGCTGATACTTATCGCTGATAACGCCGTAATCGCGCAGCAGCTTCTTTTTTTCGACCTCAAGCAGCGGGGCCTGGTCCAACTTTTCTTTGACCTCAAGCCACTTCGCCTCGAGCCGCGCGAACTTTTGCTTGAGCGCACCGATTTCAGACTCCGCCTTCACCAGTTCGATCTTGAGTTGCTCATAGACCGGATTGGATTCCCGCAGGGTGGACGGTGCTTCGCCGTCGGGACCCGGCCCGCCAATATTGGCGCGCTCCTTCGCCATCTTCTCCTGCATGGCTTTCAGCCGGCGTTTCGCCACAACGACATCGGGGTGATTCTCGGTGTAGCGGGCTAATAGGTTTTCGATCACCCCTTCGAGTTGGGCGATCTGCAGTACAGAGTCCGTGGGCGGACCGGCGCCAAAACCGCTGCCGCCGGGTGAGACCTCGATATAGGGGTCTATACCCTCCAATTGCCGCTGCATTTCGTCTCGCCTGGCCTCGGCGTCTCGCAGCGACGATTGCGCGTCCAGGAATTCCGATAGAACGCTCGCCGAGGATTCCGGCAGGAAGCGGCCGTTCTTCCGTTCGAAGTCGGCTAGAGCCTTTTCCGATGTTTCGAGCTGGACCCGATAGAACTCGATCTGTTCGTCGAGGAACCGTTGCGCCGTATCGGCGTCGGTACGGCCCTGCCCAAGATTGGTCTCGACCAACACCGTTGTGAAAGCTTCAACGACATCGCGCGCGCGTTCCGGTTCGCTGTCGCTAAATCGGATGGAAAAGAGGTTGTCCTCGCGCGCAACCGACCGCAACTGAGTTTTCCGGTCCAAAAGCTGGATGAGGTTTTCCCGCTCCTCGCGCGACTTAGCACCCAGGTCCAAGTCGGTCAGTCGAATCACTTCTTCGATATTTCGCCGGCTCAGCAGAGTCTGGCGAATAAGCCGGACCTCGCTCGCCACATCGGGCTCCACGGCAATGCCTTGCAACAGCGGGCGCAAAAGGCTTGTGGTATCCACATATATGCGGGTCGATACTTCGTACTCGTCGGGCAAGGTCGCTACGCCGACCCAGCCGGCGAGACAAACCACCCAGGAAATAACGACCGCGTGCCAACGCCGTTGCCAGAGGCCGTTCAGAAACTCCTGAATCTGGTCGACAACACCGATCATCGCCGACCTCCGTCACACCAGTATAGCTGTTCAAGTACGACTCGACCGTCCGAATACGACGCCTCGGCTACAAACGACCTGACAATTGATTTCTCAACTGCCGATCCCCTTCGGTTTACTCGAACAAGCACTTGAACAAGTCTCCAACAAGAAACGAAGCTGTTCCATCGGTCTTTGAGCCGGTCGACTGAAAAAACTTTTGGCGCAGCTAATTAAAAGAAACTCTCTGGCACAATTATGACATCACCAGGGAGAAGCAGCGCATTCGCGGAAATATCGCCATCCCTGATCAGATCGGAAAGGCGGGCGCGGAACTGTTGTTCCTGCCCATCGGCGCGCCGAACCACGGTGCTGCCATTGCCATCCGCAAATTCCGTTAAGCCTCCAACAGCAATCATCACATCCAACAGGGTCATATTGGCCCGGTAGGGCAACGCCTGGGGATTAGCCGCTTCGCCAACCACCCGGACCTGCTCTGAGAATGGCCCCACAAAACCCGTAACCATGACGGTCACTAAGGGATCCTGCACAAATTCCCTTAACTTTTCCTCTATTTCGCGCGCCAGCTCCGTCGGCGTTTTGCCTGTAACTTCAAGGTCTTCCATGAGCGGCACGGAAACACGCCCGTCTGGGCGCACCGGAATGGTTGTAGTGAGGTCCGGATTCTGCCAGACGAAGATATTCAAATTGTCGCCGGGACCAATCCGATAGAAAGGCCGTTCCGCCGTGACTTCTTCGCTCAAGGCCGGCAATTCTTCCAAACTCGCGCAACCAGTGATGGCGGCCACGAGCACGAAGCTCGCGAAAAGCTTAGCCGACCGGCGAAACGCTGCACTAAACGTCATGATACCTCTCCAACTTGGCTCGGTTGTATCCCATAAAACAAACAAACACCAAACAAAAATGCACAGAAAAAGCCGTTCTTGGACCCACTACAAATAATCATGGTTAACGGTTGTTAATGATCGGTTAATGATATCAGTCGGCTAAACCAGTTTTACTGTTGAAGAATGACCACAACAAATCAGACTATTTCATGTTCTGTTGCATCAGCGGACACTCGACTAGAACACCAGCCCTAACCACTTAACCGATTCCGGAAGCCCCCCGGCAATTCTGTACTCCAAAACTTCGCAACGACTACCCCAACGGAAGTTTCCAAACCAACACACAACAAACGGCATTCGTTGAGATACTTACGCCTTTATCTCTGCGTCTGTACAGACACTTACGCGGTTCGTTAACCGTAATTGCATGATCGGTAAAATACCGCCGCCTGTAAAGGAATTTACCGCCGGCGCGGATGTGGCCGATCGACGTTCTCACTATTCGTTTAGCTCGTATTGGCGCAGCAACTGATAGACGGTCGGGCGGCTCACATCGAGAATTCGCGCCGCCTTCGACACATTACCGCCGGCCTGGCTCATCGCGCGGGTAACGGCAATCCGTTCTGCTTCCTCCCGGCACGCCTTGAGCGTAACCAACGAAGGATCCAGTTCGGCTGTAGATTCCAGGCCGAGATCCGCCTCTTGAACGGTTTCATGGTCGGCGTTGATCGCCGCCCGCCGAATCGTATTTTGTAGTTGGCGCACATTGCCCGGCCAGGATTGCGCCAGAATTGCGCTCAAGGCGCCGCTCGAAAACTCGCGTTTTTTAAGGCCCGATTCGCGCACTTGTTCTTCCAAAATATGACGCGCGATCAGGATAATATCGTCGGTGCGGTCGCGTAGCGGCGGAATGTCCACCACGAGCTCAGCCAAACGGTAATAGAGGTCGCCGCGGAAAACCCCATCGGTGATACCCGCGGCCAGATCCATATTGGTGGCTGAGACGAGCCGCGTATCGATGGGTATCTGGCGCCGGCCGCCGACCCGCTCGATCGACCGTTCCTCGATAAAGCGCAAAAGCTTGGCCTGCAGCGGCATCGGCATATCGCCGATCTCGTCGAGAAACAGTGTACCGCCGTTGGCCTGCTCGACCTTGCCGATGGTCTGGCTCACCGCGCCGGTAAACGCGCCTTTTTCATGGCCGAACAACTCGCTTTCCAGCAAAGCTTCGGGGATGGCGGCGCAGTTCAGCGCGATAAAGGGACCGTCCGACCGCTCACTCAATGAATGCAGGGCATTGGCCAGGAGCTCCTTACCGGTGCCGCTCTCGCCCAGCAGCAGAACGGACAATGCGGTATCGGCGAACTTCCGAACAGTGTCGCAAACCTCCAGCATCTGCGGGCTTTGTGCGACGACACCGGGCAGCGGCATATGACCGTCGACCTGTTTTAAACGCCGGTTCTCCTCTTCGAGCTGCTGCAGGCTGAGGGCACGGCGTACGATAAGGTTCAGCGTCTCGATCTCAATCGGCTTCGCATAGAAATCGTAGGCGCCGAGCGCGACTGCGCGAACGGCGTATTCGTGCTCGGTCTGGCCGGTCATCACCACGACCTTGGTATTGGGCTCGATCGCAAGAATGCCTTCCAGGGTCGCCAGACCTTCCGAAGGTCCGTCTTTATCGGGCGGCAGGCCCAAGTCGCACAGAACCACCGGCGTCGGGGTTTCGCGAAACTTCTCTAGCGCTTCGGCCCGGCTGCCCGCCACATTGGCGGCGACATCGTCGAACGCCCAGCGTAGCTGCTGCTGCAAAGCCTCGTCGTCATCGACGATGAGAAGCTGAATATCGTTATCCGCCATTGATACCGTCTCTAACCGCTTCCCGGATCGCCTATTGCGCCGCCGCAGCGCTATCGGCCGGCGCCGCGACATCGACCGCCGGCAGGATGACACGCACGGTCGTGCCCGACCCGGGACTGCTGAACACCTCGAGATCGCCGCCGAGCTCGCGCACATAATCGCGGCATTGGAATGCGCCCAAACCGAACCCGCCTTTCTTGGTGGACCGGAACGGCCGAAACAGCTCGTTGGCGACGAAATCGGCCTCCATGCCCACGCCGTTGTCGATGATTTCGACGACAGCTGAGCTTTGATGCTTGTGAACCGACACCCGTACACTACCGTTATCGTCGACCGCTTCGATTGCGTTATCGATCAGGTGACGGAACACCGCGGCGAGCCGATCCTCATCGGCCAACACCGCGATCTCGCTGGTATTGCGGTTGCCCATGGGCTCGACCGCCGCGTGACTGTCGATCGAAACCAGCTTTTGCATGAGCGGCTCGAGGATAACTTTCGTGCGGCTCCCTTCAACTTCCTGATCGCCTTGCAAGCGCCGCATCAGCCGTTTCATTTGCCCACTGGTGTCTTTCAACGTCGATACCATATCGGCCCGGAAAGCAGGGTTTTCGCCATGTCTTTCAAAATTGGCCGCGACCAGCGAAAACTGGCTGGCCAGGTTCTTGATATCGTGCAAGGCAAAGGCAAAACGGCGATTGAGTTTTTCAAACTCACGGTTTTCGGCAAGCTGACGCCCCGCCAGTTGCTCGGCGAGATAGCTGGTGGCGTGGTAACACATGGTGTTCAAGAGATCGACGTCTTCCCAATCCAGTACGCGGGGCGCGCGCGGCCGCGTCAACAGCACGAACCCGTGCAGATAGTCGTGAAAGATTAACGGCACAATAATCCAACCGCGCTCGATCCGGCTTAGCGACGCCGGCACTGTGAAGCCGATGTATTTGCTCGGATTGGCCTCAACATCGCGGATGTCGACAACCGAGCGGGTCTCTTGCAGATACTGAGCGAGTTCTTCGCTATCAGCGGCATCAAGGCTTTCGGCGCCGACGTTCCAGGTTGACATCAACGCGAAATGGCCGTCCTGGCGCCGCCACATGGCGCCGGCGGGGCTTTCCACAACATCGGCGACCGCCCGCACGATACGAATTTCGAGCGGCAGCTCGGTATCCCGTTCGGAAAGGGTCTGGCTGAACCGCAGCCATTCCTCGCGATAGTCGTATTTCAGGTCGAAGAAATGGCGGCCGGTGAAGGTCTTGAGGTTGGCCCAAAAGGCGCGCGACGCCAGCACAACCGCCAACAGCGCGATCGCGCCGAACAGAAAGACCGCTTGAAACGCCGCCCCGGCCCCACCACCGACTTGGCGTACATAAACCGCCGCCACCGCCATCAGGCATAGATAGACGCCGCTCATGATCAAGGCCGTTGTATGCACGGCGGTCGAGCGGGAAACCGTCAGATTGGTGCGCCACAAATCGTTGCGCCGCGCCGCCACCGCCAACAAAGGCACCGCAAGCGTGATGATAACGCCGCGGGCGGCATGCAGCGCCGGATCGACGGCGAAAAACAGCATGGCGTGGGCGTAGAGAAACAGGTCGTAGACGAACATCCCGCCGAGCCCGATACACAGGAACTTCAAGCCCCAGCGCGCATCAGCAGTCGCCCGGCGGTACAGGTTTTCGACCAACACCAGCCCCGCCGCAACCAAAACCAGGCGGGCCAGCAACTGTAATTGCTGGCCGATGACCGCGGGCTCGACCTCGAACACGCCGATCACCAGCCAAATCAGGAGCAAAAGACCGCCGCGCAACGTCGAGGCGCGATTCTCGCGCGCGCCTAAGCCTTTCGGGAAATCGGGATGTAACAGGACCCACAGAAAAGCGACCCACAGGCCTTGATGCAGGTGGTTGAGCAGCCCAACAGTAGTCGATTCAAGAACCGTTCCGGTCCATATCCGATGGGTCTCGGCAGCCGCCCAGGCAGCCGTCGCAAAACAACCGGCGATGAGAACCGTCCCCTGCACCCGCCCCGTCCAGCCGCGCAGCAGCACGCCCGCAAGAGCGAGATAAGCGAGGGCGCCAGCCGCGTAACCAAATAGACCGATTTGCAGGGTTGGATCAGACATGGCGCGGTATTAGGGCGTATCGAAGAGCTCGTTTGAGGTTGCGCAGCTAAAGCCGTATTCGCACCGGGAATTTCGTTTGACAGACAATGTTAGATCGCAGATTCGATATTGTCCTACAAACACTTACTCAATGCCTCTAGTATGGAAGCCGGCCTGATTATAACGGTTTTCCGGGCTTTTCCTGCGATCAATGACCACGCACAACAATATCGCAGTCAGGTGTTAAATGTCCGCAAATGTGTAAAAAAATCGAACACTCTCCAATACCGCACGAAAACTCGATTATACTATTGAAAAATAACAGTATTTTTGGTCTCGAAGGACTCAGAGCGGCAAAAAGCCGATTTTTACGGCCTCAGAAACTGTCGCTAAACTTTACAATTCCCGGGTCGTTTCTAGACGTCCAAAACATAACCTATTGATAAATAAAGAAAATTCATTGTGGCACAGCCATTGCATTAAATGGGGCGTGGGCATGAAGCCCATCGTAATTGGAGGTGAAACCATGAAGTACTTAGACAAAGCTTTATCGAGCTTGGTGTTTATGGGCGCGGTAGCGTTCTTTGCACTCGCCATCGGCGTTGTGCACCAGCCCGGAAGCGCCCATGCGCAGGACTTTGGCGCGAATTTCAGCATCGATGAAACGTGCGGCGGCACAGCCTTGTGCGCCGGCGGCGGTTTCGGTGGCACGCTAACGGGCGTCGACAACATCGGCTTTACCTATACTGCTGTTATCGAGCAGGAACAGACCGGTCCGACGTTTCTGGACGGCGATGACATCTTCTTCGAGAAGGGCATCATCACCTGGAGCTCTTATAACGACGATTCCAACACACCGATCGCTTCTGCCTTAAACGCCATCGCACCTATTGGATACAATGTGTACGGCCTGTTTTCGGCATCGGGCACGGCGACAGCTTCGGCGGTGCAGCCTGGTTTTATCGAAGTCGAGTTCAGCTCGTTCGAGGTCAACTTCTTCATCGATACCGATCAGGACACAACGTTTACCCCTGCGGCAAACACAGGTGTTCTGCCGGGTTCGCTTTCCAACGGCCTGGACGATCTCTCTGATCCTGCGGTTGCCGGAGGCGGCGCTGAAGACATCTTCCTCGCCTCAGCGACGCTCCTCGGACGGGGCGACGCCAACGTCGATCCGGTCGATGCTGCTGAAGGCAACTTCGAAGTCATCGTGACCGACTTCTCGGAAGTTTTCCTTGACCTCTTCAGCGATCCGACGCCGTTCTACGAAATCATGACCCTTGGCGGTAACACCCAGGGCCTGACGATCGTTGACGCAACCGGTGAGCAGCCCAATCCGTTCATCGCTGAAATCGGCGGCGGCGGCCAGATCTTCTTCCCGGTCCCCGAGCCTTCGACGCTTGGCATGTTCGGTATCGCTCTGATCGCCTTCGGCTTCTTGGCCACGCGCCGTCAGCGCCGTAGCTTCGGTGCCGTCAGCTAAGGGCAACAAAAACAAAAAAAGAAACTGTATGGTTTCACCCAAACCCCCGGGACTTCGTCCCGGGGGTTTGTTTATCTGAAATAGGCTGGCCCCCGCGACCTTCGTCCGGAGGTTTGTTTATCTGGAGTAAGCTGGCCCCCGCCACCTTCGTCCGGGGGTTTGTTTATCTGAAATAAGCTGGCCCCCGCGACCTTCGTCCGGGGGTTTGTTTATCTGGAGTAAGCTGGCCCCCGCGACCTTCGTCCGGGGGTTTGTTTATTCGAAGTTATGCCCTCATCCTGAGCCTGTCGAAGGACGAGGGCGCACCGTTTCATGCTTCGACAAGCGAACCATGAGGTTCTTGTTAACTTGTGTAAGTCAGGCACCTGATCCTGAGGAGCGATCGCAGATCGCATCTCGAAGGATGGAAGGCAGACACGATAAGTTAAACCGCCTCGCGAACCTCAGCGGGTTCGGCCGACGTATCTTCTTCCCGTTGCGCCGGTGCGGCGTCGGACACGTCCTTCGAGATCAGCCGGTCGACCGGCAGGCGGACCGAGCGCGGCCCCACCCGCTTGAGGCGAGGCTTACCGATCCGCCCCATAAACAGAAGATTGTCGCCGCCGTCCGGCTCGATTTCATCGAGCCGTTGCGCCAACTGACGCGCCCGCCGCCGAATCTTGGGACTGGCGGTGAACTCGATGTCGTGACGTCCATAATCGGCGAAGATCACCGTCGCCATGGCCGGCTGCATCGCTAAGCCCAGGCTTGTCGCGGTGAGCCAGAACCGCTGTAGCGACATGCCGGTGCGCAGCACGGACTCAGCCGTATCGGTGCCCGGCTTGGGCGTCTCCTTACGGGTCAGCGTGAAATACGCCGCCGAGAAAAGCCCCGGCATATAATCCATCTGCACCCGCGCCATCAGGGTGGCGGCCGGCATAAGGTTCATGCGTGCCACGCGTTTCCAATCCTGAAGGGCCCAGCGCATGATCTTCAAGGTCAGCGCATCCAGCCCGATCGCGCCGGCGGGAATGCCGTCGGGGCTGAACTTGCGGGTCCAATCCAGAATTCTCTGGTGAATGCGGAACGCTTCGGGGATCCGAAGGCGAATGTCGGTCGCCAAACCGCTCAGCTTGGCCATCTCCCACCGCTCGTCCAGCTCGATGTGCCACCGGACCTCCAGATCGTCGCCCGCCGCTCTGACGAGTGCGGCTTTCTCACGCACGGTCAGCGGTTTTGTCTGATACGGCTCGCGGTCGACCGAGCGTTCCATTGTGAACGGCAAGAGCGGGTCGGGCTTGGTGCCGGGCGTTTTCAGCAACTGCACCTTGATCCGGTGGTGATGGCCCTCGGCGCCCCTATATTGCCACACCAGCGTGCGGCCAAATTCCGACGCGGCGATCCGCATGGTCTCCAACATCGCCCCGGTGGACAACAGCGACGGCTGGCCGCCCTTGTAGTCGTAGACATCGTCGTCGGACTGGTCACGGACATGGACCGTCAGACTGTCTTCGTCTTCGATATCGAACCGCCAGGGTTGCGTGTTGTCGCCACTCGGCGCCCAACGCGCCACGTCGATGATTTGCTTGATCTCGCTGTCGAGCCCTTCGGTGGGCGACGGCTCCCGTTCGGGCGACAGCGACGCGAAATGAGCATAGGCCTTTTTCAGCTTGAACCGCTGAAGCGGGTTATTGTTGCCGCCGCGCAGGCGGCCGACAAAATACTTGCCCGTATGAGCATCGAACTGATGGTAGGCGGGCGCCGCGCGAACCGGCTCACGGCCCAGTAGCACCTTGACCGCTTCGGCGCCGGCCACACCGGCGCAAAGCTGGCAGCCGATCATCGAGGACGGGCCTTTCTGCGACGCCAGGTCGAGGCGGCCCGGATCCACCAGGTAGGCGCTCTGTAGCCCCTTCGGCACCAAGCCCATGAAGAAGTTGACGTACTGCTGCTGCAGCGGCAGTCCCTCGAGGCGGAAATACTCTTCGAAGGTCATGCCGCCTGGCATGAACACGAGGTAGGCGGTGCCCATGCCGATCGGCGCAGCGGTAATCGCCGGTATGCCGCGCTCGGCGCAGCGCTTGAATACTTTCGCGCGCACGTCGAGCACGAAAAAATCGAACCCGTCGATAAAAACGTCGACCCCATCGAGAAAAGCGTCGATGTTGTCTTCATCGATGCCGTCGGGAAAAACGGTGATGTCGAGTTCGGGATTGACCGCGTAGGCCATCTCCTCGAGTACTTCGGCCTTCGGCCGCCCGACCGTGTCGACGGTCGCACCGATCTGGCGATTGAAATTCGCCAGCTCGAACGCATCGAAATCGGAGATATGGAAGTTGCCGATGCCCAAGCGGGCGAGGGTCAGAAGGTGGACGCCGCCAACGCCGCCCATCCCGGCGATCGCCGCTTTCTTGCCGCGCAAGACTTGCTGCTCCCGCGTCGTGACCCAACCGATGTTGCGGTCGAAGGCTTCGTCGAAGGAAAATTCTGCGGCAGATGGCCCGCCGTCCGAGCCTCGGGCGAACATGATTAGATCGCGAGCGCCATGTCGGCTTCGGCGCCGAAATTACCGAACCCGCTCAGATGAGCGCCGCCGCCGGTGAGAAGTTCCCACACTTCGTACTTTTCCTCGCGGGTACGCGACAGCATGGTTTCGAGCGGGATGTAGCAAGGCTGACGCATGCCGTGATAGTCGACCAGCGGCCCGATCGGATCGAAATAAATTCCGCTGCGCGCCAGCAGCCGCAACAACGCCGGCTCGATCTCGGCGCACCAATGGGTCACGCCATTCTGCACGCTTAACATGACACCGGCTTCGAGCAGCCCGAGCATCATATTCGGGATCACCCGCCGGCTGTCTGCCGACGGCACCAATTCGGTCTCGTTCGGATATTTCCGGTCGGTCTGACGGCGGCGCATCTTTTTCGAAACGCAGAATCGCGATATCTCGGCGGTTCTTTGAATCGGCAAAATATCCGGGTTTTCGAAGATCGGGTCGTCGCACAGATTCTGAATAGGGAAACTGCGCGCCGGCGCTTCGGGCGAGGGTAAAATCAGCCGGACGGTTCCAGCGACCAGCCCGCTGGACCGGTGGACCAGCAACGCATGAACGGAATTTTCGTCATACTGATCCCGTTCGAAACCGCCGGGGTTCTCGGCGGGGTCTTCGTATGCGTTTTCAACGCAGTAAACCTCATAGCGTAATCGGTAGGCTTCTTCGCGCAACTCGTCTGTGTCTGCCAGGACGATATCAAAGTACATATGGTAGGTTTCCGCTAAGCTTGGAGTGCGCGCACGGCCATCGGGCACCGACGCATCTTTGTGGAGAGACATTGCGTCTCCACGATCCGTATGAGCGGTATGAGAAGTCATCGCTACCTGCTTCCCTTTCGGGCTCTCCTCCTAGAGCCGGCGCTACACCCCCGCACCGTCTCCCGCATGGCCGAATAGACCGGCCCCCAACTGGGACAAATTCCTGCATCAATAGTTTCGCTTAGGAACCGTTAAAGCCGTCTTAATTATTTGGCCAAGTTGCGATCCAGCCTTAATAAACTATTCACCAAATTCGCCGGATACCGCGCCTGACCGGCTCCCCAAGCCGAATTTGAGACGACGTTCCTTATTGGCAAAAAATGACGCTTTTTAGGCGATCGCAATTTCATCCTTCCTTTCATTGTTTGAATAGAATGAGATTAGGGGGCGGTTATATTTAGCACCGCAGATTCGGGGCAAATAAAAGCCGTTGCCCGGTACCGATTTAGCCCGGAATCGCGCCGCTAATTGGGAAATTTAGACGCAAATGCGGCTGTCGCCGCCTACCGCAAGCGCCGTAGCAAGGCCTCGGCTTCGGCGCGCTCGGCAAACTCACGGTCGATGCCGACGAGCTGGATGAGAATCCGGCGCGCCGTCTCCTCATCACCGTCCGCCGCCAACGCCCGGGCAAGATGAAACCGGACCGACGGACGGTGAGGCAGCAATTGGTTGGCCCGCCGGAGCAACGGTAATGCCTCGGCGCTCTCGCCTTGATCCACCAAAATCACCCCGAGGGTGTCCATCACCTCCGGGTCGTTGGGCGCCAGTTCGAGGGCCCGGCGCGCGCGGACCAAGCCTTGCTCGCCGCTGCCGAGCCGCCAGTCGAGCCAGGCCAAGCGTTTAAGCGCCGCCACATTGTCGGGAAGGCGCGCGACCAACTCGCCATACTCCGTGTGCGCGTCATCATAGCGCCCCAACTCCAGATAGGAACGCGCGAGGAATTGGCGGACCTGCACATCGTCGGGATGCCGGTCAAGCCAATCTTGCAACGTCGTCATGCCCGCATCGACCGCGCCGGCGCGTGCCTGAGCCTTGGCCAGTAGAATCAAAACACGCCGGTTGTCGCGCATCGCATGGGCGCGTTCGAGCAGCCCAACGGCATCGGCAGGTCTCTTTTCCGCTAAAGCGATCCGCGCCTCTAAATCGAGCAAGGCCTGCGAATTGGGATTCTGGGCCTTGAGCTCGGCGACAAGTTCCTTGGCGCTGGCAAGATCGCGCTGGGCCGCACGCACCCGTGCCAAAACAAACTTCGCGCCGCGGTGCCGCGCATCGAGCGCGAGCACCTTACGCAACTGGGAATCGGCCTCGCTAAAGTTCTCCTGCCGCTCGTAGACACGCGCCAAATCGAAGCGTGCCGCCGTATTGTCGGGATCCAGTTCAACCAAACGCTGGAAAAAACCAAGCGACCGCTCGGCATTTCCAATGCGCAGGTACGCACCGGCCACGATCTCGAGCAACGCCGCATCATCGGAGTCCAAATCGACTAAATCGGCCGTCGCGTCGAGCGCTTTCAACGGCTCACCACGCTCCATATAGGCGCGCCCCAGCAACCCTCGAGCGTCACGCGATTCGGGATACAGGCCCACCGCGCGCTCTAGTAGACCTAACTCTTCGGTCGGCCGGTCGAGACGGTTTTCGAGCAAAGCCAGCTGCAGCAACGTTCGCAAGTGGTCGGGATTATGCTCGAGGACATGCCGATACAAGGTGCGGGCTGCCTCCATATTTCCCTGGCGTATTTTAAGGTTCGCCAGGCTGGAGCCGGCATCGGTCGCACCTGGGCGGATCGTCAGCGCCCTTTCAAAGGCGCCGGACGCTGCGCCGAAATCGCCAAGCCCGGCATAGGCGGCGCCCACCAGGGTCCAGGCTTGTGCATTCTTTGGGAACCTATCGCGCAGTTTCACCGCCACGTCGAAAGCGCGCTGATAGTCCCGGTTCGAGATATGCGAAACGACGATGGAATAAAGGACACGATCCACCGTTGGATCGAGTTCGAGCGCTTTCTCTAGTTCGAGAATCCCGTCGTCGGTCCGGCCGAGCGCGAGTTCGATAGCGCCCAGATGCGCCCGCGCCACGGGATTTTCCGGCTGGGTTTCAACCAACCGCGACAAATATTGCTGCCCTTCTTCCAGGTCGCCTGAGCGCTGGGCGGCAGTGCCGATAAGGGCCAACAGCGCGGCGTCGTCGGGGGCAAGGTCTTCCTGCAGCGGTGCGAGCGTTTCTTTTGCATCGCCCGCCTGGCCAAGCCGCAGTTGAGTTGCCGCCAACAGCCGCCGCGCCGCGCCGTCTTGGGGCCGCTCGTTCACATAACGCCGCAAGAAGCTCAGCGCCTGCTCATTGTTCTTGAGCGCAAAATTGGTTGCGCCTGCAAGCAGGTGCGTCGGCATATGGTCGGGCAGCACTTGCACGAGCTGATCGACGTGAAACTTGGCAGCCTCATAATCTTTAGTCTGGAACGCCACAAGGGCTCGCAGATAGCCGACGCCGGGATGTTCCGGCGCGACATCCAGCACCGGGTGAATTATCGTCAGCGCCGCATCGTGCTTGCCCTGCGCAGCAACCGCGTAGGCTAGCAACAGATTGCTCTGGATATCGGAAAACGCATGGACCAATTGCCGGTACGCCACTTCGGCTTCCGCGAAATCACCCCGCGAGAAGTTCATATCGCCCTTGAGCCGCAGCGCTCTCAGCGATCCCGGATCGGCGGCGAGCGCCTCCGCCAAGCGCGCCTCGGCAGTGTCCAGATCGTTCCGCGAATAGGCTATTTGTCCCAGCCCCGCTAGCGCTTCAGCGTTGCGGGGATCATCGGTCAGAGCCGCGTGGAAGCTTTCCGCCGCCTCCGCGGCGCGTTCCAGCCCCAGTAGCGCACCACCGCGCAATATATGAACGTTTGCGCGATGCCGGGGCGAAGCGGACGGATCGGCTTCGATGTTGTCGATAATATTGTCAAAGCGCCGCAAGCGCAGCCAAGCCTGACCGAGCGCTTCGGTTAGGACAGGAGAAACGACCCCTAGGCTACGCGCTCGCAGCAGCTCTTTTTCGGCCGATGCAGGATCGAACGCTTCGAGATAGACTCTGCCAAGTAACAGCCGGGCGGCGGCACTATCGGGATTTTGCTGCAGCGCGTTTTTGAGTTCGATGACGCTGGCTTGCAGCTCGCCACGCTCGTAGAACTCTTGCGCGCGATCGACAAACTGATCGGTCGTCACCGCGAGCGCGGGGCTACTCAATAGGGCGGCGAAGACGGCGACCAGAAATAATCTCGTCAGCCTCAGCACGGTGCCACCCTCCCCATTCCGCTCTTATCTATTTAGCGCCGCGGGCAACGAAACGAACTCTGAGCTAATGGGCAGCCGATCGTACTATTGCAAACTCTGAAGTAACGCTTCGGCGTCAGCGCGCTCGGCAAACTCGCGGTCGATGCCAACGAGCTGGGTAAGAATGCTTCGTGCCGTCTCCATGTCGCCTTCCGCCGCCAATGCTTGCGCAAGATGGAAGCGAATCGCGGCGCTCTGGGGCAACAATTGGGTGGCGCGGCGGAGCAGTGGCAGCGCTTCGGCGCTATTGCCTTGATCTACCAAAATCACCGCAAGTGTATCCATGACACGGCCGTCGTCGGGCGCCAATTCAAGCGCCCGGCGCGCATGAGTTAGTCCTGAGTCGGAGTTGCCCAAACGCCATTCGAGCCAGGCTAGATTGTTGAGGGCGGCCACATTATCGGGAAGCCGCGTTACGACTTCACCGTATTGCTTTCTCGCATTGTCATATTGTTCGAGCTGCAAATATGACCGCGCCAGGAAGCTCCGAACCTGAACGTCATCGGGAAACCGGCCAAGCCAGGAATTGAGGGTGGCCACGCCTTCTTCGATCGCACCGTTTTGCGCATGCGCCTGAGCGAGAAGAACCGTCAAACGGCTGTTGTCGCGAACCTCGAGTGCCCGCTTCAGCAGCGCTACCGCTTCGCCCGGGCGCCGCTCCGCCATGGCGATTCGGGCTTGCTGATCGAGGATAAGGGGCGAATTGGGGTTCGCCGCGTCGAGTTCGGCGAGAATTTGCTTCGCTTCGTCGAAATCCCTTTGTGCGGCCAACACACGCGCGCGCGCGAACTTCGCCCCGCGATGTTCGGCATCGATTTCAAGCACTTTTTTAAGCTCAGCGTCGGCCTCGGGGAAATTGCGCAACTCCTCATAAACGCGCGCCACATTGAAATGCCCCGCAGCTTCGCCTGGGCTCAACTCAGCCAAGCGTTGAAAGAAACCGAGTGCCCTCTCGGGGTTTCCGCTTCGCAGATACGCTTGCGCCACCACTTCCAATGCAGATCTATCTTCGGAATCTCCGTCGACCAAGTCCGCCGTAACGTCCAGCGCCTTCAACGGTTCGTCGCGCTCCATGTAGGCGCGGCCCAGCAATATCGCGGCCGCCAACGACTCCGGATTTTGCCGGGCAGCTTGCTCGAGCAATTCCAATTCCCTGGCCGGCTGGCCGAGTTGTTTCTCGACCTCAGCGAGCCGCAGCAATGTTCTCAGATGGTCGGGATTGTGCTCGAGGACGTCTTCGTAAAGCGCGCGGGCCTCTTCCGGTTTTCCCTCACTCATCTTGATGTTGGCGAGGTTGGAACTGGCATCGGTAACGCCGGGTTTAATTTCGATCGCTCTCTCAAAAGCGACTGTCGCCGCGTCTATGTCGCCGAGGCCGACATGAGCGGCACCGAGAAGTGTGTGTGCCTGCGCGTTGTCGGGAAACTTGTCGCGCAAGCGTCCCGCCGCGTCGAGCGCCTTCTCATAGTCGCCATTGGAAATATGAAAGACGATAATGGAATAGAGAACGCGGTCCAGGTTCGGGTCGATCTCAAGCGCTTTTTCCAGGTCGACAATACCCTGATCAGCATTGCCCAGAGCTAGCTCGACCGCGCCGAGATGAGCCCGAGCTACGGAGTTTTCCGGTTGCGCTTTAACAAGCTGCTTTAGGAACTGTTGGCCGCTTTCGAGATCGCCCGAGCGAAGTGCGGCTGAGCCTATGAGCGCCAATAGGATGGCATCATCGTCAGCCACACCCTCTTCGAGCGGCTTTAGCGTTTCGCGGGCGCCTTGGGAATCGTTAAGCCGTAGCTGCGTCGCGCCGAGCAATCGACGCGCGTTCTGATCGTCTGGCAACGCATTCACATAGCGCCGCAAGAACGTGAGCGCCTGTTCATTATTATTCAGAGCGAAGTTTGTCGCACCGGCGAGAAGTTGCGACGGCATATGATCGGGAATCAGCTGAACCAGACGATCGACCTGCTGCTTGGCCTGCCGATACTCCTTCTTTTGGTATGAAACGAGAGCCCGCAGATATCCCGCCGCAGGATTCCCCGGCGCCACCCGCAACACACGATTAGCGCCAGCGAGCGCTTCATCTAATTCACCCTGAACGGCCTGGGCGTTCGCGAGCAAAAGGATGTGAGAAATATGAGGGTATGTATCACTAAGTTCCCGGTAAGCCGTTTCGGATTCCTCGTAGGCGCGGAGCACAAAATTCAAATCACCCTTCAGCCGCAAGACACTCTGCGCTTTTGGATCTATCGTCTCCGCCTTCGAAAGACTCTCTCCCGCAGCGGTAAGGTCGTTCTGCAAGAAAGCCACGCGTCCGATACCGGCGTGGGCTTCCGCATTTTCGGGATTGTGTCCCAACGCGGCCTGAAAATCCCTCATTGCTTCGGCGGAGCGCGTCAGCCCCACCAGCGCCCAGCCCCGCAACGCCAGAACTGTCGCCTGGTGCGGCGCCGGTGCTGCATCGTCTGCGGCGATTTCCTCCAATATCTCATCAAATCGGCCCAGCGACAGCCACGCGCGACCGAGCGCCTCGGTCAAATCCGTGGAAACGACCCCCAGGTTCTGCGCCCGCAAAAGTTCTTTTTCCGCGGATATGACATCGAACGCGTCGAGATAGACCCGACCGAGAAGCAGCCGTGCTGCTGCGTTATCGGGATTCTGTTGTAGTGCGTTCTTGAGCTCGATGATGCTCGAACGCAACTCGCCCTGATCGTAGTACTCCTGCGCCCGGTCGACGAACTGGTCGGTAGTGATGGCGAAGGCGGTCCCGCCTGGCAAAGCAATCGGAAGCGCCACAGACGCCATAATGGCAAGCGTCGCGATTTGGATTGGTTTCGTCAATCTTGGCACGATTTCGGTCCTCTCCGCCCCTTATTGAAACAGCTCGGGGAATGATGCATTCGATTTTAGCCGATCCGCCGAACGGCACTCATCAAAAGATGTTGTCTCTCCGGTCGCGGCAAATAGTCTTGCAAGACATATAGTTAACGGCAAAACCCAGCCAACGGATATGCCGATCTGCCGCAATATATATTGTCGGTATTAATAGCTCGCCAACATTAAAATCTCAACAATATTGGCCGTAACTTGCTCTACTTAAGCTCGCGCAAAGATTAATAAGTGTTAATGATTGCAGTATTTTAACGCACGGCTTGAGTATCCGGCCCGGCGCGTCCGCGGCGCGACCTCCGACGCGCGCGAAATAAACCTATGGTGGTTTGAACTACTCATTACCGCGGCGGTATTAACCGTCGGCATTTCCGAATTTTTCATAAATCGCCCGTAAATTCGCCGCATATTAATGGGAAACGGCGATTAATTCATGCTGGTATGCGAACAGATTCGAGCCGCAAGGGCTTTCCTCGGATGGTCCGCGCGCGAACTTGCCGAACGGGCCGGCCTCCACATTACTACCGTGCAGCGCATGGAAAAAGGCAGCGGCGCCGTAACTGGAAACGTCAGTAGTATTCAGCGAGTACAAGAGGCCCTCGAGGCCGCAGGCGCGGAGTTCTTCTTCCAGGACAACGGTCCGGCGGTACGCCTGCGCAGTTCGCACTACAACGACGGCAAGCACAGGCTTAGCTAATCAGCCTCTACGGCGGTCAGTTCCGGCCATAGACATCGTCGAGGCGAACGATGTCGTCTTCGCCAAGATAGCTTCCCGTTTGCACTTCGATGAGCTGCAGAAGCGAGCGTCCCTTATTCTCCAACCGGTGCTTCACGCCGGTGGGAATATAGGTCGATTGGTTTTCCCGCAGCACAAGTTCCTCGTCTCCGCGCACGATGTCGGCGCGCCCTTGAATCACAACCCAGTGCTCCGCCCGGTGGTGATGATACTGCAGCGATAACCGCCCACCCGGTTTCACCGTAATGCGTTTGACCTGATAGCCGTCGCCCAAATCGATCGTTTGATACGACCCCCAAGGCCTGTGCACGGTCGAATGAGACGTGGGTTCGGAGCGCCCGGCCTTGTCTAGTTTCTTGACCATCTGGCCAACATCCTGCGCGCTATCGGCAGCCGTGACGAGTAAGGCATCATCGGTCGCAACGACGATGACGTCATCTAGTCCGATGACACTCACCAGCGGCCCCTCGCTTCGGACATAGGAATTGGTGACCTTATGCAAGGCCACATCGCCCGCCTTGACATTGCCCTTGGCGTCGGCGGTTCCCAGATCGCGCAACACCGACCAGGACCCGACATCGCTCCAACCGATATCGGCCGGCAGGACGGCAGCGTGTTCGGTGCGCTCCATAACCGCCACGTCGATCGGCAATGCCGGCGCCGTGGCGAACGCCTTGGCGTCGAGCCGGAAGAAATCCAGATCCGTCGTGCCGCTCGCTAGCGCGCGCCGGCAGGCGGTGAGTATTTTCGGCTCGTAGCGCTCGAATTCCTCGAGCAGCACTTTGGCGCTGATGACGAACATGCCGCTATTCCAGTAAACGTCGCCGTCGGCGAGCAGCTTCTCCGCCGACTTCCGGTTGGGCTTTTCGATGAAACGGTCGACGCGGAAACACCCGCTGCCGCCACGCAGCTTGGCGCCCCGGCGGATATAGCCATAGCCGGTTTCGGGGCCGTCGGGCTCCATACCGAAAGTCACCAGATTGCCCGATCTCGCCGCCTTGGCCGCGCTATCTATGGCGGCTTGGAAGCGCCGCGGCCGGCCGATGACATGGTCCGACGGTAGCAACAGCAACACCGCGTTCGGGTCATTTTCCAGCGCCATAAGAGCCGCAACAGCCGCAGCCGGCCCGGTGTTCCGGCCCATCGGCTCGAGCACGATGGAGCGCGGCTCGATGCCACTTTCCCGCAATTGCTCAGCGATCAGAAACCGCTGTTCTTCGTTGCAGATCACCAGCGGCGGGTGAAACCGGTCACCCGGTCGCACCCGGCGCGCGGTTTCCTGCAACATTGAATGTGACGATACAAGGGGCAGCAGCTGCTTGGGGTAGAGCTGCCGCGATAACGGCCACAGCCGGGTTCCCGAGCCGCCGCATAATATAACCGGATGGATTCGTCCCGAGGACGGCCGTCGGCGTGTCATCGATGGCCTTTCACATAATTCTGATCAAACGGCTCCGGCCAGGATGGCGGGGCCTTGGTAGCGCAAACGGCGACCATCGACAACGCCCCCCGCGCGGCTTCCCGCCACATCGAAACGCCCTCGATGCCCTGCATCATGTCGCGCAGTCCTAACCATAACGTTTACGTAAGCGCCACAACATCTAGCAATAATTGTTGACAAACACGCTACATATAGACCAAATCAATGGTGTTTGTTCTGATTTGATGGGACTTTGATCGAATTACATCCCATTTGTTCCGTTATCAGTTCGTTAACAAATAGGCGCGATGGTTACCCCCTGAATAATTCAGCACGGGTGCCCAATGACGACATCGAAGCACTTTATCGTACCGAGGGTTGCGTTAAGCGAACAAACGATCGCGAGCTTGGATGCCCCACGGGTTGCCGACCACGCCGGCTATCAAGCCGAACAGGTCTGGCCGATAGAGCGCGCCGTGTCATTTTGGGTCTTGTTGAGCGCGGGCGGCTGGCTCGCCGGCTTCGGCTTCGTACGTTATTTGTTTTAGCCGTAACAACCCCGGCTGAAACGAAGACCGATTCCTAAAAACAAAATATCTGACGCGAGTGCCGGTCGATGTGGCTGGTAGGCGCGGGTAGGATTCGAACCTCCGACCTCTGCCGAGTAAAAGCAGCGCTCTGCCGCTGAGCTACGCGCCTCGAAAACCGGTCATCCATCGTTTCGGACAACAGCAGTTGGTTGCCGGAATCGCTTCTAACCGCCCGACCAGATATCAAACACCCAGAACAGGACTCCGTAACCGGCGGCGGCTACTAATATTAGCGCCGAAAAAGCCAGCCAACTACGCACCTTGCGGTGGCGCACTTTGTTAGGGGCGGTGCAATCGTCCAGGGGGCCCGTAACCCGGTCATCCATCGTCAGCTCTGCCTTCTGCTAAGCGCTCTGTCTCATTGTCGCGGCCAACATTGGCAAAAAGATGGGACGCCGGATGCACGCCCAGCTCCGCTCCAAATGAGATCGATGTCTTGTGGTACCTTAGGGAGAATAAATTAACGCAATATTAATGAATAATTATCCGCACCATAATAGTAATAATACGCAACATATACTACGCTCGTTTCTTTTCATTTATATTACATTGATGTGTCCTGATTATTACAGACACTAAACACTAAAGTTTCTAAGTTTTTCGCAAAGGTACTCTAATGTGGCGACGCGGTTGAAAACTTCGTTGTCGTGAATGGCCGAAGGCGTGAACAGCCGGCTCATTACCGGCAGATCGGGATCGATCACCGCGGCAAGATAAGCCGGGCTCAAATACCAGGGCCTCTGGATCGCGCCTCTTTGCTGCAACCGGTAACTCAGGCGCCGCAGCCATATGGGGCGGCGGTAGGTCGTTTGCGATCGCAGAACGCGTGATAGAGGCGGATCTACGGCGAAGCTGTGACCGTAGCTGGTGGGGTAAGCCGCCAGACGCGCGCTTAAGCTTCGAATCATACGCGCCTCGAACCGCCCGTGGTTTTTCCAAGCAAGCGGAATGTCACACGTGCCGCGGATTACCGACGGCTCCATGAACGGCACCAAGAAAGGCCCAAACCCCTGATTGATCGGAACGTCGCGCGCTGTCCAGTACCTCGCGCGGAAGAGCGGATAGGCCAGTTCAACTTGCGCGCGGGTCAACCGCCGGCCGGTCACGCGCAGCGCGGTCTCGACCTCCCCCGCCAATTGGGTCTCGTATGACGCCGCATCGAATTCCGCCGTGCAGGCTGACGGATCATAGCGCGCATAGAATGTGGCGACGAGCTGGCGCGCCGAGAGCCGGCGGCCGGGCAAATAGAAAAAGTTACGATAGATCTCGCCGACGGAGCCGTTCATCTTGAGCCAACCGCCGGCGACCCGTGCACTGCGATCGTCAGCGTCGGCGCCGTTGTCGAACAGTCCGGAGACCTTCCAGCCGTCGAAACGACCATAGTTGTGTGCGACTTGCGCGGCAATCGCCGCCGCATTGGTGACAGGTTCGCGCGACTTATCGATCCGCTCGCAATCGAGGCCTTCGCCCTCGGCGACGGCGGCGGCGATGCGGCAGTCGAGGTCGGATGGTTGGCCGTAGACTGTGAGCCGCGGCCGCACTCCGGCGTCGAGCAACAGCGCTAGGAGCAACCGGGAATCGTAGCCGCCGGAGACCAGCAAGTTAACCTGGCCGCCGAGCGCGGAAATATAGTCGGCGATAACGCGCCGCAAACGCGCCAGGTGTCGTTCGACCGTCCCATCTATATCGAATCCGGCGTCATCTTCCTCGTGCAATTCCAGCGGCGGCAACGCTGAGAGAGCGACTGCGCCGTCCGCAGCGATACTCGCCATATGTTCGGCCGGCAAGCAGCGTAGCTCGCGGAAGAAGGTTTTCTCACCCGACGTTACCGCGCTCCACGCGTACTCGTAGCACCCTTGAAGGTCGAGGCTGAGACTCCCGGCATTCTCCGCCGCCCCGACAAACAGGTTGGAGAACACCAGATGACCGGTGTCGTGGTAAATCTTGTTGCAGCCCAACGCATCGCTGAGCAGATAAATCTTACCGGCCTTGCGGATGACGAGGCAGAACTGCCCCATAGCGTCCTGCAGACCGGGCCGCGCCGGATCGAAGGCTCGAAAAAAGTTTTCCAGGGCGGAGCGGCCGGCCTTACCCTCCCGGCTGAAGAAACCGCTGCGCAGGATAAAGTCGCCGTTGTCGAACGCAGCGAAGCTTTCGTGCGGATCGTTGTCGGTTTCGCGCAATAGGAGGGCGCCCCACGGGCCATCGGCGACAACATCGAAAGACAGACCTGCATCGGTCATGCGTTCCGCCGCAAGGCGCGCTAACGCAATACCACCGGCGCCGGGACAAAGAATAAAATCGGCCATACTCGGATCTCGGAGTCAGGCGGGCTGACGGTACGGGGTGCCAAGGCCGGCACTTAATCGTGAATGGAATTCCCCTAAGGTGTTGACCAAGGCTATACCGTAACCGATGTCTGTGAATCGTTTGATTATCTACCGCTCAATCAGATTCGGCACGCCGATATGGTGATTAGACTGTGGATCGCGGTCGCCGTGCTGATCGCCTACGGCTCGTTCTTTCCGTTCGATTTCAGGCCGCGCGATATCGACCCGGCTTTGATCCGGGCGTTCGTGGCGTCGTGCTGCAACCACAGCCACCATCCCAATGATATTCTGGGAAACATCATCCTGTTTTTCCCGTTCGGCTTTCTTGGCGTCGTCGCCGGGTGGCAATCCAAACCACTGGCGCGCCGCATCGCCTACGTGACAATCCTCGGCGGCGCATTCGCCCTTGCGACGCAACTCGCACAGCTCTATCTCCCCTCGCGCGACGCAAATATGCAAGACGCGCTGTGGAACCTCAGCGGGGTGTGGGCCGGTATCCTGGTCGGCGTCGGCTGCCGCGGTTATGTGGCGAGATTCACGCGGGATGCGAACCGGCCGCACGTCGTACCGGTGATCCTTATTTTTAGCTGGATAGTCTTCCGCCTCCTGCCCCTTATCCCGTCGCTGAATACCGAAGCCATTCTCGGCAGCTTCGACCCGTTGTTTGTACGGCCGGCCCTCGACCCGATGACCCTCTTTCACGACGCCGTTGCCTGGCTAATCGTCGCCTATCTGCTCAAACATGCGCGGCCCCACGACAGATGGAGCAACTGGCTGCCGGCCCTCATCGTTGTGGTGTTCGCGCTGGAGGCTGTAATCGTTGCCAACGCGGTGACGGCGTCCGCGGTGGCGGGCGCTCTCATTGCGGTGGTGTTGTGGTGGGGGATCGTTTCGCGTCTGGGAAAATCGCAGGTCATTGTCCTGCTGATCCTGCTTATCGCGATGCTGTTCGCCGCCGGGCTGTATCCGTTCATACCGTCTCCCCGGCCATTACCGTTTAGCTGGCTACCTTTTGAATCCTTCCTCGACGGATCGATCTTCGGCAACGCGCTATCCGCGAGCCGTAAAGTGTTCGTCTACGGCAGCCTGGTTTACCTGGTGTGGCAGCTCAATCTGCGGTTGGTCTGGAGCATTCCCCTAGCGATTGTCCCAGTGGCGCTCCTCGAATACTTGCAAATCCACTATCTCGGGCACGTTCCGGAAGTCACCGATCCGCTTGTGGCCCTTGTGGCGGTGTTCATTGTATCGGGCTTCCACCGCGGCGGAGCGGCGTTCAGCCGTTCGTCTCAGCCAGATGCCGCTCCCAGTCGAGCGCCGTTTTCACGATGACGTCGGTGTCATCGTATTGGGGTTTCCAACCGAGCGTTTCTTGAATGAGGCTGTTGTCGGCCACAAGACTAGGGGCGTCGCCGGGGCGCCGGGGCGCGATGCGCACCGCGAAGTCTGCATTGATCACCCGCCGCACTGCCGCGATGGCCTCATTAACCGTGGTGCCCGTGCCATAGCCGCAGTTCAATACGCAGCTCTCATTTCCAGCGTTCAGATATTCGAAAGCGTCAAGATGGGCTTGCGCGAGATCGGTCACATGGATGTAGTCGCGGATACAGGTGCCGTCGCGGGTGTCGTAGTCGTCGCCAAACACGTCCAGATGGGGCCGTTGCCCCAAAGCAACCTGGCAGGTCACCTTTAGCAGATGGGTCGCTTGCGCTGTCGACTGGCCGGTCCGCCCTTTCGGATCGGCGCCGGCAACGTTGAAATAGCGCAGCGCCACGTACCTAAAGTCGTGCGCTAGTGCGGTGTCGCGCAAAACCCACTCGGTCATCAGCTTCGAGCTGCCATAGGGGTTGATGGGCACGGTCGGCGCCGTTTCGGCGACCGGCACATGGTCCGGTATTCCATAGACTGCAGCGGTGGACGAGAAGATGAAGTTCTTCACCTCATTGTCGACACAAGCTCGAATCAGGTTCCGGCTGACGGCCGTATTGTTTTCGTAATATTTCAGCGGATTTTCGACCGATTCCGGCACGACGATGCTGCCCGCGAAATGAACCACAGTGCCCACATCGTGCTCTTCGATCAGCTGCCGAACCAGCGCTTGATTGCCTGCGTTGCCTTCGACGAACAGCACATCACCGGGCACAGCCGTGCGGTGCCCTGTGGAAAGATCGTCGAGCACCACAACTTTATGACCGGCGTCGCGGAACACCAGCACAGCGTGGCTACCGATATACCCGGCGCCCCCGGTAATAAGAACGCTTTGGTTCGTCATAGTATTTTCATGGGCAATCTTTTATGCGGCAAGGATCGGCGGCCTGCGTCGATCTGCCCCTGCCGGCCAGGTAAAACAATGGGGTATCTAGGCGTTTGTAGGGAAACGAGATTAAGATTGGACCAACGAGATGGACGGTGTTCCATAGATTGGTGATTCCCTAACTATTTTCGTCCACGTTGCTGGTTAACTCATCGTTGTTATCAATCCCGCGTGATTTTAGTGTGACATAGTCACAGTAGAATTGCAGAAGACAACAGACTGGCTTTCAATGGTAGGTGAACACATCATATAGTTATCGGAAGCATCAATATAATGCAAAAACGCAATAAATGATGTTCTCCAGTATTAGGGTTAAGACAATCCAAATATTGTTCCATTTCTTAGGGCAATATGTTATTGAACCAGTCCTTGAAGAGAGCATGCCAATCAAGAATTGATCGGCTTTGTTCAAGCGAGATGGAAGGGCAAATATGTATACGAGAATCGCAATTGCCCTAGAAATGACAACGTCTAGCGTGCCGTCGGCACAACCGGATGAAGTCTAGAGCCAAGAGTAACGTAACCAACCGGCCCAACGTCCTTCGTCTCATCAAACTTGGCCGTACGAAATAGAGTGGTGCGAGATCGTGTACACGGATTTTTACAACCTGGCGGGACCGCCGTTCCGGCTAACCCCCGATCACCGGTTTTACTTCGATGCGCGTCCGCATAAGAAAGCGCTGGCGTATCTGAACTACGGTATCAGCCGGGGTGAAGGATTCATCGTCATCACCGGCGAAATCGGTGCCGGTAAAACCACACTCGTCGACTACATTCTATCGACGTTTGTCGGGCGCAACCTTGTTGCGGTCAAGGTGGTATCGACCCTGCTCGACGCCGACAACATGCTCCGCATGGTCGCCGAGGCTTTCGGCGTGCCGCAAGAGGGCGTTGACAAGGCATCGGTGTTCAACCGCATTCAGCAATTTCTGATCGACAGCCACCGGCTGGGAAAACCCGTCCTCCTCTTCATCGACGAAGCGCAGAACTTGCCGCACGGAGCGCTCGAGGAGTTGCGGATGCTCTCCAACGTCCATTTGGACGGCAAGCCGCTGCTGCAAATCTATTTGCTCGGGCAGCCGGAGTTCCGCAGCACGCTGGCCAGCAAAGACCTGGAACAGCTGCGCCAGCGCGTTATCACCTCGTATCACTTGGGCCCGCTCAGCGCCGAAGAAACCCGCCTTTATATCGAACATAGATTGCGCCAAGTGGGCTGGACCGGAGACCCGGATATCTCCGATCAGGCATTTCAGATGATTTACGACGCCAGCGGCGGCGTGCCACGAAAGATCAATCTGCTCGCCGACCGGATATTCCTGCACGGATTTATCGAAAGTTCGCACAGCATCGACGCCGAGCTCGTCGGCGAAGTTGTGCACGATATGTCAGACGAAGGCCTTGCATTGGCTTTTTCATCCTAGGGGGCAACAACTCGAAGACTCAGGTGACGACACGGGCAGAGAACGCGCCTGCGACATGTAGGTCGATGGGCAGAAGCGGCCAAAGGTAGTAAGCGAGGAACGCGCAAGCGATCTCGGGAGAGTGAATTGAATTTGTTGACGCCAACAGATCTATCAAACGATCGTCAGATCGGCGCCCACAATCGGACCGGCGACGAAGCTGTGCGCGCATCCAATGGCGCAGCACCATCACCCGACATCGCCCGGCGCAGCGGTTTGACCAACGCGATGACCGTCGACGTCGAGGATTATTTTCAAGTCTCCGCTTTCGCCAACAAAATCAGTCGCGACGACTGGGATTCCTATCCGTGCCGGGTCGAGCAGAATGTCGAGACCATTCTGGCGCTGTTCGACGCGCACGATGTCCGCGCCACGTTCTTCACCCTCGGCTGGGTCGGCGAGCGCTATCCGCAACTGGTGCGCAAGATCGTCGCCGGCGGTCACGAACTGGCGAGCCATGGTCAAGATCATGTGCGCGTCACCGAACAAAACCCCGAAGAGTTCCGCAACGATGTTCGCGGCGCCAAACGCTGTTTGGAAGACATCGCCGGCGTGCCGGTTTGCGGCTACCGGGCGGCCAGCTTTTCGATCGGCGCCCAAAATCTCTGGGCCTTCGATGTTTTGGCCGAAGAAGGCTACAGCTACAGCTCGAGTATCTACCCCATTCGCCACGACCTCTACGGCATGCCGAACGCGCCCCGTCACGCGTTTCAAACTGGCGAGGGAGGCGACTTTCTCGAGGTGCCGATCTCGACGGCGCGCCTGTTTGGGCGCAACTTCCCGTGCGGCGGGGGCGGCTATTTCCGCCTAATGCCCTACCCGCTGACCCGCTGGGCGACGCGCCGCCTTAATCAGAAAGAGAACGCGCCCAGTATCTTCTACTTCCATCCCTGGGAACTCGATCCGGAGCAACCGCGGATCCCTGGCGTATCGTTAAAAACCCGGACGCGGCACTATCTCAACCTGAACAAAATGAAGTCGCGCCTGAGCCGGCTCCTGTCCGATTTCAACTGGGACCGCATGGATGCGGTATTCCTGCCGCATGGGGCCGCGCAATGAACGGCACCGGCCCCGCTGCACCGATCGAGGTGTGCGAATTCGAAGCGTCCATGGCGCCAGCCTGGAATACTTTCGTGCAATCGCGCTCGGATGCCACGTTCTTTCATCTCTGCGATTGGAAAGCCGTGATCGAGAAGAGTTTCGGTCATCGCTGCCATTTCCTGTGCGCCCGTCTGGGCAGCCAGATCGTCGGCGTTCTGCCGCTGGTGCACATTCGCAGCCGCCTGTTCAGCAATGCGCTAATCTCTACTGCGTTCGGCGTCTATGGCGGACCGGTCGCGATCAGCCAAACGGCCGAAATCGCTTTGGAGCGTGCCGCGATCGAACTCGCCGAGCGGCTCAAGGTCGACTATTTGGAGTTCCGGCTCGCCGCCCCCTCCCACGCCGATTGGGCACGCAACGATGAGCTCTACGCGACCTTCCGCAAGGACATCGACCCCGATCCGGAGGTCAACCTGAAAGCGATCCCCCGCAAACAGCGCGCGATGGTGCGCAAGGGGATCAAATTCGGCCTGACAAGCGAGATCGACGCAGATCCGGACCGGTTCTACGCCCTCTACGCGGAGAGCGTCCGCAATTTGGGGACGCCGGTTTTCACCAAGAAGTATGTCACGGCGCTGAAATCTGCCTTCGGCGACGCCTGCGAGTTCCTCACCATCGTTCACGACGGCACGCCTGTCAGCGCGGTCATGAACTTTTATTTCCGCGACGAAGTCCTTCCCTATTACGGCGGCGGCGGCGCGTCCGCCCGCCAGCTCGCGGCCAACGACTTCATGTATTGGGAGACCATGCGCCGCGCCTGCGAGAAGGGCCACAAGGTCTTCGACTTCGGCCGGAGCAAGCGCGGAACCGGCTCTTTCGCGTTCAAGAAGAACTGGGGGTTCGAGCCGGAATCCCTTGTTTATGAATACAAAATTGTGAACGGCACAGAGGTTCCCAATATCAACCCAACCAATCCAAAATACCGGATGCTGATTTCCTGCTGGAAGCGGCTTCCCCTGTTCGTGGCCAATGGCCTCGGACCCGTGATTGCGAAGGATCTGGGTTAACCGTCATGTCAACACTGCACACCGAGAGCCAGCCTTTCTCGGCCGATGCCGGCGGCGACGCGTTCCTTAGTTGGAAAGCGGCGTTGATCGCGCTGGGCATCGGAGTGGTCGCGATATTGGCTCTGTTCGGCAACACCGGCTACGTGATCGTTAACACCTGGTGGACCAACGACGCCTTCAATCACGGGTTTTTCATTGTCCCGATCAGCCTCTATTTAATCTGGCGAGCGCGTCACAAACTGGCGCTGCTCACGCCGCAGCCCACATATTGGGGCGTCGCCGGCGTGGTTCTCGCTTCGATCGGCTGGCTACTCGGCGATGTTTCGGCAGTTCTGTTCATCGAACAGGTCGCCTTTATCGGCGTATTGCAGTCTTTCGTGCTCGCTATCGTCGGCTGGCGGGTTTTCCGCGCCATCCTGTTCCCGATGTTCTTCTTAATTTTTGCCGTGCCGATGGGCGGATTCCTCATCCCGCCCCTACAAGACTTCACGGCGATATTTACGGTGAAGGCGCTCCAGATAACCGGCATCCCGGTCTTTTTGGACGGGCTGTTTATTCAGATCCCCGGCGGCGCGTTCGAAGTTGCGGCCGCCTGCGCGGGCGCGCGGTTCCTCATCACCTCGGTCACGCTCGGCACGTTGGTCGCCCGGCAGTTCTATCAGCAGACCTGGCGTCGCGTGCTGTTCCTGTTCTTATCCGTAGCGGTGCCAATTATCGCCAACGGCTTCCGCGCCTACGGGCTTGTGATGATCGCCCATCTGAGCGGTTTTGAGCTTGCGGTCGGCGCCGACCATCTCACCTTCGGCCTGATTTTCCTGAGCTTCGTCATCATCCTCCTGCTGGCGGTAGGCTACACGTTCCGCGAGACCAAGCAGGATGACCAATCCGGGCCGACCGAGCCGCCGGCACCGACCGGCTCGACGCAAGCACCGGCGCGCACGGCCTTCGCCACCGCCGCGCTGAGTTCGGTCTTGGCTGTCGGTGCTACGGTTGCCTACGCCTCATCGATCGCCAACGCGACATCGCAGATCACTGAGGTCAACCTGGAAGCCCCCTCGGTGGGAGCCGGTTGGACACGTCTGCCGGAAGTCAGGTCGGGGTGGCAACCGAGGTTCTTCGGCGCCATCGACGAGCGAACTTGGGCGTATGCCAACGGCAATCAGGAGGTCGACGTCTACACAGCGTTCTACGCCGATCAACGCCAGGATACCGAGGTCATCGGATGGCAAAACCGCTTCGATGATGGCGATATTTGGCGGAAAACAGCGACTGAAGATCGCGCGACCGCGCTGGTGGAAGGCGAGGAGCGTGACGTCGGCCGCGCCTATATTAGCCGCGGCCTGCTGAGTCAGTCGGAGCAGCCGCGCGTTGTCATATATTGGTATTGGGTCGATGGTAAGTTCACCGCCAGCCCGCAACTCGCGAAACTCTATGAGATCAAGTCGAAAATCCTGGGAGGCTCCCGGTCTGCCGCCGTGGTCGCGGTGGCAACCAACTATCGCGACCGGCCGGCCGAGGCGATGAAGACCATGCAGGAATTTCTTGCGGAAACGTCGTCACTCAAGCGCATGCTCGAACACGCCACGTTGCTGCCGAAGCCCGAAAACGCGACCGCCGTCGTCAAATCCGAAGTTTGTCAGGGGTCGCAACCGTGTGCGGAATAGCCGGCATCGTCGACACAAAAGGCCGCCAGCCGATCGAGCGCGCGCTGCTGGCGCGCATGACCGATTCCATGGTGCATCGCGGTCCCGACGCGTCGGGCCTGCACCTCGCCGATGGCGTGGGCCTCGGCCACCGGCGCCTTTCTATCATCGATCTCAGTGGCGGCCACCAGCCCTGCTACAATGAGGATGAGGCGGTCGTTACCGTCTACAATGGTGAGATTTACAATTTTCAGGAGCTCGCACAGGAACTAGAAGCAGCGGGTCATCAGTTCCGCACGCGCTGCGACACCGAAGTCATCGTCCACGCCTGGGAAGAATGGGGCGAGGCCTGCGTCGAACGGTTCCGCGGCATGTTCGCCTTCGCCATCTGGGACGAAGCACGCTCGACCCTGTTTCTTGCCCGTGACCGGCTGGGCATTAAGCCGCTTTATTACACCGTGCTCGAAAACGGACTCGTGGTTTTCGGCTCCGAGTTAAAGGCGCTGCTGCTGCACCCCGAGGTTCCGCGGGAGTTGGATGTTCGCGCCATCGAAGATTATTTCGCTTATGGCTACGTGCCCGACCCCAAAACGATTTACGAGGACATTCACAAACTGCCGCCGGGTCATGTTATCTCGTTCGAGCGCGGCGCCACGGCGCAGCCAGCCCGGGCATACTGGGACCTGAAATTTGGCGGCGGCAGCGAGCCGGACGAAGACGAAACCTGCGAGGCGCTGGCCACAAAACTGCGCGAGGCTGTCGAGGCCCGCATGATCGCCGACGTGCCGTTGGGCGCGTTCCTCTCGGGCGGTGTCGATTCGAGCGGCGTCGTCGCCATGATGGCCGATATCTCGGACCGGCCGGTCGATACCTGCTCCATCGGTTTCCAACAGGCGCGCTTCGACGAGTCACGCTACGCCGAACAGGTTGCAGCCCACTGCAAAACCAACCACCGGGCCCGCCAGGTTGACGCCGACAGTTTCGAGCTGATCGACCGGTTGACCGATATGTACGACGAACCGTTTGCCGACAGCTCGGCCATGCCGACCTACCGGGTGTGCGCGCTGGCCCGCGAACAGGTGAAGGTTGCGCTCTCGGGCGATGGCGGCGACGAGCTTTTTGGCGGCTACCGCCGCCACCGCTGGCACATGTATGAAGAGGGCATCCGCAGCCGCATACCGGCGTTTATCCGGCGCTTCATCTTCGGCCCGGCGGGAGCGCTCTATCCGAAACTAGACTGGGCGCCGCGGCCATTACGCGCCAAGTCGACGCTGCAAAGCCTGGCCCGCGATTCCGTCGAAGCCTATTTCCATAGCGTCTCGATCTTGCCCGATGGGCTTCGCCAAACGCTCTATTCCGACGCCATGCGCCAGCGCCTCGATGGCTACGAGGCCGTGAACGTGTTGCGCGAACATATGGAGCGGGCGCCGACCCAGCACCCTTTGGAGAAGGTCCAGTACGCCGACTTCAAGACCTACCTGCCCGGCGACATCCTCACCAAAGTCGACCGCGCCAGCATGGCGAATTCGCTCGAGGTCAGGGTTCCGATTCTGGACCACCTATTCCTCGAATGGGCGAACAAGGTACCCGCAAGCTTGAAACTGCGTGGACGAGAAGGGAAATACATCTTCAAGAAGGCGCTGGAGCGGTTCGTTCCGCGCGACGTTCTGTACCGCGACAAAATGGGATTTGCAGTTCCGCTGGCAGCGTGGTTTAGAGGGCCCTTACGCGACCAATTGGCGTCTATCTTGAAGAGCCAAGCGTTGGTGGACACCGGCATTTTCGATATGGCCGTTATCGCCAAACTGGTCGACGAACATCAATCGGGCCGGCGCGACCATAGCGCGGCCTTATGGGCGCTTGTTATGTTTGAATCATTCCTTCGCCGGGTGCATACGGTCCCCGCAGTACCCGCCACCCCCTCATCGGCCAGCAAACCCAAAGCAACCGTCCTGGCTTGATAGGGCGTTCGTAAGCAAACTGTAACAATAAGAAGCGTCAGAGCATTGAAAATGCTCGCTTTTTTTTGCCGATTTATCTTGGATTTTATTCAAATTCGCTCTAATTTTTTCGTAAATAAGAGATGAATATATGCTATAAGATCAAACATATTTAAAAAAGAATTAATACAAGAATTAATGCAGGGAAAGAGGTCAGGGAGATTTAGGGATGTTACGGGTACTTGAGAGATCTATCGCCAGACCATTCTTAGTTCTTGCAGGAATTGAATTTTTCTTGCTTATTTGTTGTTTTTATCTTGGCGTTATACTCAGCTGGGTTGAATATCCGCAAGACATCACACTCCTGCAGATATATTTTCAGCAGGCAGTGATTTTCGCGGTCATTCTCATTACAGCGATGTTCTCCATGGGCCTTTACGAGGGCCTGCTGACCTCGAGTTCGGCGCGTATCGTCGTCCGCCTTTCTTTCGCTTTCTTCGGCGGATTTGCCGTTCTCGCAGCGATTTTTTACACCATTCCGGAATTCTCGACCTGGCGCGCAATTATCGCCAATGCTCTGGTTGTCGCCCTGTTCGTTATCGGCCTGACCCACTTCGTGTTCCTGCGGTCGGTCAACCTGGACCTGCTCAAGCGGCGCGTTTTGGTCATCGGCACCGGCCGGCTCGCCGCCCGCATCCGCGACCTGGAAACCCGCAAGGAAGCCTATGGCTTCACCACGGCGGGTTACGTGGAGACGTCGGATGGGCGGTTGTCGACCCTGGAGCCCAACATTCTCTCCAACTCGCAGTCTCTGATCGAGCTGGTCGAGCGCACGCGGGCCGATGAAATCGTCGTTGCCACCGAAGGCCAGCGGATGGATATTCCGATGGAACAACTCGTGGAGTGCGGTTTCCGCGGCGTGCCGGTGGTCGATTATTCTTCCTTCTGGGAGCGCGAGACCAAACGGACCGATCTCGATGCCTTAGCCGAAAACTGGATACTGATCGCCGGCGGATTGCCGGGCAGCCGCTTCCATCACTTTGTGATGCGCACCTTCGACATCGTTCTGAGCGTCGTCGCGCTGATTTTCTTGCTGCCGCTGATGATCGGCACAGCAATCGCCATCAAGTTGGATAGCCCCGGACCGATCTTTTATATCCAAACGCGCGTCGGTCTGCGGGGACGGCACATCAAGCTGATCAAGTTCCGCAGCATGCGCACCGACGCCGAAGCGAACGGCATACCTCAGTGGTCGAGCGAACAAGATCCACGGGTAACCTCGGTCGGCGCCTTCATTCGCAAAACGCGGATCGACGAACTGCCCCAGATTTTCAACGTCCTGCGCGGCGACATGAAATTCGTCGGCCCCCGCCCCGAGCGCCCCTTCTTCGTCGATCAGTTGGCGCAGGAAATTCCGTTCTACAACCAGCGCTTCCAGGTCAAACCCGGTATCACCGGCTGGGCCCAGCTTAACTACCCGTATGCAGCCTCCACCGAGGATGCTCGCGAGAAGCTGGAGTACGACCTTTACTACATTAAGAACTACGGGCTGATGCTCGACTTGATTGTGGTCCTGCAAACCATCCGTGTCGTGTTATGGCCCGCGAGCATGACGGCGTCGGAAACGAAAAGCGCTGCTCATCATGCGGAAGGTGGCATCTCGGCTCCGACGGAGCGACCCTAACCGGACCGTTTTCGGGTAGCCGCTACCCGGGAGCGCCCGCGATAGGCTTGGGGTTGCGAATGAGTGAGACCGGTTCGCTGTCCGAAAACCGTCAGACATACACCACCGCGCAGGACAGCTTGGGAGCAGCGAGAGAGGCAACCGAGGGACGCCGGCACCTCGTCCACGTGTTTCCCTCATTCGGTATCGGCGGAGTGCCGATCCGTATCGCAACGGTGCTAAACCGCTTGGGTTCGCGTTACCGTCATACGATCATCGCAACCGATAGCTGCTTCGATAGCCGGTCGCGGGTGGACCCCGCCCTCGATGTTTCCTTCCGCCCTATCGAAACGTCCCGCTACAGCCTGCTCAATACATTGCGGCAGGTGCGGCAGGAACTGCGAACGCTCCAACCCGACCTCCTGCTCACGTACAACTGGGGGGCGGTGGAATGGGGGTTAGCGAACAGCCTGTTCCCGCTCTGCCGTCATGTCCACTTCGAAAGCGGGTTCGGCCCGGAAGAGGCAGAACAGCAGATAACGCGGCGAGTACTTTTCCGGCGCGTCGCGTTGGCACGCGCGCACCGGCTGGTCGTCCCTTCTCAGACCTTGGTCGAGATCGCGTCACAGATCTGGCGAATTTCTGATCGCAAACTGATGTATGTGCCCAACGGCGTGGACTGCGCCCGGTTTGCCGCGGCAGCGGGGCCGAGCGGGTTGCTGCCCGCGTCCTGGGGCTCCGGCGAACTGGTCGTGGGAACGGTTGCGCCACTGCGCGCGGAGAAAAATCTTGGCCGCCTGTTGCGCGCATTTGCAGCGGCCGAAGGCGCACAAAGCGCCCGACTTGTGATCGCTGGAGACGGCCCGGAGCGGCTACAGCTCGAGGCGTTGGGACGCGAGCTCGGTATCGCCGAACGGCTTCATTTCACCGGCTTCGTCGATCAGGTCGAACGTATTTTGGCGGACTTCGATATCTTCGCGCTGTCTTCCGATACCGAGCAAATGCCCAACAGCGTTTTGCAGGCAATGGCGGCGGGTCTGCCGATTGCGGCTACCGATGTCGGCGATGTCGCGCATATTATCTCGCCGGAGAACCGCCGCCTCGTCGTCGCGAAAGACAGCCCCGGCAAGCTTTCAGCCGCCTTGGACGAGCTCCTATCAGACGCCACGTTGCGCGGCGATCTTGGCTCGCGCAACCAGGCTCACGTGCGATCGCACTATGACTTCGACCAAATGGTCGAAGCTTATGAGCAGATTTTTGCAGCCTAACGGCTGAGTATTCGCTAAACCGCACCGGTGTTGTTAGGTCATACGCCGAAAGCCACCGGCGGCCAGCCACCGCAGCCCGGCATAAATTCGTACCTCCGAGTTCGATGAAGATACTGTCGTTCACCACGCTCTACCCCAACATCGAGCAAGTCAGACACGGTATTTTCGTGGAGAATCGGCTACGCCGGATCGCCGCAGAACCCGGTATCAACCTCAAAGTGGTGGCGCCGGTTCCATGGTTTCCGTCGAAAAACCCGGCATTTGGACAATACGCGACCTACGCGAAAGTTCCCGCTCAGGAAGAACGGTTCGGCATCGAGATTTTACATCCGCGCTTTCCGACCATACCGAAGATCGGCATGACCCTCGCCCCTTACTTGCTATACCGCTGGGCCGCGCCCGTGTTAGCGAGAATGCGATCCGAGGGTTTCGATTTCGATTTGATCGACGCCCATTATTTCTACCCCGACGGCGTTGCCGCTTCGATGCTCAGCCGGCGGTTCCAGCGGCCGGTCGTGATCACGGCGCGGGGTTCCGACATCAACGTCATTGCGCGCAACTACGCCCTGCCGCGCAGGCTTGTTCTCGGCGCCGCGCGAAAGTCTGCCGCGATGATCGCGGTGGCGGAGGGCCTAGCGGACGCCATGGGAGACGTGGGTATTGAGCGCGGTTCGGTGCGCGTCCTGCGCAACGGCGTCGACCTCGACATGTTCAAACCGGTGGACCGGGAACAATGCCGGCGTGAGTTCGGGGTCAAACAGCCGCTACTCGTTTCGGTCGGCAACTTGGTCGCCCTCAAAGGCCACGATCTGGCGATCAGGAGCTTGCTGGAGCTGCCCGGATACAACTTGCTGATCGTCGGCAGCGGTCCCGAAGATGGCGCGCTGAAGTCCTTGGTAACCGAGTTGGGCTTAGCGAACCGGGTGACGTTTCATCCCGGCGTCACTCATGACCGCATGCGCGAGATCTACAACGCCGGCGACGCCTTGATCCTCGCGTCGCAAAGCGAAGGTTGGCCCAACGTGTTGCTGGAATCGATGGCGTGCGGAACGCCGGTTGTCACAACCAAGGTATCGGGAGCCTTGGAAGCTGTTTCGGCGCCCGCCGCCGGACGAGTGTGCGCACAGCGGACCGCCGGCGCGATTGCCGAATCCGTCACCGAGCTTTTCGCCGCTCGGCCGTCGATCGAGGAAACGCGGCGTCACGCCGAGCGATTTGACTGGGACTCGATTGTGCGCGAACAAATCGCGCTCTACCGAAACGCCATCGGCGAAACTGTGCAGCGATAGCCGAATCCATAAACAAACCCTAGCGTGAGTGCCGAAAATTTACTGCCATCGCAAAATCTTAACGGGCGAGAGCAATAGTTCGTTGGTGTATCGCGTAATAAAAGACACCGTCAGACAACAAACACGGGGAACGATACCGTCGATCTTTCGTTGGTTGTTTGATCCGAATGACACCGTGATAGTTAGTTGAGTAGTTATGTCGCCAGCGCACAGGGATGACCAAACGACCCTCAGAACCCAAGTGGTGCAACAGAGCCACTCGCAAATAAAGCGTCTGCAGAACTTCCTGATCCGAAATCCCGTGTCCAGCTGGGTTTGGCGAAGCGACGAGTTAATCGTTTGGCGGATGGACCGCGAGGACTTCGCCCCCGCCCCATTGACGGTAACAGTGGCGCATAATTCCTGGGACCACATGGAGCGCTTCCAACAGACGGAACGGTGGTTTCCTAAAGACCAGTTTCTGCGAGCGGCAGATCAGCGCATCAAGAATGGCGGGCATATCTTTTCGGCGCTATACGGAGATATTCTCGGCAGCTTTATCTGGGCAACCAGGCAAAGAGACATGATTCATTTCGGTGAAGTGGATCAGGACGTTTCACTCCTTCCGTATTCGAACAGCCTCTATCATGGCTACACGAATCCTACGGCAAGAAGGCGGGGCCTTTACGTCGCCTGCTATACTGAAGCGCTGAAACATGCGTTTAACACTATGGGGTTGGAACACGTATACACGGCGGTTAACCCGACAAACGAGGCCGCTGTGCGCACGTGCGAGAGACTGGGTTTTGCCCGCATATCTTTGCTGTATCGATACGTTCGGGCCGGACGCGTGACCAAGGGGCACAAAGACCTGACAACGTGAATTTGGATCTGGCGAGGCGAACGTCCTCATACTGACGATTCTTTAAGACCCAATCGGGTTACCGCGATGGAACTTCGTGAATGAGGCAATCATGAGTGTGCGATCACGCGGCGCAATCCCGCGGTTGCGGTGGCGCCATGCCTGATAATTGGCGAAACCAGCACAATATTCTCGTTCCGGGCGCAGATGCGATCGGAACCATCGGCGTGATCCGTTCCCTGGGCCGCGCCGGTTATCGCGTTCACGCAGCTTCGGAAAACAAGAACGCGCTCGGTCTGCGCTCGAAATATACAACGCAGAGCGTTGTCGTACCCCAGGCCTCGGGCCCGCAGTACAGCGCATGGCTGAACAACTACATTCGGGATCACGACATTGAGGCGATCGTTCCTGGCGGCGGAATACTGGACGGCACCGGCAATGACTATGAGACTTACGCCCACCTGTTCCCGCTGCACCGCAATCGCGAAGTGGTCGAACGCGCCTATAGCAAGGTGGCGGTTCAAGAAATCCTCAGCTCCGCCGAAGCACACGCAAGGGGCGCAAACCTTAATCTGCCGCCAGCGCTAACTCTCTATGCCGACCGGCCGCTGCCGTCGGCGGCCGATTTCGAAGCGTTGGGAATGCCCGTATTCGCCAAGACTGACGGCTGCACGGTCACGCTGGCGGACGGCACCGTCCGTCGACTTGGGGCCGTCGTGAAGCGATGCGACAGCGGCGCCGACGCGCTCGCAACCGTGTCCAACCTGCTCGAAACATACCCCTCCGTTCTTGTTCAGGGCTTTGTGCCCGGCAAGGGAGCGGGAGCTAGTTTCGTGGTGTGGGATGGAGTTGTCCTGTCGCGTTTCGGCAACTTATGTCTGCACGAATCGCCCCATACCGGCGGCTTCTGCACACTCCGCGAAACTTGGCAGCACCAGGAGATGATTTGCGATGCCGAGCTGAAACTCGAGATGCTCGAATGGCAGGGTGTCGCGATGCTCGAATATCGGTGGGACGAAGCGAGCCAGCGATTTTTCTTCATCGAAATCAATCCGCGCTTTTGGGCCGCCCTCCATGTCGCGCTCTACTCGAACGTCGACATGCCGCGGATTCTGATGGATGCGTTCTTCAATAGGCCGAACGACGCCGAAGGTTTGCCAGAAAAACGCACAAGGGTCAGCTACACCTTCCCCGGAGAGGTCGCCTACGTATCCTCCCGTTTGAAGGACCGGTCGCTCTCGATAGGAAGCCGAATGTGGTCGGTTATTGAGTTCTTTGTTAATATATTGGATCCGCGCGTCACGGCAGACCTCAACTTTCCGGGCGACCGGCTGCTCTACTGGCGCCGGCTTTGGCAGTTTCTTAAGACAGGTGCGTAAGGATCAAGGCTCGCGCCCTCACCGACATGTTGATGGCTGCCTGAAGCGGGGTATTACGTCCCAACCATTCCTATGTGGGTATGACCGAGCAGACTTATGCTTCGCCGGTTAGACCAAAACTTAACGCGGTCCCCTAGTGAAGATTCTCATACTTTGGCTCGCTAAGCATACTGGCCTGTTTGCGCTCAGCCGGCGGCTGACCCGCCGCGGCTTGCGAATTCTTTGCTACCACGGCATCTGGCTCGGCCCAGCGCACTATGGGAATTTCTTGTTCATGAGCGCGGAGAAATTCCGTCAACGCGTCCGGTTTCTCGCCAAATCGTCTTATCCGGTCATCTCTTTAGACGAAGCGGTGGCCGGTCTTGAGGCAGGCACCCTGCCCGATTGCGCCACGGTGATTACCATCGACGACGGCTGGTACGGCACCTACAAGCACATGGTCCCCGCGCTGGCCGAAGCAGACCTGCCGGCAACGATCTATGCCACAACCTACTACACCGATGCGCAACGGCCGGTCTTCAACCTCGCGGTCCCCTACATGTTTTCCGTCGCGACAAAAGTGGTCGTAGACCTCTCATCGTTGGGTCCACCGTTCCCTGCGGCAGTCGACCTAAACAACCCCGACGCGCGCGAGCAGGCCGCACGTGCCGTGATCGAATATGGTGAGGTGGATCTCGATGGCGCGGGACGCCACGAGTTGTGCCAACGTCTCGGTGCTCTTATCGGGGTCGACTACGCGACGCTGGACCGCGACCGTTACTTTCACCTCATGACGATGGAAGAGTTGCGGGACGCGAACACGAGTGGCGTCGATATCCAGCTTCATACCCACCGGCATCGCTTTCCATCCGACGATCTTGAGCGCGCCGCCCGCGAGATCGAGGAGAACAGGAGCCGGCTGAGCGAAATCACCCCGGAGCAGAGGCACCACTTTTGTTATCCGAGCGGTATCTATACGCCGAGTGTATGGCCGAAACTCGCCGAACTTGGCATTGCCAGCGCCACCACGATGGAGCAAGGCATCGCCTACCCCGAGACCGATAAATTCGCGCTCGCCCGCTTATCGGACGGCGAAAGCGTTCACCCGCTTGCCTTCGAGGCCGAATTGGCGGGTTTCAACGAGCTGATCCGCCGGCTGCGGCGCTAGCAGGCGTTACCCGATCACGGCCGGGCGGCTCGACTTGTAGGTTAATGTTCAAGCCGCAAATCAACCGCCAAGAGCATGAAATATCGCAAAGAATTTACGAACTAAATTCTCCATGCCGGACAAATCTAGTGTTAAAGTAGGGGCGACGAGTTCTTACACGCTCGCAAAAAATAACAGCTGTCTTGCAAGCGTAATCCGGATGGATATTGGCCAGTCGACATGATGAATACGAGCAAGGCATTCAAGCTCATGGTGGCTGCCGCCGGATCGATCTTGATTTCGACAGCGGGTCTATCCGATATCATCATAACGACCCAGGACGGCCGTACCTTTACGCTTCCTATCGAGCCGCACGACATTAAGTCGATAGAAGCAGCGCCCGCCAAAGACGGCAGCGCGGCGCCAGGCCCCGTCCGTCAGGAAACCACGGAAGCGGACTCTGCCGGCGCCGGTGATACGAAAAGCACAGTCCCTCGCCTGCCGGTTCCCAAGAGTAAACCAAGCCTGCCCGCCGTGGTGGAGAGCAAGCCGAGCCGCCCCGCTCCCACGAGCAAACCGAGCCTGCCGCCGGCCTCCACGTTTAAGCCCGGAACGATCGTCAATCGCAAAAGCAACAGCACGCCCACATCACCGTCGAAACCTGCCGGCAAGACCGAAGCGCCCGCCGCACGCACCAGCGGTGCGCCGAACGCCCTCGCGAGTCTCGCCTCAACCAATAGCTTGAACACGCCAGTCAGGACGCCAAGCGTCGACACGCCAAGGGCGTTCGCAACGTTCGAGGAGAGGTGTAACGCGCCGGACGTCGTCTTCTGCGATCCTCTGGACACGGAGGGACCCTGGGGCGTGCGCGCCGACGGCAAACGGCATCTACTAGCCAACGATAATGGCGCCCATGGCATCCCCACCCAAACCTGGTGGCAGCATTGGCGCGGTGTTGCCAACCGCTCGGCCCGCAAGGTGAAGGGAGCCGCAATGCCGAGCCTCGACCGTAAGATAAAAGCGTCGGGGACGGGATCGCTGAAGTTCGTCCAACCACCCTTCTCGAATTCTTCCGGCGGCGGCGCTTTCACGACCAATTTCTCCGACGATCTTTCTCAGACTTTCGGTGAAGGCGACACGTTTTTCGTCCAATATCGCTGGCGGGCAAGTTGCGATTTTTTGTATTTCGACTGCGATCCCGACAGTCCCACCTATAAAACCGACCGCCGGTTTTACAGATCGTCGGGTGGCGGAAGGACCGCCTTCAAGCTCTCTATTATCGGCACGGGCGACCCCGCGAAGGGAACATCTGCAAACTCGTGCACGGCGCTGGAAACGGTGCTTGTACATGGCGCCGACCACATTTTGGGCGGCTATCATAATTGCGGCTGGTATTCCGGATTTTCCGCTCCGGTCGATCCTGCAACCAGTCCGATAAGGGCACCTGGCTACGCTTTTGACAAGCAGCCGGGCGGCGCCTTTACCTGTCCCACCAATTACGGGAGACCCGAAGTTAAAATGAGGTGGGGGACCTCGTCCGACACCTGCTTCCGTTTGGTATCCGATCAGTGGATGACAATACAGATCCAAATATCGATCGGAACTTGGCAACCGCAAAGACGCGGCCCCAACAAAAACATACCGCCCAACAGCAACGTAAAAGTCTGGGCTGCACAAGAAGGTGAGCAGCAACGATTGATCGTCAATCGCGATCTATATCTGGCGGGACCGGCGAAACCCGGGGGCCGCTTCGGCAAGATATGGCTGCTGCCCTATATGACGAACAAGGACGACCGCGAAAATCATCCGGCTGCCGAGGTCTGGTATGACGAACTTATCGTCAGCCGCGCGTTTATCGCCAATCCGAAGTAGGAATTCCGCCCAAATCCATCTTTATTTTGGGACCCAGCGGATTACGGCAATCGTCGAAAAACAGCTCTGCTGTTAACCATCGAGCACCAGCGCCGCAAAGAGTATAGCGGAGAAAATATGTTTTATAATCAATATCTTAAACAAATATTCTCACGCTAATTTGAAATTTGGCAGCAAAACCTATCTCCAGCAATTTTTAGTATTTGGTGTATAGTTTCGCTGGATCAAAGTTAAGGAACCAAGGCTATGGAAAGCATCGTATTTTTCCTCGTCGTCGTCGCGGTCGTCTACATCATTGCTTGGAGTATCCAAAACGATAGCGCCAAGACACAGGCTGACCAAAAGGGCTTATTGAGAATGCCGGTACCGCCCACCGGCGATGAGCCTCGACGCTAAGCCGTCTTTACTTTGTCGACAGAAAACGCAGCGAACGAGATCCACTTTTAGATGCGCGACATCTTCCTCCTTGCCGTATTCGCCGGTTTGGTCCCTGCGATACTATTCCGGCCACATGTCGGAATCCTGGTGTGGGCGTGGATTTCCTATATGAACCCCCACCGCCTCACCTGGGGCATCGCCTTCGATCTTCGGCTAGCCCTCATGTGCGCAGCAGTAACATTCGCTGCCTGGGTCTTATCCCGTGAACCGGTCAAAATTCCCTTGAAAACAACGACGGTCTTGATGGGGCTGTTGATCGTTTGGACCTTCATTACGACCCAGTTTGCGGTAGCCCCCGAAATCGCTCAAGAAAGCTGGGAAAAATCCACCAAGATCCTCGTTATGACCCTCGTGACATTGGGCCTCATACAAAGCCGCGAACGCATTCATGCGTTTGTCTGGGTCATTGTGGTGTCGATCGGGTTCTTTGGCATCAAAGGAGCCCTATGGTTCGTTACGGGAGGAAGCGAGACAGGCGGCCGTGTTTGGGGGCCCCCGGGAACCTTTATCGAAGGAAACAACGAACTGGCGTTGGCCCTGGTGATGGTTATTCCTCTCATGCTCTATCTGCGTACCCACACCGCGCAGACATGGATGCGGCATGGGCTGGCGTTAGCTTCGCTATTGGCCGTTGTCTCCGTTATGGGCGCTTTCTCCCGCGGCGCTTTCCTCGCAGCAGCGGCGATTGCCGTCGCGTTGGTGCTGCGATCGCGGAAGAAAGTAAGACTGGCGCTGGTCATATTCACCGCCGGCTTGGGTGTTATTCTGTACGCACCCGAACGCTGGGTCGAGCGCATTGAAACTATCGCCGAATACCAGGAAGACGGATCGGCTATCGGCCGCCTGGAGCTTTGGGAATTCGCCTGGAATCTCGCGTTGGATCGTCCCATTCTGGGCGGCGGGAACAACGCCTTTGCCGATCCCGCGACATTTGCAAGACACGCGCCTCCAGGTGCGCCGCCAAGAGCCTATCATAGTATCTACTTCCAGATGCTGGGCGATCACGGGTTTGTCGGCTTCGGCATTTTCGCCCTGCTATGGCTGTTTGCCTTCCTGTCCATAAGACGGGTCAAGAAGATGACGAAAGAACGACCAGACCTGCTATGGGCCGGCGATCTCGCGCGAATGACCGAAATTTCGCTCTTCGGATTCGCCGTCGGCGGGGCGTTCTTAAGCTTGGCGATTTTCGACCTTTTCTATCATTTACTCACAATCGCGCTGCTTCTACACATCATCGTGGAGCGGGAGATCAATCCGGCGCCAGAAACCGGCACCCGCACATTCAGTAATTCACCGACAGCGCCAGCCAGACATCGATGGTCTCCCAACCTGGGCACCTCAAGATGGGCGACCCGCCGGCCCTAAACACCGGCATCGCACCGCCAATATTTGTCTGAAAGAAATTCGCAAGAGACTCTACGCTACGCGATAAGCTGGCGAGCCCGAGGAGCATGGCGCGAGCGGGCCTGAAAGCATCTTAAGCAACTGTAATTTTACGATTTAGGTGTAGCTCTAAGCGTGCGCCAGTGGCTCTTTAAGACATTGCTGGGGCAATCTTCGGAAGTCTGTGCTGTCGAACAGATACCTTTTGTTAACCTTCCGCGAGCATGGGTGAGTTTAAATGACGAAGCCAGTTGTACAGTTGGTGGCAGCTGCGCGCCCAAACTTCATGAAAGTCGCGCCCCTCTACCACGCTCTCAAAAGCGAGGGCTGGTGCGAGATATTGCTTGTTCATACCGGCCAGCACTACGATCCCAACATGTCGGACGCCTTCTTCGCCGACCTTGAGCTTCCTCACCCGGACTATAATCTGGACGTGGGGAGCGGCACGCACGCCGAGCAGACCGCCGGCGTGATGGTGGCCCATGAGCGGATCTGTCTGGAACGCCGTCCCGACGTGATCGTCGTTGTCGGCGACGTGAATTCAACACTGGCCTGTTCGGTGGTGGCGGCGAAACTGGGTATTCCCATCGCGCATTTGGAGGCCGGCCTGCGCAGCGGCGACCGCGCAATGCCGGAAGAGATCAACCGGATTTTGACCGACGCAATCTCTGATATTTTGTGGACGCCTTCGCCCGACGGGGACGAGAATTTGAAAGCGGAGGGTATTTCCGAAGACCGAATCGTGCGAGTGGGAAACATCATGATCGATGCGTTCGAACTTTTGCGCGACAAAATTGAAAAACAAAATACTGCCGAACGATTTGGCCTGAAGCCGTCGGAGTATGGTGTTGTCACCATTCACCGGCCGTCGAATGTCGACGACCCCGATAAGCTGGCAATGGTTGTCGACCAATTGCAGGCCGTCGCCGAAATCTTACCGATCATTTTCGCCGTTCACCCGCGCACGCGCGCCAACCTCGTTCGCGCCGGACTTGAAGAGCGGCTGTCCGCCACCCCCGGCCTGCAACTGTGCGATCCGTTGAGCTATGTCGAGTTCATGGGTCTCGTCACGTCCGCCCGGCTCGTGATTACCGATTCCGGCGGTGTTCAGGAAGAAACGACTTATCTATCGATTCCGTGCCTAACCTTGCGCGATTCAACCGAACGTCCGATCACGGTAACGCAAGGCACCAACAGGCTCACCGAGTGGCAAAACCTGGTCGGCAGCGTGCAAGAGGTCGTAGCTGGGAAATGGCCGAAAGGAACGCGACCGGAATATTGGGATGGGCAGACGGCGAGCCGCGTTGCAAAGAGCCTTAAGGCGTTTTGCGAAAGTAAGGAGCAGCCCGCGTTCGAACGGGCAGCATCATAGCGTCCGGGTGGCGGGCGCCGACCGCTCAGGAACCGCTATCTCGATCTTTTACAGCTTGCCGTGCCGATGAAAATACTCCTCGTGTCGTGGTACTTTCCCCCGACAAATTCCATCGCCGCCCTGCGGATTGGCAAGCTCGCTAAATACTTAGTCGAACAGGGCCACGACCTAAGGGTCATTGCGGGAACGGACCTGCGCCACCGGCAAACCCTTGGCGTCGATATCCCGGCGGACCGCATCGCCTACGCCAAATGGGCCGACGTCAACGCCCTGCCCCGCTGGCTGAGTAAGACGGCCAAAAAAATTATCCGCCGCGGCGATCGTTCAACCGAAGCCTCTGCGGGGGCAAACACCTCGCCGGCCCCTGAAAGCCCCACCACCGGCGTGCCCCTTAGTGCGCGTTCACCCGGTCTGCTAAAACGCCTCGGCCGACAATACCAATTGGTCGTCAATTGGCCGGACTCACGCGTCGGATGGTTCCCGTTCGCGCTGGCCGCCGGGATCCGTATTCTGAGACGCTGGCGACCACAATTTATCTTTGCCAGCGGACCGCCTTTTACGGTCCTGCTTGTCGGCTACTGGCTCAGTGTGATTTTCCGTATTCCGCTGATTATCGAGTTCCGGGACCGCTGGTCGGACGACCCCTATTATCCGCCACCGCCGTGGCGCCAGCGTCTCGACAGCTTCGCGGAACGCGTCATCGTCCGTCGGGCGCAGGCGATCACCACCGTCTCCGAACCCTGGGCCGCCACCTATCGCCAGCGATACGGCAAACCGGTCGAGGTCATCTACAATGGTTTCGACCAAGAACTCGAAGCCTATTCGAGATCGCCCGGTTTCGACCAAGACAGCGACATCGTACGCATCGTCTATACCGGCGGCATTTATCCCGGCCGGCGCGACCCATCTCCGCTCTTCGAGGCGATTAATCAGCTTGGAAGCGACAGAGACAAGGTTCGTGTCGAATTTTTCGCGACCAACCCACGTCAGGTTTTTCCCCTGGCCGAGAAGCATGGCGTGCGCGACTGCGTGCGCGTTCATCCGTCGATCGATCATGACCAGATCATCGACGAACAACGTCACGCCGATGTTTTATTGCTCATGCAATGGGACGACCCGAAAGAGCAGGGCAACGTGCCGGGCAAATTCTTCGAATATCTTGGCGCCCTGCGCCCAATCCTGGTTCTCGGGCTTGCAGACGGCGTGCCGGCCTCGCTTGTGCGCGAACGAGGTGCGGGCGTTTTTTGCGGTGATTCAGACGCCATCGCCGCTTCGCTCCGCCGCTGGATCGAGATGAAGCAAAAAAACGGCGCGATTGCCTCGGTACCGGAGCAATCGAGACAGGGATTTTCCCGTGCTCAGCAATACGCCAAGCTTTCTGATTTCGTCCCAAATGTTATTTCTTGATAACCAAATATTTTTATTTTAGAAAATTTACAAGATAACGATGAATACTTTGATTTTCGTTTCTTTATATATTTTCTATAAATGCGGCTAAGTGACATGGGGGAATCACGGCAATAAAAATATTATAAATCAACATATTAAGAAAAATGCGACGCCCACTTACGGCTGTTCTGCGTCCAACAAAATTAGCTCGTTAACGATAAATCGGAAAAAAAGGACTTCTATTCGTAGTAACGCAAAGTATAATCATGGATTATACGAGGAAACGGGCAAAAGACACCGCTTTCGTAATTGTAGAAGTAGGTAATTTCACAAGACTATCGGCCATCCTCTCGGAGAGACTGGAACAATGCCGCTGACACGTAGAAATAAATCTCAGCGCTCCAAGTATCTGGCATCGTGGTGTTTTGCACTGATATTCGCGGTGGTGTCGGCGCAATCCGTCGCCCATGCAAAGGTCGTGAAGGATCCGACATCCGGTTCGTATTTTGAACTTGTCGATGTTATCGAACTCACACGCGGCCAGCGCGACAGAAATACGTGGGAGCAAGCGAATGCGGCCGCCGAGCAGCGTTTCCACAAAGGAATCCGCGGACGGCTAGCCGTTATTCAGAGCAAGAAGACCCACGACTTTCTGAAGAAAAGTTTCGATTTCAGCAAAGAGCCAACGTGGATCGGGTTGCGGTATTTCTGCTCAAACCGGAAGCTTGCATGGGTTACAGGCCAAACGTTGAAGTCCGAAACCGACTTTCAGCTTTGGCATCAACGCTGGGCCCGCACCAATATTCGATGCGACGGCGCCGGCTATATGCCGGTCTACTATACGACCAGCAGCTTCGCCCTTTCCTGGCAAGCATCGGGCCCGGGAAAGGGATTTGGCGCCTATCTAGTCGAGTATCCTGTCAGGTAGCGACCCGACCGAATTAGCCTCGATGCAAGAGCGCATGTAGTCGAGCGTGCAAATATCGAGACAGTAGCGTTCAGTCGCTCGGGACCGGTGAGGTTGGCCCAGCAACATCCCAGCTTGGCAACTGGCGGACTAGACGACGCTGCCCACTCTAGCCATTTCCTTCACACAACACGGCTCCTCTGCTCATGTACTCACAAATGGGTGCCAAGGCCAGCAACGGCCGACGTGGGAATCTCCCACCAGCGGAGAAGCGATAACTGACCGGAAATCGGCGTAATTTAAGGCGAAAAACATCAAACGGTTAAGGTTTGACCTAGGTGATTTTGGGTAAAATGACGGCCCATCAAAAGGATTGAGATGAAAACCAAGGTAGTCATTACCGTCGACACGGAGCCGTCGATCGCCGGTGCTTTTGCCAACCCTGAGCGATACAAACCTCGTATCGATGAGCCGGTATGGGGCGCAGTCGGTGGCAGGAGCCAGGCCCTCGGGTTCATGATCGACACCCTTGTCCACAACGGGCTGCGTGCGACGTTTTTTGTCGAAACGGTTCATCTCGCCTACTTCTCCGAACAAAGCATGAGTGACTATGTTCACCGGCTGCACCAAGCCGAACAGGACGTCCAGCTTCACCTGCATCCGTGCTGGCTTAGCTTCGAACAAGGTTTCGCGCCGGGCCATACCCCCTTGACCGACCAGTGCAGCGAACTGCCCGAGACGCAATTGGCCGACCTGATCGGCGCGGGCTGCGAGCGTATCGGGCGGTGGACGGGAAACGCCCCCACCGGTATGCGGACGGGCAACTTCTCGTCGTCGGCGAGCGTCTACCGCGCCATGAAAATTGCCGGTCTTTCCATCGCTTCGAACATTTGTATCGCCGTGTCTCCTCCTGCAGAAGCATCGCCGGATCTATGGGGCGAACCATCAAGCCTGGCCGGCGGCATCCATAAGTTAGAAGGGATTGTCGAGTTGCCGGTCACCTGCTTCAAGGATCACGGGCCGGTCGGGCGCGGACAATTGCGCCCGCTGCAGATCACCGCCTGTACCTTCGAGGAGTTGCAGGCGCAGCTCTCCGCTTTGCATAACGCCGGCGCCCCGGTCGCCGTGATCGTCACCCACCCGTTCGAATTTCTGCGCTGGTCCGATCCCGACTTCGCCAAACTTCGTGCCAACCGGCTGGTCCAACGGCGCTTCGAGAAACTCTGCGCCTTCCTTGCCGAGAACACCGACCGGTTCGAGACCGTCCCGATTGGCCGCTTTATGGACGAACCTTTCGAATTCGGAGCGGCGACCGACCTGGATGGCAATGCCGTGTTTGCGACACGCCGCGCGGTTGAAAACTTTGTCAACGACCGGGTTCCGCTCAGCATGGTCGGCAGATGACCAGCGAGGCAGCGGCCCCCGATGTTTCCGATCATCGGACGAGCCCGGCACCGTCCGCGCGCCCGGCCCGAGAAGATCGCATCGCACCGCTTAACTTTTGGTTCGGGCCGAAGAAAATCGGCGCGGCGAAGTTCTTCATGACGGTTGAAAACCTGCCGATTGACCCAACGGGTAGCGATCTGCCACCACCGCCTAACTTGGCGGAGGTCGATGCCCGGATCGATGGCATTTACCGGCCCTCCGAACCTCTATCGCCCGACACGCCAATTCTCGGTTCCACGAACACACACATTCGTTACATCGAAAGCAGCTTCGACCGCCGCTTCATCGATATGACAACGAGTTTCGACGATTACATGTCCAGGTTCTCCGGCAAAACCCGTTCGACGATCAAACGGAAAGTGCGCAAGTTCGAGGCTGCCTCGGGCGGCGCAATCGAGTGGTCGAGCTATCGCAGCGCTGCGGAAATGGACCAGTTTCACGCGCTGGCGCGGGATATCTCCAAACTGACCTATCAGGAGAAGCTCTTCGATGCGGGGATACCCGATGACGGCGATTTCATCGCCGAGATGCACGACCTCGCTGCGGCCGATTCCGTGCGCGGATATATCCTGTTCTTCAAAAACAAGCCGATCAGCTATCTGTACCTGCCCGTTCGGCAAGGCCGTGTGATCTATGGCCACCTCGGATTCGATCCGGCATTCGGCAAGCATTCGCCAGGCACTGTCCTGCAGCTTCTCGCGCTGGAGCACCTTTTCTCAGAGGGCAAGTACCGGCTGTTCGACTTCACCGAAGGGGAAGGCCCACACAAACGTCTATTTTCTACGCTGGAGCGTTATTGCGGCAATGTGTTTTATCTGCGGCCGACGTTCAAGAACCGATGCATCCTCCGCCTTCACCTCGCTGTCAGAGGGCTCTCCGACCTAACCGACACGCTTGTCGTAAAAAGCGGTCTTAAAGAGCGTTTACGGCGGGCGCTGCGCGGTCAATCGCGCGCCACATAGTCTGTCGAGTAAACCCGTTGTTCAAAGCCATACCCAGTTCAGCATCGTCCCAGATGAGCGAAGCCGCCGCGCTCAACCCGGGAAACCCGTTCTATACGCCGCAATATTCAGCCTACCGGCAAGAACAGGGGTTCGAGCCCTGGATTCTGCAATATAGCGGCAATGGTCCCCAGGCCGTGATCCGCTGTTCGGCGTTCATGCGCTCCGGAAAGTTGAAACGGAAATTGGAAGTCCCGTCGATGCCGAACGTCGACGCGGCGCATTCGTTTTGGCAGGGACTGCACGATTTTTGCCGCAAATACGGTGTGACCGACTTATCGGTGTACAGCTTCGGCTCCGAGGGTGGCTCGATCCCCAGCTTCGACGGCGAAATCAGACGGAGGGCCCGCTGGGAGTACCTGCTCGACCTCGCGAGCCCCGACCTCTTTCGTAAAATGCGCAAAGGCCATGCCTATAGCATCAAGAAAGGACGTAAGTCGGGACTGACAGTTCGCGGTAGCCACGACAGAGATGCCGTTAAGGTTCACCAAGAGCTTATGGAATCGTCCATGGAGCGGCAAAAAGACCGGGGCAAGAACGTCTCGACATCGGTGCAGCTTCAAGGCTTGCAAACGATTGTGCAATCAGGAGCCGCCACCGTTTTTCAGGCGCTTCTCGACGGCCGCGTCGTTTCCTCGAACATTATTTTGATGGCGGAGAAGTCGGGTTACAACCATACCCAAGGCACCGGACCGGAAGGCCGGGAATGCGGCGCAGCGCATTTTCTGATTCACGAGATTGCCTGCATGTTGCGCGACGAGGGCAAAACGCATTTCAACCTGGGCGGCACCGACGACGCGGATTCTGGCGTCAATAAGTTCAAGACAGGGTTTGGTTTATCCATCGAGGAACGCGAACTCGAATCCGCCGCGTTCAAAGTCTGCGGCACGGCCTCTAGTTTGCTGCGACGGACATTCGCCGGCGGGGATCGCGAATACGATGCCGCTTAAACCTGCCCTGAGAGCAGTACACAACGCCTTGCCGCAGAGCATGAGGCGTAGCGTCGATATGGCGACGGTCGGTCTTCAGGATACGCTCGGCCACTGGACCCTGCCGATATCGCGGGTGCAGGCAAAATTGGGCGAAGGCGGTGAGGAAGCGAGCATCGTATATCTCGGAGAGCGGCATCAGTATCTGTCTTGGACGCATAAGTTCTTCGGACAAGCGATCGAGGCCGAGGACCTGGGTACTATCAGCATGTTCAACGCCCTCCAAGGCGCCGGACCACTGGCATCGGCGAACATGGTCCTGTGTCCGCTCAACCCGCTAACAAAGCCCCTCTTCACACGGCGCGGCTGGCGAGTGGTTCCGCTCTTCGTCGATTGCGCTATCGACCTCAGAAAATCGATCGCCGATCTCACCCAGGTAAAGGGCGCACAGGAAGACCTCAGAGTCGCCAGGCGAATGGGCTACACCTTCGAACACCTCACCAACCCTGAAGCGCTTCGCGAGTTCTATGACGCAATGGTGCTGCCGATGCTAAAGAACCGGCACGAGGAACGAGCGTTTATGTCCCGCTTCGAGACTCTGGAACGCCTCTACAAAACCGGATTTCTGGTGTCCGTCTCGGCTGATGGCGAGTGGATCGCTTCGATCCTTGCGACAACGGAGGGCAACGACACGCTGCGATTGGCGAATATGGGCTGGCGGGATGGCGATAAGAAATGGCCAAAGAACGGCATCGTCGGTGCAATGCTTGAACACTCCTATACCTGGGCCCAAAACAACGGTTATCGGTGGATCAACCTCGGGGCGAGTAACCCGTTCGCCAACGACGGCCCCTTAAACTTCAAGCTCAAATGGGGCGCGGCGCTGCGCGCGCCCATGGTGGGTTATCAAAACGGTAATTTCGGTGGGGCACTATCCAGTATAGGCGTCAAACTCGACCTACAATCGCCGGCAACCCAACAAATGTTACAATCCACACCTTTGCTCGAACTACTCGACGGCCGGCTCCGGGCCATCGGCTGGAATGCCAAGGTTCCCCCCCTGTTCCGGCGGCAGGTGGAGCAAGGTCTCGAATGGATAAACCTCGCCGAGAACGGCAGCAGCGAAGCCGCTGCGTGACGTCAAGCCGGTAGATCATGGATTTCGTCAGGTGAGTGTGAAAAATCCCGTGCTCATATTGGGAGCGGGGCCGCGGCTGACGGTTACGATCTCGCGGTCGCTGCACCGGCGCGGCATCCCTGTGCTCGTCGCCCCCACCATGCGGGGCGAGCCCCCTATCAAATCTCGGACAATCCGCCGGCATATTCCCGTGCCGGACTTCAGAACGAATAGGGACGAGTTTAATTCCGCCCTTACCGAGCTTATTCGCGGCGAGGGCATCGATATGGTGATGCCAACCGGCGATGGCGCAATGGCGGCAGTAGCGCAAAACTACGATGCCCTATCCGAATTGGCGCATATCGGCGCGCCCCCGCCTGCGATCATGGAGCGGGTACTGGACAAGAGCCTGACCCTCGAAGCCGCCAAAGAATGCGGCATACCGATTCCGGCATCGCATACCGTCGATGACCCGTCGGAGGTTCCAAACCTCATTCGGAATTTCCAATTCCCGGTCATCGCCAAGCCCGTCATTCGCAAAGGCGCCAACACCTATCGAATAAAGTACTTCGCCACCGCGGAGCAGTTGTTGGCCGAGCTTTCCAGCGACGAAGAAGCGTGGCGTGGGGCGTTGTTGCAGGAATACATTCCTGGTGTCGGCAAGGGTATCGGCGTGCTGATGCACGACAACGACCCGGTCGCCATGTTCCAGCATCGCCGAATTAAGGAACTCCCCTACACCGGTGGCGTGAGTGTGATGGCCGAAGCTGAGGCTGTCGACCCGAAGCTCGGCGAGTTGGCAGTTTCCCTGTTGCGGCAAATCGAATGGCAAGGCGTTGCCTTGGTGGAATACCGCTACGACCCCAGCGACGGCCGGTTTGCGCTCATGGAGATCAATGGCCGCTACTGGGGCTCGCTCTTCCTCCCCTATCTGGCTGGCGTCGACTTTCCCTATTACGAATGGCAGCTCGCCCATGGCGAACGCCCCCAGGTACCCGATACGTACAAAGTGGGTCTACAGGCGCGCTGGCTCGTCGGCGATATCGCACGCCTGCACGGAATCCTCGACGGATCGCACCGCAGCGAGATCGACCCGCCCGCGCCCTGGAAAGAGACGTTTCGGTTCATCTGGAACTTCAATCCACGCACGCGAGGCGCTATCTGGTCGATGGCCGACCCGATGCCGGCGATCGCGGAACTCCGGGCCTCGCTCACGAGCCTATTCAAGTCGGACGCAAGACGCCTTCTCAGCGTCGTGTTGCCACCCCCCCTGATCCGCCAACTGCGTATCTATCGGCGATTGGCGCCAAAGCTTCGTCGGATTTTTTTGAAGCAACAAATTCGCCGCCTGTTCGGCCTGCAGCGGTCACGGCCGCGCTCAACCAAAGCTGTACCGACGCGAATCCTGTTCGTCTGCCATGGCAATGTCATTCGCAGCCCGACCGCAGAACACCTCCTGCAAAGAAAGCTCAACGGCACAGCGCTGGGTACGGTTGAGATTCAATCGGCCGGCCTCTGGGAAGGTCTCAACCGGGTGGAGCCGCGCCCGTCGCCCGACGATGTACAAACCGTCGCAGCGGAACTCGGTCTCTGCCTGACCGATCACCGGTCCCAACCGACCACGAAGCAATTGATCGCCGACAGCGAGCTCATCTTCGTGATGGATCATCAGAACGAAGCGATGCTGCTGGCCCAGTATCCCGCAGCGCGGCAGAAACTCTTCCTGCTGGGCGCATTTAAAGACAAGCCAGGAATCTCGAACCTCGAAATCGCGGACCCTTGGGGCAGGGAAATAGACGATATTCGAGAGTGCCTCTCAAATGTCGAAGTGGCCGTCGATAGGCTTGCGGACGCGCTGAAGCGCGCGGGCTGAAGATCGTATGCGCGCCACAGATCTCTACGAAATCGCGCTACTCGCGATTGCAGCGATTCCAGCTTGGGTTTTGCCGCCACGTTGCTGGCGCTGGCTGGCGCGAGCATTGGCGCGGGTGAATATGTGGATGCGCCCGTCGCACTTTCGCGCATTCAGAGGACGGATCGAACAGGTCTTAACCACCGCCGACCGACAAACGCCGGTCGATGCCCGACAAATTCAATTGGATGCCGTTGCCCACAACTATCAAGCCATGTACTTCCACACGCTACGCGCCCGGCGTGCAGGGGAATGGTCGCCGGCGCTCAGGCTGAGCGGACGTGAGCATATCGAGCAGGCTCTAGCAGCCGGTAAAGGCGCTATCCTATGGGTCTACCCACTCGCTTATTACACGCTCTTCGCCAAGATGGCTCTCTCCAAGACGGGATTTCCGCCGGTGCATTTGAGCCGGCCCGGGCACGGTTTTTCCGACTCCCGGTTTGGCGTTCGCTATCTGAATCCGATCCTTACCAAGGCAGAGGACCCCTATATCGCAGAGCGCGTCGTGGTGCGGTACGGGCATGAGACAAAGGGTCTGCGAACACTGATAAAACAGCTACGCCAGAACCGCGTCCTGACAATTACCGGCAGCTCGGAAGGGCGCAAGGTGCTGACGCCACCCTTTTTCGACGGCACGCTGCGGCTCGCAACGGGCGCGCCTAACCTGGCGCTTTCGACCGGCGCCGCGCTGTTACCGACCATGACGGTCCGCGAACCGAGCGGCGAGTATGTGGTCTATGTGGAGCCTGCATTGCAGCCGCCCGACGATGGCACTTCAAAGGACAACGGCGAGGCAATGCTGGCGCATCAATTTGCAAGCGTTCTGGAAAACTATGTACGACGCTACCCCGATCAATGGGAGAAATGGAGCGATTCCAGGCTATGGCCGGCCTAATCTGTGCCGCCGCGTTCGAATCGAGCCACTAATCTAAGAGGCCGCTAGACCTCCTTTTCGCAAGCCGCGAAGCCGGCGGAACCTCGTTCCCAATAGATTAATGAGGTTGGTCTCCGCGCCGTCGGGCCGCCCGGCCAGGCTCCAAAGGCCACAGTGGGCGCAGACATAAACCAGCGCACCTGTCGTCGCCAAAGCGGCGAACTTCACCGAAAGGGCCGCAATCGTCGTTTCGGGGCCAATCAAAGCATCGACGGCGAGGACGGCCGCGACCATCGACAAAGCCGCTGCGCCTGTCCGCCAGGTGGCTCCCGCCAAATCCGCAAAGGACGCATTCGAAATGCGCGCCGCAAAATATACCGCCATTATGGCAGTGGGGACGCGCGCTAGCGTAACCCCCACGGCCGCGCCGACCGGCCCCCAATTCAGCGTGCCAATGATGATGAACGGAACGGCGAGGATGAGCTGAACGGTAACCATTCCCGCAACGATCCGCGGATGGCCGCGCGTAATAATAACGATGTAAGTGTTGGCGTAGCTGAGTTGGAGCAGGCTAAAGATTGTCAGGACTTGCAAGATGGGAATAGCCTCGAGCCAGTTCGGCCCGAGTAGCACGGGAATGCTGACATGCGCCGTGAGCCCAATTCCAATAGCGATCGGCACAGTTATCGCCAATATCAGCGCCAGCCCCTCGACAAAGGCCCGGCGAAACGCCTCAGGGTCGTCGCCCAGCTTCGCATAGCCGGGAAAAATTACGCGGCGAATGGGCGTCACGATTTCCGTTACGGCTAACGTCGCAAGCTCGTAGGCCATCGTATAAATACCCAGCGACGCGGCACCCGCGAGGCGTCCCAATATCAGCGTGTCCGCACGACTGGCGCCATAGTTCACCGCGTCGGTGACAAGCAGCCACTTCGAAAAGTTAAAGATCTTACGCCATCGGCTGAGCCCAAACCGCGGCCGGTACGGGCTCATGATGAAACTCAGCGATACCTTAGCGACGCTACTCGACAGCATTCCCAGGACAAGCGCCCAATAGTTGCGCAACATGAACGCGGCGATGATCGTAACGACGAAGGAGATAATTTTGACAAGAACGAAGTAGGCAAAGTCCTTGTCGAACTGCATCTTTTTTCGGAAATCGACGATGCCGATATTGGTAAACCCGCCGAGGACGGAACCCAGAGCTAGCCAGTAGAAGATTTCCTCGACCCGAGGATCGCCAAAAAACAGCGTTGCCGGCTTTGCCAATAAAACGACCACCAGAGCCGCCAAGGCACCGCGGATGATTCCCATCGTCCAGGCCGAATCGTAATGCCGGCGCCCAGACTCCTGATTGTAAATCAGGTAGGCGTCGAGGTTCATTTTGGTGAGAACCTCGAGCAAACCAATCAGCAGCGTCGCCATCGCGACGAGCCCAAAGTCTTCCGGCAGCAGGAGGCGGGCGAGGATGAGTGTGCTGACAATACCGAGCCCGCGCACCGCGAAACGCATCAACACCATCCACGAGGCCCCGACGACAATTTCGTCGGCCACCTTGCCCAACGACGACGTCGATTCATCCTTCGGTTCGGTCATGCGCGCTCGTCCAGCCGGATTCTATCTAGGTCGGTCTATCGCCCGACCCAGGCGGGCCATCCTCTCAGAATGTTCTTAACAAACTCAGCAATTCCCATCCCGTCCGGCGCCAATATACCCGCAATTGACGCAGATAACCGTAGGTATGTGTGCCATCGAGCAGCAGGGGGACGTCACATATGGGTGACCGGAACGGCCGAAAATACAGAATTAGGCCGTGAGCCTTTGTTCATAGCGGTTCGAGTCGATGAAGAATTTGGCGGCCCAATTGAGGTATTCATAGCGGCCATAGTCGCCACTCACCGGAAACGAACCTTTTACGCCGCCCACCACATCGGGATCGCCTTGAATTTTGACGGTCCTGCGAACGAAGGCATTGGCCTTTCGCGCACCTTCGAGAAACGCCGGCTCCCCGGTGAGCTCAAACAGCATCAGCCAGCAATGGGCGATCTGCACCTGACCGGTTAGGCAGACCCATTTTACAGCCGCGCTCCAATTGGAATTTAACCTGCCAGGCAATGCGCCATCGTCACCCAGCACCGATAGTATGCCTTCGCCGGTGCGCCGGGCTGCCTCCAGATACACATCTTCTTCGCACAACCGATGGGCTTCGAGTACCCCCCGAAGAAAGTAACCCAATGTATGGGTCAGAGGGTGTTTGGGGTTGTCCAAGCAGCAATCGGCAACCCAGCCATTGTCGGCTTGCTTGGTTAGCGCCCAGCGAACCTGCTTCAAGCCCGCTTCCGCGTATCCCTCGTTCGGCGCAACACGCGCCGCCTCAAACAACCCCCACGACACATGAGTTTCATACGCCTTTTCGCCCCGGGGCGCGAAAGGCGTCGGATGCTGGCGCCAGCAACCGTCCGGGTCTTGCGTATCGCGCAGCCAGGCAGCAGCCCGGCGCATGGCATCGTCGTATTCGCCAGCGAAAGTCCTCGCGCCGTCCGCCAAGCCGATCAAGATCTGACCGGTATTGAACGTGGTCGCCACGCGCGGGTCGGCAGAAATCATGCCGCCCTGAAACGCGCCATCGGACATCTGGATGTCGACGCACCAATCGAGCATCCGCCGCGCCCGCTGGGTTAAATCGTCGGACTGCAAATCGGCGCCGCAGGCAAGCATTGTGGGAATAATATAGCCGGTTGTTTCCGGGTAGGACTCGCTCCAGCCCGATACCAAGCTGTAGTGGCGGGCAACGCCACCATCGGCCGAGGTCGAGCAATCCTGCGCGCGGCAGAGCCAACGCAACGACGCCGCCACCGCGTCCGCGATCCCGGGGTCCGGCGGCAATGCTTGCTGGTCGTTTGCGTTTTCCTCGCGTGCCGCTTGCGGAAGCGCCCGCGCTTTCTGCCAATTCCAATAACGCCGGCGGGTTCGTTGGAGCAGCTTTCCGGCACTGAATTCGGTCATGCTCACTCTAATACTCCCTAATCCAGCTGGACCTCAACCGGCTCAATTCTACACGGCTATATCGGAAATAATCGTTTAGATTCGATTACTTGTGACAAGGTGCTCGCATTTTCAGTGAGGCTCGGCATGACAATTCGAACCGATCGGACCATCGCCGCCCCTCCCCGCATCCCGTTTCCGGGTCGAGACCGGGCAGTCAACAGGCACTTAATTCTGGGAAGAAAAAATCAACGTGCCCTCGAGCTCATTCGCCGTCCAAAGGCCTGACGCGTCGAAAAGATGACGGCATACGGGATCATGATAAATCACGCGTATATCCCGCTCACCGCCTTCAAGGGCAGCCTCCAACTTGGCGACCACTTTTGCCATCACGTGTTCATCGAATGGATTGTAAAAGTAGCAAACCAAGTTTCCGGGCGGGAGTTCGAAGGCTGCGGCATCGCAGCAGACGATCTTGACCGGCGCCATGCCAGTGTTGCGCCGCGCGAAAATCTCGAGATTGCCTTCCGCAACAGCAACCAACTCTGGGGAAAATTCCACGCCATAAATTTCACGAAACGGCCGAAGTGACGCCGTAAGAACGATCCGCCCTTTGCCGGATCCAAAATCGACAAAACTGAAGTCAGCAAGGGGCAGCGACAAGCTATCCAAAATAGCGAGCAACCAGTCGCTATCGCTCGCTTGGTATCGCACTCCATGGCGCGCCAGATCGCGATCAACTTTAAGCTCGCTAAGATTAACTTTGGCGCTGGTATCCGTGCCCCACGTCTGGTCGAAAATCCGATCTCGGGCCCGCGCACGGCGCGCGTGCGGTGTAAGTTTCTGAATCGGATAGATAAGATTCTTGCCAATGAGGAAGGCGATTTCGCCTACCGACCGGCCCTTAAGGGCGTTGCTTAAACGAGAAATCATCTGCGCCCTTTAACAATGCTGGCCTGCATCGCCTCAACTATAACTCTGCATATCAGGCAAAAACTGCACCAATAAATAAACTTTAACTTAAAGATTTACGATATCCTCAGACAGCGTCAAATGCTCGCACCGAGGAACAAACCTGCGGTGGACCCTAGCAGAACTCAACATGAAAAGATATTTAGATTCAGCGAGTTAATAATAGATTGCAGTTATGATTTGCAGCCAACGCCGCAAAAATACGCAAATAAATGGTCAACCAGATGACGCCATCCCCATCGTTGTATAGCGAAGTCTTAACTCTCGATGCCGCGTCACTGGACCAGGTAACGACAGCGTTCGACCAGATTCGGAACGCCGGTGGCGGGGGAACTCACAACAATGACCCGCGCTGGCTCGTGCGGCTCCCTGGACCGCCCGAGCAGACGATCAAAGCGGTGATATGCCGCGAAAAGGGGCAAGCGGTCGGGCTGCTTCTGTTGTTGTGCTACCCATCGACCCTCGACCTCAAGCTCGGCGGGGTATCGTTGTTCTCCTGGAAGGTGTCCCGGATGACCATGCGTACCCCGCCCCTGGTGGCACCCAATAAGTCGCGGGATGACGCCATTTTAGGGTCGCTGTTTGACGCTTTGGCGGAAATGGCAGTGGCCAACGCCGCCATCTACTTGACTGCAGTGCCTGACGAGTCCGGCCTGTATCGTCTGATCCACCGTCGGTTTGGCGGCGCATTCTTTACCCAGCCCTACGGCAATTCTTTTAAGCACCGTTCGGTGGCGCTGACGGGCGGCTATGACGCGTATCTTAAAAAACTAACAAGCCGTACCCGCTCCGATCTTAAACGAACGCGCCGTCGTTTTTGCGCAGCGGTCGACGATGACTATCATGTGCGCTGTTTCCATGCACCGTCAGACGCCGCCGAGTTCGCTACCGAAGCGGCCGCGCTGTCGCAGAAAACCTGGCAATACCGAGTGATGGGATCAGGCTTGCGTGATCACAAGGCACTCACCTCCAGCTACAGAATCCAAGCGGAAGGCGGCGCGTTCCGCAGCTACATTCTTTACATTCGCCAGCGAGCGGCGGCGTTCCAAGTTGGCACGATTTACGACGGCGTCTTTTACGCTCGAGAGATCGGTTACGACCCTAGCGTCGCGAAACTGCAAGCAGGGATCTTTCTTCACACCGAGATTCTGCAGGATTTATGTACGCTGGACCCACCCGTTCGACTTTTTGATTTCGGCCCCGACGACAGTGTGCACAAGCAGCGCTTGAGCGACCAAGAACGGACCGAGTGCCACTACTACCTTTTCCCGCGTGGTGTTCGCGGTTACTGGATGCATCGCAGTCTACAGATCACCAATGGCGTTTCCTCGATGCTAGGCCGCATAGCCGAACGGGCCGGGCTTAAGGCGCGAGTCCGCAATTGGATGCTCAAATCCCGGGCTTCCTAAACCGACATCGCTTCGACGCAATCTTGACTACCCGATCTTAAGCTCTAAGACGCCATAAACTCCAAATAGATCGGGAGCGTGCTAAATTTCCGCGAAAGCTGCATCATATTGATGCTTTCTTAAGATAGACACACTCTAGTGGCAGTGAGTGAAAAGCGCCTCTGACAGGGCCGGCCGGCAGAGGACGATCTGCCTCCAGCCGGGCTGCCGAGGCGCGTGTGATGAACCTGATTTTGATGGAAAAGTAAGTGGCGATGAGAGTTTCGATATTCGGCATGGGCTATGTCGGCACCGTCTCCGGCGCGTGCTTCGCAGATTTAGGTCACACGGTGATCGGCGTCGACGTGAACGAGACGAAGGTTGCCGCGATCAATGCCGGCAAGACCCCGGTTATCGAAGAGGGTATCGCCGAGCTGATCGAAACCGGCAGCCGCGCCGGAAAGCTCTCGGCCACAACTGATGCGAAACAGGCGGTCCTGGACTCCGACGTTTCGCTGATTTCCGTCGGTACCCCCAGCACGCCGGACGGCGGGCAACAGCTCGGCGGCCTCGATGCGGTGGTGCGGGCGATCGGTGAAACCGTGCGCGAGAAGGACGGGCCCCACTGCGTCGTCGTGCGCTCGACCGTTCTGCCAGGAACCACCGAAGACCGTATTGTACCGATGCTGGCCGAAGCCTCGGGACGCGAGCCCGACAAGGGTCTCGGCGTCGCGTTCAACCCGGAGTTCCTGCGCGAAGGCGTGGCGGTTAAAGACTTCTACAACCCGCCCTTTACCGTGATCGGCGGGGTCGACGATTCTGGCGCCGACCCGGTCGAGGAACTCTACACCGGCGTTAAAGCACCGGTGTTCCGCACCGCGCCGCGCGTCGCCGAAGCAGTCAAATATGCCTGCAACAGCTATCATGCGCTCAAGATTACCTTCGCCAACGAGATGGGCACGCTGTTTAAGAATCTCGATATCGATTCCCGCGAAGCGATGAAGATCTTCATGGAGGATCGCGACCTCAACATTTCAACCACCTATCTGCGGCCCGGCTTCGCTTTCGGAGGTTCATGTCTGCCCAAGGAGTTGCGGGCGATCTCCTATCTCGCGCGACAGAGCAACATTGAGCTGCCGATGCTCACCAACTTGCTGGAAAGCAACGAAGACCATATCGACCGGGCGTTCGAGATGGTGCAGCAGCGCGGCCGCCGCCGCATCGCGCTGTTCGGGCTCGCCTTCAAGCCCGGCACCGACGATCTGCGGGAATCGCCCCTGGTCACCCTGGCCGAGCGCTTGTTGGGCAAAGGCATGGAGATGGCGATCTACGATAGCTCGATCGAGATCGGCCGCCTCACGGGCTCTAACCGTGAATATATCGAGCATGAAATACCCCACTTAGAGCGCATCATGGCGAAGACTCCGGAAGAGGCGCTCGACGGCGCCGAAACAATCATTTTCGGGCACGGGCCGAAGGAAGCGGTTTCGGCCATCGCCAACGTCGCCGCCGGACGAACGGTCATCGACTTGCAGGGGGTGGCGGAATTGCAGCAAATCGACGGCGTCGATTATGAGGGTATTTGCTGGTGATCCGGCGAGCCGGTGCTGAGACGCTAGCCCAACCCGCCCGGCTACGTAGTTGCTGATCCATGTGTGGAATTCACGGTATCGTCGCCCTGCGCGAAGGCCAGACAGTCGATCCGGCCCTGCTTGCCCCGATGGCGGCGATATCGGTACATCGCGGTCCCGACGATGAAGGCCAATATGCGGCACCCGGCGTCGCTATCGGCATGCGGCGCCTCTCGATCATCGACGTCGCCGGCGGCTTACAGCCGATCGCCAACGAGGACGAGACGGTCTGGGTCGTCTGCAACGGCGAGATTTATAATTTCCGTGAGCTGCGGCAGTCGCTGGAAGGAAAAGGCCACCGGTTTCGCACCGGCAGCGACACCGAGGTCATCGTCCATCTCTATGAGGAATACGGTCTCGACTTCGTAAACCATCTGACCGGCATGTTCGGCTTCGCGCTATGGGACACCAAGCGCCGCCGGCTGGTGATGGGGCGTGACCGCATCGGCATTAAACCGCTCTATTACCAATACCGCGACGGGCTTCTGGTATTCGCGTCCGAGGCGAAGTCCATTCTCAATCTGCCCGGTGCCTCGGCGCAGTTGAACGAAGCGGCCCTCGAAGCCTATCTCGGCTTCGGCTACACCTCGAGCGAGCAGTCGTTGTTCGCCGACATCGCGATCCTGCCACCCGCCACCCTGCTTGTCTGCGAGAACGGCGAGACCACCCTATCGCGCTACTGGTCCCTGCCCCGCGACGTCGACCCGGCGCCGAGTGCCGGCGACTGGGCGCAAGCCGTCGCTGCCAAAATCGAAGCAGCGGTGGTTTCCGAGATGGTCAGCGACGTCCCTCTTGGCGCGTTCCTGTCCGGCGGTGTCGATTCGAGCAGCATCGTCGCCTTCATGTCGCGCCACAGCAACGAGCCGGTGAAGACCTATTCCATCGGTTTTCAAGGCCCGGGCGCGAGCGCAGTCTACAATGAGCTGCCTTATGCCCGTCAGGTCGCCGAGGCGTGCGCCACCGATCACCACGAGATTCTGGTGCAGCCCTCGGTCGCCGAGCTGCTGCCCAAGCTGATCTGGCATCTCGACGAACCGGTCGCCGATTCAGCCTTCATCACCACCTATCTGGTCTCGAAATTCGCCCGCGAAGACGTAACGGTTATCCTGTCGGGGGTCGGCGGTGACGAGCTGTTCGGTGGCTACAACCGTTATCTCGGCGACTACTACGCTGGGCGTTACCAGCGGCTGCCGCGCTGGCTGCGCGCCGGTGTGATCCCGCCGCTGGTAAACGCATTGCCCAGCGACCGGCACGGCAAGTTTTCATCGCTGGCGCGCTATGCCCGCGCCTTCGTCGCGTCGAGCGACCTTCCAGCCGAGCAGCGCTACCACCGTTACGTGGAAATTTTCGGGGTCGAGGCACTTGAACGCTTGCTCGGCCGCAGCAACAGCGCCGGCAGCGATCTGCTCGACGACGCCTTTGCGGAGGCTTGCGGGCCCGATGCCCTCAACGTTCTGATGAACGTCGATCTGCTGACCCAGATGCCCAACGATCTGCTGATGCTCACCGACAAGATGTCGATGGCGGCATCGCTGGAGTGCCGGGTGCCGCTGTTGAACCACGAGCTGGTCGAACTCGCCGCCCGCATCCCCGCCGATATCCGAATCCCCGGCAAGGCGCTGAAGAGCGTGATGAAACAAGGGCTGAGCGACGTGCTGTCGCAAGAAATCCTCTACCGCAAAAAGCGTGGCTTCGGCGCGCCCATCGGTGCTTGGTTCAAGCGCGAACTCACACCGATCATCACCTTCCTGCTGTCGCAAGAGAGCGTAACGCGGCGCGGCGCCCTCAACTGGCCAGCGGTGGAGGAGACCGTCGCCCAGCATCTATCCGGCCGCGAAGATCACACCGATCATCTGATGGGGCTGGTTTGTTTCGAGATCTGGGCGCGGCTCTATCTTGACGGCCGGTCGGTTCCGGACGTCACCGAAGAACTGACAAAAGCGGCGGGCGCGCCATGAAGATATTATTCGTCTGCCACCGGTTTCCGTTTCCGCCGACCCGCGGCGGCAAGATCCGGCCGTTCAACATCATCAAGCATCTCAACCAGAACCATGAGGTGCATGTCGCTTCGCTGGCGCGGACGCCCGACGAAGCCGAGGCCGGCGAAGGCATTGCACCTCACTGCACGTCCTTTCAGGTTCGCGAAGTGTCGTCGCTCGGTGCGTGGGCACGCATGCTGCTGCGCGCGCCGACGCCGGGTCCTTCTTCGATGGGCTACTTTTATTCGGCGGAGTTGGCGCGCGACATCGAACAACTGGTCGCCCGGCACGACTTCGATCTGATGTTCGTGCATTGCGCGTTTGTCGCCCCCTACCTCGCCAAGATCAAAGGACCGCATAAGATTCTCGATTTCGGCGATATGGATTCGCAGAAGTGGCTCACCTACGCCCGCTTCAAGAACCCCCTTGTCGCGCCGCTCTATTGGTACGAAGGCAAAAAAATGGAAGCGGCAGAGAAGGCTTTGGCGAAGCAATTTAGCCTGTGCACCTGCACGACCAGGGCGGAACTCGACACCCTGCAGAGCTACGGCACCGGCACGCCGAGCGATTGGTTTCCCAACGGCGTCGATCTGGAGTTCTTTCACCCCGTAGAAGAAGCCTATGACCCCGAGGAAATTTGCTTCGTCGGCCGCATGGACTATTACCCCAATATCCAGGCGATGCAGAAGTTCGTCGAGAACACCCTGCCGTTGATCCACGCCAAACGGCCGCAGGCCAAACTGTCGATTGTCGGCGCCTCGCCGGGCCCCGGCATCCACGCCTTGGCAAAAACCCAGGGGGTAACGGTGACCGGTACCGTGCCCGATACCCGTCCCTATATCGCCAACGCGGCGCTGTGCGTCGCGCCGCTGGAGATTGCGCGGGGCACTCAGAACAAAATCCTCGAAAGCCTGGCCATGGGCGTACCGGTGGTCACCAGCCCCCAGGGTGCCGGGGGCGTCGACGCCATGGGCGGCGAGCACTTTGTTGTCGCCGACGGACCGGAAGCCACAGCCGACGCGGTGCTACGCCTGCTCGGCGATCCAGCGGAACGCCAACGCTTCGCCAAGGCGGGCCGCGCCCGCATGGAAACCCACCATAGCTGGGCCAATTCGATGGCCCGCCTCGACAACATCATCGAGCAAACGATGACGGCGGGCTCACGATGAATTGCAACGCTTTCGGCCTAACGGGGTTATCAGACCACCCAAAAAGCCCCATATGCAGAACCGACGGTCAGGAATGCCGTTGTCGAACCGAGGGCGCCCGGTGAACGCAGTGACACTCAACCGGCTGCTGATGCGAGCCGCCTACAACCTGCTTCGGCTGGCCCACAGATTTTTGAAACTGTCGGCCAGGGGGGCCGGTGTCGCCGTGTGGCACCAAGATGAAATCCTGGTGGTGCGCCACTCCTACCGGCCCGGATGGTCGCTGCCCGGTGGCCGCGCCAAGCGCAACGAGGAGCCACGGATGACCGCCTCACGCGAGGTGAGTGAAGAGGTCGGCCTCGAACTCATCCCCGATGATTTGGTGCTGATCAGCCAGAGCCGGTCCGGCCATAGCCTGTTTGAATGCGAGCTGCGCGCGCCCTCGGAACTGCGGATCGACAACCGTGAAATCGTCGAAGCAAAGTTCGTCGATCCGAAGCACGTCACCGACGCAGATTGGCTGCTCTTTTCCTATCTCAGGACCGTGATCAGAAGCGCTCAGCAGGAGCCGGCGTCGGCAACTTAGCCCGGTTGTCCTACTAGCGATTGGTAGACCGGATCGTAGCGCGCCACAGAATCCGTCCAGTTGCGCTCTTCCTCGATATATTTTCTAGCCGCTATTTTCATCTGCGCCGCACGGCTTTCGTCGGCAAGCGCCGCAACGATCGTTTCGGCCAGCATTTCTTTCTCACCGGCGTGAAACAAAAAACCGGTCTCACGATCGCGCAAAATCTCTTTATGACCACCAACATCGGAAGCGATGACCAGCTTGCCCATCGCCATCGCTTCCAGCGGCTTCAGCGGTGTCACCAGTTCAGTTAGCCGGGTTTGCAAGCGCGGATAAATCAACGCATCCATGATGCTGTAGTAAGACTCGACCTCTTGGTTAGGTACCCGCCCGGCGAAGATCACATCGCCATCGATGCCGAGGTCTACCGCCTGGCGCCGCAGCCGCTCGTCCTCGAAACCGCCGCCGACCAGCAGCAACTTTGTGTCCGGCATATTCCGGCGAACCGTCGAAAAGGCTTCCAGCAGGAGCGCAAGGCCCTCGTAGCGGTAAAACGAGCCAATAAATCCGATGACCCGTTTACCGGCGAGGCCCAACCGGTCAATGATTTTTTGGTCGGGCGCCGCCCCGACCGCGAAGCGGGAGATTTTGACGCCATTCGGAATGACGGTGACTTTGTTTTCGGGCACGCCACGGCCGATGATCTCTCGCCGCAAGCCCATGCATATTGTGGTGACAGCGCTGGCGCGGCGCACCGCAACCGTCTCCAGATATTTCGATATCTGATACTTGGGGCTCAGCGTCGTGCTGCGGCCATGATCCACCGCGCCGTCTTCCCACAGAGCGCGGACCTCGTAGACGACCGGAATGCCATGGCGCTTGCCCGCTTTTAGCGCCGGAAATGCGGTGAGGATCGGCGAGTGTGCGTGCAGAATATCCGGCTTCACCTCCGCGATGACCTGGTCGAGCACCCGGCCGGTCAGGCGCATCTCGGCAAAATCGTGGAGGATCGGCAGACCAGCAGCCCAACCTTCAACCGGCGGGCTGCGGTAAAACGTGCAGCCATCGACGGTTTCGGTTTTCTCCAGCGACGGACAATGGCGCGGCGTGGTGAACTGAAAAGTTTCCCAGCCCCGCCGCTGCTGATGCTCGAGGATCGACATGGTACGGAACACGTACCCGCTCTGCAGCGGCAGCGAGTGATCGAGGATATGGAGTATGCGCAACGCTCTAGGCCTAAACTGCCACTACGGAATTGGTATGGCCGGCAATCGATGGGGACTGCCTCTCGGTCCATATCATATGTGGAGAATGTCTAATATTCCGTGTTGCTTACCAAAAAATTGACAACCCGCCGCAGAGCCGCGGTTATCCGCCGATTCCAAGCGCCATTTAATTAAATCTCCATCAGATGAAGCTATGACCGGCTCGGGCGATCTGCGCTACAGTCCCCGGCACAGTCAACCGAGCGCTCGGCGGTTTACCGTTCCATGATTTCCAAAGAATTCGATCAGATGAGTGTTAAATGAGTGGGTTCTGCGGCTGGATCGGAGAAGGCACGGACGACGCCGACGGCGTTATCGGCACGATGGGGGCACGGCTAAACGCGGGCGAGCGTATCGCCCGCCAGCCTGCCGCCCTTGCCCTCTCGAGTGAAACCGGGCTCGGGAGCACCGCCCAAGACGATCAATGGATTTGCGCCATTGAGGGCTATCCCCGCTGGACCGATCCGGCACTGGCCCAGGAAGCGACCCAGAACGGCCACGCCGCCGCGCTATTGTCGGCCTATCGGCGCTTCGGCACGGCGCTATTCGACCATTTGAAGGGCGCCTTCGCATTGGCCGTGCTCAATCGGCAAGGCCCCAAAGGACTGCTCGCCATTGACCGAATGGGGATTCAGCCTTTGTGCTACGCTACGCCCCAGCCGGGCCTGGTCGTCTTCGGCTCAACCACCAACAGCGTGCGCGCTCACCCTGCCGTCGACGCCACCATCCGCCCGCAGGCGCTCTACGACTTTTTCTATTTCATCGACCGCGTGCCGGCGCCTGAAACGATCTACCAAGAGCAAACCAAGCTCCTACCCGGCCATTACGTGCAGTTCACCGAAAACGGCATCGAGGTGAAACCGTATTGGCGCATGAACTACACGCCGCAGGCCGCCAACGAGGAAGAACTCGAAGCAACACTGCTCAATCAATTGCGCGCCGCTATCGCGGCGAGCTTGGAGGGCGAGACACCCGACACTGTCGGCGCTTTTCTGAGTGGCGGGCTCGACAGCAGCACGGTACTCGGGCTGTTCGCCGAACGTGCACCAGGCGCCCAATCGTTCACCATCGGTTTCGACACCGAAGGCTTCGATGAGACGCCCTATGCCAAGCTGGCCGCCGAACATTTCGGCTCGCGCCACGATGTCTACTATCTTGCGCCCGACGATGTGCTTACCGCGATCCCCAAAATCGCGGGGATCTATGACGAACCGATGGCCAATTCATCGGCCGTTCCGGCCTATTTTTGCGCCCTGCGCGCCAAACAGGCGGGGGTTCACACCATGCTTGCGGGCGACGGCGGCGACGAGATCTTCGCCGGCAATTCGCGGTATCTAAGCGACGGCGTGTATGACCACTATCAGATGATTCCCAGGCCACTCCGGCGGGGGTTCATCGAGCCCGTGGTAGGCGCGCTTCCCGTCCTGCGGCGCATCCCGCTGCTGCGCAAGGTGCCCAACTACGTCAGCGTGGCAACCCGGTCGGTGCCCGAGCGCATGTTTGGCCAAAACCTCTATCGCACCATCGATCCGTCGGAGATTTTCCGCACTGACGTATTGGCAGAAATCTCGCGCGACGGTCCGCTCGACCTGGCCAACGCGATTTACGACGAGACGCCATCCGACGCCAAGTACCACCGCATGATGTACCTGGACCTTCGCCTGATCCTCGCTGACAGCGATATCCGCAAGGTGAGCCGGATGTGCGAACTTGCCGGCGTGCGGGTTCGCTACCCCATGCTCGACGACGACCTCGTGGCCTTTTCCGGCACTATTCCACCGGACCTTTTCATGAAAGGCGGCCTGCGCGGATTTTACAAAAGAGCGGTTGCCGATCTTCTCCCCGCGGAAATCCTGACCAAGGAGAAGAAGGGCTTCGGCTTGCCGTACACCAACATGCTGGCCGAATATCCACCGCTAACGGCGCTGGCGTGCGACAGCCTAACATCGCTAAAGAACCGCGGCGTTTTCGAGAATGCATTTCTCGATCGAGTGATCGGTGCATTGAACGCTGGCCAGCTTACCGGCCTCGTCAGCATATCTTGGGATTTAATGATGCTCGAAAAATGGTTCGAGGCGCACCAAAACCTATGAGGTCTTAGCCTTTCGCTTAGCGCCATGCAGCAGCGAGATCAGCGGCAACCGGTAGTAGTTCAGGTGGTACATCACCCGAACATCATCGGTCCAACGCAGATGCCAGTCTTGCGCCGGGCCGTAAAATTCGATGCAGTCGACATCGCCCTTCTCAAAGGCCCGCTGCACAACCTCATGACGCATCAGATGAGCCGGCGACGTGCCCTTTCGGCTTTCGTCGTGGGTGGTCTTCAAGATGATCAACGTCTTGTCGCACAGCAGACATAGGTCGGTCGCCACAAGGGCGTCATTGTAGAAATACCGGTAGATGACAGCTTCGCCGCGCACGGCAAATTCGCGCAACATGCCAATATAGAACCGGCACTGGGTATCTCCCACGCGAACAGCGCTCGAGATCGAGCCCTTCCATCCGGCGGACTCGAGGCGCGCATAGTCGTTGACCGCCTCGGCAATCTTGTCGGGCTCGCGTATCTCTTCGAAGCGGATTGCGACATTGTCACGGGCGAGCCGGTTACGCTGCCGTTTCATGTTGTGTTTGAGGTTCTTGCTGCGCGCCGACCAGTAGTCTTCATAGCTGCCCTCAATCGGAACCCGCGCGGTTTTAATATAGTCGAGCGTTTTCACCCGCCCGTTGACTTCCGGACGCGGCGCAAAACTCGGGTCGAGCTGGCTCAGGCCGACCATCAAGGCGGGACCAGGCAGCGCGGCGGCAAGCGAGCTCAGCAAGGTATCGGTGGAAGCGTTGGGGTCGGCAATCCAGGCCCCTAACGGCGCATTCGCCGGTTGAATGGTCTGCCAGCCGAAACGTCCACGCCGAGAGAGAATACCCACCGCCATGGGTTCCGCTTCGTGGAGCGCAATCAGTTCGCCGCCGCTTGCAAAGTGCTCGATCAGCTGCTGAATGAAGACCGGGTCGAGCAGCGGTGTCGCACCGAACTTGCGCTGTATCTGTTGCCAAACCGGGGTGGCCTCGGCAAATCGCGAAACGGGAAGAAAACGCCAGGTCATGAATCGAAAACTCTGGGCTGCGATTTATCGCGCGGACGCGATAACCGAACTTACCGTCTCCATCATCCAATTGAGCTCCTCCTCGCGGAGTTCTTGGTGACAGGGCAGCTGGATTCCGTGATTTGAAAAGTCGACGCTAACGGGGCAAACGGTCTCATCCACACCGGGGGTTAGAAACTGACCGAACCGTTGCACCGGCACCGCCAAATCTTCGAGTTGAGAAAATATCCTCGGCAGGTCGTCGACCCACAATGGGAACATGTACGGGACGCATCCCGCCGGCAACTTTGTGACCGGCGTGCGAAAATCGCGCATCCTGCTGAAATAAGTCAGCATGCGAAGGAAATTCTTGCGGCGCTGTTGGATAACCCGTCCCGATGACGCGACGCGGGAGACCCATCTGGTAAAACTCACGGCCTTGATGTTCACCGACGCGGGATCGAAGGAGTCCAGGCTGCTGAAACCAGGTTCCACCGGCATATCATCCTGCGGTTCCACCGGTTTCCGAGACAATAATGTCCGAGCACCCTCCACCGTACCGATAAGCGGCCTTAACAGAGACAGGCGGCGATAATAGGTTGCATCCTCGAGCCCCGCATAAATATGGCGCAACTCGGTGATAAAGCCGCTCCCGCGCATCGAGAGTTCCTTGGCCTTAGGATCGTTCGTAACCAGGCAGCCGCCGCCCCGCACCGGAAAGAACTTGGTGAGACTGCCGATGGCGTAGTGGCCGTAGGAGCCTATCGGCCGGCCTTGGTACCCACCAAAAAAGCTGTGGGCGCAATCCTCGATAAAAACCAAACCGCGTTCATCGCAAAACGCCCTGATCGTTTTGAGTTCTTGCGGAACGCCGAAGTAGTTGGTCGCCAAAAGGACTTTCGTGCGCGGCGTGATCTTGCGTGCAATATCTTCCAAATCGACGCTAAGGTCTGAGCGTATGCGGAAGAACACTGGTTTCGCCGAAACCAGCGCCAAGGGCGTTACCATCGACATGCAATGGTAGGCAGGCAGAAGAACTTCATCTCCCTCCTCGACACCCGCCAACCGCAAGGCCAAGCCGATGGCGCTTCGGCCCGCCGGTAGGTAGACGCTATTTCCGGCATCCAAGATCGACGGTATAGGCGATGTCTGCCGGCTCAGAAAAGCCGCAACCGAGAGCACCGGCGTCACCGGCACATCAGGTACCGGTATCGAGCGGGACAAGTTGGGTACGTTCGGACCCTCGCTCTGCACGGTTAGCGAGCGCGTCATCCGCCGCCGCGACTTCGACGGTGCCGCCGGCATTCTCAAGGGGGACGCCACTTCACTCATTCAAGTACCGGACCTTTCGCAAGCCCTTGAGTTTAATATCAATAACCATTCAGCCGATCACGACTCAACAATGGCGTTACACTGGTATGTGATAGGCTATCGGCCAAATTTTACGAATGTCCGAGCGCGAATCTTCGGGCCAATCTAATAAAAAACACGAAACAAGGGGTAAAAATGGGAGCACTGGTCGACCCTGTTCTGTTAACCATAGTCGCGCTCGCCGCCGGCCTCTTCATTTTTACCAAGTCCAGAAGGTATGGCCTATCGCTGCTAATTATAGGGTCTCTCTTTATCTATGCCCTATCCACTCCTTTTGCTAGCAGTCTGCTGCTAGACGCCGCCGAAGCCGGCCCCGAACCTGTATCGGCAGCGCCTCGATCGCCGCAGCTCGCTGAAACCCAGGCCACCGAACCCCAAGCCATCGTGATATTGGGCGGCGATATTCGCAGCCAGACCCTCGATTTCGGGGGCGATACGGTAGGCCGCCTATCGCTCGAACGCATCCGCTACGGCGCCCGCGTTCACCGGCAGGTCGGGCTGCCGGTACTGACCACCGGCGGCCTTATCGGCGATACGGAAACGCCGATCGCCGCAGCCATGGCGGACGCGCTACGCGAGGACTACCGGGTACCGGTCAAATGGGTCGAAGGCAGATCACGGAACACCTTCGAAAACGCTCTACGTTCGGCCGAAATATTGAGCGCCGAAGGCATTTCCACTGTTTATCTGGTAACCCACAGTTGGCACATGCCGCGCGCCGTCGAAGCGTTTCGGCATGTTGGCCTCGACGTCATCCCCAGGCCGACCGGCCTGTCCGCGTCGTCGCGGGGACGTTCCTGGAGAGATTTCATACCCAATAGCGGCTCGTTAGGAACCAGCGCTTTCGCGATCCATGAAAGGGTCGGACGTATCTGGTACCGGATTCGGTACTATTAGAGGGTCCGCAGCCAGGCCTCGGTCCAATCATGAACCTGATCACGCCAGGACTGGCGCGAATAGGTATGGTTGGCATTCTCCAGCCGTTCCACAGTAACCCGCGGCTCGCCCTGCCACGCGCTCATCGCCGAAGATCCTAAAACTGCGGTATCGAACTCCTGGGCGGTCAAATCGGCGCTGCTCAGTATGACCAAGATTCTACCCTTATAGCGGCGTAACCCGTCGGCTACCCTGCCCGGCAAATCGTCGGCAGTCTCTCCCTGCCCTTTCGAAGCGTTGGAGGCCGCCCGCAAGGACTGAAAAAAGCCTTTAACCGCCACGCCGATACGAACATCGAATTTCAACAGCCGGCGCCAAAACTCGCGGGAGAGAAGCTGCTCGCGGTAATAGTGTTTGACCCGCGCCTGGGCGACTGTCGCCAAAGTGCGCACCCACGGATTGATCAGAACGAGGCCGCTTATCCGGTCATCCGCCCGCGCGTAGAACGCGGCAGCCGACGCGCCATCGCAAAGCGACCACAGCACGACCCGCTGCAGCCCCGGCACTTGGGAAAACAGGCAATCGATCGCCGCACGAATATCGTCATCGACCCCCTCGAACCCAACGAACTCGCCATCGCTATCGCCCATGCCGCGATAGTCGAAACGCAACACAGGGTAACCCGCCGCAGCGAGGCGACGGCCGAGAAGCACGTACTGGCGGTGGCTGCCGACGCGGTATTGCGGCCCGCCGGTCACCACGACGACCCCCGTCTCCTGAGAATCGGAGGGCCGGTGCAGCACGCCGATCAACTGATCGCCCCCGCAGGCGAAGACGACCGGCTGTTCCGTGTTCGATGCCGTCATCCCGCCCCCGCCAAGACGGCCACGGTTTCCTGCCATAACGCCGGAGCCAGCGTGGTTTCCTCAATTGACCAGTAGGGCTCGCCCGGCACCACCCGACAGTCGACCTCAATACCACCAGCGCGCAGCCGTTCGATCACATTCTGCGAAGCGGGACTCGGCTCTGGCCCGGCGCCCAACTCGCACCACGTCAACGGTAAACCGGCGGCGAGCGCCAACTCAGCAAAATCGAGACAATCAACCGCCGCCGCTAACTCGCTGGTCAACCGATACCCGGCGACCTCCAATGCGTGGCCCTCGTTAAGCTGGGCACGCAAGTCCTTGACTGTTTCCTTATCAACCGTATCGGCATTACCCAGCCCCGCCGCGACGCGGATGCGCAAAAACTGGCTGAGAAAGGTGCTGCCTTTCAGGACCGGCTGCCAGAGTATGGCTTTCGAAATCTTGGCCTTCACATTCGGCGCGGCAGCCGCCTGCAAGGCCAAACAGGCACCCAGACGCAACCCGAGGAGTGAAATCCGTTCATAGCCCCGGTCGGTCAACCAGACGCACGCTGATTCGGTGTCGCCGCACCATGTTTGCCAGCTTGCGTCCTCGAAGTTGCCGGCGCTGTCGCCGGTGCCGAACGGGTCGAGAATCAGAGTAGCGATTCCCCGCGCCGCCAGTTCGCGTGCCGACAGAGCGGCCATGCGGCGCGACCGGTTCATCTCCTCGGCGAAGGACGGCAGATACAACACCGCCTCGCCACGGTTCGCGGCAGTGGTTTCCGGCGTTACATGGATGGCAAAAAGGGAGCCCTTCGGTCCCTCCAGCGTGCAGGGCGTGACACCCATCGGCCTAGGCGGCGAGCTTGCCGTCCACGAATTCCGCCAGAGTGCCGACCGTGCGAAAAACGTCGGCGCTAATCTCGTCGTCTTCGATATAAATGCCGAAGCGGTCTTCGACACCGGCGAGAACGGTCGCAACGGCCATGGAATCGAGTTCCGGCAGCGATCCCAGGAGGGGCGTTTGCGCGTCCAGCGCCGCGGTGCGGTTTCCGAGCTGCAGAACTTCCCCCAGAATCGATATGACTTCGTCGGTCGTGGCCATCGAAACAGATCTCCTAAGGTCCAAATTGAGGGCGCCGGGGGCTCGCGCGCCGCTCAAGCTCACGCGCGATCATTCATGCCCGCCAACGCGGTATCGTGTCTAGCCATAATTGTGATAATAGAAAAATATTAACTATTCCAAAGACATTTGCGGTTTTAATGCTTTGATTGATCAACTTCCTCCCGGTCCTGGGTCGCCCACCGGCGGGGTTGAAATTCGTCCATGCCGGTTCGATCCATATGACTGACGGAAATGTCGCAAATTTACCGCTCGACGCCGCCGGCCGTGATCCCGGCGCGCCCGCCCTTCGCTTTGAAGGAAATAGCTTAAGCTATGGTGAATTCGCCCAGGCGATCGGCCGGACACAAGGCGGCTTAAAGCAGCTTGGCGTGGAGCCCGGCGACCGCGTGGCGGTCTATCTGGAGAAAAATTTCGAGACTGTCACCGCGCTGTTCGCGACGGCTGCTGCGGGCGCGGTTTTCGTGCCGGTCAATCCGCTGCTAAAGCCCCGGCAGGTCGGCTACATCCTGCGCGACTGCAACGTACGCATGCTGGTGACGTCGGCAATGCGCCTCGGCAGCTTGGAGGAGGAGCTGAAGAATTGCCCCGACCTCGATTATGTCGCCCTGGTGGGCACGGCCGTTGAGGCACCAGCGTCGTACGCGATCATGCCCTGGGACGAACTCGCCGCCGAAACCGGCAGCCGGGATATCCCTCAGCACGACCCCAGCGACGTCGCGGCGATCCTCTACACGTCGGGTTCCACGGGATCGCCAAAAGGCGTGATGGTCTCGCACCAGAACCTCAGCATCGGCGCCGCCAGCGTCGCCAGCTATCTGGACAATCATCCGGACGATCGTCTGCTGTCGGTTTTGCCGCTGAGCTTCGACGCGGGTTTGAGCCAGCTCACCACGGCGTTCTCCGCCGGCGCGTGTTGTGTCCTGATGAACTATCTGCTGGCCCAGGACGTGCCCCGCATCTGCGCGGCAGAGAAGATCACCGGCATTACCGGCGTGCCGCCGCTTTGGATTCAACTCACCCAGCAAGAATGGTCACAAGAGGCTAGCGAAAGCGTTCGCTACTTCGCCAACACCGGCGGTCACATGCCGCGGGCGACCCTGGACCGTCTGCGCGCGATCTTTTCCAACGCCCAACCGTTCCTGATGTACGGTTTGACCGAGGCGTTCCGCTCCACCTATCTGGACCCGGCCGAGGTCGACCGGCGGATCGATTCGATGGGCAAAGCGATCCCCAATGCAGAGATCCTGGTGGCGCGTGCCGATGGCAGCCTGTGCGATCCTGGTGAGGTGGGCGAGCTGGTGCACTGTGGCCCCTTGGTCGCGCTGGGCTATTGGAACGATCCGGAACGGACGGCGCAGCGGTTCCGGTCCCGGCCCGGCGCCTCGGGTCCCGATGCCGAAATCGCGGTATGGTCAGGCGACAATGTGCGCAAAGACGAAGACGGTTTTCTATACTTCGTCGGGCGCGGCGACGATATGATCAAGACGTCGGGCTACCGGGTCAGCCCAACGGAGATCGAGGAAGTTGCCTACGCATCGGGCTTGATCGGAGAGGCGATTGCTTTGGGAATTGCCCATCCCGCTCTCGGACAAGCGATCGTCGTGGTGGTAACCCCCCCGGCGGGTGAAAGCTTGGACCCGGATGCGCTGTTGGCGCGGTACCGCCAGGAGATGCCCACTTTCATGATCCCGCAACGCATTGTCGAGCGCGATGCTCTGCCGCGCAACGCGAACGGAAAGCTGGAACGAAATATGATCGCCGAAGAGCTCGCAGGTCTCTTTTCTGGAGACGAGGCATGAGTAAGAAAACCGAGAATAAGGCCGGTCCTGAATCGGCCTTTGAGATTGCCGGCGGCTCGATCGCGGTCGGCGGCCTACCCCTGGAGCAGCTTGCCGCGCGAGTCGGCTCCACACCGTTCTTTGCCTACGACCGCTCGCTCATTGCAAAGAGAGTGAAGGACCTCAAACACGTGCTGCCCGACGGCATCGATGTGAGCTATGCCGTGAAGGCCAACCCGATGCCCGCTGTCGTGCAGCACTTGGCGGGGCTGGTCGACGGGTTCGACGTGGCCTCGGCGGGCGAACTCAAAACCGTACTCGATACCCCGATGCCGGCGGACCGGGTAAGCTTCGCGGGTCCGGCAAAACGCAACGAGGAGTTACGGCAAGCCGTCGCCGCAGGGGTTACCCTCAATGTGGAATCGCCCAAGGAGCTCGAACGGCTGGCGCAAGTTGGCGATGCGCTAGGCCTCACGCCGCGGGTTTGCCTGCGCATCAACCCCGATTTCGACTTGCGCGCCTCGGGCATGCGCATGGGCGGCGGCGCCAAGCAGTTCGGCATCGATTCCGAAACGGTGCCCGCCGTTCTCAAACGATGCGGCAAGCTCGGCTTCGAATTCCAAGGGTTTCATATCTTCGCCGGGTCACAGAATCTCGATGCCGCAGCGATTTGCGAAACCCAAAGCCAAATCGTCGATCTTGCGGTCTCGCTATCCGAGCATGCGCCGTCGCCGGTGACCAAGCTCAATATGGGTGGCGGCTTCGGTATTCCCTATTTCCCGAACGACAATCCGCTCGATCTCGCCGCCGTTGGCGACGGCCTGGCTGAGCTAATGCCGCGCATCGAAGCCAATTTGGCGGACGCGCGGGTTCATCTGGAACTCGGCCGGTTCCTGGTCGGCGAAGCCGGCATCTATGTTTGCCGGGTGATCGACCGGAAGATTTCGCGCGACCAGGTTTTCCTGGTCACCGATGGCGGTCTTCACCATCATTTGGCGGCGACCGGTAATTTCGGCCAAACCATCCGGCGTAATTTTCCAGTCACGGTCGGCACCCGCATGGATCAACCCGCAGTTGAGACTTCCTCGGTTGTCGGCTGCTTGTGCACCCCGCTCGATCTATTGGCCGATAAGATCGAGCTGCCGGAAGCCCAAGAGGGTGATTTGGTGGTGATCTTCCAATCGGGTGCCTACGCCGCGTCCGCCAGCCCGGCGGACTTTCTCGGCCATCCCCCGCCGGTGGAAGTGTTGGTTTGACGCCGCCCCTGAAAGCGGCCGATACCCCCTAAACCATGCTTGACCGGCACAGCATACAGCCCGCCGAGATCCCGCCCGATACGCCGCCGCTTTTGATGGTGATCATCGATACGGAAGAGGAATTCGACTGGCACCAACCCCTCGCACGCGAGAACCGGGGCGTCTCTTCAATGGCAGGGCAGTTCGCCGCGCAGGAGGTGTTTGCCAAGTTCGACGTCGTGCCAACCTACGTGATCGATCATCCGGTGGCATCGACCGATAGCAGCATCCGTGTGCTCAGTGAATTATTGTCCGACGGCGTGTGCGAAGTCGGCACCCACCTTCACCCCTGGGTGAGCCCGCCCCACGATGAAGAAGTCACGCCGTTCAATTCCTATCCCGGCAATCTGCCCGCCGACTTGGAGCGGCAAAAGCTCGAAGTCTTGACCGAAACTATCGAGAGCAATCTCGGCGTGCGGCCGACGGTCTACAAGGCCGGGCGATACGGGGTCGGCCCCAACACCGCCGCGATTCTTGAAAGCCTGGGTTACGACGTCGATGTCAGCGTGGTCGCCCACTCGTCATTTACCGGCGACGGTGGCCCGGACTTCCGCGGCTTCGGCAACGCCCCCTACTGGTTCGGCGCCAACCGCAAGCTGTTGGAAATTCCGTTGACCTGCGGCTTTACCGGCGCTCTGTCGAGTTCCGGCCCCGGTCTATACCCGACGCTTTCGGGCGATCTGGGTATGAAACTGCACCTGCCTGGCGTCGCCGCGCGCTCCGGTCTTCTCGAGCGAGTGCGCCTGACTCCCGAAGATGTCGATCACGCCGCCCACCGCCGCTTACTCGACCGCCTGCTCGCGCAGGGTGAGCGGGTGTTCTCGATGGCTTATCACAGCCCGTCTCTCGCACCGGGTCATACACCCTATGTACGCGACCAAGCCGAGTTGAAGAGCTTCCTCAACACGATCGAGCGCACGCTCGACTATTTCATGAATGAGTTGTCGGGCCAGCCGACGACGCCCCAGCGGCTATTCGAGCGGCTCAAGCAATAACGCACCACCGCTCTAGGCCGCTTCTTTTTCGCGCTCTTTTTCCTCGCGCCACTGCAAGACCATCGCCCAGAGTTGCATCAGGGCCTTCCGGGTAAGATGGCCGGCGAGCAACAGCGGGGGCATGCGCAGCCAGTGGGAGCGCAGATAGAGCAGCGACGCAGCATGGGCCCGGCTCGCGCTCGGACTGTCGGGGTCGTCAGGCAGCAAGGCGCTGGGCATGATGCGGTCCATCAGATCGACGATCGGCTTGGCCGGCGCGGCGGCGGAAATCGACCGGTCGACCGCCTCGGGCACGTCGAGATCGAGCAGCATGCGTCCGTAGCGCAGTGCATAATAGAGTGGCCGCTGAAGTTGATGCTCGTAAGCACGGGCGACCAGGCCATCCCAAAACACCCGCTCTTGTCCGAAATGGTTGAGCAGGTCCACGATGTCGACCAGATCGCGGATGGCGAACGAGATTTCGCCGTCCTGAAACAAGTGGGCGGCGCTGTGCAACACCATATCCTGGTGTCCCAGCACCTTCATGCTCGACGTGTCGAGATCGACCGTTTGCTGCCAAAGCCGGCCGACATCGGGACTAAGACGGCTGGTCCGCGGCAGAATCGTATGATGCACATCGATCACCGTGCCGCGCTGCTCGTGTTGCAGCGGCGGCAATTCGTGACTGTATTTCCGGTAGTAGCGCTGGTCATAGTCGGTGTATTCCAAGTGCTTCCAACCGTGCGCAATGAGCGCGGCCTCGACCTCATCGAGCTTGGGCTCCGGCACCATGATATCGATATCACCGGCAAGGCGCCCTTCCGCCGCCGGCAGCCGCGCCGCTACATAGGCCGCCCCCTTCAATAAAACGACCGGCGTATCCACATCGGCAAGCGCGCGTTCGATACAGCTAATTTCCCATTCGACGATCCGCCAATTGTTACTCGCTTCATAGGCAGCCGCTTGCAGCGTATCGACGACTTTGCCGGGCAGGCGTTCGATAATTCCGTTTCTTTCCGCCTGCGCCGCGACCCGCGATAGCAGCCGGGTGCGGCGGGCCTGGCGGATGAGCAGGCTCCAGTCTTCCAACGAAAAATCGGGCAGGACGAGAGGTGTCTTGAGCGCCGTCAGCAGCGGGCGTGCTGCTGCCAGAGGACCCGCGGCGATCATGTCGCTCTGTGCCTCAGGGGAGTTCATCGAAGGTCCGTATGGCGTCATCGAGCGAAGAGTACCGGAATTCGAGGCACGTGCAGCTATTGACCACATCGACCAGGCTGTCGAAGCCGTCGCGCCCATGCACCGGATAATTCAACGCGTAGTCCGAAAGATGCACGAACGCATCGCGTTTTCCGACAGGATCGAGTTCCGGCTCTGACCCGGCCTTATATTCGGGATAGACGATATGGGTCGCTGTCGCGACCTCATCCATCATCCGAACGCTCTCCGACGGCGGCTTCATATGGGCCAAAGGTCCCTTCGCGGTCTTGCCGAAATAGGGACCGAAGGTTTGATCGGGTGCGAACGCCTTGATGATCTCGATGGATTCGTTCTTGAGTGAAATCGGCCGCGAGATCGGCAGGAGCAGCTTCTCCTTGGGCCGCCAAATCGCCAACTCATCGGACAGCAGCCGCCAGCCGCGCGACACCAAAGCGGCGCACAACGTGCTTTTGCCAGCGCCTGACATACCCGGCAGCATGCAGGTCTTGCCGTCTTTCTGCACCACCGCCGCGTGAACCATCACATACTGATGGGCATTGCTGTACACACACCAGTTCATGCCCCATTCGAACAGCGGTAGTGCCAAATTTCCCGGGAACGGATAGAACGCCTCCTCGCGGTCGAGCGTGAAGGCAATTTGGGAGCGTAGCCTCCGGTAAAGCCCCGTCGACCGCCGGACATGCACATGGTAGTCCACGAGCAAGTCGTCAACGACGGGGAATTCCTCGTAGAGCAGGTGGATCGGCGCCGAGAGTTCTTTTAGTCCCGACGTGATGCGGTAGACGAACGGGCCGCAGCGAACCGTGACGCCCGCGCCAGCAAGCGCCGCCGAAAACGCGTCGAGGCTTAAATCACCGACTTTCAATCGACCGTACGATCCGGCTCAATAAGCCCGAGATCGCTCAATTCACTCAACACTTCACGCACCCTGAATACTGCATGATCTTCTTCATAGTCGGCTGCTTCGCACAGCCGGGCCACCAACGCCCCCATGGTCTCAGGTTTATTCTCGATCTCGCGCAGCACCCATTCCGACAGCTCGTGCGGCACATGGGTTTGTCCCGATGCCTCGTTGAACACAACATAATCGTCGCCGAGGCGCCGCCACAACAGATTGACGTTGTCTCTAAGCCGCCAGATTTTCGTGAGTTCGGTTTCTAGCTCTGCCACCGAACGCTTTTAGGATAGTGCGCCGTTAACGCGCAACTGCGCCCGTGACTAGTAGTAGTTCCGATACTTTCTGCAAGCGTAGTCGTAAGCGTCTTTGTGGTCGTGGCCGGAGATATTGGCCGACAAGCAGGATGCCTTGCCCGGCTTCTTACCACCACCGTTCCGATGGCCTGCGAGTACCGGCGTATTGCCCAGCGTCAACACGATGGGGCCGGCGATCGCGACGCCTTTCATCGCCATCAGCAATTGCCGGCGGCGATTGTTCGCCTGTTCGACAGGCGCAGCCACCGGACCGGACGTAGCGTCCGAATTCCGGTCTGTCGAATTCACATCCTGTTTCGGCAGATCGGCCATGCTTGGCTCCAACGGTTAAATACCTGCTCAACTACCGGCGTACACTATCACTTTCCGAAGACTAGAACCAAGAGCGTTTTATGGTTAACAGGATGTTTTTTTGCCTTACGAGTCATAAAACTTTCTTTTGCAATATCAACATGATGGCGGTCTCCACGCGTTAACTTTAACGCGTAAATCGGCACCCCAATCGGACCGCCAAATCGGAACCATGTATGCAAGTGATTGAATCCAAAGGATTCATTTAGGCGGTCTTCTTTGCGGTTGAATTTGACCGCCTCTTCCGGTTGTTTTCCCTATGTTTATGGCGTGCAGTAATTTGATGCACTTTTTCTTCCCCAGGGGAACTAACGGGCTTTCCGGCGGCTGGAGCGGCCGATAACTATTTTTGGCCGCGTGGGGGGTAACAGCACCCCTATGCTATGGTGCGCCGCTTGGCGCCCAAGGTGACGCTAGGGCCCCACCGGATCGCCACGCAACATTTTACACCTCGGAGGACACTATGGCTGGCACGGAAATCGCCGATCTTGAGCGGCAAATCTACGAGCTTACGACGCAGCTCAACGAGCTGCGCAAGGCCAGTTCCGGCGACCCCGTGCGCAACTACGGCTTCGAGACCCTCGACGGCCAGACCTCGCTGCTGGATCTGTTCGGCGAGAGCGAGAAGCTGCTGGCGATCCACAATATGGGCCAGGGCTGCCGCTACTGCACCCTATGGGGCGACGGCTTCAACGGCTTCCTGCCGCACCTGGAATCGGCGCTGTCGGTCGTGCTGCTATCGAAAGATCCGCCGGAGGTGCAACGCCAATTCGCCAACGCGCGCGGCTGGCGCTTCCGCCTGGCCTCCCATGGCGGCGGCGACTACATCAAAGAGCAGAGCGTGATCGAGGGCATGGACAATATGCCCGGCGCAGTGGTCTACGAGCGCGACGGCGACACCATCACCCGTAAAAACGCCTGCGTGTTCGGCCCCGGCGATCTTTACTGCTCCATGTGGAGCTTGCTCGGCCTGGCCGGCATGGGCGAAGCCGAGTGGACACCGCAATACGCCTATTGGCGGCGCCCCGAAAAGCTCGACGACGGCGGCGAGAACCTAATCGACTGAAGGTGGATGACTGGATTAGGTCCATGCGCCCGACCTTCCTTCTCGTCTCTTGATCCGCATCAAGGTCAGCTCATTTATTGACTGAGATAAAGACCGTTGTTCTGATCGTCTAAGCGATTTGGAGTGACAATGACCGCGCCCCTTGAGATCAGCGAGACGTATTGGCGCTGCGATCCTGCGCAGTTCGAGTTCGAAACAACCGCCGAGCTGGGCAGCCTCGATCAAGTCATCGGTCAGTCCCGGGTGGTGTCGGCGATCCGTTTCGCTACCGAGATGGACTATCCCGGCTACAATATCTTCGCCCTCGGCCCACCGGGCCTAGGTAAACACAGCGCGGCGCGAAAGTTTCTCGACGAGCGCGCGCAAACCCGCCCTGCCCCAATGGATTGGTGCTACGTCACCAACTTCACCGATGTCCATAAGCCGCGCCGTTTGAGCCTACCGGCCGGCCGCGGCGTACGGCTGCGGCAGGATATGACGCGCTTCGTCGAGGATTGCCGTCTTGGCTTGCGAAGCGCTTTCGAAAGCGAAGAATACCGGACCCGCCGGCAGGTTATCGAAGAGGAGATGAAAGAGCGTAACGAAGCCGCGCTCGCCGATGTCGAGAAGGAAGCCGGAGAGCGAAACATTGCGGTTATCCGCACGCCGATGGGCTTCGCGCTGGCGGCCATGCGCGACGGCCAAATCATCAAGCCGGAAATCTTCCAACGGTTTCCTGCGGAAGAACGCGAACCGATCGAAGCCGACATGGAGCATATACAAGAGAAGCTCCGCGACGCCCTTCGGCAAGCGCCCAAATGGTTCAAGGAAACGCGCGATAAAATTCGCAAGCTGAACGAAGAGACCGCGCATTTCGCCGTGATGGACCTCATCGAGGCCCTCAAACAGAATTATGCCGACCTCAGCGAAGTCAGCGACTATCTCGAAGCCGTCGGCAACGATGTGGTCGCCCATGCCGAGGAGTTCCTGGTCACTGCGGAAGACCGGTCCCCCGAAATGCCGCCGGCGATCGACGATGGCCAAGCGTTGTTTCGCCGCTATCAGGTGAATCTGCTGGTCGATCATTCCCAGAGCGAGACCGCACCGGTCGTCTACGAAGACAACCCGACCCACGACCGGCTGCTCGGCGCGATCGAACACCGGGCCGAGATGGGAGCGTTGAAAACCGACTTCACGCTTATCCATGCCGGCGCAGTTCACCGCGCCAATGGCGGGTATCTTATTCTCGACGCCCGCAAGGTGTTAGGGAACATGCTTGCCTGGGAAGGCTTGAAGCAGGCCTTGCGCAGCCGCGAAATCCGCATCGAATCGATGGCCCACACGCTCAGCTTGCTGAGCACCCAGACGCTCGAACCGGAACCGATCCCCCTCGACGTGAAGGTCGTTCTGGTTGGCGAACGGCTCCTATACTATCTGCTCAGCCAATACGATCCGGAGTTCGGCGAACTGTTCAAGGTTGCTGCCGATTTCGATGAGCGTATCGACCGGTCACCCGAAACGTTGCATCAATACGCCCAACTGGTCGGCAGCGTGATAGGCCGCGAGAAATTGTATGCCTTCGACCGCACAGCGGTCGCGCGCGTAATGGAACATTCGACACGTCTCGCCAGCCACCAGAACAAGCTATCCGCCAATATTAGCGATCTGGCCGATCTGTTGCGCGAAGCCGATCACGTGGCGCGGAAGGACAACCGCGATACGGTTACCGCCGCCGATATCGACAAGGCGGTCGATGCACAGATCTACCGGTCCGACCGGATCAGCGAGCGCATACAAGACGAAATTCTCGACGGCACCATACTGATCGAGACCGAGGGCGAGCGGATCGCTCAGATCAACGGCTTGTCTGTGATGACACTGGGCAGTTTCAGCTTCGGCAAGCCGAGTAAGATATCGGCGCGTATTCGGTTAGGCCGCGGCGATCTAATCGATATCGAACGCGAAGTTGCGCTCGGCGGCCCCCTCCACTCCAAAGGCGTGCTCATTCTTGCCGGTTTCCTGAGCTCCCACTATGCGGCCGACCGGCCACTATCGCTCAACGCATCTTTGGTGTTCGAGCAGTCCTATGGCGGCATCGACGGCGACAGCGCTTCTGCCGCCGAGCTTTACTGTCTGCTGTCGGCGATCGCCGAAGCGCCGATCGCACAGCGCTTCGCCGTCACCGGCTCGGTCAATCAAGCGGGAGAAGTACAAGCCATCGGTGGTGTGAACGAGAAGATCGAGGGTTTCTTCGATGTCTGCGCCGCCCGCGGTCTAACCGGCGAGCAAGGGGTTTTGATCCCGCGCTCCAACGTGAAGCACTTGATGCTCCACAACCGGGTGCGCGACGCGATCGAAGCGGGCCAGTTTCAAGTATATCCGGTGGAGACGATAGATCAGGGGATCGAAATCCTAACCGGTATGGCAGCGGGTGAACGGCAGGCCGATGGAAGCTTCCCTGAGGGTACGTTTAACCGGCGGGTCGCCGACAAGCTGCGTGAATTCGCCGAAATTCGTGCCAAATTCGGCCGCGACCGGCACGATGGCAACGAAGGATCGGCGACATGAGCCCCACCGGACCGCGGCGCATTCTGATTGCGTTGGCGCCGGAAGCGCCGAACGAAAAAATCTTCGAACCGGCATTCAAAATCGCCCTGCGCAACAGCACCCCCATCGAATGCGTTTGCATCGAGGACACGCGATTGCTCGATATTGCCGGCTTGCCGCAGTCGCACTTCATTCACGCCTATAGCTACGAACCGTCGCCGCTCGACGAAACATTGGTGCGCCGCGCGATGCGGGTGACGTCAATACGGGCCCGCGAGCGGTTCGAGGCGACTATCACGCGAACGTCGGTGTCATGGACCTTCCGGACACGGCAGGCCGCACTACTGTCGGAAGCGTTCGGCGACGCCGCACCCGGTGACCTTATTGTCGCGCCGCTCTTGCGGGAGGCCCGCAACGCGGCCCAACTTCGCGGACTGATCGACGCGGTTACCAATGGAATCACCGCATCCCTGCTGGTGCTCAACGAAGCCGGCGCGCCAGACAGATCTGTTTTGGCCGTATTCGACGGCGACCGCGAGGATCTGGCCGCGGCGAGCAAGCTCGCAGACGATTTCGCCTGTCCGCTCACGGTGTTCGCGGTAGGCGAGGACAACGAAGTGGCGCAAGAGCGCGCGAATGAGGTCGAATACTTCCTCGAGGAGGCCGGGCAAACCGCGCGTGTGCGCACAATTGTATCGCGTGAGACCGAAGACCTGAACAACGCCATTCTCGATGCTGCTCCCGGGACACTCGTGCTCGACCGGCTGGGAAAAACGGTCGGCCACATCGATGTCGTATCCTTGCTCGCGCGCTCTTCCGCATCGCTGCTGCTCAGAAACTGACACAAGGCCCACACAGATGGACGAACGGGTATCACCCGGTACTCACGGCCGCCACGAGGAATGGAGTTCCAATTGGGGCTTTATTCTGGCGACAGTTGGCTCGGCCGCCGGTATCGGCAATATCTGGCGGTTTTCCTATGTCGCCGGCGAAAACGGCGGCGGCGTCTTTTTGTTCCTATATCTGGCCTGCATCGCGCTCATCGGGTTGCCTATTATGATCGCGGAACTGGCCATTGGCCGGGTCAACCGGCGCGGCGACGCGGTCCCCATCGAACATCTGACCCGGCTGCGCCACTGGCGAAGTTTTGGCGTGCTGTCGGTCATCGTGGCCTTCCTCATTCTGTCTTTTTACAGCGTCATCGCCGGCTGGGCCTTCAAGTATCTGCTCGGCGCTCTCGACGGTTCGCTGCTGCGGATCGCCGGTGACGGTCACGGCGAGTTCTTCCAAAGTTTCATATCCGGCCCGTTGCAACCGGCGCTCTGGCAATTCTTGATGATTGCGGCGACCGTGCTGGTGGTCATCGGCGGGGTGCGCAACGGCATTGAGGCAGTCAACCGCATTCTGATGCCCGGCCTCTTTGCGATCGTTATCGGGCTCGCCGCCTACGGGCTCACCCTCGAAGGCTCGGCTGCCGGGCTGCAGTTTCTGTTCGCACCGGACTGGTCGGCGCTCGGCGAGCCCACCGTCTACCTCGCCGCCATGGGACAGGCTTTCTTTTCGCTCGGGGTCGGCATGGCAATTTTCGTGACCTACGGCAGCTACCTGCCGGTCCGCTACCGCATCCCCCAGGCGGCCTGCGCCGTCGTTGCCGGCGATACCTTGATCGCGATCCTCGCCGGTATCGCCATCTTCGCCACCGTGTTCGCTTTCGGGGTCGATCCGGCTTCGGGCCCCGAACTCGCGTTCATCACTCTGCCGCAGATCTTCATCGCCATGCCGGGAGGCCGGCTGGTCGCCGTGCTGTTCTTCGCGCTGCTGGTCGCCGGAGCGCTCACCTCGATGATATCGATGCTCGAAGTGCCGGTCGCCTATCTGGTCCGGCGCACGCGGTTTTCGCGCCGCCAGCTCGTGCCGGTGATCGGCCTCGCGGTATTCCTTCTTGGCATTCCCTCCGCGCTCGGTTTCGGGCCGCTCGCGGCGATCACCTGGCATGGCCGGGGCATTCTCGACAGTGTCGACTATCTGGTCTCGAACTTCATGCTGCCCGCCGGGGGCATTTTGATCGTGCTGTTCGTCGGTTGGCGCTGGGGCGGCCCCAACGCGCGCGCCGGCGCCGATCTGGACGGATCGTGCTGGGGCATCGCATGGCTGTGGCTAATCCGCATCGTCACGCCCCTACTCACCGCGCTGATCGTGCTGCGGGGGCTCGCCAATGTCTGACCCTCAGGCGAACACGATGGTTTCGAGCGGCGGCGGTAAGCGCGTCGTCATCATGGGCGCGGCCGGGCGCGACTTCCACAACTTCAATATGGTCTACCGCGACGATCCCGCCTGCCGCGTCGTCGCGTTTACGGCAACCCAGATCCCCGGGATCGCGGAACGGCTGTATCCCGCCGAACTTGCGGGTCCGGCCTATCCGCGCGGCATCCCGATTCTTCCCGAAGACGACCTCGAGGATATTTGCCGTAGCCACCAGGCCGACACGGTCGTCTTCGCCTATAGCGACGTGCCCCACGACCATGTCGTCCATGCGGCAAGTCGCGCCGCCGCGCAGGGTTGTGATTTTGCGCTGCTCGGTCCGGACCGCACCATGCTCACATCGTCGAAAACGGTGATTGCCGTTTCCGCAGTGCGAACCGGGTGCGGCAAGTCCCAGACGGCCCGGTTTCTGGCCGAACATCTAACCGGTTCGGGCATTCGTATCGCGGCAATCCGCCACCCCATGCCCTACGGCGATCTAGCGGCGCAGGCAGTGCAACGCTTCGCCACACGCGCCGATCTCGATGCCGCCGACTGCACCATCGAAGAGCGCGAAGAGTACGAACCCTATCTGGAAGCCGGCATGACGATTTTCGCCGGCGTCGACTACGCGGCAATCCTGTCCGCCGCCGAGGCCGAGGCCGATGTCATTATTTGGGACGGCGGTAACAACGACTTCCCGTTCGTGCGGCCCGACTTGCATATTGTTCTGGCCGACGCGCTGCGGCCAGGCCACGAAACCGCGTACTGGCCGGGTGAGATAAACCTGCGCACCGCCGATATCGTTGTCATTGCCAAAGCAGACGCGGCCGACCTGGCCGATGTCGAAACGGTGGAGAACAACATCGCCCGCTTCAATCGCGACGCCACGGTTATCCGTGCAGGATCGCCGGTCACTCTGGACGATCCCGCCAGCGTCAGCGGCAAGCGCGTGATCGTCGTCGATGACGGCCCCACCCTCACCCATGGCGGTATGGCTTACGGCGCCGGATATACCGCAGCGGAAGCCGGTGGCGCCGCCGAAATCGTCGACCCGCGCCCGTTCGCCGCACCGGGTATCGCAGGCGTCTATGAGGCGTTCCCGCATCTCGGCGCAGTCCTGCCGGCGATGGGCTACAGCGAGGCGCAGAAGCGCGATTTGGCGGCAACCATCAACGCCAGCGGCGCCGACCTGGTGGTCGCCGGCACACCGATCGATCTCGCGCAAGACATCGCGCTCGACCTGCCGATCGTCCGCGCCCGCTACCGTTACGCCGACATGGATGAGCCAATCTTGTGGAACGCCGTAAAAGCGTTCCTACAAAGCAAAAACATTCCGCTTTAGATCAGCCGGCTGTCTTTTGGGGAAAGCTAAATAACAAGCACGATGAGATCGCCGACCGATATCGGTGACATGCAAGTGTAAGCCCGCAGGGCGCGGAGCTGCGCCATATGTTGTTGCTGGGCCGCTAACAGGCGAGGAAGAAAATCGCGTCCTTGGTGTTGCAACCCACATTACTTATCTCATGATTTAAGGAACGGGCACAGGACGTACTGCGATGTCGATCCGCAACCTAGAAAAACTCTTCAAACCTGCATCGGTCGCGGTGGTCGGTGCGTCGAATCGGCCGCACAGTGTTGGTGCCACGGTCATGCGGAACCTGTTGGACGGCGGCTTCGCTGGCGCGATCATGCCGGTTAACCCGAAATACAATGCGATTGCCGGTGTGCTGGCCTACTCAGACATCGCGGATTTGCCGGTCGTTCCAGATTTAGCTGTGATCTGCACGCCAGCTGCGACAGTGCCTGGCCTCATCGGCGCTCTGGGAGAGGCAGGCACCCGCGCCGCCGTGGTATTGAGTGCCGGCCTGCGCGAAGGCCTCGATGACAACGGCGACAGCCTTACAATACGCATGCTAAAGGCGGCGCGGCCGCATTTGCTGCGCATCGTCGGCCCCAATTGTGTTGGCATGCTGAGTTCAGCGAGCGGCCTCAATGCCAGCTTCGCCCCAACCGCCACTCTGAAGGGCGATATCGCGTTCATCACCCAATCCGGCGCCATGGCAACAACGGTGCTGGACTGGGCGCGCGCGCGAGATATCGGATTTTCCCATTTTTTGTCGATCGGCGATGCCGCTGACTTGGATGCCGGGGATCTGCTGGATTATCTGGGCAGCGACGCCGAAACAGAAGCAATTCTGCTCTATCTGGAGGGCATCACCTCGGCGCGAAAATTTATGTCGGCGGCCCGAGCGGCGGCCCGCAATAAACCGGTAATAATAATCAAGGCCGGTCGTGAATCCGAAGGGGCGGCGGCGGCGGCTTCCCACACCGGGGCGCTGGCCGGCGCCGACGAGGTCTATGACGCCGCGATACGCCGCTCTGGCATGCTGCGTGTCGACACCATCCAGGATCTATTCAATGCGGCAGAAACTCTGGGTCGCGGAGCACTCAAGCCAGGCGACCCGCTGACCATTATCACCAATGGCGGTGGCGCCGGTGTGATGGCGGCCGACGCGCTCGCCGGCCGCGGCGGCGCTCTGAGCACATTAGCCGAGGAGACCACAGAACGCCTGAATGCCGTGCTGCCGGCAACTTGGTCACGGCGCAATCCGATCGACATTATCGGCGACGCGCCAGCCGAACGTTACGTCGCGGCGCTTCGGGCGATACTCGCGGACCCAGCACCCCAGACGGTACTGCTCATCCACGCGCCGACGGCGATCGTGTCCGGCGCCGCAATCGCCGATGCGGTGGTCCCTCTCATCCGCGACGCGAAGCACACGGTACTAACATGCTGGTTAGGCGGTGAATCAGCCGCGGCACCGCGCGAGATTTGCGTGACCGCCGGGGTCTCTACTTTCGACACGCCCGAGGCAGCTGTCGCAGCGCATATGCAAATGGTGACGTTCCGTCAAAACCATGAAACCTTGATGGAGATACCGGCCTCGATCCCGGAGGAATTTACACCGGATACAGCTACTGCAAGAGCCGTCATCGACGAAGCCATCGGTGCAAAACGCCAGATGTTGAGCGAGCCCGAGGCCAAGACAGTTCTGTCGGCTTACGATATTCCGGTCGTCGAGACACGCATCGCCCAGGATAGCGGCCAGGCGCGCCAGCTCGCCAGCGAACTTGGGTTTCCGGTCGCTTTGAAAGTGTTGTCGCCCGATATCACGCACAAGTCGGACGTCGGCGGTGTGGTTTTAGATCTCGAGAATGAAGAAGCCGTCGAAGCGGCAGCCGAAGCCATGTACCAACGGGTGGCCGAACTGCGGCCCAACACCCACCTTGACGGGTTTTCCGTACAGCCCATGGCGCGCCGGCCGGGTGCCTTCGAATTGATCGTCGGTGCCCGCGAGGACGCGGTCTTCGGTCCCGTGATCCTGTTCGGCGAGGGGGGCACGGCGGTGGAAATCATCGCCGATCGCGCGGTTGGCCTGCCGCCCCTGAACATGGCGTTGGCGACCAACCTGATCGCACGTACGCGCATTGCCAGCCTGCTTGGCGGCTACCGCAACCGGCCGGGCGCGGACCGCGACACTATCGCGCTTAGCCTAATCAAGGTCGCGCAATTGATCACCGATCTGCCGGAGATCGTCGAACTCGATATCAACCCGCTGATCGCAGACCATGCGGGCGTGCTTGCACTCGATGCCCGCATCCGCCTCCAACCCGCCCAATCCAACGGTCCGGATCGGCTTTGTATACGCCCCTATCCAAGCGAACTCGAAAAGACGGTGACGCTCGGCGGCAGAGATATTTTATTGCGCCCGATCCGCCCCGAGGATGAGCCACAGCACCATGACTTCCTCGCCCACTTATCGCCCCGGGATATTCGCTTCCGCTTCTTTTCGTCCTTCCGCGATTTGCCCCATTCGCAGATGGCGCGCTACACCCAAATAGATTTCGACCGTGAGATGGCCTTCATCGCCACCGCCACGGACGACCAAGGTAAGCCAGAGACGCTAGGAGTTGTACGGGCTGTCACCGATCCCGACAACGAGCAGGCGGAGTTCGCCATTATCGTTCGCTCCGACCTGACCGGCCACGGTATGGGCGCAGCATTGCTCGACATGTTAATCGCCTATTGCCGCGACCGAGGGACCGGCGAACTGGTAGGTCAAGTCATGTCAGACAACCGGCCGATGCTGGGCCTCGCGGAAAGCCGCGGCTTCAAGCATCGGCGCGGCGACAGTTTTGATATTGTGGAAGTCTGGCTCGACTTAAGAAACTGAACCGGTTTTTGTCAAAGTGCGAGCTGCCGCGCTGCAACTGTGGATCGCCCGCTGCCGCTATGCCGGCATTACCACACCAACTCTGTGAAACACGATAAAGGCGTTCCTACAAGACACATGTATCGCCGCGCTGCGCCCCTCTCCTAGATCGCCATCAACTCCACCAAATGGTCGGGGAGCTTGTGCAGCGGTAAATGGGTGAGATCCTTGGGAAGTTCGCCCGTAACCTTGGTCTTCGCCGCATTCGACAGGCTTTGCCGTAGCTCGCCGAGCATCTGCGGCGCGGCAACGATAATCAATCGGTCGAACGCGCTCCTGCCTGCCGCTTTGTCGATGTAATCCGCAATTTCGCGGGCAAACATCTGCTGATTGTTGCGCTGGGGGTCGCTGGGGCGTTCCATCGCATGCCGTCCCTGCCCGCCCCGGTCGAACGTTCGGCCCGGCGCATCGCTCATGATGTCGCGGTTAGGCGTGTTCGGTCCCTGAAACTCAGCTTCGAAATCCTTTTCGATCCCGTGACCCGGTCCCAAATTCCGCGCAATGAAACCCTGCGTTCCATTGGCGACCAATATCCAAGTGGTTTTCGCTTTCATCGCTGCGCCCTCGCGCCCCAACACCGGTCCGCGCCGAGGCGGTGTAAGTATTTTCAACTTTTTATAGGGTACCCGAAAAGTGGCTTCGAGGCGTTGCGCTGCATCAACAGGGGCAACAAAATACGCGTCTGCGATGGTTGATGGAGGTCAACGCCGCAACGTCTGACGTAGCGTAGGTTAAAATCCGGTTTTTGCCCGTCGGCGATTGACACAGCAGTGGAGGCAATGCCCCCGGTGAACGGCCAGCAATCGAAACTCCTGACGTGGTTTCTGGTGTTGATGGCGTTTGCCATCGTGATGCTGGTCCTCGCGCGTCCCCAAGTCACCGACGTGCGCACACCGGTCTCCTACACCGAGTTCGTGACGTTGCTGGAGAGCGAGCATGTCGTCTCGGTTACTTTCCGTGGCGATCGCCTCGACGGCACCCTCAACACGTCCATTCCAACCCCCGCCGGTGGGCAAACGACACGCTTTACCACTCGAATTCCGCCGGTCGACGACCCCAACCTGCTACAACTGCTGCAACAACAAGGCGTCGAGATCGAAGCCGAAACTGCCGAGGGAGACGCCAACGCCTGGTGGGTGGCGCTACTGCCGTGGCTGTTGATTATCGGCTTCTGGATTTATCTGTGGCGGCGCATGTCCGGCGGCCTGCCGGGCGGACTGGGACGCGGTGGCGATTTGACCAATTTTCTGCGCGGCGGCGTGCGCAAGGTCGAAGGCGAGACTGCGCCCAAGGTCACCTTCGATGATGTCGCCGGGCAGGACAACGCCAAGCGCGAAGTCGCCGAACTGCTGGAATTTCTGCGCAATCCCGAGCGTTACAGCCGGCTGGGTGCGGAAGTGCCTCACGGCATCTTGCTGGAAGGCCCACCAGGCACCGGTAAGACCCTAATCGCCAAGGCGCTGGCCGGGGAAGCGGGCGTGCCTTTCTTCCAGATTTCGGCGTCGGAGTTCATCGAAGTGTTCGTCGGGGTCGGCGCATCGCGGGTGCGCAAGCTGTTCGAGGAAGCCAAGAAAAGCGCGCCGAGCATCATTTTCATCGACGAGCTCGACAGCATCGGGCGGGTGCGCGGCGCCGGCCTGGGCGGCGGACACGACGAGCGCGAGCAAACGCTGAACCAAATTCTCGCCGAGATGGATGGTTTCGAAGGCCGCGAGGCCGTAGTCGTGCTAGCTGCGACCAACCGCCCGGACGTGCTCGATCCGGCGCTCTTGCGGCCCGGCCGGTTCGACCGCCATATCACCCTGGAACTGCCGGACCGCGACGCCCGGGTCGCCATTTTGAAAGTCCACGCCCGCAATGTGCCGCTCGCCGACGATGTCGATCTCGATCAGGTCGCTGCCGGCACACCGGGCTTCTCCGGCGCCGACATCAAAAACCTCGTCAACGAAGCCGCCATGGCCGCCGCGCGCGAGGAGGCCGAGAAAGTCGCCGCGCGGCATTTCGACGAAATGCGCGACCGCATCATGATGGGTACCCTGCGCACCATGGCGATCTTCGACGAGGAGCGCCACCGCCTGGCGGTTCACGAGTCCGGGCATACCGCCGTGGCCTACTATCTGCCGCTGTCCGATCCGATCCACAAGGTGACGATCATCCCGCGCGGCCGCTCGCTCGGCGCCACCCACCAGCTGCCCGAAATCGAACGGCATACGCTGCCGCAAGATTATCTGGCTGACCGTCTGGCCGTGCTGCTCGCCGGACGGGCGGCCGAACACACCTTCCTCGACAGTTTAAGTTCGGGCGCCGACGAGGACATCCGCGCCGCCACCCAATTGGCGCGCTGGATGGTGGGGCGCTGGGGCATGTCCGACGAAGTCGGCCCGGTCGACGTGCGGGAAAGCGAGGAGCACCCCTTCCTCGGCCGGGAAATTGCACAACCGCGGCGGTTCTCCGAAGAGACCGCGCAAGCCGCCGACAAGGCGGTCAAACGGCTGCTGACCGACGCCGAGGAGCGCGCAACCGCCGTCCTCGAGGCGCACCGTGAACGGGTCGAGCGGTTGATCGCCGCGCTCGAAGAGGAGGAGACGTTGGACCGGGCCGCGGTGGCGTCTTGCCTCGGCCCCACCGAAGTGCCGAAGCCGAAGGCAAAACCGGAGGCCGGGACGAGTTCGTCACAGGCGGAGAACTCGTCCGACACCCCCAAGCACTAGCCTACTCCAGATCCTCGCCGATCATGATGCGGTGACCGTCGACCGTGCGCACGCCGAATTCGCGCATGCCCCACGGTTCGTCCTGCAGGTGTTTGATCAGTTCGGCGCCATTGGCGGCGACGCTCTCGTAGTAACTCTTCGCGTCGTCGACCACGAAGTAGCCGAAATAGGAGTGGTCGCCCAAGTCCTGCGCCGGAATCGCATCGGGGCACTCGCCCGCCATGATGCGGCATTCGTCGCGCACGAATAGGCGCCAGCCCGGATCGCCGATCTCCTGAACGGTGAAGCCCAATACGTCGCGGTAATAAGCCCCCGACCGTTCCAGATCGGGCACGGCGAGCACGTACATGGATCGCGTGATCATTTGCAGAGGCGCCCGGAAGCGGTTGGAGCGAAATGTATAATTATAATTGTATTCATCCCAAATAAATCTCGTTTAAACTGCTGTCTGCATGAGTTCTTTGCACACCAAGCGTTGTTATGGTGCATAGTGCGATGATCTAGCCCGGTGAGAAAGGCGGACATGCATAAACCTCGTCAGAGCGCTGCCCTGAAATCCCTTCTGTGCGTCGCAGCAACGGTCCTACTGACAGCCTGCGCCACGCTCGGGGTCGAGCCGGAACAGGTCAGAACCAATGTGGGAACGTTCGCATCCGGCGTCGAGACCGCGACGACAATTTTCCGCGAAGAGCAGCAGCGGTTCGTGCAAGTCCATGCCGCGCTGGCCCGCAACGCTCTCGAGGCCAACTTATCGCCGGTGCGCCAGAACCGTGGGCAATGCCGCCGCGCCTCACGAGATTTTCTCACCGCCGCGACCACCGAAGGATTATCAAGCGCCGACTACGCTGCCGCCGCCGCGGCTTTCAGCGAAGCTTGCGCCATCGAACGGCAGCGGCCTCAGATCGCCGGTGGAGATGGTGGCGACTGGGTGCCTCTGACGCTGGAAGCGGGCGAGACTCTGCCGCGGCACAACCGCCTCGCTCAAGCGCTGGACCGGTACGCCGCCTCGCTGCGGGAGTTGTCGCAAAGCGCCCAGGACCGTCAAGCCTTCGACGAAGCGGCAACAGGTGCCAAGGACAGTCTGCTCGCGTTCGTTCAGGCGGCGATGTCCGAAACCGGCCGTAGCTTCGAATTCGGTAACGAGGCCAACGTTATCGGCAGCGCCATCAACGGCGCCATCGGCGCCGCGTTGGAGGCGAAACGGCAACAGGCGATTACCGATGTGGTCGTCGCGAGCCAGCCGGCCATTCAGGCCGCCGCCGACGTGCTCGCGGCCGCCACGCGGTCGTATCACGCCGGCGCGGTGCCGGACTTGCGCGAGCGGCTCATAGACGCCGTAAGGGACACCACCGAGGCGGCGCGAAACAACGACGCCGCGAAATATAAATCGGCGCTCGACGACGCGGTGGCGGCACAGCAACTTTTGATCACCTACATAAATACGGACCCCGGTTTTAGCTTCGTTGAAATGGCCAAGGCCCACGACGCGCTCGGCAAACAGTTGGCCGACCCGGAGATTTCACCCGGACGGTTGGCGGGACAGGTGGAATATTTCTTGACCACCTCAAGAGACGTGCTGGACGCCGTGCGGTCGGTTAGCCGCAAAGTCGGTGGAGGACCCCCACAATGAGCGACACCACGGTCGGCGACAAACGACAAAACGCCTTAGATAGCGTGTACGACCAACTGTACGAGGTTTGGGATGGGCTCGAGGAGGCCTGGCTCGCCCTCGGCGCAGACGAGGACATAAGCGATAGCGAGCGCAAGAAACGGCGCGAGGCGATCGAGGCACAGGTCGCCGAGCTCAAGCTGCAAGAGTCGGAGCTTAACCTCGCCAAGATCAACGCGTTGGACGAGAACGACGCGCTCGACAAATTGCTCGCCGATCTCGAAGACGCGACCGCGAAATCTCGCGACGAGATCCAACGCATGCGCCGCGCCACCAAGGTCGCCCGGCAGGTCGCCGAGGTCGCGAACGCAGCGACCAAGGTAATCGGCGCGATCGCCAAGTTTCTCGCCTAGTTCGCCAGCCGGCACGCGCCGAGGTCGACCATGAAAAAACGGCTTGTCGTGTGCCTCGACGGCACGTGGAACACACCGGACGCCAAGCTCAATGCCACCAATGTGGTAAAGATCATGCGGGCGATCGAGCCCACAGGCGGCGACGGCGCGAAACAGATCGCCTTTTACGACAAGGGCGTGGGAACCGGCGGGCCGGTCGATTTGATTAAGGGCGGGGCCTTTGGCAGCGGATTAGGCGAAAACATTCGCGACGGCTACCGCTTCCTCGGCAACAACTATGTCGAAGGCGACGAGATTTTTCTGTTCGGGTTTTCGCGCGGCGCGTTCACGGCGCGGAGCTTGGCGGGCCTAATCAACGCTTGCGGCCTCCTCGACAAAAACACTCTCGGTCAGCTGCCACGCGCGTGGCGCTACTACCGCACGCCTCTCAGCGCAAGAGACGAACAGGAGGGGCAATCGATCAAAGTGCTCGGCCACGGGGCCGTTAAGATCACGTGTTTGGGGGTCTGGGATACGGTCGGCGCCCTGGGAATTCCGGTCGAACGACTGAAGTGGTTGCACCGCGGAAAGTACAAGTTCCACGATACGACCCTGGGCGATCAGATCGAGTGTGCGCTGCACGCGGTGGCGATCGACGAAAAGCGCGGACCGTTCGCGCCCACGCTGTGGCAGACAACCGGGCCCACGCAAAACCGCGCCGTCGAGCAGGTCTGGTTTCCCGGCGTTCACTCGAACATCGGCGGCAGCTATGACGATCGGGGCTTATCGGATTTGGCGCTCGATTGGATGATCCGCCGGGTCGATCACCATACGGACCTGACGTTCAATAGCGGCTACATCGCCAGGGAAGCTAAGGGGGACCCTATGGGGACAATCTATGAGTCCCGCACACCGCTCTACACCGTCAGCCGGCTCCTCCCCTACGAACGCGTCATAGGTGGTAAGAGCGAGTGGGTCCGCCGGTTCCTGCCACGGTGGAATCGCCCAGATCCGGGATGCACATTTGCCAACGAAATGATTCACCAGAGCGTTGTCGACCGGTTTGGCCAGCAAGCGCCGGTACAGAATGGCAGCCGGAAAAGCAGTGAAATTTACACGCCGAAAAGCGTCGAGGCCGCGCTAAATACACTGCCGGTCGTCGGCTACGATGGGTCTTTTAGCTAGACAGGCAACCGAAAGCGCGCCGGATCGCCGGTCCTACGGATGGGACAATCTAGAACGTCGCGGTAATAAGCACCCGACCACCGCAGATCAGGCGGCAATGACATACATCGTGCGTGTGATCATCTCTTTCACCCTTAGTAGAAGGGACGGAGGCCAATGTTGTCCATTCTGCTCGGTTGCCGAATACAATTCGGAGGGCAAACTCACGGCAAAAAATGGAACTATGTTTCGAACGGTTCGCTTGCAGTCACCCAAATTTCTATTGGACCTAGTAAAGCTGACTAATAAACATATAAGTACATATCGATTTTGCGCAGAAGTGGATCTGATCCTTGTGTAGAAACTTTTCCCTTCAATAGAAAACTATCTACTTCTGCTACCGTACAATCCCGCAGAAATGGCTCAACTACCATTTCCCGAAAAAATCGCGCGCGTAGTTCCGGTAAATTCTCGTTGGTAAAAGGATTCCCAACAACATATCGCGTTTGAATCTGTTGGTAGCGGAGAAGCCCCGTCCTGTCTTGAGTATCTGGCGGCAAAGCATCTACAGAACGGTAATCGAGCGGCGCGGCCTTGAGAAGTCCCTGGAAATTATTCCCCAGATCAGCGTCTGCGTACCCTCGGATAAGCACTCGAAACTTTGCAGGTCTCTTGCTTAAGACGAAATCACCCAGCCATCGTATCGCAGCAAATGCTTCGCGAACCAGCTGTTCGCCTCCGTCAACCTTTGCAGCTATTCGAACACCACTTTTTTCGGCGGAAGCCTCAAAGTCTACAGTAACTTCCCTCAAAAATTTCGGCTCAAGCCGAGGAAGTTCATGTCGGGTTTGATTAATTGTCCCACAGATATATTGACCAACACCAAAGTCATCGGGATCAACTATTTCGAACGTATAATTGCCCGTACTAAACAATCTGGTGTAACTGCGCTTTCCATTATTCCTAATACGAAACACCGCGATCGGACTGATTCCAACTATCAGAGGCGCTTGTACAGCGTCGACAACCACGTGATCTAATTTATCGGACACCCGGCGTGCGATTGTCTGTTGCTCTTCAAGATCAAGATCGTCACCAATTGCCGTGGACGGTGACCCAGCAAGAACCAAGAACCCGAGCGCAGCCATAGTTAGCATTTTCATTTTTACCGCCTTTCGCGTTCCGAATTTTGTTCATTCTATGGGAGTATAATCATGTCGACAATTCTACTGTTGAATGAGTTCGTCGTTATTCAGATGTCCTGTTTTCGGGCTCTCGTCATGATTTTGCGTGTCTCGAAATCGCTGGGCAGGCGGATGTAGCATTTGGCTCAGACAATCGTGCCAACACACCGCTGAATTCCGCCGGTTTTGTAGCGCTATACCCCCACTTTTCAGTCGCGCACTAAAATACCGAGACTCGGTCAATCTGGCTGGATTAGCGTTTCGCCTAAAGCACGAGCGATATGAGCCAAACTGAGCCTAATGCAAATGGACCGAGAAATTCGCCATTCTGATACAGTTCTCGGATGCAAAAGGGGGCGGGTTTATGAACGATAAAGCAAGTCGCGCTGTCGATAGCTATAGGTGCCTGGAACTCTGGCTCAACTTCGGTAAGTGGTTCTTCGGAACATTCTTGCTTGGAGCAGCGGCTGTTTTTCTGAACCAAGAGTTTCAGAATACGCGCATCGAATTGGAGACGATAAACAAAGAAAACGAATTCATTGCTCAGTTCGTCGACAAGGCCCTAGATGAAAAATTAGAGAAACGGCGCGATTTCGCAGAGTACTTTGTTAGGCTGGCACCAACGAGTGAATCGAAAGGCCGATGGGAATCCTATCGTGACTTCACACTAGAATTGATTAATGAGGCGGAACGGAAAGAGGGTACCATTGTAGAAACGGAAAGAGAGCTGGCAGGACTCCGCATGGAGCTCCAACAAGCGCGGCTAGCGCAGGAAAATGTGTCAAGCTTGACCGAAACGATCGCAGAGCTTGAAGCACAGCTATCTCGACAGCGCCGAGAATTGTCCATTCTGCGGTCCCAATCATCCCTCGAATCTGAAGCAACTTTTAGATTCAACTTGCCTGATTTCGTAGGGCTCCAAATTGTTGACGCCATGTTTTCTGGTCCCCCACTTACATATTACCCGGTGAACGTGTTCAGTACCGCTCCGGCAGGCTCGATTGTTGCGCAAACGCCACAGGCGGGACTAGAAGTTCTACAAGGAGAAGTCGTCGTGCTTGAGGTTTCGGATCCGACGCTTTCGCCGGATCATAAACTTTTTCGCCGACCTGGCATAAAGTGACGCTCTGCACGATCAGAATTACGAATATCGAACCGCGCAGCGTCAATTAGTCACTGAAAGAGGCGGTGCAGTAAAAGAGAAATGCGAACCGGCGCAATCTCGCCGACGACGCGAACCATTCAAAAATGCTTGAGTTGCCGGATCAAGCCGAGGGTGTGATTCTGACACTCCCACCCAACCCTAGTAAGTCATTGATTTTATTAGAAGGCTGGTGCCCAGGGGCGGAATCGAACCACCGACACGCGGATTTTCAATCCGCTGCTCTACCAACTGAGCTACCTGGGCCCACAGCGTGCGACGCGCGGGTATAGGAAATATCCTGATCGCTGTCCAGAGGCCAGTCGTTCCTGGCTGTGGGGGGACCGATACAAACCGGAAATTAGCCCTCATCCTCGCCCGCGAGGTCGGGATTGCCCTCATAGACCGCCGGCGCTTCGTCGGTGGGAATGCGGTAGCGGCCGTCGAGCCAGCGGGCTAGATCGGCGTTGGCGCACCGCTCGGAACAGAAGGGCCGGTGGCGCTTTACCGCCGCCTTACCGCAATTGGGACACTGGGCCATCGGGGTTTCTCTGCCGGTTCTCCAGGGCGAGTGGGGCGGACATTATCACGATTCTGCATGACGAATGCGAGACCAGGCCACGCCGTGGTTAACGGGGGGTGATCTCCCACTTGTCGCGCGGCCAGCCGGGCTGAACGTCCAGCGCCACCTGCCCGACCCGAGCAACGGCTTCGCCAAAAGCGTCGCTCAGCTCGCGACCCACCAGCTCGGCGACCAGCGGCGCGGCGCGCAGCACGTAGCTGCCCGGCGGGCGGCCCTTCGCCGTAAGCAAGTCGCGGATGATGGCGTAGGCCACGGCGTCGGCGCGCAGTTGCGGCGCTGGCGCGGGCTCGAGCATGCGCTCGGCCAGCGACGGACCGAGGCGGGTGCGGGTCATCTCGATCAGCCCGAGATTGGAAATGCCGAGCACGTGGCAGGTTGCCGGGTCGTCTTTGAGATGGCGGCGCAGCGCCGTCAGCACCTGTTTCTGATCGTTGCCGCGGGCCATCTTGAGCGCGTCGATCACGATGGCGCCGCCGATGGCACGCAGGCGGAGCTGGCGGGCGATCTCGGGCATCACCCCCAGATTGACGTCGCGCGGACCGCCGCCCGCCCGGCCCACATGGCGGGCCGAGTTCACATCGATGGCGCACAGGGTCTCGGTCTGGTCGAACACCAGCTCGGCGCCCTCGCCCACGGCAACCCGCGGCGCCAGCGCCGCCTCGATGGCGTCGTCGACGCCGTAGGTCTCGAACAGGGGGCCGTCTTCGCGCAGCAGCTTGACGCCACTCTCGGGCGCTTCGCTGTCGAGCCAGCGTCGCACCGCAGTCTCCAGGGCACCGTCGCCGCAAACGATGCGCGCGACATCGCTGCCGCCATGGGCCAACAAAACACGTTCGACCGGTTCGGGCGGCGACGTAAGGCAGGCGGGTGCCGATGTCTGCGCATCGTCCGGCGCGTCCGGCAGGCGGACCAGGCGTGGCCCCTTGCCGGCGAAACCCTCGGCGGCGACTTGCACCGCCACGGCCTGACCCTCATGCACCAACTCGGCAATGCGCGCGCGCCGCCCGGTACCCCCCGGACCGGCAGCATCGCGCGCGCGCAGAAAACCGTCGGCGACGAGGCCAATATCGACGAAGGCGGCATTCATCGCCGGATCGAGACGGCGCACCCGGCCGAGATAAACGCCGCCGAGCGACGCGGGATCGCTGTCGCGGAAATGATCGACCTGCCAGACCTGTTTGCCACGCAGCAGGGCGGCGCGGGTCTCCCCCGGAAAGCGCTCGATCAGCAGCGTGGTGTCGCTCACGTTTGGCGGTATCCCAGACCGGCGAGCATGGCGGTGGCCGCCGTCACGTCGAGACCGACCACATTGGTGTAGGAGCCGTTGATCGCGGGAATAAACGCCGCAGCGTGTCCCTGAATGGCGTAGCCGCCGGCCTTGCCCCACCACTCATCGCCCGCCAGATAGGCGTCGATCTCGGTGCGTGTCAGCCGCTTGAAGCGAACCACGGTGTCGATCAGGCGCGTCGACCGCCGGCCATCCGGCGCGATTACGCAGATGCCGCCATAGACCCGGTGGCGGCGGCCCGACAGCAATTGGAGAAACCGCCGCGCCTCGTCCGCGTCTCCGGGCTTGCCGACGATGCGGCGGCCCACCCCCACGACGGTATCGGCGCCGAGCACGAACGCATCCCGGTGGCGCTGGGCGACAGCGGCAGCCTTGGCTTCGGCCAAGCGGCGCGCCAGCGGTCCCGGCAGTTCGGTCTTACCGGCGGTCTCGTCGATTTCGGCGGGATCGATCTGGTCGGGCGTAATGCCCACTTGCGCGAGCAGCTCTTGCCGGCGCGGCGACGCCGACGCCAGGATCAGGCGCGGTGCCACGTCATCGGCCCGGCCGGTTTCGGTCCGGCGGGCGGCAGGTCGCAATCAGGGGAGAACGGGGAAGGCAGCGCATGCGCGCGCAGTTCAACTTGAAACGGCCTATTTGAAGCGAAATGTGATACGGCCCTTGGTGAGATCGTAGGGCGTCATCTCGACATTGACCTTGTCGCCCGCAAGCACGCGGATGCGGTGCTTCCTCATTTTACCGGCCGTGTGGGCCAGCACTTCATGGTCGTTGTCGAGTTTTACGCGGAACATCGCGTTGGGCAGCACCTCGGTCACGGTGCCGGAAAATTCGAGAAGGTCCTCTTTCGCCATACTGTATCCTTATGTTGTTGCCGACATTGCGCGCCGCCGGGTGGCGCAGTTGGAGCGCATTTTGCCGCGAAACTCAACCCCTGCCTTGACTCCGGTCTTGCGAAAAGGGCGGAAATCAGGGCCATTATTAGATCGAATACCAACGATCCATGCGGGGGAAAGGTAAATGAGCGACGATATTCTCTACGAGGCCGATGGCGCGGTGCGGCTGATCACCATCAACCGGCCGGCCAAGATGAACTCGCTGGATTTCGCCGCCAACGACGCGCTCATCGACGCTTTCAAAGCCTTCGACGCCGACGAGGACGCCCGCATCGCGGTGATCACCGGCGCCGGTGATGCGGCATTTTGCGCCGGCGCCGACTTGAAAAGCTATACGATGGCGTTCGCCACCACTCCGCCCGACGAATTTCGCCGCAACTTCACCAACGGCTACGGGCTCGGCGGCATCACCCGCAACCTCGATATAAATAAGCCGATCCTGGCGGCGATCAACGGCTACGCCATGTCGGGCGGCTTCGAGATCGCGCTGGCCTGCGACATGCGCCTGTGTTCGCCCAACGCGATGTTCGCGCTGCAGGACGTGAAGTGGGGCTTCCATGCCTGCGACGGCGCGCTGGTGCGCCTGCCCCACATCATTGGCCTCACCCACACCATGGAGATGTTTCTGACCGGCGACCGCTACGACGCCGAGTGGGCCTACCGGGTGGGGCTGGTGAACCGCGTGGTCGAACCATCGGCGCTGCTCGACGAGACGCTCGCGCTGGCCCACGACCTGGCAACCCGCTCGCCGCTGGCCCACCGGCAAGGCAAGGAGACTATCCGCCACGCGCTCGGGCGGCCGCTCGCCGAGGGACTGCGCTTCGAAAGCGCCTCGTTCCGCGATCTCGGCGACAGCGCCGATCTGGCCGAAGGCACCGCCGCCTTCGCCGAACGCCGCGACGCGGTGTTTAAGGGGCGGTGAATGAACGGCACCTTATCCTTCGAGACGCGATCTGCGATCGCTCCTCAGGATGAGGAATTGTGTAGTTCATCAACAGCATAAGACCTCATGCTGAGGAGGGCCGTCAGGCCCGTCTCGAAGCATGGAATCCTCAATCCAACGCCGCGTCGTGGGCCGGGAAACGCTGGCTGATGCGCTCAAGGAGGGTTTCGCGTAGGTCGCGGTAGGCGGCCAAGCGCATATCGCGGTTGCCCTCGACGATGCTGGGGTCGGGCAGCGGCCAATACTCGATGTCGCAAGCGAGCGTGCGGGTCAGCTCGACAGCCCGGTGTTGCGCTTGCGGCGTGAAGGTGACGATCAGATCGATCGCCTCGTCATTCAGATCGTCGAAGGACTTCGGCTTGTGGCGCGAGATATCGAGGCCAATCTCGGCCAGCGCCGCAACGGCGAACGGATCGGTTTCAGTTGCCGACAGGCGCACCCCGACGCTGTCGACGTAGACGCGGTGACCGAGCAAGTGCTTCATCATCGCCTCGGCCATCGGCGAGCGGATGGTGTTGCGGTTACACGCGAACAGAACGCTACCGGGGAGTTCGCGCATACTGCCTAGGCCCGGATGTGCAGCGCGCAGATGAGGGTAAACAAGCGGCGCGCCGTGCCCGTATCGACCTCGACCTTGCCCGCCAACTGAGCCCGCAGACGATCCGAGCCTTCATTGTGAAGCGCACGGCGGCCCACATCGATGGCCTCGATCTGGCCCGGCGATGCGGTGCGGATCGCCTCGTAATAGGACTCGCAGACGACAAAATACTCGCGGATCGTCCGGCGCAACGGCTGCACCGAAAATACCACCGCGCCGATCTTCACTCCGTCTTCATTGTCGATATCGAAGACCACACGGCTTTCCTGGATGCGTAGCGTCACGTCATAGGGGCCGCGCGGTTCCCCGCCGAAGAACGCCGCATCGGGCTGAAAGCTGTTGGCTTCCACCAAATCGTAGATCGCGACCTCGATCTCCCGCTCCACATCGGGCTGGTAGCGCACGATGCTGGGATTATCGATGGTGACGCGAACGATGCGGTGATTGGTGTCCGGCACGGCGTCTCACCCGGGACTCCGGTTCAGGAGTCCTCGTTCTGGCGGATCGTCACCGACAGCGCATGAGCCTGCAACCCCTCGGCATTCGCCAGGGTGACGGCGTCGCCGCCGATCGCCCGCAGGCCCTCCGCGCTGCACGAAATCAGCGACGACCGTTTCAGGAAATCGAGCACGCTCAAGCCGGAGGAGAAGCGCGAGGTGCGGCCGGTCGGCAACACATGGTTGGGCCCGGCCACATAGTCGCCGATCACCTCAGGGGTGTAGGCGCCGATAAAGATAGCCCCGGCGTTACGCACCTGATCGGCAAGCGCGTCGGCGTCGGCGCAGGCCAGCTCCAAATGTTCCGGCGCGATACGGTCGATCAGCGGCACGGCGGCATCGAGGTCCGGCACCACAATCACGGCGCCGTATTGCTCCCAACTGGCGCGGGCGATCTCGGCGCGCGGCAACACCGCCAGATGGCCTTCAACCGCGGCAACGACCGCGTCGGCAAAGCCCGTGTCGTCGGTGATCAGGATCGACTGAGCCGCCGTATCGTGCTCGGCCTGGCTCAACAAGTCGGCGGCGATCCAGGCCGGGTCGTTGGTGTTGTCGGCGACCACCAGAATTTCCGACGGGCCGGCGATCATGTCGATGCCCACGGTGCCGAACACCTGGCGCTTCGCCGCCGCCACATAGGCGTTGCCGGGCCCGACGATCTTGTCGACCGGGGCGATGGTCTCGGTGCCGTAGGCCAAAGCAGCAACCGCTTGCGCGCCGCCGATGCGGTAAATCTCGGTCACGCCCGCCAGATCGGCTGCCGCCAGCACCAGCGGGTTCAACACACCATCGGGTGCCGGCACCACCATGACGATGCGCTCAACCCCGGCCACTTGCGCCGGCACCGCGTTCATCAATACCGAGGAAGGGTAGGCCGCGGTGCCGCCGGGGACGTAGAGACCCGCCGCGGCAACCGGCCGCCAACGTCCGCCGAGACGCACCCCCGCATCGTCAACGTAATCGATATCCTCGGGCATCTGGCGGCGGTGGAAATCGGTGATCCGCGCATGCGCGGCCACCAATGACGCCAGCACATCGTCGGCGCATGCGGCCCGCGCGGCGGCGATTTCGCCCGCCGGGATGCGCAACTCGCCCGCGGTTAGGCGCGAGCGGTCGAACTGTTCGGTGAATTTGAGCACCGCGGCATCGCCGCCCTCGCGCACCGCGGCAATAATATCGGCGACGGTCTGGCCGACATCGGCATCGGCCTCGCGTTTTTCGGCCAGCAGCGCGGCAAACGTTTCGGCGAAGTCGGCGGCTTGGCTGTCGAGCCTAAGCGGCATCTCGACCGCCCTCGACCGCCGCCTGGAACCGCTCCAGCCACGCGCCAAGCGCCGTCGCGCGGGTTTTCAGCGCCGCCCGGTTGATCACCAGGCGCGAGCTGACCTCGGTGATCGTTTCGATCTCGACCAAGCCATTCGATTTCAGGGTGGCGCCGGTCGACACCAGATCGACGATGCGCCGGCACAATCCCAACTGGGGCGCCAGTTCGATGGCGCCGTTGAGCTTGATGCACTCGGCCTGCACGCCACGCTGGGCGAAGTGGCGCCGCGTGAGATTGGGGTACTTGGTGGCGACGCGCACATGGCTCCACTCGGCCGGGTTCTCGACGGCAATCAGCGATTCCGGCGCCGCAACCACCAGGCGGCACTTGCCGGCATCGAGGTCGAGCGGCGCGTAGAGTTCGGGATAGTCGAATTCCATCACCACGTCGTTGCCGGCAATGCCGAAATGGGCGGCACCGAAGGCGACGAAGGTCGCCACGTCGAACGAGCGCACCCGGATGAGATCGAGACGAGACTCATTGGTGGTAAAGCGCAGCGCGCGCGACTTGGGATCGTCGAACGCGGGCTCGGGCTCGATCCCGGCGCGGCGCAGGATCGGCATCACTTCACCCAGGATACGGCCCTTGGGCAATGCGAGTATCAGCTTGTCGTCCTGGCTCACGACAGGTCTCCGGATGTCCAGTTACGGCGTCGCCCTGGCGGGTCGGCTCACGGCCCCGATGAGGTGCATTGGCAACGTGCCAGCGCAGATTTACTCAATCGTTAGCGTGTTGCGGATGCCGTTGGGCCGGCCAGGGCTCACCAAAGTCCTCTAGATGGCACAGCAGACCCGTCGTTTCCAGCCGAATTGCGGCATCGCCGGAAAAGGTCAGCAAAACCGCCGGTCCTGTATCCTCCGCCCCGTCCTCAAGCGAAATCGTGAGCAGGTTCAAAAACGTTCCCGGCGCGGCGCGGTTTATGTTCTTGCGCTGGACTTTCGACACGTTGGCGAAGGAAACGCCGCAATGGACGCGCTCGCCTTCGGAACGCGGCCTGCTACCAGCGTTTTGGCCGGATTTCTCCCAGCGAAACCGGTTGGCCGCGAACATAAAGCAGCGCTCGCCGGCATCGTAAGCGATATCGAGAACGGGTACGATGGCGTCTTGCAGCGTGCTGGCAATCACCTGCAGATCGTCCCCATCAACCGCTTTGAGCTTCAGTAAATCCCCGTCCAAGGCCCTGTCGATCCCCTTAAGCTGGCCCCTCACCCAGCCCTTATTTAATTGTGGGCCGCCGTTCAGGCGACGTCTTTGACCCGTTCGATCTCCGCGCCCACCCCGGCCAACTTTTCTTCCAGGCGCTCGTAACCCCGGTCGAGATGGTAGATGCGGCGTACCACGGTTTCACCTTCGGCGATCAGCCCGGCCAATACCAGCGACGCGCTCGCCCGCAGATCAGACGCCATGACCGGCGCACCGGTCAGTTTCGGGACACCGCGAACGATCGCCGAGCCGCCATGGAGCGTGATATCGGCGCCCATGCGCTGCAGTTCCGGCACGTGCATGAACCGGTTCTCGAAGATCGTCTCGGTCACTACCGAGGTGCCGTTGGCCGCCGACATCAGCGAAATGAACTGCGCTTGCAGGTCGGTCGGGAACCCGGGATAGGGCTCGGTCTCGGCGTCGACGCCGATGAGCTCGGCATTGGCGCGGCTAACGAACATGCTGCCATTACGCTGCTCGACCGTCACGCCGGCCTGGCGCAGCCGCTCTATCGCCGCTTCGATATCGCCCAGCCGCGCGCCGGCGAGCTCGATGGTGCCGCCGGTGATCGCCGCCGCCATCGCATAGGTGCCGGTCTCGATGCGGTCGGGCATGATCGCATGGCGCGCGCCATGGAGCTTTTCGACACCTCGCACGGTCAAGGTCGCGGTGCCGGTGCCTTCGATGTCAGCGCCCATGGCGACCAGGCAGGTCACCAGATCGTCGATTTCGGGCTCGCGCGCGGCGTTTTCCAGCACCGTCTCGCCCTCGGCCAAGACCGCGGCGAGCAATAGATTCTCCGTCGCGCCAACCGAAACCTTCGGAAACACGATCCGCGCGCCGCTCAATCCTTTCGGCGCGGTGGCGTGGATGTAGCCGCCATCGACCGATACCTGAGCGCCGAGCTGCGCCAATCCGTGCAAGTGAAGGTCGACCGGCCGCGTGCCGATGGCGCAGCCGCCGGGCAGCGACACTTCGGCCTCGCCGGCGCGGGCCAGTAATGGTCCGAGCACCAGAACCGAGGCGCGCATTTTACGCACCAGATCGTAGGGCGCGGTGGTGTTGGTGATGTCCTTCGCATGGAGCGACAAGACCCGGCCGATATGACCGTCTTTGTCGTCATGCCCTTCAAGCGAGACCTGCACCCCGTGCTGGTTCAGCAGGTTGGCCATGGTGGTGATATCGGCCAGGTGAGGCACATTTCCCAAAACCAGCGGCTCGTCGGTGAGCAGGCTGGCGCACATCACCGGCAGTGACGCATTCTTCGAGCCGCCCACCGTAATGGTGCCGGAGAGCGGCTTGCCGCCGCGAATTTGAATTTTATCCATGCCGGCCCCGCCGGTTCAGAGGTTGAATTAGGTGTGGCGCGGTGATAGCGCCGGATTACGGCACGATCGTGACGCATCATAATTTAGGAATCGTTATGCCTTGCTGGCGCATGTACTTGCCCTTCTTGTCGGCATACGACACGTCGGGCGGTCCCTCGCCCTTCAGGAACAGAAACTGACAGGCCCCTTCATTGGCGTAGATCTTCGCCGGCAAAGGCGTGGTGTTGGAGAACTCGAGGGTCACAAAGCCTTCCCACTCGGGCTCCAAGGGCGTGACATTGACGATAATACCGCAGCGCGCATAGGTGGATTTGCCCAGACAGATCACCAGAATATCGCGGGGAATGCGGAAATATTCGACCGTCCGCGCCAAAACGAACGAATTGGGCGGAATGATGCAGACATCGACCTCGCGGTCGACGAAGCTCGCGGCGTTGAAATCCTTAGGGTCGACGGTCGCCGAATCCACATTAGTGAAAATCTTGAACTCGGGCGACACCCGCGCGTCGTAACCGTAGGACGACAGCCCGTAGGAGATGACCCCGTCGCGCTTCTGATCGTCGACAAACGGCTCGATCATGCCGTTGTCCTGCGACATTTTTCGGATCCAACTGTCCGGCATGATCGCCATTGGCACGTTCTCCAAAACTTACCGGCCAGGGCCCTCACCTTGTAGCGGCGAGGGCCCGTCAACGCAATTCTACGCGCCTTGGCGGGCGATTCGCCTATTCCCCGCCCGGTTCTTTCTCCGGCGCCCCAGCCTCGTCTTGGCCGCGCCGCTGTTGATGCCGCCGCTTTAGGTTGGCGCGCAGCGCCTCGGCTTGCCGGGCGAACTTCTCCTCCGCCTTTTGCTGGCCTTTCGCCGAGCGTTGCGGCGCAGGTTTCGGATCGTCGCCGGTCACGATTTCGCCGCGACCGCTTCTACCTCCACATGCCATGCCGGCGCCGCCAACGCTGCGACCTCGACCAGGGTCGACGCCGCCGCATGACCGCCCGACCAGCGGTCGCGCACATCGCGGAAGGTCGCCACGTCGCCTTCGGCGGTGATGTAGGCGTTCAGCCGCACCAGATCGGAGATTTCCATATCGATGGCCGCTAAGGCCTCCGACAAGTTCTCAAGCGTCTGCTCCACTTGCGCGGCGAAGTCCTCCGGGGTCGTACCGTCCGGCCGCATCCCCACCTGGCCGGAAATAAACGCCAACCGCGAGCCGCCCGGCACTTCTACAATATGGCTGTAGTTGCTCGGCGGCGCATAAATCGTATCCGGATTGGTTAGTTTCAGCATGGCTCTCCTCATTCTTATGGACGATTGGCCTATTAACGGTTGGCGCACCTAATATCACTATCCTACGCTGTCTCGCTTCGTTGTTTACCCAGGAATTTTCGGTGGCTTCCCTCAACGACTTTATTCGCGGCGCACCCAAGGCCGAATTGCACCTGCACATCGAAGGTACGTTCGAGCCAGAGCTTATGTTCGCGCTGGCGGAGCGCAACGGCATCGACACCGGTTATGCCTCCGCCGACGCGGTTCGCGCCGCCTATCGCTTCAGCAATCTGCAGGACTTCCTCGATATCTATTACGCCGCCTGCAACGTGCTGGTGAGCGAGCAGGATTTCTACGATCTGACCTGGGCCTATCTGCAAAAAGCCCACGCGCAGAACGTGGTGCACGCGGAAATCATGTTCGATCCGCAGACCCACACCGACCGGGGCGTCGCCTTCGGTACCGTAATGGCGGGCCTCACCCGCGCGTGCGAAGACGCCAAAACGCAACTTGGCCTGTCGACCCGGCTGATCATGAGCTTCCTGCGCCACCTCGACGAGGCTTCGGCGGAGCGTACGCTCGACGAGGGGCTCGCCCACCGTGACAAGATCGCTGCCGTGGGGCTCGATTCCAGCGAGCAGGGCCACCCGCCCGACAAATTCGCCCGGGTGTTCGCCCGCGCTCGCGCCGAAGGGTTTATCGCCGTCGCCCATGCCGGCGAAGAGGGCCCGCCGGCCAATGTGTCCGGCGCGCTCGATAGTCTCGGGGTTCGCCGCATCGATCACGGCGTACGGGCGATGGAAGACCCGGCGCTGGTCGAGCGCCTGGCTGCCGACGGCATACCGCTCACCGTTTGCCCGCTCTCAAACGTACGGCTCGGCGTCTTTTCCGATATGGCGCAGCATCCGCTCAAAAAAATGCTTGATGCCGGCCTTAAGGTAACGGTCAACTCCGACGACCCGGCCTATTTCGGCGGCTATATGAATGAGAATTTTCTCGACGCGGCGCGCGCCCTTAGCCTCAGCCAAGACGATGTGGTGGTGCTCATCCGCAATAGCTTCGACGCCGCGTTCTTGCCCGCCACCGACATCGCGGCCTTGCACCAGCGTCTCGACGCCTACGTGAACAGCACAGCCTGAGCTTCGTCGATTGCCTCGGGCGATAAATTCAGAGCCGAGCAAATCAGCCCGAGCATCGCCCGTTCGGTGGAAACGAACTTGCCGTCGGCGAGGCTCATCGCCACGCAGATGCGCACCAGCAACTCCGCCGCGCCGTCGTTCGTCGCGCCCCGGCGGATCGCCTCGAATGCCGCCGCCCGGCCGGCCTCCCGGTCAGCCTGGAGCGCATCGATCCGCGCGTTGAACAAATCGACCGCGACATGGGGATCGAAGATGCGCAGCTCGGCGAGGCTTTCGAGCACGGCGTCCATGCGCGCGCGCTCGGAAAAACTCACCTCGTCGTCGGCCGACGCGATTAGCGCGCATGCCGCCATCGCCGCTTCGAGAAACGGCCGCTGACGGTGCCGCGCGAGTTCCTGTTTAAGCCGCTCGAACATGTCGTATGCCCCCAACGTCTCGCGGCGGGCGCGATGGCGCCGCTATTGCCGCTTCGAAGAAAGCTATGGCATAAGGCGCAAAGATCAACCCGGTATCGATCAAGTGCCGCCGTAGCTCAGGGGTAGAGCACACCCTTGGTAAGGGTGGGGCCGGAGGTTCAATTCCTCCCGGCGGCACCATCTTCCAAAACGACAATCGTGAACCCTAAGGTACTGACCACGTGCCGCGGGTAGGCACGCCCTGACGGGCTGAGTTCAGCCGGATCGATTCCATGCCCTGATAGGCTTGGCATTTACCCGCATCCACGATGCCTTTCTTCGGCACGCCGCCCACTGGGGTGTACTCGACTTCGACTATCGCGGCGAACTCGCGAAAGCCCTTCTGCGGGTCCTCAGTATCGACGCAAATGGTGGCGCTGGGTCCGTTGCGGCCGCGGCCAATCCATAGCTCGTACGATCCTCGCTCACCGAGTTGCCATTTCCGTTGGGTTTGCAGCGACCACGTTCCGCGCACGGGGTCGGTCGGGAAATCGTCGGCCCCGGTCAATGTAATCAGCTCCATACCTTGATAAATGCGGCAGTTTCCCGCGTCGATGGTGTTCTTCTCGATCGCACCGCCGGCAGGCTTGAATTCAACGCCAACCGCATCGTCGAAATCGCCACCCCCCGGCCCCGCGTTGGAATCGACGCACACGACGACGGCCGGACCGTCACGCCCGGTGCCGACCCATAGTTCATAGTCGTCATTGAAATCGATGGCCCATTGCCGCTCCGCCGGCGTGGCGCTTTGCGCGTTGACCGGCTCGGCATGAGCGCCCATGCCAACGGCAAGCACGGCGATTGCCGCTATTCCAAGATCTACCCGCATCGGACCTCCCCTTCGCTACCGTTCGATCAGTCTAACGGCGACTTTGTGAAGCGGATAGCACCGATGGCCGAGCCCAAGGCACAAAAAAAGGGCCCGCCCCCGAAGGGGCGGGCCCGAGGGCTCCCATGAGGGGAGCGGGGGAGAGAGGCAAAAGAGGTTAGGCGCTATCCCAGGCAGCTTTCGCGGCGGCCAGATCGTCGAGGATCTTCTGCCACTGCGCGTCCGACAGCTTTCCGGTCGCCTTGATCTCGGCGAGCAGCGCCGACATCTCGACGCCGGCGAGCACCAGCTCGGAGATCAGATAGGCGATTCCTAGCGGCACCGCCTCCCTAGCGAGTACCGCCTCGGCTATTCGCCGGTCCTGTGCGGCCTGCAGAGTGGTGAAGTCGCGGTGTGGATATCTGGCGAAGGTCCTCGACCCTCGCTTGACCGACCGTTACCGGATTAGATGTGACGAACTGAAATCCTTCTACCATTCAGGTCTCCCAACGAAAAACGGCGGCTCCGAAGGAACCGCCGACTGCGAAAAATATGTGAAAAAGCTACGAATTTGCTGCAAAGCGCAAACGGTTTGTTGCACAACATACGATAATTGGTGACATTACTGTATGCGAACTATACGTGCATCAACCCTTGGTTTTGTCGTGCTTCCGTTCGTGAGCAACTGGTCGATTGCTATTCTGACGTTCTTTTTCTTTTCAGAATCGTTCGAAGGCAGCGCGGATATAGCGTACTGGGTTATCGGGATTGCTGTGTTTGTAAGCTTCCTGCCCGTCGGAAATTTTCTGCTCGAGGACATCGGTCCAATCAGGACTGTATTCGCCATACTCATTCAATCTGGCGCGCTGTTGCTGACTTTCGCGGCGGTCTACTCCGGCTTTGGATTGATGACAAATGGCGCGCCACCAGTGCCGGTAAACGATCTCGACGCGCTCTATTTTTCGGTCGTTACATGGACAACGTTGGGGTACGGCGACTTCAGTCCACCAACTGAACTGCGCCTCATCGCCGCGGCTCAAGCAGCAATCGGGTATTTCTATCTAGGTCTAACGGTCGGGCTCGTAGCAAACGTGGTCAGTAGCACCCGCCAATAGACGGTCTACGCAACCAGAAAGAGAACTACGATTGGCGCCAAAACCGCAGCAGCAGCAATAGCAATACGCGCAGCAGTTTTTGCAGGATGATCGCGGTCGACCATCCAATCCGCATGATCGGCAATCCACGAGCTCATGTGCCGTCCCCCTAGCTGATGGCGCCGACTATTCATGTCGCAAAAATGACTGGCGACCCTGAACAATCGCTTAATGCCCGATTGATCTTTTTTCTCTTATCAATCGAAATCGTAATTAACACCATAATCCTCACCGAATCCATGGTTAACAAGAAAATAATAGGTCCGTACAAATGGATAGGTCCGGACTAACTTCTTGCCAAACTAGCCGCTAAAGGTGTCAATTTTGCGGTCGGCCTGAATATAGGTATCAGTGGCGGAAATATTAGTTCTTGAACTCAAAAAATAACGGTAACCATTCAGATACCGATCGTGAGTAGCAACGAGGTAGTCTTCGGCCTCACCAGTGTTACAGCTGCAATCTCGGCGCCATTTCTTCCACGATCTCTGGTGCAACCCACATCGCGGTTCGTTTCGGTATGCCCCGCTTTATCCGGATTTATACGGAGATCGTAGAGGGTGAGAAACAAGATACCGGTGCCAATCCACCGCGTGAATTTCAAACGAGCGCAGTCGGTTCGGAACATCGAATGCCTAAACAAATGAGTGTCCGCTAGAAAACCTGCGGACTGTAAAAATTTCTTTATTGGGCACATCTTTGCTTGCGATCCAGACGACACCCGCTGAACTATTGTCCCCAACTTAAAAAACACCCCGCGAGGGGCGGGCCCGAGGGCTCCCATGAGGGGAGCGGGGGAGAGAGGCAAAAGAGGTTAGGCGCTATCCCAGGCAGCTTTCGCGGCGGCCAGATCGTCGAGGATCTTCTGCCACTGCGCGTCCGACAGCTTTCCGGTCGCCTTGATCTCGGCGAGCAGCGCCGACATCTCGACGCCGGCGAGCACCAGCTCGGAGATCAGATAGGCAACGGCGGTGATGGTTCCCGGCGGCATCAGGCGTTCTCCTTCAGGCTTTGTTCGAGCAAGAGCATTTGGCGCAGTTGATCGCGCACCAGGCGCAATACGTCATCGGTGGCCTGGTCTTCGCCCTCGGCCGCCGCCGCGCAGGCCGGAATGACCGTTGCATTGGCCCGGTCGACGAAACCGATCTGGGCGTCCGTCATCCGGCTCTTGAACGGCGTGAGCGCAAACAGGGTCGACGCATAGCCGCGGCACGCGACCGCCACCTCTTGCGGCGTCGTCAGATCGGTCGCGGTGCAGGCGGCCAGCAGCAGCGGCGCGAAAACCAGTGCTGCGAGGTTACGCCGGCGCATTGGGCACCAGCCACACCAACACAGCGGTGATAATGGTTTGCGCCGCGGCGAGAATTTCCGGGTCAACCGAAAACAGCGCGCCGGCCACCGCCACCATGGCGCCGGAGATTACCGCCGCCGTGGTCTTGTCGAATTTCGTCATGGAGTTACTCCTTCGGCTTAAGTTCGAAGTGAACGAGATCGTCGAAAGTCTGATCGGTGAAAGTGCGGTCGCCGTCCCAATCGCCGCCCCACCGCAAGGCGAGGCCGCGCGCCGCCGCCAGACCGAGCACGAAGCCGGCGAAGTGATAGAATTGGGCGATCACCTTGGGGTTGGGCACCGCACCCCATTTCTCGGGGATCGGCCACGGCGCCACGTCGACCGCTTCACTAGGCATGGCGTTGTGGCGCGACACGCGCACCTTCGACTTACCCGCCCGGACCAATTCCGCCTGCCGCTCGGGCGAGCGGTGGCCTTCCAGAACCGTGCAGTCGTACTCGCGCACCACGTCGTCGAATAACGCGCGCAGGCGGCCGTCGCACGTGGCGAGCCGTGCCGCCGAGCGCTGGGAAAAAGCGGGCATAGAGATGGTTCCTGTTGGGTACCAAAAAACCCCGCGAGAAGCGGGGCTTAGTGGTGGTGATGCGTCAGCGGTGGTGGCAGAGCTCGACAGTAGAACCAGCGAACACTACTCTAATGATCGATCCTGCCCTTCGTTGGAGACGTTCGCCGAATGAGCCCCCTTATGAAGAAACTCATCGGCTGGAGCGGCTTCATGCTTCTTACCGCCATAGTTCCCATCGGTTTTCTCGTTGTCTCTTCTAAGTTCGATTTTTTTGGTAGATATATTTTCGTCGGTGCTTTTGTCTGGATGTGGGTGTTTTACTTCATCACCAAAGATTGGGATGAATGGGGCGAACGAGACAAACGAGACAAACGAGACGAACGAGACGAACTGGAATAATCAGGGCCTAGCGCTCGTCGCCCCTCTGTCCAACAGCGTTCACTTGTGCGCCCAACATGGCGGCAACAACGCTAAACAACGCACCTCTTGTAAAGCTCACGTCGGCATTATCACCGACGCCTTCAAAGGTGTCGCGCTCAGGATCGTATCGCACCCAATTCGACGCAATTAAATTTTCTACGATGTTATCGGCAATCCCGAACACCATCGCCTCCGAGCCGCCAATTCCACCTTCGATAAGTGCGCGACGAACTGTGCCTCCCGTACCCTTGTCGAAGCGGCTTAAAATACGCGCAATTGGAAATGCCTGTGCAGTCCCAGAAATAGCGCCAAGATTGGACGCATCATGGGCTTCTTCTATAGATGCACCGTCCGCAAGAGCGTCTTGAAACTGCTCAACACGCTCCGTAAGTGCGTTGACACCAGCAGCGCCGACAACATTAGCACTTGCTGCACCGATGCCGCCCTGCCGCAACAACGCTACAGTTCCAATTGTGGCTAATGCCTTACCGGAATCGCGGAAGAACACGTCACCAAAGGGGTCGCCTTCAAATTCGCGGTTGGTCGGGAACTCCCGGCGAGCGACATCACGAATGTGCTGGCCGCCATCGAACGATGATCGATTGCGGGGATCCGAATTATGCCGCGCACGCGCCAACATTGCCCGGCGCTCTTCGGGTTCGGCAGATTGGAACTTTCCGATACCGAAGCGATCAATGAACATAATGCCAGCCGAATCGGGCACCTCGCCACGTTCAATAGCTTCAAATGCATCGACTAAATTGCGCGAGGAGCGCGCCCGTGAAATTGCGAAGTTTTCCGGTACGCTCGCAACGACATCGAAAGCGCCCTGCATCAGCGAACCTCTGGCCGATGATATGCGACCCGGGCGGTTTTGCGCATCTGACATTCTTTGCTGTACCGACTTGAACTCCTCGGTGGCCAAGCGCATCACACCGGCACTTGGCTCGCTGGGTATTCCCAAGCTTCTATCCGTCGCGACCCGTAACAGGTCTGTTTTGACAAGCCCGAGCAGCCCAGAGTTCTCGATGTCGTCCTTTAGCTGACCCCATTGTTCGGCTGTGAGGCCCTTTTCCGGAGACATACGATCGAGAAAACCCAAAATACTTTGCTGACGCTCATGCTGCTTCTGGGTAAGACGTTGAAAACTCGCCCTACGCCGCAACGCCGGGGTTTCTAAGAATTCCACCACATCGGACTGCTGGGTCGGTCCTGGCACGATTGGGACATCGAGATCGTTAGGTATCTGCTTTTCGAAGGGCGGTCCGAAACTGGAACCAATCGGCGCAACGTTAGTCGAAATACCGAACCCAAAATCGCCCGGAGCAAGCCCGGGGGGCGCTTGAGCCACGTCAGGAGCAGGCTGCCGCTCCGCCGGGAAGAAGGTTTCGAATTCCTCGACCGTAAGCTCTGTAGCTGGTTGCGCTATATCGGGGCTCGGCACAGCGGCACCCGCAGGGCTGGTCTCGACAGCCGCACCGATACCGGGTTGAGCGGCCGGCACGAACATAAGATCGGCTGGCGCGCCGCTGATGAAGGGCGCGAGCCCGAGTTCACGCTCCGGGCCGGCGGCGCGGCGTAAAAACTCCAGCAGACCGATCACAAAATCCCTCCGATGCGCGGAGCCTCCAAACCAGGGAGCACTACTTCCCCCCCGTGAGAAACTGGCTGAGTGCCAGCACCAACCCGCCAAGGCCGACCAGAAACACCAGGAACCATTTGCCGAACTTGCCGGCGCCGGCGATCTCGTCGAGGCGCGACTTGTTGGCCCGCGAGATCGTTTCCACCTCGCGCAGCTTCTTCATCAATTGCCCGTGGGTTGGCTCGTCGCGGGGGAGTTCATCCCGCGCGGGGGCATCATCGGTTGGTTCGTCGTTCATCTAATAAAATTCTCGTCTGTCACTACAGGTCGGGGCCTTGCTGCGTTGCGGGGTCTGCGGCGGGTTCGATCGCCTGCCAGTGCTCGCCGGTCTGCACCACGCAACTCAGGCCGGTCGGGCCGGTCGTGATGAGAGTCCAGGTGGCGCCGTCGCCGCTCGCCAGCACCTCGACCACGTTGCCCGCCGCGGTGAGGCCGATGGCGACCGGCTGTTCGAGCGCATGCAAATAGAGCTGGGTCAGCAGCGCGTCGCGGCCCATGCACAGGCTCTGGCCGTGCGCCGGGCTCGGCGTTTGCAATAAAAAAGCCGCCACGAGGGCGGCGATGAGCAGAAGACGGGGCGCCTTACTTAGCGCGGTCGACACGAGCTTTGAGGCGCTGATAGGCCTGGCGTACATTGGGTGTGAAGTCGGCCGGCTTGATCGCCGTGTTGGCGAGCAGCCAGTCGATCAGCTCGACCAGCACCAGCGCGCTGTCCTTACCGGAACCGGCCAACGCTTCCGCGTCGGCGCGGTCGCGCTCTTGTTTGGTCAGCGGCGTTACCGTCCAAGTAATAGTCACGCCGGTCAGCGAAACCTCTTCGCCGCGCACCAGCTTCTCGGTCGCGTCGTCGAACGGCGGCTGCGGCCGGGTCGTCACCGGCACCCATTTGGGCTTGCGCGGGTCGTCGGCAAGCCGCGGGCGGTCGAGGTTCCGGAACTTGAGAATAGATCGATCTTCGCGGTCGATCTTGGCGTAGAGGGGCATCAGACGGTGTCTCCTATGCGATTGTGCCGGTGAAATTGGTTTCGTCGAGGGTATTGCCGTTGAGAACTACGGACGTGCCGTCGGTGCCCGGATTGCCTCCAGGTTGACCCGGAGCCGAACAGAAGCTCGCATCCCCGTTGTGATTGGCCCCAGGGGCGCCGGCATTTCCGCCCATTCCTCCTCTCGTGCTGCCGAGTCCCATCCCGCCGTTACCACCCGTCGTACCCGAACCATTGGAGCCGCCGCTAGCGCCTCCGGAGCCCGGCCCACCAATAGAGCCTTGATAGCCTCCGGACCCTGCAACACCGCCGCCGCCACCGCCGCCGCCGACTTCTACGAAAATCTCTGACTCGATCACATGTATTGCGGAACCGCCGCCGCCACCACCACCGCTGCCGCCGCCACCGCGCGATATAGTGCCAGTTCCCCGCAAGAGAGTGTTGGTGTCGAGCGACAACGCGTCACCGCCATTACTACCTGCACCGCCACTCCCACCAGCGCTGCACACGCCGTTAAAGCCAACACCTCCATTTCCTCCGGGTCCACCGTTCCCGTTGCGGCCGAGAATAGATCCGATAACGTCGAGAACGAGCTGCGATCCCACGGGGAAGGTTCCCGTGCTCAACGCCGGCGTACCGGTCGAGTTCGCACCGATGGTCACCATGTTGGCAACGCGCACTTGAAACCATTCTTCCGACACCCCGTCCCAACTCGTGTTCGTGTTTAGCCAGGTGTTGAGGATCACGTCGTTCTGGGGCGTGTCGATCGAAGCGAGGAAAGGTTGTCGGGCGGCGCCGTGGCCCACCAGATGCATAAACATCAGGCGTCATTCCCTTGGTCGGACGTCCAGAACAATTCGATCCCGACAAGTCCGACATCGACCAGCGTTATGGTGTCGGCGCCATTCAGCGGGTCGCGAAAAATGTCGAACTGGATGGCGTCGCCATCGCCGGGCACGCCGGCAATAGTTATGGCGCCGCTTTCCGCCGTACGTAGGTTGTCCCACGCGGCAGACTGACCGTTGTCGGTCACCGTAACGGCGTTGCCAAACGCGGTGTCGATCGGTTCGCCATCGCTGACGGCGACGGCCCGCAGCGCCCATGCGACACCGCCGGTCCCGTTATGGTCGGCGGTCCAATGCGCTATGAAACTGATCGTGCCGCCGTTCCACCGGTTGGGAAAGGTGAAATCGAATTGCGCATGCTCTTCGGCCGACGAGTCGAAGGGCAGATAGCGCCGGTTGGGCCGGCCAGCCGTTCCCTCCTCGACGATGAGATTGCCGCACCCATTGCTGATCGCCGGCCGCATCGACGCCGCCGGGATGTATTGCATCTGCTTGCCGGTCGTCAGCTTGTTGAGCAGCACCTTCTTGTGGCTGGTGTCCGAGGTGTCGTAGGTGGCAACGAAATCGTCGTTGATGTTGGGAGCGGTATCTTCGGTAAGGCCGTTGACGTCGAGTGACAGCGAGCCGATGGATTCAATCGGGCCACCGGTGAGCCCCTCTCCCGAACCGACGCTTGTCACGGTGCCGTTCGTGCTGTCGCCGGCGACCGGCGTCACCATGATGAGATCTGTCGTGTCCGCTTCCACCGTGACGGGTTGACCGTTCTGGATGTCGCCGGCAGCCAGGTTGGCCTTGCCGACTCCCGTCATCTTCTTGATCGTGCGTGCGCCAATACCGGAGATGTTTAGAGTCGCCGAGCCGGTATTGGTGAAGTCAGCGCGAAACGAATAGCGCTCGCCGGTCACGTAAGCCGCGAGCGCAACATCAGGCGTGATCGCATAATTATTTGATCCGGCGCTGGACGCGTACTTGCCCTGGATTCTCCCCCAGAAGCGCTTGACCGCCCCGGCCAGCGCCCGATCGGAATCGTTCACGCCGCCGGGAGGCATACCTTCCGGCCAGCCGTTCGGCGAAGCGGAACTGTTGGAGGAGTCGGTTTCGGAATAGGTGCTGGCGGATAGTTCCGGCATGGGCGGTGGTTCCTAGTTGGATATCAAAAAACCCCGCGCAAAAGGCGGGGATGGACTGTCGTGCGGAATGAGGCGCCTCATCCCGAAATGGTCGCAGGTTGTGGAGTTTGATGCTTTAACGGACCCGCCGCCGGCGCGTATATTTACCTTGGAGTCCCGCTCCCATGTCAGGACTGATACGAGGACCTGGCATGCGTAGGGTCGCTGGGTTTACCCCGTCGGCTTGATCGGGGCTCCACCTTCTCGTCGAATCCCGAAAAACTAGAAAATAAGTGCCTTAACGGGCCAGTCATCGGCGCGTATATTTACCTTGGAGTCTCGCTCCCACATCAACGCTGACACGAAAGCTCGGTGTGCGTAGAGTCGGAGGGTTGACCCCGCCGGCTTCATCGGGGCTCCACATCCCCGTCGAATCCCGAAAAACTAGAAAATAAGCGCCTTAACGGGCCGGTCATCGGTGCGTATACTTACCTTGGAGTCCCGCTCCCACGTCAGGACATATACAAGCGGCCTGGCGTGCGTAGGGGTCGGAGGGTTAACCCCGCCGGCTTTCACCGGGGCTCCACATTCTCGTCAAAACCTGTCAGCACCCAGTTTTCACGTTCGCCATTGCGAAACAATGATAGCGTCACACGTTTTCCACGAAAGGTGATATCAGCCCGCCGGGCGTTGCTCGGACCGTAAAAACGATCCAAACTTCCTCTTGCGATAATCTCGGGTAAGTCCTCTCGTACGAATCGCTCGCCATCGAGACCCTCGCTGTTTCGCTTGGCGAGGATATGAAACAGTCCCCAGCCTCCACGAAACTGCCGCCGTGGATCACCGCCCGTACCGAAATCGAACGTAATCTCACCCACGTCGGACTGAAATATCGCCGCCGGTACACTGCCGCGTGTCGCGAGAGCTATATCGACTGCTGAGCGACCGCGATTAAGATTGTCGGTCTCGCTGATGAAGGGAACGCGCACGTCGCGTGACGGCACTGTCGCGGTGCTGTCCGCGGCGAGCAAGTTCGCTTCCATCTCATCCACGGAGCGCACACCCGGCGTCGGTGCGGCCTGCTCGGACATGGCCCGCGCGGCAAGCTGATCTTGCTCTTGCCGCCGCTGCTGCAACCGCGCCCGGCCGCGCTTACCGCCGGCCACCAGCCCCACAATCAGTTGACCTAACGCACCGGCAGTGAAACCAGCGCTGGCATCGCCAGCGGCATCGGTGAAAGCGCCGCGGTCGGGATCGTAAAGTCCTTGCGCCACCAGGTTGCGGGTGATGGTGTTAAACGCCTCCTGCGCCGCTTCCTCGGTGCCTTGATTGATAGCTTTGTTAAAAGTTTGCCGCACCAACCCACCGGTGCTGGTATCGAGCCTCTTTAGAAACGTAAATATTGGAAAGGCTTGGAGACCGCCGAACAACAAACCGAAATTCGCTGCCTTGAACGCGGTGTCTAGAAAGCCGTTCTTCAGGCGCGGCAAGCTGTTCTGCTACCTGGCCTCTGTCGGTCATTGGCTGGACGTCGGCGGCAACGTCGCGGGCAACTACAACCCGCGAGCCACCGACATCATGCAGGAAGGCGTGCGTATCCCGCCGGTCAAGGTGATGGAGAACGGCGTGCTGCGCCAGGACGTCATCGATGTCCTGCTGGCCAACACGCGCGTGCCGGGGTCGTGCTATGGCGATCTGAACGCCCAGCTCGGCGCCCTCGATCTGGGCGAGCGGCGGCTTCACGATCTGCTCGATGACTTCGGCGACGAGACCATCGCCGCGGCCATCGACGAGCTCAACGTCCGCGCCAGCCGTCAGATGCGTGACCTGATCGCCGACTTGCCCGACGGGGCCTATGATTTCGAGGATTTCATCGACAATGACGGGATCACCGACGACCCGCTCCGCGTCGCGCTGTCGGTGGTGATCGACGGGGAGCAGATGACCCTCGACTTCACCGGGTCGGCGCCGGCATGCCCGGGCCCGCTCAACGTGTCGCGTTCGACAACGATCGCCGCCTGCTACGTCGCGCTGAAGCATATATTTCCGGAGGTCCCGGCGAACGGCGGATGCCTGGAGCCGATCACCTTCGTGTTGCCGGAAGGATCGATCCTGGCGGCCGAACCGCCCAAGCCGGTCTCCGGCTACACCGAAAACATCATGCGGACCATCGATGTCGTGTTCGGTGCGATGTCACGGGCGACTCCGGATCGCGTCAACGGCGCCTGTTTCGCCACCGTCAACGCGCTGCTGCTGTCCGGTCGGCGCGACGACGGCCAGGACTTCATCCTGTTTTCGTTTTTCGGCGGCGGTCTCGGCGGAAATCCCGAGGGAGACGGCCTGAGTCATGGCAACGCACCGATCGGCATGGCGAACATTCCGCCGGCCGAGATTCTGGAGGCGGCCTATCCCGCATATTTCACCAACTTCGGCCTGCGCCGCGACAGTGGCGGACCGGGCCGGCACCGGGGCGGGCTGGGCTGCGTCTACGAGGTGGAACTGATGGCCGATCGGGCCAGCCTGGTCGTTTTCGGGGAGCGCGCCAAATACCCGGCATTCGGGATCCTGGGAGGCGATGCGGGCGCGCCAAACAACATCATATTCGACCAGGACAGCGGCCCGACATCGTCCGATCTCGGCGCCAAGGTAATCGGACAAACGCTGAAGCGCGGGCAACGGGTGCGGATCGAAAGTCCCGGAGGCGGCGGGTACGGCCCCGCCGGCGAACGTCCGCTTGAACTGATCGAGCGCGATCTGAAGCTTGACCTGATAAGCCCCGAAGCCGCCCTGCATGACTATGGCGTGACCATTGATGCCGATGGTTGTGCGACACGGAAGAACGTATGACAGATCAGCCGTCCCTGATCGTCGGCATCGATGTCGGCGGCACATTCACCGATGTCTTCTATGCCGATGAGACGACCGGGGCCTGCGGTACGGCCAAGGTGCCGACCGTCCCCGCCAACGTCGCCGAAGGGTTCCTCAACGGTATCGCCGCGGCGGTGTCCGACGCCGCGGAGATCTCATCCGTTGTGCATGGCACGACGATCGGCACCAATGCGTTGCTCGAACGCAAGGGCGCGCGAACCGGTTTGATCACCACCAAGGGGTTCCGCGACGTACTCGAGATGCGTCGCCGCGACCGGCCCAACACGTGGGGCCTGTGGGGAAAGTTCGAGCACGTGGTCACCCGCGACCAGAGCATCGAGGTCGACGAGCGGACCCTGGCCGACGGCACGATTCTCAAGCACGTCGACCCGGACGAGGTGGTACGCGCCGCAACGCGTCTGCTCGAGGCGGGATGCGAGGCGCTCGGGGTCGTGTTCATCAACGCCTACGCGAACAACGAGAATGAGAGGAAGGCGCTGGAGGCCGTGCGGTCGATCTGGCCCAATGAATATGTCAATGCGTCGTCGCTGATCTTACCCGAAATTCGCGAGTTCGAGCGTGCGTCGACCACGGCGCTGAATGTCTGTCTCCAGCCCGTGGTGGGTTCCTATATCGCCGACCTTCGAACCGAGCTCGCCGATGAGGGATTCGAAGGCGATCTCCTGATCGTTCAGTCCAATGGCGGCGTCATGTCTGCGGAGACGGCCCGGACCTTCCCCGTGCGCACGGCGTTGTCGGGCCCGGCAGCCGGGGTGATCGCCGGCGCCTACATCGCGGAAGCGGCGGGATACCCCAACGTCATCACCTGCGACATGGGTGGCACCAGCTTCGATGTGTCGTTGATCGCGGACGGCGTTCCGGCGCTCTCCCTGCAGACCGCCATCGATTTCGGATTGGTCGTGCGGACACCCATGATCGAGATCACGACCATCGGCGCCGGCGGCGGTTCGATCGCCTGGGTAGACCGCGGCGGATTTCTACAGATCGGGCCGGAGTCGGCCGGATCCGATCCCGGACCGGTGTGCTACGGCCTCGGCAACGATCGCCCGACGGTGACCGATGCCAATTTATTGCTCGGCCGGATCAATGGGGACAAACCGATCGGTGGCAAGATCGAGAGGCTGGACGCCGATGCCGCGCGGGCGGCAATCGAAACGCATGTCGCGACCCCGCTCGGGCTCGACACCATGGCCGCGGCCGAGGCGGTGATCCGTGTCGCCAATTCACGCATGGCCGGCGCCATTCGGCTGGTGTCGATCGAACGCGGCCACGATCCCAAGAACTTCGCGGCGATGCCGTTCGGCGGCGGCGGCGCATTGCACGCCGGTGCGCTGATCCGCGATGTCGGGCTGGCGCGCGCCATCGTCCCGAGGTTCCCCGGCGTCACCAGCGCCCTCGGTTGCGTCATCGCCGACATGCGCCACGATTTCATTCACACGATCAACCAACCCCTGGACGGGTTGGACGTCGCCCCCCTGGATGCCGAGATGGTGGCGACCGCGGAACAGGGGACCGCGCTATTGAACCGCGCCGGTGTTCAGCTCGATCGCCTCGATGTGCTCTACGAGCTCGACATGTCCTATGTCGGCCAGACTCACACCGTGGCGGTGCCGCTTCCGGTCACGATCGAGGGAAAGACAACCGGCGTGACGGTGGAGACGATCCGCGACGCCTTCGACCAAAGCTATCGACGGACCTATGGACGGCTGCTGGACGGCATTGGCGTTCGCATCCTGTCGCTCAGGACCTCGGTCGTGGGCCGGCGACCCAAGTTCGACCTCGGCGCGCTGAGGCCCGGCGACGGCCTTACCCTCGAGGCGGCCAAGACAGGCACGCGTGACGTCTGGGCGGACGGCGGCTGGCATTCTGCCGGTATCTACGATCGGCTCTCTTTGCCCATCGGCGCGTCGGTGCCGGGACCGGCGGTGCTCGAGCAGGCGGACGCGACCATCTTCATCGAAGGCGGGCTCACCGGTCGTGTCGACGACTTCGGTAACGTGATCGTTGAGCCGGGTTAAACGGGCCAGCCAAGGTCCGGATGCGAAGGGGGCGGGCCCAAAGGCCCGCCCCGCGCACTTTCTGGGAGGATCCGAAGAATCCGCTAGTTGTTGCGGAACTCCTCCGGCAGGAACAGCATCGAGTCCTGATCTTCCGCCACGCTGACGTGGCATTCGATGCAGAATTTGACGTTGTTCGATCCCTTGCCGTTGGTCGTTCCGACAACCGCACCGGTCGGCATGATCAGCGTATAGCGCCAATCGTGGCTGGCTTTGCTGAACCCGGCCGACATCTTCTCCATAAGGAACAAGGGTCCGACGCCGGCGCGGCCCTGCTTGTTGACGGTGAAGCTGTTCTTGGCGAGGACGGCACCCGCCGGCATCTTGCCGGATTTTTCGAACTTGCCGTAAGCGCCGGCCTTCTTGTTGGCGTAGTTGTTGACAAAGCGCCCGCCATGCGTGGCCGACACATAGGCCTGCTTGTTGTACACCTTCCAGCCCGCATAGGCCTTCGCCCAGCCATTGCCGGACTTGGCGTACGCCGTCTTCATCTCGCCCTTCAGGCAGTTATAGAGCGCGACTGCTTCGGCCTTGGTGAGCTCGGGCGCTTCGGCCGCTGCGCAGGGGTTGCACGGATTGCACGGGTTGCAGGGGTTCTTCGCCGCGCACGGGTTGCACGGGTTCTTGGCGGCGCAGGGGTTGCAAGGATTGCGCTGAGCCGTCCGCGCACCACACGGGTTGCAGGGGTTCCGCTTGGCAGCGCAAGGATTGCACGGGTTGCGCTTCGCTGCACAGGGGTTGCAAGGATTGCGCTGAGCCGTCCGCGCGCCGCACGGATTGCAGGGGTTGCGCTTGGCCGCGCAAGGATTGCACGGGTTGCGCTTTGCCGCACAGGGATTGCACGGATTGCAGGGGTTGCGTTTCGCCGCGCAGGGATTGCACGGGTTACACGGGTTCCGCTTTGCGGCGCAGGGGTTGCACGGATTGCAGGGGTTCCTGAGCGCTGCGGTCTGCAGACGCGGGACGATGCATTTCGCGCTGAGGGCGCCACCGGCTGCGCACGGGTTGCACGGGTTGCAGGGATTGCCCGCCGCGCAGGGATTGCAGGGATTGCGCTTCGCTGCACAGGGATTGCAGGGGTTGCACGGGTTGCGCTGCGCCGTCCGCGCGCCGCACGGATTGCAAGGGTTCCGCTTCGCCGCGCAGGGATTGCACGGGTTACACGGGTTCCGCTTTGCGGCACAGGGATTGCACGGATTGCGCTGAGCGACCTGCCTTGCGCCACAGGGATTGCACGGGTTCTTCGCCGCGCACGGGTTGCGCTTCGCCGCACACGGATTGCACGGGTTGCGCTTTGCCGCGCAGGGGTTCTTCGCCGCGCATGGATTCGCCGCGACCGTTCGCGGCTTGCTCGCGGAGTTCGCGCCAGTGTCGCAACCGGCCAGTAAACCGGCGGCGATCATCATCGCCGGCACGACCGTGCTCGACAGCAAGCTTGACTTAAATGGTTTCATCCGGTCCTCCCTAGAAAGTCTTACGCGCCCATTTACACCGTTGGCGCGAAGCAAACCGGCTCCGCGATCCAGGGGCTAGCGTAATCCGCCGTCTTGTCGCGCGGGCGTAACTTTGGTCTCAAATTATTGTGAGAAAATAACGGTCAACCCCCGATTTTGCCGGCTTGGGGCGGGCCGTCTTGGCCATCGGCGACTACCGAACCAGTCGGTATCCGCCCGATTCCGAAACGAGAATCGAGGGCTGCGAGGGGTTGTCCTCGATCTTTTGGCGCAAACGATAGATATGCGTCTGCAGCGTGTGCGTCATGAGCGATGTGCTGTAATCCCAGATCTCGCTGTACAGCGTGTCACAGCTCACCACACGATCGCCGGCGCGATAGAGGTATTTGAGGATTGCGCTTTCCTTGTCGCTCAGCGCGACATCGGCCTTTTTGATGTTGTGTCGTAGCGACTTCTCGGAGGGACGGAACGTATACGGCCCGATCGTAAAGGCCGCGTCCTCGCTCAGCTCGTGCTGACGCATGTGGGCGCGCACGCGTGCCAGCAGCACGCCCAAGCTGAACGGTTTGACGACCACGTCGTTGGCGCCGGCATCCAGTGCCAGGATCATGTCGGCCTCGCCCTCCAGTGCGCTGACCATCACGACGGGGACGTGAATACCCTTGCGGCGCAACAGCCGCACCACATCGCGACCGTCCATGTCCGGCAACAGCATGTCGAGCAGGATCGCGTCGTATTTGTCGTTCTCGACGGCCGCGAGCGCCTTCGCCGCGGTGTCAACCTCGTCCGTCTCGAACTCCTCCCGAAGCTTGAGTTGCTCGGCAAGTTCCGCGCGCGTGTCTTTGTCGTCGTCGACGAGGAGGATCTTCTTGCTAGGCGACATCGTCCGTCTCCGGGGACTGTCGGGGCCGACGCTCGCCGTGTTCTCGATCATGTTCACAGTCACACCCCGCATTGACGGTAGCCATATGGCCCGCGCCGGTGAAGCCCGTCCGGCCCTCCGGCATAATGATGATGTCCTCTAGGTTGCCTCGCCGAGTATTTTGTTTGGAAGTAACGAACCGTCAAGAGTATTTGACCGGCGGGTGATAACGATGTCGGAGACGTATCGCCCCCAAGCTGAATAGCTAGGGCGATTGCCCATAGTCAGGACAAAAAAAGTAACGGGTTCTCGATGGTCTCGGCATCGGAGCGGTGTCAACGCGGTCAAGCTTCCGTGAGGCCGACTTCGGGCGTGCCCGAATCGCCGTCCGCCGTGGTCCCGCCGCTCAGCTGATTCCGTTCACCCGTTTGAGGAATCGGACGGCGATTTCGTTGAAGTCCTCGGCCTTCTCGATATTGGGGCAATGGCCGCACGCCTCGAAAACGTGGAGCTCGCAATCCGGGATGCGGCGGCCGAGCTCATCGGCGTATCCAGGCTCACGCAACCGGTCTTCCTTGCCGGCAATGACCAGGGTCGGGAAGGCGATCTTTTCGTATTCATTGGTATCGGCCTGACCAAAGCCTGATCCCTTGGTCTCGGCGAAGGGCGGCTTGAGCCGCGGCGCCGAGGCGCATTCCCACGCGCCGGGCATGGTCGCCATCTCCTGGCGCCTGGCGACATACGCCGCATCGTCGCCCCACTTGGGGTCATGGAGCATGGCCTTGAGGAGGGCGCTCATCGCTTCGGGCGTCCCGTCATAGGACAGCAGAACCTTGCGTTCTTCGGTCTCGGGCGTGAAGCCGCCGCCGCTGCACAGGACGACGGACCGGATCGGGAAGATGACCGGCGGGCTCGACGCGATCCGCGCCAGGTTGCTGCCGCCCATCGAGTTGCCGATGAAATCAGCCTCGTCGATCGCCATTACCTCGAAAAACCGGCGCATATGACGGTAGACACGATCGCGTGCGCCGGTGAAGTCGAAAATCTTGTCGGTGCGGCCGAAGCCGAGCCAATCGGGTGCGACCACACGAAAGTTTTCGGCCAGCGCCGGGATGGTGAATTCCCAGCTGATCTCGGCGCACCCGCCGAACTCGCCGGAATGAAGAAGAACGACGGTCGGGCCTTCGCCCGCCTCCAGATAGTGCGTCCGGATCCCGTCGACGTCGACGTAGCGGCTGCGAATGTCGGTCATCGGAACATCAACGGACGAACTGGGCCGACATCATGTCGAGCTCTACCGCCTCTCGGTCGGGCAAGGAGGCACGCTTGTCCCTCATTTCTCCGGCGTCGTAGGACGCGGTCAGTTCCTTGAGACGGGGATATACCTCCTCCGCGAAGAGTTTCATCGAGCCGACCGCATCGTCGAAGCTCAGGAAGCCGGCCTGGCCCATCATCAGAAGATGCCCGAAACCGCCGGAATACTCCCAGAACGACTTGATCTGTTCATAAACCTGGTCGGGCGTGCCCGCGAACACGTTGCCGCGCGCCATTTGCTCGTCGAGCTTGGGCACCAGCGGAATACCGGCACCGCCGCGTCCGCCCTTCATGATCTGCGCCGCGACCTGCGGGGGATGGTAGCCCGGCGGGTTGCTCCAGTGCGGCGGGACCTTGTTCGACGTCATATACCAAAGCGTCTTTTCCGCCCCTTCCCGCGCTTCCTTTTCGTTCTTTCCGACGAAGATCAATGCGCAATAGGCGAGACGATCGAGCGGCGCGTCCGTCCCGTGCGCATCGAGATAGGTGTTGCGGTAGCCGTCGTAGATTTCGCGGATGCGCGAATAGCCGGCCAGGAAGACGGCGCCGATGTGCTGTCGCTGCGCCACCGGAACGGCGCTGTTGGCGCTGCCGATGGTGACCCAGATCGGCGGGTGGGGCTGCTGATAGGGCCGGGGCCAGATGTTGATCTGCCGGCTGTGGAACCACCGGCCCTCGAAGTTGAAGGGGCCGTCGTGCGTGGTCCACGCCTTGACGATCATGTCATGCGCTTCCCACAGACGCTCCGAGCCGCGGAAGGGCAGCACGTTGGCCGGCGCGGCTTCATACGGGACGCTGCGCACGAACCCGACCTCGAGCCGACCGCGCGATAGCACGTCGATCATCGCCATTTCCTCGGCGACCCGCACCGGCTGGCTTCGATTGGCGATCGGATTGCCCAGGATCAGAAGCCGCGCGCGCTTGGTTTCGCGGGCGAGGACGGCGAGCATAAGCGGCGCTGCCGGGACCATGCAGGTGGCCGTCTGGTGATGCTCGTTGTTCATGATCTCGAGACCGAGTTCGTCGGCCTTGCACCAGAGGTCGAGGTACATGTGATAGAGGTCGGCGCCCACGTCCGGATCGAAATTCCCGTTGGGCAGGTTCACCCGGATCGACTCGTAGGTGTCCGCGTCGGGCAGGTGAGGATAGGCATCCTCGGTGAAAAACCAGGTTTTCATGAACGGTCCCTCAACTGGCGGCGAATGAAATCACGTGATCGATGAAGACATCGGGCTGCTCCACCTGCGGCGAGTGGCCCGCCTCCGCGACGGTCACGAGCTTGGCGCCAGGGATCATCCCCTGGAACGCCTTGGCGTAGTCCACGGTCACCAGCCCATCGCTTTCACCCCAGATCAGCAGGGTCGGAACGTCGACGCGGTGCAACCGTTGCGGCAGCTTCGGGTTGTGCATGTACGGATCCCAGGTGTACATGGCCAACGCAATCCGGTTCGCCGCGATCATCGTCAGCTGATCGTCTGTCATGGCGCCAAGATCCGGACCCTTGGACGGGTCATGGAACATCAGCTTGGCGATGTCGGGTCCTGGCAGGCCGAAGACGTCGGCGATGTCGCGGGTCTCGCGGTCCCCCGGCTTGACGCCAACCGAATCGACCAGGATGAGCTTGTCCAACCTGTGAGTCGTCCGAACCGCGATTTCGGCTGCGGTCCAGCCCCCCATCGAGAATCCCATCAGGACGGCATCCTTCAGATCCAGCGCGTCCATCAGGTCGAGATAGAGATAGACCAGATCCTCGATGTCATCGAATTGGTCGGGGATCCTGGTGCCGGCGAAACCGGGATGGACCGGCGCAATGACGTCGAACCGCTCCGCCAGCCGATCAAAAAACGGCATCGCCGCCTGCGGTCCGCCACCGCCGTGCAGCAGCAACAGCGGTTGACCCGACCCGCGCCGGACATACGGTACCTCGATGCCTTGCAGCTCAATCGTCGCTGCGCCGTCTGAACCTGAACTCATCCCCTGGGCCTGCTTTGTTATTGCTGTCCGCCACAATCGTTAGCAAGCTAATCATACGGTCTAAGGGGCGGCCAAGGCAATCGCCGGAGGCAACAAAGGGCCTAGGAGGGGTGCGACTCGTTGTCGTTGAGATAGGCCTCCCGCAGCAGCGGTTTTTGGACCTTTCCGGCCGGCGTCTTGGGGATGGTTTCGACAAAACGGAGGTCCTTGGGGCACTTCAGACGGGCCAGGCGCCCGGCGCAGTACTCACGCAGGTCATCCGGCGTGATGTCTTTTCGGTCGGAAGGCACGACATAGGCCACGAGTGCCTCGCCCCATTCCTCGTCGGGAATACCGAACACGGTGCAATCGGCGACGCAATCGTGCTCTTCCAGCACGCGTTCGACCTCGCGCGGGTAGATGTTGACCCCGCCGGAGATGATCATCTCCTTGGACCGCCCGGCCATGGTGATGAACCCGTCCTCGTCGACGATGGCGAGATCGCCGGTCCAGCCCCAGCCGTCGCCTTTGAGGAAGTAGGCGGCGGTTTCCTCGTCGTTCTCGAAATAGCCCTCGAACAGGAAGTCTCCGCGGATCGTAATCTCCCCAACCTCGCCACAGGGAACGGGGTTCCCGTCCGGATCGACGACTTCGAGATCGACGCCCACGGCCGGCCGCCCGATGCTGTCCGACCGGTCGGTCGGGTCGAAATGCTTGAGGAAGGTGAGCGGGCCGGTCTCCGACTGGCCATAATGGTCGATGACCGCCGCTTTCGGCAGCCTGGATCGGCAGAGGTTGATCAGCTCGCCCGGGACGTTGGCACCGCCCGAGGCGATCTTGGTCAGCGTGGCGAGCTTGGCGGCGTCAAAGTGTTCGTCGCCGAGGATCGCGCGAAGCTGGACCGGTACGGTCATGACGGCCGTTATGCCGTGCTCGGACGTCGCCTCGACGAAATCGGCGGCGTCCCATCGGCCCAGCATGACGATTTCTGCGCCGACCAGGACCGCGGCCTGAAACCAGATCAACAGCCCGACCGCGTGGTAAAGCGGCGTCACGGCCGCGACGACATCATTGCCGGCAAGCTCGTGCTCGATGGCGACGGTGTACGCCGAGATAAATCGCGCCCGGTGGCTGACCAGCGCTCCCTTGGGCAGCCCGGTCGTGCCGCCCGTGAAGGTCATCGCGAAGGGGTCGGTATCGGCCAAGGCGATGTCCGGCGCTTCGGTCGGCTGGCTGTCGAGGAACTGGTCCAGCGAAACGCCGTCGAGTCCCGACGGTGTGCCAATGACCACGATTTTCTGCAGGTCGGGCAGCTTGTCGAGGACCGCGGCAATCGCGGCCTGCGATTCCTGCTCGACGACCAGCAGCTTCGCCCGGGTCTTTGACAGGATGTAGGTCAGCTCGTCCGGCCCGAACATGGTCGACAGGTTGACCAGCAGGCACCCGGTCCTGGCGTTGCCGAAATGGACGATCGCGTATTCCGGGATGTTGGGGCACATCACCGCGACGCAGTCGCCCTTGCTCAGCCCCATGTTCAGGACCGCATGGGCGAACTGGTTCGAACGCCGGTCGACCTCGCCATAGGTCAGACGCTGATCGCGATAGATCAACGCCGTCTTTGCCGGATGTTTCTTGGCCGATAGCCGGAGAATATCGCCCGAAAGCACGCGGGACGGTCCTCACGTAGATAGGAACTCGAGTCTTCCCGCGGACTATCGCATGGCGCCAAATTGTTTGGCAATCAACAATCGCGGGTCGCCCCGCCCGATTCTATGGTATCGACCATGACAGGTGCCGATCCGAGCGGTTGCGCCAAAAATCGCGTAGCACCGTGAATGGGATTGGCTATAGTTCCGTCAACAAAGTGACAGCAGTGCACATCAGCGACCGGGAGGGATTTTCGACATGGCACTCACCGGAATCGACGCCATCGTCTATGGCGTCACAGACATGGACAAGGCGCGCCGGTTTTTCTCCGATTGGGGCGTAAAGCGGGTCAGCAGCAGCAAGAGCAGGGCGGTTTTCGAAACCGAGGACGGCGCGCAGGTGATCCTGAAGCCGAGCACGGCCAAGGATCTGCCCAAGGCGATCCAGCGCGGTTCGACGGTGCGCGAGATGGTCTGGGGCGTCAGCGCCAAGGCCGATCTGGCGCGGATCCAGAAAGAGCTTTCGAAGGATCGCGATGTTACCGTCGACAAGGACGGCACGCTGCATTCCGTGGATGACATGGGCCTCGGTATCGCGTTTCGTCAGACCAAGCGAAAAAAGGTCAAGACGAAGCCGCCGTCGACCAATTCGCCGATCGATCCGACGCGGATCGACGCCCGCGCGACCTACTATGAGCGCGCGCAACCGATTCACATCGGCCATGCCGTCTTCGGGGTGCCCGACCTAAAGACCGCACAGGATTTCTACACCAAGCGGCTCGGTTTCAAGATTTCCGACCACTACACCGGCCTCGGCGTCTTTTTGCGCTGCGCCCCGCGCGGCGGGCACCACAATCTGTTCTTTATGCAAAGCGGCGACAAGAAGGCCAGCATCAACCATGTCGCGTTCAGCGTGCGCGACATCCACGAGCTTTTTGCCGGCGGCATCCATGTCTCCGGCAAGGGCTGGCCGACCGAGATCGGGCCGGGACGGCACCGGATATCGTCGTGCTATTTCTGGTATTTCGCGAGCCCGGCCGGCGGCGCGGTGGAATACTTCTACGACGAGGACTACCTGACCGAAAAGTGGAAGCCCGGCAAATGGAGCGCGGCGCCCGAGGTGTTCGCCGAATGGGTCGTGCCCAAGGGCCTCAAGCGCGCCAAGCGCAAGCCGCCGACGCGCCAGCGCGCCAAGGCGAGCTAGGCGTCGGGCGGAACGGAGGAAGGGATCATGGCAAGAGACGAAACGGTCAAGGTCGACGGCAACGACATGCGCGTCTTCGTGGAAGAACCGCAAGGCGGCGGCGCAGGACCGGCGCTCATCGTTGCGCATCACCGCGGCAATCTGGACTCGTTCACCACCAAATACGTGCAGGATCTTGCGGCCAACGGCTATGCCGCGGCGGCGCCGAATCTCTACCACCGGCGGCCGGAAGGCGAGGACACGATGACCTCGCTGCGCAACCTGGACGACGCCGAGATCATCGCCGATCTGAACGCTACAATCGCCCTGCTGCAGGGGCTGGGGTCGGTGGACAACGACCGCATCGGCATCGTCGGCCATTGCATGGGCGGTCGCGTGTCGTTTCTCGGCGCCAGCAGCATCGATACGATCAAGGCCTGTGGCGTGTTCTACGGCGGCAACATGTTCGTGCCATGGGGCAAGGGCGATACCGCGCCGTTCGACCTGCTGCAGAACCTCAAGGCACCGGTGGTCGGATTCTTCGGCAATGACGACGAGAACCCCTCGCCGGACGACGTCGGCAAGATCGGGGCGGAGCTCGACAAGCACGGCGTTGCGCGCGAGTTCCACGCCTATGACGGCTGCGGCCACGCGTTCCAGAACTTCATCAACCCTGCCGGCTACCGGCCCGCGGCCTCGCAGGACGCGTGGGATAAACTGCTCGCCTGGCTTGGGAGGAACCTGTAGAGCGTTTTCCACTTTCGTGGAATCGCGCCGGCCCTCGCCCCCACCCGGCCACCCACGGGATCATCGCATTGGGTGGCCGGGTGGGGGCGTGGGCCGGTTCCGTCTAAACCGAAAACGTTCTACCGCCGGCGGAGTTCTGATCGCAGGATCTTGCCGTTTATCGTCTTCGGCAGGGCGTCGAGGAAGGTGATGTCGCGCGGATACATGTAGGGCGGCGCGTTGGCCTTGAACCAGTCCTGCAGACCGGTCTTCAACGCTTCGTCGCCCGCGGCACCGTCCGCCGGCACGATGAACGCCTTGACGATCTGGCCCCGCCTGCCGCTGGGGTCCGGCGCCGGCACACAGGCGCATTCGGCGACGGCGTCGTGTCGAAGCAGGATGGTCTCCACCTGGACCGGCGAGATGTTGTAGCCGGCCGAGATGATCATATCGTCATGCCGCGCGACATAGTGTATGTCGCCGCCGTCATCCATCCAGGCGACATCCTGGAAGATGCTCCAGCCGTCGATGACGGTCTCGGACTGTCTTTCCGGCTTCTTCCAATACACGGTGCCGGTGGGTCCCCGGATCGCCATCAACCCCTGCTCGCCGCGCGGGACAGGCCGGTGCGTCTCCGGGTCGATGATCGCGACCTCGTACCCGGGGACGGCGCGGCCCAGCGTCGACGGATGCGGTGGGTCGGTCGGGTGGGTCGAGGTCACGTAGCAGTGCAGCATCTCGGTCGTGCCGATGAACTGCTCGAGCGGCAGGCCGGTGGTTTCCAGCCACGCCCGTTCGGTCTCCGCGGTCAACGGCTCGCCGCCGGTCATCGCCCGCCTCAGCGACGACGTGCGGCCGCCGCTCTCGCCGACCAGCCGGCCGAGCGCGTTGTAGTAGGAGACGACGCCCGCGAAGATCGTCACGCCGTAGGCCGCGATATCGGCCAGCGCCTTCTCGGGCGATTTGTCGGGCTGGAGCACGGCGGCATGGCCGAAACGCAGCGGGAAATAGACGAACATGCCGAAGCCCAGCGCGAAGGCGATGGACGGTGGCCCGGCAATGACGTCGCTTTCGGTCGGGGCGATGCAATAGCGCCAATAGGTGTCGCAGATCGCCAGCATGTCGCGATGGCAATGGGCCGTACCTTTCGGCTCGCCCGTGCTGCCCGACGTATAGAGAAGCAGGCAGAGGTCCTCGGCGTGGGTGTCGTGGTATGTCGCTTCCGCGTCAGCGCTGCGCGCGAGGTCGTCGAACGAGGCGAACGCGCCTGCCGGATCCCGAGGCATGACCAGGACGTTTTCGAGGCGGGGGCAGGCGTCGCTGACCGGCACGACCTCATCGAGCAGATCGGCGTCGACGATGATCATCGTCGCCTCGGCGTCCTCGACCCGATAGATCAGGTCCTCGGATCGGAGCTGGACGTAGGTCGGGACCGCGACCGCGCCGATGGCCTGGAGAGCCAGGATCGCGTACACCAGCGCCGGCGTGTCGGGGATTCGGATCAGCACCCTGTCGCCCGGCGCGACGCCCAGCCCGCGCAGAACGGATGCGGTCCGGTGGACCTCCTCGGCGACGTTGGCATAGGTGATCGTCCGGCCCTCGGAAAAGAACGCCGTGTTGTCGAGCCATCCATGGGACCGGGCCTCATCGAGGACTGTCTGCACCGCGTTGAGGCGCGCCGGGTATTGCAGTTCGGGTAGCGCGAAGATCAGGTCGGGCGCGGCATCCTTTGGGCAGAGTTCGGCATATTTTCTTACGGTCATCGCGCCGCCACGCTAGAAGGCGCGGCCGACGGGAATCAAGACGTCGGCCATTGACGCGGGCAGCCGCGTGATTGACTCTTGCCTCCGACAGGACACATCAAAGGCGCAAGGGATAGTCGCATGAGTTTGCAAGCCGTATCGTCGTCGAACACCATCCGAGACGCCGTCAGCGACGCCGAGTGGCAGACGCGGGTCGACCTCGCGGCGGCCTATCGTTTGATGGCGCATTTCGGCGTCAATGACCTGACCTACAACCATCTGTCGGCGCGGGTGCCGGGTGAACCCGGCCATCTGCTGATCAAGGCGCACGACGTGATGTTCGACGAGGTCACGGCGTCGTCCCTGCTCAAGTACGATTTCGAGGGCAATCCGCTCAGCGACGGTGCGCGGCAACTGCGCGGCGGCGGTCTGATCATCCATGCCGGCATCCTCAAGGTGCGCGACGACGTCAACGCGGTGTTTCATACCCACACGCCGGCCAACATGGGGGTGTCCGCGCAAAAGCACGGTCTGTTGCCGATCAACCAGCACGCGATGCGGTTCTACAACCGGATCGCCTATCACGATTTCAAGGGTTTCGAGTTCAACCTGTTCATGCAGGACCCGCTGATCGCGGATCTGGGCGACAAGCACGTGGCAATGTTGCGCAATCATGGCGCGCTGGTGTGCTCCGAAAGCGTGCCCGCCGCCTTCGTCACCCACCATTTCCTCGAGATGGCCTGTCAGGGCCAGATCGCGGCGCTGGCCGGCGGGGCGGAGGTCGTCCTGCCCGACCCGGAGGCGTGCGAATACGCCGCGCAGCAGGTCGCCGACTCCGGATCGGCGCTGGCCGGGGACAAGGACTGGCCCGCCTGCCTGCGATTGGCCGAGCGCCTCGATCCGACATTCCGAGACTAGGCCTTTAGGAAGCCCGAGGAGGAGTCCGATGCCTGATACCGCCGAAGTCGGCACCATCCGCAACCAGGACGCGCTGCGTGAGGTGATCGGCGAGCCCAAGCCGTCGATCGCCGCCAAGGAGATGCCGGCGCTGGATGCGCATTGCCGGAACTTCATCTCGCTGTCGCCGTTCCTGTGCATCGGAACCGCCGGTGCCGACGGAAAGGCCGACATCAGCCCGCGCGGCGACCCGCCCGGCTTCGTCCAGGTCATCGACGACCGCACGCTGCTGATCCCCGACCGCAAGGGCAACCGGCGCGTCGACACCATGTCGAACATTCTGGAGAACCCCGAGGTCGGGCTGATCTTCCTGCTGCCCGGGGTCGAGGAAACGCTCCGCGTCAACGGCCAGGCAACCATCGTCGACGACCCGGCGGCGCTGGCCGACATGGCGGTCAACGGCCAGGTGCCGGATCTCGCCATCCGCGTCGACATCGAGCACGTGTTCTTCCACTGCGCCAAGGCGCTGATCCGCTCCAAGCTGTGGGAGCCGGAAACGCGGATCGCGCGCAACGACTTCCCGACCTACGGCCAAATCGTCCGCGATCAACGCGAACCGGACAGGTCGGCCGAAGAAATCGATGGCGAGATCCAACGGGACTACAAGGAGCGGCTGTACTAAACGGCCTTCGATTGCTCTCTGGGCTCCGCGTGAAGGCGCTGAGGCGCTGCGCCGGCTCCACCTCAACCGTCATCCCGGACAAGGCGCGACGGCGCCGCAGATCCGGGATCCATGGTCCCACCGCGTTTGCGTTCAAAATGGACCCCGGATCTTCGCGGCTCCGCCGCTTGTCCGGGACCTAGTGACGAAAGATCGATTGGGTAGTTGGTGGATGAACCCAATAACGGACAATCCGCCCCACAATCGCACAGGGCTACCTTTTCACGTCGTATTCAAAGACTAGTCGTTAGAGAGACGAGACCGCTGCGCCGCTCACGCGATCACCAATACCCGGCCATCAGCTCCGTCGACCAGTCGGGTTCGCGGATCTCGCCGCGGGGCTCGAAGCCGGTCATGTAGGGTTTGATATCGATCACCGGCGTGCCGTCGACGGCGTCGAGGCCACGCACGTAGATCTTCCGGCCGTCCACCTTGACCAAGTCGCAGGTCGTCACGCCGACCAGGTTGGGCCGGTTCTTGCCGCGCTGGGCGAAGATGCCGACCAGCGGCCAATCCTTGTTGTTGCGCGGATGCCGCGCCCCCCATTCGATGGTCGACCGGTCCACCTTGTCGAAATGGAAGACCACGACGATGTGGGAGAACTGGTCGAGGCTCGCCGTCGCCTCGGGCCCGAACTGGTCGGGGTCCAGCTCGATGACCGCCTCGATATCGCCCCAGTCGTCGTTGAGGACCTCCTCGCGGCCGCCGCGCACGGTGCCGATGGATTGCAGTTCGATTTTCATGGCTCAGGTGTCCTTAAGCCGAGGGCTCGGGCGGCAGGGCAATGTCGAAATGCCGCCTCAGCACGTCGTCGATCAGGTCGAAGCACGAGCCGTAGCGCACCACGCTGTAGTCGGCGAAGTTGATCATGGTCGACGACTTGCCGTAGCTGTGCCAGCGCATCAGCTTCGCAGTACGATCCGGCCCGCGCGAGGCCCGGGCCGACCTTCGGTCGGCCCCCAGCGCCGCGCCACAGGCTGTTCCCCGGTCGTCTAACGGCAGGACAGCGGACTCTGAATCCGCGAATCTTGGTTCGAATCCAAGCTGGGGAACCAGCCGGCGCGACGGCGGCGCGCAGTCGGTCGGCGCGCCACTGCGCCCGAGCCCGCTTCAGAACGCCCCGCCCCCCGCGATCCGAGCACCCACGCGTGCAGCGGTACGAAGAGCGCGAGCACCGCGCCCATCGCGATCGCTGGGCCGAAGCCGAACGGGCCGTTCCAGCTGCGCGTGACGATGCCCCAGACCAGCCCGAAGACGAGCCCGATGCCCGACGCGGCGAGGATCGTGTCGAGCACGCCCCACGGCCCGAGGAACGCGCCGATCATCGCGAGCAGCTTCACGTCGCCGAGGCCGAGGCCCGGGAACCAGAGCCAGTAGTCCGCCTCCGACGGCCGCGGCAGGGCCTCGCCCTCCCCCGGCCAGTGCGCGAACTGGCGGCCGGTCGCGACGGAGACGCGGGCGTGCACGAAGGCGACGACCCAGAGCGTGCCGCCGCCGATCAGCGCGCCCCCGGCGCTGCGAGCGAGCGCTCCGAGGTACGACCCGCCCGCGAGCATCTCGACGACGGGCACCGCGACGAGCCCCAGCGCGAGCCCGCCGAGCGACGTCTCGTCGGGGATGATCTGCAGGTCGAGGTCGACGAGCGCCGCGACGACGAGCAGCGAGGCGAAGGCCATGAAGAGCAGCGCCGCAGGCGTCGGCCCGAAGCGCCACACCATGGCGACGAAGAGCAGGCCCGTGAGCAGCTCCACCGCCGGATAGCGGGCGGAGATGCGCACGCTGCAGTGCCGACAGCGCCCCCGGAGCCACAGGTAGGAGAGCACGGGGACGTTGTGCCAGGGCTCGATCGGCGTGTCGCAGGCCGGGCAGTGCGAGCCCGGCGTCACGATCGACTCGCCGCGCGGCAGCCGGTAGATCACGACGTTCAGGAACGAGCCGACGACGAGCCCGAACGCGAGGGCCGCGCCGTAGAGCAGCGCAGCGGGGGATCCGTCCATCGTCATCGCGTCTCTCGCCGGGCCTCGCCGCGCCGCATCCGCCGGCCGACTACTTCATGTCGCGACGGCTGAAGATCGACGCCGCGACGATCAGCAGCGCGGTCGCGTAGCCGGCGCCATAGAGGATAGGCAAAGCGACCTCGCTCGCGCTGATCGGAAGGCCGTGGACCGCCTGGATCGTGACGTTGAAGCTGTCGAGATCGGGCAGGACGCGGTAGAGCCAGGTCGACACGGTCTTCAGCGCGGGGCTGTCCGCCTGGTCGCCGAGGCGCAGCAGGTCCCGCGAGAGGTGCCCGGCGGCGTAGATGCCCAGCGTGAAGAGCGTGGCCAGCATCGGCGTGGTGAACGCGGAGAAGAGCGTCGCGATCGCGACGATCACGACCAGCTCCATCGCGATCAGGACCATGGCCGCGGCGTGTCCGCCGTCGAGCGGCGCGCCCGAGCCGAGCGAGACGAGCACGAACGCCATCGCCATCAGGGCGAGCTGCAGCCAGACGGTCAGTACGAGGCCGAGGTACTTGCCGAGGAGGAAGTCCGCGCGCGAGACCGGCTTGGCCAGGATCGTGTAGATCGTCCGCCGCTCGACCTCGCCGTGGATCAGGCCGATGCCGACGAAGACGGCGATCCCGAGGCTGAAGAGCCGGATTGCCCCGAGCCCGACGTCCTGGATGATCCGCGCGCCCTCGACGTAGGACAGGCTCGCGACGAGCACCGCCACGGCGATCACGGCGAGCGCGAAGCCGAGCAGCGCGTAGAGGAGCTTGTTGCGGATCGCCTCGCGCACGGTGTTCGTGGCGATGGCCCAGATTCGCGAGAGGCGCATCATGCCGCGTCGCCCTCCTTGCTCTGCTCGACCGCCTGCAGGAAGATGCGCTCGAGCGACATCCGGCACGGCGTCACCGAGATCACCTCGGCGCCCGCGTCGAGCGCCATCTTGAGCAGCGCGTCGACCTGCTTCTCGTTCACGTTGAGCTCGATCCGGTCGCCCACGCCCTGGACCTCGGCGCCGAAGTCCTCCTCGAGCCGCGCACCGAGCTCGACGGGGATGTGCGAGAGCACGACGTCACTGCGCAGGTCGTCGGGGTGCAGGAAGTCCTCGATGCGCCCCTCGTAGCGGATCTTGCCCTTCGCGATGATCGCGACGCGGTCGCAGATCATCTCCACGTCGGTGAGGATGTGGGTGTTCATGAGGACGGTCTTCCCGTCCTCCTTGAGGCGCAGGATGATGTCGCGGATCTCCTTGCGGCCGATCGGGTCGACGCCGCTCATGGGCTCGTCGAGGAAGACGACCGCCGGGTCGTGCACGAGCGCCTGCGCGATGCCCACGCGCTGGAGCATGCCCTTCGAGTACGTGCGCAGGCGCGCGTCGGCGGCGTGGTCGAGTCCGACCCAGTGGAGCAGCTCGTCGAGCCCAACTTGGCAAGGACGAGGATGGGAGGCCGCTGAGCTAGGATGACGGGCCCGGGCCATCAATCCGCGTCGGGCGGGCGCACACTAGGGCGCCGGCGTCAGGATCGTCCTCAGCGCGATGTTCGACAGCGTCGCGCACACCGCGTCGTCGGTCTGGCGCGACGGCTCCACCCAGGAGGCGGCGGAGAAATACATCGCCACCAGCGCGCGCACTTCGATCTCGTCGAGCGCCCGATGCTCTCCCGCGGCGGCCCCGGCCGCCAAGATGTCCGACCAGATGCCCCGATACGCCCCATGCAGGGCCTCCACCCGGCGGATGTTGTCCGCGCCGCACAGGCAATGGATGTCCCGGAAACTGACGATCATCGCGTTCGTGTTCCGCATCAGCAGCTCGGTGAAGACGCCGGTCAGCGCCGCAATGCGTGCGGGCGTGCCCCGTACGCCCTCGACCGCGGCCTGGGTCTCATCGATCAGCTGGCCCATGTGGCCGTCGATGATCGACACCAGAAGGTCCTCTTTCGACCTGATGTGGTAGTAGAGCGTGCCTTTGCCGAAGCCGGCCGTCACACCGACTTCGTTGATGCCGACATTGCCGTAGCCCCGCTCGGCAAACAGCTCGGAAGCCGTCTCCATGATCTTGCGCTTCGCCTGCGCCGCGCGGCTGGTGTTTCCGGAATATTTTGCGGTTTGCAACGCCATAATCGACTGACGATATCGGTCAGCGACCGCCGCCGTGTCAACCAAACATCTGGTGCGCGGCCCCTTGCGCGGGCCGCCGGACCGGCCACGACCACACCAAAAAGGGGCGGCATGCCATGACAAGCCAGCCGACGATTTCCGTAATTCAGGCCAATTTGACGGGTCGGTATTACCCCGAAAAGCACGGCGTCTGGCAGCGCGCCGAGCAGGTGCTGGGTGAGCTGACGGAGGCCCTTGGCATCAGGTTGCGCATCTGCCCCGGCGAGGTCGCCGATGGCGCGGCGGCGCGGGCGGCGCTCGATTTGGCACAAGCCGAGGGCGCCGACTTCGTCCTGCTGATTCATGGTGGTTTTACCATGGGCGACGTCGGGCGCGAGATCGCCGCCAGCGGCCTGCCGCTGGGTGTTTGGGCCACGCCGGAGCCGGTTCAGACCGGCGATGTCCAGCTCAACAACTTCGTCTCCCTCAACATGACCATGTCGGTCGCCCGCCGGGTGCGCGACATGCGCCAAAACCCGATCCAGTGGTACTACGGCGCGCCGGAAGATCCCGCGGTGCGCGCCGAGCTGACCACGACCTTGCGCGCGATCGCCGCCCTCAACGCCGTCACGGGCAGCAGCATCGGCCTCATCGGTGGCCTGGCCCCGACCTTTTACAACGTCGAAGTCTCCTCCAACGCGCTCCGGCAACGGCTTGGGATCGAGGTTGTCGCCCACGACATCCACGAACTGACGGGACGCATGGCGGCGCAGGAGGAGGCCCGGGTCGCGGCCGAGGTTGCCGCCATGGCCGCCGCCGCGCCGGTCCACGGTGTCAGCGATCACCAAATGGCCCTGACCGCCCGCTGCGCGCTCTCGCTGCGCGACATCGCGGCCGACGCCAAACACGATGCCCTCGCGGTTAGCGATTGGCCGGCGCTGCAGGTCGACCCGGGCATGCACCCCGGCAGCGCGTTCTCATGGGTCGAGGAGGTCGATCACCTGCCCGCGGCGTCCGAGGGCGATGTCCTCGGCGCGGTGACGCAACTCCTGGCCCGCGCGGTCAGTGGCCGGGTCGGGTGATTGCTCGACATGACCGAACCCGATCTCACCACCGGCCGGCTCCTGATGTGGCATGGCGGCGGCGGGCCCCTCTACATGGCCGACGACCAGGGCGCGGCATGGATCAATCACCCGATGATCGGACGCGAGTCCCCGGAGGCGCCGAAGTTTGCCGGCGTCGCCGACTTTGTCTTCCGCCCCGGCGCCCATTCGGTCTTCCGCATTGCCCGCGATGCCGGCGCCTTCTTTCACATGACGGCGAACGTCGTGGCCCAGGACCCGTCGGGTTTCGCCGGCGCCCGGGGTTGGATGGAGGACTTTCGCATCGCCGACGAGCCCGCCGGCCTTAAGGACGTCGTGGCGACCGTCATGGCCCACGGGCTCGAACACCATTTTATCGCCCTGCCGGGCGACCACGCCGATGTCTTGGCGGAGTTCGCCGCCTGGGCCGGATTGGACCTCCTCGGGCCGCGGCCCAAGCGGTCTCATCTCGATCGACAGGATTTCACCTGACCCCGCGCGGGCAGACGACACGGGAAGGAAACGACCATGGCCTACGAGAGCATTCTGCAGCCGGGCCAGATTGGCGGGCTCGAAATCAGGAACCGGGTCTCCCTCTCCCCGATGGAGAAGAATTGGTGCGACCGGCTCGGCAACCCTGGCCAGAACTACATCGACTACTACGCGCTCCGCGCCGAGCACGGCGTCGGCACGATGAATTTCGAGGCGACCTACATCGACGCGCGCGGCCGTGGGAACCTGTTTCAACTCGGGCTGTGGACCGACGACAACATCCCCGCCCACCAGCAGCTCAACGCCGCGGTGCACGCCCACGGGTGCCGCACCTCTGCCGAACTCAACCACGGCGGCCGTAACGCCAATACCCACCGCACCGGCCTGCAGCCTGTCGGACCGTCGAACGTGCCCTTTCCAATGGTCGGCGGCCATGAGCTGCGCGCCCTGACGCCCGAGGACATCGCCGAGATCGTCCAGCGCTTCCGCAACGGCGCGCGCCGCGCCGCCGAGGCGGGCTATGACATGATCACCATCCACGGCGCCCACGGCTATCTGATCACCAACTTCCTTTCCTACGTCAACAATCAGCGCACGGACGCCTATGGCGGCAGCGACGAGAACCGCTGGCGCTTCCCGACGGAGGTCTATCAGGCGATCCGCGACGAGGTCGGCCGCGACATGCCCGTCGGCATCCGCCTATCGGCCCAGGAAGAAATCGAGGGCGGCTACGAGATCGATTACATCATCCGGTTCGTGCAACACCTCGAAACCCTTGGCCTCGATTTCGTCGATATCTCCACCGGTCGCTACGAGAATATCGAGACGCTCATTCAGCCGATGGACATGGTGCCGGGTGTCCTGATGCCCCTCGCGCGACAGGTCAAGGAGGCCGTCGGCGTGCCCGTCTTCGGTGCCGGCCGGGTCGATGACATCGCCGGCGCCGACGCCATCGTCGCCGGCGGCAGCTGCGATTTCGTCCACATGGGCCGCGCCTTCCACGCCGACCCCGAGATCCTGGCCAAATCGATCTCGAAACGGCAGGACGAGGTCGTCAACTGTATCGCCTGCAACAAGTGCTGCATGGAACTCTTCGTCAACAAGCCATCCGTCTGCACGGTCAACCCGGCCGCCGGGCGCGAGCGTTTGGCCACCCTCCGCCCCGCCGAGACGGTCAAGGACGTCATGATCGTCGGCGGCGGCCTCGCCGGGCTCGAGGCCGCCCGGGTCGCCGCGACCCGCGGCCACAACGTCACCCTCTACGAGATGACCAACCGCCTCGGCGGCCACCTGAACGTGCTCGGCGCCCATCATCATCAGTCCCAATGGCGCCAGGCCGCCGCCGACCGCGAGGCCATGGCCCAACGATCGGGCGCCACCATCTACACCCGCCACACGGTCTCACCCGACGACGTCGCCGCGGCGGAACCCGACGTCCTGATCCTCGCCACCGGCACCCGTCCGTTTATTCCGGAATACCTCCCCGGGTGGGACAAACCGCATGTCACCGACTACGAGGCCCTGACCCGCGGCCGGGTCAAGCCGGGCACGTCCGTTGCCGTGATCGGCGGCCAGTGGCTCGGTATGGCCGTGGCCCAGTCCCTCGCCGAGGCCGGGTCCGAGGTGACGGTCATCGAGGCCACCGGCGCCATCGCCCAGGATCTGGAATACATGGCCCAGCAGGTAATGAACGCCCGGCTGGCCGCGTCCGACCAGATCACCATCCGGCTCAACACCAATGTCGAGCGCATTGAGGATGGCCAGATCGTCGTGCAATCGGCGGGCGAAACCGAGACCCTGACCGGCATCGATCAGGTCGTCTTCGCCATTGAACGGACCATGGAACGCGACCTGGAGCACGCCCTGGCCGAAAGCGGGGCCCTCGACGAAGTCCCCGAGGTCTATACCATCGGCGACTGCGTCTGGCCGCGCGAGCCATACGACAGCGTGCTGGACGGCTTCGAAGTCGCCCGCACCATCTGATCCATTTCGACGTTGACAGCCCCAAGGGAAAACCCGAGAAAACCAACGTCGGGGCGTAGCTCAGCCTGGTAGAGCACCTGCTTTGGGAGCAGGGGGCCGGTGGTTCGAATCCGCCCGCCCCGACCAAAACACCGACGCTGCCGGTGGCGAAAGTTGCGTCCGTAGCGCGACGCCCGATGAGGCGCCGGTGATGATGGCGCGTTTTCCAGCCAGCTTGAGTTCCGGTTTCGTAGTCATGGAAGCACCTCTCAGGACGCACAGATCGCGTCGCAAACCCTGGACCGGGCTCAACTAGAGAATACCGTGGCGCTTGAACACCTCGGCCAGGCTTGCTCCGGCCGCGAGTTCGGCGCGCGCAGTGTTCTCGGCGCGCGCCTTGACCAGCGCTTGCTCGACCACGGGTTCGATTTCGGCCGCTGGAACGACGACAACACCGTCCTGATCGGCAATGACGAGGTCCCCGGAATTGATGCGAACACCGCAAATAGCGCCCGGCACATCCGCCCACATCAATTTGCCGCGATGCTTGGTATCGACAGGGTTCCGACCGGCGGAAAATACCGGAAACCCCATCTCGCGAATGCGCCCAACATCGCGGACGCACCCGTCGGTGATGCACCCGGCGGCGCTGAGATAGCGCGCCCGGGTCGAAAGCAGCTCGCCCCAGGGTGCGATCTGTAGGTTCATGTTGCAGATCAGGACCGGGACTTCGCCTGTGCGCAGGTCGTCAATGAGGCGAATCTCGTGCTCATAAACGTTGACCTGTGGGTCATCGTGGAAGATCGGCATGTAGATGCCGACACGAGCAAATCCACTTATCCGCATCTCCTCATCGATCGCGCTTAGACAGGGTGCAAGAGTCTGATTGTGGAGACCCAGGGTGTCGAGCGTGTCCGCCACGACGGCTGAGTAGAGTTCATCCCGGCACAGCCTCAGCAGGTCTTTCCCGTCCATACGCATCTCACCTCTCACGTTCATTGACTCAATAGACCTTCGCCATCACCCCGCCATCCACGACAAGGCTTGTACCGTTGATGAAGGCGGCTTTATCGGACACGAGGAAACTCACGGCTTCGGCCATCTCGGCCGCGCTGCCGATTCGCTTCATGGGATAGTGCATTTTCGTTTCTGCCTCGGCCTCGGCGGGATTTTCCGCCGCGGCCCAGTATTGCCGAACCATGTCGGTTTCGATGTCGCCGGGGCAGATGCAGTTGCAACGAATGCCGGCCATTGCGTAGGTCTCAGTGACCGCAATCGACCGGGTAAGACCCAAAACGCCATGCTTGCTTGCTGTGTAAGCGGGAAGGATCTCGTCCGCGGAGAGCGAGAGAACTGAGGCGCTGTTGACGATTGAGCCACCGCCTTCGCGCATCATGTGAGGGATGATCTCGCGCGCACCCAGAAACATCGACCGCAGATTGACCGCCATGATCCGGTCCCACTCATCGGCGGTCGTTTCATGCAACAGCTTTTCGATCTGAATGGCAGCATTCTGATGAATGAAGTTCAGGCGACCGAATGCGGAACGCGCCGCGGCCACCATGTGTGCTGTGTCAACCTCGCTTGAGACGTCCGCCGGGACGGCAATGACATCATGCCCGGCATCAGCCAGTTTTTGGACCGCGCCTTCGAGCGCCTCGGCCTGATTGTCAGCCAGCGCTACCCGGGCGCCGTCTTCCGCGAGCCGGTGTGCCGAGGCGAAACCAAATCCTCGAGCCGCCCCGGTAACGATCCCGGCGTATCCATCAAGTAGGCCCATTTGCTACCACTCCCCGATACCGCCATGCCACAGCCGGGCGCGTTCCGCGAGACCTGACATCAACGCTAAGCCCGACTGTGTTGGCGTCCCTGATCTCGCCGTTTCCAACGGTCGGGTTGTTGGCTAACCGCTAATCACCGTCGCAGTGGCATAGGACTTGACTTCGGGCGGTCCCGCCAGGTGTTCGGCTAACCCACCCCAAATCGCTTTGATCTGGTCGACGGCAGCCTCGGCCGCGGCCTCGCTCTCGTAGTACGCGGCGGTCACGCCGGCACCGTCGTCGTTCCAGGATGTGTACGAAACGACAAGCCCTTGGATCTCCTGCACCGCGCTTTTGATCTGGTCGAGTTGGTTGACCATCTCGTCGATGTGGTCGGGCTTGATCTGGTAATGGGTGATACGGGCGAACATGGTCCCCTCCCTTGGAGATTGTTGACGCCATGCTACCGCGCCTCAACCGCCCGGCCAAAACCACCGGCGAACCCGCCAAACACCCGCCGATCACCAGCGCCGACTACCTGACCCAACGCCTCCGCGCCACCTGCGCGCAAAATAGGCGCACCGCCCCGCCACTTCCCCGCGCCCGCGTTTCCGAGCCCCACCCGGACGCCGGTTCCTCGCCGCCGAGCGGCATGCGCCCGGACGAACTATCGAAGCCGCGATATCCCAAATGCGCCCGGATATCCCGACTGCACCCCGCCACTACTTACGAAGTAACGGAATTAATCCGCCCGGATCTGCCATTTACCAGACCTCAGTTTTTGGAGGTCCCGATGTTCAGGTCTTTTGCCGTTCCCTCGTGTCTGCTGCTCGCCCTCGCTGGCTGCTCAACCGCCCTCAGCGGCGTCCCGGCGTGCACCGTGCCCCACAGCCAGTCCGCGTCCCTCGACGCCGCGGCCGGCGCCGGCCCGTGCATCACGCCGGTCGTCGACCGCCAGGGCGAGACCGAGGAGGATGGCGTCGTCCGCTGGCGCCTGGTTGGCAGCGACGAGTCCGGCGACCAGTCCGGCTACGGCGGCGACTCCGATAGCGGCAGCACCGCCGGCAGCTCCGGCGGCGATAGCGGCTCCAGCGCCGGCGGCGATGACGGCGCCTCCAGTGGCGACGACAGCTCGGGCGGCTCCAGCGGCGGCGGTTCGGGCGGCAGCGCCGGCGGCGGCTCGTCCGGCGGTGGCAGCTCGTCCGGCGGCGACGATGACGACGAAGACGACGGCGAAGACGACGACGGCGAAGACGATGACGAGGGCGACGACGACTAGCGCGTCTTAGGCCACCAGACCGGCGGCCCGCAGCCCGTCAGTCAGGTGCGCGTTGGCCGCCGGGTCGACGTAAATGTTCCAGTACGCCCGCTTGGCGATGAACCCGGCGTGCAGCCCGTCGCACCGCCGCGCCGCCTCGTGCGCCTCGTCGGCCCGCCCCATGTGCCCCAGGCAGATCGCCAACAGGTGGTAGGTGTGCGGGTGGTCCGGCTGCCGCCGCACCGCCTCCTGCAACGCCTCGAACCCTTTATCGTAATTCCGCGCGTTGATATACGCCCGCGCCAACAGCCCGTAGTAAATGTGCGCGAGCGGGTGATGCGGATACCGCGCCAGCGAGCTTTCCAGCAGCGCGATGCCCTCGTCGCCTTGCCCGACGATGTCCAGGCGGTTGCCCAAGGCCAGCCACACGTGGCTGTTGCTCGGGTTGAGCGCCGCGGCGATCCGCGTTTCCGCGATCGACTCCTGATGCCGGTCAAGCCAGATGTAGGCGCCGCTCAGCGCGAAGTGGGCGATCGACGACGCCCCGTCCAGCGCCACCGCCCGCCGCGCGATCGCCAGCGACCGTGCCTGCCACGCCGCCCGGTCGGCGCACACCTCCAGCAGGATGTCCATTTGGTAGGTGTAGGACAGGCCGGCATGGGGGTCGCTGTAGTCCGGGTCCGCCGCGATCGCCAGTTCGAACAGCCGCCGTGCCTCGGCGTTGTCGTCCGGCACCAGCCGGTGCATCAGCTCCCGCCCGCGCAAATAGTAGTCCCACGCCGTCAGGCTGACCGCCCGCTTGGTCGCCGCCCGGTTGCGCTCCGCCTTTTCCATCTCCGGCTCGACCGACGACACGATCCGCCGCGTCAGGTCGTCTTGAATCGCGAAAATGTTGTCCAGCGCCCCGTCGAACCGCTCGGCCCACAGGTGATGCCCCGTCGCCGCGTCGAGCAGTTGCACCGAAACCCGTACCCGCTCGCCGTCTTTGCGCACGCTGCCGGTCACGATGTAGGCCGCCGCCAGCCGCTCGCCGATCTCCCGCACGTCCCCGGCCGCCTCGCTGAACACGAAGCTCGAGTGCCGCGCCACCACCGGAAACGACCGCCACGCCGACAGCAGGGTGATGATGTCTTCGCTCAACCCGTCGCTGAAGTAATTCTGGTCCGCGTCGCCCGACAGATTGACGAACGGCAGCACCGCGACCACCGGTTTGTCGGCCGGGAAGGGCGGTGCCGCCAGCGCCGCCGGCGCTTCCCCCACCCCCGATACCGCCGCCGCGATCTGGTCGAAGCCGTGGCGCAGCCGCGGGAACAGCCGCGCCCCGGCCTCGGTCATCCGCAGCGGCCGCGGCCGCCGGTGAAACAGCGGTTGGCCGAAGTACCCCTCCAGCGCGCGGATGTGGTGGCTGATCGCCGTCGGCGTCACCGCCAGCTCCTCCGCCGCTTTCTTGAAGCTCAAGTGCCGCGCCGCGCACTCGAAGGCACGCAGTTGGGCGATCGGCGGCAGGCGTTCCATCCCCGAAGTCTACGTGGATGAGTTTCACTCATCCAGCGCCTGAGCAATTCGATCTTGCCGGGAACCCGCCGCCCTCGGTTTCCTGTGCCGGACGCAAGCAGGAGAGGGAACCCACCATGGACGCCGAAACCGGCCAGGTCATCGCCAGCGCCGCCCAGGTCTACGAGCAGTTCTTTGTCCCCGCCCTGTTCGGCCAATGGACCGGCCCAGTGCTCGACGCCGCCGCCGTCGCGCCGGGCCAGCGCGTCCTCGACGTCGCCTGCGGCACCGGCGTTCTCGCCCGCGACGCCGTCGCCCGCGTCGGCGACGCCGGCGCCGTCGTCGGCCTCGACCGCAACCAAGGCATGCTCGACGTCGCCCAAGGCCTGTCCGACCAAGTCGACTGGCGCCTCGGCCAGGCCGAGGCCATGCCCTTCGCCGACGCCGCCTTCGACGCCGTGGTCAGCCAGTTCGGCCTCATGTTTTTTGAGGACCGCGCCGCCGCCTTGCGGGAAATGGTGCGCGTCCTGCGCCCCGGCGGCACCCTTGCCGTCGCCGTCTGGGCCAGCCTCGATGTCACCCCCGGCTACGCCGAAATGGTCAACATCCTCCAGCGCTTGTTCGGCGACACCGCCGCCGACGCCCTACGCGCGCCATACGTCCTCGGCGACCCCGCGGCCCTGCAATCATTGTTCGCCGACGCCGGCATCGCCGACGCCCGGGTCGCCACCCACGACGGCGTCGCCACGTTTCCGTCCATCGCTTCTTGGGTCCACACCGACGTCAAGGGCTGGACCCTCGCCGACATGATCGATGACGCCCAGTACGCGGAACTCAAGGCCGCCGCCGCCACCGACCTCAAACCCTTCGTCCAACCCGACGGGTCCGTCCGCTTCGCCCACCCCGCCTTGATCGTGACGGCAACCAAGCCCTAGCCGCCTAGTGCCGGACCAGCCCGTCCTTCGGGTTGCCCGGCCGCCCCTCGATCAAGGTCCGCCCGGTCTGGATGTCGATCACCGGGCAGGCGTAGCCGCTCGCCTTCTGCGCCGCCACCCAGCCCAGCCGCTGATCCAGCGACAGCCGCAACAATTTCAGTTCCCGGTCGTCGTCGCCGTCCATATCCCGCTTCCGCCTATGCCGTCACATGCTCGTACGTCGCCGCGAACCGCGACATCAGGTACTCGCCGCTGACCACCGGGTCGTAGCGCGGCCGCTCGCCGGCCGCGACGCACGACGGCAGCACCTCCACATGGGTGTCGTAGTCCGGCTCGACGAAAAACGGCATCGAATACCGGTCCGCCGTCGCCGCGCTCAACACCCGGTGCTTGGTCGCCCGGTACCGGTCGTTGGTCCACAGCGCCATCATGTCGCCGATGTTGACGACGTAGGCCCCGTCGACCGGCGTCGCGTCGATCCATTGTCCCGTCGGCGACAGCACCTGCAGGCCGCCGATGGCATCCTGCGCCAGCAGCGTCATGCACCCATAGTCGCTGTGCACCCCGGCACCCAGCTGCGCCTCGGACGTCCGCTCCGTCGCCGGCGGGTAGTGCAGGAACCGCAGCACCGACACCGTCGCCTCGAACCGCCGCGCGAAAAAGTCGGGCGGCAGGTCGAGCGCCACCGCCACCGCCCCCAGCATCCGCAACCCCAGCGCCAGCGTCAGTTCGTAGTGTTCGTCCACCGCCGCCCGCCAGCCCGGAATGTCCGGGTACTGGTTCGGCCCGTACACCATCAGCCCCCGCTGGGTCAGCGGATGGTCTTCCTCAAGGTGCCGCCCCATGTCGAAGCTCTCCTTGAGGTCCCCCGGCAACCCGTCTTCCAGCTGCTCGACCCCGACACCGCCCCAGCCGTGGTGCCACTTCGACCCTTGGATGTCGATCGCCTGTTTGTCCGCCAGCGGCAAGTCGAACAGCGACCGCGCCAAGCCGAACGCCTTGGCAATCTGCGCGCCGCTGATCCCGTGGTTGACGATGTACAGGAAGCCCCACTCGCGCAGCGCCGTGTCGATCTCGGCCGCCACCCCGCGCCAGTCGCTGGGGTCCGTGGACCCCAGCGCCCCGACGTCGATCAGCGGGAGCCGCTCGCTCATTTCGGGAACGGCGCGTCGATGCCCTCGATGTAGTAGTTCATCGCCGCCAATTCCTCGTTGCTGAAGGTCGCGCCGTCCGCCAACACCTCCTCGCCGGCTTGGTTACGGATCGGCCCGGTGAACGGGTGGAAGCTGCCGTCCTTGATGCCGGCGATAATGCTCTCCGCCTCCGCCACCACGTCGGCCGGGATCTTGTCGTTGAACCCGATCACCTGGATCACGTCTTCCGCCATGCCGCCCCAATAGTCGCGCACGCCCCAACTGCCGTCCATCGCCGCCTTGACCTGATCGATGTAGTAGGGCCCCCAGTCGTTGACCACCGAGATCAAGTGCGCGTTCGGCCCGAACGCCCGCATGTCCGACGCCTGGCCGACTGCCCAGATGCCTTTCTCCTCGGCGATCTGCATCGCCGCCGGGCTGTCCGTATGCTGGATGATCACGTCGACCCCCTGGTCGATCAGCACCGTCGCCGCGTCGGCTTCCGTCGCCGGGTCGAACCACGTGTTGACCCAGACGATCTTCAGCTCCATGTCCGGCCGCACCCGCTGCATGCCCAGCATCACCGCGTTGATGTCGCGGATCACTTCCGGGATCGGGAACGACGCGATGTAGCCGACCTTGCCGCTCTCGCTGACGTTGGCCGCCAGAAAGCCGGAGACGTAACGGCCCTCATAGGTCGTCGACAAGTACGTCGTCACGTTGTCGCCGCGCTTGTAGCCCGTCGCATGCTCGAACCGGATGTCCGGAAAATCCTTCGCCACCTTCACGGTCGGGTTCATGTACCCGAACGACGTCGTGAAGATCATGTCCATCCCGGCCTCGGCCATCTGCGCGATCACCCGTTCCGCGTCGGCCCCTTCGGCGACGTTCTCGATGAACGTCGTCTCCACCTGGTCGCCCAGCGCCGCCTCCAGCGCAAGCCGCCCTTGGTCGTGTTGATAAGTCCAGCCATGGTCGCCGATCGGCCCGACGTAGACGAAGCCGACCTTCATCTTGTCCTCGGCCATCGCCACCCCGGCAACGGCACTGATCGCCAGCGCCGCGCCCAACAGTTTCTTGATCATTCTTTTGCTCCCTGGTGTTCGGTCCCTAAATCCACGCAAAGCCCATGCCACCAATCACCGGGATTCGCCGCCCCCCGCGCCCCGTCGCGACCCAAGTTTTGGGCAAACCTGGAAAACCTGCTCAATTCTCATGCACCCCCCGCCGGCGCGGCACTAGGGCGCCCGCGCCCGGCACACCCCGATCAGCGCGTCCCGCGTCACCAAATCGGCCAGCCGCGCCTCGTCCCAGCCGTCCGTCCCCGCTGGCCGCTCCGGCAGCACCATGTAGCGCATCTCCGCCGTTGAATCGTGCACCACGACTTCCGTGTCGGCGTCGATCTCGGTCCCGAATTCCGCCAGCACCGCCCGTGGCTCGGCCACCACCCGCGCCCGGTAGTTGCCGCTCTTGTACCAGGCCGGCTGCGGCCCCAGCAGCGACCGCGGGTAGCACGAACACAGCGTACACACGATGACGTTGTGCACCCCCGGCCGGTTCTCCAGCACGATCAGCGGAAACGTCGCCGACAGCCCCAGTTCGGCGATCGCCGCGTCCGCGTCCGCCAGCAGCCGCGCCTTGAACGCCGGGTCGACCCACGCCCGCGCGCAGATCTGCGCCCCGTTCGCCGGCGACGCCGCCTGTAGCGCCTCGATCTGCGCCCGTTCCTCCGCGGCGTCGAACACGCCTTTTTCGATCAGCAGTTCGCGCAGCGCCACCCCCAGAAACTCGTGGTAGGTCGACGGCTCCGGGTCGTCGGGCTGCGGCGGATGCACATGCGCCATGGCTTAGCCTCCCACCGGTTCGAGCCAATGCTCGAACACCTCGATCTCCAAATGATCCTGCGTCGCCCCGCCGTAGTCGGGCCACACCTCGCGCTGCGCCAGACGCACCCGATACAGCGGTATCGCCGCCGCGTCGCCGCCGTACGCCAGCACCTCCGGCTCGCCGAACGCCGGGCAGATCCGCGCGATCACACCCGTCCGCCCGCGCACATAGGTCGGCGTCCGGTTATGCCGCGGCTCCGCCCGGTCGGCGATCCGCACGCGTTCGCCCAACGCGAACCGCGCCGTCATGCCGACCCCCGCGCCTTGATCGCCGCGATCCGCGCCGCGATCTCGTCCTCGGTCAGCACGCCTTTTTCCACCAGCAGCGTCGCCGCCGACGCCGCCCACCGCTCGTAGTAGCTCAGGGTGTCATAGACGTCCGGCCGCAGGTCTTCGATCGCCCGCCGGATCTCCGCGAAATCGTGCACCAGACCCTTGGCGAACAGCAGCCGGATCAGCGCGTCGACCCGCCATTCCCAAAAGTTCAGCACATGCTCGTGTTGATCGACCGGCCCACCCGCCAGGCCACCAAGATCGTGCGGTTTGCGCGGTTCGCGGGTCTCGGCCATCCCCCGTATTCTCCCCGCCGCCTAACGCCATTACAACCCACCCATGGCACAGCGCACCTACACCCTCATCGGCCGCGACGGCAAACCGTACCGAAGCCCGACGCCCGGCACGGTCGGCGGCCACCGCCGCACCAAGATCTACGGCCGCCTCGACTGCCCCGGCGCCCTGCGCTGGATTGCCAAAGGCCACTACGTCAAACACCGCGTGTTCTTCGCCACCGCCGCCGACGCCCGCGCCGCCGGCTACCGCGCCTGCAAGGTCTGCCGCCCCCCGGACTCTTAGGCCCGCGGCGCCACCGGCACCCCGCCGGCCGCTGCCGACTCGTATGCCGCCTCGGCCAACGCATAGGTCTTCAGGTTGTCGGCGCCCGAGATGTCCGCCGTCACCCCGGCCTTGAACCGCTGGTGAATGTGTTCGCAGGTCCGGAACACGCTTTCCTGGATCACGTGCCACGGCTTCGCCGCCCAATCGAGCACCGCCACGTCGCCGCTTTCCGCCGTCATCTCGCCGTCCGAGGTCACCTCGACCATCGGCCCGGGCCCGACCCGAATACCCCCCGTCGACCCCTCGATCTCCAGCAGGGTCTCCGGGAACAGGTCCGGCTGCGACCGGCAGCCGTAGGTAAAGTCCACCACCGACACCGCGCCTGACCCGTGCCGCAGCACGATCGTCGCTGTGTCCTCGCCGACGATGTCGGCGTTGCGCCGCTGCAACGCCGCGCTCACCTGCTCAACCTCGCCCAGGAACACCCGCGCCAGGTCCAGGGTATGCACCCCCAGGTCGGAGACGATGAACCGTTCCTCGGTCATCAGGTACGGCTGCCCCGCGTACACGTCGTACCCGGTGCGGAAGCTGATCCGCGCCCACGTCGGCGTCCCGATCGCCCCCGACGCCAGCGCGTCGATCACCATCAGGTTCGGCTTCTGAAACCGGAAGTTCTCGTGCACCGCCAGGAACACCCCGGCCTTGTCCGCCGTCGTCACCATCGACCGGCAGTCGTCGAGGTCGAGCCCGAACGGCTTCTGCACGATGGTCGCGATCCCCGCGCCCACCGCCGCGCTGACCAGCCCGTTGTGCGTCCCCACCTGTGTCACGATGTCGATCAGGTCGATCCCGCCCGCCGCGATCATCGCCTCGGCGTTGTCGTACCACGCGGCGGCGCCGTGTTGCTCGGCCGCCGCCTTCGCCTTGCCGCCGTCCAGGTCGGCCACCGCCACCAGGTCGACGCCTTGGTCCGCCAGTTGTTTCCAGGAATGCAGGTGGTTCTGCGAAAAGAACCCGCAGCCGACCACCGCAACTTTTGTCCGCTCACTCACGCGCCTACCCCCGAACCGTGTGTCCGGCGGGTCGGCGCGCTCCTTTAGGCGGCCGCCCGCCGGGCTTTGATCCTTTTGTACACCGCCGGCGCCAGCGACAACACCGACAGCGACACCAGCGCGATAATGATCTCCGGCGTCACCGCGTTCTTCAGACTGAATTCCATCATCATGTCGAACACGCTGCCCAGCCCGGCGCCGATCGACGCGTACACGAACACCCCCGGCAGAATGCCCAGCGCCGTCGCCAGCACGTATTGCCGGATCGTCACCCCGAGGAATGCCGGTACGATGTTGATCAGGAAAAACGGAAACAGCGGCACCAGCCGCAGCGACAGCAGGTAGCTGAACGCGTTCTCCTTGAACCCGGCTTCCATCTTCTGGAGGAACGGCCCCGCCTTGGCCCGCAGCGCGTCGGCGAAGATCGTCCGCGCCATCAGGAACAGGATCGTCGCCCCCGCCGTCGCCCCGATCAGCACCCACAGGGTGCCGAACGCGATGCCGAACAGGAATCCGCCGGCGATGGTCAGCACCGCCGCGCCCGGCACCGCCGTCGCCGTCGCCAGCGTGTACGCCGCCAGGAACAGCACCACCGACAGCACCATCCGCTCATGCACGAAGCCCATCAGCGCGTGCCGGTTGTCCGATAGCGTCTCCACCATCAGGTAGGTGTCGCCGTCAAAATGGAAAAACGCCCAAACCAGCACCGCCAGAATCACCAGCGGGATGATTTTCTTCGCCAGCCCCGTCCACTTCCGGGCCGGGCTTTCGTCGATCACATGGGTCATTGGCTCACCCCACCTTCGTCATGGACGCCGTCGAAACACAACCTGCCACGCACGGCGGGAGTTTATCACACTGGAGTCGGCGCAACGCCCCGGGTCGCCCCGCAAGACGCCATTCCTTCCGGCAATCCCCGCCATCCGCAACCCGCAAATGGCGGCCACGGTCGCGCCGATCAAGGCGTCGCGCGAGAAGTGAGAAAAAAGTTAAGTGTGGCGTCTACTGGCCGACCGCCACCGTCCGCAGGATCAGCGACACCAGCCGCGTCTGCGAGTGGGTGCCGGTCTTGGTGAAGATGTTCTTCAGGTGCCACCGCGCCGTCGCCGGCGCGCACCCCGAATTCTCCGAGTAATCCGCCAGCGACCCGCCGTCGACCAGCGACGCCGCCAGCATCGCCTCCGCCGAGGTAAGACCAAAGAGGGTCACCAGGTCGTTCGGCGCGATCGACACCTGCGCCGGGTCCCGCGCCAGCACCATCACCGCCGCCGGGTCGCGGAACAGCGCCTCGACCCCGTTGCGCAGCGGCATCACCATCACCACCAGGCGGTCGTCTTCGCCCCGGCCCACCGAGAACCGCTTGCCCGGCATCGTCCCCTTCTGCGCCCGCGCCGTCAGCGCCCGCCGGATCTCGTCGTGCAGCACCGCGGTCTCCTCCAGCCGTGCCGCCCGCAGTTGCCCATGCGCCACCTGTAGGCCGTCGCCTTCTTCGGTCAGCCCACGCGCCACCGCGTTCATGAAGATCACGGTGCCCTGGCCGTTCAGCAAAAACGCCGCCGACGCCAGTTGCTCCAGCGCGTCCGGGTACGATTCCGCGTCGCTTTCCAGCACCGCGATGCGCTGGTTCAACTCCATCGCCCGCCCGACGTGGTTCGACAGGATCTTCAGCGTCCGCTCTTCCTCCGCCGACACCGCCGGTTGTCCCGGCGCTCGCTGGATCGCCAGAATCGGCAGGAAACGGCCGTCCCCCTGGAACTTCCGGGCCATGTAGTAGCGAAAGTCGCCGATGCTGCGCACCTGGTCGTGCACCGCGTCCCGCGCCGTCAACGGCTTGTCCACGTGCTGGTGCTCGTAGACGATCTCCAACTCCGGCTGCGCCAGCCCCTTGCGCGTTCGGCTGTCGAGTTCGACGCCGTTACCGCCGGATTTTTCGTCCGCCGACCACGACACCAGCGTCGGAATCTCGTTCGTCGAAAGGTCCAACACGAACAGATTGATGCCCGAGGATTTGAATAGCCGGCCGATCTCTGGCAGCACGTCGCGCCAGCGCTTCTCGTCGAGACCGGCGTCATAGATGTCGCCGATCAGCCGGTGTATCTCGGCCATCGTCTCGCCCCGCGGCCGTCGCAAAGGTTCGGCGTGATCTGACGTTAATTCGGCGCGCACAAACCTGGCCTTTGCGCGGTTTTTAGTTGCCCTAGGCGTCGTCGTGCCGGGCCTGCAAGCGCGCTTTTGTAGTGTCTCTTGAATTCGTTTGCGCTGGAAGTATTCACGAGTATTAAGAGAACCGGGTGGTGGATCCTACCGCCATCGGATGGCCGCCGCCAATGGCGCCATGGCAACCCCCGATACTCGGCGATTTTACGTCGGAAACCACAGCGTGAACAGGTAAAACCCGGCGCCGTTGCTGGCTCGGGACTAGCGCCGCAATCCCAAGATGTAGGCGATGATGGCGTCCGTCTCGGTCTCCGAGAACACGAAATTCGGCATCAACTGATGCGGGCTTTGCAGGAATACCCGCAATGACAATTCCGTTATCGCCGGGTCCGCCGCCACCTCCATGAATGTCGGCGCGCCCAACAGCAGATTGCCGCCCAGCGCGTCCGGGCCGATGATATGGCACTCCGAACACTCGGCCTCGGCGATGTCTTGCCCGACAAAGGCGTCGCCAACCTGTTGCGCCGCCGCCGGGCTGCTCAGCAGCATCAGGGCCACGACCCATGGGATCCACCGGTTCATGCCGCCAGTGTCGCGTGTACCGACCGCCAAGTATTTGCGGTGGGTCAAGCCAGGCCGCTGGCGCGCCGGTCAGTTCAGATCGACCGCCGCTTGATCCGCCAAGCGTTCGCCGATTTCGATCCGCAGCCGCGCCGCGTCGGCCGCCGGCACCACCGACTTCTTCGCGTTGCGCGGGATCACGATGTTGTTCTCGATGCAATACCGCACCAACGCCGCCAACAGCCGCTCGCCGCTCACCGTCACCGGCGCTGCGTCGCTGTCGAACCTCACCGTCGCCTGTGGCGCCTCGCCGGATGCCAGTTCCACGTCGGCGACCACATCGGCAATCTCCTGGTTGGCGCACATCCGATCATGGGCCGCCAACGCCGCCATTACCTCGGTCTTGGTGAAAACGATGTCTCTTATCTCACAAGGCATTCGTCACCCTCCGTCGTCGTTGGGGCGTACGACAAAGGTATGTGACAAAAATGGGGCTTCGATTAATTTTCCCGGCAATTCGTCTCAAAGACCCGGCGAATTGCCCGCGATAATCGCCGTCAGTGGCGGGCGCCCGTCGCCTCGGCCCAGTCCGCCGGCTGCTGATTGTGCCAGTACTTGATGAACTCGGTGACGTATTCCTGCGCGGCGTCCAGGTCCCCGGCGTTACCGCGCGCCATCAACGACTTAAGGTGGTCCGGCATCGGCCCGTCGAACGACAGCCGCAACTGCACGTCGCCGTCCTCCCCGATCACTTTCAGGGTATACATCGAGTTGTTGCGGGTCGTAATGACGCGGCTCATGGCGGTCCTGATGCTGGAAACGCCCAACCGGGCGAATGCGCGTACAGTAGGCGCGATCCCGGCCTCTCTCGACCCGCCAATGTCTATAGTCGTCGCCCTAAACCGGCATATCTCCAACGGCATACTTGGTCCCTGCCGTCACCCCGCCAACCCGGATCCCCCGAAAGTTTGAGGGATCGCGGCGCCGATAGGGCACCCGGCCGGGGCAGTCCGGCAAAATAGATCCGGCAGCGCCAATCCTCTTTCGCCGCCGCCGGCCTCCGACCCTTCCTGTATCCTATTTGCAACGATCAAGCGGCAATTCGAAAAACTGCCGCAAAAATACCAAACTCGCCGGGGGAAATGCTTCCAAGGGGCCGTTGGCCTCACGCCAAACCGCTTGAGGGGAGTTGACAGAGACATGGGTGCCGAACCCCGCCGAGACGGCACGAACCAGTCCGACCGCGTCGAATCGTTGGCCGCCATGTGCCGTCAGCTGACGGCCGAACTTTTCGTCGAGCCCGAACCAGAGGCGCCGGCACCGCCGGTCGCCGCGCCCCCGGTCGTCCCAACAACAGCCGCCCCGTCACCTGTCGCGGCGCGCCCCGCCCCGCTACCGCCGGTGGCGCCGCCGGCGGCCTCAAACCCGTCGCCGGCCACCAACGGCGCCGAGCGCCAAGCCGGCACCGAACTCATCATCCCACCGGCGCAGACACCGCCCGTCCGCCCGGCGCAGCCAATCGCTCAGCGCACCGCGCCGCCGCAGCCCGTGGCCGAGGCGTCCGCCATCGATCCCGCGGCCAAGCATCGCGCCGAGCAATCCTTGGCCGACCTGCGCCCGCGCCGCTTCGAGTCCGTGGCCGAGGTACCGACCGTGCGCGCCCTCGACGGCGTCACCCGCGACGTCCCGGCCGCGCCGGACGCCTCGGGCCAGTCCATCGCCCGCCTGTCCAATCGCGACCTCACCATCGATGCCGAGGACGCCGAGGCTTTGCCGCGCATACCTAACTTCCTCGGCCCGACCCAGCTCACCGTGTCCGAGGGCGACCGCCCGGCCGCCGTCCGCACGGCGCCGACCCGCTCGTTGTTCGATCGCCTACCGGTGCCGGGCCGCAAGCTGCCCTTTGGCGATGCCCCGCGAAACTCGGGCAGGGTCCGCCCGCCGACCAAGTCGGAACCCGGCCAACCGTTGCGCCTCGGCGCGCCGGAGCAGGCCCCGCCACCGCCGGAGGGCGAACCCCGCGCCGCCCGTCCCAAGACCCGCCGCCGCTTCCCCGTCGGCGCCTTGACCGGCGTCGCCGTGTTCGTCGCCGTCGCCAGCGCCGCCGTCGCCGGCGCCGCCGTCGCCCCGCGCCTCGCCGACTTGGTGACCCCCGCCAACGCCCCGCACATCGAGGTGGCCGAGGTCGAGGGCATTGCCGACGCCCTCGTGCCCTTGCCGTTGATCGTCGACGCCGCGACCGGCACCACCCTGTCGTCCGTGGTCATCGACGGCGTGCCCCAGGGCGCCCGCCTCAACGCCGGGCTCAACAGCGGTGACGGCAGTTGGATCCTGCCGCCCGACCAGCTCCCCAACTTGGCCTTGGTGCCGCCGCGCGGCTTCGCCGGCGAGCTGTCCCTCTCCATCAGCGCCGTCGCCGTCGACGGCCTCGAGCGGGTCAGCCAGACCGCGACCCTGCACGTCACCATCATGCCCCACAACCGCACGCCGCAGATCCACGCCAGCCGCCGCATCTGATCCCGGTTGCGTTCCCCCGCGCCCGCGCCTAGGTTGCGCGCCATGAAGGCGCGCATCTTTCAGCCGGCGAAAACCGCCATGCAGTCCGGCCGCGCCAAGACCCGCGGCTGGGTCTTGGAGGCCGAACCCACCTCCCGCCAGCAACTCGACCCGCTGATGGGCTGGGCCGGTTCCCGCGGCACCGCCGGCCAAATCCGCATGGATTTCGACACCATGGAAGAGGCCGTCGCCTTCGCCGAGCGTCATGGCATCGCCTACAGCATCCACCGGCCCAAGACCCGCCGCATCCGGCCCAAGGCCTACGCCGACAACTTCGCCTACGACCGCAAGCAGCCCTGGAGCCACTGAGCCCCACCGGGAACCAGTGCCGTCCGCGCGGAATTGCCAGCCCTGTCGGGTTAGTGATAACGTCTTGTCATCTAGCCGCCGGACACGTGCCGGCGGTTGCTTTCTCAGGCTCAGAGGCGGCGGATGGGTTCGCCCATCCGTCGTCGCTGCCCGCCGCTAGGCACCCGCCCCGACTCTCGCGTACATTGCGACCACGCGCCCGTAGCTCAGCTGGATAGAGCACTGGACTTCTAATCCCGTGGTCGCAGGTTCGAATCCTGCCGGGCGCACCATTCTTTGTTCATTGCAACGCAACACGTTACGCCGGCTTGCCAAGAGCCCGCGGTGCGCGGCTATTCCCGCTCGTTGGCGTAGTCTTCGTCCGCCGCGACTATCTCGTAAACCCGCGCGGCGGTCCGTGACAGCGGCAAGCGCTCCTCGCCCATCACGTCGCTCTCACCGGCCGCCCAGGCGACGGCCTCCTCGAGGTCCTCGAAGCTGGGGTTCGTCGCCAGCACGGCCGTTATCTTGGCGTCGCTGATGTCGCCCACCATCGCCCGCACGTCGTCGGCCGTCACCGTCCGGGTTTCCCTTGGGCCACTCATCGCCGTCTCCATGGCTTCCTCCACCATCGTCCCCCAAAGTAGCCTCGACGACACCGCCCACGACATGACCTCAGTCAAGGCCGAGAGCAGGCGGCTACGGTTTATCAGCCGCCGGTGGCTCGGTGAGGCGTAGGTTGTGGGTCGCCACGCGCGCGACATAGATCAGCACTCCCACGACGACCACCAAGCCGACGCCATAGGCGGCCCACTCGATCGGCGTCCGCGCCACCCCGCGTACGCCAAGGGTCGCGAGGTCTGCCACTACCGAGCCGAGATAGACGTTGGTTACCGTGATCGGCACGATCCCGACGACGTTGCCGAACACGAACCCCGACAACGAATAGCGCGACAGACCAAACACATAGTTCGCCAGCTTGCCAGGAAAGAACGGTGTCAACCGGGTCAGCAAAACAACCCGCCAGCCGCGCTGTTTGACCTTCCGCTCAAGGGCGCCGAGACGCGGATGCCCGTTCAGGAAACCGGCAAACCGGTCGCCGAGCAGATACCGGCCGATCAGAAAGGCGATTGTCGCGCCGATGGTCTCGCCAACCATGACCAGCACGGTGCCCTTCACGACACCGAATAAGAAGCCGGCGCCCAGGGTCAACAAAACGCTCGGCAACACCAACACGACGACAACGGCGTACAGCGCCGCGAACAGGATCGGCGCTAGGGCGCCGCGGTTGTCGATCCAATCGAGCACCGCCGCGACTTTGGCCTCCGACCCGAGGACGGTGATGCCGGCGACGACCATCGCGACAATCGCGATGGACAACACCAGGGCAAGTTCGCCGCCGAAGCGATGGAGGTGTGCGTGGCGCACCGAAGCCTCGCGCAACGCGGGTGTTCCTGCCGCCGCCCTACGCCCCGGCAACCGCTGCCTGGTCGGTCCGTTCTATTTGCCGGTCGGCGACCAGCGCCTCCGTCGTGATCAGCAGGCCGGCGATCGACGCCGCGCCCTGCAGCGCGATCCGCACGACCTTCGTCGGGTCGACGATGCCGGCGCTGATCATGTCGGTATAGCGGTCCGTCTGTGCGTCATACCCGCGCCGCACGTCGGCTTGCTCGAGCAGCTTCGCGGCGACCACCGCACCGTCCACACCGGCGTTGGCGACCAGTTGACGCAGCGGCGCCTGCAACGCCCGCCGGACGATGTCGATGCCCACGCGCTGATCCGCGTTCGTGGCCGAAATCGCCGCCAGCGCACGCGTCGCATACAACAGCGCCGCGCCGCCGCCCGGCAATACGCCCTCGGCAACCGCCGCCCGGGTCGCATGCAGGGCATCGTCGACGCGATCCTTGCGCTCCATCACTTCAACCTCGGTGGCGCCGCCTACCCGCACGACCGCCACCCCGCCGGCAAGCTTGGCCAGCCGTTCCTCGAGTTTTTCGCGGTCGTAGTCCGACGTCGTGTCCTCGATCCGGCGCCGGATCTGCGCGCACCGGCCTTTGATCGCCGCCTTCCGCCCGCCACCACCGACAATCGTCGTATCGTCCTTGGTCACCGTGACCCGCGCCGCCGTGCCCAGCATGTCGAGCGACGCCGTTTCCAGGTTCGTGCCGGTTTCCTCGGCAATCACTTGGCCGCCCGACAACACCGCCAAGTCTTCGAGCATCTCCTTGCGCCGGTCGCCGAACCCCGGCGCTTTGACGCCCACCACCTGCAGGCCTCCGCGCAGCTTGTTGACGACCAGGGTCGCCAGCGCCTCGCCCTCGATATCCTCGGCCACGACCAGCAACGGCTTGCCCGTCTGCATCACCGCTTCCAACAGCGGCAACAACGGCTGCAGGTTCGACAGCCGCTTCTCGTGCAGCAGCACGTACGGCTGTTCGAGTTCACACCGCAGTTTTTCGACGTCGGTGATGAAGTACGGGCTCAGGTAGCCGCGGTCGAACTGCATCCCTTCGACGATGTCGAGTTCTGTCTTCATCGATTTGGCGTCTTCGACCGTGATGACACCGTCGTTGCCGACGGCCTCCATCGCGCGCGCAATCTGGTCGCCTATTTCCCGGTCGCCGTTGGCCGAGATCGTCGCGACCTGGGCGATCTCGGCATTGCTGCGCACCCTTCGCGCGCGGGCACGCAGGTCGGCGACCACCGCGTCGACCGCCAAGTCGATGCCCCGCTTCAGGTCCATCGGGTTCATGCCGGCGGCGACCGCCGTACAGCCTTCATGGAAGATCGCTTGCGCCAGCACCGTCGCCGTGGTCGTCCCGTCGCCCACCAGATCCGACGTTCGCGTCGCCACCTCGCGGACCATCCGCGCGCCGATGTTCTCGAACTTGTCTTCCAGTTCGATTTCCTTGGCGACGGAAACCCCATCCTTGGAAATGCGCGGCGCGCCGTATGGCTGCTCGACGACCACGTTGCGGCCCTTCGGCCCCAATGTCAGGCCGACCGCCCGGGCCAGGATGTCGACGCCGTGGCGCATGCGCTCCTGCGCGTCGGCCGAATAGTGAATCTCCTTCGCCGTCATTGTCCGCCTCCGTCTCCGGGCCGGCCGGACAGACACCGCCGGACCGGCTGTGGGCTGTCCCTATGATTGCGCAAGTCGTGCCGCGGCGGTGTTGATATGGATCACCCTTGCAGCCGTCGGCAGCCCGTCGCCCGACTTGCGGCGTCCCAATTGCCCAAAATCAATGCTGCCGCGGACGTCTCGGGGTGGAATTGGCCATTGGGACCATTGCGGAGGCCGATGGATTGCATCCTTTAGCTAAAGTTCTTGGTGCCATGGCAGCGCTCGCGGTTAGCGCGACGCCGGCGCTCGCCCAGCCCGCCTGCGACCTCTCGCCGGCGCAAGTGTTCCGGGCCGCGGCGCCGTCCGTCGTCTCGGTCCTGGCCGTCTCGATTGATCCGCAGAACCTCGCCGACCGCACCCAGACGGTGGTTGGCGCCGGCATCGTCCTCGACGACGCCGGTCATGTCCTGACCAATTCTCACGTCGTCTTCGGCAGCCACACCATTGCCGTGACGACCAGCGGCCAGGACGTCGTCAGCGCCGAAATGGTCGGCGCCGACCCGATTCTCGACCTTGCCGTGTTGCGGCTCGCCGGTACCCCGAACGGCCTCACGGCGGCGGCGTTCGGCGATTCGACCGCCCTTGCCGTGGGCGAGGAGGTGTTGGCGATCGGCAACGCCTTCGGGCTCGGCGTCGCGGTCACCCGTGGCATCGTCTCTGGCCTCGACCGGGTCATCCGCCGCACGCCGATGAGCTGGCTGGCGCCGCTCATTCAAACCGACGCGGCAATCAATTCGGGCAGTTCCGGCGGGCCGCTGGTCAACATGTGCGGCGAGGTCGTCGGCATCAACACGTTTCGCCTGCCCGAAAGCGCCGGCGTTGGCTTTGCCGTGCCGGCCCACATCGCCGTCGAAGCCGTGCCGGCGCTGATCGAGCACGGCCGCATCGAGCGGCCCTGGCATGGCATCAACGGCAAAATGGTCGCGCTGCCCTTGCAAGTGCTGTTGCGCGTCCCGCTCGTGCGCGGGTTCCTGGTCGAGACTGTCGAGCCCGGCAGCGCCGCCGACCGCATCGGCCTGCGCGGCGGCAGCTTCCCCGTCACCCTGGGTTCGGACGAGTATTTGCTCGGCGGCGACATCATCACCGAGGTCAACGGTCAGGCCATCACCGATTTGCCGACCGCGATCCGCATCGTCAAATCCCTCGCCGTCGGCCAGACCGTGAGCATCCAGTACTTCCGCGAAGGCGCGCTTATCGCGGCCGAGGTCATGCTGCCGCCGCGCCCGATTCTACCCGGTGACGTCAACGCCGTGGGCGCCCGGCGCGCCCACTACCAGGGCGCCATCGGCGCCGCACCGGTCACCCCGCGGTTTCCGGACCCGGCGCTGAACGGCTTGGATCCGCCGTCTTCGCCACCCGGCCCGCGACAATGACCACCGCCGCCACCGGCAACACGAAGCCGATCGCGGTCACCGTCAGCATCAGCAGCCCGAGTTGGTCGTACACGCCGCGCTGAATCGCGAACACCTGGTTGAGGTACTTGCTCAGCAGCCCGCCGGCGCTCAACGCCAGGTTCATCAGCGACGCCATCAGCGCGAACCACGTCGCCCGCTTCCCCGGCGGCGCATAGATCGCGATCAGGGTCAGCAGCGGCACCATGGAAAGCTGCGCGAACGGCGATTCCAGCGAGGCATCGACGATCGCGATCGTCCGCGGGCCAAACCCGAACACCCGCTCGGTCCATTCGTGGATCCCATAGAACAGCGCGATGTTGGGCACCGCCATGACCGTCGTGATCACCGTCAGCCAAAACAACACGGTGGTGATCGGCAGCTTGGTGATGCGCCCGCCGAACAGCCACGTGCCGGTGATCGCCAGGCCGGTGGCGATTTGCGCCAACGCGCCGAAGAACGCCGGGTCGAAGCCAAGCACGTCGATCTGCCACCACTGGCTCGCCGGCCCGACGCCGGGCACCGCGCGGAACGCGAAGATCAACAGCGCCGCGAAGAAGATCGTGCGCCGCGTCTCGGCGCCGACGACGACCACCGTCAACCGCAACAGGATCGTCACCACCGCCAGCGACACGACAAACACCAGTTCTTGGCCGAACGGCACGCCGCCGATGCCGATGGCCAGGGTGAACACGCCGAACCCGAGACCGCCGCCCAGGATGCGCCAGTCGATCGCGCCGGCCTCCGTCGCGTCGAGGCGAACCAGCAACGCCCCGGTGACCGAGATCAGCGGCACCGCCAACGCCGCGGCAAACACTTGGTGAAACGGCAACACCGCCGCCAGCCACCCGCCGAGCCCGGCGACCACAAACGCGCCGGACAGCAGGAACAGCCGGCCGAGCACCTGCACCATGCCGAGTTCGGCGTTCACCGCCGCCGCCGGCCGCGGGTCGCCCGCCGCGTCGACCCGGTCGACCACCTCCGTCGACATCGCGTCGGCGACCACGTCCTGCAGCACCAGGCCGACGACCGCCAGCAGCGACGCCGTGATGAACGCCACTTCAGGGGCAACGGGGCCGAGCCGCCCGCTCGCCGCCAGGCTGAGCAGCAGACTCGCCGAGGCCATCAGGCCGGCGCCGATGAAGATATAGATCCGCCGCCGCGAACCGAGGATCGGCACGCAATCGACGAACTGGCCGAACACCATCTTGATGGTCCATGGCACCGTCAGCCACACGCCGAGCGCCACCAGTGCCTCGGCGCTCAAGCCAAGCTGTTCCTTGACCCAGAAGCTTTGCGCGATTGCCGATAGGCCGCTGGTGCCCTGCGCGAAGTAGACCAGCAGCAACGGCACATACCGTCGCCGCAGGGACCGCAGGGGTACCAGGACGGCGGTGACCAGTTCGTCGGTGAAACGATTCAACCGCGCGTCAGACGGTTGCGTTGCCATGCGCCTGTTGTCGGCGGCCGCCCGCCCGCCGTCAAACCGGCTTTACCGCCGTCGCGTGCGGGCCCTGGGCCCCGTCGTGTTCGATGAACCGCACCTTGGTGCCGATGGTCAGCCGGTGCCAGGCCCCGCCGACCATGCTCTCGCGGCGGAAAAAACAACTCATTGCCGTCGGCCGTGGCAATAAAGCCGAAGCCTTCGTCGTCCATCAGCCGGACGATCTTGCCGTGCAGCTTGGCCGGGTGTTGTTTGACCCCGTGGCCGCTCATGCGCCGCACCGCGTCTTCCAGTTGCCGCGTCACCGCGTCGAAGGCGTCGCGGATCGCGACGTACACGTCCTCATGCGCATGGTTGGCGGCGGCATCCTTGCCGACCACAAGCTCCGCGCCGGGGATCGTTATGTCGATGCTGACGCAATAGATCTTGCCCTTGCGGCTGTGGCGGTGCGGCGCGTCGAGCACCACCGTGCACGACGTAATGCGCGGGTGATACTGCGCCAGGCCATCGATCCGTTCCCGCACCCGCGCTTCCACCGCCGGCGACGGCGCCATGCCGCGAAACTGGATCTTCGGGGCGATCTCCATCCCATCCTCCTATTCGGCCACCTGTGCATGAGACCCAACCGATGCCGCCGCCGGCATTGATCCGCCTCAACACACGCCAGCACCGTTGACCGGTGTCAATGCCGCCACGGCCGCGCTGCGGGATCGTCCCTGTGAACGGGGCGGTTCATTGCTAGGGGAACTCGATATGATCGATCGACGCTTCTGGACACGCGCCGGGCTCGTTGGCGTCACCATGTTGGCAGTGGCGGGCTGCGCCTCGAGCGCCGACATCTCGTCGCTGGAGTCCGAGGTCATCGTCCTGCAAGACAGCTTGAACGCCGCGCAACAGGCCGCCGATCGGGCCGCCGACCGCGCCGACGCGGCGGCACAGAGTGCGGCGCAGGCCGCGGAAAGCGCCGCCGCCGCCGCCGCCGCGGCCGAAGCGGCGGCCGACCGGGCCGATCGGATCTTCGCCGCATCCCAGCGCAAGTAGCTCCCTACCGGGTGATGCGTATCGGCACGCCGCGGACTTGCGCGGCGGCGCGGTCGACCGCTTGCCAGTCGATCCGCGCCACCGCCGCCCCGGCGGCCTCCTCGACTCGCTGCCTCAGGTCGGCGATCGCCGCCGGCGTCGGCCGCTGGTGGCGTTCCAACTCGTCGGCCTGGGCTTGGTTGGGGTGGATTTCCAGGTACATCTCACCGCCGAACCAACCGAGCTTGGCCGGCTGGTCGACGATCGTCACCGGCGACCCGACCGGGACCTGCGGAAACAACGTCGCGATATCTTCCGGATAAAGCCGCACGCAGCCATGAGTCGCCCGCCGCCCGATGCTATAGGGCCGCGGCGTGCCATGGATCCGATACGCCGGCAGCTCCAGGTCCAGGCTGAACGCCCCCAGCGGATTTGTCGGGCCGGCCGGCACGACGGCCGGCAGGTGTGGCAGTTCGGCCCGCACCGACGCCGGTGGGATCCAGGTCGGGTTCTCTCGCTTGCCGATCACCGTCGTCGTCCCCACCGGCGTCTGATTGTGGTCGGTGCCGATGCTGATCGGATGGCTTTGGATCGGATTGGGCCACGCCGGAAAGAAATACAAACGCTGGTCGGCGAGGTTGATCAGGATGCCTTCACGCGCCCCGTCCGGCAGGATATGCGCCGCCGGCAGCACGATCTCATGGCCATCCGGTAGCCAGGGATCGACGCCCGGGTTGGCCGCGACCAACTCGACGAACCCCAGGTCGTAGCGGCGCGCGATTTCCACCATCGTCTCACCCGGCGCGGCGTCGTGGTAGGCGATCGTGCCGATCAGATCGGCATAGGTCGCCGCCGCCGCGCCGGCCGCCGGCGTTGCCGCAACGACCGCCGCCGCAAGCCACGTCAGGAACCGACGCCACACCGCACGCGAGATCACCCGACACCTCCCGCCGAAAAGTGTTCACCGTCCATCGCCGACCGGCGTTGACCCATCGCAACGCCACCGGCCGCGCGGGGCGCCGATGACTTGGGTCAATGGGGTTTATGCGGGGCCTGTCATCATCCCGTGACGGCGACAGCAACGGAGCCTGTCATGAAAGCACTCACGAAGACCCTTGTGGCGGTTGTCGTTTTTGCCGTCGCGTCCCTGGCGGTGGTCGAGTCCGCCGGCGCGCAAGCGACACCCGAGAGTTTTTTCGGCGAATACGCCGGGACCGGCATCTCCAGTTCGCCCGACGCCATGTTCTTCGCCTACACCGATCGCGATCTCGATGTCGAGATCGGCCCCGACGGCGACGGTTTCTTCGTCAAATGGACCACGGTCATCCGCGATTTCACCGATCCCGAACCGCGCCGCCGCGACTCCCGCGTGGTCTTCGACCCCGCCGACCGGCCCGGTTTTTTCATCGAGCGCGGCAGCGGCCACCCGGTCAACGACGGCATCCTGCGCTGGGCCAATGTCAGCGGCAACACCCTCAAGGTCCACGTCTTGGCGCTACCCGCCGACGGCAGTTACGGCCTGCAAAGCTACACCCGAACCCTAACCGGCGACCGCATGAACCTCGAGTTCATCAGCGTCGCCGACGGCCAACAACAACGCATGGTCGCCGGCGGCCTCGCCCGCAAGTAAGCCGCGGGCGGGACAACCGCGCCGCGATCACGTGTCGCCGCCGACCCTTTTCAATCGGCGCTGATCTCCTCGACGTCGTACACCTGAACCCGGCGCACCATGTCAAAGCAGGCATCGAGAAACCGTTGGTGCTCTCGGCTTTTTTGGTACGCGTCATGCGCCGCCAGGTCTTCGAACCGCAGCACGATGGCGTAGTCGTAGCTGGCGTCGACCACCTCCCGGTCCGTGGCCGCTGGCCGACCGATGCTTCGGTTGCGCACCTGCGGCGCCGCGGCCAACCCCACAAGCCCGTCCTCGAACTTCTTGCGCCCGGCCGCGCCAACGTCATCGATCAGCCAGAAATGGACAATGTGGATATGCATGGCGTCACCCCTCGGTCATCCGTGCCAGCGCCGCGTTCGTCGGCCGTTTACGCTACGCCATCAACACCATCTTCCCAAAAAACGATCGGTTCGCGGCCAGTTCCGCGGCCGCACGGGCGTCCGCCAACGCAAACGTGTCGTGGATCACCGGCGTCAGCTTGCCCTCGGCCACCAGCCCCAGCACGTGCGCCACCTCCCGCTTCGACGCATAGTGGCTACCCTGCAGACGCATGTGCTTGCGAAACAACTCGATGACATTCAACTCGACCCGTTCGCCGGCATGCGCCCCGCAGGTCACCAGCCGCCCGTTCACCGCCGCCGCGTCGATGCTTTGGGTCAGCACCTCTCCGCCGATGGACTCGATAATCAAGTCAGCGCCCTTGTCGCCGGTCAGCCGCAGCACCTCCGCCGCCAGGTCTTGTGTCGTGTAGTTGATCACCTCGTCAGCCCCCAGGTCCCGCGCCTGCGCCAACTTGGCGTCGCTCCCGGCCGAGGCGATCACCCGCGCCCCGTGCAGCTTCGCGACTTGGATCGCCGACGAGCCGACGCCGCTGCCCGCCGCGTTGACCAGCACGTCGCACCCGGCCGTCACCCCGCCGAGGCTCACCGTCATGTGCCAGGCCGTGCTGAAGCACAGCATCGACGCCGCCGCCGTTTCGAAGCTCAACCCGGCGGGCAGCGCCACCACCCCGGTGGCGTCGCACACCACGTACTCGGCATAGCTGCCCCACCGCGTCACCCCCATGCGCCGCCCGGCGGCGCAGACCCCGTCGAGCCCGCTCAGGCACATCGTGCACTGGCCGCAAATCTGCATGAAGTTGACCGCCACGCGGTCGCCGACCGCGACACCCGTCGCGCCGGGCCCGACGGCCGCGATTTCGCCGACCCCCTCGATCCCCGGCACGTGCGGCAGGTCATGCACGATGCCGGAGATGCCCTCGCGGATGTCGTGGTCGAAGTGGTTCACCCCGGCCGCCCGGATCTGCACCAGCACCTCGCCGTGCCCCGGCTCCGGCGTCGCGACGTCCTCGTACGACAGTTTGTCGATGCCGCCGTGTTCGCGAATGACAATGGCCTTCATGTAACGACACTCCCCGTGAATCCGCTTATTGTCCGCCGATGCAAATCCGCCCCCAACCCCTGACGGCCGCCGCCTTCGCCCCCTTCGGCCAGGTCCTCGCCCCCGCCGGCGCCGGTAGCGCCGCCAACGCCGGCATGGCCCGCCGCTTCGACGACGCCGTCGACCTCGACAACCGCCGCCCCGGCGCCCGCGCCAATCTGGCGTTGTTCGACGTGCAACCCATCCGGCTGCCGCACCACATCACCGCGTTGGAACAACACCCCCACTCGACCCAGACCTTTATTCCCCTCGGCGCCACCGCCTACGCCGTCGCCGTGTGCGCCGCCGACGCCACCGGCGCCCCCGACGTCGCGTCGTTGCAGGCCTTTGTCGCCACCGGTGAGGTCGGCGTCCATTACGCGGTCGGCACCTGGCATCACGCCATCATGGCGCTCGACGCACCGACCCGTTTTGCCTCCCTGGTTTGGGAGGACGGCACCGCCGGCGACTGCACCGAGGTCACCCTGGCCAGCCCCGTCACTTTGCTTGCACCAGCTTGACCGGTGCCGCCGCGACCGGCCCACCGAGGATTTCCTGGATCAGCTTGCGCCGGAACACCTCCGCGAAGTCGGCGTAGTCCGTTGCCACCATGACAAACGCCCCCGGCCCGCCGATCACGTTCTCGGCGTAATATTGCTCCAGGTTCGGATCTTCGTTGAGGATCGCCAGCCCGTTCACGGTAATGCCGGCCGCCGCCAACCGGTCCCGCATATACCCCGGACTGCGCCCATAATTGGTCGCGCCGTCCCCCGAAACGTCGATCGCCCGCCGCCGCCCGCGAAACCCGTTGTCGTTCATCAGCGCCGCCGAAAATTGCATCGCTTGCGCAATCGCCGTCTCGCCGAACATCTGCCGGCCGCCGGCCAGAATCGCCGCCCCGTGGGCCGCCGCGCTCAACCCGTCCGTCAGCAGCGCCCAGTCCGTCGCCTGCACTTGGTGGCTCGGCCCCGCCCACTGGACCACCGACACCGCGACCCCATCCGTCGTCTCGATCGCCGCCGCCACCACCGGGTCCTGCAGCGCCAGCGCGATCCCGCGCAGCTGCAGGTCGAACTCCGTCGCGTCGACGCTGCCCGAGGCGTCGATCGCCAGCACCAACTCCAGTTCGATGGTCTGCTGCGCCGCCGCGGCGCCGCCCCACATCATCAACGCCGCCGCCACGGCGCCCCATCTAGTCATTCGCGAGATTTGCCATCACCTCGGCCAGCACCCGCGCCCCCGCCGCCAGGTCGCCCGGCGTCGCCGATTCCGCCTCGTTGTGGCTCAACCCGCCGGCGCACGGCACGAAGATCATGCCCGTCGGGCACAGCCCCGCCATGAACTTGGCGTCGTGGGTCGCCCCCGAAACCATGTCCAGGCACGGCAACCCCTGCCGCTCCGCCGCCGCCCGCACCCGCGCCCGCACCCCGGCGTCGAACGTCGTCGGCGGCGCGTCGATCGTTTCCTTCACCGTGACCTCGCACCCGCCGCCGTGTGCCTGGCACAGGTCGCGGATCTGATCTCCCAGCCGCTTCAACACCGCGGCATCGGGATGCCGGAAGTCCACCGTGAACAGCACCCGGCCGGGGATCGTGTTCGGCGAGTTCGGCGCCACCTCGAACCGCCCCACCGTAAACCGCACCGTGTCCGTCTCGTCGGCCATCAGCCCCTGCAGCGCGGCGACGATCTGCACCGCGCTGGCCACCGCGTCCCGCCGCCCCGCGTGCGGCGTCGTCCCCGCGTGGCCTTCCTCGCCGGTCACCACGATCTCGAACCAGCGCAACCCCTGGATGCCCGACACCACCCCGACCGTGTTCGCCGTCGCTTCGAGCACCGGCCCTTGTTCGATGTGGGCTTCCAGGTAGGCCGCCATCGGCGCCTTCAGCGCCACCTCCATGTCCAGCGACAGCGCCCCCAGCGCGTCCGCCAACGCATCCGCCACGCGCACGCCGCCGCGGTCCCGCGTCTCCAGCGCGTCGTCCAGCGCCATCGCCCCGGCAAACACGCTCGACCCCATGGTCGCCGGCTGAAACCGCGAGCCCTCTTCGTTCATCCACGCGATCGCGTCCATCGGCCGCGCGGTCTCCAGGCCGATGTCGTTCGCCGCCTCCAGCACTTCCAGCGCCGCCAGCACCCCATAGACCCCGTCGAAGTTGCCGCCCGTCGGTTGCGAGTCCAGGTGCGACCCCGCCGCCACCGGCGCCGTCTCGTCACGCCCGGCGCGCCGCACGAACAGGTTGCCGATCGCGTCGGCCCCCGTCGTGAACCCCGCCGCCCGCGCCCAGCCCAGCATCAACTGCCGCGCCGCGGTCTCCGCCTCGGTCAGCGCCTGGCGGTCAACCCCGCCGCGGCCCGTCGCACCACACTGCGCGATGTCCATGTGCCGCTGCCACAGGCGCTGCTCGTCGACCGCCGCCGCCAGCCGCGCCGCCGCGTCAGTGGATGCCGGCATCGCTCCGCCTCTGGTACTCGCCCATGCCCTCGCGGCCGTGCCAGTCCTCGCCGTCGACGATCAGCTGGCCGCGCAAAAACACTTTGCGCACCCGGCCCGTCACGTCGCGCCCCTCGAACAGGCTGTAGTCGATCCGGCTGTGGTGCTCCGCCGCCCGGATGGTCCACTTCTCCTCCGGGTCGAACAGCACGATGTCGCCGTCCGACCCCACCGCGATCGTCCCCTTGCGCGGGAACAGCCCGAACAGCTTCGCCGGCGTCGTCGACGTCAGTTGCACGAAGCGCTGGATCGACATCCCGTGGCTGCGCACCCCGCCGTCGAAGATCAGCGGCAGCCGCGTCTCCAGCCCCGGCGCCCCGTTCGGAATCTTGCTGAAGTCGTCGATCCCCTGTTGCTTCGAAAACTTCATCCCGTGCGGCTGCTCGGCGAAGCAGAACGGGCAGTGGTCCGTCGAGATCACCTGCAGGTCGTCAGTCCGCAACCCGCGCCACAGCGCGTGTTGATGCTTGTGCGTGCGCAACGGCGGCGTCATCACGAACTTCGCGCCGTCGAACTCCGGCCGGTCGTACTCTTCGTCGGTCAGGAACAAGTAGTGCGGACAGGTCTCCGCATGCACCGGCAGGCCGGCATCGCGCGCCTCCGTCACCGCGTCCAGCGCCTCGCTCGCCGACAGGTGCACGATGTACAGCGGCGTTTCCGCCAACTCGGAGATCTTGATCGCCCGGTGCGTCGCCTCGCCCTCCATCAGCGTCGGCCGCGTCAAGCTGTGGTACTTCGGCGCCGTGTTGCCCGCCGCCACCGCTTCCTCGACCAGCACCTGGATCACCGACCCGTTCTCGGCGTGCATGCAGATCATGCCGCCGTTGTCGCCGGCAATCCGCATGCACTTGAAGATCGCCCCGTCGTCGACCCCCAGCACCCCGGGGTAGGCCATGAACAGCTTGAACGTGCTCACCCCTTCCTGGTGGATCAGCGTCTTCATGTCCGTCAGCGCCTGCTCGGTGACGTCGAGCATGATCATGTGTGCGCCGACGTCGATGCACGCCGTCGCCGCCCGTTGGTGCCACTCCTCCAGGCCGCGCAGCGGGCTTTCCCCGCGCGTCTGGTTGCAGAAGTCGATCAGCGTCGTCGTCCCGCCGAACGCCGCCGCCTGGGTCCCGGTGCCAAACGTGTCGACCGTCCGCGACACCCCGAACTCCCAGTCCAGATGGGTGTGCACGTCGACCCCGCCGGGCAGCACCAGCAGCCCGCTGGCGTCATGTACGTCGACGTCGTCGCCGACCTCGATGTCCGTCCCGATCGTGTGGATCCGCCCGTCGCGCACCAGGATATCCGCGGTGTAGTCGTCGACAGCCGTAACGATCCGCCCGTTTTTGATCAGTGTCGTTGCCATCCGTTTTCCCCACTGGTTGTCCCGTGCCGTTAACCGGCCGGGCTTGTTTGGTTCGCCAATCCGTTGAACGCGGCGAGGGAGCGCTTGATCGTCGCCGGGTCCAGGCCCCGCACGATAAACACCAGCCGCGACCGGCGATCGTCGCTCGGCCACGCGTCGAGATGCGCCGGCGGATGCACCGTCGTCTGCACCCCGTGCACCACCACCGGCGTTTCCGCGTCCACCACGTTCAGGATCCCTTTGACCCGCAGCACGTTCTCGCCGTGCCGGTTCAGCAGCATCGACAGCCAGAACCCGAACGCCGTCCAGTCCAGCGGTTCTTCCTCGACCACCGCGAAGGCGTGGATTTCGTCGTCATGCCGGCTGTGCCCGGCGTCGTCGGTGACGTGGTCGTGCTGTTCCAACCACCGCGTCACTTCGGCGGCCTTCGTCGCCGGATCGTAAACGTCGCTGCGGAACAGGTCGTCCGCCCGCAAGTCCGCCGCCGCCCCGTCGTGCAGCCCCGCCGCCGGGTTGATCTGCTCCAGCCGCGCCTTCAGCGCCGCCACGTCGTCGGCCACGCCAATGTCCGACTTGGTCACCACCAAGTGGTCCGCCACCGCGACCTGCTTGCGCGGCTCCGGGTTCGCCGCCAGTTGCCTGCTGCCGTGCACCCCGTCGACGGTGGTGATCACGTTGCCCAGCCGGAAGTGATGCCGCAGCACCGGGTCCGCCAGCAGCGTGCTGACGATCGGCGCCGGGTCGGCCAGCCCCGTGGTCTCGATCGCCAACCGGTCGAACCGCGGCACGTCGCCGCGATCCCGCTTGTCGTACAGGTCGCGGATCGCATTGCTCAGGTCGCCGCGAATGGTGCAGCACACGCACCCGCTCTGCAGGATGACGACGTCCTCGTCGACCCGCTCCAACAACAGGTGGTCGAGCCCCACCTCGCCGAACTCGTTGATCAGCACCGCCGTGTTCGCCATGTCCGGCGCCGCCAGCAACCGCTGCAGCAGCGTCGTCTTGCCGCTGCCCAGGAACCCCGTCAGCACGTTGACCGGGATCAGCGTGTCGTACGGCGTCATCGCGGCGGGTCGCCTTCCAGCGCCGTCATCAGGTCCGCGTCGAGCGGGTCGCACGGCTTCCCCGCCAGCACATCCGCGCTCGCCCACAGCATGCCCAGGTGGTCGACCACCACCGACTTGCCGGTCTGCGTCGACAGCACGTACGACGTCGCCATCCAGTCCTTGGCGGTGATGCCGTAGTGCCGCAGCACCTCGTTCATCAACCCGATGCGCCGCGTCCGCTCCTGCCGCCGGTTCATGTTGCGCCCGGCGAACGCCTGCGGCGTGCTGGCCGCGTCACTCCAGTGAGTGTCCGCCCCCAGCATGCCGCACAGGCCACACATGCGTGTCTCCTACTTCTGGCGTGGCGAGCGCCGCGCGAAGTCGTCGGCGATCGCGTCGAACGTCGTGAACGTCACGCCCGGGTGGTTGATCATGTGATTGTACAGCCGCTCCAGCATCATCAGCACTTGCGGCCGCCCCGACACGTCGGGATGGATCGTCATCGTGAACACCGCATAGTCCATCTCCCGATAGACCCAGTCGAACTGGTCGCGCCAACTCTCTTCCAAGTGCCGCGGGCTGACGAACCCATGGCTGTTCGGCGCCGCCTTGATGAACATCATCGGCGGCAGGTCGTCGAGATACCAGCTTGCCGGGATCTCGATCAGGTCGGTCTCCTCGCCGCGCTCCAGCGGCTTCATCCAGTCCGCCGCGTTCTTGCTGTAGTCGATCTTCGTCCAACTGTCGCCGACCCGTACATAATAAGGCGAGAAGTCCTGGTGCATCAGGCTGTGGTCGTACTTGAAGCCCTTTTTCAGCAGCAATTCGTTGGTGATCGGGCTGAACTCCCACCACGGCGCCACATAGCCCGTCGGCCGCTTACCCGTCAGCTTGGTCGACACCTCGATGCACCGCTCCAGCACGTCTTCTTCCTGTTGCGCCGTCATCGCGATGGGGTTTTCGTGCGAATACCCGTGGATGCCGATCTCGTGCCCCTCCGCGACGATCTCCTCGACCTGTTTCGGGAACGTCTCCATCGAATGCCCCGGAATGAACCACGTCGTCTTGATGCCGAACCGCCGGAACAACTCGACCAGCCGCGGCGTGCCGACCTCGCCGGAGAACATGCCCCGCGAGATGTCCAGCGGTGAATCCTCGCCGCCGTAGGAGCCGAGCCAACCCGCGACCGCGTCGATGTCGATCCCGAACGCACAGTAAATTTCTTTCGCCATATCCTTCCCTCCTTGTCGGCACGACCCACCCGCGCCGTCTTGTTTCACCTACGCGCGCAAAAACTCGTTCCACCGCCGGACCAGGTAATTGTGCTCGTCCATGAACGAGTTCCATACCGCGACCTGGCCCATCCGTTGCCGGTACGACCCGCCGTCCCGGCGTTCACCGGCGCGCACCACCACTTCACCGTTTGGCCCGCACAGATCCTCGCGCGCTGCTTCACCGTCATACCAGTAGTCCCACTCGTCCGCCGACAAGTGCTGCCGCGTCGGCGCCAGCGCCGACATGTAGTAGCCCTGCCGCGCGATCACCGCGCCGGCCCAGCCCGACAGCCACCAGTTAATGTATTCGTAGGCCAAGTCCCGCTGCCGATCCGTCGTGTAGGCCGAGATCGACATGCCCGAGTGCCACCCGCGGTAACCTTCCCGCGGCGCCGCGCTGACGATGTTCCGCCCGGTCCCGCGCAGCGCCATCACCGCCGGCGACCAGATGCTTTCCAGCACCACCTCGCGTTGCTTCATCAACTGCACCGATTCCGGCCACGTGTTCCAGAACCCCGCGAAGTGGCCCGCCTTCTTGCGTTCCGTCAGCACGTCGACCAGCCGGTCGATCTCGTCCAGGGTCATGTTGCCGATGTCGTCGAACGTCGCCAGCCCGCACGCCTGCGTCGCCAGCGCCGCGTCGATCCAGCCGATCGCCGGGTCGAGCAGCAACGCCACCCGGCCCCGCCATCGGTCGTCCAGCAGCCACGCCCAGCTTTCCTCTTCGTCGCCCATTTCCTTGGCGATCGCCGGGTCGTAGCCGAACGAGTCGACGTTGTGCGCCGTCGGCACCATGCTGACCTTGTCGGTTTGATGCGAACTCAGATCGCCGTTGCGCTGCACGTACAGCGACCGGAACGGCGCCGCCCCTTGGCCGACCCGGCCGTGGCCGTTGAGCCTGCCCGTCTTCGCCAACGGGCTGATCTCGTCCCACAGTGTGATTCGTTGACTATCTATCGGTTGGATGGACCGCGCGATCCACGCCAGCTCAATCGGATGCCAGTGGTCGCACACGTCGTAGCTGTGCGGTTGCGTCACCGCCGTGGTCAGCGCCCCGACCCCGTCGCGCATATCGAATGCGATGTTGATGCCGAGGTCCGCCTCCGCCTGTTGCCGGATCGGCTCCAGCAACGTCTCGCGCGTCCCCAGGACCCGCAGCGTTGGTTTGTTCTTCTTCGCGCTCAATGGACCCGCTCGATGTAGGGTGCCGTCGCCGGCTCCGGGAACAGCGACAACACCTTGAGCCGCGCCCGCGTTCGCGATTCCGCCGCGTCGAGATGCGCCGCCAGCGCCGCCGCCGCCGCGTCCGGCGCATCCAACAGCAAATGTTCGAACACTAGGCGGTGCTCCGGCAACACCGCGTCGTCCGCCGCCACCCCGACGTGTTGATGGAACAGGTTGTTGGTCACGAACGGCAGTTGGCTCTGCACCATTGTCGCCGCCATCCGCCGGTTCTTCACCCGGCTCAGGCACGTCACGTGCAGGTCTTCCTCGAACCCGCCCATCGCCGCCGGCGTCACCGTGCTGAAGTTGGCTTCCGCCGCCGCCAGCCGGTCCCGCATGTCGGCCAGCATCGCCCGGTCGAGATCCCCGGCCACCGCCGCCAGCGCCGCCGGCTCCAGCAATTTGCGCAACTCGAAGTGTTCGCCCAGCGCGCGGGCGGTGAGGGGGCCGGCGATCCAGTGCGAATGTCGGTCTTTCTCGATCAACGCCCGGTCGCGCAACCGGCTCAACACTTCCCGCGCCACCGTGCGGCTGACGCCGTACTCGGCGCAGATACCCGATTCCACGACGCGGTAGGTGCCGAACGGAATACACGTCGCCACCTGCGCCTCGACCTCGGCGTAAATCCGCTCCCAAGCGAACCGGCCGATGCTCGCCGCCACCGGTTCCGGCAAGCTCAGCCCGAATTCGCGCAAATCCGCCCGCCGCGGTTTGACGTCGTCCGACACCGGCCCGACCAGGTAGCCGCGCCCGTCGAAGCGATGGATCAGCCCGTCGTCGCACAATTGCGCCAGCGCCCGCTTGACCGGCGCCCGGCTCATGCCGAGCACGTCGGCGATGCGCCCTTCCAACAGGATCAACCCCGGTGGCAGCCGCCGTTCGTCAATGTGGTAGCGCAGCGCCCCGTATGCCGCCTGATACAGCCGCGGCGCCGGCCCGTCCGCCGCGCCGCCTTTGCCACCCTTGCCGCCGCGCGATTGCTCGTTGCGTGCAACCCAACTCTGCGGCCCCGGGACGTCCATTCTCACCTCGCCGGTAAAACGGCTAGTGTACGCAAAAAACGTAAACGAGATCTCATTGGCGATGTTAATGATGGGATCAGTGCCTGTACAAGCGTGAAATTCTGCGACAGTGAATACAAAGCGCGCTTGATAACCCTATTGCCGCTGAGTTAGCTTTTCATATGCAGGGACGCCTGGCCGTGGCTCGATGCCCCTGTGGGGAGGCACAATGAAGCTCATCGGGGTCGACGTCGGCGGCACGTTTACGGACGTCATCTATGCGGATACCGACACCGACCTGACGCTGGCTCAGAAGGTCCCGACCACCCCCCACGACCCGTCCGTCGGCGCCCTCGACGGCATCCGCGCCCTGCTTGGCCGCAACGACATCGACGCCGCCAGCATCAGCCACGTTTTTCATGGCACCACCATCGCCACCAACGCCGTGTTGGAGTACGACGGCGCCGTCACCGGCATGATCACCAACCGCGGTTTCCGCGACGTCATCCACATCGGCCGCCATCAACGGCCCCAGAATTACTCCGTCGTCCAAGACATTCCCTGGCAGGCCCGGCCCCTCGTGCGCCGCCGCCACCGCCACGTCGTCGGTGGCCGCCTCGGCCCGCCGAACGGTGCCGAACTCGAACCCCTCGACGAGGCCGGCGTCCGCCAAGCCGCCGCCGCCTTGCGCGCCGCCGGCGTCCAATCCATCGCCGTCTGCTTCCTGTTCTCCTACCTCGACCCGAGCCACGAGAACCGCGCCCGCGACATTGTCCTCGACGAGTATCCCGAGGCCTTTGTCACCACCTCCGCCGACGTCGCGCCGCAGTTCCGCGAGTTCGAGCGCTTCACCACCGCCGCCATGAACGCCTTCATCGGCCCCGGCGTCAGCGCTTACGTCAGCAACTTCGCGGCCCAACTCGACGCCGCCGACGTCGCCGCCGAATTCCACATCATGGGCTCCCACGGCGGTGTCGCCACCGCGGCGTCCGTTGCCGAGCGCCCGGTCCAGACGTTGCTGTCCGGCCCCGCCGCCGGCGTCCTCGGCGGCGCCTGGGCCGCCGCCGCCGATGACCGCGAGCGCCTCATTACCTTCGATGTCGGCGGCACCAGCGCCGACATCGGTATCGTCGTCGACGGCCAGTTGACCGAGGCCACTGCCCGCGACACCTGGATTGGCGGCTACCCCGTCCTCGTCCCCATGGTCGACATCAGCACCATCGGCGCCGGCGGCGGCAGCATTGCCCACGTCGACGACGCCGGCGCCTTCCGCGTCGGACCGCAAAGCGCCGGCTCCCAGCCCGGCCCGGCCTGTTACGGCCATGGCGGCGACGCGCCGACGGTCACCGACGCCAACGTCGTCCTCGGCCGCCTCGACAAGGACAATTTCCTCGGCGGCGAAATGACCCTCGACGAGACCGCCGCCCGCCGCACCATCGATGGCCTGGCCCGCCAACTCGGCATCGACAGCCTAGCTGCCGCCGAGGGCGTGCTGACCATCGTCAACAACAACATGGCCAACGCCATCCGCGCCCGCACGGTGCAGAAGGGCCTCGACCCCCGCACCTTCTCCCTCGTCGCCTTCGGCGGCGCCGGCCCCCTGCATGGCGCCGAGGTCGCCGCCATCCTCGGCATTCCCGAGGTCATCGTGCCCCAGTTCCCCGGCCTCACGTCGGCCGCCGGCCTGCTCACCACCGATCTCAAGTACGATGCCGTCAAGACCGCCTTCCAGGTCCGCGGCGACATCGATTTGGCGCGCCTCAACGGCGATTTGCGCGCCCTGCAGAACTCCCTCCTCGAACAGTTCGCCCGCGATGGCCTGCGTCCCGATCAGGTCGCCGTGCAGCGCACCGGCGACCTCCGCTATGTCGGCCAGGGCTACGAGCTGCGCGTCGAACTGCCCGCCGGCGACCTCGACGACCCGGCCCTCGAGACGGTCTGGCAGGCCTTCGATGCCAAGCACGCCGCCGAGTACGGCCACGCGTTCCCCGGCACCGCCATCGAGATCGTCAACGTCCGCGTCGTCGGCCGCGGCGCCACGCCGAAAATCGGCCATGCCGCCCCCGCCGCCGCGCCGGCGCCCGCCCTGCGCCACGGCCGCTGCACCTTCCGCGTCGACGGCGCCCTGCAAACCGTCGACACCGCGTTCTACGACCGTGCCGCCTTGGCGGTCGGTAACACGACCCCGGGTCCCGCCATCATCCTCCAGCGCGACACCACCTGCGTCGTGCCGCCGGGCTGGACCGTCGAACCGACCGCCGTCGGCAACATGATCCTCGCCAACGAAAGCGCCGCGTCATGACCATGCTGTCCACCCACGACGCCGCCGGCCCCGGCACCATCGACCCCATCACCGCCAGTGTCGTCGAGGGCGCCCTCGAGAGCATCGCCGTCGAGATGGGCCACAAGCTGATGCGCATGTCCTATTCCAGCATCATCCGCGAGTCCGAGGATTTCGGCGCCGCGCTGATCGATGCCGACGGCCGCCAGCTCTGCGAAACCCCGCAAAGCACGCCGCTCCAGTCCGGCCCCATCCCCGGCTATGTCCGCTGGATCAAGCTGCTGTTCGAGGAACGCGGCGATGTCTTCAAGCCGGGCGACGTCATCGTCCATAACTCGGCCTATCACGGCGCCTCCCACGGCCCCGATGTCGCGTTCTGCGTCCCCGTGTTCCACGACGACACCCTCGTTGCCTTCTCGGTCACCACCGCCCACCACCTCGACATCGGCGCCCTGAGCCCCGGCAGTTGCGGCATCGTCGACGCCATGGACGCCTATGCCGAGGGCCTGCAGATGAAGGCGCTGAAGGTCTACGACGGCGGTGTCCGCAATCAGCCCTTGTGGCAAATGCTGCGCGACAACATCCGCGCCTCCGACCTCGTCGTCGGCGATATGGAGGCCCAGATCGCCGCCGCCCGCATCGGCGCCGACGCCCTGGTCCGCCTCATCGACCAATACGGCCTGCCGACCATCGAGGCCACCGCCGCCGCCATGATGGAACGCGCCGAACACCTCATGCGCGCCGCCATCGCCCGCCTGCCCGACGGCACCTACACCGCGACCACCCACATCGACGGCTTCCTCGACAGCGACGACCCGGCGCGCCGCGATCTGCCCATCGTCGTCACCGTCACCGTCGCCGGCGACGACATCACCGTCGACTTCACCGGCACCGCGCCGCAGGTCGCCGACCGGCCCATCAACATGCCCATGGAAGGCACCACCGACTGCGCCGTCTGGCTGACGCTCAAGTCGATCCTCCTCGATTCCGACGTCCACGGCCACATCCCGCAAAACAGCGGCCTGACCCGCCCCATCAACATCGTCGCGCCCAAGGGCAGTCTGGTGAACCCGACGTTCCCCGCGCCGACCATCGCCCGCTTCTGCCCCGGCAATCAGGCCGCCGACACTTTGATGAAGGCCTTGGCCGACGCCGTCCCGCAACAGGTCAGCGCCGGCGTCGGCAACCTCCACGTCGTCTCCTTCAGCGGCCTCCGCGACGAGACCCACTGGGTCCACATGGAAATCCACGAGGGCTGTTACGGCGGCCGCTATGGCAAGGACGGCCTCGACGCCGTCGATACCCTCTACGCCAACACCCGCAACAACCCGGTCGAGGACATCGAGTCCCATCTGCCCCTCCGCGTCCTGCGCTATGAGCTGCGCGACGATGCCTGCCCGCCCGGCAAGTGGCGCGGCGGCATCGGCTCGGTCCGCGAAGTCGAATACCTCGACGACGGCGGCGTCTCCGTCGAGGGCGAGGGCCATAAGTACCCGCCTTGGGGTTTCGCCGGCGGCGCCGACGGCAACACCGCCGCCATGCGGTTCCACCGCGTTGACGGCTCGACCTTGGACCTGCCGTCCAAGCTACCGAACTTGGCCACCGCCCGGGGTGAACGCGTCGTCATCATCGGCCCCTGCGGCGGCGGTTACGGAAATGCGTTCGAACGTGATCCCGCCGCGGTCTACGATGACGTGCTCGACGGCCACGTCTCCGTCGCCCAGGCCCTCGACGATTACGGCGTCGTTATCGACCCCGACACCGGCATCGACGCCGCCGCCACCGCGGCCCGGCGCCAGCAACAGGGAGCAGGTGAATGAAGATCAAGATCATCAATCCCAACACCACCCAGGCGATGACCGACGCCATCGGCCGCGCCGGCCGGTCCATCGCCCGCCAGGGTTCGGAGATCATCGCCGTCAGCCCGACCTTCGGCCCGGCCTCCATCGAGTCCTACTACGACGAGTTCCTCTCCGCCCCCGGCGTCATCGACGAGGTCCAGAAGGGCGACCGCGACGGCTGCGACGCCTACATCGTCGCCTGTTACGGCGACCCCGGCCTCCAGGGCGCCCGCGAAGTCACCACCAAGCCGGTCATCGGCATCGGCGAGGCGTCGCTCTACGCCGCGTCCATCCTCGCCGCCCGCTTCTCCATCGTCACCGTCATCCCGCGCATCAAGACCATGCTTGAGGAGATGGTCGCCAACTATGGCTTCAGCCATAAGGTGGTCAGCATCCGCACCACGCCCCTCTACGTGCTCGATGTCGAAAAGGACGTCGACGCCGCCCTCGGCACCCTGCGCGACGAGGCCCGCCGCGCCATGGTCGAGGACGATGCCGAGGCCATCCTCCTCGGTTGCGCTGGTTTCGCCGACTTCGCCGACGATCTCGAGGCCGAACTCGGCATCCCCGTCCTCGACGGCGTCGTCTGCGCCGTCAAGCTCGCCGAGGCCATGGTCGAACTCGGCCGCAGCACCAGCAAGCACAAGACCTACCGCCCGCCCGAGCAGAAGCACTTCACCGGCGACTTCGCCCGCTTCGGCTCGGCCCCCAAGCCGCCGTCGTCGGCGGCCGCGGAGTAGGGGGCGCGGTCATGGAAAACTGGCGCAGCCGCAAGACCCTCATCCTCGGCCGCACCGAGATGATGGGCCTGCTCACCCCCGGCGAATACAACGACTGTGTCGAGCAGGCCTACCGCATGCACGGCGCCGGCCGCTTCTTCATGGAACCCAAGGGCCACATCGTCCTCGACAAGTACCCCGGCGAGTGGGAGGCCATGCCCTCCTACATCGAGGAGCCCGAGGCCGCCGCCTGCAAATGGGTCTCGATCCGCGAGCAGAACCGCGCCCGCTTCGATCTGCCCACCGTCTTCTCCATCCTCATCTACACCCATCCGGAGACCGGCTTCCCCTTGGCCATCTGCGACGGCAGCCACCACACCGTCATGCGCACCGGCTCGTCCGCCGCCGTCTCCGCCAAGTGGCTCGCCCGCAAGGACTCCAAGGTCCTCGCCATCGTCGGCGCCGGCAACATGGCCGAAGGTGCCCTCGCCACCTGCAACGAGGTCTTCGACTGGCAACAGGTCCGCGTCTGGAGCCGTTCCCAGGCGACCTTGGACGACTTCCTGACCAGCCAACGGCCGCTGTTTCCGCACCTCGACATCCACGGCTCCCGCGACGTGCAGGAGGTCGTCTCCGGCGCCGACGTCGTCGTCACCCTGACGCCCGCCCGCGGCCCCATCGTCAAGGATGAGTGGATCGCCCCCGGCACCCACATCGCCGCCGTCGGCGCCGACAAGGACGGCGACCAGGAACTCGAGGGCACCATCTTGCAGCGTGCCCGGGTCTTCGTTGACGACATTCGCCAATGCCGCACCGACGGCGAAATCAACGTGCCCCTGTCGACCGGGCTGATCGCCGAGGACGACCTCGCCGGCGAAATCGGCCAGGTCATCGTCGGCAACCTCGACGGCCGCCGCGACGACCAGGAGATCACGGTGTTTGATTCCACCGGCATCGCCCTGCAGGATTCGGCAACGGTTCCCCTCGAATACGAGCGCGCCGTCGCCGCCGGCGTCGGCATCGAAAAGAAGATGATCTCCACATGAACTCGGACAGTCCCAAACCAACGCGAGCGCAGTATCTCTAAGTCCTTCCGATAGCGACATAAATTGCGAGGTGACCGGGACCACCCGCCAAACCAGGAGGAGTTTTTCGAATGACGAAAAAAACCAAAAAAACCAAGGCGCTGAGCCGCCGCGACGTTTTGAAGGGGGCCGCCGCAACCGCTGGCATGGCAGCCGGTACCGGCGTCATTGGCGCACCGACCATCTGGGCCCAGAACATCAAGGACATCACCCTGAACCACACGGGCATGTCCTATTCGGTGCTCATCGACATCGCCCGCCAGGCGACCGAAGACCTCGGCTTTAACGTCGAGATGTCGGTCACCGATCACAGTGGTCTGCTCAACCGCATGGCCACCGACCCCGGCGCCATCGACGTCGCCGATTCCGAAATCTGGCAGGCCAAGGTCTACGTGCCCCAGGGCGTCACCCAAGCCGTTCAGACCTCGCGCATCGGCCTCTGGGACAAGGTCACCCCGATCTACACCCAGGGTCAGTTCGAAGGCGGCCAAGTCTCCCGCGAAGGCGATTCGCCGTTTGAGTTCATGTACCGCGACGCCATCGACGGCCGCACGTTCCACGATGGCATCACCGAGTACGCGACCTTCCTGCCGGGCGTCTACAACGCCGACACCCTCGGCATTCGCCCCGACCTCATCGGCCGGCCCATCGAAAGCTGGGGTGAGCTGTTCAACGACGAGTTCGCCGGCAAGGCGGCGATCCAGAACATCCCCACCATCGGCATCATGGACGCCATCATGGCCATGGAGGCCGCCGGTCTGCAGACCTACGCCGACCGCGGCAACCCGACCCGCGACGAGATCGAGGCCACCATCAACCAGCTCATCGAGCTCAAGCGGGCCGGCCACTGGCGCGCCCTGTGGAACACCTTCGACGAGTCGGTGAACCTGATGGCCGCCGGCGAGGTCGTCATCCAGTCCATGTGGTCGCCGGCGGTCACCGCCGTCCGCACCCAGGGCATCAACGTCGAGTACGTCAGCCTCAAGGAAGGCCTGCGCGGCTGGGGCAACGGCCTCGCATTGATGGGCCACCTCGAGGGCCTCAAGCTCGACGCCGCCTACGAGTACCTCAACTGGTACATCTCCGGCTGGATGGGCGGCTTCATCGCCAAGCAGGGCTACTACATCTCGGTGCCCGAAACCGCCCGCAACTTCCTCACCGACAACGAGTGGGGCTTCTTCTACGGCGGTCAGGCGGCCACCGACACCATCACCAGCCCGACCGGCGAGGTCACCAACCAGGCCGGTGAGGTCCGCGACGGCGGTTCCTACGAACAGCGCTTCAGCGAAGTCGCTGTCTGGAACAACCTCATGGACGAGGCTGATTTCCTGTTCACCAAGTGGAACGAATTCAATGCGGCCTAACCCGGCCCCATTGTTCGTTGCCGGTAAGCGCGGACGGCCTCACGGCCGTCCCCTTATCCGTAGGGGGGGACGATGACCCGCAAATCCATCGTCCCCTACCTGCAGGTCCTGCCCCTGGCCCTGGTGCTGTTTTTCTTCCTCGTCGTCCCCATGGCCTTGGTCATCGTCGTCAGCGTATTCCGCAATCAGTTGTTCGTCGGCCTCGTGCCGGCCTTCACCTTCGAGAACTACGCCGGCATCCTGACCAGCCTGGTCAACCTGCAGCTTTATCTGTCGACCCTAAAGTTCACCGCGATCGTCCTCGCCATAACCATCTTCCTTGGCTTCTGGATCGCCTATTTCCTCGTCTTCCACGTCCGCTCCTTGCTCATCGCCATCGGCCTGTTTCTCGTCTGCACGGTGCCGTTCTGGACCTCCAACATCATCCGCATGATTTCGTGGAAGCCGCTCCTCGGCCGTGAAGGCCTGGTCAACACCGCGCTGATCAAGACCGGCGTCGTCGACGAACCCCTGTTGTGGCTGCTGTTCTCCGATTTCACGGTCGTCATCTCCTACGTCCACCTGTTCACCCTGTTCATGATCGTGCCGATCTTCAATTCCATGGCCCGCATCGATAAGGCCCTCGTCGAGGCCGCCATCGACGCCGGCGCCAGCCGCTGGAAGGTCATCTGGAACGTCATCATTCCCCTGTCCAAGACCGGCATCGCCCTCGGCGCCGTCTTTGTCGTCACCCTGGTGATGAGCGACTTCTTCGTCGTCGCGGTGATGAGCGGCGGCCTCTCCGGCTCGGTCTCCTCCGGCGTCTTCCTCGACCTCGGCGTCCTCAACTACCCGCGCGCCGCGGCCAACTCGATCATCCTGTTGTTCATCGTCGTGCTCATCGCCACCGGCATTCTCCGCGTCGTCGATGTCCGCAAAGAACTGACCGGTTAAGCCATGCACACCCAACACGACCGCCGGCCATGGACCTTCTACGTCTTGGCGACCTTGTTCACCCTGTTCGTCATTTTCCTCTACGGCCCGATGATCTCGATCTTCATCCTGTCGTTTCAGGGCCCGACCGGCGGCTTGGTGTTCCCCTTGAAGGACCCCGGCCTGCATTGGTTCGGCGCCCTGTTCGGCCAGGCCCGCACCGGTGACGTCGGCGGCGCCTTCAGCCGCACCTTGCCGCTGGCGCTGTTTGTCATGGTCGTCACCGTCGTCGTCTCCGTCGCCGCCGGCCTCGCCTTCCGGCGCCGCTTCTTCGGCTCGACGGTCGTCTTCTACGCCGCGCTGGCCAGCCTCATCATGCCCGGCCTGGTGCTCAGCATCGGCATCGTCGTCGCCTTCCAGTTCCTCGGCATTCCCGCCCGCTGGTGGTCATCGGCCCTCGGCGCCCACCTCAGCTGGACCCTGCCGTTCGGCTTGCTGATCATGTTCGCCGTCCTCAACCGCCTCGACCCGTCGTATGAGGAGGCGGCCCGCGATCTCGGCGCCAGCCGTTGGCAGACCCTGACCCAGGTCATCATCCCCATTGTCCTACCCGGCATCATCGCCGTCGCTCTGTTCGGCTTCACCTTGTCCTACGACGAGTTCCCGCGCAGTTGGCTGACCGTCGGCCCGCGCAACACCCTGCCGATCGAGATCTACACCATGACCACCAACGTGACCTCGCCGGCCCTCTACGCCCTCGGCACGGTCACCACCGCGATCTCCTTCGCCGCCATCGCCTTGGCGCTCGGGTCCATCGCCCTCATCCAGCATCGTCGCCGCAACAAAACGAGCCTGTAGCATGGTCAATCCAGGTCAAGTCGACCTCAAGGGAATCACCAAACAGTTCGGCAGCCTCAAGGCGGTCGACGACATCGACCTGACGATTGAGGGCGGCACCTATTGTTGCCTGCTCGGCCCGAGCGGCTGTGGCAAGACGACGATCCTGCGCATGATCGCCGGCCACGAAACACCCTCCGAGGGCGACGTCATGATCGGCGGCGGGTCGGTGCTCGGCCAAAGCCCGGTGCAACGCGGCACCGCCATGATGTTCCAGAGCTACGCCCTGTTCCCGCACCTCACCGTGCTCGACAACGTCGCCTTCCGCCTCAAGATGCAGGGCATCGCCAAGCCCGAACGCCGCGCCAAGGCTTACGAGGTGCTCGAGAAGGTCCAGCTCGAGGCCCTCGCCGAACGCATGCCGGCCCAGCTCTCCGGCGGCCAGCAGCAACGCGTCGCCCTCGCGCGGTCGGTCATCTCCAACCCCCGCGTCCTGTTGCTGGACGAACCCCTGTCCGCCCTCGACGAGTTTCTGCGCCTGCAAATGCGCGGCGAGCTGCGCCGCATGCAGCGCGATCTCGGCATCACCTTCATCCACGTCACCCATACCCAACTCGAGGCCATCGCCGTCGCCGACCAAGTCGTGGTCATGGATCAGGGCAAGATCAAGCAGGCCTCGTCGTCGGAGGATGTCTATGCCCGGCCCAACAGTGCCTACGTCGCGCGTTTCATGGGCGGCCACAACGTCTTGCACGGCACCGTCGAATCCCTCAGCGGCAGCAACGTCGTCGTGCGCAGCGCCAACGGCAACCCGTTCGAATTCGACACCGGCAGCCTCGCGCCGGCCGCCGGCGATACGCTCTACCTATCGGTCCGCCGCGACCAGACCGTCCTCGCCAAGGGCGATTCCACCGGCGGCGCCGCAAACCACCTGGTCGGCACCGCCCGCGCCATCGAGTACCAAGGCACCTACGTCAAGGTCACCGTCGAGGCGCCGGAAAACCCCGAGCTCGTCGCCTACGTCCCCGATGGGCAGTACTTCGCCGACCCCATCGACATCGGCGACCAGGTCGTCGCGTCATGGCGCGCGGATGAGGTCCATGTTTTGGAAGGCGACTTTCGCAACGGCGCCACGGAAACTGCGGAGCCCTATGCCGGCGGCTTGGAGATGGCGTCCTAGCCGGCTAGCCCGGCCGCCAGTTGCGCGCCAACCGGCGCGCCTCGTCCAACTGCGCGGGCGTCAGCGTCCGCTCCAGTTCGGCCATCGTCGCCGCCCCGGATTTGTCGCCCAGCGACGCCCCCAGGGTCAGGTACATGTAGGCCACCACCGGGTCCGCCGCGATGCCGTCGCCCATCAGGTATTTGTGCCCCAGCGCCGTGCGCGCCTGTGCGTTTCCGCGCGCCGCCGCCCGTTCCAGCAGCACCGCCGCCCGCGCCGCGTCCTGCGCCACCCCGCGCCCGCTGTCGTACAGCAGCGCCAGCCGGTACAGCGCCCCGCCCAGGCCCCGGTCCGCGCCCCGGCCGTACCACAACGCGGCCTGTTCGTAGTCCACCGGCACCCCGAGGCCGGCTTCATAGGTCGCCCCCAGGTTGAGTTCGCCCTCGGGGTAGCCGCCCTCCGCCGATTGCCGCAACCACTTCACCGCTTCGTCGAGCTGCCGCGGCACCCCGAGCCCCGCCTGGTACAGGATCCCCAGGTAGTTCGCCGCCGCTACGTTGCCCGCCGTCGCCGCCTGCCGGAACAGGTCGGCGGCCCGCGCCGGGTCCGCCGCGACGCCCAGCCCGTTCATGTACATCAACCCCAGCGCCGTTTGCGCCGGCGTATGGCCTTCGCCGATCAGCGGCTCGAAGTTGGCCAGCGCGTCGTCGTACTGC